>CAWCHK010000004.1:0-346582 GCA_963795385.1 uncultured Actinomycetota bacterium
CAAGGACGTCGCCGGCGACTTCGTGCAGATGCTGACCGTGCCCGAGCAGCTGCCCAACCTGGTCGACCGGGCCATCCGCACCGCCATCGGCCAATAGACGGTAACCGCGATCATCGTCCCGTACGACGTCCAGGAACTGGAGTACACCCCGCCGACCCACGCCTTCAAGATGGTCACGTCCTCGCTCGGCGTGGAGTGGCCGACCGCCATACCCGGCGACGCGGTCTTGCAACGGGCCGCGGACATGCTCAACGCCGGGGAGAAGGTCGCGATCCTGGTCGGCCAGGGCGCCCGGAACGCGCAGGGCCAAGGTCGAGCAGGTGGCCGAGATCCTCGGCGCCGGAGTGGCCAAAGCGCTGCTGGGCAAGGACGTGCTGTCCGATGGGCTGCCGTATGTCACGGGGTCGATCGGGCTGCTCGGCACTCGTCCAAGCTACGAGCTGATGATCGGCTGCGACACGCTCCTCACCGTCGGGTCGAGCTTCCCGTACACCCAGTTCCTGCCCGAACCCGGCCAGGCCCGGGGGGTCCAGATCGACGTCGACCCGGCGATGATCGGGCTGCGGTACCCCAACGAGCTCAACCTGGTCGGCGACGCCGCCGCGACCCTGCCGCGCTGATCCCGCTGCTGGAGCGACAGGAGGACCGGTCCTGGCGGGAGGACATCGAGTCCGGGGTCGCGCGCTGGTGGGACTCGATGCGCGCTGAGGCGATGACTGAAGCCGACCCGGTCAACCCGATGCGGGTGTTCTTCGAGGCGTCCTCCCGGCTGCCCGACGACACGATCCTGGCCGCGGACTCGGGATCCGCGGCGAACTGGTACGCCCGACAGATCAAGATGCGCGGCACGATGCGCGGCTCCCTGTCCGGGAACCTGGCCACCATGGGCCCGGCCGTGCCTTACGGGATCGGCGCCAAGTTCGCCCACCCCGACCGACCAGTCGTCGTCTTCGAAGGCGACGGCGCGATGCAGATGAACGGCCTGGCCGAGCTCATCACCATCCAGCGGTACTGGCGGGAGTGGGCCGACCCCCGACTGGTCGTCGTGGTCCTGCACAACGACGACCTGAACCAGGTGACCTGGGAGATGCGGGCCATGGAGGGCATCCCACGGTTCGAGGCCTCCCAGTCCCTCCCGGACGTCGACTACGCCGCGTTCGCCCGCAGCCTCGGCCTGGCGGGAGTGTACATCGCTGACCCCGAACAGCTCGGACCGGCCTGGGACACCGCGCTGTCGGCCCAGGTCCCCGACGGTGCTCGACGTACGGACCGACCCGGCCATCCCGCCGATCCCGCCGCACGCGACCCTGGAACAGGCCATCAACACCGCGAAGTCCGTCCTCAAAGGCGACGACGACCGCTGGGACGTCGTCAAGGAAGGCGTCCGGACCAAGCTGGCCGAGCTGCTACCGAACTCCGGCCGGTGAGCCGATGGCCACTCTGACCGAACCATCGATCGGCGACCGGGTCCGCCCCCCAGAGGCAGTCGACGAGATTCGGTCTCGGCGTACACCATCCCGACCGACGCGCCGGAGGGCGACGGCACACTGCTGTGGGACTCGACCACCGTCGTCGTCGTCCAGGCCCGGTCCGGCGACCGCGTCGGCACCGGCTGGACCTACGGGCCGGCCGCGTGTGCCGAGCTGATCGACTCCGAGCTGGCCCCGCTGGTCCTGGGGACCGACCCGATGGACATCGCGGGCACGGTCGGGTCGTTGCGGGACCGGACCCGCAACATGACACGTCCCGGCGTCGTGAACTACGCGATCTCCGCCCTGGACATCGCCCTGTGGGACCTGAAGGCCCGGCTGCTCGACCTGCCCCTGCACCGGTTGCTCGGCGCGGTCCGCGACTCGGTACCGGTGTACGGCAGCGGCGGTTTCGTCACCTACGACGACGACCAGCTCCGTGACCAGCTCACCGGATGGGTTGCCACGCAAGGAATCCCGCGAGTCAAGATCAAGATCGGCCAGGACTGGGGCGCAGACGAACGCCGGGACGTCGCCCGGATCGGACAGGCTAGGGAGATCATCGGTCCCGACTGCGCTCTGTACGTTGACGCCAACGGCGCCTACACCGCCAAGCAAGCGATCCGGGTGATGGCGGCGGTCGCGGATGAGGACGTGACCTGGTTGGAGGAGCCGGTCTCCTCCCAGGACCTGGCCGGACTGCGTCAGGTCCGCGACGCCGTTAGCGCCGACGTCGCGGCCGGCGAGTACACCCCGGACATGCTACGAGGCCCGGCGCCTGTGCGCGGCCGGTGCCGTCGACTGCCTGCAGGTCGACGCCTCGCGCTGCGGCGGCATCAGCGAGTTCCTCCGGATCGCCGCCGTCGCTGCGTCGTTCGGCCTGGACGTCTCCGCCCACTGCGGCCCCCACCTGCACGCAGCCGTCTGCGCCAGCGTCCCCAACGTCCGGCACATCGAGTGGTTCCACGACCACACCCGGATCGAGTCGATGCTGTTCGACGGCACCCTCGACCCCACCGGAGGAACCATCACCCCTCGCCCCGACCGGCCCGGACACGGCCTGACACTGCGCGCCGACCGAGTCCAGCAATGGCTCGCTCGAAACTCCGATCACCCAGCCAAACAATGAGTTTGAGATAGGACGACCATGTCGAAATTTCCTCGCTCCCACCGGCATCACATCGCCGAGCCGGTCGGCCTGGCCGGCCAGATCCGACACGACATCGCGACCGGACGCTTCGAGCGCACCCTGGCGGCCATGACTGCCGGCGGCGCTGTCCTGACTACCGCCGAGGTGTACATCTCCCACGACAGCGCCAGCTTCGGCAACAAGATGATGTGGTGGCCGGTGGCGATCATCCCCACACTGGTGCCGGCCGGGATCGCCGCCGTCTTCTCCCGCCGCGCCGCCAAGACCGTCCTGCCGATCGCCTCCCTGGTGGTGATCGCCAACGGAATCCAAGGCACCTACCTGCACGCGCGCGGGATCGCCCAGAAACCCGGCGGCTGGAAGATGGCGGCCTACAACCTGGAGATGGGGCCACCCCTGTTCGCGCCAGCCTTGGCCAGCCTGGTCGGCGGGATGGGACTGCTCGCCTCCCTGCTGCGCCGCGAAGGCGAAGGCGGCTGATGCCCTACCGCAGCCCGGGCCGGCGAGCCGTCACCCCACAAGGCCGCGGCCGCTTCCCCGGGTACGACGTCCTCGCCGAATCCGGACGATGGGACGAGGTCACCGCCGGCGTCGTCCTGGCCCGGCTGGCACCGACCTCCGACCTGTCGTTCTTCACGGTGGCCGAGGACGCCATCGCACGTCCGCTTCTGGACCTCCTGCTGGCCCAGGACGGCGAACCGCGGATCCCGGTCCTGGCGTTGATCGACGCCCGACTAGCCATCGGGGAGACCGACGGCTGGCACTACGACGACATGCCCGAGGACGGCCAGGCGTGGCGCCGCACCCTGGCCCAGCTCGACCAGGACGCCCAGGACCGTCACGGGGAGCAGTTCGCACAGCTCCCGCCCAGCGCCCAAGCTGCGCTGGTGCAGGCCGTGCAGACCATCGGCGACGCTGGCGGACAGTGGCACGGCCTGCCGGCCCAGCAGGTGTGGAGCCTGTGGACCCGCTACGCCTGCACCGCCTTCTACTCCCACCCATGGGCCTGGAACGAGATCGGCTTCGGCGGCCCGGCCTACCCCCGCGGGTACAAGAACATCGGGCTGGACTCCCGCGAACGATGGGAGAGGGCCGACCACGACGACACCGACCCGATCCCGTTCGCCGATCGCATCGAGAAGGCCCACGCCGTGCGAGAGCACCTGCTCGACCAAACCCAGGAAACCCGGTGACTACCGCAGACAAGGTGCGGGACCGCAACGCATCCGCCTGGTTGATCCCCAACGACGGCAGTCGCACGAACCACGCCCTGCGCGCAGACATGCGCCGTTACGACCCCCAGGACGAGGTCGACCTAGTGATCGTCGGCGCCGGCGCTGGGGGCAGCGTGCTCGCCCAACGCCTGGCCCGCGCCGGCTGGAGCATCGTCGTCATGGACTCCGGGCCGTTCTGGGACCCCGACGCGGACTGGGTCAGCGACGAGCGTGGAGCGCACACGCTGTACTGGACCGAACCTCGCCAGATCGGCGGAGCCGACCCGGTCCCGTTGGGCTCCAACAACAGTGGCCGCGGCGTCGGCGGCAGCATGATCCACTACGCCGGATACACCCCCCGCTTCCACCCCTCCGACTTCCGCACCCACACCCAGGACGGGGTCGGGGCTGACTGGCCGATCACCTACCAAGACCTCAAGCCGCACTACGAGGCGATCGAGGCCGAGCTCCCGGTCGCCGGTCAGGACTGGCCCTGGGGCGACCCGCACAGCTACCCGCAGCACGCCCACCCCGTCGGCGGCAACGGCGACATCTTCCTGCGCGGCGCCAGTGCCCTAGGTATCGAGGCGCGGGTCGGCCCGGTGGCCATCAGCAACGGCCGGTTCGGTAACCGACCGCATTGCATCTACCGCGGCTTCTGCTTGCAGGGCTGCAAGGTCAACGCCAAAGCCAGCCCGCTGATCACCCACATCCCCGACGCCCTCGCCCACGGCGCCGAGATCCGGCCCGACTCCCACGTGACCCGAGTCCTGGTCGACGACGACACCGGCCGCGCCACCGGGGTCACCTACCTGCACGACGGCATCGAGCACCGGCAACGGGCGCGGGCGGTGGCGGTGGCCGGGTACAGCATCGAGACGCCACGCCTGCTCCTGCTCTCGGCGACACCGCGGTTCCCGGAAGGCCTGGGCAACGACCACGACAACCTCGGCCGCTACCTCATGGTCCAGGGCGCCCCCCAGACCGCCGGACGCTTTGACGCCGAGGTCCGGATGTACAAGGCCCCGCCGCCCGAAGTCAGCACCGAGGCCTTCTACGAGACCAACCCATCCGCGCCGTACAAGCGCGGCTGGTCCATCCAGACCGTCAGCCCGCTGCCCATCACCTGGGCCGAACACGTTGCCGCCCAAGGCCACTGGGGCGAAGTCCTCAGGGAATATATGCGCGATTATATTCACTGGGCCACCCTCGGCGCGCTGTGCGAATTCCTGCCCCAGGCCGACAACCGGGTCACCCTGGCGGAAGAAGTGGACCGCCACGGGCTGCCCGTCGCCCACTTCGCCTACACCCAATGCGACAACGACAAAGCCCTACTCGCTGCTGCGCAACAGTCCATGGAGGACATCCTGCGAGCCGCCGGCGCCCAAGAAGTCATGACCATCACCCGCAACGCTCACCTGGTCGGCGGGGCGCGCATGGCGGCCCGCGCCGAGGACGGCGTCGTCGACGCCGACCACCGCGTCTTCGGCCTACCCAACCTGCTGATCACCGACGGCAGCACCTTCCCCACTCAAGGCGCCGCCAACCCGGCCCTAACCATCATGGCCACCGTTGCGCGCCTCGCGGACCGGCTCATCCGACACCAGAGGAACGGCCTGCCCCACGGCGCTGTGACTCCGTCCAACACTCGTTGACGCGGTAGTCAGGCCGTGCGCGGCCCATCTTCAAGGCAATGGCGGAATCCGGACCTTGACCCGCTTTCCGACAGGACCGGTGTTGACATCATGACGCGGTGATCGCGGCGGGGTGATCGGCCTCGACGCGGATGGCCCAGGCGGCCCAGGCTGCTGTGACGGCGGCGGAGGTGTCACGTGACCCGACACCGGTCCTACGCGGAACCGTCTAACAGCCGCTAAGGGTGTGAGATACGGTCGCTCCCGGTTCCGGAATCCCGATGTACCGGGACAGTGGTCCCTTCCGCCCGGGACATACCGCCGGGCATGGTCTGGTCGATCAGAACCCTGATCTGGACATCGCCCGAAGGGAAGAACACATGTGGACTCGACGTGAGGTCGGCTTGGGGATCACCTGCCTGGTGGTCGCCTCGGTCGGACAGTTGGTGCAGCAGCTGGTGACCCCGGTGTCGGAGGGCGAGCAGTCCGCGGCCAGCAATGTGGCGAAGGCGGTGGCGCATCCGAGCGCGATGCAGGCCGCCGCGTGGCTGGACTTGACGATCCTGTTCTTCCTGCCGGCGCTCGTTGTCGTCGCCCACCTGGCTCAGGCTCGGACGACTCGGCTTGGCTGGGTGGCGGCGGTCCTGACCATCGGGACCACGATTCCCGGCATCGCCTACATCCTGGCTCCCGACGTCCTGTACGCCGAGGCGGCGCACGGTCGGGTCAGCGCCAGCGCGATCGACGCGTACACCGGGTCGGGGGTGCTCACCCTCACCACGATCGTCTTCCTGGTCGGGCATGTGCTCGGTTTGATCTTGCTGGCCGTGGCACTGTGGCGGGTCCGCGCGGTGCCGGTGTGGGCGGCCGCCTGTCTCGGGGTCAGCCCGATCTTGGAGATCGTCGGCAGCGCCGGCCTGAAGCCGGTCGGCGTCCTCGCCTACGTGCTGTTGATGGCCGCGTTCGCTCGCCTGCGGAATGAGCCTGGTGCGCTCCAACGCCGTCTCCGCGGCGGCGACGTCGGAGTCGACGCTCGCCCGCTCCTGACCGCGGCGAGCGGCAGGCCGAAGCGGGCAGGGGTCAGCATGACTCGGGTTGATCGGCGAAGTGAGATGGCGCGCGGGGCAGACAACCACCCCTTCGTCCGACCACAATCCGATGACATGGGAGGGCTGGGTGGTCTCAGGGACGCCGACCGCGCGCGGCGCCCTGGTCCTCTCGGTGGTGTTGGGCGTCACCGGACTGCTGCTCGGCACGGTCGTCCGAGCCACCTTCGTCAACGTGCTGCTGGCGGTGGTGGCCGCGCTCGTCCTGCCGGTGACTCTCGTCGGGGCGGCGGCGGTCCGGGCCCGGGCCGGCGGGCTGCCCGGGTGGCTGCTGCTGGCCGCGGGAGTCGCGCTGCCGCTGGCGACCTGCGCGTACATCTACGCCGGGGCGGCATTCGCTCGCGACCTGCCGGGAGCGGCATGGGCCGGCTGGCTGGACGGCTGGCCCTGGATCCCGGCCGTCGTCTTGGTGCCCACGGTGGGTGTCCTCCTCTACCCCGACGGGCGGCTGCCGTCGAAGCGCTGGCTCCCGGTTCTCGTGATCGACCTGGCGATGGTCGCTCTGCCTGCTGGTGTGGACGGTCTTCGGCACCAACCCTGCTCGACTTCCCGGACGTCGCCAATCCGACAGCGTTGCCCGGCGCGGCCGGACGAGTCGCGGACGCCCTGGTCGTGGCGATCGCCCTCGTCGCCCCGATGGCCACACTGTCGGCGGTCTCGGTAACGCTGCGCTGGCGTCGACTTCGGGGTACGACGCGGGGGCGAGCCGTGGCGCTCGTCGTGCCGGCGGCGTGGGCGTGCGCCCTGGCCTGGTGGGGTTGCATCGTCGTGACGTCGGCCTCAGGAGACGGGGACAGCGTCGCGGCCGCGCCGTTCGAGTCGGCCGGCATGCTCGCCGTCGCGATCGCCTGCTGGGTGGGCATCCGTCGTTACGGCCTGCTCGACGTCCGCGTCGTTCTCGGCCGGGTGGCGGTCTACACCGTCCTCAGCGCGGGTGTCGTCATCGTCTACGTGCTGGTGGCCACCGCAGTCGGGACGGTGACCACCACGTCGTCCGGGCCGATGGGGGCCGTCGTCGCGCTGCTCGTCGCCCTTCCCCTGCGCGAGCTGCTGCAGCGGAGGGTCAACCGTCTGGTCTACGGCGACCGGGACGACCCGGCCCGGGCCATCGACCGCCTCGGGCAGAGGCTGGCCGACGCGGCCGACACCGAGCACGTGCTCGACACCGTGGCCGTCGTCGTTCGAGATGCCCTGCGGCTGGCCTGGGTCGGCATCGAGGTCCGCGGCGTCCGCGTCGCTGGTGCCGGGTCGCTGACCGCGGGTGCGGATCGGAACCCAGCCGACCTGCCGGAAGGGCAGCGGGCCGAGCTGCCCCTGGTCTTCGCGGGGGAGCGGATCGGCCGGCTGGTCGCCGACACCGGCGCCGACCACGTCCTGACCATCGCCGAGCGGCGCCTGCTCGCCGACCTGGCCCGGCAGGTGGCTTCGGCCGCCCACGCCGTCTCACTGTCCGGCGACCTCACTCGATCCCACGAACGGCTCGTCGGCGCGACCGAGGAGGAGCGCCGCCGTCTGCGCCGCGACCTGCACGACGGCCTCGGCCCGACGCTGGCCGGAGTCGTCCTCGGCCTGCAGCGAGCCCGAGGGCGCGTCATCACGGATCCGACCGCGGCCCAAGCAGATCTGGATCGACCTGACGCGCCAGGCGCAGGATGCCGTCTCCGATGTACGCCGACTGGTCTATGGCTTGCGACCGCCCGCGGTCGACGAGCTCGGGCTGGTCGGGGCGATCCGGGAGCAGGCGCGGGCCATGGGCGGCGTCGAGGTTCTCGGCGACGTGGACGGCGACTTGCCGGCGGCGGTCGAGGTGGCGGCGTACCGGATCGCCCTGGAGGCGATGACGAACGCCTTACGGCACGGCGGGGGTCAGTGGTGCCGGGTCGGCTTGCAGCTCAACGGGTCTCTGCACGTCGTCGTCGAGGACGACGGCGTCGGCCTGCCCGAGCAGTACCGCGCAGGTGTCGGGATCATGTCCATGCGCGAGCGGGCCGCCGAGCTCGGCGGCAGCTGCACCATCATCCGGCGCGAACCGAGCGGCACGACCGTGCGCGCCGTCCTCCCCACCTGGGAGACGACGTGACCGACATCCGCCAGGGGCAGGCTGCCGGACGGGATCCGGGTGGTTGTCGCCGACGATCACCCGATCTTCCGGTCGGGACTGCGGGCCATGGTGGAGGACGCCGACGGGCTCGTTTTCGTCGGCGAGGCCAGCGACGGCGACGAAACGCTGGCCGTCTGCCGGGCGACCCGACCGGACGTCGTGCTCATGGATGTGCGCATGCCCGGCACCAGTGGCGTGGATGCCACCGCCAGTCGTGTCGGCCGAGCTCCCGGAAACGGCCGTCCTCATGCTCACCATGCTCGAGGACGACACCTCGCTCATCGCCGCGCTCCGGGCCGGGGCCCGCGGTTACCTGCTGAAGGGGGCTGCGCCGCGATGAGATCCTCCGCGCCGTCCGCGCTGTCGCGGCCGGCCAAGCCATCTTCGACGTCGAGCTGGCGAGCCGCCTCACCACGATGGTCGCCGGACGCGGCCAGCGACCAAACCCCTTCCCGCAGCTCAGTGTCCGCGAGCTCGAGGTCCTCGAGCTCATCGCCGCTGGCCACGCCAACCCCGCCATCGCCAACCGCCTTGGCCTTTCCGACAAGACCGTCCGCAACAACGTCTCCGCGATCCTCATGAAGCTGCGAGCGCCCGACCGGGCGGCCGCGATCATCCTGGCTCGAGACGCCGGCCTAGCCTCCGCCAAGAGCCCTGCGCCGTAGCCGTGCTACTGACGATGGCTGGTGACGACCTGGGTCCCAGCCCCTTGTCCTCGCATTCTTGGAGCCTGTCGGTGAGACGCTCGAGCAGACATGGCTCCGTCCGCAAAGCCCGCGACTGGCCAGCCGACGCTTCGTCGGTCGACGTGGCAATCGCAGCAGCCTCACCCAGACCTGCGAGCGAGGTCATCCAGGACTGCGTCGCAGGGCCGTCCGCTCACTCGCTCCAGATCACGGCGTCGGCGGAGCCGAGAATGGCGACGACGGTGCAGGCGCGTTCGGAGCCGTGCGCGATGAAGTGGCTCGCCCCGGGCTTCACGATCACCGCGTCACCCTCCCGGGCCGTGACCTGCCGGCCGTCGATCGTCACCACACACTCCCCGGCCGTGACCACCAGGACCTCTTCGACCTCGTGAGTGTGTTCGGGAACCCGCTCGCCGTGGCTGAACCTGTTGACCAGCACGGTGACTGCATCGGAGCCGCTCGCCCGATCGACCAGTCGCTGCAGGGAGGGGAGGTCGGGACCGCGCTCGATGATCGGGCGGTCCTGGGTGCGGACGATCGGCATCGAGCCATCGTCAGGTAGAGGGTCATCGTCCGGTCGAGCGTCGACAGGGACGTCCTGGCCGTCCCTCTCGTCGTCCCACGCCACGGCACTGATCCGCCACCCGTCGGACGTGCGGACGAACTGCAGCGTCTTCATCCCTCGAGTGGTGAATCGAGCTCCGTCCTGGACCCCGGTCTTGGCGTAGCTGCAGAAGCGGTGCGCGATGTCCCCGAAGACGTCCGTGCGTCCGGACAACTCCCACTCGCTGAACTCGACCAAGGTGCCACCGGACAACTGCGCCTGCCGGGGCGCGATGAACGCGTCCACTCCGTAGATGGCGGGCTGGTCACCGCCAGTCCGGATGATCACGGCCTCAGGCAGGAGCACTTCTCGAAGCCGCTCCAGGCCGGCGGCACAGTCCGGACCGGACACGAAGGCACCGAAGAACGTGCGCGCGACGTCGGCGATCGCCTCGAGGTCGCGAGCGTCGCCGTTGCTCTCGGGACGGTTGCCGGTCACCGCCCCGAGGGTAATCGAGGACAGCTCTGACACGGCCAACCCCGACCCGGGGCGGTTCACCGCCCGCCCTCCGGACCTGGTCAACCCGCCGCGAGCAGGTCGCGAGGCGGGATCTCACCGGAGCCGCGCTCGATCAGTGTGGTCGTGAGCTCGATGAGCTGGGGCGCAGCGGTCGACCCGGCCATGCGCGCGAACAGAAGGTCCGCGGCCGCGGCGCCGAGCGCGCGCAGGTCCTGACGGATCACGGTGATCGCCGGCTCGAGCAGATCGGCCATCGGGAAGTCGTCGAAGCTCACCACCGCCACCTCGTGGGCCAGGCCCAGCTCGCGCAAGGCCCGGACGGTCCCGACGGCGAGATTGTTGCGGGCGGCGAAGATCGCACTCGGCGGGTCGCGCTGCTCCAGGAGGCCTCGGACGGCCGACCGCGCCGCGTCGTCCGTCGCGAGGTCGGGCGCCACCTGGCGGTCGTCGTACTCGATCCCCGCCGCCGTGAGTGCTCGCCGGTAGCCGTCGAGTCGTTGCCTCGCGGTCCAGATGGCTTGGTCGTCGGTCAGGCAGGCGATCCGGACGTGCCCGCGGCTGAGCAGGTGCGTCACCCCGGCCTGCGCCCCCGCCAGGTTGTCCACGACGACGGTGTCCACCTCGACCCCATGGGCCGGCCGGTCGACCGCCACGACGGGCAGCCCGGCGCGGATGTCCGCGAGCAGGTAGCTCTGGTCGGGCCCCGTCGGCATGACGATCAGGCCGTCCACCCTGCGGGACACCAGGTCGGTGGCGAGCGCCGCCTCGCGCTCGCTCTCGTCGTCGAGGCTGGCGGACAGGACCGCGACGCCGAGCCCGCGGGCGCGGTCCTCGATCGCTCGCAGGACGTTGGCCGAGAAGGCATTGGCGTGGTCGTGCAGCAGCACGCCGATGCTCTGGGTGCGCTGGCCCCGCCGCAGGTTGCTCGCGGCGAGGTTGTGGCGGTAGTCGAGCTCGACGACGGCCGTCTGCACCCTGGCGATCAGTGCGTCCGAGACCCCGGGCTCACGGTTGATCACGCGAGAGACGGTCTTCAAGCTCACGCCGGCCAGGCGCGCGACGTCCTTGATGGTCGCGCGGCGCGGCATCGCGTGCCCTCTCCTCGTGGTCGCTCAAGTCGGGCGACGGGGACATATAACGACACCGATGACAACGATGTCAACAACATCCCCCGCTTCCGTCCCGAATCTATTGACAGCCACGCGCTCAAATGAGTAGAACTGCCTTGACAACGTTGTCAGTGATCCCTCCCCTCCTCGTGAGAACACGCTGACGCACCCAAAAGAGAGGCAAGACATGGCCGGCTCTAACCGCTCTCGGACCCTCGTCCGGCGTGCAGCACCCTTCATGGCCGCCCTGGCCGCCGTCAGTCTCGCCGCGGCCTGCGGCGGCAGCAGCTCGGGCTCCGGGGGTGGCGGCGGCAAGGTCGCGGTCGCCCTGATCACCAAGGACTCGACCAACCCCTTCTTCGTCTCGATGCAGAAGGGCGCCAAGGCCGCGGCCACCGCCAACGGGGTCGACCTCAGCATCGGGGCCGGCGCCAAGGACGGCGACGAGCAGGGTCAGATCACCCTGATCGAGAACGCCATCGCCAAGGGCGACAAGGGCATCCTCATCACGCCGAACGGGCCTGGCGTCAACTCTGCGATCAAGAAGGCCCGCGACGCCGGCCTCTACGTCATCGCCCTGGACACGCCGCCGGACCCGGCCAACACCGTCGACATCACGTTCGCGACCGACAACTTCAAGGCCGGCGAGCTGATCGGTCAGTGGGCCGCGAAGACGATGAACGGCAAGCCCGCCGTCATCGCCCTGCTCGACCTCTTCAACGACAAGGTCGTCTCGGTCGACTACGACCGTGACCAGGGCTTCCTCACCGGCATGGGCATCGACGTCAAGGACAAGGCCAAGAACGGCGACGAGGCCAAGACCGGGAGCTACTCCGGCGGCAGCTACACGATCGCGTGCAACGAGCCCACCCAGGGCGACCAGCCCGACGGCAAGACCGCCATGGAGCGGTGCCTGGCCAAGAACCCCAACATCAACCTGGTCTACTCGATCAACGAACCGGCCGGCACCGGCGCCAGTGACGCGCTCAAGGCAGCCGGCAAGACGGCGACCATCGTCTCGGTCGACGGCGGCTGCCAGGGGGTCAGCGAGGTCAAGTCGGGGATCTTCGGCGCGACCGCGCAGCAATACCCGATCAAGATGGCCCAGCTCGGCGTCCAGGCGATCGCGAAGTACGCCAAGGACAAGACCAAGCCGAGCACCTCGCCGGGGCTGAGCTTCTTCAACACGGGTGAGGCGCTCGTGACCGACAAGCCGGTCGATGGCGTGCAGAGCATCACCAGCGACGCGGGTAGCCAGATCTGCTGGGGCAGCGTCGGCTGACGTAGAACCAGCACGACGGGCCGGCGGACCCGGTGGCGGGCTGCGGTGTCATCGACACCGTCCCGCCGCCGGGCCAGGCCCCACGCAAGCCCCACGCAATCCCTACGCAAGCCCACAGACCGACCTCGGTGCCGGTCTGCACAGCCCTTGCCGACCACCTCCCGAGGTGGGACGGTGACCCGGGCGCCGCACCACTCGTGAACGACCACTTCGGAGGTCCTGGTGACAGCCACGGCACACCCCCCCACCACTGCCGCAGAACAGTTCGCCGCCCGCCGGCAGACTCCCTTGCAACGGGTCCAGCACGTGCTGCACTCGCACCCGACCATCAGCCCGGCTCTCGTCCTGGTGCTGGCGTTCATCGCCTTCTCCATCGCCAACCCCCGCTTCGCCCACGCCCAATCGCTGTCGCTGGTCTTCCAGCAAGTGGCCGTCGTGGCTGCCCTGGCGGTGGGGCAGACGCTGATCATCCTGACCGCCGGCATCGACCTCTCCGTCGGCGCCGCCACCATCCTGTCGATGCTCGTCATGGCCAAGCTCGCGAAGGGCAACGGGCTCCCCGGCATCCTCGCGCTCGCCGTCGGCATCGGCGTCGGGCTGGCGACCGGCGCCCTCAACGGCGCCCTGGTCACGAAGATCAAGCTGCCGCCGTTCATCGTCACGCTGGGCACCCTGAGCGTCTTCGGCGCGCTCGCGCTCCTCTACTCCAAGGCCCAGAGCATCCAGAGCGGCCAGCTGCCGGGCCTGATCAACTGGACCGGCACCACGTTCCCGATCGGCCCGTTCCGCATCACCACCGGCGTCATCCTCGTCCTGGCCTTGTACATCGTCGTCGGGTTCGCGCTGAGCCAGACCGCCTGGGGCAAGCATGTGTACGCCGTGGGAGATGACCCCGAGGCGTCCCTGCTCGCCGGCATCCGGGTCAACCGGGTCCTCTTCAGCGTCTATGCCGTCGCCGGTGCGATCTACGGGATCACGGCGTGGATCCTGATCGGTCGAGCCGGTGGGGCCGACCCCAACGCCCTCACCGACGCCAATCTGGAGAGCATCACGGCGGTCGTGATCGGCGGCACGAGCCTCTTCGGTGGCCGGGGTGCCGTTGGTGGGACCCTGCTCGGCGCGCTCATCGTCGGGTTCTTCCGCAGCGGACTGTCTCTCGCCGGTGTCAACGACAACTACCGCGTGCTCGCGATCGGCGTCCTCGTCATCTCGGCGGTCGCCATCGACCAGTGGATCAGGAAGGTACGCGCATGACCAGCGTCACCAGCGAGCAGGCCCCCTCGGCCAGCCGACCCACCGAAAGCCGTCAACCGGTCCTGGAAGCGCGGGGGATCGTCAAGACCTTCGGCCGCGTGGTCGGGCTCGACGGCGTCAACCTCACGCTCTACCCCGGCGAGGTGCTCGCCGTCATCGGCGACAACGGGGCCGGCAAGTCGACCCTCATCAAATGTCTGACCGGCGCCTACACCCCGGATGCCGGCGAGATCCTGCTCGACGGGCAGCCGGTGGCCTTCAAGCGGCCGCAGGACGCCCGGGAGGCAGGCATCGAGACCGTCTACCAGACGTTGGCGGTCGCACCGGCGCTCGACATCACCAGCAACCTCTATCTCGCGCGCGAGTTCCGGCGCAAGGGCCCGCTCGGATCGGTACTGCGGATGCTCGACAAGGGCGGCATGAAGGTGGCGGCCGGCAAGTCCATGGCCGACCTCGGCATCGGCACGATCCAGAACATGTCCCAGACGGTCGAGACCCTCTCCGGTGGTCAGCGCCAAGCCGTGGCCGTCGCTCGCTCGGCGGCGTTCGCGACCAAGCTCGTCATTCTCGACGAGCCGACCGCGGCCCTGGGCGTCCGCGAGACCGGCCAGGTGCTGAAGCTGATCCAGGAGGTCAAGAACCGGGGTCTGCCGGTCATCCTGATCAGCCACAACATGCCCAACGTCTTCGAGGTGGCCGACCGGATCCACATCCAGCGCCTCGGTCGCTCGGCGGGCGTCATCACCCCGAAGTCGCACACCATGTCCGAGGCAGTGGCGATCATGACCGGCGCGACGACCCTGGACCAGACCCCGGGTGAGCCGATGTGAGCCGTGGACCGAGGTGGCTCTCGGCTCGTGCGCGGGTGCAGACTCCAGCTGATATCTCACGACCCGTCACGTATCAGCCCTCAAGGTCGACCGCTCCTTCGGTGCCGGCCCTCGGGCGGACTTCAGAGCTTGGTGGCGACCCCTCGAACTCCTGATCACCGCGGATAGGCAGCACGAAAAGCGCTTCTGCCACATACTGTTCGCGCAGTTCTCAGCGCACTGGCCGACGAGTGCCCGCCCGCGGACTGCCGAACAACGGAGGACGACGTGGCGCAGGCCTGCGCGTTGTGTGGCGCTGCCAATCCGGAGAGTGGCCGGTTCTGTGGTCAGTGTGGTGTGCAGCTGCTGGCGACCTGTCCGTCATGCGCGTCGCCGGTGGAGGGAGCGCAGAGGTTCTGCACGCAATGCGGGTTCGCGCTCGAGAGGGCATCAGCTCCGGAGTTCGTCCCCAACGCGGAGGCACCTTCGCCCGTAGGCCCCGTAGGCCCCGTTGGCCCAGTAGCGCAGCGACGGATCTGCTCAGTGTTGTTCGCGGACTTGGTGGGCTTCACGTCGACCTCGGAGACGCGGGATCCAGAGCAGGTGCGGGAACTGCTGTCGGAGTACTTCGAGGCCGCCCGCACGGTGATTGACAGGTACGGCGGCGTGGTCGAGAAGTTCATCGGTGATGCGGTCATGGCCGTGTGGGGCGCGCCGGTGACAGTGGAGGGGGACCCGGAGCGGGCGGTTCGCGCCGGGCTTGACCTGGTCGCTGCGGTCGGAGTGCTCGGCGCCAGGCTCGGTCTGCCTGACTTGACCTTACGAGCCGGCGTGGTGACCGGCGAGGTCGCTGTCACGGTCGGCGCGGTCTCGCAGGGACTGGTGGCCGGAGACGCGGTGAATACAGCCGCACGGGTTCAAGCCGCCGCAGCCCCGGGAAGGGTTTGGGTCGACTCGGCGACGCAGCGGCTGGCCCGTGCGGGCATCGGGTTCACGGCCGTCGGCGTCCACGAGCTGAAGGGCAAGAGCGAGGGTCTTGCCCTATGGCAAGCGACGCGGGTGCTGTCTCATGTCGGTGGCGCACAACGGGTCGACGGTCTCGAGGCGTCGTTCCTGGGCCGTGACGCGGAGTTGCGGACGATCCAGGAACTGCTGCACGCCAGCGCTGACCGGCGTACGGGTCGATTGGTATTGGTCTCGGGCCCGGCTGGAGTCGGAAAGTCCAGGCTTGGCTGGGAGTTCGAGAAGTACGTGGACGGGCTGGCCCAGACCGTCCTGTGGCACCGTGGGCGCTGCCTGTCCTACGGCGAAGGGGCGGCGTTCTGGGCTTTGGCCGAGGCCGTGCGGCAACGGTTCGGTATCGCGGAGCAGGACTCGGCCGGAGTGGCGTCCCAGAAGTTCCTCGACGGACTGCCGGAGTTCGTTGCAGACCCGAACGAGCGCGCATACATCGGGACCCGTCTAGCCCGCCTGCTGGACGTGTCGCTTCCCGGGAGTGACCCGGACTCGACGCTGCCACAAGAGGAGCTGTTCGCTGGTTGGCGGTTGTTCTTCGAACGGTTGGCGGCCGCACAACCGACGGTGCTGCTCATCGAGGACGCCCAGCATGCCGATCCGGCGCTGCTGGACTTCTTGGAGAGCTGTTTGGACTGGTCGCGTGACGCCGCGATCTACATCGTGCTGTTCGCGCGGCCAGACCTGACAGAGCGCAGGCCGACACTGGGCTCGGGTCGCAACCGAACGACGCTGACCTTGGACCCGCTCGATGCGGCCTCGATGGACGCCTTGGTCAAGGAGCTCGTGCCCGGCATCCCTCCCGGGCCGGCGGCCGCGATTACCGGCCAGGCTCAAGGGAATCCGCTGTTTGCGGTCGAGACCGTCCGCGCGCTGATCGATCAGGGAGCCGTCGTGAAGGTCGACGACAGCTACCAGCTGACGACCGACATCGGACCCTTGTCTGTCCCGGACACCCTGCACGGGGTGCTTGCTGCCCGTCTGGACGCGCTCGACCCGCGACTGCAAGCCCTGGTCGCTGATGCCTCGGTCTTTGGCGGCAGCTTCCCGATTCAGTCACTGATCGCCGTGTCCGGGCGGCCCACGCGCCAGGTCGAGGAGGGTCTAGCCGAGCTGGTCCGCCGAGGTGTGCTGGACATCTCCGCTGATCCGCTCTCGCCCGAACGAGGCTCCTACCGGTTCGGTCAGAACATGCTGCGACAGGTTGCCTACGACACCCTCGCCCGGCGAGACCGTAGGGTTCGGCATCTGGTCGCGGCCGACCATCTCCAGGACACTGCAACCACAGCCGGCGACGAGGTGATGGATGTCGTCGCGCGCCACTACCTCGATGCGTTGAGCGCGGTGCCCGAAGACCCTGACAACGACCGGATCCGGGGCCGAGCCATCTCGGCGCTGGTCCGCGCTGGTGACCGGGCGGAACGCTCCGGAGCGCCGGCCCGGGCGCTCCAGACCTTCACTCAAGCCGCCGAGCTCGCGGAACTCGCCGACCGGTCGGCCAACCCGGAGCGCGCCGCACTTGCGGCGCAGTGCTGGGAGAGCGCTGCCGCCGCGGCCGACAAGATCGGTGCTCACGAAGATGCGATGCGCACAGCTGAGCGGGCGACGGGTCTGCACTTCGCGAACGGTGACCTGCGCGCGGCCGCACGAGCGCAGGGCAGGCTCGGGCGGGCCCTGATGATGCTCGGCCGGACGACGGACGCACGCAAGGTGCTGCAGGAGGCCCTGGCTGCACTGCGGTCGGAGCCCGACAGCGACACGGTTACGTCGCTCTATCGCCTCGCCGTCCTGGAGATCTTCGACGGCAATCCCGTTGGACCTGAGCTGGGTGACGAGGCACAAGCCCTCGGCCAGTCGCTGGGAGTCTCGACTCAACTGCGGATTGACCTGTTCATCTGTCGTGGTCTCGGCTACGCGTTCCTCAACCGCGACGACGAGGCGATCGCCCAGTTCGAGTACGCCGCGCAGCTGGCCGACGGGCTCGACGACGGCCTGCGTTCGGTGATGGCCCGCATCAACCTGTCCCACTGCATGACCCCGAGCGACCCTTCTTCTGCGGCAACTGTTGCCAAGGAAGGCATCGAGCGTTGCCGTCGACTTGGCGCCTACGACTCCTTGGCTGTCATCACGTGCAACCTGGCGTGGGCGAAACTCGCGTGCGGTGAGTGGGGAGGTGTGAGCGACGCCCTCGCCGAGGCAATGGAGCGGGACTCGCTGGCGGCTGACGAGCGGCTGCTCCAAGCGGTGAGTCTGCTGGCCGCGCTGCGCGGCGACATCCAGACGGCCACCGCTCTCGGCGCCCTACCCGTGATGCGTGCGTCCGAGGACTCGCAGGATTTCACCTCCGCGTCGTTGCTCGACGGCTTCGTCGCCGCGGCGTCAGGCCGGCCCGTGGAAGCCCTCGGCCACGCGAAGCGGGTGCTGCGCTACACGTCGGCCCTCGGGCTCGCCCATGAGAACGTCTGCTGGGCGTGGCCGCTCGCAACCCGTTCTGCTTTCGAATGCCAGGACGAGGCGTCGGTGCGGCAGCTCCTCACCCACCTCGACGCCTACCCCTCCGGCCATCTGCCGCCCATCCTGGGCGCTGACAGGACCCTGGCCCGGGCCAGGCTCGCTGCGACAGACCAACCGACCAAGGGCGGCCACTGGGACGAGGCGGTCAGGCAACTGCGGGTGGTTGCCAGTCCCTACCACCTGGCCCAAGCCCTGCTGGACCAGGCGACCTTCCATCAGCAGTACGGACTGGAACCGGTCGCGTCGCTCATCGACGAGGCTGAGGCCATTGCCGAGCACCTGGGCGCGCGCCCGATCCGAGACCGGGCCGCGGCGCTGACTCCCTCGCGCGTGGTCAACTGACGCTGTGGACTTCGACGTCTTGGCGGCCCTGCCCGAACATGTGCGCGGTCGGGTCGAGCAGGCCGGCACCCTGCGCCGGTACCACCGGGGCGAGGTCGTCTTCCACGCGGGGGACGTCGGCGAGAGCCTCCACTTCATACGAACGGGGTTGGCAGCGGTCCGGGTCGAGACCGCGGAGGGCGACGTGTCGATCATCAACGTGCTCCAGCCCGGCTCGACGTTCGGCGAGCTGGCCTTGGTGCATCCCGAGGAGACCAGGACGGCCACGATCGCCGCGCTCACGGACCTGGTCACCTTGAGTCTGCGTCGCTCGGCATTCGAGACGCTCCGGATGGAGCACCCTCAGGTCGATCGGCTACTCATCCTGGCGCTGGCCTACCACGTCGAGCGACTCAGCCGGCTGCTGATCGAAGCTCAGCGTGAAGACGTACCGCACCGGCTGGTTCGGCGGCTGGCCGACCTCGCCCCCTCGGCCGACGTCTTGGCGTACAGCGTCCCGTTGACCCAGGAGGAGCTGGCCTCGGTGGTGGGCACGACGCGACCATCGGTCAACCATGCGCTCAAGCGGCTCACAGCCCGCGGCCTGGTCAGCCTCCAGAGGGGCGAGGTAACCGTTGTCGACGCCGTCGCCCTGCGCGCGCTGTGCGGCCGCTGACGACCGTCCCAGGCTCTCGGGGCTGTGTCGTCAAGCCAACACTTCTGCGTTCTCCGGCCAACGGTGCGCACCCGGCTCCGCGGCGACAGTGGTGTCAGCCGGACAGCCCGCACCGAAACAAGGAGAATGCGATGAACACCACAGCCCCCAAGACCTCCACCGCTCTCGCCGACTCGCCCACCCCGACCAGCCGCGTCCGTGGAGGTCTCACCCGCCGCCTGGTCAGCGGTGTCCTGGCCGCAGCCGCCGGCCTCGGCCTGATCCTGGCCACCAGTGCGGCGCCTGCGTCCGCGGCCACCGCGCAGTACACCAACGTCAACTGCGGCTGGTACCTCCAGCCGCACGCAGCCGGTGGCTTCGCCGACCTCAAGGTCTCCACGACTGGTCTGCCGTCGGTCACCGGCACCAGCACGACCGCACAGCTGGTCTGGGTGTACGTCGAGTTCCTGCACCCGAGCACCTCCGGCCCGGTCGCCTACCGCACCGGTTGGTTCTACACCTACGCCCGTGCCGGCTTCTGGACCCGCTCCTGGACCGCCTACGGCAACGGGGCCACGAACCAGACGACGGTTCACGACGCTGGCGGCGCGGGCGAGAGCGGATACACCGGTGCTGAGTTCCCCAACCAGGACGTGGCGATCCGACTCAGCCTGTCGTGGATGAGCGGCAACACGAAGGTCGCCTCCCACGTCATCAACGCCTACGCCGTCTACAACTACAACAACCACCTCGTCTGCAACGGTGGGTCGAACATCTACTGAGACCGCAGCATCGCGGTCGAGCGCGGCGAGTGCGCCCCAGCCAGGACGGCTGAGGCGCATTCGCCGTGCCAGGGGGCGGACCCGCTGGTCCTGACACCTGAACCAAGGTGACGATCTCGCCTGGCGGCACGTCGCTGATCAGTCGCCGGCCCGGAGCAGCTCGAGGACGGCGAGGACCCGTCGGTGCTCCTCCGGGGACGGCGCGATCCGGAGCTTGTCCAGGATGTGCTCGACGTGGGTCTCGACCGTCTTCACGCTCAGGTGCAGCAACCCAGCGATGCCGAGGTTCGAGCGGCCCTCGGCCATCAGCTGCAGCACCTGCTGCTCCCGGGGAGTCAGTGCGTCCACCAGCCGGGGCCGCCCGGTGGAGCCGAGCAGCAGGCCCACCACGTCCGGGTCCACCACCGTCCCGCCCGAGGCCACTGCCCGCACGGCCGCCACGAGTGCCTCCCCGTCGGTGATCCGCTCCTTGAGCAGGTAGCCCGTGGCGCCGCCCGCGGACAGGGCCCGCACCGCCAGGGTCGGGCTGGCGTACATCGACAGCAGCAGCACGCCGATCGGGTTGCCCGCGGCCCGCAGATCCTCGAGCGCCTGCATCCCCTCGTCCCGGTGGCCGGGCGGCATCCGGATGTCCAGCACGAGGACGTCGACGTCGTCGTGCGCACCGAGCAGCAGGCGCATCGACGCCACGTCACCGGCCACGCCGACGACCTCGCACCCACCGGCGGTCAGGAGCTGCCGCACGCCCTCGCGCACCAGCACGGCATCGTCGGCGATGATGACCCGCGGCCGCTGGGGACTCATGCGCCGCCCCCCAGTCCCGAGTGCAGGGGCAGCGACATGGTGACCGTCGTACCGGCGTCGTCGGACCTCACGACCAGCGTGCCGCCGCGGGCGTCGACCCGGTCCACGAGACCCCGCAGGCCCGTGCCCCGGCCGTCGAGCACCGCGCCTCCGCGCCCGTCGTCGGTCACGCTGAGCCGCAGCGGGTCGACCTGCTCGACGACGACACTCGCCCGCGTTGCCGCGGCGTGCTTGGCGATGTTGACCAGGCATTCGGACACCACGTAGTACGTCGCGGACGCGGTCGCCTCGTCGGGCTCACCCGACCCCGTGACCCGGATGGTCGTGGGCACGGCCGAGCGCAGAGCCAGCTCCTGCAGGGCGTCGGCGAGGCTGCCGTGGACGAGGGCGGTCGGTGCGATCCCGGCGGTGATCTGGCGCAGCTCGGCCAGCGCCTGGTTGAGCTGGTCCGACGCGTCGTCCAGGACGCCGGCGATGTCCGTCGCGCCGGAGCCCGAGTTCGCCTCCGCGACAGCGAGTTTGAGCTTGATCCCCGTCGAGACGAGGAGCTGCTGGGCCCCGTCATGCAGGTCGCGTTCGATCCGCCGGCGGGCCTCGTCCGAGGCGGTCAGGATCCGCGCCCGCGAGTCCCTGACCTGGTCGAGCGTCTGCTGCAGCTCCGTGGCGAGTCGGCGGTTCTCGGCGGCCAGCCGAAGGGCCTCGGTGACCGAGTCCCGCACGCTGGCCCCGACCCACCCGAGCCGGTCCGAGCTCACCTGAGCAACCGGCCGACCCCCGACGTCGACCGTGAGCGCGTCGTACGCGGGGATCCCCGCTCGGCGTCCAGCGTGATCGCGGTACTCCTCGGACTCCGGATCCCACCACGCCACAACGGCTTTCGGGTCTCCCAACGCCCGGCCCACCAGCGCCTGCAGTCCGACGAGGCTGTGCTCGTCACGGACCGCCAGCAGCAGGTCGGCCACATGGGCCCGGTTGGGCCGGCGACCTGCGTACGCCGCGACGTACAGGACCGGCGTGAGGACCAGCGTCAGCTCGGCCAGGTCCGTCAACCAGCTCGGCTCGGCCACGTCGCTCAGGTCGAACAGATCGGCGCTCAGCCACGCCAGCAGCAGCACGGCGAGGACCAGCGCGAACGCCAGCCCGCGGCCCCGAACAGCCGACCGCATCCTCGTCGCGGCGAACGCCACCAGCCCCGAGCCGACCACGACCGCGTGCGTGATCGTCAGCGCGTCGGCGACCCGGCCGTAGGAGCCCGGGCCGGCCGCGCCCGCGAGGGGGTTGCCGACACAGCGGCACCACGACCAGGCGCCCGGGTCGTACGACACGACGGTCGCGATCACGGTCGCCGCCCCCAGCGCCAGCACCGCCCACGTCACCGCCCGCCCGGTCCGGCTCGGCAGGCCGCCGTCGGGGAAGGTCAAGGCCGACCCGACCACGGCCGGCGCCAGCACCCAGGTGAGGGCGCCCACCGCGACCCATCCCGACCACCGTTGCTCCACCCCGATCGACAGCGCCGACGCGGCCGAGGCGAGCGCGGCCACGACCAGCAGGACCGGCCCGGCTCGACGTCCGCCGGACACCGCGGCCACCGCCGCCGCCGCTCCGAGCGCCAGGCCCGGCGCCGCCATCCGGACCAGGTCGGCCGGCCCGACGTAAGGTGCCGCGCCGTGAAAGGCAGCGACGCTGGCCACGACGACGACCAGCGAGCCGGCCGCCGCGGCGACATACGGCCACGTCCGGGGGACGCGGACGGTTGCCTCCATGGGCCCATCATGGTGCGAGCAGGCCCCGCGTTGAATGGGGAAATCTCCTATCGCAATGGGGAGCGACCCCATACCCACGTCGGCACGGCCGCATTACGGTGACGGCATGACGGTCGGTCGCGGGCGCCGGGCCTCGGTCCGGCTGGCCATCGGGCTGGCCATGGGGCTTGCCGCCGTCCTGGCCGGCGGGCCGCTGAGCGCGTGCACCCGTCAGGTGGCCGGCCCGAGTCTGGTCCTGCGCCTGGCCACGCCGGACGACAGCTCCGACCCCACCACCACGATGCAGGTGCGACACTTCACCGAAGCGGTGAATGCACTGTCCCACAGCACTATTCACATCACCCCGGTGCCGGACGCGGACGCCGGCAGTCGGGACTGGGACCAAGTCGTGGCGCGGGGCGTCGCCCACGGCACGTGGGAGCTCGGCCTGGTGCCCGGCCGGGCGTGGGACGAGCTCGGCGTCAGGAGCCTGCGGGCACTCAACGCGCCGTTCCTGGTCACCAGCCCGGCCGCGCTGGAAGCGGTGCTGAACGATGAGGACGCACGCCACGAGCTGTTGGCCGGGCTGCCCGCCGCGGGTGTCGTCGGGCTGGACGTCCTCCCGGACGGGATGCGTCACCCGTTCGGCTACGACGCGCCCCTGCTCGGCGTCTCCGACTACCAGGGCGCGACCATCCGCGCGGCCCGGTCCGCGACGGTCGCCGCGCTCTTCACGGCGCTCGGAGCCTCGGTGACCGACGCCTTCCCCGCCGACAGCCAGCGCGGCGCGGAGTCCGAGTTCTCCACGACGCTGGCCGGCATCGCGACCGGGAACATCACATTCTTCGCGAAGACCGATGTCCTGGTGGCGAACTCCGACGCGCGGCGTCACCTCCGCGACGACCAGTGGGCGGTGCTGCGCGAGGCAGCGGCGGCGACCCGGTCGTGGATGTTCGCCCAGCAGCCGTCGGACTTCGAGGCGGCAGCAGCGTTCTGTGCGCACGGCGGTGAGGTCGTGGCCGCGAGTCCCCAGCAGGTGGGCGAGGTGCAGGCAGCGGGTGCCCGGGTCACCGCGCAGCTGCGGGCGGATGCGGGCTCGCGACGGCTCATCGACCGGATCCGCTCCCTCGTCGCCGGCGTTCCGTCGCCGCAGCCGGTCACCCGGTGCCCAGGTGCCACGGGGGCGGGCACCGAGGGCTCAGGTGGCGCCGGCGAGCTGGCCCGGCTGAACGGCGTCTACCGAGCCGACGTCACCGCGCAGGCGTTGCGGACGGCGGGCGTCGACGACGAGGACGAGATCCGGCAGAACGTCGGCCGCTACACCTGGACCCTGCACAACGGCACCTGGACGGATCACCAGGAGTCCGACTCGTTCGTGGCCAACCCCGACGGGACCGGGCGCTACACCTACCGCAACGGCGTGTTCACGCTCTACTGGACGACTACCCCGGGCAACTGGACCCGGGCTCGGCTGCGGGTCACCGGCGCCGGGACGATCTACTTCACCGACGTCGTCGACGGCCAGGCGCAGAGTCTCGCCGAGGGCTTCTTCGCCCGGCCGTGGACCCGGATCGGAACGGACGCCGCACCAGGCTGAGCCGAGCCGCGCCGAGCGCGGGTGGGGAATTCTCCGATCGCAAGTTCCGGTCAACTCCCGATCCGCCCGGCCGCAGCGGTCCCTAGCGTCGCCGCATGCTGAAAAAGACTCTGGGGCAACGCCTTCGGCCCGTCGCAGTGGCCCTGACCGGGGTCGCCCTGATGCTGGTGGCGACCGCCTGCGCCGGCTCCTCCGGCTCGGGCTCGGGCTCGACCGGCGGCGCCCCGGCCAAGCGACTGGTGTTGCGGCTCGGGACCGACGACGACGCCCTGGCGCCGAGCGCTGAACAGATCACTCACTTCGCCCGCGAGGTCGCCGCACGGTCGCACGGCACCGTCACCGTCGAGCCGGTGTGGCACGCGGCGGGGATCGGGGTGCCGCACTGGGACCAAGCCGTGGCCAAACTGGTCATCGGCGGCAAGCTGGATCTCGCCATGGTTCCGACCCGGGCCTGGGACGACCTCGGCGTGACCAGCCTGCGTGCGCTCAACACGCCGTTCCTCATCACGACGGACACCCTCACCGCACGGGTTCTCGGTGACGGCAAGCTGACCCGGCAGCTGGTCTCCGGGCTCCCGGCCGTAGGGGTCTCCGCGCTCGGCCTGTACCCCGAAGGCCTCCGGCACCCGTTCGCCTTCGGCCCGCCCCTGCGCGGGGCCGCGGACTACCAGGGCGGCGTGGTCCGGATGGCTTGGTCGCGCACTGAGAACGCGATGTTCGAGGCTCTGGGTGCACGCTCCAGCGACGCCGAGGCCGACCCCGCCACGATGGCCGGGGCCGAGTCGTCGTACCGGCTGGCGCCGGCCGGCGTCGCCACCGGCAACGTCACCTTCTATCCGAAGGTCAACGTGCTCACCGCGTGGGCCGGGTTGCGGGACAAGCTGACCAAGGACCAGTGGGCGCAGGTCCAGTCGGCGGCGGCGGCCACCGGCCAGTGGGTGATCGCGAACCTGCCGACCGACCGGAACGCCGCCGAGACCTTCTGCGCCCAGTCCGGTCGCATCGCCGGTGCCAGCCGGGCGCAGGTGGCGTCGCTCGTCGCCGCCACGGCGGGAGTGGTGCGGGACCTGCGGCAGGACCCGACCAGCGCGGCCATCATCGACTCGGTCACCCAGATGAAGCAGGACGACCCCAGGCCCGACCCGGTGACGTCGTGCCGGCAGCCGGCCCCGGCGGCCGCGTCGTTCGACGGCACCTACGCCTTCACCCTCACCGCGACGCAGGCGCGCGCGGCCGGCGTGACGGACCAGGGGGTCATCGACGAGAACACCGGCGACTTCGTCTGGACCTTCGCGGATGGCACGTGGCGGCTCGGACAGGTCTACTCCAGCGGCCCGAAGGCCGGCACGCGGAGCCAGACCTCGGGGGGCTACACCCTCACTGGCGACCATCTGAAGATCTACTGGAGCCAGGACCCTGGCGCCTGGACCCAGGCCGACGTGAAGCTCGCCGCCGACGGGTCCGTCACCTTCCGCAAGGTCCTCGACGGCGGCGACGCCCAGGCCCAGGCGCTGTCCGAAGCCACCTTCACCACGTGGCCGCGTTCGCACTCCTAGCGACCCCCAGAACGACGACGTTCGCCCATCACCAACCAGGAGGACAGATGACTGACACCGCAACGGAACTCGCCCAGACTGTCGGCGCAAGGACTGTGGCCCGAGCCGGCCGCTGGTGCTTCGTCGCCGGGCTCGTGGGCGTCGCCCAGGGCGCCGTGGTGCTGGCCTGGCCAGACCAGGTCGGCGACGGCCGCTACAGCTTCCCGTTCACCGCGACCTGGTACGTCATCGCTCAGGCCACGTTCTTCGGACAGCACCTGCCGCTCGCCGTGGCGGTCGGCGCACTGGCCGGCCTCCCCGCCGTCAGAGGGCGGCGAACGGCGCGCCGGGCTCTCCTCGCGGCCACCGTCGGGCTCGGTCTGCTCGCTCTGATGGAGCTGATCGCGATGTCGGCGGCCACGACGGCCAACGACTCCACCCTCGGAACGACGATCAGCAGCCTCTACGGCATCCCGGTGCTGACGACCGGAGTCGGCCTGCTGGTCGGCGGGATCGTGGTGCTGCGCCGACGGATTCTCGGCCGGCGGCTGTCGTGGACGCTGGTGGTCTTGGGGGCGTTCGTCTTCGTCGTCCTCGGCCCGGTGCTCGGGACGGACTCCTTCGTCGCCAGTCGCCTGGCGATCATGGCGTGGATGCTGGTGTTCGCCGTACTCGGCGCACTGATGGCCCGGCCCGAGCGATGACCTCAGCCGCCGCCGGCGCGGACGCGCGGACGAGCAGGCGTGAGTCGGTGACCGTCGAGCTGCGCGACCTCAGCAAGACCTTCGGTGCCGTCCACGCGGTCGACCGGGTGAGTGCCGTCGCGTTGCCGGGCCAGGTGACCGCGCTGCTCGGGCCGAACGGTGCCGGGAAGACCACCATCCTGCGGGTGCTGCTGGGCCTGGCGTCCCCGAGCGGGGGCACGGCGACGTTCGATCACCAGCGGTATGACCAGCTGACCGATCCGGTCCGCCGGGTCGGCGCGGTGCTGGAGTCATCGGGCTGGCATCCCGGGCGCACCGCCCGCGACCACCTGCGCGTCCTTGCGACGGCGTCACGGCTCCCCGCGGACGCACCGAGGCGGGTCCTGGCGGCCACTGGCCTCGCGGACGCCGCAGGGCGACGGGTGGGCGAGTTCTCGCTCGGGATGCGCCAACGGCTCGGTCTGGCGGCGGCGCTGCTCGGCGACCCGGACGTGCTGGTGCTCGACGAGCCCACGAACGGTCTGGACCCTCCCGGGATGAGGTGGCTGCGGGGGCACCTGCGCCGGCTCGCCGACCAGGGCCGCACGGTCCTGGTCTCCAGCCACGCGCTGGGCGAGGTCGAGCAGATCGCCGACCAGGTGCTCGTGCTGGCGCACGGGCGGCTGGTCCGCTCGGCCCGACTGGCCGACCTGCGGGGCGAGACGGGGGTCGGGTCCCGCATCCGGACCCCTGACCCGGCGCGGCTCGTGGCTGTCCTGCGGGCGGCGGGCCGGCACTGCTCTGCGGTGGACGAGGACCTCGAGGTGGACGCCCCGCCCGAGGAGGTCGGTGAGCTCGCGGCCAGGCATGGCGTGGTGCTGCACCGCCTCGGCCCGACGATCGACCTCGAGCATGTCTTCTTCCGGCTCCTGGGCGAGTTCGAGGCGACGCAGGGATCCGGCCGGGGCGAGGGGTCGTCGGCGTGACGGCAATGGTCCGGGCCGAGCTGCTCAAGCTGCGAACCCGGGCCGCGACCGGGCTCCTGCTGGCGACCCTCGCCCTGGTGGCGCTGACGGTCGCGGTCAACGTCCCTCACGCCGACGCCGGGCGAGCGGGGGCCTCCCTGCGCGACCCCGGCCTCCTGGCCGGGGTGGTGGGGCTGAGCCTCGGTGTGCCGCAGGTGTTCATCGTGCTGCTCGGTGGACTCTCCTTCACCCAGGAGTTCCGCTACGGCACCGCGACCGCGACCTATCTCGGCGAGCCGCGCCGCAGCCGAGTCCTGCTGGCCAAGCTGCTGTCGGGAGCGCTCGCCAGCGTCCTCCTCGCCGGATCGGCGCTGGTCGTGTCCGTGACCGTCGGCGCCGGCGTGATCAGCAGTCGCGGCGGCGACGTCGGCTTCGGTCCGCGGCTCTGGCTGACGGTCGGGGCCGCGTTCGTCCTCCTCGCGGCCTACGCCGTCATCGGAGTCTGCGCCGGAGCGCTCCTGCGGAGCCAGATCCCCACTGTCGTCGGGGTCCTGGTCTGGATGCTCGTCGTCGAGCAGATCGTGGTCCCCACGTGCCCCGCGGTCGGACGATGGATGCCCGGCGGCGCGGCGGACGCCTGGTTGCAGCTGGATCGCACGCTCGATCTCCAAGGGCGCCTGCTGCCCGCCGCCCTGGGTGGGCTGCTCCTGGCCGGGTACGCCGCAGGAGCAGTCGGCCTGGCGGTGAGGCTGACCCTGCACCGTGATGTGCTGTGACAGCACAGTCCGCCCGGAACGGCTCTGCGACGTCGGTCCCGGGCGGCCAGGTGGAGGAGACGGATGAGCAGCATTCCCGTGCCTGACGAGCAGACCTACTACTCGTCACGGCGGCAGGACGACGTCGATGCCCTGGCCTGGCCGGTGTTCAGCCAGCATGCGCTGGACCTGCTGCGGTCAGCCGGTGAGGTGCTGGAGCCCGGGGTGGGCGAGCTGTTGTGGGACGCGGGTGACCCCTACGACCTCTACCTCGTCCTCGACGGCGGCGTACTCCTGCTGGACCGCCGCGACGACCGGGTGGCCTTCGTGATCGAGGCCGGCGATTTCGTCGGCGAGCTGGGCATGTTGATGGGGCAGCGAGCCTTCCTCTCCGGCGTGGCCACGGAGGGGACCTCGGTGCTCCGGGTCCCGGTCGAGGAGCTGCGCCGGCTGGTGGAGATCTCCGGCGAGCTGAGCGACGTGCTGCTCGCCGCGTTCGATGCTCGGCGGCGCATGCTGACCAGGATCGGCGAAGGTGGTCTCGTCCTCGCCGGAGACGACGACCGCGACCTGCACCGGCTGCAGGAGTTCGCCGAACGCAACCAGCTCCCGTACCGGACGGTGCTGCGGTCGGACGCATCGGCCTGGTCCGAGCTGGCGCGGACGACTCCGCTGCCCGTGACGGGCACGGCTGTGGTCACGGGCCAGCAGCAGGTCCTGACCGCACCGACGACGCGCGACCTGGCCACCGCGCTCGGGATCGACCTCTGGTGCCTGTCGGATGACTCCCGGTGTGACCTGATCGTGGTGGGCGCAGGACCTGCGGGGCTGGCGGCTGCCGTCTACGGCGCTTCGGAGGGGCTCGACGTGGTCGTCATCGAGGACGTCGCCATCGGGGGCCAGGCCGGCAGCTCGACGCGCATCGAGAACTACCTCGGGTTCCCGGGAGGCGTCTCCGGCGGCGAGCTGGCCCGCTCCGCGATGCTGCAGGCCGTGAAGTTCGGGACCCGGTTGGTGTCCCCGCGCTCGGTCACCCGGCTCTCGCCGGTGCCGGGAGGCTTCCGCGTACGGCTCGACGACGAGCACGACGTGGTGGCTTGCTCCGTGATCGTCGCCAGCGGCGTACGGTACCGGCGCCTGGACGTGCCCGGCCTCGCCGAGCTCGAGGGACGCGGCGTCTACTACGCGGCGAGCGAGCTCGAGGCGAAGGTGGTGTCGGGCCGGAGCGCCGTCGTGGTCGGCGGTGCCAACTCGGCCGGTCAGGCCGCCCTGTTCCTGGCCCGGCATGCCGCCCAGGTCCACGTCCTGATCCGTCGCGACGACCTCCGCGACACCATGTCGAACTACCTGGCCCAACGCCTCACCCACCACGACCGGGTCACCGTCCACCCGCGCTCGGAGCTGACCGCGGTCGAAGGCACCGGTCGGCTCGACCGGCTCACCTGGCGCGACCATGTCCACGACGCAGACGTCGCGCTCGACGCCGCGGGCCTCTTCCTGATGATCGGCGCCGACCCCTGCACGACCTGGTTGGACGGAGCCGGCGTCCAGCTCGACGACAAGGGGTTCGTCGTCACCCACGACGGGTTCGCCACGTCGGTTCCCGGGCTCTTCGCCGTCGGTGACGCCCGCGCCGGGTCCGTCAAGCGGGTCGCCTCGGCGGTCGGCGAGGGGTCCGTCGTGATCTCCGCCGTCCACTCCTACCTCGCCGACACCAGGACGGGCTGACCCTCGCAGCCGGCCCGGACCGCGGGCCGCGAACTCGGGCTTGACCTTGACGCAGGGTCAGGGTTGGACGCTCTTGTCATGAACACGAGACCAGCCATCGAGGTCGCCGGGATCACCAAGTCCTACGGCGACCAACCCGTCCTCACCGGCGTCGACCTGAGCGTCCCGCCCGGCACGATCTTCGCCCTGCTCGGCTCCAACGGTGCCGGCAAGACCACCATGGTGAAGATCCTGTCGACGCTGCTCAGGGCCGACGGCGGGACGGCCAGCGTCCACGGCTACGACGTCGCCACTCAGCCGGCCAAGGTCCGGGAGTCGATCAGCCTCACCGGACAGTTCGCCGCCGTCGACGAGATCCTCACCGGGCGGGAGAACCTGGTGCTCGTCGCGCAGCTGCGCAACCTCAGGGACGCCGGCGCGATCGCGGACGACCTGCTCGCGCGCTTCGACCTGGTCGACGCCGCCGGGCGCCGGGTCGCGACGTACTCCGGCGGTATGCGCCGGCGCCTCGACATCGCCATGAGCCTGGTCGGTGACACCCCCGTGCTCTTCCTCGACGAGCCGACCACCGGGCTCGACCCGCAGTCGCGGATCGAGGTCTGGGAGACCGTGCGCGCCCTGGCCGGCCAGGGCACCACGGTGCTGCTCACCACGCAGTACCTCGACGAGGCCGAGGCGCTCGCCGACCGGATCGCGATCCTGCACCAAGGTCGGATCATCGCCGACGGCACGCTCGCCGAGCTCAAGCGGCTGCTCCCGCCGACCAAGGTCGAGTACGTCGAGAAGCAACCCTCCCTCGAAGACGTCTTCCTCGCCATCGTCGGCAACGACTCGTCGATCAACTAAGGAAAACTCATGGACACCAAGGCTTTCCGCGACACCACCGTTCTGCTCAAGCGGTCGCTGCGCCACATCCTGCGCAGTCCCGACACCATCATCACCACGGCCATCACGCCGGTGGCGATGCTGCTGCTCTTCGTCTACGTCTTCGGCAGCGCGATCCACGCCGGCGACGGCAAGTACGTCAACTACCTGTTGCCCGGCATCCTGCTCATCACCGTCGGCTCCGGCATCGCCTACACGGCGTACCGGCTGTTCATGGATGTCTCGGGCGGCATCTTCGAGCGGCTCCAGTCGATGCCGATCGCCCGGTCGGCGATGCTCTGGGGGCATGTCCTGACCTCGCTGGTCGCCAACCTGATCTCGCTCGCACTCGTCGTACTCGTAGCCGTCGCCATGGGTTTCCGGTCCGGCGCCGGCGTGCTGGCCTGGCTGGCGGTCGTCGGGATCCTCGCGCTGTTCACGCTCGCGCTCACCTGGCTGGCCATCATCCCCGGGCTCACTGCGAAATCGGCCGATGGGGTGAGTGGCTTCTCCTACCCGCTGATCTTCCTGCCGTTCATCAGCTCGGCGTTCGTACCCACCGCGGGCATGCCCGGCCCGGTGCGGTGGTTCGCCCAGCACCAGCCGGTCACCTCGATCGTCAACACCATCCGCGACCTGTACGCCCAGCAGCCGGCCGGCCACGACGGCCGGATCGCCCTCGCCTGGTGCGTCGGCCTGCTGATCGCGGCGTACGCGCTGGCCATGAAGACGTTCCACCGCAAGCTCGCCTGACCCCGGGTGAAGGAGTGAAGTCGTGCCCGTGGCGGGCCGCCCTGAACCGTGACGCCGCAAGGAAGCTCGCACAATAGGACCATGCTGACCATCAGCCAACTCGCGTCGTACGCCGGCGTCACGGTGCGCGCCGTCCGGCACTACCACGCCAAAGGCCTCCTGCCCGAGCCGGATCGGGACCACTCGGGCTACCGGCGCTACGACGCCGCGGCCGTCGTGGAGCTGATCCGGATCCGCACCTTGGCCGAGGCCGGCGTGCCCCTGTCGCGGGTGAGCCAACTGCTCGCGGCGGGGGAGGAGGACTTCGCGGCGGCGGTCGAGGACATCGACCGCCGCCTGCGGGCCGAGATCCGCGAGCGGCAGCGGCACCGCGAGCGGATCGCCCAGCTCGCGGCCGGCGACAGCCTGGCCCTGCCGCCGGCGGCGGTGGCCTACGTCGAACGGATGCGGGAGTACGGCTTCCCCGAGCGGCTGATCGAGATCGAGCGGGACAGCTGGATCCTGATCGCGGCCCAGATGCCGGACCGGGTGGCCGACTTCATGGCGATCAAGCACGCGCAGCTAGAGCACGACGGGCTGCGCCGGCTCTATCTCGACCTCGGTGACCTGGTCGACTGCGCGCCCGACGACCCCCGCCTGCCGGGGCTGGCCGACCGGGTCGCGGCCTTCATCGAAGCCGCAGCCGCCGAGGCCGAGGGCATCGAGGAGGAGCAGCCGATCAGCGACGACCTGGTCGACCTGCTGGACGAGGCGTTCCTCCAGTCCTTCGCCTGCGCCGAGCGCCTGCTCGAGCTGCTCGAGGAGCGTGGCTGGACCGGCTGGACCAACATCCAGCGCAAGGCCCCGGCCTGACCAGGACCCCCGGCGGGACACAACGCGGCCCTGACCCCGGGTCCGACACCGACGTCCCTGACCAAGCCGCTAGTGCGATGTTGCCCTCGCCAGCGGCGGGCTCTGTGCATCGGCGAGCACGGGACACTGACGTTCTGGACTGTCAGGACAAGACCTACTCCGGTCACGCCTGAGCGGCCAGGCCCCCTCGCGCGGACGCCGCAAGCGCCTGGCACAGGTTGCGAACGCTTGAGGCGTAGACCAGCGTCTTGGTGCCGTCGGCGCTGATCCGCAGCTCGCTGAGGCCGGTCGGCCGGGCCAGCAGGTGTGCCGGTGTGTCGCCGGCATGCAACCCGACGAGGTACGGGCCAACGCCGTAGAGGGTCCCGTCGCCGGCCGCGTCGTAGAGCTCGACACCCTTGCCGGACAAGCCGCTCCGGAGCGTCGCGCCGGTGTCCGTGCGCGTGAGCTGTCCGATCAGCGTGCCGGTGAAGTACTGCGCCACGACCCGGCCGCTCGCGTCCGTGTAGGTATAGGCGACGACCCGGTTGACGGGGAACGCGGCGTGCACCGGGAACGGGCAGACGTCACCGGCCGGGTAGTCGATGGGCGGCGCCGGCACCGGAGTCGGACCGGACACCGTGCCCGTTGGCTGCGGGAGCGCGCTCGGGATCTGCGGCCCGCTCGAGCTCGCAGACGCCGACGGCCCGAAGGCACCGAGCAGCAGGGTGAGTCCGATCAGGGCGATTCCTACTCTGCGCACCATGGAAAAAGCATGCGACGCGCATGCAACTCTGTCAACCGCGCAGTGCCTGCGTCGTCGCGCAACGGTCCGGGTGGCCGCACGCAGCCGGATCGCACAGCCGGCATTGCGAGTTCGCCAGCGCGGCGGGGTCCTCGGAGGCCCGGATGCGGGCGCCGGCGAGCTCGTCGAGCAAGGGGCCGAGACGCTCCTGTGCGCCGGCGGGCAGCCCGTCCAGCCAGGCCTGCACCGCGCTCGCCCGGGCGGTGCGCGCCCTCTCGACGACGCGCCGACCGCGGGCCGTGATGCGCACCGTGGTGACGCGGCGGTCGGCCCGGTCGACGCCGCGGTTCGCCAGGCGCTCGTCGACCAGCCGGTCGACCAGCCTCGCGGCTCCCGGTTGGGACATGCCCAGGACACCCCGGAGCCGGTCGATGCTCTGCCCGTCGGCCCAGTTCGCAAGGGTGGTCAGGGCGGCGATCTCCTTGATCGAGAGCCCCGTCGCCGCCTCGACCGCGCCGGTGATCTCTGTCGTCACACCCAGCGCGACGGCGGCGGTCATGTTCACCAGGTGCGGGTCGCAATCGGCCACGCCTGCAGCCTCGCACGTTGGGCCGCCGCCATGCGGGCTGGGTCGCCGGCCCTGACCTCCTGCGATCGCCTGAAGGCTCGTCTCACATCACGAGGTTGGCGTCGGCCTCCAGGAAGGCGTCGTGGTGCCTCTGGCCACCGAGGAGGACGGCGGCGAGCAGGGCGGCGACGAGGGCGGCGATGCCGCAGACGAGGTAGCCGAGCGCGTAGGCGTGGGACAGCGCATGGAAGGCGGTGTCCTTCAACGGGTTGAACGGGATCAGCTTGCCGTCGGGCCCCGGCACCTGGGCGGGGACACCGTTCTGACCGAGCGGACCGGACTTCACGGCGCCCACAGCTGCCTCGACGGTGGCCTTCTGGGCGGCCGGCACGTGTGCCGGTGACCCGTAGAAGCCGTTGAGGGCGGCCTGCAGGGCCGGCGACGCCGAGATCTTGGCATTGATGGCGTTCGCTGCATTGGTGAGCGCGATCGCACCGATGATGGCCGGGCCGAGGGTGAGTCCGAAGTCGCGCAGCATGCTGGTCGCGCCGCTGGCCATGCCGGCCTTGTCGGTAGGGACGCTGTTGACGGCCACGACGGTGATCGAGGTGACCGAGAGCTTGAACCCGGCGCCCACGACCAGCAACGGCACGGCGACAGCGGCGATCGACAGGTGAGTCGCCGGGATCGCGGCGAGCACCAGGTCGCCGACGCCGATCAGACCCATGCCGGCGGCGAGCACCCAGCCGGGGTTGAACCGCTCGATCATCCGGGTGCTGACGGGGAAGAGGATCACGCCCATGACGTTGAGGCAGAAGAACCCGATCGAGGTCTTGAGCGGGGTGTAGCCCTGGATCGCCGAGAGCCGGATGCTGGTGTCGTACGCCGTGCCGAGGTAGGCGAACATCCCGATGACGGTCACCACGGCGGACACGGCGAAGATCCGGTTGTTGAACAGCTCGAGCCGGATCAGCGGCCGGTCCACCCGTCGCTCGATCGCGACGAACACGATCATGAAGACGACCGCGACCACGAACCCACCGATGACGCGGCCACTGCCCCAGCCGTCGTCGGCGCCCTGGATCACGGCGTAGAGCAACGCGAACAGGGAGACGGCGATGGTGATCTGGCCCGGCCAGTCCAGCGAACGGCCCTGCGGCGCGGAGGAGTTCTGCGCCGAGGTGAGGGTGATGACCGCACTGGCGGCGGCCAACACGGCCATGGCCAGGAACGCATAGCGCCAGCTGGCGAACTCCGAGCCGGAGTGGTGGATCCGGAACAGGACACCGGCCAGGACGGGCGAGACGAAGCCGGCGCCGGTCAGCGCGGCAGCCCAGATCGAGATGGCATGGGCGCGCTCCTTCACGCTGTGCGTGCCCGCCGCGAGCATCGCCACCGAGGTCGGGAAGATCGCGGCCGCGCCGATGCCGGAGATCACCTGGCCGGTCAGCAGTACGCCGACGCCGTGGGTCGGCGTGAAGAACCCGAAGAGCCCGCCGATCATCATCAGCCCGGCGCCCGCCGCGAGCAGCCGCTTGCGGCCGAACAGGTCGCCGACGACGCCGAAGCTCAGCTCCAGCAACGTGACTGGCACGAGGAAGGCGTCGGAGACCCAGGTGAGCTGGGTGGAGGTTGTCGCCAGGTCCTGGTTGATGGAGCCGTTGATCACGGCGGGGATGGAGAGGCCGATCTGCGCGATGGCAACCGCCGCGGCCGCGGCGATCAGGGTGCCGGCGGTGAGCGTCTTCCCGTCCTGCGTTCCACGGGGGTCGGGCGAGGTGGTCGTCATGAGCCTGAAGCCAACCACAGAGGAAACCTGATGTACAGGTTTCCTGACTAGTTTGTCACCGCTCGCGTCAGGCGTTCGCTCTCGTCGCTGGCGTCAGTCGGTCGCGAACGACACCGGGTGCGAGCGACCCAGGAGCGCCTCCCGGCAGCTCAGCATCGCGCGGCGCAGCGCCCGGCTCTGAGCGTCCGAGAGCGGCGCCAGCATCTCGTCCTCGATGGCGACGACACCGGGACGCAGCTCCTCGAGCAGGAGTCGCCCCGCATCGGTGAGGGCGATCACCAGGCGGCGCCGGTCGGCCGGGTCGCGGTGCCGCTCGATCAGGCCGCGTTCGAGCAGCGCCGTCACCAGGTCCGACATGCTCTGGGTCCGCACGAACGAGTGCCGCGCGAGGTGCGCGGCAGTGAGGTCGGGATGGCGCTCGAGGACCGTCAGCGCGGTGTACTGCAACGCGGTCAGGCCGACCGGGCGGGCCAGCTCTTCCAGCCGCGCCCGAACGGCCAGCTCGACCTGTTTCATGACGTAGAGCAGGGTCGGGGGAGCCGGTGGTTTCGCCGGTTTCCGGGCCTTGGTGGCCATTCGCACCTCCCTTTCGGTCATCGTAAGGCGCCTCACGCCAGCTTCAGGATGCGGGCGGTGTTGCCCACGAGGATGTCGCGGTGCAGCGCTGCCGGTACGCCGAGGTCAGCGAAGTCGGCCAGCCAGACCTCTGGCGCGATCAAGGGGTAGTCGCTGCCGAAGAGCACCTTGTCGCGGAGCCGGCCGCCCATCGCGCGGACCAGCTCGGGCGGGAAGTACTTGGGCCGCCATCCGGACAGGTCGATGTGGACGTTCGCCTTGTGCGTGGCCATCGAGATCGCCTCGGCCTGCCAGGGCACGGAGGGGTGCGCGAGGATGACCGTGAGGTCGGGGAAGTCCGCCGCGACGTCGTCCAGCAGCAACGGGTTCGAGTAGCGCAGCTTGATCCCACGGCCGCCGGGCAGGCCCGCGCCGATGCCGTTCTGGCCGGTGTGGAAGAGGGCGGGGACACCGAGCTCTTCGACCGTGCCCCACAGCCGTGAGAACGCCGGGTCGTCGGGTGAGAACGCCTGCAGGCTGGGGTGGAACTTGAAGCCGCGCACGCCGTACTCCGCCACCAGCCGGCGCGCTCGGCGGACGGCTGCGTCGCCCTGGTGTGGGTCGACCGACCCGAACGGGATCAGTACGTCGGCGTGCTCGGCCGCGCGCTCGGCGATCTCCTCGCTGGACAACGCTGGGTGCCCGGTCGCGGTCGTCGCGTCGACGGTGAAGACCACTGCGGCCAGGCCCGCCTCGCGGTAGCGGTCGGCCAGGTCGTCCACCGTCGGCGTACGGCTCTCCGAGCCCTTGAAGTACGCCGCGGACGCGTCCATCAGCTCCTGGTCGAGGGAGAGGTGGCCGTGATCGTCGGCCTCGACGTGGACGTGGACGTCGAGCGCGGCGATCGCGGCGAGGTCGATGCGCGGCTGGTAGACGGTCATCCGTCGAGCTTCCTCAGCCCGGACTTCATCAGCTTGCCGGAGGCGTTGTGGGGGAGCTCGGCGACGACGACGACCGACTTGGGGAGCTTGTAGCGGGCCAGCCTCGTCTCCAGGTGGGCGATCAGCGCCGTCGCGTCGACCTCGGCGCCGCCCCGGACGACGACGAAGGCGCGCCCGACCTCCCCCCAGGTCTCGTCGGGCACGCCGACCACCGCGCACTCGGCGACGGCGGGATGGCTGTAGAGGGCCCGCTCGACCTCGGCCGGGTAGACGTTCTCACCGCCAGAGATGTACATGTCCTTCAGCCGGTCGACGACCCGCAGGTAGCCCTCCTCGTCGAGGGTCGCCAGGTCACCGGTGTGCAGCCACTCGCCGGTGAACGCCGCCTCGGTGGCCCCGTCGTCGCGCCAGTACCCGCGGGTGACGTTGGGCCCGGAGACGAGCACCTCACCGGCCTCGCCGGTCCCGACGAACCCCCGGGCCGTCCCGGCCGCGACGTCCTCGCCGGGGCGGGCGAGGCGGACGTCGGTGAAGAAGCAGGAGGTGCCGGCCGAGCCGAGCTTGCGGACGCCATCGGCCACGCGCAGCATCGTCGCGCCGGGTGAGGCCTCGGTCAGCCCGTACCCCTGGACGATCATCAGGCCGCGGTCCAGCCAGGTGCGCAGGACCGACTCGGGGATCGGCGCGCCGCCGCTCAACGCCAGGCGCAGGCTCGTCAGGTCCGCGTCGGCGAAGCGCTCGGCCGCGGCCAGGGCGAGATACATCGAGGTGACGCCGAACAGCACCGTGACCCGCTCGGTCTCGATCAGCTCGATGGCCCGCACGGGGTCGAACTTGGCCTCCACCAAGGCGGTTCCGCCCTTGAGGAGGGTCGGGAACAGCAGCTGGTTCAGGGCGGCGGTGTGGAACAGGGGTGCCGTGACGAGAGCGATCTCCTCGCTCGTGAGGTCGATGTCGACCAGCAGGTTGTAGACGTTCCAGACGATGTTGCCGTGACTGAGCATCACGCCCTTCGGCCGGCCGGTGGTGCCGGACGTGTACTGGATCATGAAGAGGTCGTCGAGCCCGACCGGCTCGTCGATCTCGGCGTCGTCGTCGGCCGCGAGGGCGTCCAGCCCGCGGCCCTGGCCCCGGCTGAACGTCACGATCTCGACCGCCGGCCCGGCCGTCCCGGCCGGCCCACCCGTCCCTGACTGGTCCGGGACGACGAACCCGTCCTCGACCAGCAGCAGCCGCGCGCCGCTGTCACCCAGGATGTGCAGGAGCTCCGGCTCGGCCAGCCGGGTGTTCATCGGCACGAACACGGCGCCGAGCTTCGCGGTCGCGAGCATCGCCAGGACCATCTCGACCGAGTTGAGCCCGAGGAACGCGACCCGGTCACCGGCAGCGACACCCCGGCCTCGCAACCCGTGCGCCAGCCGGGTGCAGCCGCGATGGAGGTCGGCGTACGTCGTCCCTCTCCCGTCCTGGACGAGGGCGACCTTGGCCGGCGTCATCCGGGCCCGGCGCCGGGGCCACGAGCCGAGACCGTTGTCCCTCATCGCGGCGCCTCCACGTCCCGCGTCAACCCGAGCCGTTCCTTGGTGGCGAGGAGCTCCTGGAGAGCGCGGTCGCGAGCGGCGAGTACGGCGCGCTCGCGGCCGCCGAGCTCCGCGTGGACACCGTCGACCAGCGCGTCGACCAGCGCGGCGTCGAGCACCGGCCGGCCGAGATCGGCCCACCAGTCCTCCATCGGCGGGCCGAGATGCTCGAGCACGTGCGCGAGGCCTCCGGGACCGCCGGACAGGTGCTGCGTGGCGATCGGGCCGAGCAGCGCCCAGCGCAGGCCCGGGCCGGAGGCGACCGCCTCGTCGAGGTCGGTCACCGAGATCGCTCCGCGCCCGACCAGGTCGTAGGCCTCGCGCCACAGGGCGGCCTGGAGCCGGTTGACGACGTGCCCCGGGAGCTCCGCGCGGATCCGCACCGGGCGGCGGCCGAGCCGGGTCATCGCGACCATCGCGGCGTCGAGAGCGTCCTCGGAGGTGAGCCGGCCACCGACCACCTCGACCAGGGGCATCAGGTGCGGTGGGTTGAACGGGTGCGTGACGACGACGCGCTCCGGATGCCGGCAGGCGTCCTGGAAGGAGCTGGGGCCGAAGCCGGACGAGCTGCTGGCCAGCAGCACGTCCGGCGGCGTGGCCGCGTCCAGGGCGGCGAAAAGCGTTCGCTTCAGGTCGATCCGCTCCGGTCCCGCCTCGACGACGAGGTCCGCGGGACTGACGGCTGCGGCCAGGTCCGGGGTGAAGGTGAGCCGGTCGAGCGCGGCCTCGGTGGCCGCGAGCAGCGCGAGCTGTTCCAGGTGCCCGGCGACGGCGGCGCGCAGCCCGGCCTCGGCTCCGGGCGCCGGGTCGGTGGCCCGGACGTCCAGTCCGTGGGCGAGCGCGAGCGAGACCCAGCTGCGACCGATCGACCCCGTGCCGACCACGGCCACCGACCGCAGCTCGGCCCTCACGGGGTCGCCGCCTCGGACTCCGCCATCGCGACGAACGCGTCGAGCGCGTCGGGGTCGGCGAGCGCGTCCCGGCTGCTCACCTCCCCGGCCGGGATGCCCTGCAGGATCCGCTTGACCGGGAGCTCGAGCTTCTTGCCGGTGAGGTTGCGCGGCACGGACGGCACCTGGATGACGCGGTCGGGCACGTGGCGCGGCGACAGCGCGCTGCGCAGCGCAGTGCGGACGACTCCGACCAGGTCGTCGTCCAGCACCCCAGGTGGACGGACCACGACGAAGAGCAGCAGCTCACCGTTGCCGCCGGCCGGATCCTCCAGGTGGACGACGAGGCTGTCGGCGATCTGCGGGAGCTCCTCGACGACGCGGTAGAACTCGGCGGTGCCCAGCCGGACGCCACCGCGGTTGAGGGTGGCGTCGCTGCGGCCGGTCACCACGCAGCTGCCGTCGGGCTCGAAGACGATCCAGTCGCCGTGCCGCCAGACGCCGGGCCAGCGGTCGAAGTAGGTCTGCCGCAGCCGCGACCCGTCCGGGTCGTCCCAGAACCCCACCGGCATCGACGGCATGGGCGAGGTGACGACCAGCTCACCGGGAGTCCCGACGACCTCGTGTCCGGCCTCGTCGAAGGCGTGGACGTCGACCGCGAGGGCGCGCCCGGAGATCCGGCCGGCCCGGACGGGGAGGAGCGGATTGCCTTGCACCAGACCGGTGCAGACGTCCGTGCCGCCGCTGCCGACGTTGAGCTGGACCTCCGGTCCGAGCTGCTCGGTGATCCAGGCGTAGCCCTCGGGGGGCAGTGGCGCGCCGGCCGAGCCGACCATCCGCAGCCTCAGGTCCAGCCCCGACAGGTCGAGGCCGGCCGACCGGCAGGCCATGACGTAGCCCGGGCTCGCGCCCATCATGGTGGCTCCGGTCTCGGCGGCGAGCCGCCACTGCCAGCCGAGGTCCGGGAAGGCCGGGTCGCCGTCGACCAGCACCACCGCGGCGCCCACCAGCAGCGCCGAGGCGAGGGCGTTCCACATCATCCAGGCGGTCGTGGTGTACCAGAGCAGGGTGTCGCCGGGGCCGAGGTCCCAGGACAGTGCGTGGTTCTTCAGGTGCTCGAGCACGATGCCGCCGTGGCCGTGGACGATCGCCTTCGGCTTGCCCGTGGTGCCGGAGGAGAACAGCACGACCAGCGGGTGGTCGAAGGCCACCGGCACGACCTCGGCCATGCCGTCCGCCACCGCCGCGAGCTCGGCCGACCAGGACGCGGCGTCCGGCACCCGCCAGTCGCCGTACTCGATGTCGAAGACGTGGCGGACGCTCGGGAGGGCGGCGCGGATCTGCTCGACCTCGCCCCGGCGGTCGATCTCCTTGCGGCCGTAGCGATAACCGCCGGCGACGACGAGGACGACCGGCTCCACCTGCTCGAAGCGGTCGATGACGCTGGGGGCCCCGAACTCGATCGCGCAGCTGGTCCAGACGGCGCCGAGGCCGGCGGCCGCGAGGAAGGCGACCAGCGCCTCGGGCGTGTTGGGGAGGTACCCCGCCACCCGGTCGCCGGCTCGCACGCCGCCATCGGCCAGGACCCGCCGGGCCCGGGCGACCTGGTCGCGCAGCCGGCCCCAGCTGAGCTCGCTGTCCGGGCGGGCCTGGGAGCGAGCGTGGACGGCGACCGAGCCGTCGGCGGCGCCGGCGCCCCGCAGCGCGTGCTCGGCGTAGTTGAGCCGGGCGCCCGGGAACCAGCTCGCTCCGGGCATCACGCGCTCGGCGAGGACCGCGGTCCGCCGGCCGTGGTCGGTCACCTCGAACGCGTCCCAGATCGCCGACCAGAAGCCGGCCAGGTCGGTGACCGACCAGCGCCAGAGCGACTCGTAGTCGCGCAGATCGAGGTCGCGTCGGTCCTTGAGCCACGCCATGAACTCGCCGATCCGGGTGTGGTCGAGCGCGTCGGCCCTCGGTGACCACAGCACGTCGCCCGCCGCCACGGCGTGGCTCACGAGTCGGTCACCTTGGCCGCGCGGCCGTCGAGGAAGGCCTGGATCCGCTGCTTGGCGTCGTCGGTGCCCTGCGCCATCGCCGCCATCATCGCCTCCATCAGATAGCCCTCGCGCGGGCTCGCCTCGGCGATGAGCGGAAGCGCCTGGACCACCGCGAAGTTGGTCTGGGCCGCGTTGGCGGCGATCCGCCCGGCCAGCTCCAGGCTGACGCTCAGGGCGGCCCCGTCGTCGACGACGTACTGCGAGAGGCCAGCAGCAGCACCCTCGTCCGCGTCGTAGCGCCGACCGGTGAGCATCAGGTCGGTCATCCGGGCGACCCCGATCAGCCGGGGCACGCGCACCGAACCGCCTCCGCCGACGAAGACGCCCCGCTGGCCCTCCGGCAGGGCGTAGAAGGTCGAGCGCTCGGCGACCCGGATGTGCGCGGCCGCGGCCAGCTCGAGGCCGCCGCCGACGACCGCGCCCTTCAGGGCTGCGACGACCGGGACGGGGCCGAACTCGATGCGCTCGAAGGCGCGGTGCCACATGCGCGAATGGCGAACGCCGGAGATCACGTCCCGGTCGGCCATCTCGGCCAGGTCCAGGCCGGCGCAGAAGTGCGGCCCCTCGGCCGCGATCACCACGGCCCCGACGTCCTCGCTCAGGTGGGTGAAGAAGTGCTCGATCCCGAGGACCATCTCGTCGCTGATCGCGTTGCGCTTCTCCGGTCGCGCCAGGGTCAGCACCGCGACGCTGCCCTCCGTAGAGGCTCGGAGCCCAGGGGGCAGGTCGGTCGCCGATGCGGTGGACGGGTGGGACAACGAGACCTCCGGGTCAATGCTCAGGATTCCTGACTATTAGACCAGACCCCGCGGGTGATGACAACGGTCCGGCCGGGCGGTGTCACTCAGCGGTCGACCAGGCTCCGGGCGATGCCGCGGGCGGCGACCTGAAGCGCTGCCACCAGGCCCATCTTGTCCCGCCGCAGGCTCGGCACGACGATGCCGAGCGCGGCCACGACCGCGCGTGGGGTCGGCGCGATCGGCACCGCCACGGAGCAGGCGCCCAGGCTCATCTCCTCGACCGTGGTGGCGTAGCCGTCGGTGCGGACGCGGCCCAGCTGGGCTCGCAGCCGGGCGGGCTCGGTGATCGTGTACGGCGTCACCCGGGTCAGCTGCGCGAACGCCAGCTCCTGCACGTCGGCCGGCGCGTGGGCCAGCAGCACCTTGCCGACGCCCGTGGCATGCAGCGGCAGCCGCGACCCGACCTCAGAGACGACGGGCACCGACCGGTTGCCGGCCAAGCGGTCGACGTAGAGCACGCTCGTCCCGTCCCGGACCGCGAGGTGCACGGTGGCCAGGGTGGCGCCGTAGATGTCGTGCAGGAACGGCGAGGCCACCTGGCGCAGGTCGGTCTGGACCCGGGCGAGCAGTCCGATGCTCCACAGCTTGCGGCCCACCGCGTACTGGCCGGCCGCGGTCCGCACCAGCGCGCCCTCGTGCACCAGCGCGCCGGCCAGCCGGTGCGCGGTGGTCAACGGCAGCTCGGCCCGCCGGGCCAGGTCGGACAGGCCGAGCCGGCGGTGGTCCTCGTCGAACGCGCCGAGCAGCGCCACGGTGCGCGACACGACGCTCGTCCCCGGGCGAGACGTGTTGCCGGCCATGTCACCACCCCTTCCGCTCAGCGGAAGGCTAGCGCTGCCGGGCGCTGCCGCCGGTCCTAGCGTGACCCTGTGAGCAGTCAGGCGAGCAGTGGCAGGTCCCGAGCCTGGACGGCCAGGACGCCATCAGTAGGGAGATCACCGCGCGTCAGGCCGAGGCCGCGACGGCGGCCCACCCGCTGCTGGACTTCGCGCCGTACCGCAGCTCGATCCTGCGCCACCCGACGAAGGAGCCGCAGCCGGCCGACCCCGAGGGCGCCGAGCTCGTGGCACCGGTCTTCGGCCACTCCGACGTCGACCCGCTCGAGGCCGACCTGACCATCCAGGCCGGTGGCGATCCGATCGGCGAGCGCATCACGGTCCGCGGGCGGGTCCTCGACGGTGACGGCCGGCCGGTCCGCCGCCAGCTGGTCGAGATCTGGCAGGCCAACGCCGGCGGCCGGTACATCCACCAGCGCGACCAGCACCCGGCCGCCGTCGACCCCCACTTCACCGGTGTCGGGCGCTGCCTCACCGACGACGCCGGCGGCTACGCCTTCACGACGATCAAGCCCGGGCCGTACCCCTGGCGCAACCACCACAACGCCTGGCGCCCGGCGCACATCCACTTCTCGCTGTTCGGTGACGAGTTCACCCAGCGGCTGATCACGCAGATGTACTTCCCCGGTGACCCGCTCTTCGCCCTCGACCCCATCTACCAGTCGATCCCGGACCAGGAGGCGCGGGAGCGACTGGTCGCGGCGTACGACCACGACGAGTCGGTGCACGAGTGGTCACTCGGGTACCGGTGGGACGTCGTGCTGACCGGCGCCCACGCCACTTGGCGGGAGCCGGCCGATGACTGACGACACTGACACCACTCCCACCCCTGTCACCAATGACGCCTCCGTGGCCCTGACGCCCGGGCAGACGGTCGGTCCGTTCTTCCACTACGCCCTGCCGTACGACGGCGACTCGGCCCTGGTGCCGTGGGGCTCGGCGGGCGCGGTGCGGCTGCACGGCTACGTCCTCGACGGAGCCGGGCAGGCGGTGCCGGACGCCCTGCTCGAGATCCGTCAGGCCGACGCCTCGGGGCTCGTGCCGAAGGTGGAGGGCTCGCGCCGCCGCGAGGGGCCCTTCACCGGGTGGGGCCGGGCCGCCACCGACGCCTCGGGGCACTATGGCTTCGTGACCGTCGAGCCGGGACCGACCCGCCCGGGTGCCGCGCCGTTCTTCGCGGTCACGGTGCTGGCCCGTGGCCTGCTCGACCGTCTCTTCACCCGGGCCTACCTGCCCGACGATGTCGCCGGGCTCGCGGCCGATCGGGTGCTGGCGGCGTTGCCGGCGGACCGCCGCGACGGCCTGGTCGCGCGACGGGAGTCCGACGGGTCGCTGCGCTTCGACGTCCACCTGCAAGGCCCTCAAGAGACGGCATTCCTGACGTTCCCGCGCTTCCCGGGCCACGGCGGATCCCCGTGAGCCTGCTCGACCCCGGGTCGTTCCGCGACCGTGGCCTCACCGGCGACGACGCCCTGCTGGCCGCGATGCTGCGCGTCGAGCAGGCCTGGATGGGCGCCCTGGTCGACGGCGGTGCTGCGGGCGCGGCGTCGGCCAAAGCCCTTGCGGCAGTAGGCGGGACGCCGTCGATCGACCCGGTCGACGTGGAGGCGAGCGGCAACCCGGTCATGGCCCTCGTGGCCTGGCTGCGGGCCCAGGTCGACGACCCCGAGAGCGCCGCCCTGGTCCACCGCGGCCTGACCAGCCAGGACGTCCTGGACACCGCGGTGATGCTCGTGGCCAAGGAGGTGCTGGCCCAGGTCGGAGGCGATCTCACCACCGTCGCGCGGGGGCTGGGGCGGCTGGCCGACCGGCACCGGGCGACGCTCATGGCGGGCCGCACCCTGACCCAGTACGCCGTGCCGGTGACCTTCGGTCTCGTGGCCGCGCAGTGGCTCGCCGGGGTGCTCGACGCCCGAGCCCGGGTGGAGGCCCTGCGTGACAACCTCCCGGTGCAGTGTGGAGGTGCGGCCGGGACCCTCTCTCTCACAGCGGATCTGGTCGCCGATCCCGTGGCGGCAGCCCGCCGGCTGGCGACGACGCTGGGACTGACCTGGCCCGGACTGCCATGGCACACGCGGCGAACGCCGGTCACCCGTCTCGGGGACGCCCTCGCCGAGACCTGCGACGCGTTGGGGGCTGTGGCGGGCGACGTCCTGCAGCTCGGCCGGCCCGAGGTGGGCGAGGTCAGCGAGCGACTGCCCCCCGGCCGCGGCGGGTCGTCGACCATGCAGGGCAAGCAGAACCCGGTGCTGTCGATCCTGGTCCGCAGCGCCGCCCTGCAGGCGCCGTGGCTGGCGGCGCAGCTGCACCAGTCGTCGGCGCTCGCCGTCGACCAGCGACCGGACGGGGCGTGGCACGCGGAGTGGCCCGCCGTACGCCGCCTCCTCCAGCTCGCCGCGGTGTCCGCGGCGCAGGCCGCCGAGCTGGTCGACCGGCTCGAGGTGCACGAGGACGTGATGGCGCAGCGCGTCGCGTCAGCGGGGGAGACGCTCCTGGCCGAGCGCGGCTCAGACGGCGGGACGCCGGCCGAGTATCTCGGCGCCACAGCGGTTTTCGTCGACGAGGTCCTGGCCCGGCTGGCTGTCGCGGAGGCCGCCCGTGGGTGACCTCGCGTTCACCCGCCTGTCCGGCGGGCCGGAGTGCCCCGCCCTCCTCCTGGTCGGGCCGTCCCTGGGAACGTCCGTGGAGGCGCTCTGGTCCGAGTGCGCCCGCCTGCTCGCCGATCGGTTCGAGGTCGTGGGTTGGGACCTGCCGGGGCACGGCCGGAGCCGGCCGGCCGGCGCGCCCTACCTGGTGGAGGATCTCGCCGCCGAGGTCCGGACCGTCGCCGACGAGCAACGCGAGGGCCGGCCCGCGTTCTACGCCGGCGACTCCGTCGGCGGCGCGGTGGGCTTCCAGCTCGCCCTCGACCCCGGGCCGGTCTCCGCGGCCGTCACGGTGGCGTCGGCGCCGCGGATCGGCGAGCCGGCGGGCTGGCACGAGCGGGCCGCGCTGATCCGACGGGCCGGTACGCCGGTGCTGGTGGCCGGCTCGGCCGAGCGGTGGTTCGCGCCCGGCTTCGCCGACCGCCGGCCCGAGGTCGTCTCGGCCATGCTCGAGGCCCTCATGGACGCCGACCGCGCGTCGTACGCGTTCGCGTGCGAGGCGCTGGCGGCGTTCGATGTGCGCGACCGGGTCGCGGAGTTCACGGTGCCGGTGCTCTCCTGCGCCGGCCGGCACGACCCCGTCGTGCCTCCCGACGACCTGAGCGCGATGCTGCCTGGTGTCGAGACCCACGTGTTCGAGGACTGTTCCCACCAGCCGCCGGCCGAGGCACCCGGCGCGGTGGCCCAGGTCTTGGCGGACTTCTTCGCCCGGAGGGGAGCGACGTGAGCGACGACCGCTACGACGACGGCCTGCAGGTCCGGCGCGAGGTCCTCGGTGAGGAGTACGTCGACCGCGCCCAGGCGGCGACGACCGATCTCAGCCGTGACTTCCAGGCCTACATCACGCGCGCGGCGTGGGGTGACGTCTGGACCCGGCCCGGCCTCGACCGGCGGACCCGCTCGGCCATCACCCTGACCGCACTGATCGCCGGCGGCCACTGGGACGAGCTGGCGCTCCACGTCCGCGCCGCGCGCACCAACGGGCTCACCCCGGAGGAGATCGCCGAGGTCATCCTGCACAGCGCCGTCTACTGCGGCGTCCCGGCCGCGAACCACGCGTTCGCCGTCGCCCGGCCGATCCTCGAGGAGCCGGCATGACGGCGGACGTCTTCGTCTACGACGCCGTGCGGACGCCCTTCGGGCGGTACGGCGGCGCCCTGGCCGGTACCCGTCCGGACGACCTGGCCGCGCTGGTCGTGCGCAGCCTCGTCAGCCGCGCACCCGGCCTCGACCCGGGGCAGGTCGACGAGGTGGTCCTGGGCAACGCCAACGGAGCCGGCGAGGACAACCGCAACGTCGCGCGGATGGCCGGGCTCCTGGCCGGCCTCCCGACCTCGGTGCCGGCGACCACGGTCAACCGGCTCTGCGGGTCGAGCCTCGACGCGGCGATGATCGCGTCCCGCCAGATCGCGCTCGGCGAGGCCGACGTCGTGGTCGCCGGCGGGGTCGAGTCGATGAGCCGGGCCCCGTGGGTGCTGCCGAAGAGCGAGCGCCCCTACCCGCCCGGTGACGCGACACTGCACTCGACCACCCTCGGCTGGCGCCTGGTCAACCCGGCGATGCCGGCCGAGTGGACCGTCTCGCTCGGCGAGGCCACCGAGCAGCTGCGCGAGCGGGAGGGCGTGACGCGCGAGGCCCAGGACGAGTTCGCGCTCCGCTCGCACCAGAGCGCGGCGCAGGCCTGGGAGTCGGGGTTCTACAACGACCAGGTCGTGCCGGTGCCCGGGGTCGAGCTGGAGCGGGACGAGTCCATCCGGTCCGACACCTCGCTCGACCGGCTCGCCGCCCTCGCGCCGGTGTTCCGCGCCGACGGCACCGTCACGGCCGGGAACGCCTCGCCGCTCAACGACGGCGCGTCGGCCGCCCTGCTGGGCAGCGCCGCCGCCGAGAGCCGGACCGGGCTGTCGCCGCTCGCGCGCATCGCCGGCCGCGGTGCCGCCGCGAACGAGCCGCAGTTCTTCGGCTTCGCGCCCGTGGAGGCGGCCCGTATTGCGTTGCGCCGGGCCGGGATCGGCTGGGACGACGTCGGCGCCGTCGAGCTCAACGAGGCGTTCGCCGCGCAGTCCGTGGCCTGCGTGAACGCCTGGGGCATCGACCCGGCGATCGTCAACGCTCACGGTGGTGCGATCGCGATCGGGCATCCGCTCGGCGCCTCGGGCACGCGCATCCTCGGGACGCTCGCCCGGTCCCTGGTGGCCGCCCGCCAGCGCTGGGGGGTGGCCGCGATCTGCATCGGGGTCGGTCAGGGACTGGCCGTCGTGCTCGAGAACGTGAGGGCCTGATGGCGCCGGTCGCGATCGTGGCGTCGGCCCTGGAGGCGGTCGCCGGCACGGCCGACGGCGCCACCGTGCTGGTCGGCGGCTTCGGCGCTCCGGGCCAGCCGGTGGAGCTCATCGAGGCACTGATCGAGGGTGGCGCGACCGACCTCACCGTGGTGTCGAACAACGCCGGCAACGGCGATGCCGGGCTGGCCGCACTGATCCGGGCCGGCCGCGTGCGCAAGATGGTCTGCTCGTTCCCCCGGCAGTCCGACTCGTGGCACTTCGACGCGGCGTACCGGGCCGGGGAGGTCGAGCTCGAGCTGGTGCCGCAGGGCAACCTGGCCGAGCGGATCCGGGCCGCCGGCGCGGGCATCGGCGCGTTCTACACACCGACCGGGTACGGCACGCCGCTGGCCGAGGGCAAGGAGAGCCGGGTGATCGACGGCCGCGGCTACGTGCTCGAGTACCCGATCCACGGCGACGTCGCCCTGGTGGCCGCGCATCGAGCCGACCGGATGGGGAACCTGGTCTACCGCAAGACCGCCCGCAACTTCGGGCCGATCATGGCGACGGCCGCGGAGCTCACCGTGGTGCAGGTCGACGAGGTCGTCGAGGTGGGAGCCCTCGACCCGGAGCAGGTGGTGACGCCGTGCCTGTACGTCGACCGGGTCGTCGAGATACCTCGCCGGCTGACGGAGGCCGGCTGATGGCCGCCGGCGCGACGCGCTTCACCGGCCTCGACCAGGACGCCATGGCCGAGCGAGTGGCCGCCGACATCCCGGCCGGGTCGTTCGTCAACCTCGGTATCGGCCTGCCGACCCGGGTGGCGAACCACCTGGCGCCGGGTCAGGGCGTGGTCCTGCACACCGAGAACGGCATGCTCGGCATGGGTCCGGAGGCATCGCCCGGTGAAGTGGACCCGGACCTGGTGAACGCCGGCAAGGTCCCGGTGACCGAGCTGCCGGGGGCGTCGTACTTCCATCACGCCGACTCGTTCGCGATGATGCGCGGCGGGCACCTCGACATCTGCGTGCTGGGTGCCTACCAGGTCTCCGCCACGGGTGACCTGGCGAACTGGCACACCGGTCGCGCCGACGCCATCCCCGCCGTCGGCGGTGCCATGGACCTCGCCATCGGAGCGAAGCAGACCTTCGTCATGATGTCCATGCTCGCCCGGGACGGCAGTGCCAAGCTCGTCCCGGCCTGCACCTATCCGCTCACCGGACTTGCTTGCGTGACAAGGGTTTACACGGATCTCGCGGTCTTCCTCATCGACGGCGACGGCGTGGCGGTCCGAGACCTGTTCGGCGTCGGCCTGGACGATCTGCGGTCGCTCGTCGACGTCCCGCTGCGCGACGCGACGGGTGCCCACGCATGATCCGGACCCAGGTCGGCATCGTCGGGGCCGGGCCGGCCGGCTTGATGCTCTCCCATCTGCTCGCGCTCGAGGGCATCGAGTCGGTGGTGGTGGACCACCGGACGCGCCACGAGATCGAGACCACCGTGCGGGCCGGCATCCTCGAACGCGACAGCGTGCGGCTGCTGGTGGAATCCGGCGCGTCCGACCGGGTGCTGACCGAGGGACACGAGCACCAGGGGATCGATCTCGGCTTCGACGGCTCCGGCCACCGCATCGACTTCGCCGGGCTGGCCGGGGCCTCCGTCTGGCTCTATCCGCAGACGGACGTGTTCATCGACCTGGCGGCCGCCCGGGAGCGGGCCGGCGGTGACGTGCGCTACGGCGTCTCGGAAGTGACAGTGCTCGATGCCGACTCGCAGCGGCCGGGCTACTCCTTCGTTGACGGCCAGGGGAGCCGGCACGAGGTTCGCTGCGACTACCTGGTCGGGGCCGACGGCTCGCGCAGCACCTGCCGGGCCGGCATCACGACGGCCGCGCGGCAGGACTTCTTCCGCGAGTACCCGTTCGCGTGGTTCGGGATCCTGTGCGAGGCACCGAAGAGCGCACCGGAGCTGATCTACAACAGCTCGGAGCGCGGGTTCGCCCTGATCAGCCAGCGCACCGAGGCCATGCAGCGCATGTACTTCCAGTGCGACCCGGCCGAGGATGTCGACGCCTGGTCCGACGATCGCATCTGGTCCGAGCTGCAGGCGCGACTGGGGGCCAACGGCTATGTGCTGCAGGAGGGCCCGATCACGTCGAAGTCGGTGCTGGCCTTCCGCAGCTACGTCTGCCAGCCGATGCGCCAGGGCCGGCTGCTGCTCGCCGGAGACGCCGCCCATACGGTCCCTCCCACGGGGGCGAAGGGCTTGAACCTCGCGCTCGCCGACGTACGGATCCTCGCGCAGGTGCTGACCCGCGCGGTCGCCGGCGCCGGCGACGACGTGCTGGACGAGTACGCCGCGCGGGCCGCGGACCGCGTGTGGCGAGCCCAGCACTTCTCCTACTGGATGACCACCATGCTGCACACCCTCCCGGACACCTCGCCGTTCGACCGGCGCCGGCAGGTCGGCGAGCTGGCCACCCTCGTCGCCTCCCGGGCCGGCCGGACGTTCCTGGCCGAGGGCTACACCGGCTGGCCCGACCGCGACGGCTGATCTGCCCCGCCTGGACCGCCTCGGCGGAGAAGAACGGCGGCATCCTGCTGCTCGGGCCGCCGCCGTTCAGCTCGAGCTGACCCGCCCCGACACCGAGGCCGGCCCCGGCGCAGCTGGATCCGGAGATCAGCTGTGCAGCCCTCTCGCGGCGCGGTCGCGATACCAGTGGAAGCTGTCCTTGCGGATGCGTTGCTGGGTGGCGTAGTCCACCCAGACCAGCCCGAACCGCTTCGAGTAGCCCTCGGCCCACTCGAAGTTGTCCATGAGCGACCAGTAGTAGTAGCCGCGAACCTCCACACCCGCAGCGATCGCCCGGGTCACTGCGGCGAGGTGATCGTCGACGTAGCGGATCCGCTCGGCGTCGTGCACCGCGGGCCCGGCCGAGACGACATCGGCGCCAGCCCGTCCGTTCTCGGTGATGTAGATCGGCGGCAGGGTCGGGTAGGTGGACTTCAGCCAGGCCAGGAGGCGGAACAGCCCGTCGGCATCGATCGGCCAGCCCATGTCGGTGAGGTCGGCGCCGTCCGCGATCACGGCCTTGGCTCCGATATCGGCTGCAGTGCGGCTCGCCGCGTCGGGCTCGGCGTGGGGAGCATCGGCGATCACACTCGGGAAGTAGTAGTTCACGCCGAGGAAGTCCAGCGGCGCACTGATCAGCTCGAGGTCGCCGGGCCGGATGAAGCCGAAGTCGGTGATCGGCTGGTAGACCTGACGGGCCAGCTGCGGATAGCGGCCCGCGAGAAGGGGATCCGTGAACAGCAGGTTGGCGTTCATCAGGGACCGCTCGGCCGCACGCAGGTCTTCCGGCCGCGCGCTCGCCGAGCTGATCGGCTGCAGGTTCAGCGTGACCCCGACCTGTGCCGCAGGGTCGGCGGAGCGGATGGCCGGTACGGCGAGCCCGTGAGCCAGCAGCAGGTGGTGGGCCGCAGCGAGAGCGCCCTCCCCTTCGGTCCGGCCGGGCGCGTGCCGGCCCGTGCCGTAGCCGAGCATCGACGAGCACCACGGCTCGTTCAGCGTGATCCATCGATGCACCCGATCGCCGAGCGCGCCGGCGACCACGGCGGCGTAGTCGGCGAACCGCGAGGCCGTGTCACGCGCGGTCCAGCCACCGAGGTCCTCCAACGGTTGGGGCAGGTCCCAGTGATAGAGGGTCACCACCGGCTCGATGGCGTTGTCCAGCAAGGTGTCCACCAGGCGTGAGTAGAAGTCCAGGCCGGGGAGGTTCACCGCGCCCGCGCCTCCGGGCAGCACCCGTGGCCAGGCGATCGAGAAGCGGTAGCTCTCCACCCCGAGATCGCGCAGGGTGTCCACATCCTCGGCGTAGCGGTGATAATGGTCGCACGCGACGTCGCCGGTGTCGCCACCCGCCACCCGCCCCGGCGTGTGGCTGAACGTGTCCCAGATCGAGGCCCCGCGCCCGTCCTCGAGCACCGCGCCCTCGATCTGGTACGCCGCGGTCGCGACGCCGAACGTGAACCCCGGGACCGGGCCGGGCGAGGCCTCCGCCACCACGATCACTTCCCTCGGGTAGCAGCCGTCGAACCGCGGACGACGAGCTCGGTAGCGAGCTCGACGTGGCTGAAGTCCACCTTCGACCCGGATCCCAGCTGGACGGCCGTCCGCAGTGCCACCGCTCCCATCTGACGCAGTGGCTGGCGGATCGTGGTCAGGGGCGGTGACGAGACGCGAGCCATCTGGGTGTCGTCGAAACCCACGACGCTCAGGTCTTCGGGGATGCGCAGCCCGCGCACCCGCGCGGCTTCGACCACGCCCAGCGCCATCTCGTCGCAGAAGGTGAAGACCGCTGTCGGCGGGTCAGCCCGGTCCAACAGCGCTGCGGCGCCGAGGAATCCGCCCTGGTAGTCCTGCTGCTCCGAGCGCACGAAGTCCTCGACGACCGGTACGCCGGCCGCGTGCATGGTGCCTCGGAAGCCGTGCATCCGGGCCTGGTTGCAGGCTGCAGCGAGTGGACCTCCTAGGTAGGCGATCCGGCGGTGCCCGAGCGAGAGCAGATGTTCGGTCGCCGCCACGCCGCCGGCGAAGTTGGTCGAGCCGACGCTGGTGACGCGAGCGTGCGGCATGTTCAGCGCGTCGATGACGACGATGGGGACCCGGGCTCGGGACAGGACGCTGAGGTCCGCCGCCGTCAGCACGCTGGTCACCGCGACGACCGCCTTGCGGCCGGCGGCCGCCAGGTCACGGGCCCAGGTCGAGGGTTCGGACCGGCGGTCCTCCGGCGCCCGGACCGAGACCACCACGGCAACGCCGAGGTCGGCGGCCGCATCGAGCACGCCGTTCAGGATCTCGGTCGAGTAGACGACCAGCTGGTCCTGGAAGAACACCTCGATGGTGAGTGCGCCGGCGGCAGTCGTAGCGTCCGTCGGCGGCTGCCGCCGAACGACGTACTCGTGCTGTCGCAACAGCTCCTGGACCCGAGCCCGGGTCGACGGCGCGACATCCGTCCGCCCGTTGACGACCTTCGAGACCGTCGCGACGGACACACCGGCCGAGGCCGCAACGGTGGCGAGCGTCGTCCGTCCGGTCGCGGTTGTCACGTCGAACCCCCTAAGCATCAGCCAGCGGCGCGCCGCGTGCGCGGAACTTTACCGGTGTGTCGAACCGGCGGCGGTGGCCGACCAGCCGCTCGGGTCCGGTGATCGCGATCGTCGCTCGGCACGGCAGATCCGTCGCGGAGCTGCCGACCAGCACCTCGATGTCACCCGGCTCGACGAGTCGCTGCATGCGCACTCCGGTGAAGGCGGTGCGGTCAGCGTGGATGCTGAATTCCACGTCCAGGGCCGCGGACGGGTCCAGGCTCACCCGGGCGAAGCCGACGAGCTGCTTCACGGGTCGCGCCACCTGAGCCTGGACGTCGTGCAGGTAGAGCTGGACGACCTCCTCGCCCGACCGCGCCCCGACGTTGCGTACTCGTACCGTGGCGGTGAACTCGCCGTCGGTGCTGATCTCGGTGCCGCTCAAGCGCAGGTCGTCGATCGCGAACGACGTGTACGACGCGCCGTACCCGAAGGGGAACAACGGCGATGCGTCCAGGTTGCTGATGCCTGCGCTCTCCGGCCCACCCAGCGCCGGTTGCAGGTAGGTGCTGGGCTGACCACCGGCGTGCCGGGGGATCTGGACCGGTAGCTTCCCCGAGGGCTGGACCCGGCCGGAGAGCACCCCCGCGATAGCAGCGCCTCCCGCCTGACCCGGCATGAAGGCCTGGACCAGACCGGCCGCCCGGCCCTGGACCTGCCCGAGGGCGTACGGGCGCCCGGACACCACCACGACGACGACGGGCGTGCCGGTCCCGAGCAGTGACTCGACCAGGTCGGCCTGGCGGCCCGGCAGCCGGAGATCCTCTGCGTCGCAGCCCTCCCCGGAGGTTCCCAGCCCGAACAGCCCGGCCAGGTCGCCGACGAACGCGACACACAGATCGGCGTCCCGCGCCGCGTCGACCGCGGCCTCGAAGCCGGACTCGTCCCCACCGCGCACCGGACAGCCCTGCTCGTACACGACGTCGACATCGGGCAGCTCAGCCCGCAGGGCGTCGACGCCGGACGGTACGTCCAGGCCGAGGCCGATGCCCGGGTAGCGCGGCAGGACGTGGTTGGGGAAGGCGTAGCAGCCCATGAACGTGCGGGGATCGGCCGCGCACGGCCCCACCACGGCGACCCGGCGCAGCTGCGGGCGTCCGGCGCCGAGCAGGGGCAGCGCGGCACCGGCCTCGAGCAGGATCACCGACCGCTCCGCCATGTCCCGAGCCAGCTCCTGGTTGTCGCTCGAGTTGAAGTCGGTGCTGCCGGCGGCGACGGAGGCTTCCGGGGTCCAGCCGGCGTCGAGCAGGCCCAGCCGAACCTTCTGGGTGAGGACCCGACGGACCGCGCGGTCCACGAGCTCCACCGACAGCGTGCCCGCGCGCACCTGGTCCACCAGCCCCGACCCGTAGGCGTGGGTGTCAGGCAGCTCGATGTCGACTCCGGCCGTGAGAGCCAGCGCCCCCGCCTCGTCGTTGTCAGCCGCGACCCGATGCATCGTGGTCAGGAAGGGGACCGCCCAGTAGTCGGAGACGACCGTGCCCTCGAAGCCCCAGTCCTCGCGCAGGACCTTGGTCAGCAGCCAGGGATCGGCGCCGGCCGGTACACCGTCGATGTCGGAGTAGGAGTTCATCACCGACCCGACCGGACCGAGCGCGACGGGCATCTCGAACGCCGGCAGGATGATGTCCAACAGCTCGCGCCGGCCCATCGAGACGGGACCGTGGTTGCGGCCCGACCGTGAGGCGGAGTAGCCCGCGAAGTGCTTGAGGGTCGCGATCACCCCGGCGCTCTGCAGGCCACGGACGTAGGCGGTGCCGAGCACGCCCACCAGGTACGGGTCCTCGCCGATCGTCTCCTCCACGCGGCCCCATCGATAGTCGCGGACCACGTCGACGACAGGTGAGAGACCCTGGTGGACACCTACCGCCGCCATGTCGCGACCGATCGCGGCTGCCATCCGCTCGACCAGGTCCGGGTCGAACGTCGCGCCCCAGGCGATCGCCGCGGGGTAGACCGTTGCACCGAACGTCGTGAAGCCGGTGAGGCACTCCTCGTGGACCAGCGCCGGGATGCCGAGCCGCGAGCTCGCCAGCACGACTCGCTGCTGGCGGACCAGCTCTGCGGCACCTTCCGCGGCGGTCACCGGTCCACTGCCGAACACCCGGGTCAGGTGGCCGAGCCCGTGCCGGCTGGCCGTCTCGAGAGGGAGGTCGGCAGTGGCCGCGAAGACGTCCTGCAGAGGTGCCACGTTGAACGTCGTACCGGAAGACCCGGTGGGGTCCTTGACGTTCGGGTCGCGCGCGCCGGCCCTGTCACTCACGGCCCGGGCCGGTAGGTCGTTGCCGACCCAGCGACTGCCCAGCTGCCCGACCTTCTCCTCCAGGGTCAGCTGCGCCAGCAGCGACTCGACCCGCTCGCGCACCGACCGGGCCGGGTCGCGCCACGGCGCTGACGTCCGGACGTCCGCTGCCGAGACGGTCTTCATCGAGGTCTCCTTGTCGGACACGGAGCGACTGATCATTGTTCGAAACTTTTCGAGATCCGACGATCCCGCGTCGGTGGGCGAGAATGAGCGAAACGCGCCTGAAGGCAACGCATTTGGGGATCACTCTGGACCTTGCGCAACCAGAGATCAAGACCCTTGACAGGCTTGTCGTCGAAACATACCGTTCACTTGCGATCAACGACAAAGGTTTCGGCGGAATCACACACGCGCCACGTGGGTCAGGGCGACCTCGCCCGGTCTGCGCTGCCACTCACGGTCATCTGTCCACCACCTGCCGCGGCGCGGCCTCGGCCCCTCGAGTTCGGAGCTCAGCGTGGATCCCATCACGATGTCCCGGCGGAACCTCCTCCGCCTCGCCCTGATCGGCAGTGCCGGTGCCGGCCTGGCCGCCTGTGGCGGTACGTCCGGACCCAAGTCCTCCGGGGGTGGTGGCGGCGCCGCCGGCAGCGCGAGCTACTGGTATCTGAGCGGTGCGCCCGGGGAAGGCATCCGCACCGACACGGTCAAGCGATTCAACGCTGCGAACCCGAAGACCCAGATCAAGGGCACGACCTTCCAGAACGACGCCTACAAGACCAAGATCAAGACGGCCATCGGCGCCGGAGAGGCTCCGACGATCATCTGGGGCTGGGGTGGGGGCGGTCTGAAGAGCTACGTCGACGCGAACCAGGTCGAGGACCTGACCAGCTGGTTCGACCAGAACGCAGCCGTCAAGAACCGGCTCTTCGCATCGTCCTTCGGTGCGGCGACCGTGGGCGGGAAGATCTACGCGATGCCCTGCGAGACGGTCCAGCCGATCGTCCTCTACTACAACAAGACCGCCTTCGAGAAGATCGGTGCGCAGCCCCCGCAGTCCTGGGGCGACATCTTGGACCTGGTGCCGAAGTTCAACGCCAAGAAGATCGCGCCGTTCTCCCTGGCCGGCCAGTCCCGCTGGACGAACATGATGTGGTTGGAGTTCCTGTTCGACCGCATCGGCGGCAGCGAGGTCTTCCAGGCCGTCTTCGACGGCGAGAAGGATGCGTGGTCCAACCCGGTGGCCCTCCAGGCTTTGACCGAGATGCAGAAGCTGATCAAGGCCAACGGGTTCGTCAAGGGCTTCTCCTCCATCGCCGCCGACAACAACGCCGACCAGGCTCTGCTCTACACCGGCAAGGCCGCGATGATGCTGCACGGCTCTTGGACCTACGGCAGCATGGCGACCGACGGCGGCAAGTTCGTCTCGGGCGGCCACCTCGGCTACATGAGCTTCCCGCCCGTCGACGGCGGCAAGGGTGATCCGAGCGACACGGTCGGGAACCCCGGTCAGTACCTGTCCATCTCCGCCAAGGCCACCACGGCCCAGAAGGACATCGCGAAGAAGTTCTTCGCCACCCAGGTCCTCTCCGACGCCGAGACCAAGGAGTGGGTCGACGCCGGTGCCGTGCCCATCGTCAAGGGGGCGGATGCCGCCCTGGCGAGCTCGAAGGACGCCGACTTCCTCAAGTTCATCTACGGGGTCTCCAGCGGGGCCAAGGTATTCGCCCAGTCGTGGGACCAGGCGCTCAGCCCGACGGCCGCTGAGACCCTGCTGGACAACATCGCCAAGCTCTTCCAGATGTCGATCTCGCCGCAGCAGTTCGCCTCCAAGATGAATGCCACGATCGGAACATGACGACCGCTGGCGCCACCACCCGTCCGACCGGCGCCCGCGGCGCCGGTCAGACGGGATCGGTTGCGTGGATGGCCTGTCCGGCCCTGCTGATCTTCTTGGCCTTCGGCCTGATCCCCCTGCTCGGGGTGATCGGTCTGAGCTTCACGACCTGGGACGGGATCGGTGCGGTCCATCCGTCCGGCTTGACCACCTGGTCGTCCGTGCTGCGGGACCCCGGCCTGCCACACGCCCTGCAGGTGACGTTCCTCATCATGTTCCTGTCGTGGGCGGTCCAGACCCCGGCGAGCATCCTGATCGGAGTCTTCCTGGCCAGCGGAGAGCGCTACCGGGGTGTGCTCGCCGTGCTCTACTTCATCCCCCTGCTGCTCAGCTCCGCGGCGATCGCGGTGGCGTACAAGGCCCTGCTCGACCCCAACTTCGGCTTGGGCGCCGGTCTGCACATCGGTCTGTTGTCACAGGACTGGCTGGGTCGCGACAAGCTGGCGGTCGGCACGGTCGTGTTCATCGTGTCGTGGCAGTTCATCCCGTTCCACTCCCTGATCTACCAGGGCGGTGTCCGGCAGATCCCGCGATCGATCTACGAGGCCGCCGAGATCGACGGCGCCGGCCGGATCCGCCAGTTCTGGAGCATCACCCTCCCGCAGCTCAGGAACACGATCGTCGCCTCGTCGACCCTCATGGTGATCGGGTCGCTGACCTTCTTCGACCTGATCTTCGTGCTGACAGCGGGGGGCCCGGGTGATGCCACCCGGGTGCTGGCGCTGGACATGTACAAGACGGGCTTCCAGGCCAACCTGATGGGGCCGGCCAGCGCCATCGCGATGATTCTCGTGCTGGTCGGGGTCGGCCTGGCCCTCCTCCTCCGACGGATCGGCGGCGGGGGCCGCACCACCAGCCAGCTCGAAGGGGCCTGACATGGTGACGGCGGTGACGCCGGCCACGCAGGCGCCGGGCCGGACTCGCCTGCAGGACGCGCGGCCGTCCCGCCACCGGCAGCGGCCGAACTGGCTCGGCGGGCTGGCGAGCCTGGTCTGGCTGGCGATCGTGATCGTGCCGATCTACTGGATCGTCATCACGAGCTTCAAGACCCAGGCCAACTACTACGCGACCAACCCCCTGGTGCCGGCTGGGTCCCCGACGCTCGCGAACTACCGGATGGTGCTCGACAACGACTTCGCCCGCTACTTCCTCAACAGCGTCGTCGTGGCTCTCGGGACGCTCGTGCCGGCGGTCCTGGTGTCGTTCATGGCCGCGTACGCCATCGTTCGAGGCAGCGGCCGGCTCCTCAGCGGGGTCAACGGCCTGTTCCTGATGGGCCTCGCCATCCCGTTGCAGGCCACGATCATCCCGGTCTATCTGCTGATCATCCGGTTGAAGCTGTACGACAGCCTCCTGGCCATCATCCTTCCGTCGATCGCGTTCGCCATCCCCCTGTCGGTTCTGGTCCTCTCGAACTTCATCCGGGACGTGCCCAAGGAGCTCTTCGAGTCCATGCGGGTCGATGGTGCCTCGGAGTGGGGAACGCTGTGGCGCTTGGCCTTTCCCCTCACCCGGCCCGCGTTGGTCACGGTGTCGGTCTACAACGGCCTCACCGTGTGGAACGGCTTCCTGATCCCTCTGATCCTGACCCAGAGTCCGGAGAAGCGGACCCTCCCCCTCGCTGTCTGGTCGTTCCAGAGCCAGTACGGCGTGAACGTGCCCGCGGTCCTCGCCTCGGTCGTCCTGACCACCCTGCCCATCGTCGTCCTCTACGCGATCGGACGGCGTCAGCTGGTCAGTGGACTCACTGCTGGCTCCGGCAAGTGACTGATCCGGCGCGCACCGCCGTCGAGCGACCTCAGTCGAGCCCGGTATAGGTCCATTGCACCGTGTCGGAGCTGATGAGCGACTCGCCCTGCCGGATCTCCCGCCGCACCCCGATGCTGAAGCCGCCGCCGGTGCGGGGCGTTCGAGGACCGGTGAACGACGTGACCTCCCGGTTGCCCGTGTGCCCGTAGAGGGCCACCGTCACCGAGGTGCCAGTGGTCGCCGTCCGGATCACCACGGGCGCTGCGGTGTCGTTGCGGAAGACCTGGTCGATGGTGTCGTAGTCGAGCGTGGCCTCGCGCCCAGGTGGGTAGCGGGAGATGTACTTGCTGTGCGGTTGGTGCTTCAGGGTCGGCAACCCGGAGAACCAGGTCGCATTGAAGAGCGTGGTCGAGAACTGTGACACCCCGCCGCCGAACTGCTGAACCAGCTCGCCGTCCGCGATCGCCGGCGCCGCGACGAACCCGTTGGCCGCCGTACGCCGCCCGGAGGCCCGGTTGAGCGAGAAGGTCGCCCCGGGCAGGACCACTGTGCCGTCGACGATCTGGGCCATCCGGTGGATGTTGGTCACTCGCGGCTCACAGCAGGCGTGGTGAGTGGTGAAGGTGCCGATGAGCTGGTCGACCCGACCCAGGGCCGCCGTACTGACCTGGGGCTTGACCCGGTGCACGGCCAACGTGACGGCATGCTGTCCCGTCGCCACGGCCGTCCGGATCGCGACCGCTGCCGTGGACATGTCGACCGACTGCCCGGTCCGCCCCGGATGGACGACCGCTCGGACGGACCGAGGCGTGAACCTCGCATCGCCCTGCGCCTCGAGGACGACCTTCGGGGCCGGCAGGTCGATCCGGGCGTTGACGACACCGTGCCGGACGCCGTCCAGCTTCAGGGTGAGCGTCGCCTCGGCCACGGCCGCGTCCATGGCCAGCTGCGGCGCGATCTCGCGCCGGGGCCGGCTCAGCAGCGGGACCCGGTCGCGCAGGCCGCGTCCCCTGAGCGCTGCCCGTGCCGTACCGGCCACGTCCAGCCGGATCCCGAGGTCGCGGGAGGACAGCTCGAACCGGTCGGTGCCAGCCGTGACCTCGAGCGGCACCTCGACCCGGGCCCGCACCGGGCCGCCCAGGACCGCGGTCAACCGGGCCGCGTCAAGACCACCGACCGGAACTCCCGCCACGAACGTGTTGGGCGGCACCCGCTCCGGACCCGACTGCACATAGGCCCAGCCACCCGCGAGGAGCACGACGACGAGGGCCGTGAGCACGAGGACGACGCGTCCCGGCCGCGCGGCGGCCCGCCGAACCCTCTTCACGGTCGTCAACCCTGCCTCACGCTGGTCATCCCTGCCGGAAACGCCGTCGACTCCGGGGCGATCGGCTTCTAGGCTGAATGCTCCGCGCGGAAGGCGCCTGGGTGGACGCTACGTTGAACCCGTCGCGGAGGACGGGGGCGGTCCGCCCCGCCGATGGTCGGCCGCAGGACGAGAACCAAGGAGTCGCGCGCATGGCGATGGTGAAGACCCCGGAGTACCCGGAGAAGATCGACGCGGCGGTCCTCAAGATCGCCGGCGTCGTCGTCCTCGGGGCGATCATGTCGATCCTCGACATCACCGTCGTCAACGTCGCGCTGCCGACGTTCCAGACGGTGTTCGGGAGCGTCGACCAGCCGATCGCCTACTCGCACGTGGCGTGGACGGTGACCGGCTACACGCTCGCCCTGGCGACGGTCATCCCGATGACGGGCTGGGCCGCGGACCGGTTCGGCACCAAGCGCCTCTACCTGACGGCCATCGCGCTGTTCACCAGCGGCTCGGTGCTGTGCGCCACGGCCGGCTCGATCAACGTGCTCATCCTGTTCCGCGTCCTCCAGGGGCTGGGTGGCGGGATGCTCATGCCGCTCGGGATGACGATCATGACCAGGGCGGCCGGACCCCAGCGGATGGGCCGGCTGATGGCCATCCTCGGCGTCCCGATGCTGCTCGGCCCGATCCTGGGCCCCATCCTCGGAGGGTGGCTGATCCAGCACGCCAGCTGGCACTGGATCTTCCTGATCAACGCACCGATCGGAGTCATAGCCCTCATCTACGCCTTCGTGGCGTTGCCCGGTGACTCCCCGGAGCCCTCGGAGTCCTTCGACTTCCTCGGCATGCTGCTGCTCTCGCCCGGCCTGGCGCTGTTCCTGTTCGGCGTCTCCAGCCTGCCGACCGAGGGGGGCGACTTCACCGCTCCACGCGTGTGGGTCTCGATGCTCGTCGGCGCGGCCCTGATGGTCACCTTCGTCTGGCACGCGTTCCGGCCCCAGCACCCGCTGCTGGACCTGCGGCTGTTCAAGAACCGCAACCTGAGCGTGTCGACGATCACGATGTTCCTGTTCGCAGCGGCGTTCTTCGGCGGGCTGCTGCTGGTGCCCACCTACTTCCAGGAGATCCGGGGCGAGTCGACGCTCCGCGCCGGGCTGCTGGTCGCACCCCAGGGGATCGGGGCGATGATCACGATGCCCATCGCCGGTGCCCTGGTCGACAAGTTCCCGGTCGGCCGCATCGTGCCGTTCGGCCTGGTGCTGATCACGTTCGGCATGTTCGGGTTGACGCAGATCCACGCGGACACGTCGTACCAGGCGCTGATCGCGTTGCTGTTCGTGATGGGGCTGGGGATGGGCGCGACGATGATGCCGCTCTTCACGACTGCGCTGAAGACCCTGACGCATCACGAGGTGGCGCGCGGATCCACCTTGCTGAACATCACCCAGCAGATCTCCAGCTCGGTCGGCGTCGCGGTGATCTCGGTGGTGCTGACCAACCAGCTCAAGTCCGGCCCCCTCGCCCTGCCGGCGATCGCCGCTCAGCGGGACCCGACGGTCGCGGCCCAGATCGGCGGCCCGGCCGGCGTGGCGAAGGGACTCGTGCAGGCGGCAGACGCCTTCGCCACCACCTACTGGGTGGCGGCCTGCCTGGTGCTGCTGACCTTCATCCCGGTGTTCTTCCTGCCCCGCAAGCAGGAGGCCACCCACCTGCTCGACGACGAGGGCGTGCCGCCGGTCGTCGTGCACTGACCCGAGGGCGTACGGGCCCCCGGGGCACACCGGGCGGGTAACGCGGTGGATCCGGGGAAACGTTCTCCCGGCATTCAGCCCGCTCCGAGCCGGTCGAGCACCGTCGTGGTGGGTCGGAGCGTCGGCGCTACCCGATCGTCGACCCGCGGACGATCAGCGAGCAGGGCCGTCGGTGCACTCCGGGCTGGACCACGGCACCGTCCATCGCATCCATCAGCGTCTCGGCCGAGTGGGCTCCGAGCTGCTCGATGTTCATGTCGATGGTCGTCAGCCCCGGCTGCATCTCCTCGGCGAAGACGAGCCAGTTGTCGAAGCCCGTGAGAGCGACGTCGGTGGGGATCCTCCGGCCGGATGCGATGACGGCGTCGGCGACGCCGGTGGCGATCTGGTCCGAGCCGCAGATGATGGCGTCGACCTCGGGATGTGCAGCCAGGAGCTCGGCGGCGGGGGAGCGCGCCCATCGCTGCGACCACTCGCCGTAGACGACGGGGGCAACGAGCCTGGCGTCCGTGCGTTTGAGCTCGGCCCGGATGCCCAGGACGCGCTGCTGCACGGCGCGCGATCTCCGCGGTCCGGTGATGTGCAGGAACCGCCGCCGGCCGCCCCGCACCAGATGGTCGACGATCATCCGCATGCCTCCCTGGTCGTCCGGAAGGTAGACGGTGTCTGCGGGTTCGGTGGTCTCGCCGTGCACGTAGATGACCGGCCGGTCGATCTGGGCCGTGAAGGAGGGCCACGCCTGTTGGTGCTCGCCGATCACGATCACGCCGTCGACCGTGCGTTGCCGCAGCATCTCCACCAGGGACCGGGCGCGGTCCAGGTCCCCCTTCGCGTCACAGGCGATCATCGACAGGTTGATCTCCGAGAGAGCCGTGTCCGCGCCGATGATCAGAGGCATTGCGAACCGCTGGGCCTTGGAGTCGAGGATCAGCGCGCCGACGATGCTGGTCCGTCCGGTGTGCAGGCTCCGGGCGTGGGGGTTGGGGACGAACCGCAGCTCGTCGGCGGCCGCCAGCACTCGGGCCCGCGTCTCCTCCGAGATGCGCCCGGTCCGGTTGATGACCTTGGACGCCGTCGTCAGCGAGACGCCCGCTCGTTTGGCCACTTGCGTGAGCGTGGACGGCCGAGGGGTCATAGCGAGCGATTGTGCCATCGTGCCTCCTTGCGACGGCCGACGACGAGGGACCGGGGACCGTCGGGAGCGGCGGCTCGGCCCCGCCTCGCCAGGGTTTGTAACGGCTGGATAACGAAGATTGGGGAAACCTTTCCCCAACATGCGGTCCGCGCGTACGGTCCGTGGCAGCCCGGACTGGACTCACCCTCACCGGACCGGCGCCGAATCCTCGGACTCGCGCCCCGGCACTGCGACAGGTCTGACCGAAGAGAGGACCACCGTGAAGTCCCTACGCTCCACACACCGCGCACTGGCGGTCGGCTGCATCGCCGCTGTCGCCGCCGCCGCCCTGGCCGCCTGTTCCTCGTCATCGGGGGGAGGAAGCGCCGGCTCCGGGAGCGGTGCGTCCGCCGGCGGGACGTACACCCTCTGGGACCCCTACCCGCAGCTCGACGCCACGTCCCCGTGGGTCAAGACGATCAGCGCCTGCGCGACCAGTGCCGGGGTGACCATCAAGCGCACGGGCTACGACACCACCGACCTGACCAACAAGGTCCTCCTGGCTGCGCAGCAGGGTGCCGCACCCAACGTGCTCGTCGTGGACAACCCGGTGGTGTCGACGCTGGCCGAGAGCGGAGTGCTGGTCAGCAACGACGAGCTCAAGCTGGACACCAGCAAGATCGAGCCCAACATCCTCGCGGCGGGCGAGCTGGACGGTAAGGCCTACGGCGTGCCGATCGGCGCGAACACCCTCGCCCTGTACTACAACAAGAAGGTGCTGGCCGCTGCGGGCGTGAACCCGAGCAGCATCACGTCCTGGGCCACCCTGACCGCCGCTCTGGCCAAGGTGAAGGCGGCGGGGAAGAAGGGCATCACGTTCTCGGCCATCGGCACCGAGGAGGGCAGCTTCCAGTTCCTGCCCTGGTTCTGGGGGGCCGGGGCGAACCTGACCAGCCTCTCCTCGGCGCAGTCGCAGGCCGCACTGAACCTGTGGAAGGGCTGGCTGAGCAAGGGTTACGCGCCGAACTCGGTCCTGCAGAACACCCAGACCACATCGTGGCAGGAGTTCGCCACGGGCAGCTACGCGTTCGGCGAGAACGGCACCTGGAACCTCGGCAACGCCAAGAAGGCAGGCTTCCCGTTCGGCATCCTTCCCATCCCGGGGGAGACCAGCGGAACGGCGCCGGCGCCGACGGGCGGCGAGTTCGTGGCCGTCCCGGTCAACAAGGACAAGACCAAGCTGGCCACGGCCGGCAAGATCGTGACCTGCCTGACCGGCCCGGACCACGCGCTGGGCACGGACACGGCGCTCGGCTACGTGTCTGCCATCGCCGACATCCAGACGCAGCAGGTCGCCGCCGAGCCGGACCTGAAGAACTGGGTGGCGGCGGTGCAGGCGGCCAAGGGGCGCACCAGCGACAACCTCGGGACGAAGTACCCCAAGATCTCTCAGGCCATGTGGGGTGCCGTGCAGGGTGCGCTCTCCGGCTCGTCGTCCACCTCGACCGCGCTCACCCAGGCGCAGAGCAAGGCCGGCGGTAGCTGAGCCCGTCTCGCGGCGGGCCGGCCGGGCATGAAGCGCCGGCCGGTCCGCCGCCTTCGCGCTAGCAGACGAGGTGCCATGTCACACACGAGCAGTCCACGGACCCCGTTGTTGTCAGTGACCGCTGCGGGCGCCGGACCGGGGACGGCGCCGGCGCGGGCGCGGCGGCTCAGGGGCAGGACTCGTGAGCGAGTCGCGGCAACGGCGTTCCTGGTCCCGCTGGTGGTCTACCTCGTCGCCTTCTACGCGTACCCGCTCTACAAGAACGTCGACCTGAGCATCCGCGACTACACGATCCGTACCTTCGTCTTCGGCGGTGCGCCACTGGTCGGGTTGGACAACTACCGGGCCGTCGTGACCGACCCGACGTTCGCGCCCGCCCTGGTTCACACTCTGGTCTTCACCTTCGCCTCGATCGCGGTCCAGTTCGCCATCGGCATGGCGCTCGCGGTGTTCTTCAGCCAGCACTTCCGGCTCTCGGGCCTGCTGCGCGCCCTGTTCCTCGTGCCATGGCTGTTGCCCCTGATCGTGTCCTCCTCCACCTGGGCCTGGATGTTGAACAGCGACTCCGGCGTGGTCAACTCGGTGATCCGCGGCGTCGGGGGTCCACAGATCGACTGGCTCACGTCTCCGTCCTGGTCGTTGGTGTCGGTCCTGATCGCCAACATCTGGATCGGCATTCCCTTCAACCTGGTCATCCTCTACAGCGGGCTGAGGAACATCCCTGCGGAGCTCCACGAGGCGGCCAGCCTGGATGGGGCCGGTGGGTGGAAGAGGTTCTGGCACATCACGTTCCCACTGTTGCGGCCAGTCTCGGCGATCACGCTGCTCCTCGGTCTGATCTACACCCTCAAGGTCTTCGACATCATCTGGATCATGACCAAGGGAGGGCCGGTCGACTCGTCCACCACGTTCGCGATCTGGTCCTACCGGCTCGGCTACGGCACGCTCATCCCGAAGTTCAGCCAGGCCGCCGCGGTGGGCAACCTGCTCATCGTCATGGCGCTGCTGGCCGGCCTGTTCTACCTGCGCGTCCAGCGGCAGCAGGAGGCCTGAGATGGCAGCTGCGGCTCCGACCACGCCGACCACCTCTGCCGCTCCCACGGTTCCCGGGGACGGCGTCCGCAGTCACCGGCCGAGGGGCGCGTCCTGGAAGACCGCCGCCGGCATCGTGCTCACGGCAGTGATGCTCTTCCCGGTGTACTGGATGGTCAATGTGTCCCTGACTCCGCAGACCAGGATGCGCAAGTCGCCTCCGGACTGGCTCCCCCTCCACGCGACCCTGTCCGGCTACTCGACCGTGATCCACGAACAGGGTCCGTACCTGCTGACCAGCCTGCTCGTGGGTCTGGGCACGGTGCTGCTGACGCTGTGCATCGCGGCGCCGGCCGCCTTCTCGCTGGCGCAGCTCCGTCCCTGGGGAGGCGGCGCAGTCAACGTCACGTTGCTGATCGCTCAGATGATCCCCAGCGTCATCATGGCGTTCGGCTTCTACAGCATCTTCCTGAGCAGCAACACGGTGAACCACTGGTGGGGCCTGATCCTGGCCGACTCCACCCTGGCCGTGCCGTTCTCCGTACTGATCCTGCGCGCGTTCATGATCGGGATCCCGCGCGACCTGCTGCAGGCAGCCACGCTGGACGGGGCAGGCACGGTCCGGACCTTCTGGTCTGTGGTGCTTCCGGTGAGCCGCAACGGAGTCGTCACGGCTGCACTGTTCTCGTTCCTCTGGGCCTGGTCCGACTTCGTGTTCGCCAACACGCTGGACAACGGTGGGTCCCTGCGGCCGGTGACCTTGGGCATCTACAAGTACATCGGCAACAACAACCAGGAGTGGAACGCCATCATGGCGACCGCCGTCGTGGCGTCCGTCCCCGCCGCCGTGCTCCTCGTGCTGGCCCAGAAGTACATCGCAGCCGGCGTCACCGCCGGGGCGGTCAAAGACTGAACCTGACTTTCGAGTCAACGGCAACCTCCTGGTTGAAAGGCCTTCTGTGACAACGCAACCTGATCGAGATCGTAGGGAAGGGCCGGTCCATCCGACCGAGCTGGCTGTGTCCGCCGAACGTCCCTTGGGACATCGGGCAGTGGTTCTGGACGAGGGCGGTTGGCTCGGGAGCTGGCAGGTGCTCAACGTCCGAGCGACCTTGCCGCACGTGCTCCACGAGGTTGAGCAGGGGGAGGCTCGCGCGAACCTGGCCAGGGTCGTCGGAGAGTCCCCCGCTCCCTTTCGCGGGATGTTCTTCACCGACTCCGACGTCTACAAGGTGCTCGAGGCCCTGGCGTGGTCGGCGGCAACGCCGGGCCAGGAGGCGGACGTGCCGGCCGGCCAGCGACCGGGAGACGCGATGCTGGAGCGTGGTCAGGTGCTGGTCGACCTGGTCCGCCGGGTGCAGGACCCGGACGGCTACCTGAACTCCTACGTCCAGGGGGACCCGGAGCGGGATCGATGGGCGGACCCTCAGTGGGGCCATGAGCTGTACACGGCCGGCCATCTGTTCCAGGCAGCGGTTGCCGCCTCACGGGTGGGGGTGTTCCCCGACCTGCTGGACGTCGCCGTACGGTTCGCGGACCTGCTCGTGAAGGTCCACGGCGATCCCGACAGCCAGCACATCGACGGCCATCCCCAGGTGGAGACGGCTCTCGTCGAGCTGTTCCGGCGCACCGGGCGGGGGGAGTACCTGGACCTCGCCGCGGCGCAGCTGGACCGCCGGGGCCACGGTTGGCTGGGACCGGACCGGTACGGCTCCCCGTACTTCCAGGACCACGAGCCGGTCAGGACCGTCGGCGCGGCAACGGGTCACGCCGTGCGCCAGCTGTACCTGCTCACCGGCATGGTCGACGTGGCAGTGGAGCGGCAGGACCACGGCCTGTTGCAGGCCGCCGAACGGATCTGGTCCGACCTCTACAGCACCAAGACCTACATCAGCGGGGCTCATGGGTCCAGACATCGGGACGAGGCGATCGGCGACGCGTACGAGCTCCCGCCGGACCGCGCGTACGCAGAGACGTGCGCCGCCATCGCCAGCTTCCAGCTGAACTGGCGGCTGCTGCTGGCCACGGGCCGCTCCCGCTACGCCGACGCGATGGAGACGGCGCTCTACAACGCGGTCGCCGTCTCGACCGCGCGGAGCGGCACCGAGTTCTTCTACACCAACCCCCTACAGCTCCGCACGGGTCACGACGGATCCCAGGAGGATGCCCCGTCGCGCCGACTTCCCTGGTTCTCATGCGCCTGTTGCCCGCCCAACATCGCGCGGCTGATCGCCTCGATCAACGACTACCTGGTCACGACCTCCGACGACGCGCTCACCGTCCACCACTACGCCCAAGGCCGGTTCGAGTCGCCTCCGCTCCGGCTCGAGATCACGACCGGCTACCCGCACTCCGGCTCGATCCGGCTGAGGGTCGAGGGCGACGGCCGGCGCACGCTGCGGCTGCGCGTCCCGTCATGGTGCGAGCGTCACGAGCTGTACATCGATGGCCGGATCCAGAGCCCTCCCGTCCTGGAGGGCTACCTGCACATCACTCGCGACTGGGCGTCGCCGACCGACATCGAGCTGCGCCTGGACATGCCCGTACGCCTGGTCTACCCGCACGGCCGGGTCGACGCGCTGCGGGGGACGGCAGCCGTCGTACGTGGACCGTTGCTCTACGCCCTCGAGCAGGCCGACCTGCCCGACCAGCTGGCCCTGGAGGACGTGCGACTGCTCGCCGTCGGGGACGTTGCCGGCGTCAGGGCGGACCCGGCCGTGGTCGCCGTCGAGGTGACCTTGGCACCGGCCGAGCCGGCCGCCGAGCTGTACGGCGAGAACGACGAGGGAGCGCCGGAGGCGCCGCCGTTCACCACGACGATGACGCCGTACTACTGCTGGGGGAACCGCGCGCCCGGAGCAATGCGGGTGTGGCTCCCCCTGGCACCCGCACGGAGTCGCGCGTGAGCCGGACCGAGCCGGCCGAGTCGGTGCCGACCTTGGACCTGGCCGTCACGCCGTTGAGCTACCCAGGCTCGTGGCTGAGCGTCTCGCGCGTGGTCGGACTGGGGATCACGGCCGACGACCCGCACCTGGTGAGCCACCGCGCCGGACCACGCCCGGTGCTCAGTCTGAGTGCCGAGATCGGCCGTGTGCGCGTCGAGGCCGAGCTGTCGGCGACCGCTGTCGGCCTCACCTGGAGTCATGGGTGCGGCAGCATCGAACTGACCTTCGACGGCGAGGCGGGACTCCGCGTGCGGGGGTCCGGGCTCGGGCTGCGGGTCAGCGCCGTCGCTCCCGAGCTCACGCCGTTCGCAGGCACGTACGCCTTCGCCGACCCCGGGGGCTGGGTGGTCTTCACCAGCTACGAGACCGGCTTCCGTTACCTCGTCACCGTCCTGAGGGGCCGAGCCCACATGAGCGGGGACCAGGCCCTCGGAGCGGCTGAGCGGTCCGTCCTGGTTGTGGGGGAGGGCCCTGACCCGGACTGGGAGATCCAGCTGCGGGAGGCACGGTCCGGCGGAGCCGGCACACCGGACAGACCCGAGCCGTTCGATGACCTCCAGGCCCGAAACCAGTTGAGCTACAGAGCGTTTCGCCAAGCCTTCCCTGCGCTGCCGGACCAACGGACGGGTGATCTTGCGGCCTACGTGCTCTGGTCTTCGCTCGTGGGGGCCGGAGGCTTCGTCCGACGGCCGGCCATGCTCATGTCGAAGAATTGGATGGACAAGGTCTGGGCCTGGGACCCCTGCTTCAACGCGCTCGCACTGGCGCCGGCCCATCCCGACCTGGCCTGGGACCAGTACCTGGTGATGTTCGACCATCAGGACAGCGCCACCGGCGTCATCCCGGACTCGGTGACCCACTCCGAGGTGCTGTTCAACTTCGTGAAGCCACCGGTCCACGGTTGGGCCCTGCGCGAGCTGCGGCGCCGGTTGGCCCGGCCCCTCACGAGGGAGCAGCTCACGGCCGCCTATCGCAACCTGTCCGGATGGACGCGGTTCTGGCTCGAGCATCGTCGCGCGCCGGGTCACCTGCTGCCGTACTACGAACACGGCAACGACTCCGGCTGGGACAACTCCACGACCTTCGACAGCGCCCGCCTGATCGAGTCCCCCGACCTCGCGGCCTTCCTGATCGTGCAGCTCGACGTCCTGGCCGATCTGGCTGGAGAGCTCGGCACCGACCCCGACGAGCGGGTGCACTGGGCAAGCGAGGGGGACTCCCTCTACAACGCTCTCCTTGGGCAGCTGTGGGACGGGGAGCGCTTCATCGCTCGCGCCGTCCACACGGGTCTACCGAGCAACGGCACGAGTCTGCTGAACCTCCTCCCGCTGGTTCTCGCCGATCGGCTGCCCACGGAGATCACCGAGGCACTCACTCTGCGGCTGAGGGCGCACATGACACCATGGGGCGTGGCCACCGAACCACCGACCTCATCGGAGTACGAGTCCGATGGATACTGGCGTGGCCCGATCTGGGCGCCGTCGAGTGTCCTCATCGACTTCGGCCTGCGCCTCGCCGGCTGCACCGAGATCGCCGACACCGCCCGAGCGCGCTTCCTCTCACTGTGCGCCCGGTCGGGCTTCGCGGAGAACTTCGACGCCGTCACGGGAGCCGGCCTTCGTGACCGCGCGTACACCTGGACCGCCAGCAGCTACCTGCTCTTCGCGTCGGACCAGGCGCGTTCGGCCGTTCCCGAGGCGTCCACGGCGATGAGCCGGCGATGACCGTCACTGCCGACGTGGCCCTCGCGGTGGCGACCCTGCGGGCGGAGGTCTGCCGGCTGCACGCCGAGCTACCCCGTTGGGAGCTGGTGGTCTGGACGGCCGGGAACGTCTCCGCGCGAGTGCCGGGTCACGACCTGATGGTCATCAAGCCCTCCGGGGTCAAGTACGACGAGCTCGCCCCGGACGCCATGGTGGTGACCGATCTCCACGGCACTCTCGTCGATGGCGTCCACGCCCCGTCATCCGACGCCGCGGCCCACGGCTACGTGTACCGGCACCTGCCCCACGTCGGAGGGGTGGTGCACACGCACTCCACCTACGCGACCGCGTGGGCGGCCGTAGGCGAGCCCATCCCGTGTGTGCTGACGATGATGGCCGACGAGTTCGGCGGTGACATCCCGGTCGGGCCGTTCGCGGTGATCGGTGACGACTCGATCGGCCGGGGCATCGTCGACACCCTGCGCGACTCGCGCAGTCCCGCCGTGCTGATGCGCAACCACGGCCCGTTCACCATCGGCCGGGACGCACACGCGGCCGTGAAGGCGGCGGTGATGGTCGAGGAGGTGGCCCGCACGATCCACATCGCCCGTCAGCTGGGCCGGCCCCTGCCCATCGAGGCCGGCGACATCGACCGGTTGTACACGCGGTACCAGCACCACTACGGCCAGCGCGAGGAGAGCACCGAGTGACCAAGCCGTATGCGGATCGCGAGATCTGGTTCCTGACCGGCAGCCAGAGCCTGTACGGCGAAGCCGTGCTCGCCCAGGTGGCCACCCAGTCCCAAGTTGTCGCGCGATCCCTCGACGCGGCGCTCGCAGTCCCCGCTCCGGTGGTCTGGAAGCCGGTGCTGACCGACAAGGACGCGATCCGCCGGGTCATGCTCGACGCGAACGCCGATGACCGGGTCATCGGCGTGATCACCTGGATGCACACGTTCAGCCCGGCGAAGATGTGGATCGCCGGCCTCGACGCGCTGCGCAAGCCCTTGCTCCACCTGCACACGCAGGCCAACGTCGAACTGCCCTGGGACAGCATCGACTTCGACTTCATGAACCTCAACCAGGCCGCCCATGGTGACCGGGAGCACGCGTACATCCAGGCGCGGCTGGGCAGCGTGAGGACGACCGTCGCCGGACACGTGTCGGACCCGGCCGTGAGCTCCCGGATCGGAACCTGGGCGCGGGCCTGCGCCGGCTGGGCCGCCACGCGCGAGCTACGGCTGGCCCGCTTCGGCGACAACATGCGCAATGTCGCGGTGACCGAGGGCGACAAGACCGAGGCGGAGCTCAGGTTCGGCGTGTCGGTGAACACCTGGGGTGTGAACGACCTGGTGGCCGCCGTCGACGAGGTCGCCGACGCCGAGGTGGACACGCTGGTGGCCGAGTACGACTCGCAGTACGTCGTGGTGCCGGCACTGCGTCCCGGAGGGGACCGGCACGATGCCCTGCGGTACGCCGCTCGTCAGGAGCTCGGGCTGCTGGCGCTGCTGGACCAATTGGGGGCCAAGGCGTTCACGACCAACTTCGAGGATCTCGGTGGCCTGCGCCAGCTCCCGGGTCTGGCCGTTCAGCGCCTGATGGCCCAGGGCTTCGGCTTCGGCGCCGAGGGTGACTGGAAGACGGCGCTGCTGGTGCGCGCGGCGAAGGTCATGGGAGAGGGCCTGCCCGGCGGCGCATCGCTGATGGAGGACTACACCTACGATCTCACGCCCGGCGACGAGCTGATCCTCGGCGCCCACATGCTCGAGGTCTGCCCCTCCCTCACGACCGCAACGCCGCGGATCGAGATCCACCCGTTGGCCATCGGCGCACGGGAGGATCCGGTGCGCATGGTCTTCACCGCCGACCCCGGCGAGGGCGTCGTCGTCTCACTGGCGGACCTGCGAGACCGGTTCCGTCTCACGGCGAACGTCGTCGACGTAGTGCCCGCTCGGGCCGATCTGCCGAATCTCCCTGTGGCACACGCGATCTGGAAGCCGCGCCCTGACTTCACCACGAGCGCTGAGTCCTGGCTCACCGCCGGTGGAGCGCATCACACAGTCATGTCCACCGCCGCCGGCATTGACGCGTTCCGGATCTACGCCGACCTGGCCCGCGCCGAGCTCCTCGTGATCGACGAGACCACGACGGTCGCGGCCTTCACCCGTGAGCTGCGGTGGAACCAGGCCTACTACCGGCTGGCCCAGGGACTCTCGTGACCTCGGCTGCCGACCTGTCGTCGTACATCGCCGCGGGCCGCGCCGTGCTGGGGATCGAACTCGGCTCGACCCGCGTCAAGGCAGTCCTGATCGGGCCGGACAACGCCTCGATCGCCGTCGGCACCCATGACTGGGAGAACCGGTACGTCGACCGCACGTGGACCTACTCGTTGGACGATGTCTGGACCAGCCTGCGCGGGTGCTTCGCCTCCCTCGCAGACGACGTCCGCGAGAGACACGGAGTCGAGTTGCACCGGTTGGCCGGACTCGGCGTCTCCGCCATGATGCACGGGTATCTCGCCTTCGACGCCCGTGACGAGTTGCTCACGCCGTTCCGGACGTGGCGCAACACCAACACGAGCGAGGCCGCCGAACGCCTCACCGTCGAGCTCGGGCAGAACATCCCTCTTCGATGGAGCGTCGCCCACTTCTACCAGGCGATGCTCGACCGGGAACCGCACGTCACGCGGGTCGCCTTCCTCACCACGCTGGCCGGCTACGTCCACTGGTGCCTCACCGGCGAGCGGGTGCTGGGGATCGGCGACGCCAGTGGGATGTTCCCGATCGAGCTGTCCTCGGGCTCCTACGACCCCACCGGGCTGGCCACGTTCGACGGGCTCGCCGCCGAGGCCGGCGTCGAGACGTCACTCGTCGAGGTCCTCCCGGCGATCCGCGGAGCCGGTGAGCCGGCCGGCCGCCTCACGGGCGAGGGTGCCGGACGGCTCGACCCGAGCGGACGGTTGGAGCCCGGCGTTCCGCTCTGTCCGCCGGAGGGCGACGCCGGTACGGGGATGGTGGCCACCAACTCGGTGGCCCCCCGCACGGGCAATGTCAGCGCGGGCACCAGCATCTTCGCCATGGTCGTCCTCGAGGGGGAGCTCAGCCGGGTACGCCGCGAGCTGGACCTGGTGACCACACCGGCCGGCGACCTGGTCGCGATGGTGCACTGCAACAACGGGGCCAGTGAGCTCGACGGCTGGGTCGGCCTGTTCGCCGAGTTCGCGCGCCTCCTCCAGTCCGATTCCGACCCTGACTCCGACCGCGCTGACGTCTTCGAGATCCTGCTGGGCCACTCCCTGGAGGGCGATCCCGACGGCGGTGGATTGCTGGCGTACAACTACCTGTCCGGCGAGCCCATCACGCACGTCGAGGACGGCCGTCCCCTGTTCCTGCGCGCGCCGGACAGCACCTTCAACCTGGCCAACTTCATGCGCTCCCAGCTCTACACGACGCTGGCCACCCTGCGCATCGGCATGGACGTCCTCCAACGAGACGAAGGCGTCCAGCTGGACCGCATGTTCGCGCACGGCGGGCTCTTCAAGACGAGGGGCGTCGCGCAGCGCTACCTCGCCGCAGCTATCGACACACCGATCAGTGTCGGCGCAGACGCGGCCGAGGGTGGGGCATGGGGCATCGCTGTCCTCGCCGCGTACGCGACGACGGGCCGCGGCCGGCACGGGTTGGCCGAGTTCCTGGACCGTGAGGTGTTCGCAGGGCGGGCCGTGGAGCTCATCGAGCCGACGGCCGCCGATGTTGCCGGCTTCGCGACCTACGTTCAGCGCTTCGTCGAGGCGCTACCGCTGGCGAGATCGGTCGCGGCGCAGCGATGACGGCGCAGGACTGGACCGCGCGGGCGCTCACGGCGGTCGACGCGTCGGCGACGGAGATGGTGCAGGCGCTCGCGCGCTCGGTGCGCTGCCCGTCGGTCGGCGGCTCCGCGGAGGAGCACACGCTGCAGCACGACGTCGCCGACCAGTTGGCCGGCTGGGGCGTGGAGACCGACGTGTGGGCGATTCCGTTGCGGGAGCTGGCTGCTCAGCCCGAGTTCCCGGGAGTGGAGGTAGACCGTTCGGAGGCCTGGGGCGTCGTCGGTCGCCTGCCGGGCAACGGCGACGGCCCATCGTTGATGCTCAACGGTCACGTCGACGTCGTACCGCCGGGCGACCTGGCCACGTGGGCCGAGAGTGACCCCTACTCCGGTCAGATCCGCGGCGACGTGCTCTATGGGCGGGGTGCCTGCGACATGAAGGCCGGCCTGGTCGCGGCGCTATACGCGGTCCGGGCCGTCCAGACGGCCGGCGTGCCATTGCGCGGCGACCTGCTCCTGGCCAGCGTCCAGGGTGAGGAGGACGGCGGCCTGGGGACGTACGCCACGCTCCGCCGGGGCTGGCGAGCCGAGGGTTGCGTCATCCCCGAGCCCACCGGTCTGGACCTGGTGCCGGCCAACGCAGGTTCGCTGACCTTCCGGCTCTCGGTCCCCGGCCTGGCGACCCACGCCGCCCGTCGCACGGCCGGAGTGAGTGCCCTGGACAAGGTGTGGCCGCTCCAGGCGGCCCTGGCCGACCTCGAGCAGCGGCGCAACCAGGACGTCGACCCGATGGCGCGACGGTGGGACCTGGCCTACCCGATCTCGATCGGCACGATCCGTGGCGGCGAATGGGCGTCCACCGTCCCCGACCTGGTCGTGCTCGAAGGGCGGATGGGCGTCATGCTCGACGAGCCGGTCGAGTTGGCCCGACAGGCCCTGGAGCAGGCCGTTGCCGTTGCCTGCCAACGTGATCCGTGGTTGCGGGATCACCCCGCGACCGTCGAGTGGTGGGGTGGGGTCTTCGAGTCGGGACGCCTGGATGCGGACAGCCCGCTGCTGCCGGCGATGGCCTCCGCTCACGCCCTCGTCTCCGACCGCGTGCCGCAGACCTGGGCCGCGCCCTACGGCAGCGACCTGCGGCTGATGCACAACGTGGGCGGCGTACCGACCTTGCACTACGGGCCCGGCGACGTGACCCTGGCCCACGGGCCGGACGAGCGGGTGCCCGTGTCGGAGGTGGTCACCTGCGCCCGGGCGCTGGCGGCGCTCATCGTGAGCTACTGCGGGCCGGGCAGCCGGTAGCCGACTGCCACGGGTCCGGCAGTGCGGTCTGGCTGCCTGTTACGCCGCCGTCAGAGTCTGACCGCAGAGGGCTTCCTTGCCTACGACCGTCCTGCCGCACATGGCCTCCGTCCTGGCCCACGGCGGGATGGGCACGGTCGCCAGCGCACTCGCGGCGGACGCTCCACGCGGCACGCTGGCCGACGCGCTGCAGCGCGTGCTCGCCGATCCCGGCTTCCGCACTGCCGCACTGCCGCACAAGATCTCGCGGAGAGTGGCGCTGCTCATGACGACGACGTCCGCATGAGGCAGTCATGCCGGCCGGCCATCGCCCCTCTTGCCAATTCGCTGAGTCCACCTTTACGAATCCCGGCCAATTCGCCGTCAGCAGCTTTCTTTCGACGAATTCGTCGCGACGAGTGACGGTCACTGTCGGTGCGATTTCGTTCACGCGATTGCGTCTATCCGTAGCGACCGCGCGGGTCTAGGTTCCGGCCCAAGCCTCGAGCCACGTGGGCGACATCCGTAATGGGAGGGAATCTCATGAGCGCCAAAGACGGTTTGGTCCACGGGTGGAGGAAGCGTTCCCGAGTTCGTCTCGGGGTGGCTATGGCGGCAATTCCTGCGCTGAGCATGGCCGCTGCTCTGGTGCCGAGCATGGCGTCGGCGTCAGCCAGCACCGCGACGATCTCTTCGGCCGGTCCCTTGACGAACGTGTCGATCTCGAGCGACCTGAACTGCGCCGTGAATCACGCCGGTGACGCGGACGGCGAGTGGTTCGGAAACACCGCCTGTGTCACAGCCTTGGCGCTCGGCGGGACGCTCTACGCCCCGGAGTCGATCCCCGCCGGCGGCAGCGCGTCGCCTCGGGAGACGTGGACCGAGGTCAGCCAGAGCGCGGTCACCGGAAGCGGCACGAACGCCAGCCCGTACACGATCGTCACCGTCGTGACGGCGGGCTCGACTGGGGTGCAACTGACTCAGACGGACTCGTACGTCGTCGGCGAGGAGTCCTACAACACCGACATCAGCGTGAAGAACACGGGGAGCACCGCCCAGACCGCACTCCTCTACCGGGCCGGCGACTGCTTCCTGCAGGACTCCGACACTGGCTTCGGGATCGTTGACCCGGCCAGTGGTGCCGTCACCTGCACGACCAGTCTGGACCCCGGCAGCCGGATCGAGCAGATGCGGCCGCTGACTGCGGGCAGCAGCTACATGGAGGACTTCTACGACACGGTCTGGGCGCAGCTGGGTGCGCAGCAGGCGATGCCGAACACCTGCCAGTGCACCGACGAGATCGACAACGGCCTTGGCCTGTCCTGGCCGGTCAGTCTGGCTGCCGGCGCCACGAAGAGCTTCTCGTCTCTGGTGACGTTCTCACCGCTGGGCCGTCAGCCGGTGACATTGACCAAGACGGCGGACAGCTCGACCGCGACCGCTGGTGGGCAGGACGGCTACAGCATCACGGTGACGAACCCCAACACCACCGCCGTCGTCGTCGGCTCGGTGACGGACTCGCTCCCGGCGGGATTCAGCTATCGGCCCGGGACGACCACGGGTGCCACGACGACCGATCCGGCCGTCGCCGGGCAGAACCTGACCTTCGCCAACATCACCGCACCCGCAAATGGCACGGCGACGATCCACTTCGGCGTCAATGTGTCCTCGACCGCGGGCACCTACACCAACAGCGCGGACGGGATCGCCAGCGGCTACACGGTGATCGGGACCGGGCCGACAGCGCCGGTCACCGTCACCGGCACCACGACCCAGCCCGTGACGTTGACCAAGACGGCCGACTCGTCCACAGCCACCGCGGGTGGACAGGACGCGTACACGATCACGGCGACCAACCCCAACGCCGCTCCGGCGACCTTGACGGCGGTGGACACCCTGCCGGCCGGCTTCAGCTACCGGACCGGCACGACCACCGGCGCGACGACCGCTGACCCGGCCGTCTCCGGCCAGAGCCTGACGTTCGGCGCGATCTCCGTGCCGGGCAACGGGTCGGCCAGCGTGCACTTCGGCGTGAACGTTTCGAGCACTCCGGGCACGTACACCAACAGTGCCGCCGGCACGGCCCCCGGGTTCGTCGTCTCAGGCACCGGAGCGACGGCGCCCGTCGTCGTCTCTGCGGTCGCCACCCAGGCGATCAGCCTGACCAAGACGGCAGACTCCGCCACGACCACAGCCGGCGGGCTCAACGGGTACACGATCACTGCCGCGAACCCGAACCCGTCCGCGGTGACCGTTGCCTCGCTCGTCGATCACCTGCCGGCCGGGTTCGTCTACCAGGCCGGGAGTACGTCGGGAGCCACTACCGCCAACCCGACGGTCTCCGGTCAGGACCTGACCTGGCACTCGATCGCGGTCCCGGCCGGCGGGGCCGCGAGCCTGCACTTCGCCGTCAAGGTCTCCGGCACGGCGGGGACCTACACGAACAGTGTCACCGGGACCGCCACCGGCTACGTCGTGACCGGCACGGGTCCGACGGCACCGGTCACCGTGACCGCGGTCACGACCACCCACGTCGTCAACGGGTCGGGCACCCTCTACCCGGCGTCGGGAGGCCGGGCCACGGCATTCACGTTCACGGCGACCAAGACCGGCACGGCGATGACCGGCTCGGCGAACATGGTCAGCCCCAAGGGAACGTTCAACGGCAGCCAGGTCACCGCGCTCACGGTCAACGGCCACGTCGGAACGGTCACCCTGACCGGCACGTGGCAGGGGACGGCGGGCTACACGATGATCATCACGGCCACGGACGGCACGCCGGACCACGTCAAGTTCGTGGTCAAGCACGGCTCGACGCAGGTGTTCTCGATCAACAACCAGATCGCGTCCGGCAGCATCACCGTCTCCTAGCTCCATACCGAGGCGCGCACCTCAGGCCGGACCACCGGGGCGGACGTCCCGCTCGCTCCCGCAAGGGAGTGAGCGGGACGTCGCCGTACCCGCTGGCTCGCGGTCCCGGGAGCGAACGCCAGGCGGACGTGAATGGAGTGTCGCCGATCTGTGAGGCGGCTACGGTCTGATCATGCGGGCCGGTCTCCGTGACGAGTGAACGCCGGCGCCGGCTCCTGGCGGCCGCGGCGCTGGGGCTGGTCGTCGCGCTCGTGGCGGTGGCCCTGGCGGCCTGGCCCCACCCGTCCACCCTGTCCTGCAACGGCTCCCGCCGGCTCTGCGACCGCGGCTACGACCGGGTGACCTATCTGACGAGCCACAACGCGATGGCGAGCACCGCGCGCGGATTCCTTGCCCCGGACCAGGATTCGGATCTCATCGGCCAGCTGGACGGTGGCGTCCGGGCCCTCATGCTCGACCTTCACCGCTGGACGACGCCCGCCGACGCCGCGCCCGTCCTGACCGCGCTCGGCCCCGAGATCAGGGCAGTGGTGGCTCCGCTCGTGCGGGCCACGCCCTCGCGGCCAGGGATCTGGCTGTGCCACGAGATCTGCCAGGTCGGTGCGGATCCGGCGGTGGGGCAGCTCGCGCTGGTACGCCGGTGGCTCTCTGCGCACCCGGACGACGTCGTCACGTTGATCCTCGAGGACGACATCTCCCTCGCGGACATCCGGGCCACGGTCAGCGCCGCCGGCCTCGACCCCTGGCTGGCCACGCCCCCAGCGCTCGGCTCCTCGTGGCCGACCCTGCGGCAGATGATCCTGAGGCACCACACGCTGGCCGTCTTCACCCAGAACGCCAGGGCGGCAGCGGGGCCGATCCGGAACTTCTACCAGTACGCGGCCGAGACGCCGTTCCACGCCGCCACCAGCGCCGCCCTGACCTGCGTCCCCGGCCGGGGACCCGCGACCGCCCCGCTCTTCCTGGTCAACAACTGGGTCACGATGGACATCCCGACCCCGGCCTCCGCCCTCGCTGTCGACAACGCAACGACCTTGCGGGACCGGTTGCGGCGCTGCGCGGCCCAGCGCAAGATGCGGCCGACCTTCGTGGCCGTCGACTTCGTCGAGACCGGCAGCCCGCTGCGCGTGGTGGACGAGCTCAACGCCCGCTGACGCTGCGACGCCGGCCTCAGGCAACTGCCGCGGTGGATCGCCACGCCCGTCGGATCGCGCAAGATGGGGACGTGCTCGCCGCGATGTCGCCCGCCAGGAGACGCTTCGTGCTGTCCCTGGTCGTTCTGGTCGCGCTCTCCGTCGTCATCGTGGTGGCGGTGGTCGTCCGGTCTCAGCGGTCGGCCGACGTGGACCCGGTGGCCCAGGATCGCCCGGGGCCCGTCCTGCTGGTCCCGGGCTACGGCGGCAACCTCTCCTCGCTCAGGGTCCTCGCCACCGCCCTGCGCGGCACGGGGCTGGACGTGACCCTGGTCGACCTGCCGGCGGGTGGCACCGGGGACCTGCGGCAGCAGGCGAAGGTGCTCCAGGCGGCGGCAACAGCTGCGATCGCCCGCACCCGGGCGCCATCGGTCGACGTGATCGGCTACTCCGCCGGCGGAGTGGTCGCGCGGCTGTGGGTCAAGGACTTCGGGGGCGGCGAGCTGGCCCGCCGCGTCGTCACGCTCGGGTCACCGCAGCACGGCACCGGCGTGGCCGGCCTGGCCGTCGACCTCGCGCCCAGCCAGTGTCCCACCGCCTGTCGGCAGCTCGCACCGGGCAGCACGTTGCTGCGCGGGCTGGACGCCGGCGACGAGACCCCACCGGGTCCCGAGTTCGTCTCGATCTGGACGACGGACGACATCGTGGTGACGCCGCCGGACTCCGCCTCCCTCGCGGGCGCCGTCGACATCGCGATGCAGAGCGTCTGCCCAGGCGTGCGGCTGGCCCACGGTGACCTGCCGGAGTCGCCGCTCGTCATCGCGGCCGTCGAGCTCGAGCTGGCGCCGACCCCCGTCGTACAGCTGCGAGCCACCGACTGCCGACGGCTCAGCTCGTGATGTCCTTGGTGGTGAAGTTCGCCCAGGCCGCGCCGAGAAAGACTGCGACATAAGCCGTTTGAAGCAACGCTCCGCGGACCACGCCCCGCCACAGGATCGGATCTCGAAACAGGTCGACGAAGGACAGCCAGTACCTCGTCGGAAGGTAGGGCTGCAATGACGCGGCCGCATCCAGGGTGAGCAGCAGCGTCGAGGCGATCAGGAAGGCGAGGGCTCCCATCGAGGCCGCCAGTGGTGTGTCGGTCACCGTGGACAGGAACACCGCGATCGCCGCGACGCCGAGCATCGACAGGGTCGCGTAGGCCAGCGACAGGCCGGTGCGCCACGCGACCTGGTGAGAGGTGAGCGCCGAGCCGGAGACGCTCGTGACGAGTGACTGGCCTCCTCCGTCTCCCAGCAGGAGGCGGCCCGTGACGTACGCCGTGGCGGCCACGACGACGACGGCGAGCAGGACGAAGCCGATGACCGCGACCAGCTTGGCGACGAGCAGCCGGGTCCGCCCGACCGGCCTGATCAGCAGGTAGCGCAGCGTGCCGGCCTGGGCCTCACCCGCGATCGAGTCCCCGGCCATGACCGCAACGGCCGCCGGCAGGAACAGCGGCAGGACGATGGCGATCGCGGCGAGCGGGAACAGCTTGCCGTCCGACAGCACGGCGGACAGGAAGGCCGGCCCGGTCCCCGGGCGCGGCGCCAGGTCGGTCATCGACAGCAGGATCGCGACGATGGTCGGCAGCGCGTCGAGCAGGGCGATCGTCACCCACGTACGCCGGCTCAGCACCAGCTTGCGGACCTCGGCCCGGATCATCCGGCAGTCCTATCGATCCGGTCGGCGCTGGGCCCGGTCCGCTCGAGGATGACCTGCTCCAGGCTGCGATGCTCGGGGACCAGGGCATCGACCCGGATGCCGGCCGCCACCAGCTCGGCATTGAGTTGCGCCGCAACGCACTTCGCGACCGTGAAGGACGCGTCGTCGCTCTCGACCACCCGGGCCCCGAGGAGCGATCGAGCCTGGCCCACGTCGGGGGTCCGCACGACCACGCGACCCGTGGGTGCCTGCAAGGCGGCCATCTCGGACTCGAGGACCACCCGGCCCCGGTCCAGGACCCCCACCCGGCTGCACAGCAGCTCGACCTCGGCCAGGAGATGGCTCGAGAGGAAGATGGTCACGCCGTCGGCGTTGAGCCGCAGGAGCAGCTCGCGGATCTCCCGGATGCCCTGCGGGTCGAGGCCGTTCGTCGGCTCGTCCAGGATCAGCAGCTCCGGGCTCCTCATCAGTGTGGCCGCGAGACCGAGGCGCTGTCGCATGCCCAGCGAGTAGGCCTTCACCGGGCGGCCGTCGATCCCCGCCAGCCCGACCTGGTCGAGCACCTCGTCGATCCGCCGCCTGCGGGTCCGGCCGCCGCCGCGTGGCCCCATGGAGTCGAGCAGCGACAGGTGCGTGCGCCCCGACAGATGCCCGTACGCCGCCGGTCCCTCGACCAGCGCCCCGACCCGGGGCAGCACCCGATGAGCGGCCTTCGGCATGGATTCACCCAGCAGCCGGACCGTTCCTGACGTCGGAAGCACCAAGCCCAGCAGCATCCGCACCGTCGTCGTCTTGCCCGAGCCGTTGGCACCCAGGAAGCCGTAGATGTCGCCGGTCCGCACGTCGAGATCCACCTGGTCGACGGCGATCAGGGACCCGAAGCGCTTGGTCAGACCCACCGTGGAGATCATCAGTTCTGACCCGGCGGCCGGAGCGGGTTGCGGCCCAGCTGGTCCGACGTGAGCTCGGTGGCGGCCGCGGCCAGAACGCCCGGCGTCACGGTGCCGGCCAGGAGCCAGCTGTGCCCCGCAGAGCCGTCGACGGTGAGCAGGATGTTGAGCGGATCGACCGTCAGGGAGTCACCCACCGCGGACTGCGTCGAGCCGGGAGTGACGTCGAGCTGGGTCCGCAGCGGCTCGGCCACACGATCCTGCAGGGGGATGACGATCAGCTGGACGACCCCGCGGCCGTACACCCCGACGGCACCTGCCGCCTCGCTCCGCGTCAGCCCGAGCAGGGAGTCCGGCGCGGCCTCCGGTGCGTAGCGGTCGGCGGCCGCGGCGACGTCCACGACGTTCTCGAAGCGCGCCCTCGCCCCTGGTGCCAGACGGAACGTCGTGAGGGAGGCCGAAGGCCGGGCGGTCGAGACGCTGGCGAAGGCACTGGTGACTGCTGCCTTGCGAGTCGAGCGGCCGAACACGGCCACTCGGAGCGGCAGTCCCGTGCTCGGAGCGACCCAGACGTCGACTCGTGAGATCGATGTCCGCGAATCCCTTGGTATCAGACGGAATCCGGGGGCAGCGATGCCGGCGATCCGGGCCGGCCCGAGGCGCGAGACCTCATCGGGTCGCGCCCCGGAGAGCACCGTGTGGGCCAGCGAAGGCGGCAGCAGGTCGGAGGTCTGCGGCAGCCGGACCAGGGCCGGCGCCGTGCGGGTCGCGCGGTTCGACTCGAAGTCCCACGAGGTCGTCCCTTGCGAGTCGTGGACGAGGTCGGTCTCTCCCGTGGCCTCGATCCGGTCCACCCGCCACTCCGTGTCGCCACGCCACCAGACCCGCATGGTGGTGCGTTGACCGAAGAGGTCGGCCAGATCGGTGAACTGGTCCGACAGCGGCAGGCCCAGCGTGCCGAGGGTCTGGACGTAGCCGGAGTACGGCACGGCCCGAGATGCCTTGGCCATGGCGAGAAGTTCGGACGCGCTGGCCGGGGCCACCCGGACCGGCCGGAGCCGGCTCAAGCTGAGTGGGAGGGTGACAAGGAGCAGGACGCCGAGGGCCACGAGGCACCACCGACGGGTTGCGGTCACGCCACAGGCTACGTCGAGCGTCGCGCGCGCGTTCAGCCGTGGGGGCCGCCGCCGGCCGCCGTAAAGCAGCCGTAAGCAGCCGTAAAGCCGGGTGCGCGTCTCCCCGGCCCGATTGCTGGCAGCGTTGACTCCGTGCGGGTCCTGGTCACCGGTGGAGCGGGGTTCATCGGTCGAGCCGTCGTGGCCCGGCTGGTCGCTGAGGGCACAGACGTCGTCGTCCTGGACTCCCTGCGCCCTGACGTCCACCCGGGGGGTGTTGCGCCCGCGTTGCCCTCGTCGGTCCAGTTGAGGGTCGGCGACGTCCGGGACCGCGGCGCCGTTGCCGGGGCAGTGGACGGCGCAGACGTGGTCGTGCACCTGGCCGCCAAGGTCGGGCTCGGCGTGGATCTGGGCGACCTGGACGACTACGTGTCCAGCAACGATCTCGGCACTGCGGTCCTCCTGCAGGGGACGGCCCAAGCCGGCGTAGGCCGTCTGGTCGTCGCGAGCTCGATGGTCGTCTACGGCGAAGGCGCCTACCGCTGCCCTGACCATGGTGAGGTCCGGCCTACCGCCCGGCGGGCATCCGACCTGGCGGCGGGACGCTTCGAGCCCGCCTGTCCAGTCTGTTGCCAACCCCTGACGCCGGAGCTCGTGAACGAGGACGCGGCCCTCGACCCCCGCAACGCCTACGCCGCAACGAAGCTGCACCAGGAGCAGTTGAGCGCAGCGTGGGCGCGGGAGACGGGTGGGCGGGTGTCGGCCCTGCGGTTCCACAACGTCTACGGCCCGGGACTGCCCAGGGACACGCCGTACGCCGGGGTGGCCGCACTCTTCGCGTCCGCCCTCCGACGGGGGGAGGCGCCGCGGGTCTTCGAGGACGGTCGCCAGCGACGGGACTTCGTCCACGTCGACGACGTCGCGGGCGCGGTCGAGGCAGCTGTCCGATCCACATCGCCCGGGTCGGGCCGGCCAGCCGGGGAGCTGCGGACGTTCAACGTCGGCAGCGGCGTGGTGCACACGATCGGTGACCTGGCGACGGCGATGGCGACCAGCTGGGACGGGCCACCCCCGATCGTCACCGGCGAGTATCGGCTCGGCGACGTCCGGCACGTGACCGCGTCGTCGGACCGGATAGCCGGTGAGCTCGGGTGGGTCGCCCGGATCCGGTTCGAGGACGGCGTCGACGAGCTGGTGTCGACTGAGTCGCGCGCCCAGGAGACTGTCAGCCGGGCGTAAGCGTTTCGTCAGGCTCCCGATAGCGCCCCCCCGGCCCACGGCCCCTACCGTCGGAAGGTGAGTGGAGGGGATGACGTTCCCACGGTCGACCTCGTGCTGCCGTGCCTCGACGAGGCCGAGGCGCTGCCCTGGGTCCTGGGCCGGCTGCCGCAGGGGATCCGCGCCATCCTGGTCGACAACGGGTCGCGCGACGGTTCGGCCGAGATAGCAAGAGGTTTCGGCGCGACCGTGGTCCATGAGGCGCGTCCCGGCTACGGCGCCGCCTGTCACGCCGGGTTGAGCGCCGCGACGGCCGACCTGGTCGCATTCCTCGACGCCGACGCGAGCCTGGACCCGGCCGACCTGCCGAGCCTTCTGGGTCCGTTGATGCGCGGAGAAGCCGATCTGGTGGTCGGACGCCGCCGCGTCTCCGCGCGCTCGGCCTGGCCCTGGTACCTCCGGCTGGCCAACGTGGAGCTGGCCCGACGGGTCCGGCGGCGAACGGGACTCTCCATCAGGGACCTCGGGCCCGCGCGAGCCGCGAGGCGAGAACCATTGGTAGAGCTGGGAGTCGAGGATCGCCGCAGCGGCTACCCGGTCGAGACCGTCGTCCGGGCGGCGGATGCCGGCTGGAAGGTCGCAGCGGTCGACCTGCCCTATCACCCGCGCACCGGTCGCTCCAAGGTGACCGGTACGCCGTTGGGCGCGGCCCGGGCGGTCCGCGACATGAGCCGGGCGCTGGTCCGGTGAGCAATGGCATCGAGGATCGGATGAAGAGTTGCCGAGCCGAGGGGGACAGCACCGCAACCGTTCTGGTCCTGGCCAAGGCGCCCCGGCCAGGACGGGTCAAGACCCGGTTGCAGACGCGGTTCTCAGCAGAGCAGGCCGCCGCGCTGGCGCGCGCCGCGCTGCTCGACACCCTGGACGCCGTCCAGTGTGTCGAGCCCTGCCGGCGAGTCCTCGTCCTCGACGGTGAGCCCGGGCCATGGGCTCCGCTCGGGTTCGAGGTGACGAGCCAGGCGGGCGGCGATCTGAGCGAGCGGATCGCGGCGGCGTTCGAGGGTGTGCTGCCCGGCGACGGGCCGGCCCTGCTGGTCGGTATGGACACCCCGCAGCTGGACGCCGGCCTGCTGGACGTCGACTGGACCGGCGTCGATGCCGTGCTGGGCCTCTGCGAGGACGGCGGCTACTGGGCGATCGGCCTCCGGCAGGCTCATCCGCACGCCGTCCGAGGCGTCCCGATGTCGAGGCCGGACACCGGACTCCAGCAGCTGGAACGCCTGCGGGAGCTGGGTCTGCGGGTGCGGATGCTCCCCACGCTGCGGGACGTGGACACCCCCGACGACGCCGTGGCGGTTGCCGGGCTGGCCCCCCGGAGCCGCTTCGGTCGGTTGCACGCCCGGCTGGCTCGCACGACGTCACCCCTGGATCTGTATGAGGAGGCACTGGCCGGTGCGGAGGTCGAGGCGCTGGGCTCGCACGCCGGCCTCCTCGACATCCCACGGTGGCAGGCGGCGCCGGACCACGTGGATCGCGGGGTGCTGGACCGGTGCGAGGCGCCGGTCCTGGACGTGGGATGCGGCCCCGGCCGGCTCGTCGCGGGCCTCGCTGAGCGGGGGGTCGCCGCTCTCGGCATCGACGTCTCGCCCTTGGCGATCGCCCAGAGCGAGGCCCGAGGTGCGGCGGTGCTCCGTCGCTGCGTGGAATCCCGCCTGCCGGGCGAAGGGCGGTGGGGGACAGCGTTGTTGATCGACGGCAACGTCGGCATCGGCGGCGATCCCGGCCGGCTGATCCGGCGGTGCGCTGGCCTCCTGCGCGCCGGTGGACTGCTCCTCGTCGAGGCCGATCCCGATCCCTGGGCCGATGACCGCGAGCCGGTGCGGCTGGCGGCCGGCGACGGCCGCCGGGCCGAGCCGCTGCCCTGGGCGCGCCTCGGCCGGATCGCCCTGGCCCGCATCGCGCCAGATGCTGATCTGAGTGTCGTGGACGAGTGGCAGCTGGGCGGACGTGCCTTCCTCGCGCTGCGTCGCACCGGCAGTTAGCGGCGACCTCTGTCAGCTCCTGAGGCCTCCGCCTCCTCGTCGATCGGGCGCTTCGTTGCAGAGGACCGGACGGCCGTCACGACGACCTGGGCGGCGACGACCAGGACGACCCCCAGGGCGATAGCGACGCACACGCCGACGAAGGGACGGCCGACCTCCACCGTCGGGTTGGCCCGGCGCGGGGCCTGATGGACGAGCGGCAGCCCGATGATCAGCACGGCGCCGACCCAGGCCAGCAGGGCGCGCGCCCCCCAACGCGCAGCGACGGCGAAGTGCGGCAGGGCGAATCGGCCCAGCAGCACGCTGGTCGGCGCCAGCAGCCCGTCGTGGATGGCGATGCCCAGTACCAGCCAGACCAGCACGTGGATCCGGTCACTCGACCCGACGCTCGTGTAGCCGAGCCACGCGCCACGCGCCAGCAGAACGCCGCCCAGGAGGATCAGGGCGCCGCGGGTCACACGGGTCGGGTTCACGACGACTCCGGTGCCGAGACGGTGAGCTTCGCGACCCACTTGGTCTGCAGGACTCCGGGCCGGTTGGGGGCGATGACGCGGGCCGGGTAGCCGTGCTCGATGTGCAGCTTCTCGCCCTTGATGTCGAGCGCGAGCAAGGTGTCGGGATGCGAGGCGAACGACGCTGGCAGGTGGGTGTGCTTGTAGACGCCGATCTTCTCCAGCGAGTCGACCCGGACCGACGAGCTGTGGTCGCCGCCGGCCGCCTGCACCAGGTCCCGCATCCGCACCCCGCCCCAGGTAGTACCGGAGCTCCATCCCTCGACGCAGGCGATCGGCAGGTCAGCCTCATGGCGAGGCATCGCGGTGAGCTGGGCCCGCGTGAGGTGTTGCGTGCCTGCGGGTCCCACGAGTTCCAGGGCCCACTCCGGGTCGATCGCGGCCTTGCCGACTCCCGCGGCGTAGGCAGTGCGGTTTATCGGCAGTCCCTGCGGGCCGACTCCGGGTCGGCGAGCGGAGAGGATGGCGATGTCTCGCAACGGCCGGATGGTCTGTCCCACGCTGAGGACCACGACGCCCGCCGCGACCCCGCCGACGCTGTAGAGGAAGCCGCGACGGGTGCGGCCCGTCCGGTCGACTCCGAAGCGCGGTGGCACCTCGTCGCCGTCGGCGAGCGGACGGATCAGCGCCCGCTGGGTGACGGGGAGCTTGACCGCGACGTGCACGGCGAGCGACCCCATCGCCACCCAGGCCATCGCGTGGTGGGCGGGTGGGAAGTAGAAGTGGAAGGGATACCACTGGGCGATGTTCAGCACTCCCGTGCTGACCTCGAAGAGGGTCGATCCCACCAACAGCCCCAGCGATGCGCGCTCCACGGCGTGAACCAGGCTGCGGACCGGAGGCCTCGCAAACAACCGGGGGTACGCCGTGTAGAGCTTCGCCAGCAGCAGGGGCACGCTCGCCAGGCCCGTGGTCACATGCACGCCCTGGGTCAGCCGATAGCCCCATACCGGCCGTGGACCCAAGGGCAGCCAGCCGACAGGGTGTTGCTCGTAGTGGCTGACCAGCCCGGTGAGGAAGCACACCAGGAAGGCGGTGCCGAGCCAGACGCCCAGCCGAGCCACCACCCGCTCGTCGTGCAAGGGGGACCGGAAGTCACGCTCGTCGGGTGGTGCCGGCGGCTTCACGTCTCGACGCTAGGGCCGGTGCTCACGAACCGGCGCCGCTCCGCGGTTACGGGACGCTGACGCTTGGTCCGGCGACGGGTTCAGAGCACCGCGCGCTCGTCGTTCGCGGCAGGCTGTCGGTCGTGAGGATCCGCGATGAGGGGCGCATGGTGGCCGCGGCCGTCCCCATGGTGCTGACCGATGCCGCGGTCGCGCGATGGGGGGACCTCGGGCACCGATCCCTCCTGGCGGTGCTCTTCGGACTCACCTGGGCGGCCTTCGTGCCAGGCGCCTGGTGGGTCCTGCGTGCCGACGGACCCGCGGACGAGCCCGCCGGGCGGCGATCTCTGCGACTCGTGGTGGTCCTGGCCGGTCTGCTGCAGCTCCCGGGCCTGTTCGCCGGGCAGCACATCACCAACGATGCCTACCGCTACGTCTGGGACGGGCGGGTCCAGCTGGCGGGCATCTCTCCCTACCGCTACGCACCCCTGGACGATCACCTGGCCCGGCTCCGCGACCCCTACCTCTTCCCGGGGCTGCGTCCGGACCAGAAGTCCGGTGTGGAGACGCTCGAGAAGTTGCCGACCGACAAGCAGCAGCTGCGGGTGCTGGACACGCAGGACACCCGGTCCCGGATGAACCACGATCGAGTCACCACCATCTACCCGCCCGTGGCGGAGGCCTGGTTCACGGCAGTGGCTCTGGTCACGCCCTGGGCATGGGGCACCCATGGCCTGCAGCTTGGATGTGCCCTGCTGGCAGTCGGATTCGCCTACCTGCTGGGGCGATGGCTCACCCGTCAGGGGGGCGACCCGCGTCGGGCGCTGCTGTGGGGCTGGTGTCCCACTGTGGTCGTCGAGGCCAGTGTCGGGGCGCACGCCGACGTGCTGGCCGCCGTCCTGCTGGGAGCAGCGGTCATCGTCCTGACTGGAAGCGCCCGGGGGCGGCGGTTCGCCGGTGGAGTCCTCCTCGGCCTGTCCATCGGCGCCAAGCTGACGCCGATCCTGCTCCTGCCCGGCTTCACAGTCCTGCGCAGGCGTCGGCGGGACGGCCGAGGCGCGGGGCGGCGAGACGTCAGGGTCGCCCTGACCGCGCTCGCCACGACCGTGGCGACGTACGTCCCGCACGTCCTGGTCGCGGGCACGCTGGTGCTGGGCTTCCTGCCGGGCTATCTCAACGAGGAGGGTTTCGACGACGGCCAGGGTCGCTACGCGATGCTCGGTCTCGTCCTGCCGCCAGCGGCTCGCAAGCCTGTGGCCATCCTGCTGGCCGTCGCCCTCGTGGTCCTCGCGCTGTGGCGGGCCGACCCCGAGCAGCCGCAGAACACCGCGGTCTGGCTCTTCGGCGGGGCTCTGCTGATCGGAACCCCCGGATATCCCTGGTACTGCTTGCCGCTCGTGGTGCTGGCCGTGCTGGCGGGCCGGGTCGAGTGGTTCGCGGTGGCCATCGCCATCGACGCTGCGTACTCCCTCTACCGCGTGCCCCACCTGCCCGGAGCCGCCTGCGCCGTGGCCGGCCTCGTGGTGATCGTCGCGTCGCGGGTCAGGACGACGCGCGCCGCCAGTGTGCCCTCGGGGGCGGTCGATCTCGTCAGCCCCACGCCGCTGCCCCGGTAACCGTCACCGGCGTGGGGCTGACGAGTCCCTTACGGACGGGCGAACGGGCACCGGCATCCGTGGCCCGGCCGTAGGCTGGTTGGTGTGGCAGCCCGGGTCTTGGTGGTCGAGGACGACCGGACCGTCTCGGGTGTGGTCGAGGCCTACCTGACCAAGGCGGGTCTGGAGCCGCGCGTCGCCTCTGACGGCCTCACCGGGGCCTCGGAATGGCGGCGCTGGCGGCCCGATCTGGTGGTGTTGGACCTGATGCTGCCGGGCCTGTCCGGGCTCGAGCTCCTCCGCCGGATGAGGGGTGATGCCGACCCGACTCCGGTTGTCGTCCTCTCCGCTCGTGGTGACCAGGAGGACCGGATCGTCGGTCTCGAGGTCGGCGCCGACGACTACCTGGTGAAGCCGTTCAGCCCGCGCGAGCTGATCCTGCGGATCGAAGGCCTGCTGCGCCGGGTCGAGCAGCTCAAGAAGTCGAACTTGTTGCCGCGCAAGGTGGTCCGCGGCTCGCTCACCATCGACACCGGCGTGCGCTCGGCAACGGTCAACGGTCAAGCGGTGGCCCTGACGCCGCGAGAGTTCGACCTGCTGGCCTTTCTCCTCGCTCACCCCGGCCAGGCGTTCAGCAAGCGTGAGCTCCTGCGTCGCGTATGGGGCTGGGACTTCGGCGACGACTCGACGGTGATGGTGCACGTGAGGCGACTGCGGGAGAAGGTCGAGCTCGATCCCTCAGACCCTCGGCTCGTCCTCACGGTTCGCGGGCTGGGATACCGGTTCGCCGATGACGATGCACGCCAACCCCAGGACGTGAGGGGCGTGAACGGCGAGGGGGCCGTCGAATGAGCCGGGACACCCAGAACATGCTGTTGATCTCAGTGGCGTGCGTCGTCGGTGCGGGGATCGTCGGAGGCCTTCTCCTGCGGCTGGTCCGGCGACGATCGCTGTCCCTCTCACTGCTCGTCGCTGCGCTGGTACCGATGCTCGGCGTGACCCTGGCCGTTCTGCTGAGCGTGCGGCAGATGTTCATCTCGGCGCACGACTCGCGGGTGACGCTGATCACGGTCGCCTCCTCGGCCGTCTTCTCCGCGTTCGTGTCGGTCTGGCTCGGACGCCGGGTCGCCGTCGAGTCGCGCTTCCTGGGCGAGCAGCTCCTCGCCCTGGGACGGGGCGACGGCGAGCCGACTCCCGTCGCGGACGACCGGCCGGGCGGACGGCGCGGTCAAGCCCCTGCGGAGCTCACGGAGCTGGCCGGCCAGCTGGTGGCGACGCGGGCCCGCCTGGAGGAGTCACGCCGGCGAGAGCTGGCGCTGGAGGCCAGCCGGCGAGAGCTGGTCGCCTTCATGTCGCATGACTTGCGCACTCCGTTGGCGGGACTTCGCGCCCTCGCCGAGGGGTTGGAGGACGGCGTGATCGAGGACACGGGGTCGGCGCTGGCCCGGATGCGACAGACCGTCGATCGAATGAATGGTCTGGTCGACGACCTGTTCGAGCTGTCCCGGCTCAGCTCCGGCGGTCCCTCGCGACGGATGACGTCGGTCAGCGTGGCCGAGCTCGTCGATGACGTGTCGGCGTTGCTCGACGATCTGGCGCGCTCCCGGGACGTCACGATCGTGGTCCAGGCCACTGAGAACGACCGGCTGCGGGTGATGGGCGACTCTGACGAGCTGGCTCGGGCACTGACGAACCTGCTGGCCAACGGAGTGCGTCACACGCCCGCGGGCGGCCTGGTTCGGCTGGTCGCCGATCGCGCCGGCGACGGCAGGGTCCATTGCGCCGTCGTTGACGGCTGCGGTGGTATCGCCGAGCAGGATCTGCCCCGGCTCTTCGAGGTCGGCTGGCGAGGGGCCGCCGACCGTACCCCGGACGATGGCGGAGCCGGGCTCGGCCTGGCCATCGCGCTCGGCGTGGCCGAGGCTCACGCCGGCACCATCGACGTGGTGAATGTCCCCGGCGGTTGCCGCTTCGAGCTGGCCCTGCCCGCCGGACAGCCGGCCTGACGGCTCACCCGCGACGTTCGACGCTGCGGCCCGGCCGCCCACGTAGCCCGCTGGTGCTCAACGGCTCCGCCGGTGAGCATGGGGGTATGGACGACGTGCTGGCGGACCTGTACGGCACGCTGGTCCGGACGCTGCGTGGCCGGGCCGAGGGTGACTTCGCCCGGCCGACCCGTACGGCGGCCTGGACTGTCCGGGAGCTGCTGTTCCACCAGTTGCTGGACGCCCAACGGGCTCTGGTCGCTCTGGCCTCGCGCACCGACGAGGACGCCGACGTGGATGCCGTGACCTACTGGCGGCCGTTCCGGCCGGGCCAGGACGACGGCTGGGCCGGCGAACACGCACGGTTCGTCCAGGTGGCGGCTTCGGCGTACTCCTCGGGCGACGCGCTGCTCACCCACTTCGAGACGACGGCCGAGGCCGCTGTGCGTGCCTGCGCGGGGGCGACGGGTCGGGTCCGCACCCAGGGTCATGTCATCGCGGTGGCCGACCTGGTCTCGACCCTGGTCGTCGAGGCGACCGTGCATCTCCTGGACCTGACCGTCGACCTGCCGGACGCCGGAGGGCCGGGGCCTGACGCGCTGGCCGAGACGCGGCGCGTCCTCGAGGCGGTCCTCGGCGCCGCGCTGCCCGGCGGCTGGGACGACACCGAAGCGGTCCTGAAGGGGACCGGACGGCTCGAACTCAGCCCGCCGGACGAAGCCGAGCTCGGCGACCGCGCGCGAGAGTTTCCATTGCTCGGTTGACCCGCCTCAGGCGCCCGGCGCACGCCAAATCTTGGCCGTCATGTGCTCGCCGCCTGCCGTCGCGAACACGTCGCCCGTGCCGGCAACGGCGATGTCCAGCACGGGGTGCTTGCTGTGACGTGCGATCGCGAGTGGGGTCTGCTTCATGGCGTGCCACATCAGGATCGAACCGTCCGTGTTCCCGAAGACCACGCGCGTCCCGGCCTGATCCGCTCCGACGCACTGAGCGAACCGATCGACGACGACGACGTACAGCCCCAGACGGTACTTCCCGACGAGCTTGCCGGTACGGCATGACCAGCCGGTCTGCTGGGTGCGACCCGAGGCAGTGACCAGCCAGCCCCCGTCATTCACGAAGACGGCGTTCCAGACGGGCACGTTGCCGTACATCGGGACGGGCGACACCCGGTGGTTGACCTCCAGCTGCAGCGACCAGTCATCGGTGCGCCACAGCCGTGCCGTCATGTCCAGCGATGTCGTCGCGAGCAGTGACCCGTCGGGACTGAAGCAGGATCCGGTGACCTTCGGTCCTTGGCGCTCGGTGAAGCGGTCCGCCAGCCCGGGTCTGCGGTGCCGGAGCCGGGCGAGGACCGACTCCTGCTCCAGGTCGTAGACGACCGCCTCCTCCCCACCCGTCACGGCGAGCAGTCGATCGTCCGGGGACCAGGTGATCGATGCTCGGCGGCCTACCCACCCGCTCGATCCGAAGGTCAGGCCGGCGAAGTCCACGGGCAGATCGGGGGACGGGCCGGAACCGCGGCCGCTGAGGTCGAGGATCCGGGTGCGACCCTCGAGGTCGATGGTCGCCAGCCGATCCCCGGCGTGGTCGAACCGCACGTCGCAGACTCCAGCCACGTGGTCGAACCGCTCGACCTCAGTCGTGTCTTCGACCGTCCAGATCCGGACCGTTCCGTCCTCTCCTCCCGTGGCGAGAAGCCGACCCGAGCGGGTCAGGTCGACTGTGCGGACGACGTCGTCGTGAGCCGAGAGGGAGCCGATCTCGGTGGCCGCCGGAGCGGTGATCCCCATGGCCAGCTTCTGCTCCTGGAGGAGGTGAACGGTCTCACGGACGCTACGGCGCCCGTCTCGCTTCCCTTGCAGCCGAACCAGTTTGGACGCGTCGGAGACGCCCAGGCGGGTCCACCAGTCCACGGCATTGGCAAGCCCGGCGCCCCAGCCCGGCTGGTTCGAGGGGTGGCCGATGAGGGCCAACGGCGTGGCGGTGAGCGCCGACGAGCCCTCCCGCGGACCGTGCATCGTGATGACGGCGAGCAGGCAGCCCCGCGCCATGACGGGTGCGCCGGACATGCCCGACCACTCGGAGCGCATAAAGGCGGCCTCCGTCGCCGGGAGTGGGCGCGGCGAGCTCGTCACGTGCAGGGTCAGCAGCCCGCTCACCAGGTTCGACAGGGCAGGAACCGTTCCGAGGACGTGCTCGGTCTCGCGCTCGGCATCGAGGCCGGCAGCGCGCTCCTTGAACGACGGGTAGCCGATCGCATAGCACTGCTCGGTCGCGTGGGCCGAGCTGCCGTCACGCTCGAGGAGCGCGACATCGAGCGCAGGCAGTGGGGCGACCTCGTCCTGGATCTCGAGCAGGGCCAGGTCCGGGCCGCCCGGCCATGAGACGAAGTCGGGATCCACCGTGGCCGCATGCCTGACCTTGTCCGGCCCCCGGACCCAGACCTCGTTCGCCCCCGCAGCCACGTGCCCCGCCGTCAGTACGGTACGGCCGGCGACGATGCAGCCGGACCCGTAGCGGTAGCGCGGAGACTCGGAGGTCCCGAGGTCGCAGATCACCTCGACGACCCGCATGGCGAGCGGTGTGTCGCCCACAGCTACCCCTTCAGAACGTCCGTGGCGTCGGCCACGGTGACCGGCCGGCCGCTGTCGTCCACCGGTGATCCGAACACCACGGTGACCGTCTGCGTCGAATCGTGTTGCCAGCCAAGGCCTGCACCGACGTCGAGGCCCACCAGCGGGATACGGAACCCAGCCTTCCCGTCGCCGGACCTCGTGGCGACGACCTGTAGCTGGACGGTCATCGACTGAATGGGGAAGTGGAGCTTCTGACCCGCTCCCTGCGCCTGGGCCTCGAGGAGGTCCGAGCGCAGGAGGGCGATCGCCTCAGCGAGTCGAAGGGTGTCTCGCGGCTGGTCGGGCATGAACCCACCTCCAGGTCCGACGTCGGACCGAGGCAACAGGTCCGGATCCGAACCGTGGCTCACACCCTACGGCGCCTCTGCCTTAAGTGGTCAGAAATAGCTACGTCGAGCGCAGGGCAGAGTTGGCCAGTTCCGGTCAGGTCCCGGCGCCCGGCTCTGCCTAGCGTCGACAGCGGCGTCGACGGCGCCCCGATCTGCCAGGAGGCACGAGATGATCGCATTGCCAGTCAGTTTCGCCAGGTCGCGGCTCTTCGCGACCGCCGCGTGCACCTTCGTCCTGCTCAGCGCGGCGTCCTTGCCTGCGAGCGCCCACCCCACTGTCGGCGATGGTTCGCCCGCATTCGTCGCCTCCCGCGGCGACACAGCTCCCGAGTGCGGCGCAGCCCGCGTTGGCCGACAGCGGTTGTTCTGTGACTACCTCACCGGAGCCGGTGTCCCCGCGCCCAGCTGGATTCCTGAACTTCCGTGAGCACCGCTCCCACGCCCCTCCCGCGGGGACAGCGTTCGTGGGACGCTGAGAGGTCGCCGGGACGCGGTTTCGGGCGCACGAGGAAGGGCGGGCCATGCCAATCTTCTTGATCGAGCGCAGATTTGCCGAGGAGCTGGTGATCTCGGCGGACGGAATGCGAGAGGTCAACCTCATCAACGACGCGGAGGGAGTGCGCTGGCTGTACTCCTTCCTCTCTGTAGACCGTCACAAGACCTACTGCATCTACGAAGCACCGTCGGCGGAGCACATCGTCAGCGCAGCCGTCCGAGCCGGCCTACCCGCGGATGTTGTGATCCCTGTCGCCGGCAAAGTGCTTCCCGACGGATCGCTCACTCCCGTCTGACCCGCCCGCAACCGTCGCAGCGACGGCTACAGCAGCCCGTGCCGGCCGGCGAACACCGCCGCCTGGGTGCGGTTGCTTGCCCCGGTCTTCATGAGGATGCTCCGCACATGGTTCGCAGCAGTGTTCTCCGAGATGACTAGCTCCGCCGCGATCTGCCGGTTGCTCGCACCGTGCCCCAACAGGCGCAACACGTCGATCTCCCGAGGCGTCAACCCGTTCGGTCGGCTAGGTGGGGCCCCGGGCCGGCTGGTTGGCAGCATGCTCAGCACCCTCCGTAGGTCACGCGGCTCCGCGATGGCGCGTGATTGTTCGGTCAGCTCGTGGATCCGGGCCGAGTCGTTGGTGGTTCGACGAAGGTGTGCGGCGTGCCACGCGAGGGTCTCGGCCTGGTGCAACACCGCGTGTGACGACGTGTCGAGGGCTAGAGCCGCCTCGAACAGGTCCCCCGGATCGCCGTTGCCAAGCAAGGAGTCGAGCCGCGCCGCGTACCGGTCGGCACTGCCGAAGACGGCACTGAAGGACGCAGTCAGCAGGTTGATCCCGGCGTAGTCGTCGAGGTACGGACGGAGCCGGCGGGCTGCGTCGATGTCACCCAGGGTGCAGGCCCCTTCGACCATGAATGCGAGTCGCGCGGGCCAATCACCGGAGGCAGGGTTCAGCGCCGCCTCCCCGTTCAGCAGCCATCGCAGCACCCGGTCAGCCGGCTCCTTCATGTCCAGCTCGGTGTACAGCGCGAGCAGGCCGGGGGCCCATCGTTCCGTCGGGGACTCGTCGCCGGTGAGGAGGGGGCGCAGCTGGACCAAGGCTCCGAGCTCGCGCTGCACCATGTACATCTGCAGCCCGTTCATTCCTTCGACGTCGTCGCTTCCGAAGCCAGACCCGAGCTCGAGCAGGCGCGCGCAGGTCTGGGTGGCCGCGGCCAGCTGGCCCGAAGCGAACTGGAGGCCGTAGCGCAGCGAGGTGGAGAAGAAGTCCCAGAACGGTCCTCCGGTCTGGCGGCAGGCTCGGTCGAGATCGGCTTGGGCCGAGCTGAGCCTCGCCTGGTCGCCGTAGGAGTAGCTGATGAGCGCCCGGATGTAGGCGGCCGATCCGAGCTGGTCGAGGTCACCGGACGCGGTGGCCAGCGGACCGAGCTCCTCGGTCCGGGCGAGCCGGGTAGGAAAGTCACCCGGCTGCCAGGCCTGCGAGATGTTCGCCTGCAGTACGTCCGCCAGGACCTTGTCGTCGCCTAACGACCGCGCCAGCTGAATCGCCCGCTCACTGACCTCAGCGGCCTCGACGGCGCCACCAATGAACGCTGTCGCCCGGCCCAGGCTGCCCAGCGCGCGCACGTAGAGAGCGTCTTTGGGGTTCTCGACACCACGCAATCCAGCCTGCAACAACTCGACGGCCCGGTGGCCCAGGAGGCCAGGGCGCCAGGACGCCTGCTCGAAGCCCACGCTCGCTCGGAGCCGCTGGCGGGCGTCGCCCGACTCGGCGACCTGCTCATCGAGGGTGCGGGCTCGCACGAAGTCGCCCGCGAGGAAGTAGCTGCGCGCCGCTCGGAGCCGAAGGTCGTGGCCGAGTCTGGGTTCGCCGACCGCCCGCGAAGCCCGTTCGTAGAGGTGGGCGGCGTCCTCGTGGGCCAGGCTGAGATCGGCCGCCTCGGCGGCCTCGGTCAGGTAGCGGACGGCCAGATCGTTGAAGCCAAGCCCGCGCGCGCTGGCATAGTGATGGGCCAGCCGTTGGATGCGTCGATGCGCTACGGGGAAGTCGCCCTCTAAGGTCCGCGCCACGCGCAGGTGCTCCGTGGCCAGCTCCGACGCGGGCATCCGGTCGAGGAACACTTGCCGCGCGATCGCGTGGGGGAACTGGAAGAGGCCGTCCTCGCCGAGTCGGCGTTCCACCAGGCCTATGTCGGCTCCCGCGTCGAGGCCGGCCATGACCAGATCGGACGTCAATTGCGACACGGCGGTCAGCTCGATGACATCGAAGACCTGGCCGAGGACGGCAGCAACCTCGAGCACCTGCCGGCTCTGCGAACTGAGGGCCCCGAGCCGCCCGGCGAGGGTGTCACGCACCGAGGCGGGGACCTTGACCGAGTCGCTGTCGAGGAGGGTCGGATCAGTTCGTTCGGACAGGTCCCGCCAGAGCTCGCGCACAAAGAACGGGTTCCCCCCGGTCTGCCGATGTAGGAGGGCGGCCAGCTGGGTCAGCCGATGAGGTGCGATCAGGGCCTGTCGCGACACGTACTCCTTGATGTCGTCACGAGTCAGCGGGGCCAGCTCCAGTCGACGTACGCCTTCGAGACGATTCAACCCGCCGATGGTGTCGATGAGTGGTCCAGACCGGTCCGCCGGCCGGCTGCGCATCGTCCCGACGAGGAGCAGTGGCACGTCGGTGGTGTGCTCGACCAGGTACCTCAGGAGTTCCGTGGTGGTGGCGCCGGCCCAATGGAGGTCCTCGATGATCAGCATGAGCGGACGCGCGGCTGCGGCCGTACGGAATGCGGTCACCACGGCGTCGTAGAGGCCTCGCTGGTAGGCCCGCTCGGCCTCGAGCGGCCTCGACCCCGGCCTAGCCAACGATCTCAGCAGGTCGACGGCGTCCGGCGCCCCGTCACGCTCGTCGCGACCGGCGGTGAGCTGTCCGGTCTCGATCGCCTGCAGGAGCAGGCTGATGGGTTGAACGAACGGCTCGTACGGAGTGCCGAGCTCCGCCACGCAACTGCCGAGCAGGACGCCGCCACCGCCTCGATGTGCCTCCTGTGCGAACTCTGCCACCAGCCGCGACTTCCCGCCGCCCGGGTCAGCCCCCATGAAGACCGCTCGGCCCGCGCCCGACGTAGCGTCTCGCCATGCTGCTCGGAGGACGCCGGTCTCCTGCCGACGCCCAACGAAGGGGGTCGGCCCGAACGCCGTCCACTGCAGTGGAAGGGACGGCCGATCCCAGCCGGCCATCCGCCCACGCTAGCCCCTCGAGCAAGCGCCGCGATGGTGACCTCCTCGCCGGGGACGTCGCGGACCGGGACGCCGTGTGTGCGCAGGTGCGCGACCCAGGCTGCGACCGCCGAGCTCCTCCCGTGCCGCGCCCTGAGGTCATCGCCCCATCGTGCCCGGACGGCGAGCGTCAACGTCCTTGCTTGTCCGGGGGGCGATCCGAAGCGAGAGTTGAGGTGTGACGTCCGTGATCCGCCTGCCGCCGCGATCGCCGCGCGAGGCGACCCGTCTCGGTGGTGCGGGCGGCGTGCTGGCCGAGGATCAGGTGCGAGGCTTCGTCCTCGACCGGCTGGCAGAGGTCGATCTCGACGGGCGCAGCGTCTGCATCCTGGTCCCGGACGGCACCCGGAGCTGCCCGTTGCCGCTGCTCCTCGGTGCCGTGCACGAGGCGCTCGCCGGTCGGGTCAGCCGGATGACGGTGTTGATCGCGCTGGGGACGCACCAGCCGATGAGCGAAGCCGCTCTCGCCCGTCACCTCGGCTACCAGGAGGGTGCGCTGGAGCAGACCTACCCTGGCCTGACTGTGGTCAACCACGAGTGGTGGCAGCCCGATTCGTTCGCGGACCTCGGCATCATCCCGGCCAGCCGGCTCGAGGAGCTCTCGGAGGGACGGGTCAGCCTGGACGTGCCGGTCCGGCTCAACCGCGCTGTGGTCGAGCATGACGTCGCGCTCGTCGTCGGCCCCGTCCTGCCCCACGAGGTGGTCGGGATCTCCGGCGGCAACAAGTACTTCTTCCCCGGCGTGGCCGGCCAGCAGATCATCGACGTGTCGCACTGGATCGGTGCCCTCATCACCTCGGCCGAGATCATCGGTACGACGGCGGTCACGCCGGTGCGCGCCCTGATCGACGAGGGCGCCGCGCTCGTCCCGGCCCAGAAGCTGTCGTTCTGCGTGGTGGGGGAGCCCGGAACCGCTGCCCTGCACTCGATCTCGTTCGGCGACACGGTCTCGGCCTGGTCCGACGCCGCGGACGTCTGCGCGGCCACCCATGTCCGCTACCTCGACGAACCGCTCCACCGCGTCATCTCGCTGATCCCCCGTATGTACGACGACATCTGGACCGGGGCGAAGGGCTTCTACAAGGTCGAGCCTGCGGTGGCCGACGGCGGTGAGGTCATCCTCTACGCGCCGCACATCACCACCATCTCGACCAGCCACCCGGAGATCGGCGAGATCGGCTACCACTGCCGCGACTACTTCGTGAAGCAGTGGGACCGCTTCAAGCACGTCCACTGGGGGACCCTCGCGCACTCCACGCATCTGCGAGGAGCGGGCACGTACGACGCCTCCACAGGCGAGGAGCGGCTGCGGGTGCGCGTCACCTTGGCGACGGGAATTTCCGAAAGTGTCTGCCGCGCAGCCAATCTCGGCTACCTCGACCCGGCCTCGGTCGACCTCTCCGCTGAGGTGGCCACCGGGACGTTCGTGGTACCCGACGCGGGCGAGGTGCTCTTCCGGCTGAGATGAGCGCGCCGTCGCCGGCGCTCTGGGCTCAGTCGACGACCAGCCAGGCCCGGCCGTCGATCGCCTCGCGGACGATGTCGAGGTGGCCGGCGTGCGTCGCCGTCTCGCTGATCACGTGGAGCATGATCTCGCGCAGCGTCTGGCGCCGGCCGAGGTAGCCGGGCCACCACTCAGCCGGCTCGGACGGCGCCGTCGACTCGAGCACCGCGTCGGCCAGGGCGCACTCCGACTCGTAGAGCGCGAACACCTCGGTCTCGGGTGGGACGGTCCAGGCCCCGCCGGGATGCTCGTCGAAGTACGTCCGGGCGGCGCCGTCGCCGGCGAGGATGGCCCGGAACCACCATCTCTCGACGTCCAGCGCCAGGTGGTGGACGACGGCGATGGGCGGCCAGCTGGTGGGAGCGACGGGGGTCCACAGCTGGTCCTCCGACATCTGGTCGAAGGCGCCGAGCACGTGCCTGCGCTGGCTCCGCAGCTCGGCCAGCAACGCGCTCATCTCGTCCCTGCCGTTCGGGTGGCTCACGGTGCCCATCCTGTCGATGGCCGGTGTTGACGGCGTGCGGTCATGCGCCGGTCGCTGACAGCGCCCTCACCTGCTCGAACGTCTCGCGCAGGAGGCGCGTGAGCCTCCGGCTCGCGGGCCCTCCGACCCACCGCTCGAACCCGACCCGCAGGACGGCGATGCCCAGCTCGGCCGCCAGGCTCGCCTCCGGATCGCGTACGCCGCGGCGGCGCAGCCCGTCGGCGAGGGCGGCTGACAGCGCAGCCATCTTGATCAGCTCTCGCTCCTGCAGCTCGGTGTTGGCGGTGATCAAGGTCTGGCGCTGTCGTGAGAAGTCGTGGCGCTCGCCCAACATCGCCCCCGCCGCCTCGAGTGCGGCCCACACCGCCTCCATCGTCGAGGCCGACTCCGGCGCCGCCTCGAGTGCGGCGATCATGCTCTCCTGCAACATGATCGAGCCCGCGAAGAGCACCTCACGCTTGTCGGCGAAGTATCGGAAGAATGTCCTCGCCGTCAGCCCGGCCCGGTCGGCGATGTCAGCCACCGTCGTCTGCTCGAAGCCACGCTCGACGTAGAGCTCCATGGCGGCAGCGCGCAGCCGGCCGCTCGCCCCTGGCTCCCATCGACCCACGGACCGAGTGTAGGTGATGACAGTGCGCGACATCACCTGATACCGTCATGTCATCAAGTGACATCACCGAGCCCCCGGCCCGGGTTTCAGAGAGCCGTGCCGCCCCCGGGCGGTCGATCGAGTGGGAGTTCTTCATGCGCGTCTTCGTCACCGGAGCATCGGGTTGGATCGGCTCGGCCACCGTGACCGAGCTGCTGTCGGCCGGCCATCAGGTCCTCGGCCTCGCCCGCTCGGACGTCTCGGCCCAGGCGGTCGCGGCCCTCGGCGCCGAGGTGCAGCGGGGGAGCCTGGACGACCCCGCCGGCCTGCGGGATGGTGCGGCCGCCTGCGACGGCGTCATCCACCTGGGCTACAACCACGACTTCGCCCGGATGACCGAGGCGGCCGCGACGGACCTGGCCGCGATCGACGCTCTCGGTCGGGCCATGGAGGGCAGCGGGCGGCCGCTGGTCATCGCGTCCGGCGTGCTCGGGCTCACCGACGGAGGCATCGCGACCGAGCTGGACGAGCCCGACCCCGGCGTCCACCCGCGGATCGCCGGCGTCCAGCTCGCGATGTCGTACGCCGACCGAGGCGTGCGCACGTCGAGCGTGCGCTTCGCGCCGACCGTCCACGGCGACGGTGACCACGGGTTCACCGCCACGCTGGTCGCCGTCGCGCGGGAGAAGGGGGTGTCGGGCTACATCGACGACGGCGCCAACCACTGGCCGGCGGTGCACCGGCTCGACGCGAACCGGCTGGTGCGCATCGCCGTCGAGTCCGCCCCGGCGGGCGCGGCGCTCCACGCCGTCGCCGAGGAGGGCGTCCCCACCCGTGCGATCGCCGAGGCCATCGGGGCCGGGCTCGGCGTCCCGGTGGTCTCGGTCCCGGCCGCTCGGGCCGGTCAGCACTTCGGCTGGATCGCTCGCTTCTTCGGCGTCGACTGCCGCGCATCGAATGCGCTCACCCGTCAGCAGTTCGGTTGGGAGCCAACGCATCCGGGCCTGATCGAGGACCTCGCCCAAGGGCACTACTTCCGAGCCGAGGGCCGGTAGCGCGCGGCCAGCAGGGTTGAGACGGTAGAAAGGGCGGGATGACCGACTCCTGGAACGAGACGCCGTGGGAACCGCCCTTCGCCGGCAGCGAGACCGACGCCCTTCTCGGCGCTCTCGACCGGCAGCGCTGGACCTTCCGGTGGAAGGCCGGCGACCTCGACGCCGAGGGGCTGCGGACGACGGTCGGCGCGTCCTCGCTCACCCTGGGTGGGCTGCTGAAGCATCTCGCCGTCAACGAGGACTACCTGTCCACCGTGAAGCTCTCCGGTGCGCCGATGGACGACACGTGGGCGGACAACGGCTGGGACGGCGACGACGACTGGGAGCTCAGCTCCGCCGCCGACGACCCGCCGGCCGAGCTCTACGCGCTCTACGACGGGGCGGTCGCGCGCGCCCGCACCCGGACCCGGGCCGCCCTGGCCGCCGGAGGTCTGGACCAGCCGGTCGCGGCCACCGGCCCGGACGGCAGCCCGGCCAACCTGCGACGCCTGCTGTTCGACCTGCTGGAGGAGTACGGCCGGCACACCGGTCACGCCGACCTCTTGCGCGAGGCCGTGGACGGCCGGGTCGGCGAGGAGCCGCCCCCAGGCTGGCGACCCGGCCCCTGATCAGCTGATCAGCTGATCAGCGGGAGCCGGCGGTCCGTGTGCTGGTCGCGGCCCGCGGCCGCCCGGACCCAGAGCCGGTCGTCGTCGAGATCGCCGGGCCGGCCGGGCTGGGTCCGTCGGCCGAGCAGGTTGTCGAGAAGCGTTGCGGTGTGGGCGATGCCGGCCGTCGTGGCGGTGCTTGGCCGACCGAGCGCGTCGGTGAGGTCCATCCCGTGGACGACGGCTTCGACGATGCGGCTCGAGATCCAGTCATCGAGACGCAGCAGAGGTCTGGGCTCGTACCCCGGGAACGCGCCCACGAGCTCCGGCGCCGCTGAGCGGGCCTCCTGCACTGCCGCTGAGAAGGTCTGCGGCAGAACCCCTCTCAGGTCGGCGGGCGTCCTGCCTTCCACCACCTCGTACGCGTACTCGTAGAAGTCCGTGGCGACGTCCGTCGTGGGGAACGTGAAGAAGTCGGCTGCGTCGCGCGTGGCCGGACCGCGCCGACGGTCCGCGATCACGGCGCGGGTGATGCCGATGGAGATGTCCAGGTGGCCGGCCAGCTCGAGCACCGTCCACGGCGGCTGATCGGTCTCCGGTGGTGCGAGCCGGGTCGGCGTCGACCATTCGGCGTCCGTCAGCCGGTCCAATGTCTCAGCAACAATGGCCAGCTCGGCCTCCAGCGTGACCAGGAGCACGCCGTACGCAACGGCCGCCATATCCGTCATCTCACTGTCACGCACGTCGTTGCTCAGGGCGAATCTCCATGGCGTACCAGAGGTAGGCCGAGCCGAGCAGGACGCCGGCGAACCCCCCGAGCAGCAACCAGGTCAACGGCCGGCTGCCGTCCAGCTCTGCGTGTGCGCGTACCGCAGCGACGAGGATCAGAGCGAGCATGATCGACTCGACCTGGAGCATCAGCCTGATCGTCGTCCAGCGCGGGTCGACCAGCGCCACCACGCCGGCGCTGCCGAGGCAGAAGATGGCGCCGGTCACGCGGCAGGTCAGGGGCGTGAGCGTCCACGGCCAGATCGCGATCACTCGCGTCGGCACGAGGAACATGACGATGCCCTGGACCAGAGCCAGGAGCCCGACCAGGCACACGACCCACCGGGCGGCGTCGCCGAGACGCACCTCGTCGGATCGCTCGGGCGCCCTGAAGCGCTGGTTCACGACCCAGGCTGCGACGACGGCGAACGGCGCCGTGAAGTACAGCCCGGCCCAGATCCAGAACGCGACGTGGCCATGGTTGAACTTGTGCCAGTGGACGATCGTGGCGACGCCCAGCAGTGACGCGAACAGCGCGACGGCCAGGAAGCCGGGTCCCACCGCGGTCCAACGCGGCTCGCGCAGGACGCGGACGAAGAAGTAGGCGCCACCGAGGTAGGCCGAGCCCAGCACCATGGCACTCATCGTCGGCTTGATGGTCCAGGCGAACAGGCTCTTGGTGTCGCCGGGGAAGACGTAGAGCACGACGAACGCGACGACCAGGAACGGGATCAGCACCAGGGACAACCCGCGGGTGAGGGGGAGCACACGGTCGTCACGCGTCGATTGTGCGACTGCTGCCATGCCGGCCTCTTCACTGCGGGCCCTCGCCGTGGGAGCGTTCGACCCGAACGGTATCCCCACCGGTCGGTGTCACGGAAGTGCTCACTGGACGAAGGAGGGTCGTCGGCGATGGACCGCCCTGTCGTCTCGGGACCGCCACCTCTCGCGGTCGTGGTCGCGGCCATGCACGAGCGGCTGGTCCGGCTCCCGGACCGGCTGAGCGGGCAGCGCGTCTTCCTCTCCACCTACCTGCGCACCACGCAGGCGGTCGGAGCAGCGGTCGACCGGGCCGCCTTCGAGGATCCGCAGTGGGTCGAGCGGTGGGACGTCGCCTTCGCCGACCTCTACCTGAGCGCACTCGACGCCGACCTCGCCGGCAACGGTGCGGCCCCGCGTCCCTGGCGGCTGGCGTTCGCCGCTGACCCTGCGCTGCCACCCTTGCGGCACGTGCTCCTCGGGATCAATGCCCACGTCAACTACGACCTGCCCCAGGCCCTGCTGGCCGTCATCGACGACGCGGACTTCGCCGATGGGCAGGTCATGGCGCGGCGTCGCCGTGACCACGAGCGGATCGATGCCGTCCTGTCGTCCCGGGTCGCCGCCGAGGACCACGAGCTCTCCGCGATCGGCCGCGTGACCCTCATCGATCGACTGTTCACGCCGTTGAACCGCCTCGGCTCGAAGCGCTTCCTCCGCGAGGCCCGGCAGAAGGTCTGGCACAACACCCTCGAGCTGCAGGACGCGCGGCGGGCCGGCCCGAACGAGTACGCCGTGCGCCTCGCCGAGCTGGAGCTGCTCGGCGCGGCGAAGATCGCGGACCTGCTCCAGCCGGGCCAGGTGCTGCTGCGCCTGGCCGTCGCGGGCTTCGGCGTCACCCTGCCGCCGGTCTGAGCGTCACCGGCCGGGCGAACTCGCCGCGAACGGTGCAACTCTGCGCCGTACTCGACGCGCCGTTGCACCGATGCGTGGCAATCGCCCCCGTCTCGGCCCCGCCCCGTCTCGGCCCCGCCCCCGTCTAGTCTCGGTCTCGGTCACGGCCGGGGAGAGGGCTGGCAGTGGGGGCACCAGATCGAGGTCCGGCCGCCAATGGTGCTGCGCCGCAGGGTGGTTCGGCAGCGGGGGCACGGCGCCGGATCGCGGTCCCGGGTCGAGTTCAGCCAGCCCCTGGTCCTGGGGATGCGCCCCTGTCGGGTCGCGGACCGGAGGGTACGCCGCATCGCCTGATGGACCCGGCCGAGCTGCTCGTCGTCGAGGCTGCTCATCGGGGCTGCCGGGTGCACGCGGGCCCGCCAGCAGATCTCATCGGTCAGCATGTTGCCCAGCCCGGCGAGCACCCGCTGGTTCATCAGGACCGACTTCACCGCTCCGCGGCGGCCATGCAGGGCGGCCCGGAAGCCGGGCCGGCTGAGGTCCAGCGCGTCCGGCCCCTGGTCACCGATCACCGCGGCGATCTCCGCGTCGGTGTCGACGATCCACCAGCCGCGCAGCTTGCGCAGGTCGGCGTAGTGCAGCTCGCCGGCATCGGTGGTGATGACGAGCCGGTCGTTGCGCTCGGCGGCGGCGTCCGGCTCGGTGCCCTCGGCCACGAAGGAGGGCCGTCCGGTCATCCCGTTGTGCACGAGCAGCGTGGGCCCGTCGGTGGGCAGCACCAGCCACTTCCCGTGCCGGCCGGGCGGGTGGAAGCGGCGTCCGAGCAGCCGGTCCCGGAACGAGCCGGCCGTGGCGTTCCGCAGGACGCCGGCATCGAGGACCCGTACGTCCAGTACGCGCGTGCCCGTCAGCTGCTCCGCCAAGGCCGCCCGCTGGCCCTCGACGTCAGGCAGTTCCGGCATCCCGAGCGCCTCCTCCAGCGCCCGCCGGATCAGGAGCGCTCGCACCATCCTGCGACGTCCCGCCCCGGCCGGCGCGGCGAAGGATCGCGTGCAGTGGCTCAGCCGAACGGGCCCCCGTGCTTCGGTGGCTTCGGTGGCTTGACCCAGTGCTTGCCGTGGTGTCGCTTGTGCCCTTTGGCCGCCTTCCCCTTCTCTGCAGGAGGGGGCGACGCCTTGTGCGGTTGGGGTTTGGCGGGCGGCTCGGGCTTCGCCGCAGGTTTCGGCTTCGGCTTGGGCTGGGACTTCGGCGGGGCCTTGGTGCCGTGGGCCTTCTTGGGATGGGGCTTGGCCTTGACCGGCTTCGGGGCATGGGGTCCCGGCGCCGCCGGGTGGTGCGTGGCCTTCTGCCCAGCGGGAGGGTGGGTGGGCGCCTTGGCCGCGCCGTGGGCCTCCGGTTCGGGCGCCGGGCGAGCGGTGGTCCGGTGGCTCACGGTCGACGTCGCGGCTCTGTGGTGGGGCTGCGGGATCGGGCTCGCCGAGGCCGTCGGCGCGGCTCCGACCGCCATCACGACCGCAGTGACGCCGGCGGCGTTGACCGCGCCCGTGGTCGCGCCGGCCGCGACCCGCACGCCGCCTTCGCCCAGCCACTGCAGGAAGGGCACGTTCACGATGAACGCCAGCGGACCGACCGACCAGAGCAGCCGCGGGAGGGCGATGCCGAGGAAGGCCCGCACCATGACCGGGTCGAAGTGACTGCCCGCACACCGGGTCAGCTCGGCGCGGGCCGAGAGGGTCGACCGGGCCGACTTGTAGGAGCGGGAGGCGGTCATGGTCTCGAAGGCGTCCACGACGGCGACGGCGCGGCCGGCGGGGGAGATGGCGCCGGCGGCCAGGCCCTTCGGGTACCCCGTGCCGTCGTAGCGCTCGTGGTGCTCCGCGATCCCGGCGAACCACGGGCCGAGCCACTCCTGCAACGGGGCGGCCAGCGCGGCGCCGGCGCCCGGGTGCTGGCGGATCAGCTCCCACTCCCGCTCGTTGAGCTTGCCGGGCTTGTTGAGCACCGCGACCGGGATGTGCAGCTTGCCGATGTCGTGGACCAGCGCGGCCCAGCGCAACCGGCCGGTGTCGGCGGCCGAGAGCTTCAGCTCCCGGGCGAGCAGGTCGCAGAACAGGCGTACTCGTTCGCTGTGTCCGCGGGTGTGCCGGTCGTGCCGACCGAGGGCGGTCACCAGGGCGAGCATGGTCGTCGCGGCGTCCTGCTCCTCCAGACGGGGACTCGTCAGCCGGGCGTTGATGTCGCCCATGCTGGTGGTGCGACGGGCGACCTTGAGCCGGCTCGGCGCCTGGTCGGGGAAGATCATCGTCATCCGCAGGAGCATGGCCAGGGGCATCAGCCGGTTCGTCAGCCTCGAGACGGCGACGCTGACCGCGACGGCCACCGCCAGCACGATCGCGACGTGCAGCCAACGAGAGGCCCCAGCGCCGAGATGCGGCCCCACCAGGCGCGCGGCGACGGTGCCGGCCAGCACCGGCACGCCCACCATCAGCAGCCGCAGCAGGGCCGCCAGCCATGGGCGGGCACGCCACTGACCTTCGACACGGACCTGGACCACAGACCCCTCCACGGAGGCTGGCACGAGTCCCCGCTGCTGGAGGCGACGCCATTCCCTTGATCGGCAGCGGTTCCGGCCCGCCGGACCTGGGTCAGCCGAATGGGTCAGCGGCCGGGCGGGCTGCGCTGTCTGCGTCCGGGCAGCGCCGGCGCCGGGCTGCGGACCGTGCCCGCAGCCCGGGGGCGCGCAGCCACCCGGCGCTCAGGACGCCAACGGGTCCCGGGACGAGGCCGGAAGTTGGCCCGGACGATGGCGGCGAACTCAGCCGCCAGCAGGTCATCGTCGGCGCAGATCAGCTCGGCGAAGAGCTCCAGGTCACCGCCAGCGGCCGTCGCCGTGCCATCGAGAGACGTGGGATCCATCGACGTGACAGACATCGACGCGGCCCGTCAGGCGTTGATCGCCTGACGTTCGACGTCGGCGTTGTTGACCATGATCTTGCGCGACTTGGCCTGCTCGGCCACGGGGATCCGGAGCTTGAGCACTCCGCTCTGGTACTCCGCCTGGATCTGCTCGGTGTCCAGGTTGTCACCGAGGATGAGCTGGCGCGTGAAGACCCCGCGCGGGCGCTCCGCGGCGAGCAGCTCGCGGTCGCCCTCGGCCAGCATCGGCCGCTCCACCCGGATCGTCAGGACGTTCCGCTCGACCTCCAGGTCCACGCTGTCCGGGTCGATGCCCGGCAGGTCGAACTCGGCGTGGAACTCCTCACCGGCCCGCCAGGCGTCCATCGCCATGACGGTCGGGCGGGACGTCGTACCGGGAAGGCCCAGCAGCTGCTGGCTGATCCGGTCCAGGTCCCGGAAGGGGTCGGTACGCATCAACATCGTTCTCCTCCTCGCGTTCACTGTGGTCGATGCTCACCGCCAGCCATATCTGTTGTGGCAGGCATAGATTTCTTATAGCAGATGAGCCAGACTGTGGCAACACCCCCCAGGAGAGAGCGCGAGGTTCAGCATGGTCAGCCAGGAGGACTCCTCCCGAGGTCTCTACGCGATCTCCGTGGCGGCCGACCTCGTCGGGGCGGACCAGCAGAGCCTGCGGCTGTACGAGCAACGGGACCTGGTCACTCCCGACCGCACCAGCGGCGGGACCCGGCGCTACAGCGACGACGACATCGAGCGGCTCCGCCGGATCCGCGGGCTCCTCGACCAGGGGCTGAACCTCGCCGGCGTCGCCCTCGTCCTGGATCTCCAGGACGACAACGAGCAGCTCCGTCAGGACGCCGGCCGCAGGCGGATCCAGCGGTAGCCGTAGCCGTTCAGCCGCAGGCCGGCCAGCCGCCGGCCCAGAGGCTCGTACGCCGCGTCGGCGAACACCTCGTGCGCGCCGGTCCGTGACCCGGTGCCAGGCACGCCCGCCTCCAGGTCCACGGTCACCCCCGTGCCGGACAGGTTGTGCAGCAACAGGATCGAGCCCTCCGGCGCGTCGAACCGGTGGGCCAGGACGGCCCGGGGCAGCGGGCAGTCGATGACGCTGATGGTGCCGACGCCGATCTCCGGGCACTCGCGCAACGGTCCGGACCAGCAGCTCGAACCAGCGCAGCAGGGAGTCGGGGTCGCGCCGCTGCTCGCGCGCGTTGACCCGTCGAGGGGCGTAGGTGCCTCGGGCGGGGACCGGCCGGACCAGCTCGTCGCGGGCCGCCGTCGAGAAGCCGGCGCTCGCGGAGTCGTCCCACTGCATCGGCGTGCGGATCGCGTCACGGCCGGGCAGGGCGAGGTCCTCGCCCATGCCGATCTCCTCGCCGTAGCGCAGGACCGGCGTGCCGGGCATCGCGAACTGCAGCGCGTACGCGAGCTCGATCCGCCGGCGGTCTCCCCGCAGCATCGGAGCGAGCCGTCGCCGGATGCCGCGGTCGTAGATCCGCATGTCCGTCCTGGGTGCGAACTCTCGCATCACGTCGACTGCGCTGCTCGTCGGTGAGCCGGCTGAGGTCGAGCTCGTCGTGGTTGCGCAGGAAGGTCGCCCACTGGGCCATCGCCGGCAGGCGCGGGAGCGCGCCGAGCGCCTCGACCAGTGGTTCGGCGTCCTGCCGGGCGAGGGCGAGCCACAGCTTCGCGTTGAGGCCGAACGCGAACATCAGGTGGGCGCGGTCGTTCGGCCCGTCCGCCGCCGCGGCGCAGTAGCGCGCGATCTGGTCGGGGTCGACGTTGGCCTCGCAGAGCAGCACGGCCTCGCCCTGGCGCCACTGCACGTCCTGCCGCCAGTCGTCCAGGATGCTGAAGTCCAGCGGCCCGGGGTCGACGTCGGGCGTGACCTGCTCGAGCACGAACGGCGCCGCGTCGATCCGGAAGCCGGACGCGCCCAGCTGCAGCCAGAACGCCATGACCTTCTTGATCTCGGCCCGCACGTCGGGGTTGGACCAGTTCAGGTCGGGCTGGAAGTCGTAGAACCGGTGGAAGTACCACTGCCGCGCAACGGGATCGAGGGTCCAGGTCTCGGTCTGCTCGCCGGGGAACACGATGCCCTGGCGGCGGTCGGCCGGCTCGGTCTCGCTCCAGACGTACCAGTCGCGGTACGGCGACTGGGGGTCGCTGCGGGCGGACTGGAACCACGGGTGCTGGTCCGACGTGTGGTTGACAACGAGGTCGATCAGCATCCGGATGCCCCGGGAGCGCGCCTGGGTCGTCAGCTCGACGAAGTCGCCCAGCGTGCCAAGGCGCGGGTCGACGCCGTAGTAGTCGCTGACGTCGTAGCCCGCGTCGCGCTGCGGTGACGGGTGGATCGGGTTGAGCCACAAGCAGGTCACGCCCAGCCGGGCCAGGTAGTCCAGCCGGCTGACCAGGCCGGCGATGTCCCCGACGCCGTCGCCGTCGGAGTCCTGGAACGTGTCGACCTCGACGCAGTAGATGACGGCTTCCTTGTACCAACGCTCGGACACGGCAACCCTTCCCCGCCGACGCTGAGCCGCTCCCGGCGGTGCCCATTAGACCAACCCCTCCGCCCTCGTGCCCGCCGAGCGCTCGGGTCGACAGTGGTGGGCACCTGGGTCAGGATCGAAGCCAGGGGTCCGGACGGACGAGCGGAGTGACGTGGCACGCACGGTCGTGGTCACCGGTGCCAGTGGCGGCATCGGCCGGGCCAGCGCGGTCGCCTTCGGACGCCGCGGGGACACGGTCGTGCTCCTGGCGCGAGGCGTCGCGGGGCTCGAGGGGGCGGCCCGGGCCGTCGATGCGGCGGGCGGGCGCGGCGTACCGCTGCCGGTCGACATGGCCGATGCGGACGCGGTCTTCGCCGCGGTCGATCAGATCGAGGCCGAGGTCGGACCGATCGATGTCTGGGTCAACGTGGCGTTCAGCTCGGTCTTCGCGCCGTTGGCCGAGATCTCACCGGAGGAGTTCCGCCGGGTCACGGAGGTGACCTATCTCGGCTACGTCTACGCCACCATGGCCGCGCTCCGGCCGATGCGCGCTCGCGACCGCGGCGTCGTGGTGCAGGTGGGTTCGGCGCTGGCCTATCGCGGGATCCCCCTGCAGACCGCGTACAGCGGGGCCAAGCACGCGATCCAGGGTTTCCACGAGGCGCTGCGGTGCGAGCTCCTGCACGAGCAGAGCAACGTCCGGGTCACGATGGTGCAGATGCCCGCGGTCAACACGCCGCAGTTCTCCTGGGTGCTGTCGCGGCTGCCGCGCCACCCCCAACCGGTCGCGCCGATCTACCAGCCCGAGGTGGCTGCCCGCGCCGTCGTGCACGCCGCCGACCACCCGCGGCGCCGCGAGTACTGGGTCGGGGGCAGCACGGTGGCGACGCTGGCCGCGAACGCGATCGCCCCGGGCCTGCTCGACCGGTACCTCGCCCGGACCGGCTACTCCGCCCAGCAGACGGGTGAGCCGCACGATCCAGACGCGCCCGCCAACCTGTGGGAGCCGGTCGACGAGCGGCCCGGCCAGGACTTCGGCGCGCACGGCGAGTTCGACCGCGAGGCCCACGCCCGCGCTCCGCAGCTGTGGGCCTCCTGGCATCACGGGATGCTCGCGGGAGCCGCCGTCCTGGCGGCAACCGGCGCGGCCGGGGTCGGCCGCCGGCTGGCCGGGTGGCGCCGGCGCTAGCCGTCCCCCCGGGCCCCGCCGCTCCGGCGCAGGCGCAGGCGCCGGCGTCGACGGTCGAGTCGGCCCAGCACGCCCGGGTGCCGGCCGTGCAGCTCGTCGCCCTCGTCCTTTGGGTTCAGCACGTTGCCGGGCGTCGGCCCCACCGCCGTGCGCTCGCCGCGTCACCAGGGCGGACAGTGGCCCGACCAGGACGTCGTACACCCGGGGGAGGAGGGCAAAACCCAGTGCCATCAACGGATTCGTGACGCCGACGTCGAGCCGGCGCGGTGGCTTGCTGAGTGAACGGACGATGGCGCGCGCGACCATCTCCGGTGGATACACGGGTGGCGGTGGCTTGCCGACCCGGCCCGCGTAGTTGGCCGCCTGGCGGTAGATCGGGGTGTCCACACCACCGGGTGTCACCAGCGTGACGTGGACGCCGGGGCGGTCCCGGTTCTCGAGCTGGAGCTGGCGAGCCAGGGCGCGGATCGCCCACTTGCTCACGACGTACGGCGTCATGCCCGGCACGCCGAGCGTGCCGATCACCGACCCGACGAGGTAGAGCGAGCCGGTGTCCCGCCCCCGCAGGTGAGGCAGGGCGGCGCGGGCCACGTTGGCCGCGCCGTGGACGTTGGTCGCGATCACCGCGTCGAAGACCTCGGCAGGCACCTCCTCGAACCGGCCGTAGCCGGCCACGCCGGCGCAGTGCACGACGACGTCGAGCCGCCCCTGCGACCGGACGACCTCGTCCACCGCGGCCCGTACGGCGGCGGCGTCGCGGACGTCGACCGCCGCCGTCGCCACGCTGGCGGCACCGCGCTCCGCACACTCGGCCGAGACCGCCGCCAACGCGCGACCGGACCGGGCCAGCAGCACCAGGTGGTCACCACGGCGGGCCAGCTCGTGGGCGAGCGCGCGGCCGATCCCGCTGGAGGCCCCGGTCACCAGGACGACGGACGTCACGGGCGAGCCAGCAGGCGCGCCCAGGCCGTCCGGTGCAGGGCCCGCCGGACCGCGCCCCACGGCCCGGCGTCACTCAGCGCCGCCCTCGCGGCGTTCCACCCGCAGGCGCCGTGAACGCCGCCACCGGGATGGGCCGCGGCGCTGGCCAGGTAGAGCCGCGGGATAGGCGTCTGCGGCCGTCCGGTGCCCGGGACCGGACGGAACATCGCCTGCTGGTGCAGGCCCGCGGTGCCGCCGTTCAGGGCGCCCTGGACCAGGTTGGCGTCAGCGTCCTCCAGGTCTTCCGGCCGCTGCACGGTGCGGGCGCTGACGGTGGACCTGAACCCCGGGGCGACCCGCTCGACGGCGGCCTCGACCCGCTCCACCTGCCGGTCGAGGGCGGCCCGGTCACCGACGACGGATTGCGGCACGTGCGTGTACGCCCACGCCGACTCGGTGCCGGCCGGCGATCGGCTCGGATCGGCGGTGGTCATCTGCCCGAACAGGACGAAGGGCCGCTCGGGCGCGCGGCCCTTGGTCAGCTGTCCGCCGACGTCGACGAAGCCGTCCAGGTCGACGCCGAGGTGGACCGTCCCGGCGCCTCGGGCCGCGTCGGCCTGCCAGGGGACGGCCCGGTCGAGCGCCCAGTTGAGCTTCAGTGTCGGCCAGTCCAGCTGGAAGCGCTCCAGCCGCTCCGCCAGGCCGGCCGGGCGGTCCGGCTCCGCGACGAGCCGGCGCCACAGGAGCGGTGCGGAGACGTCGGCCAGGACCGCGCGCCGGGCCCGGACCCGGCCCCCGCCCGCCGTCCGTACGCCGACGGCGTGGCCGCCCGCGACGAGGACCTGGTCGACCCGCGTCCCGGTGTGCACCTGCGCGCCGCCGGCGCGGGCCCGGCCGCAGAGGGCGTCGGCCAGCCGCTGGGCACCGCCCTGCGGCACGGGGAAGCCCACGTCCTGGCCCAGCATCGCCAGCAGCCAGCCGAACACCCCGCTGCCGGCCGCCTCCGGCCCGAGGTCGCTGTGCAGGGCGTTGCCGGTGAGCAGCAGCCCGGCGCCGTCGCCGCGGAAGTGCTCCTCGGCCAGTCGTCGCACCGGAAGGACGGCCAGCCGCGCCAGGTCGAGCGACCCGGCGGTCCCCGCCCGACGGAGCAGGCGCAGCACCGCGGCGACCGGAGGGAACGGCGTGAAGAGCGCGTCGATCAGCGGGTCGCGCAGGCGCTGCCACTGCTCGAACATCGCGAGCCAGGCCGCGCCGTCGCCGGAGGCGAAGGCGTCGAGGGAGGTGGCGGTGCGCTCGGGCGACCGGGAGAGCAGGGCGCAGCGACCGTCGTCGAGAGTGTGGGCCAGCACCTCGGGCGCGTGGAGCCACGTCAGCCCGAACCGCTGCAGCTCGAGGTCCCGGATCACCGGCGACGCGGCAGCCAGGGGGTAGAACGCACTGAAGAGGTCGCTGACGAAGCCAGGTCGGGTCACCTCGGCGCTGCGCACGGCACCGCCGACCGCGTCCTCGGCCTCCAGTACGAGGACGTCCCAGCCCGCGTCGACCAGCGCGTTCGCGGCCACCAGGCCGTTGGGTCCGGCACCGATCACGACGGCGTCGGCCTCCGCCGGCAGGGAGGTCACGGCCGGCTGCTTCGAGAGGGACCGGACCGCTGCGCCGCGGAGCGATCCGGACGTGCGGACCCCGGCGTCGTCCCGCAGGCTGTCCGGATGGGAACTGTCCGCAGGCGCATCGACACCACCCCGGACCGGGTCTTCGACGTCCTGGCCGACGGCTGGCTGTACACGGGCTGGGTGGTGGGTGCGTCCCACGTCCGCGCGGTGTCAGCGACCTGGCCGAGGACGGGCTCGCTGATCCACCATTCCTTCGGGGTCTGGCCCTTGGTGCTGAAGGACGAGACCCGGATCGAGGCCAGCGAGCCGGCTCGCCGGCTGGTGCTGCTGGCCAAGGGGCGCCCGCTCGGCTCGGCGCGGGTCGACCTGCGGCTCGAGCCGGACGGCCCGGGCACCATGGTGACGATGACCGAGGAGATCGTGAGCGGCCCGGGCCGGGCGGTCCCCAGCGCGGTCGCCGACCTGCTCATCAACGCCCGCAACGTCGAGGCGCTGGCCCGGTTGGCGGCGCTGGCCGAGAAGCCGACGGGCGTGGTCAAGGCTTGAGCACGACCTTCTGGCAGCCGTCCGCCTTGCGCTGGAAGATGTCGTAGCCGTGCGGGGCCTCGGCCAGCGGTAGGTGGTGGGTCGCGAACGACTCCAGCCCCAGGGGGTCGTCGTCGGCCAGGGCCACCGGCAGGATGTCGTCGACCCACCGCTTGACATGGCACTGACCCATCCGCAGCTGCAGGCCGCGGTCGAACATCTCCATCATCGGCATCGGGTCCATCTCGCCGCCGTACACGCCGCTCACGGAGACCGTGCCGCCGCGGCGGGTCGCCTTGATCGCCGTGTGCAGCGCGTCCAGGCGGTCGATGGCGAACCGGTCGGTGATCGGCTTCGCGACGGCGTCAGGCAGCAGCCCGACCGCAGCGTGCGCCAGCTTGCCGGTCGGGGAGCCGTGCGCCTCCATCCCGACCGCCTCGATGACCGCGTCCGGTCCCCGGCCACCGGTCAGCTCGATCAGGGCCTCGGCGACGTCGTCGATCTCCCGGACGTCGAGGACCTCCAGCCCGTGGGCGGCGGCTCGCGCCAGCCGATCGGGGACGAGATCGACGCCGATGACGCGCCGTACGCCGTGGTGCCTGGCGATCCGGCCGGCCAGCTGCCCGACCGGTCCCATCCCCAGCACCGCAAGGGTGTCCGCCTCACCGACGTCGGCGTACTCGACGGCCTGCCAGGCGGTGGGGAGGATGTCCGAGAGGTAGAGCACGCGCTCGTCGGGGACGTCGTCGGGCACGGGGATGGGCCCGAACTGGGCCTGGGGGACGCGGAGGTACTCGGCCTGCCCGCCGGGCACCGAGCCGTAGAGCTCGGTGTAACCGAAGAGGGCGGCGCCCTTGCCCTGGGCCCGCACCTGCGTCGTCTCGCACTGCGCGAACAGGCCGCGGCTGCACATCCAGCAGGCGCCGCAGGAGATGTTGAACGGGATGACGACGCGGTCGCCGGCCTTGATCTGGCTGACCTGGGCGCCGACCTCCTCGACGATGCCCATGGTCTCGTGGCCCAGGACGTCACCCGCGGAGAGGAACGCGCCGAGCACCTCGTAGAGGTGGAGGTCGCTGCCGCAGATGGCGGTCGATGTCACGCGGATGATGGCGTCGGTCGGCTCCTGGATCTCCGGGTCGGGTACGTCGAGCACCTGAACGTCGCGCTTGCCTTGCCAGGTAAGGGCTTTCATGCAGCTCCCACAGTCGCAGACGGTCCGCGGGACCGGATCACTCCACCAGCCCCGGCCCCCGCTGCTGGAGGTGACTTCGACTGTGACACGGGACGGACCGGCTCGCGACACGGTGACCCGGCCAAGATGCGGGGTCGCCCGATCGGGAGCACATTGAGGCTTCCGGCAGAACTCCCGACAGAAGCGGAGGCCCACCATGGGCAACGACGACAAGGCTGAGAACAAGATCGACGAGCTGAAGGGCAAGGCCAAGGAGCTCGAAGGCGAGGCCACCGGTGACGACGCGCGCGAGGCGCAGGGCAAGGCGGAGCAGTCCAAGGCCAACCTGAAGCAGGCCGGGGAGAAGATCAAGGACGCGTTCTGACCGCACCCCGCGGCCGGCCGGGCCGAGGCTCCGGCTGGTGAGGCTGCGGAGTGCTGGTCAACCGACCACGGGCGTGACAGCCTCCCGATGTGAGCGACAGCGGCCTGTGGCAGGCACTGCCGCTGAGCGCGGCCCGGGCGGCCTGGGATGCGTCTCCACTGCTCGTCGTGATGACGGAGGGTCCCGAGCACCTCCTCGTCTATCAGAACCCCGCATCGCAGCGGCTGTTCGGGCCGCGCGCCCCGGGCTCGCCGATGGCGCAGGCCTTCCCGGAGATGGGCGAGACCGCCCGCCTCTGGCTCGACGACGTGTACGACAACGGCGGCACCCGCGAGCAGTCCAACATCCGGCCGGGGGTGCTGGGCGCCAGCGGCTCGGAGGTGCTGCTGACCTTTGTCGTGTCTCCGGTGGGCGCACCCGGCCCGGGCGTCCGGGGTGTGCTGATCTGCGCGCACGACGTCACCCACGAGACGGTCGCCGCCCGCGCCGCGCGCCAGGCCGCGTTGCTCAGCGACCTGTCGGAGCGGATGAACGAGGCGACCGATCCGGACGCGTCACTGTCCGTCCTGACCAATGCTGCGGTTCCCGCGCTGGCCGACCTGGCGGCCGTGTTCGTGGGCTCGCTGCCGGGCGGCCCGTCGCAGCCGGCGGACCGCTCCGGTGACACTGCTCCCCGCCGGGCTCGGCCCCGCGCGATCAGCATCGATGCCGCTCTGCTGCAACGGGTCGGGCCGCCGCCCGAGGGTGACAGCGACCAGGCGCCGACGCCGTGGGACGCTCCCCTCGCCGCCGGCCGGGCGGTCCTGATCGACGTGTCCGGCGGCGACCTCTCCGAGCGGAGCGGTGACGCCGTCCTGGCGTGGCTGCGCGCGGCCGGCGCACACAACATGGCGGTGCTCCCGCTGGCGATGGCGGGAGAGCTCGCAGGTGCTGTCGTCCTCCTGTCGGTGCAGCCCCGACCGGCGTACACCGAGGCCGACCTGCCCTTCCTCGAGCTGGTCGCGGCGCGGGCCGCCTCGTCGGTGGCCCACGTGCGGGCGTTCCGCCAGCAGTGGCAGATCGCCTACGACCTCCAGACCGCCTTGCTCCCGCGGGTGCCGCAGGAGCTGCCCGGTGTGTCGGTCGCGGCTCACTACCTGGCCGGTGGCGGCGACCTGGAGATCGGCGGCGACTGGTGGGAGGTCTCCGAGCTGGACGGAGGGCGCGTCGCCGTCGGTCTGGGGGACGTTGCGGGGCGGGGGATCCAGGCGGCCGTGGTGATGGGTCAGGTGAAGGCGGCCATGCGGGCTGCGGCGCTCGCGCGGCTCGGGCCCTCCGCGGTGCTCACCCTGCTCGACCAGCACCTCGCCGGCCTCGGGGAGGCGAGGTCCGGGTTCGACAGCGAGGGCGGCGTCCGCCTGGCGACGGCCGTCTTCGGGGTGATCGACCCGGCCCGCGACGAGCTGCGCCTCGCCAACGCCGGCCACCCGCCGCTCTTGATGCGTGGGGCCGACGGGCGCACGAGCTGGCTGCACGCGCCGCCTGGCCCGCCGCTCGGCCTGTCGATGCCGGACTACCAGGAGATCGCAGTGCCCTTCCCCCCTGGGTCGGTCCTGGTCGGGTTCACGGACGGCCTGGTCGAGGCGCGCGGCGTGTCCCTGGACAGGGGCCTGGACACGCTGGCGGAGACGCTGGCCGGGTTGCCGGACGTCGAGGATGTCGAGGCCATCGCCGACAAGCTGTTGCAGTGCACCGGCCGGGCCGGCGGGTCGGATGACGACATCGCGCTGGTCGTGGTGCGCCGTACGGCGTGAGGCCGGTCAGGCCGCCGGGTGGCGCCGGACGTGATGCGGCAGCCACCACCACAGCGCTGCGAGGCCGAGCAGCGTGAGGGCGCCCGCGCCGAACCCCGCAGCCCCGCTCACGACCACGCTGAAGATGAACGTCGTGACCGTTGAGACGGCCAGGGCGAGCAGGGCGAGGCCGGCCCGGGCCGCGCGATCACCAACGGCGACGAGGGCGCCCTTCTCGTGGTGCCGGAACAGGGCCCGGTGCACCGCGACCGGCGCCACGAGCAGGCCGGTCGCTGCCACGGACAGGACGACCGCCACGAGGTAGATCCTGCGCTGGTAGTGCTCCAGGCTCGAGAACCGTTGCTGCAGAGGCAGGCTCAGCAGGAAGGCCGTCAGCAGCTGGACGCCGGTCTGCGTCACCCGGAGCTCCTGCAGCAGCTCGTCCCAGTTCCGGTCCCACCGCTCGGTCCTGGTCTCGCCCGGCCGGTCCGTAGACTCGGCCTCGGCGTGGGCCTTGGGCTCGGGTTCGGCCTCGGGTTCGGCCTCGGGTTCGGATCGTTCAGGCATAGCCCGAGTCTGCACCGAGAATGCGCCTGAGGCGCACCACGGCGAGCATGGGAGGTCGTCGATGCGAGTGGTCGTCATCAACCACCTCACGCTCGACGGCGTGATGCAGGCACCTGGTCATGCGGACGAGGACCGCCGGGGCGGCTTCGGCCACGGTGGGTGGGCGAACGCCGGCAACGACGACGCGATGCTCCGGGCGGTCGGCCAGTACATGGGGCAGCCCGGCGGCGGGATGCTCCTGGGCCGGCGCAGCTACGACGCCATGCTCTCCGGTTGGAACGAGCGCGGCGGTCCGTTCAAGGACGCCCTCAACTCCACCCCCAAGTACGTCGCCTCGTCGAGTGCCGCGACCGAGCTGGAGTGGCCCAACTCGACTCTCCTGCATGGCGATGTGCCCGCCGCCGTCGCTGAGCTGAAGCAGGGTGACGGCGGGCCGCTCGTGATCATGGGCAGCGGTGAGCTCATCCGCTCGTTGTTGCCGCACCGGTTGATCGACGAGCTCCTGCTGATGATCCACCCGCTGGTCCTGGGCACGGGCCTGCGACTGTTCGAGCCCGACGACCACGTCGCCCGGCTCCGGCTCCACGCCAGCGAGGCCACCTCGACCGGAGTACTGCTGCTGACCTACCGCCCGGCCTGACCGGTCCGTTCCGCGCGGCACAGGGCGTCGGACAGGGCCCCGCCTGACCCCCCAGGCGGGCCACGTGGAGTCACGGGCCGTGATCGGTAGGTGCCAGGCGTTGACGGTACGCGGGCGCGGGTGGAGGCTGACGCCGCACTGGCCATGTCGGGGGCCCACCGAAGGGGCGACACACGATGTCCTTAGCACGCTCTTCTGCAGGCACGAGGCGACACGGCGCAACCCGCCGGGCCGCCGTCCTGGTGGCGGCCGCGACCGCGGTCGCCGGGACGCTCGGCTCGACCATGACCAGCTCCGCGGCCGAGCGCCAGCACGCCGGAGCGGCGTTCGCACGGGCGGCGAAGACCGCTGCCGGAGTGGCGAAGCCGGACTACGACTCGCGGCAGGGGACCTCGGCCACCCAGAGCCAGGCATTCGCCAAGCGGGCCGCGGCCTCGCAGGCCGCGCCGCAGGTCCAAGCCCTGCGCGACCAGCTCGGCGACCAGGCGGTCGTCGACCTCGACGGGCTCACCCTGACCCCGCGCCAGGTCGCCCGGCTCGACGGCGCCCTGACCGGCGCGAGCAAGGCCACCCCCGCAGCCATCGCGCTCGCCTACGTCAGCGCGCACCCGGACGTCTTCCGGCTCAGCGCCGGCGACCTCGCTGCGATGAAGCTCACCCGTAACTACGTCGACGTCGCCGGGATCCACCACCTGTCCTGGCAGCAGTACGCCGCGGGCCTGCCGCTCTTCGGCAACGGCCTGCAGGCCAACGTCGCCAAGGACGGCCGGCTGATCAGCGTGCTCGGAGCACCGGTGTCCGGCCTGTCGGCTCCCGCGGCCGCGTCGCGCTCGCTGTCGTCGGCTCAGGCGATCGGCGCCGCGCGGACCGACCTCGGCGAGGCGTCGACGGCCGCCGGCGCCGACGACACGGCGAAGGCCGTGCTCTTCCAGACCGCGGACGGCGCCCGCCGAGCCTGGGAGACGGTCACCATGTCGGCCGCCCACCCGGCGATGCACGTGATCGACGCCGAGACCGGCCGGGTGCTCTACCGGCGCAGCCTGGCCAGCGACGCGCAGGCGTCCGGTGCCGCGGCCACCGCGGTGGCGGCCGCCAAGGCCGCGGCTCGGGGCAAGGCCTACCTCTACTTCCCCTCGGCGCCGCGCGGCGGGGCCCAGGTGCAGGTGGACTACACCGCGCAGGGCTGGCTGCCGGCGACGGCGAACGTCCTCTCCGGCAACAACACTCACACCTACGCCGACACGAACGACAACAACCAGGCCTCGGCCAACGAGGAGATCCCGCCGAGCTCGGGCCACAGCTGGAACTACGCGCTCAAGCCGTTCAACCTCAAGAACGTGTCGTTCTGCAACAACCCGTACCCGTGCAACTGGAACCCGGACGTGCCGTTCTCCTGGCAGGCCAACCGCAACCAGAACGCGGCCCAGGTCTTCTACTACGTGAACAACTGGCACGACCATCTGGCGGCCGCTCCGATCGGGTTCACCGAGGCCGCCGGCAACTTCCAGGTCAAGAACTCGAGTGGCCAGGGCCAGGGCGGCGACCCGGTCAAGGCCGAGTCCGACGACGGTGCCGCAGTCGACAACGGGCTGCCGGACGGCGCGCACGTCGACAACGCCAACATGGACACGCCCCCGGACGGCCAGTCGCCGCGGATGCAGATGTACTTGCAGCACCAGCCCGGCACGACCTACCCGGACGGCGACCCGTTCGCCCCGACCAATGTCGGCGACGAGGCCGACACGGTCTACCACGAGTACACCCACGGGCTCTCCAACCGGCTGGTGGTCGACGCCTCGGGCGCCTCTACCCTCGGCGGCGTACAGGCCGGCGCCATGGGTGAGGCGTGGAGTGACTGGTATGCGATGGATTACCTTGTCGCGCAAGGGCTCCAGCTCGACACCCGGCAGCCGGGTGACGTGGTCCTGTTCCAGTACGACGGCGCCGGCGTGGCCCTCGACCGCACGGAGCCGATCGACTGCGCGGTCGGCGTCAACTCGCCACACTGCCCCGGCACCGACACGGCCGGGCGGGGCGGCTACACCTACGGCGACTACGGCAAGGTCATCGGCTTCCCCGAGGTCCACTCCGACGGCGAGATCTGGGCCCAGACCCTGTGGGACCTGCGCGGCGAGCTCGGCTCGTACATCACCGAGTCCCTGGTGACCCGGGCGATGGAGCTGTCACCGTCGAACCCGTCGTTCCTCGACGAGCGCAACGCGATCCTCCAGGCCGACACGGCCATCGACGGTGGTGCCTACCGGGCGCGGATCTGGAAGGTGTTCGCGCACCGAGGCATGGGCTTCTTCGCCGGAGCGGCGAACGGTGACGACTCCTCGACCTTCCAGGACTTCTCGCTGCCACCGAAGCCCGGTCACGCGAAGGCGAGCATCACGGGCATCGTGAAGGACTCGGTCACCGGCAACGGCGCCGGCGGGGTCTCCGTCGTCCTCGGCGGACACGCCTCCGGCTTCCCCGGCAGCTACGCGGCCACGACGAACGCGGCCGGTCGCTACCGGATCGACGGTGTCTTCACCGGGACCTACCCGGAGCTGACGGCGAGCGGTGCCGGCTACAACCAGGTCGAGAGGACGGTCACGGTCACTGCGGCCGGCGCCGTCAGCAACTTCACCCTGACCAGGGACTGGGCGGCGGCCAGTGGCGGGGCGACGGTCACGGCCTACGACGGGCCGGACTTCTCCCCCCAGTGCGGCCCGATCGGAGCCATCGACCAGTCGCTGAGCACCGGCTGGGGGAGCACATCGGACTTCGTCGACGGGGCGCCCGGCCCGAGCACGCCCAAGTCGGTGACGATCAAGCTGCCGACGGTGGTGAGCGCCACGTTGATAGCCGTGGATCCGAACGCCACCTGCGGGGACGACGAGACCGCTTCGACCGGCGCGTACCGGCTCGAGACGTCGACCAACGGGACCGTGTGGAAGCCGGCCGCCAGTGGCACGTTCGGGGCCGGCGACGCCGGCCGGCTGAACCCGATCCCGCTGGCCGCGGGGACTGCCGCCGGGATCCGGTACGTGCGGTTCACGATGGTGGCGCCGCAGGTCCTCGCGCTCGGCCAGACCTGTCCCGGCGGCGCCTCCGGCTGCGACTTCATGGACATGTCGGAGCTGGTGGTCAACGGCGCGGGCTGAGCCCAGCGGCCGGCTGGCCATCCCTCGCATCGGTGCAACTCTGCGTCGCGCGTGACGCACAGTTGCACCGATGCGAGGCCGAACGGTCTGGGCGGTGGAGCGGGCCGGGTCAGCGGAGGTCGTACCGGTCCAGGTTCATGACCTTGTCCCACGCGGCGACGAAGTCGCGGACGAACTTCTCCTGAGCGTCGTCGCTCGCGTAGACCTCGGCGACGGCCCGCAGCTCTGAGTTCGAGCCGAAGACCAGGTCGGCCCGGGTACCGGTCCAGCGGGGCTCGCCGCTCGAGCCGTCCCGGCCCTCGAAGGTCCCCTCGTCGGCAGCCGTCGCCGTCCACGTGGTGGCCGGGTCGAGCAGGTTGACGAAGAAGTCGTTCGTCAGCGACCCGGGCCTCCCGGTGAGGACGCCGGCCGGCGACCCTGCGGAGTTCGCACCCAGGACGCGCAGACCACCGACCAGGACCGTCATCTCGGGGGCGCTGAGACCCAGCAGGTTGGCCCGGTCGACCAGGAGGTACTCGGCGGGGAGCCGGTGGCCCTTGCCCAGGTAGTTGCGGAAGCCGTCGGCGGTCGGCTCGAGCGCCGCGAACGACTCCACGTCGGTCTGCTCCTGGGACGCATCGGTACGCCCCGGCGTGAAGGGCACCGACACCTCGTGCCCGGCGTGCCGCGCGGCCTGCTCGACCGCCGCGCAGCCGCCGAGCACGATCAGGTCGGCGAGCGAGACCTGTACGCCGCCGGTGTGCGCGCTGTTGAACGAGGACTGGACGCGCTCCAGCGCTCGCAGCGTGACGGCCAGCTCGGCGGGATCGTTGACCTCCCAACCGGATTGGGGCTCGAGCCGGAGCCGTGCGCCGTTGGCACCACCGCGCTTGTCGCTGCCGCGGAACGTCGACGCCGACGCCCAGGCCGCAGAGACGAGCTGCGGGATCGACGGGCCGGCGGCCAGGATCTGCGCCTTCAGCTCGGCGATGTCCGCAGCACCGATGACCTCGCCGGTCGGCGCCGGCACCGGGTCCTGCCAGATGAGGGTCTCCTGCGGCACGAGCGGGCCGAGGTAGCGCTGGATCGGGCCCATGTCGCGGTGGGTCAGCTTGAACCACGCGCGGGCGAAGGCGTCCGCGAGCTCCTCCGGGTGCTCGAGGAAGCGCCGCGAGATCGGCTCGTAGATCGGGTCCATCCGCAGCGCGAGGTCGCTCGTCAGCATCGTCGGCGGCCGGCTCAGCGAACCGTCCTCCGGGTCGGGCACCGTGTTGGCGCCCGCGCCGTCCTTCGGCTGCCACTGGCTGGCGCCCGCGGGGCTCTTGGTCAGCTCCCACTCGAAGCCGAACAGCGTCTCGAAGAAGCTGTTGTCCCAGGTCGTCGGGGTCGCGGTCCAGGTGACCTCGAGGCCGCTGGTGATGGCGTCGCGGCCCTTGCCGCTGCCGTAGCTCTGCCGCCAGCCCAGCCCCTGCTCCTCCAGTGGTGCTCCCTCGGGCTCGGGGCCGACGTACTTCTCGGGGTCGGCCGCGCCGTGGGTCTTGCCGAAGGTGTGACCGCCGGCGATCAGGGCGACGGTCTCCTCGTCGTTCATCGCCATCCGGTGGAAGGTCTCGCGGATGTCCCGCGCCGACCCGAGCGGGTCCGGGTTGGCGTTCGGGCCCTCGGGGTTGACGTAGATGAGCCCCATCTGGACCGCGGCGAGCGGGTTCTCGAGCTCGCGGTCACCGGTGTAGCGGTCGTCGCCCAGCCAGGTCTCCTCGGGACCCCAGTAGACGTCCTCGTCCGGCTCCCAGACGTCGGCACGGCCGCCGGCGAAGCCGAACGTCGTGAAGCCCATCGACTCGAGCGCGCAGTTGCCGGCGAACACCATCAGGTCGGCCCAGGACAACGAGCGGCCGTACTTCTGCTTGACCGGCCAGAGCAGCCGGCGGGCCTTGTCCAGGTTGCCGTTGTCCGGCCAGCTGTTGAGCGGCGCGAAGCGCTGCATGCCGGCACCGGCGCCGCCGCGGCCGTCGTGGATCCGGTAGGTCCCCGCGCTGTGCCAGGCCATCCGGATGAAGAACGGTCCGTAGTGCCCGAAGTCGGCCGGCCACCAGTCCTGCGACGTGGTCATGACCCGCTCGATGTCCGCCCGGAGCGCCGCCAGGTCGACGGTCTGGAACGCCGCGGCGTAGTCGAAGTCCGGGTCCATCGGGTTCGCGACGTCGGTGTGCTTGCGCAGGATCTTCAGGTTGAGCTGGTTCGGCCACCAGTCCCGGTTGCTCCCACCCTCGACGGGGTAGGGGCGGCGTCCGGACGCGACCGGGCACTTCGCCTCGTCGCTCGCCTCCGGCTCGTTCATCTCGCGAACGACGGCGTCGGGATGCTCAGACATGTAAATCCTTCCGGGATAAGGGTTCTGGCTCAAGAAGCGCGGACGGTGGAACAGTCGGGGCAGAGGCCCCAGTACGTGACCTCGGCCTCGTCGATGACGAAGCCGTGGTCCTCGGAAGCGGTCAGGCATGGTGTGGCGCCGGCGGCACAGTCGACGTCGGCGATGGCACCGCAGGACCGGCAGACGACGTGGTGATGGTTGTCGCCGATCCGCGACTCGTAGCGGGCGACCGAGCCGGCCGGCTCGATCCGCCGGACCAGGCCCGCGGTCGTGAGCACGCGCAGGACGTCGTACACCGCTTGGTGGGAGACCTCGCCGAGTCCCAGGCGCGCGGCCCCGATGATCTGGTCGGTGTCGGCGTGGGGGTGGTCGTGGACCGCGGCCAGCACGGCCAGCCTCGGCCGGGTCACCCGGAGTCCCGCGCCGCGCAGCAGACGCTCGACTTCCTGGCTGGACGGCACCCGCCGAGTCTGGCCCCCTTTTCTGGAATGAGTCAAGACCAGGCGGCTGGCTGGTCGGGTGGTTCAGGGGGCGGTGAGGCGGGCGACGAACGTGTAGCGATCGCCGCGGTACCAGCTGCGGACCCACTCGACCGCGGCCCCGTCGGCGTCGAAGCTGTGCCGGCTCAGCACCAGCATCGGCGAGCCGGTGTCCGTGCCCAGGAGGTCGGCCTCGCGCGGGGATGCCGCCGCCGTCTCGATGGTCTCGTCGGCGGCCACCGGCACGACGCCGTACGCGTCGGCCAGGACCCTGTAGAGCGAGGAGCTCCGCCGAAGGTGCCGCAGCAGGCCGGGGAACCGCGCGACCGAGAGCTGCGACGTCTCGACCGCCATGGGGGCGCCGTCGACCAGGCGCAGCCGCTCGACCAGGTACACCGGCGCGCCGACCCGGACGGTCAGGCGCGCGGCCACCTCGTCACTCGCGCGGCCGCGACCGGCCTCGAGCAGCTTCACCGTCGCCGAGTAGCCGGCGGCGGCCGCCTGCTCGGTGAAGCTCGTCATCAGCAGCGGCCAGCTGATCTTCGGCTCGGCGACGTAGGTGCCCGACCCCTGCCGGCGGGTCAGCCGCCCCTCGCCGACGAGCTCGCCGAGCGCCTGGCGCACGGTGGTCCGCGAGGTCTCCAGCTCGGCCGTCAGCTCGCGCTCGGTGGGCACCGACGTGCCCGGCGGGAGGCTGGCGATCAGCTCGAGCAGGTGTCGCTTGACGACGTAGTACTTCGGCTCGCGGGGGCCGGGCTCGCTGGTGACGACGACCACTGAGCCTCCTCCACGCCGGTGCGACGAAGCATATGTACACCATTGACAGCCCCGTCCTACCCCGGCACGCTCCAAGTTGTCTAGTCCATTCCCGCGACGTGAGAGCCGGAGCGCGCCAGTGCCGATCGACCCCGACGTACGCCGTCTCAGCCTCTCCTGCCTGCTGCTCGGCTTCGTCGGGCCGACCCCGCCGCCCTGGTTGCTGGACGCGCTCGGCGACGGCCTCGGCGGCGTGGTGCTCTTCGGCTCGAACCTGGGCGACGGCAACGGGGTTCGAGCCCTGACCGACCGCCTGCGCGCGGCCGCGGGGCGGGAGATCGTGATCGCCCTCGACGAGGAGGGCGGCGACGTCACCCGCCTGGACACGGTGCGTGGCAGCGCGAGCCCGGGGGCCGCCGCGCTCGGACACCTCGACGACCCGGCGGCCACCGAGGAGGTGTACGCCGCGATCGGCGCCCGGCTGGCCGCAGCCGGGGTGACGACGAACCTCGCGCCGGTGGCGGACGTCAACGTCGAGGCGCTCAACCCGGTGATCGGCGTGCGCTCGTTCGGCGCCGACCCCACGCTGGTCGGGCGGCACGTCGCGGCGGCGGTGCGCGGGCTGCAACGAGGAGGTACGGCGGCCTGCGTCAAGCACTTCCCCGGCCACGGTGCCAGCCGGGCCGACTCCCACCACGAGGTCGCGACGGTCGACCGCACCTCGGCGGAGCTGGAGCGGGTCGAGCTGCCGCCGTTCGCCGCGGCCGTGGCAGCGGGGACGCGGGCGGTGATGACCGGGCATCTGATCGTCCCCTCGCTCGACCCCGCCGCGCTGGCGACGGTGAGTGCACCGGTCACGACCGGCCTGCTGCGCGGCCGGCTCGGCTTCGCCGGGACCGTTGTCACCGATGCCCTCGAGATGCGGGCGGTGTCGGGCACGATCGGCATGGTCGAGGGCTTCGTCCAGGCGCTGGCCGCGGGTGCCGACGCGATCGAGACCGGTGCCATGGACTATCCGGCGCTCGTCCGGGACATCCCTGCTGCGGTTGCGGCCGCACTGGTCGACGGGCGGCTGACCGTCGACCGGCTGGCCGACGCCGCGCGGCGTACCGGGGAGCTGAGCGCCCTCGGCGACCCCGGCACTGGTGGCGACGACGCGGTGCTCGCCGCGGTCGCGGCTCGTTGCCTCGAGATCCGCGGCCGCCTGCCGCAGCTGCGGCGGCCGCTGGTGGTGGAGTGCCGGCCACCCGGCGGGATGGCGTCGGGAGAGCTGCCGTGGTCGTTGGCCGAGCCGCTCGCCGAGCGGGTGCAGGGCACCGAGGCGGTGGTGGTGACCGGGAGCGCCGCCGGCTTCGACCCGGTGGCTCTGAAGGAGCGGGCCCGCGACCGCTCCCTCGTCGTCGTGGTCCGCGACCCGGCCCGGCACCGTTGGCAGGGCGCGGTCCTGGACGCCGCCCGCCGGTCCGCCGGGGCGGTCGTGGTCGACGTCGGCTGGCCGGCGGAGCAGCTGGGCGAGCCATCGGGGGAGCCGGCGCTGGCGCTGGTGCGCACCCGCGGCGTGTCACCAGGGCTGCTCCGCGCCACGGCCCGGCTGCTGGCCGGAGGATCGTGAGCGGATGCCCGAGGCGATGAACGCGCGACCCGACCTGGACCTGCTGCCGACCGACGACGTCGTGGACCTGTTGCTCGCCGCCGAGGAGCGGGTCGTCCCGGCCGTCCGGTCGCAGGCTCGCGCGATCGCGGCAGCGGCCGACCTGGTAGCGGACCGGATGCGGGCCGGCGGCCGGCTGCTGCTGGCCGGGGCCGGCACCTCGGGGCGCCTCGCGCTGGCCGAGGCGGCCGAGCTCCCCGGCACGTTCGGGCTGAGCCGGTCGCAGGTGCAGGCCCGCATCGCCGGCGGCACCGACCGCGACGAGGACGACGTCGCCCTGGCCGCCGCCGACCTGGAGTCGTTGGCGCCGAACGCCGCCGACGTCCTCGTGGCGGTCGCGGCGAGTGGCGCCACGCCGTACACGCTGGCCCTGGCGGCCGGCGCGGTCGACCGCCGGGCAGCGGTGATCGCCGTCGTGAACGCCGCCGGCACGGTGCTCGCGGCGCTCGCCGACATCGCGGTGGAGGTGGAGGTCGGCCCGGAGGTGCTGCGCGGCTCGACCCGGCTGAGTGCCGGGACGGCCCAGAAGGTCGCGCTCAACGCCCTGACCACGGCCGCGATGGTCCGGCTCGGCCGGGTGCACGGCGACCGGATGGTCGACGTCGTGGCCGCGAACGCCAAGCTGCGCCGACGCGCAGCGGGCATCGTCGCCGACATCGCGGGCTGCTCGGCCGATGTGGCCGCCGCGGCGCTGGACTCGTGTGGTGGCAACGCTCGCGCGGCCGTGATCCATCTGGCGCTCGCGGTCTCGCCGGCCGACGCGGTCGAGCGGGCGGCCGGTTTGGTAACGCTTCGGGAGTCACTCCGGCAGAACCCTTGACACGGGAAATGGTCTAGGCCAATATCCGGAGTTGTCTACATCAATTCGTGGCGTCCCTGCCCACAACCACGGAGGCAAGCTTGAAGCGCAACGTAGCGAGCGCAATCGTTCTGGCCGCGGCGGTGGCCCTCTCCGCAAGTGCGTGCGGCAGCTCGTCGGGGTCGTCGTCGAAGGACAGCGCCATCGGCACCGACGGCAAGGGGAAGACGGTCAAGATCTGGCTGCAGAGCGACGCCCAGAAGGGCTGGCCCGCAGTCGTCGACCAGGCCAACCAGCGGTTCGAGAAGGCCACTGGCGCCAAGGTCCAGGTGGACTGGCAGCAGTGGTCCAACTACACGACCAAGCTGGACTCCACCTTCGCCGGCTCGAGTGGCGTCCCGGACGTCGTCGAGCTCGGCAACACCCAGACCGCGTCGTACATCGCGGGCGGGGCGTTCAAGAACCTCACCTCGGTCAAGAGCAGCTTCCAGAACTCCGGCACCTGGCTGAAGGGCCTCGAGCTGTCGGGGACCTCCCCGAGTGGCCAGCTGCAGGCCGTGCCCTACTACGCCGGCAGCCGGGTCGTCATCTACCGCAAGGACATCTGGGACAAGGCCGGGGTCACGACGCCGCCCACCACGCTGGAGGAGCTGAACGCCGATCTGGACAAGATCAAGGCGGCGAACAGCAAGGACGCGAACTTCTCGGCGTTCTACATGCCGGGCAAGTACTGGTACGCCGCGATGTCCTTCGTGTACGGCGCGGGCGGCAGCATCGCCTCGCAGGACGGCGGCACCTGGAAGGGTGAGCTGGAGGGCGCCCAGGCCCAGCAGGGCCTGGCCGAGTGGCAGAAGCTGGCCACGACCTACTCCAAGGGCGGCGCGACCAAGGACGAGTCCGACCAGGACGCGATCATGTCGCAGGGCCACGTCGCGGCGATCCTCGGCAACGGCTGGGAGGTCGGGGCGGTCACTGACCCGAAGACCGGCAACCCCAAGCTCGCGCCGAAGCTGTCGACCTTCCCCCTGCCAGGTGCGGCCGCCGGTCAGTACACGCCGTCGTTCCTCGGCGGGTCGGACCTCGCGGTGCCGGACAAGGCGCCCAACGGCTCGCTCGGTGCCGAGTGGATCAAGATCTTCACCGACACCACCAGCCAGACCGCGCTCGCGAAGTTCGCCATCCCCAACACGACGTCGCTGCTGAGCGTCTACGAGGGCCAGGCCCAGGCGAACAAGTCGACCGGTGAGGCCGCGAAGAGCACGTGGTTCGTGCCCAACACACCGAACTGGGCCAATGTGGAGAGCGGCAACGTCCTGCAGAACTCGCTGGAGTCGATCGCCACCGGCAAGAGCAGCATCGCTGCTGCGACGGCGGCGGCGGACAAGCAGATCGCCAGCACGCTGAACGCCAGCAGCTGACGACCGCGAGGCACCGGGTCGAGCCGGCGTCGGACCCTTCCGGCGCCGGCTCGACCTGCCGCACAGAGGAGGGGCCATGACCGCGCTCGACACCCGCAGCCCGCGCGGGTCGCGCCGTCCGCGGCGGCCGGCCGGTGACGTCGTCCGGGCCGCTCGCTCGGCCAAGCTGCCCTACCTCCTGATCCTGCCGGCCGTCCTCATCCTCGTGGCGGTGGCCGGCTGGCCGCTGGTCAAGATCGTCCAGCTCTCGCTGCAGCAGCAGCAGTCGGGCAAGCGTGCCCTCTTCCACAACAGCGGCTCGACGCCGTTCGTCGGGCTGGCCAACTTCGGGCACGTGCTGACCGACTCGACGTTCTGGAGGGTCGCGCTGCGCACGCTGATCTTCACGGCGGTCAACGTCGGGCTGAGCGTCGGACTGGGCATGGCGATCGCGTTGCTGCTCAACCGGATCTCGGCCTGGGCCCGGATCGTCCTCACGGCGGTGCTGCTCTTCGTCTGGGCCGTCCCGTCGACGGTCTCGACACAGGTCTTCTACTGGCTCTTCAGCAACCAGTACGGCGCGGTCAACTACCTCCTCGACCAGTTGCCGGGCGTGCACATGCAGGGCCACGACTGGTTCGCCGACCCGCATGAGGGGCTGTCGGTGGTGACGCTCGTCGTCGTGTGGGGAGCCCTGCCGCTGCTGGCGATCTCGCTCTACGCGGGCATGACCCAGATCCCCCGCGAGGTGCTCGAGGCGGCCCGGGTGGACGGCGCCGCCTCGTGGCAGACCTTCCGGCACGTGACCGTGCCCTACCTTCGGCCGCTGCTCGTGATCCTCACGACCCTGTCGATCATCTGGGACTTCGGCGTGTTCAACCAGATCTGGTTCATGCGCAACGGGCACCCCGAGCCGGGCTACCAGACCCTCGGGATCTACATGTACAGCAACGGGATCGGGAGCAGCCGCTACAACCTCGGCGCCACGATCGGCGTCCTGATGATGCTGTTCCTGCTGGTCGTCATGGTGTTCTACATCCGCCAGCTCTTCCGGATCGGGGACGCGGAGTGACCGCCTCGCCCGACTCGCCACCCGTCGTGGCTGGCCTCGGCCTGGAGCGGGCCGACGCGCCCGCCGTCCCGAGACGGCGCCGGCGCCGCTACGCGACGGGCGGCTGGAACGCCCTCGCGATGGTGCTCGCCGCGGTCCTGGGGGCCCCGATCTACTGGATGCTCTCGACGGCCTTCAAGACCAGCGAGGACATCAACCAGGCCGTGCCGCAGTTCTGGCCGAAGCACCCGAGCCTGCGCGCGTTCCGCGAGGTGCTGGGCGACCCGATCTTCCGCGACGACCTGCGCAACAGCCTGGTGATCACGCTCTCCGCCGTGGTGATCAGCATCGTTGTCGGCTTCTTCGGCGCGCTGGCCATAGCGCGCTTCCGGTTCGCGGGACGCAGGGTCTTCGTGTTCGCCGTCCTGACCGTGCAGATGATCCCGCTCCTGGCCCTGACCATCCCGCTGTCCCTGCTGCTGGACCGCTTCCACCTGAAGAACAGCCTGATCGGCGTCATCATCGCCTACCTGATGTTCTCGATGCCGTACACGGTCTGGACGTTGCGCACGTTCATCGCCGGGATCCCCAAAGAGCTGGACGAGGCGGCGATGGTCGACGGCTGCACCCGCTGGCAGACCTTCTACAAGATCATCCTGCCGCTGGTCGGCCCGGGCCTGATCGCCACCGGTGTCTACGCCTGGATCCTGGCGTGGAACGAGTTCGTCCTGGCCAATACCTTGTTGCTCGACAACAGCAAGCAGACGGGCATGGTCTACCTGCTCGTGTTCCAGTCCAGCCCGACCCACGGCGCGGACTACGGCGGCCTGATGGCGGCGGCGACATTGACCGCGCTGCCGGTCGTCGTCCTGTTCGTGCTCTTCCAGAGCCGGATCTCGGCCGGGCTCACCGCAGGGGCGGTGAAGGGCTGATGGGACAGGTGCTGAGCGGCGCCCGGGTGGTGACGCCGCACGGGGTGCTCGACGGCGCGTGGGTCGAGGTGGTCGACGGACGCATCGACCGGGTCGAGACCTCGCCCGCGCCGCCGCAGGCGGTGGACCTGGGCGGTGGCTGGCTGGTGCCCGGCTTCATCGACCTGCACGTCCACGGCGGTGGCGGTCACGACTTCACCTCGTCGGTCGAGGACATGGCCGCCGGAGTCGCGTTCCACCGGCGGCACGGCACCACGGGCACCCTGGTCTCGCTCATGGCCGGACCGGTGGACGCGATGTCCGAGCAGCTCGGCTGGGCCGCGGGGCTCACCACGGCGGGTGAGGTGCTCGGCGCGCACCTCGAGGGGCCGTTCCTGTCCCGGACCCGTTGCGGTGCGCAGAACCAGCGCCATCTCGCGGCGCCCGACCCGCTCGTCCTGGCCAAGCTGCTGTCGGCCGGGCAGGGCTCGGTCCGGAGCGTCACCGTCGCTCCCGAGCTGCCGCGGGCGCTCCACCTGATCGAGGACATCGTCGCCGCGGGGGCCATCGCGGCGGTCGGGCACACCGACGCGACGTACGAGCAGGCGGCGGCCGGATTCGCGGCGGGCGCGACCCTGGCGACGCATCTGTTCAACGCCATGGGCTCGATGAGCCAGCGGGCGCCGGGCCCGGCGGTCGCGGCGCTGGACGCGGGCGTCTACGTCGAGCTGATCAACGACGGCGTCCACGTGCACGAGGCCCTGACCCGTCTCGCCAGCGCCAGCGCCCCGGGCCGGGTCGCCCTGATCACGGACGCGATCAGCGCCACCGGCGTCGGCGACGGGCACTACTCGCTCGGTGACCAGGACGTCGTCGTCAAGGACGGTCAGGCCCGACTGGCCAGCACCCACGGGCTGGCCGGCAGCACGCTGACCATGGATGAGGCGGTCCGCCGCGCGGTGCAGGCCGTCGGGCTCACGATCGAGCAGGCCTCGGCCGCTGCCTCGACGACCCCGGCGCGAGTGCTGGGCATCGACAACCGTTGCGGGGCAATCGAACCCGGTCTGGACGCCGACCTCGTCGTACTCGACGACGGCCTGCGGGTGCAGCGGGTCATGGTCCGCGGCGACTGGGTGTGACGCAGCACGCCGGCCGCGCGACCCGAGGGTGGCGCGACCGGCGTACCGGTGGGTGGTGCGGGCCGGTCAGGGGACGAGCTGGCGCAGCGGCCCGGCCGTGTCGGCGAACTGCCGCGTGCTGAGTGCCTGCGTCCCTGCGGTGTGGTCACCGTTGAACGGCGTCACCGTGTTGGCGCAGCCGGCCTTGGCGGCATCCACGCTGGAGTTGAACCACACGCCGACGTGGAAGGTGTGCACCGGCGCGAACGCCGGGTTGGTGGCGGCGTCCTTGATCGTGCCGCTGTCGTGGACGACCGGTGCCGCGCCGGGCCCGGGTGCTACAGCGAAGGTCTCCACGCTGAACCGGCCGGCGAACTTCACGTGCGCGGTGCCCTGGGCGTTGGTCTCCAGGTCGCCCTGGTACCACGAGATGCCGAACGGCGTGTTGGGCAGCTGCGTCACGAACACGTCGAAGTCGGTGTTCTTCGGCAGGCCGTGGGCGTCGATGGTCATCTCCTCGACCTGGCCCTTGTGGACCACCTTGACCTGCGCGCCGGCTCCGACGAGGCAGTTCGAGCCGATCGAGGCGGTCGAGCGCTGCAGGGCGAAGCTGATCTGATGGCTGGACGTCCTGGCGTTGCTGCTGGCCTCGGCGGTGGTGACGCCACCGACGCCGAGCGCTGCCACGCCGATGACGGTCGCGATCTTGGCTGTCGTGAACTTCATGTCGTCCTCCTGATGGGGTGCTGCCTTTGCGGTCGCTCTCGATACGCATCCGGCATCGCCACCGGTTCCCGGTTCGTGGGAGGTATCTCTGAACCGTCCCCGGCCTCCTGACGTATGGAGGGGGAGGGCGGACGGAGGCCGGGTGCGCGCTGCAGTGATCGGCGAGGCCGAGCTCGCCGTACGGTTCGCGGCCGGCGAGCCGGACAGCGTCGGCGACGCCTATCGGGCGTACGGGCGGCTCGTCTATGCCGTGGCCTACCGCGTGCTCGGCGACGCGAGCCTGGCCGAGGACGCGACCCAGCAGACGTTCGTCCAGGCGTGGCAGAAGGCCGCGACCTTCGACCCCAGCCGGAGCCTCGGCCCGTGGCTGGCAACCATCGCCGGCCGGGCCGCCATCGACACCTACCGCCGCAACCGGCGGCACCGCCAGTCCGGCAACGTCGACGAGCTCGATGTCAACGACCCGGGCCTGGCCACTCTGCCTCCCTCGGCGGAGGGGATCTACGACGCGTGGCAGGTACGCCGCGCCCTCGACGCGCTCCCGGACGCCGACCGCGAGCTGATCCGGCTGCAGCACTACCGCGAGCTGACCCACACCGAGATCGCCGAGCACCTGGCGATCCCGGTCGGCACCGTCAAGTCGCGCAGCTTCCGGGCCCATCGCCGCCTGGCCGGCCTGCTCGGCCACCTGCGCGCGGACCCGAGCAACGACGCCGACAAGGACGCGAGCAACGACGCGAGCACCGACGCGAGCACCGACGCGAGCAACCTTGCGAGCACCGACGCGAGCAACCTTGCGAGCAAAGACGCAGACCGGGGGGACCGCCCGGTGAGCGGCTCGGTCGGTGACAATGATGCTGGTGCCATCGACGTGAGGAGAGGAGGCGTGCGCCATGACTGACGACGACGTGGTCGCCTACCTCGTCGGCGACTCCGGGGCGCGGCCGCCCGGCGCGGACACCGCGCGGGTCGAGCGCACCCGAGCGCTCCTCGGCGAACCGGACCTGTGGGCCGAGCCGAGCCCGGATCTGGAGTCGCGGGTCGTGGCGGCGGTCCTGGCCGCCGGCCGCCGTCCCGCCGCCGACCTAGGTCCCACCGCCAACCTAGGTCCCGCCGCCGACCCCGACCCCGCGACGGCGCCGACCGCGCCGACCGCGACCAAAGCCGATGCGCCGGAACCAGTCTCGCTCGAGGAGCGGCGCGCGTCGCGACGACGGTTCGGCCGCTCGCTGCTCGGCGCGGCGGCCGCGGTGGTCCTGTTGCTCGGCATCGGCGCCGTCGTCCTCACCCATCGCGACCGGCCCGTGCAGTTCGCCGCCGCCCTGCGGGGCACGCCGCTCGCGCCGGCGGCGAAGGGATCGGTGACGATGACCCGGACCACCAGCGGCTGGCGGGTTCACCTCCAGGCCAGTGGCCTGCCGCGGCTGGACGGCGGCCGGTACTACCAGGGCTGGCTGAAGGACGCCGCGGGCCGTCTGGTCCCGATCGGCACGTTCAACCAGCCGGACGACGTCACCCTGTGGTCCGGCGTCCCCCCGAGCGCCTTCCCCACGCTGACGATCACCCGCCAGGACGCCGCGAGCGGCCCGGCGTCATCCGGCCAGAAGGTCCTCGTCGGCATCACGCACCGCACCCACTGAGCCACCCCCGAACTGCAACAGGTCACGCGCCATGGCGTAGGTCCCCGGCGGCGCGAGATGCCGAGGCCGGCCTGGATCGCATCGAAGCTACGGTCGGGTCAGTTGGTTCCGTGAAGAGACTCGTCCATGCCCTGGAGGCGACCATGACCCCCGCACCGACCACCGAGTCGCAGAGCCTGCCGCAGGGCGACCTGGGCCTGCTGCAGACCGAGCTGGCCCAACAGCTCCTGCACGCTGCGATCCCGGTCCGGCTGGCCTTCGTCTGGACCGACGGCACGCCGCGAGTGGTCCCGACGTGGTTCCACTGGAGCGGGAGCGAGGTCGTGATGGCGACGTACATCGCCGGCCCGGAGATCGGGATCCGCCACCCCGCGTCGCGCATCGCGGTGCTGCGCGCCAACCCGGCCGTCGCGATGTCGATCGACACCGACACCTTCCCGCCGCAGAGCCTGACCATCCGTGGCGAGGCCACCGTCACCGAGGTCGACGGCATCGCGGAGGAGTACGCCGCCGCGGCGCGCCGCTACCTCGGCGACGAGGCGGCCGCGGGGATGCTCGCGTCGGTGGACCGGCCCGGCACCCGGCAGGCCCGGATCGCCGTCCGCCCGGCCTGGGTCGGCCTGCTGGACTTCGTCGGCCGCCTCCCCAGCCCCCAGGGCGGCGTCGTCGCGGCCGACCGGACCTGAGTCGTTGAGAGCCCGTCGGCCGCAGCCGGGTCGCGGTCGGGTCGCGGTCGGGTCGCGGTCGAGCCGCGGTCGAGTCGCCGGGCGGCCCGACAGGTGGTGCCATGGGGCGACGGCGGGATCGGCTCGCCGCCCGAACCGGAGGTAGCACGTGCCAGCCAGCAAGGCGACCACCAGCAAGGCGACCAAGATCGCCTTCACCGTCCCCGGGATGAGCCAACGTGATGCCCAGAGCGTCATCGCCCTCTTGCAGGACCGGCTGAACGCCCTGAACGACCTGGCGCTGACCCTCAAGCACGTGCACTGGAACGTCGTCGGGCCGGACTTCATCGGGATCCACACGATGCTCGACCCGCAGGTGGACGCCGTACGGCTGATGGTCGACACGACGGCCGAGCGGATCGCGACCCTCGGTGGCTCGCCCGTCGGCACTCCCGGTGCACTCGTCGCGGCCCGGTCCTGGGACGACTACGACATCGGCCGGGCCGACGCCATCGCGCACATGGGCGGTCTGGACCGGGTGTACGCCGGCGTCATCGCCGCGCACCGCGAGGCGATCGAGAAGACCGACGAGCCCGACCCGGTGACGCAGGACATGCTGATCGAGCAGTCGGCGGCGCTGGAGCAGTTCCACTGGTTCGTCCGGGCTCACATCGAGAGTGCCGGCGGCCGGTTGGCCACCGGCTCCGCGCGGACCGAGAAGGCGGCCGGCCAGCGAGCAGTCCGCAGCGCTACCCGTTCACGGACGACGAAGGCATAGGGAGGCACGATGTCCGAGCGAGGCCGGCCAGATGAGCCCGACGAGCGCGACGTGCGGAGCGGCGCCGACGAGGCCGCCGTCGACGGGGTGCCTGACACCCCCAATACCGACCCGGACCGGCACGAGCCGGACCAAGCGACCGGGGAGGACCAGGCCCGGGAGAACCGCGAGCGGGAGTCTCCCGCGTAGCCGGGAACCCTGACTGGACAGCGCTTCCGGGTCTGCTTATCGTCTGCGCGAACCAAGCGGCAGCTCAGCCCCACGCAGATCAGGGAGGATTCGCAGTGGGTGAGGACCTTGCAGGCTTAGTTGACGGCTCGCCGGGCGCATCAGGGGTGGTGATCGCGGAGATCGAGCCACCCAGAGCAGTCGTTCGACTCGTCGGTGAGGTGGACCTCGGCGTCGCGGCCGAGCTGCACCGGTTGGCGCAGGACATCGCCGCTCGGCAACTCCCCGTGCTGCTCGACGCCGAGAACTTGTCGTTCACCGACCGGGTCAGCTGCGAGGCATCGGGGCCGCCGACCCGCCGCGGTGACGAGGGTGCAGCGTGACCACCACGGCGACGGTGGACGACCGCTTCCCCGACGTGACCAGCGAGACCTGCTCGCTTCTGGAGCAGCTCGCCCGAGCGCTGCGGCTGGGGGACGTCGGGCTGCAGCCGACGCTGGACGCCATCGTCTCCGCAGCCGTCGCCACGATCACACCGGCGCGGTTCGCCGGGCTGATCCTCGTCCAGTCCGGCCGCCTCACACCGCAGGCGACGCTCGGTGAGCCGCCGCACGAGCTCGACCTGCTGCAGCAGCGACTGGACGAGGGACCGTGCCTGTCGGCCGCGCGCGAGCAGCGGCTCGTCCGGGTCCAGGACACGGCCATGGATCCGCGCTGGACCGAGGTGCTCGAACGCGCCGCCGAGCTCGGGGTGGCCAGCATGCTGTGCGTCCCGCTCTGGGTGGACGATCAGCGACTCGGAGCCCTGAGCCTCTACGGCGACCAGGTGGACGCCTTCCAGGACCACGACGTGCAGCTCACCGGGCTGTACGCGACGCATGCCGCCCTCGCCCTCGCCGACGCCCAGCGGGCCGACCAGCTCCAGACGGCCCTGCTCAACCGTGACGTGATCGGGCAGGCCAAGGGCATCCTGATGGAGCGCCTCCACGTCACGGCCGACAGCGCGTTCAACGTCCTGGCCGAGGCGTCGCAGCGCGCCAACGTCAAGCTCGCCGAGGTGGCGCAGCACCTGGCCGACACCGGCGAGCTGCTGGGCCGCCCGCGCGATCGCTGATCGGCGCGGCCGGGGGCGCGCACCGATGCCGGCGGTCCCGACGGGCGGGACGCGGCACCCGCGTGTACTTTCGCTGCAGGTGCAGACCACGCGCCTCCACCCGATGTGAATGTGGAGCGGTCATGCCCTCTTCTCCTGCCTCCCGTCCTGCGCGCAAGCCGGCCCGTGCGGCCAAGCGGGCGGCCACCTCGCCCGTCGAACCAGGGTCTCCGAAGGCGTTGCAGCAGACCGGTGACTACCTGACCACGGCCGAAGGGCTCCGCCTGCCCACCACCGACCACTCGCTCAAGGTGGGGGACCGCGGGCCGACGTTGCTGGAGGACTTCCACCTCCGCGAGAAGATCACCCACTTCGACCACGAGCGGATCCCGGAGCGGGTCGTCCACGCCCGAGGGGCCGCGGCGCACGGCGTCTTCGAGTCGTACGGCACGGCGAGCGCCGTGACCAAGGCGGCGTTCCTCGGCGAGAAGGGCCGCCAGACCAAGGACATTCACCCGGTTCTCGACGGTGCTCGGCTCGCGCGGTTCGGCGGACACGGTCCGGGACACGCGCGGCTTCGCGGTCAAGTTCTACACGGACGAGGGCAACTTCGACCTGGTCGGCAACAACATCCCGGTGTTCTTCATCCAGGACGGCATCAAGTTCCCCGACATCATCCACGCGGCCAAGCCGCACCCGGACCGGGAGATCCCGCAGGCGCAGTCGGCGCACGACACGTTCTGGGACTTCGTCTCCCTGCACACCGAGGCCACCCACCACGTGCTCTGGAACATGAGCGACCGCGGCATCCCGCGCTCGTACCGGACGATGGAGGGCTTCGGCGTCCACACCTTCCGGCTGGTCAACGCGAAGGGCAAGACCAGCCTGGTGAAGTTCCACTGGAAGCCGGTCGCCGGCGTGCACTCCCTGGTGTGGGAGGAGGCCCAGATCGCCGCGGGGTGTGACCCGGACTTCCACCGGCGGGACCTGGCTGACGGCATCGACGCCGGGGCGTTCTTCGAGTACGAGCTCGGCCTGCAGGTGATGCCGGACGACGGCAGCGACAGCTTCGAGGGGATCGACCTGCTCGACCCGACCAAGCTCGTGCCCGAGGAGCTCGTGCCGGTGCAGCTCGTCGGCAAGCTCACGCTCAACGCGAACCCGACCAACTACTTCGCCGAGACCGAGCAGGTGGCGTTCCACACCGGCCACCTGGTCCCGGGGATCGAGGTCACCAACGACCCGCTGATGCAGGCGCGGCTGTTCTCCTACCTGGACACCCAGCTGACCCGGCTCGGGGGGCCCAACTTCGCGCAGCTGCCGATCAACCAGCCGAGATGCCCCGTCAACGACATGCTCCGCGACGGCATGCACCAGACGGCCATCCACCCGGGCATCGCGCCGTACCGGCCGAACAGCCTGGACGGCGGGCAGCCGGAGCTCGCCGGACGAGGCCGCCGGTGCCTACGTCCAGACCGAGCGCCCGATCGAAGGTGCGCCGGTGCGGGCCAACCCCGCGTCGTTCGACGACCACTTCTCCCAGGCGACGATGTTCTTCCGCAGCCTCACGCCGCTGGAGCAGGACCACGTCGTCGCGGCGTTCACGTTCGAGCTCGGCAAGTGCCTGGAGCAGTCGATCAAGGAGCGCGAGCTCGAGGTCCTGGCCCAGGTGGACGCCGACCTGTGCTCGAAGGTGGCAGCCGGTCTCGGCCTGGTCGCACCGACGGGGAGGCCCGCCACCGACCCGCTGCTGTCGCCGTCCCTGTCGCAGATCGTCGACCGGCCGGGACCCGTGGCCGGTCGCAAGGTCGGCGTCATCGCCGACGACGGCTCGGACCTCGCCGGGATCGTCAAGCTCCGGCAGGTCGCGGACCGGCTGGGCGTGAGCGTGCTGACCGTCGCTCCTCACGGCGGGACGCTGGCGACCGGTCGGCGCAGGCTGACGGTGGACCGCACCCTCCTCACCGCGCGGTCGATCGAGTTCGACGCCCTGGTCGTCGCCGACGGCCCGGCGCCCGACCCGGACATCAAGCTCGTCCTGATGCTGCACGAGGCCTACCGGCACTGCAAAGCCTTGGGGGCGTGGGGCACTGGGGCCGCGGTCCTGGCTGCCTGCCACATCGAGCAGGGGCCCGGAGTCGTGCTGGGCGACACGGTGGTCAAGAGCTTCACCGACCAGCTGGTGGCGGCGCTGGGGCTGCATCGGGCCTGGGACCGGGCGCCGCTGGTGATGAGCTCGGCCGTCCCGCCGGTGGTCTGAGCCGCCACATGCCCCAGGCCCAGCCGGCGCCGGTGGCGCGTGTCGTCGTGGTCGTCCCGGTCCGCGACGAGGAGCGCCGAATCGGTGCGTGTCTCGACGCGATCGACCACGCCGTACGCCGCGTGCACGCGCACCCGCTGCGGCACGGGGCCGACAGCACGTGGCCGGTCCCGGACGTGCGCGTCGTCGTCGTCCTCGACGCCTGCACGGATCGCACCGCGGCGATCGTGGCGACGCACCCGGGAGTGGTCACGGTCGCGAGCGGCGCGGCGAGGGTCGGTGCGGCCCGGGCCCGAGGGGTGGCCCACGCCCTGCGGCTGGACCGGCATCCGGCGGAGCAGGTCTGGATCGCCAACACCGACGCGGACTCCCGCGTCCCGCCGGACTGGCTCACCCACCAGCTGGACTGCGCCCACGACGGCGCCGACGTGTTCTGCGGGCTCGTGAACCCCGACATCGGGGAGTGCGGACCGGCGGTCTACAGCGCCTGGGCATCGGCCTACCAGCATCGCGACGGGCACCCGCACGTCCACGGTGCGAACCTGGGGATCCGGGCCAGCGCGTACGCGCGGTGCGGAGGGTTCGAGCCCTCGGCGAGCGCCCACGAGGACGTGCGGCTGGTCCGGGCGGCCCGGACTCGCGGGCTGAGCGTCCGGTCATCGTCGCTGGCGGCGGTGACGACGAGCGGCCGGGTCGAGGGCCGGGTCGGGGCCGAGGGCTTCGCGGACTACCTGCGCGCTCGCACCGCCGCACCCCAGCCGGACACTGCGCGACCCCTCCTCGCCACCTGACCGGCGCCTCAGGATCGGCGGCGACGAGCCCCGACTCGGGTCAGCAGCAGCCCGGCGAAGAGCGCGAGGAGGCCGCCCGCCAGCAGCTTCGGCACCCCTGGGGCCCCGGTGAACGGCAGGGCCGAACCCTCGCTGACGGTGCGCGGGTCGGCCACCACCACGGCGGCGGCCCGGGCGGCCAGCACCTGGGCCGTGCAGTTGCAGTCGGCCGCGACCGTCGCGACGTTGTGGACGCCGCCAGCGGTGGCATCGGCCGTAGTGATCACGTAGGGCCGGTCGGCCGCGCAGCTGGTGGAGGCTCCGGGCGCCAAGGTTGTCGCCTGGCAAGTGATGTGACCCGCCTTGGTGTCGGTGACTGCGACGTCGGTGAGGGTCACCAGGCCGATGTTGGCGACGGTGAAGGTCCAGGCGATGGTGTCGCCCACGCCGATCCGCCCGTCGGCGTTGAGGTCGGTCGGCCGTCCGCGCTTGGTCAGGCTCAAGGCCACGACCTGGTCGAGTGCGGTGTCGGTGGTCGAGGAGTTCGAGGTCACCGGGTCGCCGAGCAGGTCGGCGCCCGTGGCCGTGGCGGTGTTGGACAGCACGCCCGCGTCCACGTCGGCCTGGGTGACCGAGCGGGTCGTGTCGGCCGCGCAGGTCATCGAGGCCCCCGGCGCCAGCGAGGTGGACGGGCAGGTCACCGAGCCCGCGGTCGGGTCGCCGACGTCGAGCCCGGTCAGGCTGCGAGTGCCCGTGTTGGTCAGCGTGAAGGTCCAGGTGACCGTGTCGCCGACGCCGCGGTGGCCGTCGCCGCTGGTGTCGGCGATCGCGGCGTGCTTCACCAGCAGCAGGGTCGAGGTGGCGTCGACCGGAGTGCTCAGGCTGGCCGCTGCAGAGTCGACCGTCGCTCCGACCGGGTCCAGGGCGTGGGCGGTCGCCGTGTTGTCCACGTGTCCGGCGTCGACGTCCGCCTGGGTGATCGTGTACGGCGTGGTCGCCGTACAGGTGAGGTCATGCCCCGGCGCCAGAGCCGTTGCGGGACAGGTCATGGCGCCGGCCAAGGCATCGGTGATGCTGACCGAGTGCAGCGTCACGTGCCCGCTGTTGTGCGCCAGCACGGAGTAGGTGATCGTGTCGCCGAGGTCGGTGCGGCCGTCGTGGTCGACGTCCGTGACCGTGGCCTGCTTGGTGGCCGTCAGCCCGCTGCCCTGGACGACCGGGGTGTCCGTGCTCGACGGCCCGGAGGCTACGGGTCCCGAGCTCGGGTCGACCGCCGAGGCGCTCGCCGTGTTCGAGACGACACCGGCGTCGACGTCGTCCTGGTCGATGACGTGGTCCGCGGCCGTGCAGGTGGTCTGCTCACCCGGCGCGAGCGTCCCCGTCGGGCAGGTCACCGTCCCGGCCGTCGGGTCGACGACTGCGAGCGAGGTCAGCGTGACGTTGCCGGTGTTCGCGACCAGGAACGTCCAGGTGACCGTGTCGCCGAGGTCGATCAGGAAGTCGCCGTCGGCGTCCATCACCGCGGCCGACTTGGTGAGGCTCAGGACCGGCGCGGCCGGCAGGGGTACGTCGGCGGTCGACGGGGGAGACGTCACGGTCGATCCGCCCGGTGTCCGGCCGGACGCCGTCGCCGTGTTCGTGACGACGCCGGCGTCCAGATCCGCCTGCGTGATCGGGTACGACGCGGTGCACGTCGTGGTGGCCCCCGAGGCCAGCGGGGCGACCGGGCAGGTGACGGCGGAGAGCCCGGCCTGCGGGTCGTCGACGGTGACCGGGCTGAGCGAGACGCTGCCGGTGTTCGTCACCGCGAAGCTGTAGGTCACGTCGTCGCCCACGTCGAGCATCCCGTTGCCGTTCGTGTCGGTCGTGACGCCACTCTTGACCAGCGCCACTCCTGCGGTCTGGTCCAGGGCCTGCGACGCACTCGAGGGGGCGGACGTGATCGGTGCGGCACCCGCCGGCGGTGTGCCGGAGGCCGTCGCCGTGTTGACCAGGGGGCTGTTGTCGACGTCGGCCTGCGTCACGGTGTAGGTCGCCGTGCAGGTCTCGGCGGCACCGGCCGCGAGCGTGGTCGACGGGCAGGTCACGGTCGCCTTGCTGTCGTCGACGCCTACCGATGTCAGGGTCGTCGAGCCGGTGTTGGTGACGTCGAAGGCGTAGTCGATCTGATCGCCCGCAGCCAGTCGCCCGTCACCGTCCACGTCCGTGGTGCCGGCGATCGACTTGGCCATGTCGATGCCGGGGATGTCGACCGTGCTGGTCGTCGTGTTCGAGGTCGCCGACAGGACCGTGGGGGAGGGGTTCCACAGATACGTCCCCTGGGCGGTGTTGTCGATCGTGGTTCCCACGGTCGCAGAGGGGTCGACCTTCACGTCGAACGTCATGGCCGCAGAGACGTTGCGGGCGATGTTGCCGCCCGTCGTACTCGTGGCAGCGTTGCCGACCCGGCCGGTCACGGTGCCTGCGGACACCTCGCCCGTGTCGCCGTCGGTGGCGTCGGTGACGGCAGCTCCGGACACGACGAGCGAACCGGGGACGTAGGTGGTGTTGGCCGGGATCGGGTCGGTCAGCACCGAGTTGTTGGCGTCGTCGCCACCGGCGTTCGTCGCGGTCACGGTGTACCGCAGTGTGTCTCCCGGGCGAGTGAGACCGCCGCCGCCGGGGCTGATGTTGGCGACCGACTTGGTCACCGACAGGCAGGGTGAGTTGGAGAACTCGATGTCGTCGAGGAAGTTGCCGAAGGTCTGGTTGCCGTTGACCGAGGAGACGGCCTGGAAGGCGAACCGGGTCGTCGTCTGGCCCGCCGGCACGACGTAGCTGCCGGTCGAGTTGCCCCAGGCGTTCGGGCCGTCGCTGATGTTGCCACCCTGCTGGGTCTGCGCTGCCGGAGAGCCGATCATCACCCGCATGACGTCCTGGCCGTTGGCGACACCGACGTAGCGGGCGCGGTGCCACAGCGACCAGTGCATGACCTGACCCGGCACCGTCGCGAGGTCCTGGTAGAGGGTCGAGGCCTGGGTGGCGTTGAGCTCGACCCATTGCTGTCCCGACTGGGCGCTGATCGCCAGGCCGCCGTTGGCGCCCTGGACGTTGCCGCCGTTGGCCCAGTACTCGATCTGGGTGTCGCTGGCCGTCGTCTTCCACGCCGCCGCCGGGTTGGTGTCGGAGATGTTCGAGCCAGCACCGGGAGCCACGACCGGCGCCTCGAAGTCACCGTTGCCGAGGGCGATCGACGTGGGGCAGGCGGTCTGCGCGGCAATCGCGGGCTCGGTGGCGACGACGAGGGTCGAGACGCCCACGACGGCCGAGCCCGCTGCGACCAGCAATGCCAGGGGAGCCGCAATGACTCGCGACCGGGCGTGGCCGCTACGCCGGCTACGCACGCGCTGCGGGGTCGCTCGACGTCCTGACGGTTGGCGTCCTGGGCACGAACCTCACACTCCCGAGCTCATCCCCCGCGCGCTGGGAATCATGCCCCACCCCTAGGGGCGCTACGACGCAGTTGGCCGAATCCGGTTGCTCAAAGGACCCATTCCGGCGGTTTTGCCCGCGCTCAGCGCTGCTTGCGACGGGTCCAGTCCGTGCCGTTCCACCAGCGGACGCTGCCGTCGGGGTGCGGGTACCAACCCGCGGTGGAGTCCGGGGGAGGTGGGGCGGGCTGGGCGTGGTCGTCCGCCGCCGCGTCGGTCGGCCGCGTCGAGCCCTGCTGCTCGGGTGGCTGCTTGCGATGGTGTCCCACCCGTTCGAAGTTACGCGCGCTGCCGGGCGGCCCCGGGCGATCGTCCCCGCGGTCGCTCGGATGGTCGACGGACGGACCCGGTGCGCAGTCGGCCGACTACCAGCAGTGTTCTGGCCGATATGGGCGCCCGACGCGCCGAGGACTGGCCAGCGGGGACCGGAGGCTACAGGCTGTGGGTGCGTGCCCGGCCGCTTCACCCGCCGGCCTGCCCATCCCCCCCGGGCAGGCAGTGGCGTACCCCGGTGAGCGGTCGGGTACGCGCCGAGCGGGCGGTACGGTCCCGGATCACCCCGCCGGACCACGGGTCACGGGCGCCGGAGCCGCACGGACGCGGTGCGGACGGAGAGCTGGTGCCGGGTGAACGTGACGGCGCCGCGCGCGCCGATCTCGAGTGAGTAGACGCCGCCGCCACGCGGCACGCCCGTCATGGACCACGTCCAGGTGCACGTCCTACCGTTCGCGCTCCCGACCGCCCGCCCCAGGGCGGTGAACCCGACCAGGCGACCGTCCTCGAAGAGCAGGACCTGGGTGAACGGCCCGATGTCCTGGAAGCCATCCCGTCCCACGCAGTCGTGGCGGGCGGTCTCCGGGTCGGTCAGCGTGACCGCGCCTCCCGCGGGCATCGTTGACATCGACCGGGACGCTCCCGCAGCGTGACCGATGGCGAACGCGAGCACCACGACCGCCGACGCCACGACGAGGAGAGCGATGCCGTGGACCCGGTCAGCGCCCTCCGGTCAAGGGGAGCCGGTAGCCGGCACACAGGGTGCCGGACACGGTCTCGGTGAAGGCGCCGGTGGTGAGGTTCTCGGTGCCGGCGAAGGTGAGCCGGCCGGACGCGCCGCGCAGCGGACCGGTCCCCGTGACCGAGGTCGAGGTGGCGACGAAGGTCCCGGCGGCGAGGTCGACGCTGCCCTGGACGGCCGCCGTCAGCGTCCCCGGCCCGAAGCGCGGCGTGAAGACGATCGGGCCGGTGAAGGCCAGCTCGGTCCCGACCGGCGGCCCAGAGGGCGTGAACGTCGCCGCCGTCGTCCCGACCGGGACGCCGAGGACGCTCAGGGTCGCCACCGTGTGCAGGTTGCCCTGGGCGTCCATGCCCTGGTCCTGACCCGTCCCCGTCAGGTGGACCGGTGCACAGACCCTTGCGCTCCCCGCCTCGGCGGGTGCGGCGCCCACCACCACCCCGACCGCGGAAAGGGTTGCCACCAGGATGATTCCGGCGACTCTCGTGGCTCCGCGCATGATGATCGACCTCCGCGCTGCGACTGTCCCGTGCCGCCGAGACTAGCCCCGGAGGTAATGGTGACACCAGGCCTCGCCCTGGCCGACTCGACTGCGGCGAGGAGTGGCGCGCAGGCCATGGGGGACGGGGGGGTTTGCGTCTGGTGCGAGTGATCGTCGGCCTCAGGACGTGCTGAGCGACTCGTCGTACGCGGCCGTCATGGCGCCACCGGCGTCACCGGCGTTCACGCCGCCGGTGGGCTGGATCAACAGCGCGTAGACCTCACCAGCCGCGATCGGGGCGGTCGGTTCGCTCGCGCCGGTGCAACTCTGCGTCGCGCCCGACGTGCAGTTGCACCGTTGCGCCACATCCCGCGAGGTACGCCCGGACGGCCCGCTCAGGCGGCGGGGATGCCCTCGGTGGGCAGGTCGCCCTTCTGGGCGTTGACGACCAGCGCCGCGACCACCAGGCCCGCCAGCAGCAGCATGGCGCCCCAGAAGAACGACACGCGGTAGCCGTGCAGCAGGGCGAACGGCGCCAGCCGCTGTGCGTCGGCGGGCACCCGCACGTGGTCGGCGAGGTAGCCCGTGACGGCTCCGGCGAACAGCGTGTTCAGCAGCGCAGTGCCGAGCGAGCCGCCGATCTGCTGGGAGGTGTTGAGGACCGCGCTCGCGACGCCGGCGTCATGGCTGCCGACGCCCACCAGAGCCGTACTCGAGGCCGGGATGAACACACCCGCCAGGCCGATGCTCAACAGCAGCTCGGCCGGCAGGACGTGCGTCGTGTACGACGAGGTCTGGCTGATCTGGGTGAGCCACAGCATGCCGACGACGGCCATGGCCAGCCCCACCATCAGCAACGGCTTGGGGCCGACGCGTGGCATCAGCTGTGCCACCACGCCTGCGGTGACGATGATCCCGCCGCTGAACGGCAGGAAGGCGAACCCGGACTTCAGCGGGCTGTAGCCCAGGTTGATCTGGAAGTAGTAGGTGAGGAACAGGAACATCGCGAACAGGCCGGCGCCCACCAGAAGGAACACGAGGTACGAGCCGCCGCGGTTGCGGTCCAGGACGATTCGCAACGGCAGCAACGGGTTCGGCGATCGCATCTCCCAGACGACGAAGGCCACGAGCAGCACGACGGCGAGCAGCAGGAAGAAGATCGTCGTCGAGTGGGTCCAGCCCAGCACCGAGGTGTCGTTCGGGTTGCTCGGGTTCTTGGCCTTGGCCGCCTCGGTGAAGCCGTAGACGAGCGAGACGAGGCCCAGCGTTGCCATCAGCACGCCCGGGACGTCGTAGCGGGTGTTGCCCGACGCCTTGCTCTCGTGCACCAGCGGCACGGCGGCGCCGGCGACGATCAGGGCGACCGGGACGTTGACGCCGAGACACCAGCGCCACGAGGCGTACTCGGTCAGGACGCCTCCTACGATCAGCCCGATCGCGGCACCGCCGCCGGCCAGTGCACCGAAGACGCCGAACGCCTTGGCCCGCTCCTTCGGTTCGGTGAACATCACCGTCACCATCGAGAGCGCGGCCGGCGCCATCAGGGCGGCGAAGGCTCCCTGGAGCCCGCGGGCGGCGAACAGCAGGTTCTGGGTGGAAGCGATGCCGCCGAGCGCTGAGGCCCCGGCGAAGCCGAGCAACCCGATGATGAAGGTGCGCTTGCGGCCGGTGTAGTCGGCGATCCGCCCGCCGAGCAGCAGCAGCCCACCGAACGCCAGCGTGTACGCCGTGACGACCCACTGCCGGTTCGCGTTGGTGATGCCCAGGTCCTTCTGCGCGCTCGGCAGCGCGATGTTCACGATCGAGCCGTCGAGCACGATCATCAGCTGCGCGGCGGCCAGGACGGCGAGGGCCCACCAGCGACGCGGGTCCGGGGCCAGCGTCGGCGACGAGGCCGGAGCGGGCGCTGCGCTCGGAGCGGGGTCGACGTCGTCTGCGGGAGATGTGGGCACGGCAGCATGCTACGCAGGCGTGGCATGCTTCCTGCCCGTGCCGGTCGATGAGCAGGGCAGAGTCCGGCTGGTCCTCGGGCCGCTCCTTCGCTACGTCGGCACGACCACCGCGACCGTCTGGGTCGAGACGGACGGCGCAGCGGTCGTCGAGATCGCCGGGCACGGGGCCGAGACCTTCCAGGTGCACGGGCATCACTACGCGCTGGTCCTGGTCGAGGGACTCACGCCCGGGACGGTCACGCCGTACGACGTCCGGCTGAACGGCGAGCGGGTCTGGCCCCCGGCGGACGGCCGGCCCCCGAGCGCGATCCACACCCGCGAGGGCGAGCGATCGGCGCGGCTGGTCTTCGGCTCCTGCCGGGTCGTCGCGCCGGCCACGCTGCCGTTCACGTTGCCGCCGTCCGAGCATCCGGACGGGTTGGGCGTCGATGCCCTCTGGGCCTACGCGCTACGACTGCAGTCCCGCGCCGCGGTCTGGCCGGACGGACTCGTGCTGCTGGGCGACCAGGTCTACGTCGACGAGGTCTCGCCGGAGACGCTGGAGTTCATCCGCTCGCGGCGCGACATCAACGAGCCGCCGGGGGACAAGGTCGCCGACTTCGAGGAGTACACGCGGCTCTACCAGGAGTCGTGGTCCGACCCGGAGATCCGCTGGCTGCTCTCCACCGTGCCGTCGACGATGATCTTCGACGACCACGAGGTCCAGGACGACTGGAACATCTCGCAGGCGTGGGTCGAGGAGATCCGCACCCGGCCGTGGTGGGACCGGCGGATCACAGCGGCCTTCGCCGCCTACTGGATCTACCAGCACTGGGGGAACCTCGCGCCAACCGAGCTGGCCGAGCAGGGCGATCCCCGCCGGCTGTTCGGCGCGGGCGATGCCGGACCCGCGTTGACCGAACGAGCCCGCCAGTGGGACCGGGAGTCCGCGTCGAGCCGCTGGGCGTACCACCGCGACTTCGGCCGAACCCGGCTGCTCGTCGTCGACTCGCGGGCGGCGCGCGTGCTGACCGACGGGCGGCGCGACATGGTGGACGCGGGGGAGTGGGACTGGATCGGCGAGCACGCCCGCGGCTCCTTCGACCATCTCGTCGTCGTCAGCACCCTGCCCGTGTTCCTGCCGCACGGCATCCATCACCTCGAGGCGTGGAGCGAGGCCGTCTGCGCGGGCCGGTGGGGGCGGCTGGCCGCGCGGGCGGGTGAGCGGCTGCGGCGCGCGGCGGATCTCGAGCACTGGGCTGCGTTCGAGCGGTCCTTCGGCCAGCTGACCGACCTTTTGCGCGAGGTCGTGGGCGGCGCGGGGGGCGAGCCGCCGGCCAGCGTCATCATCCTCGGCGGCGACGTGCACACGACGTACGTCGCGGAGGTCGACCTCGGCGTGCCGTCCCGCAGCCGGGTGTTCCAGGTCGTCTGCTCGCCCTTCCGCAACCAGATGGTGGCGCATCAACGCCGGATCGTCGCTGCTGCCGGATCGCGTTTGTCGGCAAGGGTTTTCGCCCGGCTGGCCGGATGGGCGGGGGTCCGGCCGCTGGACGTCGCCTGGACCTTCTCGCTCGGCCGCTCGTACGACAACTCGATCGGCGAGCTGGTCCTCGACGGCCCGGCGGCGGCGGTGGACCTCTACCGCTCGACCCTGGCCGCCGGTGGCACCCTGGAGCGGATCGGGTCCGTCAGGCTGGCGTCGGCCCCCACCGACGACGCCTGACGGACCCGATCCGCTACTTGCTGGGTTGCGGGATCTTGCAGTGGATCTTGGGGTTCACCCCGACATAGTTCAGTGGGCCGGCGATGACCGTGACCACGATCGTGCTGGCCTTGGCGCAGCTCGTGTCCGAGTTGCTGTAGTAGCCACGCTGGCCGCCCGCGATGGCACCGATCACGAGCCACAGCAGGACGATGACCGCTCCGATGCGCATGGCTGGCTCCTTCGGTCCGGTTGGGTCAGATCGGTTCAGTACCAGTGCTTACGGCCGCCGACTGCGCGGCCCATGCCGCCGAGGACAGCGAGCACCAGGCCGACGATCAGCAGGATCAGGCCGATGACGAAGAGCACGTGCAGGCCGCTGACGACGAGGCCGACGATCAGCAGGATCAGTCCGAGGACGATCACGGGAGAGCTCCTTTCGGGAGGGGAGCTTGATCGTGACAGCGGCTCGCCGACCTCGCCATCCGAGAGCACGGAGGTGCGGAGCCGTCGGGTGCCGGTGGCGCCTCCGGTTGACGCGACCGTCCGCGGGCGGTCTAGTTGCGCGTCGTGGGCCAGGAGGAGGTCGGCTTCGGGTGACCGACGAGCTCGGGGACGAGTTCCCCGCGGTGCTGCAGCGGGCGGCGGCCGGTGACCGGACGGCGTTCGCTGAGCTCTGGCGCTCGTGCCACCCGGCCCTGATGCGGTACCTCCTGGTCGTCGGCGGGCGGGACGCAGCCGAGGACATCGCATCGGAGACGTGGCTCAAGGTGATCCGCACCCTGGCGACGTTCTCCGGGGACGAGCGCGCCTTCCGTGGGTGGCTGGCGGTGGTCGCGCGCAACACGCTCATCGACGGGACGCGTCAGGCGACCCGGCGGCCGGAGCGGCTGGAGGCGACGATCCCGGATCATCGGGCCGGCGTGACCCGGGACGCGGCCGAGGACGCGCTCGAGGCGCTCTCGACCCGGCGGGCCGTCGACCTCGTGGCCAGCCTGCCGCCGGCAGTCGCCGAGATGGTGATGCTCCGCGTCGTGCTCGGCCTGGACGTCGCGCAGGTCGCGAGCCTGGTCGGCCGGACGCCGGGAGCCGTCCGGGTCGCGGTCCACCGCGGCCTGAGGACCCTCGCGCAGACCGTGACCGCCGAGCACGCCGGCGAGCCGACGGCGCTGTAACGCTGCCGCCCGCGCCGTCGTTGACAGGGCGATGACCGCCAACCGCATCCCCGAGCCGGATCCGCCGGACCCCTGGGCGGCCGAACGGCTCATCGACCGCCCCCCATCGGGAGTCGAGCCGTCGATCGGGTCGGTCGAGGCCGTCGTCGAGGCCCTCCGGGCGCCCGGGGCCCCGAGTGAGCTCGGGTCGCAGGAGACCTACCTGCAGGTGTTCGACACCGTCCAGGGCGGGCGCCGGCCGCCGCGCGCCGCCGGTACGACCGGGCGTGGATCCGTGCGGACCGTCGTCGTCGGGGTCCGCGCCGCAGCGGCCGCGCTCGCGCTGGTCCTTGCGGTGGGGGGCGTCGCCGCGGCGTACGCCGGTGGCCTGCCGCGCAGCGCGCAACGAGCGGCCCATCGGCTGATCGGGGCGCCCGCGCCCGGGTCGCACTCCACCCGTGAGACCACGGCTCCCTCGTCGGCCCGAACGAACGCCGCCACTCGCCCGTCATCGGGGGGCGCGTCGAGCAGCGCGGCGGCTGGGTCGCGCACCGCCGGCTCCACCACGGCCGGGCCGGCGGGGAGCGACCGGACGACGATGGCTCCGCCGACGGACCCGGCGGCGTTCGGCCAGTGCACCGCCTGGTCGAAGGGTGGCCTGGCCTCGACCTCGGCGGCGTACCGCAAGCTCGCCACGGCCGCGGGTGGTGAGGCCGGCATCCCGGCCTACTGCGCCGCGGTCCTCGCCGCCGAGGCCGGCGAGACCGGAGACGGCCACGCGCCGAAACCGTCGAAGACGAAGGCACCGTCGACCCCGCAGAGCAACGGCAGGAGCAGCCCCACCAGCCACGGCCAGGACGTCAAGGAGAGCCATGGCAAGGACCAGGGGAAGGACCAGGGGAAGGTCAAGGCGAAGGACCAGGGGAAGGTCAAGGCGAAGGACCAGGGGAAGGCCAAGGACAAGGGCAACAACAAGGACAAGACGAAGGGTCCGAGCGCGAGCGACGGCTGACGGGTGCCGGGCTGTAACGCAGGGGCCCCGGCCGGCGTTCCTCGGGTGAAGGTCGAGACAACGGCTGCCCCAGGTTTCGTCTGCTCGGAGCTCGCATGAGTTCGACCATCGATTGGTTCACCGGCCAGGTCGAGCCGGGAGCGGTGGCGCCCGGATGCGTCCTGACCGTGTTGAGGGAGGACCGCGTCATCGTGTGGCTGATCGGCGAGGTCGACCTGATCCTCGCGCCGGACCTGGAGGCGATCGGCCAGCACGCTCGCCGGGCCGCGTCGCGAATGACGATCGACGCGTCACGGGTGACCTTCTGCGACTCCACCGTCCTGACGTTCGTCGAGGCGATGACCCGCGAGATGCCCGTGGCCATCCGGCGCCCGACCCGCGTCTTCACCGACATCCTGGCGTTCGCACGCCTGTCGAGCGAGGTATCCATCCATCCTGCGGAGAGCGAGACATGGTGACCCGGAACGGCCCGGTAGGACGACATCGAGTGGCCGACGGGATGGTCGCGGAGTCCGTCGTCGAGCGGAGCGGGACCGAAGCGACGGATCTGCAGCCCGCCGACCCGGTGGGCCCGTTCGCGATCCAGTGGCTCAACGACCAGTGGTTCGTGGGCTTCCCCGGTGCGGCTCAGCGGATCGAGGACTCGGCCTGGCTGGACGCGTGGTTGGCGGCCAACGGGGCCCTCGGCCGGGAGGAGCTGGACTTCGCGGGTGACCGCGAGCTCGAGCAGCGCTTCGTCACCGACCTGGGGCCGATCAGGTAGAGGGACGTCCGCGGGAGCCTCAGGCCAGGGTGTGGCAGAGGTTCTCGCGGGTGCCCCAGTACTGGTCGATGGTGCGGTTGTGGTCGGCCTTCACGATCAGCGTGAAGCCGCCGTTCAGCACCCACTCCCCGGCCGGGTAGCCCTGGTTGCCGACGTGCACGGTGATGCCGCCGTGGCCGACCCATGGCACCACCAGGCCACCGTCCGGCCGGTACTCGAACCACGCGCGGCCGGTGAGGTTGCGGACGACGGACTTGCCGGTGGACTCGTTGGTGTAGCGGAAGTAGAGGGGGCCGCGGAACTCCTGCAGCTTCGGCGAGCCGTCGGGGTACGACGACAGCGTCCGGTAGTACTCCTTGTCGTAGACGACGTCCCCCTGGACGGCGAAGGCGCAGACCGAGCCGGCGTCGTCGTGGATCGGCTGCGCGTAGTACCGCTGCCAGCCGCTGCTCGAGGATGCCGCCGTGGTGCTGGCGTGCGCCGCGACGGGGAAGCCGACACCGGCCAGGGTCGCGATCGCGGCGATGACGGCAGAACGACGAGGTCTCATGGACCTACCTCCTTGGTGGGGCCTTCGGTTCCGTCCAAAGTGGCGAGCGCCGTTGGCCTGCGCCATCGTTGAAGCCCCACCCGAAACGTCAGGTCGGCGGACCCCTTGCTCCAGCTCCACTTCACGACCGAGGACGTGCTGCGGACCAGGTTCGCGCCCGGCCCGGCGCCGTTGATGGAGCTCGGACTGGGCCTGGCGACCCTGCAGGGTGACGACGACCTCTTCCGAGGCTGGCGGGCGACCGCTCGGCGTGCGCTGCCGCGCCAGGCCGCGCCGCTGATCCAGCTGATCCCGCCGAGCGGCGCTGGTCCGGTGTTCCTCGACCCCCTGACGAGCGGGCTGGCCGAGGGCATCGACGAGGTCCTCGCGACGCCGACCTCGACCGTGCGCACCGAGCTGCGTCGCGTGTTCGCGGCCGACCGGCCGGTCACGCCCTGGGTGCGCGCCCTGGACGAGCGGGACCGCGACTCCTGGTCGATCCTCGCGGCCGCCATCACCTCGGCGTACGACGCGATCATCGGCCCGAGCTGGGCGCGCATCGCGGCCGGCTTCCGGGCCGAGCTGGCGCTGCGGGCCGAGCTGATGGCCACCGAGGGCTTCCAGGCCGGGCTGGCGTCGCTGTTCCCGGGATCGTCGTGGGCGGGCGCCAGCCTGCGGATCCCGTCGTCGCGGGCGAGCGAGGTCGCGCTCGAGGGCCGCGGCCTGACCCTGCTCCCGTCCGCCCTGTGGCGCGGGCATCCGTTGATGTGCGCCCACGTCGACGGCTCGCTGCTGCTCGTCTACCCCTCGGCGGCGCCACTGCCGCTCGTCGCCGATGCGGACTCGGCCGACGCCCTGGCGGCGCTGCTCGGGCTGACCCGCGCGACCCTGCTGCGGGAGGCCGCGGTCCCGCGGACCACGACCGAGCTGGCCCGGCTGGCGGACGTCAGCATCGGGTCGGCGTCGCAGCACGCGAAGGTGCTGCGCGCAGCCGGCCTCGTGGCCAGCCGCCGCGACGGCCGGGCGATCCTGCACTGCGCGACGCCCCTGGGCCTGCGGCTGCTGGGCGACGGCCGGTAGCGACGACGGCTCGGGCCGCGACCCTTGGCAACGACGTCCGGCATACCTAGACTGCCGAGGTATGCGAGAGGAACGCCTGCGCGGCAACCTCACCGGCCTCGTGCTGGCGGCCCTGGCCGACGGCCCGGCTCACGGGTACGCCGTCATCGGGCGCCTGCGTGAGCGCAGCGCGGGCGACTTCGACCTCGCGGAGGGGACCGTCTACCCGGTCCTGCACCGGTTGCTGGCCGACGCCCTCGTGACGGCCCGGATGGTCGAGGTGGACGGCCGGCGGCGCCGGGTCTACACGCTCACTGCAGGCGGTCGACGGGAGCTGGCCGAGCAGCGAGCTCAGTGGCGGCGGTTCAGCCTCGCGGTCTCCCGGGTGATCGGCGCCCCGGCATGACCGCGATGCCGGCATGACCGCCACACCGGACGGCGTCGGCCCGGGTGCGGACGAGCCACCCGAGGACGACCCGGTCGAGGCCTACCTGGACGCCGCACTCGTCGGGCTGCAGGGGTCGCCGCGAGAGGTCCGGCGGATGCTGGCCGAGATCGAGTCGCACCTGCTCGACGCCGCCGCGGAGGCCCGCGCGGAGGGCGCCGGCGAGCGCGAGTCCCGGGAGATCGCGGTTCGCCGGCTGGGGCCGGTCTCGGTGGTCAACGGGCCCCCGTCCCTACGGCGGCTGCTGCCGCCACCGCGGCGGCGCCGGGTGCTCCTCGGCGGCCTCCAGATCGGGGGCGTGGGGTTCGTCGCCGCCGGGCTCGCCGGCGCGATCGGCCTTGCGGTGCAACGGCTCTGGGGCGACCGGGCCATCGCCACGCCCTTCCCGCCCGGCTCCTACACCGCGAGCGACTGCGCTCGATGGCAGGCGAACTACCCGAGGGCCGACGGCTGCGTGGCGGCGATGACGGCGGATCACGCGGGTGACTTCCTGCGCAGCGCTGCGGCCTGTGCGCTGCTCGGGCTGGCGGCCCTGGCCCTGCGCGGGCTGCTGGGTCGGCGCTGGTCCGGACCGACCCTCGCCGCGGCGCTGCCCGCCGGCTCGGAGGAGGTCGCCGGTGCCGTCCTGGCGCTCGCCGCGGCCGTGCTCTTCGCCGGTGGTGCGATCGACGCCGAGCTGACGATGCGGGGGGCCGGGGCAGGGCAGCCGTTCAGCCTGTCCCTGGCCGCGCTGCTGGCCGCCGCGCTGTTCGCCGCCCGGGCCCGGCGCACAGTCCACAGCCGGGGCCGAGGGCCGCGCTAGGCGCCGCTGCCGGTCCCGAGAGGCACGACCTCGGTTCACCGGGATTTTGCCTTTGGGTGAGGTCGGTGGCCTGCACGTGAAGGGTTCATAGCCCTCGGCGGCATGCGCCGATTCGTCCCGACTGACCGACATACATTGCGGCACATGAGCTTTCGCAACGACGAGCTGGTGGCTGAGCCCGTCGTCGAGCGAGGCCGTGACCGCCGGATGCTGCGTCGGCGGGTTCGACGCCGGCGGCTGGGCGTCCTGCTGGTCGTCCTGCTCCTGCTGCTGACGCCGGTCGGCTGGTCGTTGGCCGGGGCTCTGACCCGGCCGGGCACCGACAGCACCGCCGCCCGGGTGGCGGAGTGGGCGCGGGACCACCACGCCGGCGCGCTGGTGACCTGGATGGAGCGCAAGACGTACCGGCAGCCGAAGGTCGGGGGAGCCCCGCCGCCGACGTCGCCGCTGTCGGCAGGGGCGACCGCCGCGCCGCTCACGGCAGCGCAGCAGCTGCACGGCCTCCCGGCGCCCGTCACACCGGTCGCGACGCCCGCGCTCCCGGGCGAGGGTCAGTGGCGGGTGCTCGACGTCCGGCACCGTCACCCGGCGCTCGCGGTCGCCTACCTCCGCCCGGACGCGAAGCACACGTCGTACACGGCGATGGTCGCCTGGATCAACCCGCTGGAGACCCGGGCCGTGTGGCATCCCGGCTCGACCGAGCCGGGACACGGGCCGTGGCCGACGCGGACCAGCCTGACCGGCTCGGACCGGACCCGCCTGGCCGCTGCGTTCAACTCCGCCTTCCGGCTCAAGGACAGCAAGGGTGGTCTCCTCGCCGGCGGTCGTACGCTGCGCAAGCTGCGGGCCGGCGCGGCCTCGCTCGTGATCGACAAGCAAGGCCGGATCACGGTCGGTGCGTGGGGCATCGACGTCTCCGCGACGCCGGACGTCGCTGTCGTACGGCAGAACCTCTCGCTCCTGGTCGATGAGGGGCAGCTCGTGCCGGGCATCGAGGTCAACAAGGGCGACAAGTGGGGCGCGACCATCGGCAACTCCTACTACGTCTGGCGGTCCGGGATCGGTGTCACTGCAACGGGGGCCGCGGTCTACGTTGCGGGAGACCGCCTTTCGGCGCTCACGCTGGCCCAGCTGCTCCAGCGTGCCGGCGCCGTGCGCGCGATGGAGCTGGACATCAATCCGGACTGGACCAGCTTCGTGGAGTACCGATCGCCCAGCAGCTCGGGGATCGAACGCAACGCCCTGCCCGACATGAAGCAGTCGCCCCGGCGCTATGACCAGACGTCGTCCCGCGACTTCGTGGCGCTGTACCTGCGATGACGACCGAGGCCGCCGTACGCGCCGAGTCGAACGTCCTGGACCTGTTCCGGGCCACCCGTCCACGGCAATGGCTCAAGAACCTCCTGGTCTTCGCGGCACCGCTCGCCGGCGGCGACCTTGGCCGGCCGGTGGTCCTGGCGTCGTCGCTGGTGGCCTTCGGGTCGTTCACGGCGGCCGCCTCGGGTGGCTACCTCTTCAACGACGTGTACGACGTCGCCGAGGACCGGCTGCACCCGGACAAGCGGCTCCGGCCGCTGGCTGCCGGCCGGATCTCGGTCGCTGCCGCCGTCGGCCTCGGCGTCGGCCTGGTGGTCCTGGGTGCCGTCGTGGCTGCGTTGACCGACGACGAGCTGCTGCCGATCGTCGTGACCTACACCCTGCTCACGCTCGCCTATGCCATGGGGCTCAAGCGGATCCCCGGGATCGAGCTGCTGGTGGTGGCCTCCGGGTTCGTCCTGCGCCCGCTGGCCGGGGCCGCGGCCGCGGACGTGGCGCCGAGCGCCTGGTTCCTCGCCGTCTGCTGTCTGGCGGCAGTCGTCGTGGCCATGGGCAAGCGGCTGGTCGAGCTCGTGCAGCTGGGTCCGGCGGCGGTCGACCATCGCACGACGCTGCGGCACTACTCCGTCGTGGTTCTGGGCCGGGCTCAGGTCCTCGCTGCGACGGCGATGGCCGCGGCGTACGTCGGCTGGGCCCTGACCCGCGGCAGCGCGGAGCAGCAGATCGTCGACCTGGTCAGCCTGGTCCCGCTGGTGGCCCTCGTCGGCCGGGTCATCGCGCTCAACCGCCGCGGCGAGGGCGGTGCGCCGGAGCAGCTGCTGCTGACCGACCGCACGCTGCAGGTGCTGGCGCTGGCCTGGCTCTCGCTCTTCGTCGGAGGTGTCGTGCATGGCTGAACCGGAGACCGGCGTACTGCGGGGCTGGGGGCACTCGACCGCCTCCAGCGCCACCCTGCTCGACCCGTCGTCGGTCGCGGACGTCGTCGCCGCGGTCCGTGGAGCCGGCTCCCGCGGAGTGCTCGGACGCGGGCTCGGCCGCAGCTACGGTGACGCGGCGCAGAACGGCGGCGGCGTCGTGGTGCTGCCACTGCACCCGACCGCCCCGGTCGACCTCGGCGACGACGGCGTGGCCCGCCTGTCTGCGGGTACGTCGCTCGCTCGGGCCCTGCGGGAGCTGCTGCCGCACGGCCGGACGCTTCCCGTGCTTCCGGGAACGGGTCACGTCACGGTCGCGGGGGCGATCGCTGCCGACGTTCACGGCAAGAACCACCACTGCCACGGCGGCTTCGGGCGCTGGACCCGCTCGATCGAGCTGGTCGACGGTGCGGGCGAGCCGCGTTCGCTGTCACCGGAGCGGACCGGCCCCGAGTTCTGGGCCACCGTCGGCGGAATGGGCCTGACCGGGATCATCACCTCGGCACGGGTTCAGACCGTGCCGGTGCCCTCGGGCCGGCTGCTGGTGCGGACCCGCCGGCTCGGCTCGCTCCCGGAGATCATGGCGGCCCTGCGCGCGTCGACCGCGACCTACCACGTGGCCTGGATCGACGCCGCGAGCCGCGGGGGCTTCGGTCGCGGGGTGCTCGAGGAGGCGGAGCACGACGCCCGACCGTCCGGTCTGGACTACCGCGCCCGGCGGGCCCTGCGGGTGCCGCGACTCCCGGTGAACACCGTCCGGCCGGTGGTGTCCCGCCATCTCAACCGGGCCTGGTGGCACCACGCCTCCCGGGACACGACGCGGATCGCGGACTTCCGCACCTTCTTCCACCCGCTGGATGCCGTGGGCGACTGGCCGTGGCTCTACGGTCCGGCGGGCTTCCTGCAGTGGCAGTTCGCGGTGCCGGACACCGCCGCCAGGGTGGTGGAGCTCGCCTTGCGCGCACTGGCCGACACCGGACATCCGCCGTCGCTGGTCGTCCTCAAGCGACTCGGCCCGCGCGACGACGGCCCCCTGTCCTTCCCCATCCCCGGGTGGACGGTGGCGGTCGACCTCCCGGCCGACCGCAACGTCGCCCCCGTCCTGGACCGGCTGGACAGCATCGTCGCCGAGGCGGGCGGGCGGGTCTACCTGGCCAAGGACGCCCGGCTGGGCCGGGACCAGCTGGACCGGATGTACGGCGACCTGGCCGGGTGGCGCGCAGTCCGCGACGAGCTGGATCCGCGCGGGGTGTTCGCCTCCGACCTGAGCCGCAGGCTCGGGCTGACCTGATGCGCGACGGCACCGGCCGGGTGCAGCGCGTCCTGCTCATGGGCGGCACGAGCGAGATCGGCCTCGCGATCGTCCGGGCGATGGGACTCGCGCCGGGGGCCGAGGTGGTGCTGGCCGCTCGCGAGGGAGCGCCCCTCGCGGCAGCCGCGCTGACCCTGCCGGACGAGCTCGTCATCAGCTCCGACACCTTCGACGCCCGCGACCCCGAGACCGGCCGACGGGCCGTACGCCGCGCGTTCGGGGCGGCCGACGTCGACCTCGTCGTACCGGCATTCGGTGTCCTCGGTGATCAGGGTGCGTTCGAGCAGGGGTCGGCGGACGTTGCCGAGCTGCTGACGGTGAATGTCACCAGCCAGGCCGTCGTCCTGTTCGAGACCGCTCGGCTGATGGCGGCGCAGGGTCACGGCACGCTCGTCGTGCTGTCGTCGATCGCCGGTGTGCGTGCCCGCCGGGCCAACTTCGCCTACGGCTCGTCGAAGGCCGCGCTCGACGCGCTGGGCTCCGGGCTCGCCGATGCGGTTGCCGGCACGGCGGTCCAGGTCGTCGTCATCCGGCCGGGGTTCGTCATCGGCCGGATGACCCGAGGACTGCGGCCGGCGCCGCTCGCCTGCCGTCCGGAGGATGTCGGGGTCGCGGTTGCGCGCGCGATCCGGACCGGGCGGGACGAGGTCTGGGTGCCGCGGTCGCTGCGGATCCTGGCCGCGGCGATGCGGCTGACACCGCGGCGCGTCTGGCGTCGCCTCCCGAGATGACGTCTCGCCGTGCGGGTCAGGCAGTGCGCGGGGCTCGCTGCAGGACGGTGAGAGTCACCACGCCCCACCGGATCGAGCGCACCACGCGGTAGTGCTGGAGCGCCGACAGCTCGGCGGCGTCGGTGGGTCCGAGGTGCCGGGTGGCGAGGGCGGCCAGGGACGTGCCGAGGACGAAGATGCGCGGGGCCGACGCGAACAGCCCGGGTATCGAGGCGGGCGACTGGTCCTGGCCACCGATCAGACCTGTCGCCAGCGGGGATCCGCCCGGTGCCAGGGCGGCATCGCGCACGTTGAGCAGGTCCGGCTCGATGCCGCGGTAGACGTCGTAGCCGGCCCGCATCGACTGGGGGAAGAACATCACGGCGTCGCCGGGGGACGCGAGGTCGCCCATCGTGTCGTCCGCCGCGCGATAGTCCTCGTACTTGAACGGCGCCCTCTGCTGGTGCCACGTCGTGATGCCCGCCACGACGACCAGCACGGCGACGATGACCTGGCTCGACGCGCGGTGCCGGCGCCCGGCGCCCAGGACCGCGAGGGTCACTGCCGCGGGGACGCACACCAGGCCGTACCTCGCCACGAGGTCCGGCAGGACGAGGTCGACCGCGACCAGCATCGCCAGCGGCACGACGAGCCACAACAGCAGCGTCGCCATCGGCTCCGAGAGCCGTCGGCGATGCACCACAGCCGCTGCGGTCAGGACGGTGAGCAGCGCGGCCAGCCAGGCGCCGCCGAACATGTGCGTGAGGACGGCGAGCACCAGACCGCTGGTGGGGCGGGCGATCCAGCCGATCTCCGCACCCTGGCCTCGGGCCACCAGCAGCAGCGGCGTGGCGGCCACGGCGACGGCGACGGCCACCACCACCCACCGTCGCAGGTGCTCGCGCCGCCGGATCACCAGGACGGCGTGGGCCGCGAATGCGTAGCCGACGAACAGGTGAAGGTAGAGCGCGAGGACGGCGACCACGGCGTACGCCGCGAGACGGCGGGCGTCGGGACGTTCGAGCGCCCGCAGCAGCAGCCAGGTCGAGGCCAGGAAGGCGCAGACGACGAGCGTGTACGGCCGGGCATCCTGGGCGTAGAACGTCAGCATGGGGTGAACCGCGAACAGCACTCCCGCGAGCAGGGCCGTCCGGCGGTCGAACCAGGTCGCGACGATCGCGACCAGCAGCCCGACGGCAGCGATCGCGGCAGCAGCACTGGGGAGCCGCAGCCACCCGGCCGCCGTACCGATCCCCGCGAGGTCCCCGAGCCAGAGCCAGCCCTGCATCAGGAAGTAGTAGAGGCCGAGCGGTGCGTCGGTGTGCCCGAGCATCGCGACCAGCTGGTGCGGGCTGCGCTCGGCCGCCCCGAGGGTCACGGCCTCGTCCCAGGAGAGCGGCTGCCGGTCGATCGACACCAGGGTGGCCACCGCGGCGACCGCCATGGCGGCCAGGGCCGCCGAGCGGGTGCCCGACGGGCCCGTCACGACGGCCGCTCGTCCCTGACCGAGATGGCAGCGGGGACATGCCGGCCCGGGTGCGCGACCCGCTCCAGCAGCACGCCCTTGAAGGCCAGCGTGAAGGCGTACCAGTCGTCGACGGCCGACCGTCGCAGCGTCGCGACGGCGAGCTCGGCCGCGGCGATCTCGCGCTGGTAGATGGAGGTCTCGTCGTGCAGCGCCTGGTAGCCGCTGGCCCGCAGCGCACCCTTGCGCAACCACTGGAGCCCGAAGACGAGGAGCAGCGCGCCGACCAGGAGGCGGAGCGCCGACAGAGGTAGGGCGGACCGGGCCGGCCCGAGCAGGGCGACGAGACCGGTGAGGGTGACCAGCGCACCGGCGACCCCGATCAGGGCGGAGCGCCATCTGCGCATCATCTCCCGGTTCACGTTCCGCTTCTCGTTCCGCTTCTCGTTCTGCCGCCAGCCTCGCTCAACGCATGTTCCCGGTGTGGCCCAACGAGATCCGGCCGGGCTGCGGCCAGACGCAGAGCCCGTGCGGACCGCCGTCGACATGGATCCGGTGCAGCAGGCGCCCGGTCCGGGTGTCGATGACGTAGACCACGCCGTTGTACCGGCCGGACAGCCAGAGCTGACGGCCGTCAGCCGTGACACCGCCCATGTCCGGTGAGCCGCCGCCGGGGATGCGCCACCGGGCGCGGACCCTCAGGGTCGCCGCGTCGATCACCGAGATCGAGCCGGCGTCCCGGTTCGACACGTAGAACACGCTGGCGTCGCGGCTCGGATAGAGACCGTGGGCGCCCTTGCCGGTCGGGACGAAACCGCGGACGGCGAAGCGCTGCGCATCGACCAGCCAGACCCCGTTGCGCAGCATGTCGGCGACCAGGAAGGTGCGGCCGTCCGGGCTGAGCCGGACGTCCTGGGGCATCGAGGTCGCCCCGCGCACGAGCCCACTCGCCGGGCCCCCCATGCCGGCGGCCATGCCGGCCGACGGTGCGTGCGGAGTCGAGACCCGGTTGAGGTCGATGACCTTGACCACACGCGTCCCGGTGGCCGGCGCCACGAGCAGGGTCCCGCTGAACTCGCAGCTGGCGACGAAGGTCGAGCCGTCGGCGGTGAAGTCGGCGTGGTTCACACCCTTGCACGGCACGCGCAGGGAGTGCTGCAGCCTCATGGTGTGCGGGTCGCGGAAGTCGATGCGCCGCAGGCGTTCGGCCATCACCATGGCGTGCCGGCCGTCCGGTGTGAAGTAGAGGTTGTAGGGATCGGCCACCGTGACCCGGCGGCCGGGTCTCCCGGTGCGGGGGTTGATGGCGGTCAGCCGGTTGCCGCCGGACTCGTTGACCCACAAGGTCTTCAGGTCCCACGACGGTACGACGTGCTGGGGCGTGGCCGACGTGCGGAAGGACCGGATCACGCGGTAGGTCCGGGGATCGATGACGTCCACAGTGTTGGACAAGCTGTTGGGCACGTAGACCAAGGGACGGGCCATCCGTGCGACCGGCGACAGCATGTCGGCCCCCGCAGCCGCATAGACCGCCGTCGCCGACCCGGCGGCGCCAGCGGTGGACGCCGAGCTCGGGGCCGTGGTCGTGGTCGTGGTCGTCGGGGTAGCCGGCGCCGGGCCCGAGGCCGGCGCTCGGGACGATGTCGTGCACCCGGGCAGCAGCAGGGCGGCGCTCAGGGCGCTCACGGCGCCGAGAAGCCCGGCCGGACGCAGCAGTCGGGCCGCGCGCCCCCGCCTGGTCATGGCTGAGCCAGCAGCTCGCCGGCCGTCACCGCTGCGAGGCCCCGCTGGTCCAGCATCCGCAGGATCCGGGGCATCGCCGCGACCGTGCCGCTGTGGCCGAGGTGCAGGCTCACGATCGCTCCGGGATGCACCAGCCGGCTCAGCCGCCGGACGATGACGTCCGGCCCCGGGTCGGTGTAGTCGAGCGGATCGACGTCGTACGCGAGGCAGGCGCCGTACCCGGCCCGACTGGCGGCCGCCCGGATCGCCGCCGTGCTGCGGGGCGTGCCGCTCGGCCGGAACCACGCGCCGATGCCGCCGGTGACCCGGTGCAGCTCCTCCGCGCCGCGCTCGACCTCGACCCGGATCCGGCTCGCCGTCAGCCGCGGCATCGTCTGGTGGCTCCAGGTGTGGTTGCCGAGCTCGTGGCCGGCCTCGATGATCTGGCCGGCCATGCTCGGACGCCCGGCCAGCCAGGTGCCGACCGCCAGCACCGTCAGCCGGGCGTGCGCGGCCCTGGCATCGGCCAACAGGCCGCGCAGGACGACCGGGTCCCCCGCGCCGTGGAAGGTCAGGGCGACAGCGTCCACCGACCTCGGGCCGTGGGTGATGTCCGGTCCGGGATGGTGCTGCCCGGGCGTCGCCGGAGTGGGGGGCGCCGACGGCCGCACGACGGTAGGTGCGGCCGCCGGCGCGCTGGGGTCGACCGCGGGTGAGGCGGTCGAGGCGCGGTCGCCGGTGGGTTCGGATGCCCGGCCTGAGCAGCCGGCCAGGTCCGGCCCGAGCAGCGCCGCTGCGGCGCCGGCCAGGACCGCCCGCCGGGTGACCGGACGCCTCGACGGCGTCATCGGAGCGCGAGCCAGAGGAACGATCCGGCGCCGGCCGCGAGGCAGTACCACGCGAACGGCCGCAGCGTCCCGGACCGGAAGTAGCGGGTGAGGAACCGGACGGCGAGGTAGGCACTGACGAAGGACGCCACGCTGCCGGCCAGCACCTGGCCGTGGATGCCGTCACCGAGGGGGCCGAAGAGATCAGGGACCTTGAGCGCACCGGCGGCCAGGATCACGGGGGTCGCGAGGAGGAAGGAGAAGCGCGCCGCATCCTCGTGGGACAGGCCGCGGATCAGGCCGGCCACCATGGTCACCCCCGAGCGACTGATGCCGGGCAGGAGGGCGAGCACCTGGGCCGTGCCGATCTGGGTGCCGCGGCCGTAGGTCAGGGTGGCGAGCCGCCGGTCGCTGGCGTCGGCGCGGTCACGGGCCTCGGTGTCCATCGGTCCCACCGCCGTACGCCGCCTGAGCCGCTCCCCGAGAGCGAGCACGAGGCCGTTCGCGAAGAGGAACGCCGCGGCCGGCATCGGCCGGCCCAGGGTGGTCCGGAACGTGTGCTCCAGCAGTAGGCCGGTGATCCCGACCGGGATCGTGGCCAGGATCAGCAGCCAGGCCAGGCGCTCGTACGGCTCGACCGCGCGGCGGTGGATCACCGAGGTGACGAACCCCTTGACGATGAGGACCCAGTCGCGCCAGAAGAACGCCAACAGCGCGAGTGCGGTGGCCACGTGCAACCCGACGATGAAGGCGAGGTACGGCGACTCCGGTTTCGAGACGTCCAGGTCCCGGGCCCAGCTGCCGCCGACCAGAGCCGGCACCAGGATGCTGTGCCCGAGGCTGGAGACCGGGAACAGCTCCGAGACGCCCTGGAAGGCCCCGACCACCAACGCCTCCGCGTAGCTCAGATGTCCCACGCCGCAGACGCTAGGAGGCCGTTGGCAAAGGGAGGGTTAAACCGCCACGCGGCGTTCAGCGGGGGCTCAGTCGCCGCCTCCTACCGTCCGAGGCATGACGACGACAACGAGCGCCCGAACCGGGCGACAGCTGCTGAACAAGGTCCCCGAGGTCACCATCTGGTTCTGGGTGATCAAGGTGATGGCCACCACCGTGGGCGAGACGGCGGCCGACTTCCTGTCGACCACGCTCGGCCTGGGTCTGACCCTCACCACGATCATCACCGCGGCCGTTCTGGCCGGTGTGCTGGTGGTGCAGTTCCGCGCCGATCGCTATGTGCCGCGGGTCTACTGGCTGGCCGTGGTGCTGATCAGCATCGCCGGAACGCTGGTCACGGACAACCTGGTCGACGGCTTCGGCGTCCCCCTCGCGGTGACGACCGTCGGCTTCGCGATCGCCCTCGCCCTGACCTTCGCCGCCTGGTACCGCAGCGAGCGCACCCTGTCGATCCACTCGATCACCACCAGCCGGCGCGAGGCGTTCTACTGGCTCGCCATCCTGTTCACCTTCGCGCTCGGCACCGCCGCGGGCGACTGGCTGGCGGAGGGCCTGGCCCTGGGCTACCCGGTGTCGGCGCTGTTCTTCGCGGGCCTGATCGGCCTGGTCGCCGCGGCTCACTACGGCCTCCGGCTGGGCGCGGTCCTCGCCTTCTGGACGGCGTACGTCCTGACCCGCCCGCTCGGCGCCTCGCTCGGGGACTACCTGTCCCAGCCCAAGGCCGACGGTGGCCTCGGGCTGGGCACCGTGGTGACGAGTGCTCTCTTCCTCGCCACCATCCTCGGCGTCGTGGTCTACCTCACCCGGACCCGTCGGGACGTCATCGACGACGCGCCACAGCCCGAGTTCGAGACCGAGTTCGAGACCCGGTTCGAGACCCAGTTCGAGGCCGAGTTCGAGCCGGAGTTCGAGGACGGGTCGGCGTCGGAAGGTTCTGCGCGGCAACGGTTCCTCGAATGACGGTCGCGGGGCGGCGGCCGTAGCGGTCGCGGTCGCGGTGCGGATGGGTTCGGTGTCCGGGCACTCCACGTGAGGTACTGGGCGGGTGACGACGTGGGACTGCTGCGGGTACGCCGCGTGAGCGACCCCGCCGACAGGGGCACCTCGACCCCAGCCGCCGCAGCTCCGCGCCGGGGGCTGGGATGGCTGCGAGCGGTCAGGGGCCGGTCGGCGATCGCGGCCGTGCTGGTCGTCGCCGTCGGGCTGGGTCTGGGCACTGCCGTCTTCCTGGTCCTGCTGCAGCGGGCACTCATCTCGACGGTCCAGCAGGCCGCGACCGCCCGCGCGGCCGAGGTGGTCGCGCAGGTGCGCCAGGAGGGTGTGGCCGGGCTGACGTCGGACCTGGCCACCGGCGCCCGGGCCAGCCAGATCGTGCAGGTCATCGACGGCTCCGGACAGGTCGTCGCCGCCTCCAGTGACCGGGCGGGCGGCGCCCCGCTGACCACCGTGCGCCCCGGCGACGGGCAGATCCGTGAGATCAAGGCCAGTCAGCTGTCCCTGTTGGACGAGGACGACCCCTACCTGCTCGTCGTGGCCGGGGTCCACACGCAGCGCGGTGACTACCGGGTCGTGGTGGCCACGCCGATCAGCGCCCAGCAGGAGTCGGTGCGGACGGCGCTGTCCCTCCTGCTGGTCGGGCTGCCCCTGCTGCTGCTGCTGGTCGGGTGGGGCCACCTGGCTGCTGGTGGGTCGGCCCTGGGTCCGGTGGAGCGGATGCGCACGCGGGTCAGCGAGATCGGTGGCTCCACGGGTCGAGGAACGCATCCCGGTGCCGGCGCTACGGCGACGAGATCGCCCGGCTCGCGGTCACGATGAACGAGATGCTGGACCGGCTGGACGACGCGCAGCGGACCCAGCGCCGGTTCGTCGCGGACAGCCAGCCACGAGCTGCGCAGCCCACTCGCGACCCTGGCGGCGGCCGTCGAGCTGGCCAGGCGGATCCGACGTCGACCGCGTGGCGCGAGCTGTCGCCGGTGATGGCGGCCGAGATCAGCGGATGGGCCGGCTGTGTCGAGGACCTGCTGCTGCTGGCGAAGGCCGACGAGCACGCGATCGGCTGCACGTGGAGGACGTCGACCTCGACGACCTGGTCGACGGCGAGGTCCGCCGGCTGCGTGCCTTCGCCGAGCTCTGACCGTCCAGCCGATCGTCGCGCCCGGTCCGGATCGTGGGGGACCGGGCCCGAGCTCGGCCAGGCCGTCACGAACCTCGCCGACAACGCGGCCCGGCACGCCGCGTCCAGCGCGTCTGACGCTGTCGACTCGAGGCGGCCGCGGGCTGACGGCGTCGCTGATCGTGATCGAGGACGACGGCCCGGGAGTGCCTGATGGAGCAGCGGGACCGAGTCTTCGAGCGCTTCGTCCGGCTGGACGACAGCCGCGGCCGTGGCCAGCGGCGGGTCAGCGGCCTGGGCCTGGCCATCGTCCGCGAGATCGTGCTGGCGCACGGCGGCAGTGTGCGGGTCAGCTGCGGCGCAGCCCCAGCGGGTGCCGGGTGGAGGTCCGGCTCCCCGCCGTCCCGGCTCAGCCGCCGTCCGCGGCGAGCCGGTAGCCCAGGCCGCGCGACGGTCTCGATCGCGTGCCGCCCGAACGGCAGGTCGATCTTGCGGCGCAGGTAGCGGATGTAGACCTCGACGATGTTGGGGTCGCCGTCGAAGGCCGGGTCCCAGACGGCGTCCAGGATCTGACGCCTTGGTGACGACGTCGCCCGGTGGTGCATCAGGAACTCCAGCAGGCCGAACTCGCGCGGCGTCAGGCTGAGCAGCGTGGCTCGCCGCGCTGGACCCGCCGCCGGGCCGGGTCGAGCGTGAGGTCCCCGGCGGCCAGCACGACCGGCCGCTCGGGCGCGCCGCGGCGGATCAGCGCGCGCAGCCGCGCGATCAGCACGATGAAGCTGAACGGCTTGGTGAGGTAGTCGTCGGCGCCGAGGTCGAAGGCGTCGGTCTGGTCGTAGTCGCCGTCCTTGGCGGTCAGCATCAGGATCGGGGTCCAGTTGCTGCGCTCGCGCAGCACCTCGACCACGTCGTAGCCGTTGAGCTTGGGCAGCATGATGTCCAGCACGATCGCGTCGTAGTCGTTCTCGGTCGCCGCCCAGATCGCGTCCTCGCCGTTGTGCATCGACGTCCACGACGAAGCCGTCGGCCGCCAGCCCGCGCCGCAGCGTCTCGGCCAGGCCGAGCTCGTCCTCGACGACCAGCACTCGCACGATCCGTCGTACTCCGTCCGTCGTCGTTCCCGGATGACACCCCTCGGGAGTCATCATCCTCGGTGAGTGTCGCTGAACCCCGGCTGAGAGCGTCACCCGGTGGCCGACGACCACGCCGAGGGGCTCGCGGACTCAGGTGGCTCTCAGGTCGCCTTACCTACCGTGCGGGCATGCGTCCCCAGCCCATGTCGCCGTTGAGCGCCCTGGTGGTGGCGAGCGACTCGCGGCTGGGCAGTCTGCTGGCCGCCGGGCTGCGGGCGAACGGGTACGACGCCACCTGGACGCCCTCGACCGCCCAGGCCGAGCAGCTGCTGAGCGCCCAGCTGGGACCGGCCTCGACCGGGAACGTCGTAGTGGTGGTGACGAGCTCCGACGAGCCGCTGTCGCCCATCGTCGTCGCCGACCTGGTCGTCGACATCGCAGCCCGGCGGTGCTGTATCGGAGGGCGAGAGGTTCCGTTGCGGGCCAAGGAGTTCGACGTCCTCTGCCTGCTCGCTCGGCACCGGGACCATCTCGTCTCGCGGGAGGACCTGATGAGCGAGGTCTGGGACGAGAACTGGTCCCGGTCCACCAAGACGCTCGATGTCACGATGGCCGGTGTCCGACGCCGCCTGCGCGAGGTGGGTGCCATGGTGCCGGGCGCGGTCGTGCCCAACATCGCCACCCTGCGCGGGTGCGGCTACCGGCTGGACTCCCTGGCGGAGCCGAGACTGGGACGGGCTGGGTGAATCCCCTCAGCCCGCACGACCTGATCGCCACGCTCGGCCCGTGGGCCATGCTGCTCGTGCTGTTCGCCGAGACCGGCCTGCTGATCGGCTTCTTCCTGCCCGGCGACTCGTTGCTCTTCACCGCAGGACTGCTCACCGCGACCACCACCTCCGGCCTGCATCTCGCGCTCGTCCCGGTCCTGGTGCTGTCCGCGGCGGGCGCCGTCATCGGAGCCCAGGTCGGCTTCTGGATCGGGCGCCGGCTCGGCCCGCAGCTGTTCGAGCGCGAGGACCGGGCCCGGCTGAGGACAGGGGCCGAGCGGGCGCGGGTGTCGCTGGAGCGGTACGGCGTTGGCAAGGCGGTCGTGCTGGCCCGGTTCGTGCCGATCGTCCGCACGGTGACCAACCCTCTCGCCGGCGCGCTCGGCGTCAGCGGCGCGCAGTTCGTCCGGTGGCAGGTTGCCGGCGGCCTGGCGTGGACGACCGGGGTCGTGCTGGCCGGGCACTTCCTCGGTAGCGCGATCCCGTCGATCGACCGCTACCTCCTGCCGATCATCGCGCTCATCGTCGCCGTCTCCCTGCTGCCGGTCGCCCTCGAGCTACGCCGGTCACGGACCGCCGCGAGTGCCTGAACGCCTGACCTCCGCGGCGATCCCGATCGCCGGGCTGGCGTTCGCCTGTCGCATCCTCCCCGTCCTGCACGGCGGTGGCCTCAAGGGCATCGACGGCTACGACGACGGTGTGTACTACTCCGCAGCCGACGCGGTCGTCGCCGGCAAGGCGCCGTACCGGGACTTCGTGCTGCTGCACCCACCGGCCCTGATCTACCTGTTGACGCCGTTCGCGGCCTTCGGGCACCTGGTCGGTGACGCGAACGGCTGGGCGACCGCGCGGGTGGCGATGATGGGGGTCGGGGCGCTGAGCGCGGTTCTCGTCTTCCTCGTCCTGCGACGCTTCGGCCCGGTGGCGGCGATCGTCGGAGGCGTGCTCTACGCGGTGTTTCCGCCCGCGATCAATGGTGAGACCTCGACCTTCCTGGAGTGCGTGCCGAGCGCCCTGCTGCTGGGCGCCCTGCTCGTCCTCGGGTCGAGGCGGACGGCCGAGCGGACGCCCTACCAGCTGCTCGCCGGCGCCGCGCTCGGGCGTCGCGATGTCGACCAAGATCTGGGGTGTCGTGCCGCTGCTGGTGGTCGCCGGCTGGCAGCTGGTGGTCGCCGGGCGGCGGCGAGCGCTCACGGTCCTGGCCGGCGCCGTGGTGGCGGCGGTGCTGGTCTGTGGGCCGACGTTCGTCCTCGCGCCCCACCGGATGTGGCAGCTCGTTGTCGGCGACCAGCTCACCCGCTCGGGCACCCACACCTCACTGCTGCTGCGCCTGGAGACGTTCACGCCGGTGCACCGCCTGCTGCCGCAGGCGTCGCCGCTCGGCAATCTCCTCGGCGTGCTTGTTGTGGCCCTGCTGGCCGCGGCGGCCGCGGTCCTGGCGGCGCAGCGCCCCGGCGCACGGATCTTCGTCGCGCTCCTCGTCGCCCAGTCCGTCGTCCTGTGTGCCAGCCCGCCGTTCTACACGCACTACACCGCGTACACCGCGCCGGCCGCTGCGCTGACCGCCGGCGTCGGTGCGCAGCGGCTCGCCGAGATCCTGCGCGCACGCGCGCCGGGCCTGCGTCGTCCCGCCCTCGTCACCGTGGCCGTGGCGCTCGCCGTCCTGGCCGTCCCGGCGTTCGTCCACCCGATCTACACGCGCTACGACGGGAGCCGGGTCGCGGCCGCGCTCGCCGGCCGTCGCTGCGTCGCCGCGGACTCACCGGCGACGCTGGTGCTCGCCGGCGTCCTGACCCGCGACCTCGACCGCCACTGCCCGACCCGGATCGACGTGTCGGGCGTGACCTACAACGTCGACGGGATCGTCGGTGCGAACGGCCGCCTGGTCCCCCGCCGGCTGAACCCCGTCTGGCAGAACGACCTCATGGGCTACCTGCTCTCGGCGCAGGCGGCCATCGTGACCAGGGCCGGGGCCGACGGTCTCGATGCCCGCAGCGCGGCGGAGCTCCGGCGGCTGAAGGTCCTCTACCGTGGTCCCGGCGTCAGCGTCTACGCGCCCTGACCCGCGCCGGCGCGCCGGCGGTCAGACCGTCGTGGAGGAGGCACCGGGCGGCGGCGGCGCGAGCAGGGCGTCGTCCAGCGGCATGGTCTCGGCGTAGACCAGCCGGCGTCCGATCGAGGGCCCCGGCGGCAGGTCGATCCCGGCGGTGTAGGGGCTGCCCCGGTGCGGGCCGTCGACCTGGTGGACCTCGTGCTCCTCGACCAGCAGGCGGTACTCGCCGGTGGCCATCGACACCCCGGCGGCCGCGCTCACCGTGCCGCTCCAGACGATGAAGTCCGGCGGCGGCGGGTCGGTCGGGTCGGCCGCCGCGCGGCGTACGACGAACTCGGCGGCTGCCGACCAGGCCAGGTCACTGTCGAGCGCCGGATCCTTGCGCTGCACCGTCACCGTGACCTCGGTCGGGCCGCTGGCCAGCGGATGGCCGAGGCGCTGCGGCACCGGTCCCTGCGGCGCCGGCCCGGAGAGGGTGAGCTCGACAACGCCTGGTACGTAAGGGTTCGCCGTCACGGTCAGGGCACGCTCCGGCGTGAGCTGGGCGAAGTCGGCGAGCACCACCCGGGACAGCTTGGCGTCGACCAGCGCGTGCGGCTGATAGCGCGCCAGGGCCAGCCGGACGAACGGCGCGTACGTCGTGGTGCCCGGATCGACGGTGAGGTCGCAGTAGTAGAGCTTGCGGGCGGGGTCCCAGTGGACATCGTGGCCGGCGACGTCGACCCTGCGGTGCAACGGCATCCCGGGGACGAACGCGTCCAGGGAGACGTCGCGCTCGACCGCCGTGGCGTCCGGGAAGCTGCCGGTCGAGGGGAAGTCCGAGAGCGGCGTGGAGGACCAGATCGGGTCCTGTCCCCACTGGGTGATGAACGGCTTCCACGTGTCCCGATCGAGCGAGCCGTCCTGCGCCAGGGTCACTCCCAGCAGCTCGCCGGCGCCCGAGGAGTGCCACGGCCGGTCGAGGTAGACCCGCAACCCGCCGCCGGTGCGGACGCTGCGGCCCTGGTTCGCCGACCGGACCCGCTCCCAGCCGAAGGTCGGCACGACGTAGCGGACCAGCGGCGCGACCGGGCGGGCCGAGGCCGGCACGTGCACGACGGCTGGCGCGCTGGTCCGGGTGAAGTCCACCGGCCGGCCCTCGTCGTCGGTCGGGTCGAAGTAGTCGCGGTAGCGCGAGGTCGCCACGGCGCGATAGGTGACGACATGGTGCTTGGTGTCGCCGATCCGGTGCCGCGGCGCCGTGTCCTGGTAGAGGATCTCGCCCTCCGGCAGCAGCCCGAGCCGGGTGCCCCGCGGGCCGAAGACGACCAGGTCGTGCTCGCGCAGGTAGTAGCCGACCGGGCGCCGGTCGCCGCGGGTGTGCAGGACGTTGTCGGACCAGCCGGCGGGCGCGCGGCGCAGGTCGGGCAGTCGGGATCTCGTCGACCGCCGCCGAGACCTGCAGCTCGCCCGGATCGTCGACGAGGTCGTCGACCGGATCGGTCCACGTCGGCGTGCAGGTCGACCTTGGCCGTGCTCTGGCCGTGGACCGCCAAGGCCCCGACCAGGTAGGCGTCGGTGCTGCCGGGCTCGCGCCACGAGCTCAGCACCTCGAGCTCCGTGTCGGCCGTCGGGGTCGACTCCGGCTGGGTGCGCAGGGTCGTCGGCTGCGCATAGACATCGTCCGGTGTCGAACGGGATCTGTGCCGTCAGGCGGCGGAAGCCGGGGTGCCCGATCGGCTGCTGGACGGCACTGACCAGGGTGAGCAGGTGCGGTGGCGTGAGCATGGCCGTGGCCGCCCTCCGTCGGCGAGCTGCAGGACGTGGGCCAGCCGGTCCCGCGCCGGCCGGCGACTCGTAGTACGCCGACTGACAGCGTGCTGCCGGCAGACGGTGAGGTGCTCGACGTACTCCCGCAGCCAGGACCAGACGCCGAGGTACTTCAGGTCCTCGGCGTCGCAGCACGAGCTGATCGGTACGACGTGGGTGGTCCCCTTGGGCAGTGGCGACGGTGAGCACGCGAGCGGCCGGATCCCAGTGCGGCGCACCGGCACCGTCGGCCAGGGCCAGCCGGAACGGCAGCACCTCCTGCCAGTCCGCCGCGACCGCCGTACTCGACGATCGTGGCCGTGCCGGGCCGGGGCTGCGCGTCGACGACGGCGTCGTACGACACCGCAGCGGCCGGGCCGGCGCCCGGCGTGACCCGCCCGATCGTCGCGCCCGAGGTGCCGGGCAGGTTGCGGAACGCGGCAGCGCGCGCGAGGGGGTCGGGGAGGTAGGGCAGCGCGTCGACGCTGGTCGTCCGGCTCGACCGGCACCGACTGCACCTCGGTGCCGATGACGATCTCGGGCACCGGGACGGTCGCGAAGGCACCGGCGTCGCGGTCCTTGACCAGCTGCCACATGGCGGCGGACGAGCTGCAGCGCACCGGTCGCGTCGTCGAGCATGCCGTGCCGCTCGGCCATCTCCACATGGACGCCCGGCGGGGCGATGTGCCGGTCCGAGGCGGTCAGGTCCGCCGCGTGCGTGCGTCGAGGCTGGCTCTGGTGTTGCAGGTCCGGATGACCAGGCGGTCGGCGGCCGACCCGCGTCCGGTGATCGCGCGCGGGTCGCGGATGACGACCACCGGTGGGACGACGGGCTCGAACCGCAGGTAGGGGATCACGCCGTCGAGTCGCGGCATCGAGAAGTGCGGGGTCAGGAAGGTGCACTCCTCGTCGTCCAGGCCGACGCCGTTGCCCGCGAGGTCGACCTGCCGCAGCCGGAGCCGGTAGCCCACCCCGAACCGCAGCCGCGGCAGACTGCCCTTGACGTGAATATCGGTCGGAGGTCAACACGAACGGCGTGACCGCGGCGTTCTCCGGGTCCGGGTCGTCCGGGTCGGGCAGGGCGTCCTCGGGGTCGCCGGACCGGGTCAGGTGCGTGCCGACCATCGGTGCGCTCAGGCTCCAGCCGGACCAGCGGGCCATCGCCTCGTGCAGGTGCAGGTCGGTGTTGGCCCGGCTGCCGTCCGCCTCCGGCGCCGCCTGCGTCGCCGCGGCCTGGAAGAAGCCCTCCTCGTCGTTGACGGCGATCTCGAGGTCCTTCGGGCCGACGTGGATCGTGCTGTCCCGGCGGTGCAGCGAGTGCCAGACCTTGGTGACGCTGTCCCAGATGTCGAGGCGGTAGCCCCGCGTCAGGTCCTCGGAGTGGAACGGCTCCTGCTGTGGCCGGGCCTGCTCGAGGTCCTGGTTCTGCTGCGCCGACCGGCCGAACGGTCGAGCGCATCACCAGGGCGCGCGAGTCGGCGAACAGGGTCAGGCCACCCGAGCGCAACGACGACAGCGCCGTGCCCGGGTCGAACAGGTCGGCGGTCGGCGGCACGGACTCACCGGCCAGCCGGGTCAGGCTGCCGGCGTGCTTGATCGTCTTGTGCAGCGCGCCGTCGACATCGAGCTGCGCGACGCCGAACGACCGCTTGTCCAGGTCGAGCAGGCCGATCAGTCCCGGACGCCCGGGCTCCGCAAGGGCGAGCGTCGCGACCGCGAAGATCCGGCGGTCGCCGATCGCGGTGTGCAGGTACGCCGTCGCCGTCGGCGGCACCGTCGTCGGCGTCGCGTCGCTCCCAGCCGACGTCGACGCCGACGACGACTCAACGTCCCGGGCGCGCTCGGCGTCGTCTGGGCCACGAAGTCCAGTGGCAGCTCGAGGTCGAAGACCAGCCCGAGGTGGCGCTGCATCGTGGGGTAGGCGCCGATCGCGCTGATCGCCTGGTGGAAGTCGAGGACGTGCTCGCGGTCGAGGCTCGTCCGCAGTGACCGGTCGCGCCCTGCGGCTGGTGGTTGAACACCTCGTACTGGCTGGCCACGGCGGTCTGCGCCGACTGGTACGACGCGGCGTCGGGATCCAGCACGCCGGTCGCGATCAGCCCGCTGGCGTCGAGGTCCTCGCCGGGCCGCGCCGGAGAGGGCGCCGGCCCGGAACATCCGGGTGCCGACGTCGGCCTGCAGCTCCAGCTGCTGCTCGCGCAGGGCCCGGCCGAGCTGCTCGTCCCAGTCGACGGCGAAGCCGGACAGGAGTGAGCGGAACCGCGATCGCATCCGGCCGGACTGCTCGCGCGGGTCACCGTCCGTGGGCGGGAGGGCGAGCTCGACGCCGGCCGTCTGGTAGGTCGACTGCAGCAGGGCGAGAGCGATGCGGGTGCTGTAGCTCGGCACGAACGAGCCGGTGTAGTCGTCGAAGGCGTAGGACCGGACGTAGGTCTTGGCGTCGAACAACGCCTTCCACAGGTCGTCGCGCAGGGCGCTCGTGTCCGCGGCGACGGTGAGGGTGGAGCCGGCGCACTCGAAGGTGATGCCGAGGCCCGACTTCTTGCGGTCGCGGGCCCAGTGCAGCCAGTCCGGGTAGCCGCCGAGGGTGTCGTCACCGCTCAGCCGGGGTGAGACGAGGACGGACACCCGGACCGTCGCGGGGTCGAGCTGGAGCGCCGCCGGGACCGGCGTGAAGATGACGCGTCTGGTTGTTGGCCACAGCGCTGCCCCTCTACCCGAACGCTTCGGCGTAGTCGGTCCACAGGGCCGGCGTCGGCATCTGGTCGGCGAAGGTCGGGTCGCCCCCGTGCCCGCCGAACGCCCGCTCGACGGTGAGCTCTATCGACTTGCTGAAGCACGCGATCTCGACCTCGACGGTCAGGGTCGCCCGACCCTTCGCCTTGTCGATCGGTGCGGCGTAGTAGGTGAAGGACAGGTAGAACTCGACCGAGATCTTGACGAGGCCCAGCACGCACAGCGAGCCACCGCAGCGCAGGTAGCCGGAGAGCGACGCGCACATCTGCTCGCCGTGGTCGGGGATCGCCTTCTTCTCCACCGCGAAGTAGATGCCGGCCATGATGTGGACCTCGCCGCTGGCGACACCGATGTCCAGAGCGGCGGTGGCGCCGAACTCGAACGCCGCCTCGAGCATCCGCAGCCCGTCGGTGTCGAGCTCGACGTGGAAGAAGCCGCCGCCGCCGAAGATCAGCACGGCCAGCTGGAACTGCGCGTCCCGGCGCGCGAAGCCGAACTCGACGACCGGCTGGCCGCTGGTGAACGGGATCGTCAGCCCGGCCGAGAAGGCAATGTTCTTGAGGGCGAAGATGCCGACCTCGGCCGGCGGCAGCGAGATGGCCAGCCCGGCCTTGATGCCCGGCAGGCCCGGGATGACGTCGATGCTCACGCCGTCGCCGAAGACGCCCGGGGGGATGATCTGGCGCAGCGCCTCGACGAACGCCAGGTCCCCGACGAACTGCACCGGGGTGGTGTCGTCCAGGCCGACCTGCACGTCGGTCTTGGCGCCGGTGACCGCGTGGAAGTCGAACGACGTGAAGTGGATCACCAAGGAGGCGAGGAACTCGACGTCGAAGGCCGTGAGCGAGCCGTTCACCGTCGTGGTGCCGGCGGTGCCTGGCTCCTTGCGCATCACCACCTCGACCGTGAGCGTCGTGCCCTTGGAGACGAAGGTGACGATGCCGGCGTCCTTGGTGCCCACGGGGCTCTGCCAGTCGAGCGTGGTGACGACGGCGTTCCCTGCGCGCGTCACCGTCATCTTCGGCGCCTGCCCGTCGACCTGGCCCACGGGCAGCAGGTCAGCCAGGTCGAAGACGCCGAACAGCGTTGCGGCACCTGCGGGGAAGACGTCGGCCGGTTTGAATGTGTTGGTCAGCGCGTCGGTGACGTGACCACCGAGCGGGCCGTGCGCCCGGCTCAGAACGGTGACGTCGAGCTGCGGGGTGGCGAAGCCGCCGGACTGCGCGGCGTTGAACGCGGCGTTCGAGCCTGCTGTGTCCAGGGTGGCGATGGCGGTCGGGCTGGTGTCGTGGAGCGTGACCACCTCGGCGAAGACCCCGGTCGCGTTGCCGCCGTCGGTGAAGCCGTGGGCGACGTACGAGCCGAAGAGTCGGATGGTGGGCGTGGCACTCGACCCGGTGAGTGCGTCGACCGCGGGGATCCGGACGGTGGCCGAGAAGAGCACCGGCTCGAAGAACGTGTCCCGCGTCGCGCCCTCGTTGCCGAGCTGGAACGACTCCGTCACGAACGCCGTGTTGTCCGCGCCGTCGGAGTCGGCGTACCAGATCTTCTGGCCGGGCACGGCTGCCTGCAGGCGCTGCTTGCCGCCGACCGTCTGGATCGTGCCCTGCAGGAGGTCGAAGGCGGTCTCACTGTTGGGCACGAAGATCAGCGGCTTCGCGAAGTCCACGACGTTGCCGTCGGCATCCTCGGTGGTGCCGTGGAAGAGGAAGTCCGCGCCGCCGACCATCACCCAGAACGACTTCTTCGTGATGGCGGACGGCGGCGCGTACGGGTAGTCGATGTGCGGGGTGACCCGGGTGGTCAAGGTGATGCGGCGCAACGGCATCGACCGGCCGCGGGCGGTCGACCCGTCCGGGGCGTAGACCCGTTCGGGCTCCTTCACCACGATGTAGATGTACTGGCGCAGGTAGGCGACGGGCGATCCGGTCGGCTGGGTCTCGAACCGGCGCTCGGTGACCTTGACCAGGGAGGCCCGGTGACCCGTGTCGCTGAGGCGGCCCTCGTAGACCAGGCGCACGTAGTGGTCGCGCCCCTGGGCGGCGACGTGGGCCCACTGCGAGAGGTCGAGTCGGGCGTCCTCGTCGACGTCGTACCGGGCGAAGCCGAAGATCCGCGGGTCGACGTACTGCCGCAGCTGGGCGGGCTCGACCTTGGCCTGGGGCTGGGGCTCGAGCCAGGGCTGGGGCTCGAGCCGGGGCTGGGGCTGGGGCTCGAGCAGGGGCTCGAGCAGGGCGCGCCGGTCGACGATCTGGTCGAGGTGCAGGACCTCCTCGACGTCCACGAACCGTTGGTGCCTGGGCGGTTTGAGCATCGCCGGCGGGTCCCAGGCGCCGAACGAGCGCAGCCAGCCGCCCAGCGGTGACAGCATCACCAGGCTGGCCTGGACCGGCTCCGGCACGAACGCGGTGAACGCGTCCTCGGCGTAGCCGCCGAACGCCGACGTCAGGACGACGATCTGGTGCCGGTCCGCGTTCGACATCGGCGCCAGGCCGGTCGGCAGCCCGGTCGGGCCGGGCGGGGGCACCGGCTGGCCCGGGAGGTAGTCCGGCGACCAGATGGCCCGGAGTCCGATGGTGTGCTGCTCGTCGAGCTCGGTCGGGACGCCGTCGGCGTCGCGCCCGGCCAGCCGGGTGTGCCAGAGCTCGGCCCGCCCGGCGTGGGTCACCGCCTCGGTCGCGTGCTGCCAGGCCGCCGCATGGGTGGGCGAGAGGTGCAGCCGGAACGGCAGCTGGAGGGTCGTCTCGTGGTCGGCCGGCGCGTGGACGGTGGGCGCGGGCGAGGGGTTCTGCCCGGCCGGGACATCGGCCACCGGCGCGACGACCAGCTCGAAGGTGCTCCAGTCCAGCAAGCCGGAGATGGAGTAGGGGATGCGGGCGTCGGTGGGGAGCCGGAACACCAGCCGGGTCGGCCCGGACATCAGCGACTCGACGTCCCCGGGCGGGTGCGGCGGCCCGGTGTCGGGCGTGGCCGGGCGAGGCTTGTCGCCCGGCCCGAGCACCTGGACCGGGGTGGGGTTGACCGCGTCGTAGAACGCCTGCTCGAACGTCGTCTGGGGCGGGAAGGTCACGACGAGCAGGGCCGGCTGCTGCTGGTCGGCGACGACGAGCGCCGGGGCGGCCGGGTCGCCGGCGTCCAGCCGCAGGTTCACGCCGGAGATCTCGAGGTTGAGGAGATCGTCCGGGCGGAGCACCGTCGCCCGAACGGTCGGGAGCGGGCTCGATGGTGGGTCAGGCATCGAGGACTCCTCTCCGAGGGTCCGCCACTGCGCAGCGTGCTCCCACCCTGGCCTAGCCACGAACGCCTGTCTACGAACCGCCCGGACTCGCTCGCTCGAGTACGGCGGTCAGGGTGCGCCGGGCCGTCTCGGCCATCGAGGGATTGGTGTCGACGTAGTAGGGGAGCGCGACGGCGGCCTGCACGATGGCCCATCCCCGGCCGCGCTCCCAGGTCGCGTCGTCGGCATCGAGCGCGCGCCGGTAGGTCTCGCGGGCGTCGGGGGGCAGGAGGTTCCAGGCGGGCATCAGATCCACCGCCCGGTCGCCGACGCAGACCGTGCCGAGGTCGATGACCGCGACCAGGCGGCCACCGCGCACGATCAGGTTGCCCGGCATCAGGTCGGCGTGGATCCACACGTCCGGCTCGACCGACGGCGCCGCGCGCAGGCACTGGTCCCACGCCCGAGCGATCCCCTTCGTGTCCGTCAAGCGGTCACTCTCGCGCAGCGCACGCCGTACGTCGTCGTCCCGCGCGGCCAGCGGGCCACCGCGCGAGCGCCCGTCCCACGTGCGGCCGCTCGGGTCGAGGCGGTGCACGGCCCGGGCGAACCGCGCCAGCTCCAGCGCGAATGCCGTTGGGGCGCGGAGGTTCCGGGCGGTCGCAGTCTCGCCCGGGATCCACCGGTACGCCGTCCAGGGACCCGGGTAGCCCTCCCCCGGCTCGCCGACCCCGAGCGGCTCCGGGACCGCCAGGGGAACGAGCGGGGCGAGCCACCGGGCGATGTCCTGCTCGCGGACCAGCCCGGCCCGGTGCTCCGGGTCGACGCTCGGCTCGAGGGGGAGGCGCAGGACGACCTCGTCCCCGAGCCGGAACAACGCGTTGACGGTTCCGTCGGACTCCACCGGCGTGACCGGAAGGCCCCGCCAGTGCGGGAACTGGCTCGCGACCAGGCGGGCGACCACGTCGGGGCCGATGTCGACCTGGCCGGCATGCATCCGCACACCACCCATCCTGCCTGCCTTCCGGTTGTCGAGGGCAGGCCCACGCGGCACGCTGACCCCGTGGGACCCACGCCCTCCGCCGCCGCCGGATCCAGGTCAGTGACGGGGGACGGCGCGGACGGCGCGGACGGGACGCGCCGATGTCTGACGAGTACGCAGGGCAGCTGCCGCGCGAGGCGGCCTACGGCTCGGCCCAGACCCTCGTGGTCGGGATCGACGGCTCACCAACCTCCTGGCGGGCCGCGGCGTACGCCGTTGGGCTGGCCCGGCGGCAGGGGCGCAGCCGCCTGGTCTTCGTCTTCGTCGCGGCCACATCAGGCCTGAGAGCCTTTGCGCCGCAGGTGATCCCGGTCGCGCTGGAGAACGACGCCGAGATCCTCGACGAGATCGGCGCCACGCTGCACAGGGGCCTGGACGAGCTCGGGCTGGACTGGGAGCTGGACAGCCGCCGGGGCAGCCCGTTCGCCGAGCTCAAGCGCGCCGCCGAGTCGGTCCGGGCCGACGCGGTCGTCGTCGGCGCCTCCAGCCGGGTCGGGCATCGGGTCGCGGGCTCGCTGGCCGCGCGGTTGGTGAAGTCCCGGCGGTGGCCGGTCATCGTCATCCCCTGAGCGGCGCGGATAGGCTGCGGCCAGACCGCGCTGAAGGGATGTCCGTGACGAAGCCAGCCATCCTGACGGTCGACGACGATGCCGAGGTCTCGGCCGCGATCACGCGCGACCTGCGCAACCGCTACGGCGACCGCTACCGCGTCGTACCAGCCCGATCCGGTGCCGAGGCCCTGTCGTTGCTGACCCGGCTCGCGCTCCGCGGCCAGTCGGTCGCCCTCATCGCGAGCGACCAGCGGATGCCCGAGATGACCGGGATCGAGCTGCTCGCCCAGGCCCGCGCACAGGCGCCGGACGCGAAGTACCTGCTGCTCACCGCGTACGCCGACACGGACGCGGCGATCAGCGCGATCAACGACATCGGCCTCGACTACTACCTGCTCAAGCCCTGGGACCCGCCGGACGAGCGGCTCTACCCCGTCGTCGACGACCTGCTCGACGACTGGCAGCGGGCGCACCCCGAGCAGACCTCGGACCTGCGGGTCGTCGGCCATCGCTGGTCGGACCGCAGCCACGAGATCAAGACCTTCCTCGCCCGCAACCACGTGCCGTACCGCTGGTACGACGTGGAGCGCGACGCCGAGGGCCAGCGGTTGTCGGCCCTCGCGGAGGCGTCGGTGACCGACCTGCCCCTGGTGCTCGTGCCGGAGGGCGAGACCCTGCGCTCGCCGTCGACGCTCGACGTGGCCGACGCGCTCGGGCTGCGGACCCGGGCCGAGCAGCCGCTCTACGACGTGTGCATCGTCGGTGGCGGGCCGGCCGGTCTCGCCGCCGCCGTGTACGCCGCGTCCGAGGGCCTGAGCACCGTTGTCGTCGAGCGCGAGGCGCCCGGCGGCCAGGCCGGGCAGAGCGCGGCGATCGAGAACTACCTGGGCTTCCCCCGCGGGCTCAGCGGCTCGGACCTGACCCACCGCGCGGTGGCCCAGGTGTCGCGGTTCGGGGCGGAGATGGTCTTGGCGCGCGACGTGGTCGGCCTGGAGACCCGGGGGCCGGTGCATGCCGTCCTGTTCGCCGGTGGTGGTGAGGTCGAGGCCCGGTCCGTGGTCGTGGCCACGGGTGTCTCCTACCGGCGGCTGGAGGCTGCGGGTCTGGAGGAGATGACCGGTCGGGGCGTCTACTACGGCGCCAACGCCGGGGATGCGAGCCAGTGCGAGGGCGACGACGTCTATCTGGTCGGCGCGGCCAACTCGGCCGGCCAGGCCGCCCTGAACCTGGCCCGGTTCGCCAAGCGGGTCGTGCTCGTGGTCCGGGCCGCGTCCCTGGAGGCCACGATGTCGGCGTATCTCGTGTCCCGGATCCTGGCCGCGCCCAACATCGACGTCCGGCTCCGCTGCGAGGTCGTCGCGTGCGGGGGCGACGGGCACCTCGAGACGCTCACCCTGGCCGACCGGGACTCCGGTGCGCGAGAAGAGGTCTCGTCGAGCTGGCTGTTCGTCTTCGTCGGCGCCTCGCCGCGGACCGACTGGCTGGGCGGGTCCGTCGTGCGCGACGACAAGGGCTTCGTCGTGACCGGACAGGACCTGCAGGGGCCGGCGCACTCCGGGTCCTGGCCTCTCCCGCGGGCACCCTTCGCGCTGGAGACCAGCAACCCGGGGGTCTTCGCCGCGGGCGACGTACGGCTGGACTCGATGAAGCGGGTCGCCTCCGCCGTCGGTGAGGGCGCGATGTCGGTCTACCTGGTGCATCGCTATCTGGCCCTGATCTGATGCAGGTCAAGGACATTCGCTCGCTGTCGGTGTTCGACGGGCTGTCCGACGAGCAGCTGGGGGAGCTCGTCGCGGCGGGCAGCCAGGTCCCGATCGAGCCGGGCGTCGAGCTCTTCCACGAGGGTGAGCACGCTGACTACTGGTGGGTCCTGGTGGAGGGCGCGCTCGACCTCTACCGGCACATCGGCCGGGAGGACACCCGGGTCGGCCGGATGGACGTGCCCGGCCGGTGGGCCGGCGGCTTCCGGGCCTGGGACGAGCACGGCGTCTACCTGGCCAGCGGGCGCGGTGTCCTCGCGGGCTGCCTGCTACGGGTGCCGGCGACCGCCCTGCGCGAGATGTGTGACCGGTGGTTCCCGTTCGGCGGCCACCTGATCGAGGGCCTCTACGGCACGGCCCGGACCATCGAGTCGACGGCCCGTCAACGCGAGTCGCTCGTCACCCTGGGGACGCTGGCGGCGGGGCTGGCCCACGAGATCAACAACCCGGCGGCGGCCGCGACCCGCGCGGTGGACTCGCTCGAGGGTGCCTGCCGGACGTTGTTGACCTCGCTGGGCCGCCTGGCTCAGGGGGAGATCTCGGCGACCCAGTTCACGGCGCTGGACGGGCTGCGCGACGAGATCACGACCCGTCCGGCGGTCGTGGACTCGCTGGAGGTGGCCGATCTCGAGGACGCCCTGTCGTCCTGGCTGGGGGCGCACGGCATCGCGCGGGACTGGGTGATCGCGCCACCCCTGGCCACTGCTGGTGTCGAAACTGCCTGGTGCGACAGGGTATCCGCCGTACTGCCGGAGTCTGCCCTGGAGCCGGCGCTGGAGTGGGTGGCCAGCACGCTGACCACCTCCACCCTGCTCGGCGAGCTGAAGTCGTCGACCCGGCGGATCTCCGAGCTGGTCGCCGCGACCCGGTCGTACACCCAGATGGACCGCGCCTCGCTGCAGCACATCGACGTGACCGAAGGCCTGGAGAGCACTCTGGTCATGCTCGGCCACAAGCTCCGTGAGGGGCGCGGCGTCACGGTCGAGCGGGACTACGGGCCGGACGTGCCGCAGATCGACGCCTACGCCGGCGAGCTGAACCAGGTGTGGACCAACCTGATCGACAACGCGATCGACGCGATGGACGGTGAGGGGACGCTCCGGCTCACCACCCGGGCCGAGGATGACGCCGTCGTGGTCGAGGTCGCCGACACCGGGTCCGGCATGTCGCCCCAGGTCGTCGAGCGGGCGTTCGAGGCGTTCTACACGACGAAGGACGTCGGCCGGGGCACCGGACTCGGCCTGGACATCGCCCGCCGCATCGTGGTCGAGCGCCACGGCGGCACCATCGCCATCGACTCCCAGCCCGGCCGGACGGTCCTACGCGTCCGGCTCCCGGTGAGGGCGCAGTCCGGCTAGCGGCCGCGGTGGGTGACCGGGCGGCGGTGAGCCGCTAGAGTCGAACACGTGTACGACGACGGATGGGACGCGGGCCTCGACGAGCAGCAGCTCGCGGCGGTCCTGCACGGCACCGACCCCCTGGTGGTGCTGGCCGGCGCGGGCACGGGCAAGACGCGCACGCTGACCAGCCGGGTCGCCGCGCTGCTGGAGAGCGGTACGCCGCCGGAGCGGGTGCTGCTGCTGACCTTCACTCGCCGCGCGGCAGAGGACATGCTCGGCCGGGTGGCCGCCATCTGCGGCGACTCCACGTCGGCGAGCCGGATCTGGGGCGGGACGTTCCACGCCATCGCCCACCGGCTGGTGGCCGAGCACTGCGCCAACCTCGGGCTCGCGACCGTCTCGGTCATCGACCCCGGTGACGTGGCCGACCTGATCGACCTGATGCGCGACGAGCACGGCCTGGCCGCAACGGGTTCCAGGGACCGCGTGCCTCGCGCCTCGACCCTCGCCGACCTCTACAGCCGCTCGGTCAACACTGGTCGCGCGGCCCGCGAGGTCATCCAGACCGACTACCCCTGGTGCGAGCCCCACACCGACGCGATCATGAGCCTGCTCCGCGCGTTCGTCGCCCGCAAGCGCGACCGCGGGCTGCTCGACTTCGACGACCTCCTGCTGACCTGGCGAGCGCTGCTGGACAACCCCGCGACCGGAGACCGGCTCCGCGAGCGCTGGGACCACGTGCTCGTCGACGAGTTCCAGGACGTCAACCAGATCCAGGTCGACATCGTCAACCGGCTGCGCATCGACGGCCAGGGCCTGACCGTCGTGGGCGACGACGCGCAGGCGGTCTACGGCTTCCGCGGCGCGGCCAGCGGGCACCTGCTCGATCTCGCGACCTCGCTGCCGCAGGCCCGTACGGTCAAGCTGGAGTGCAACTTCCGCTCCCGACAGCCGCTGCTCGACCTGGCCAACATCGTCCGGCCGGGCGAGGGCGAGGAGCGGCTGGTCCTGCACGCAGCCCGCACCGACGAGGCCGCCGCGCCCCAGCCCCTCGGCCCGGCGGCGCGGCCCCGGCTGGTGCGGTGCTACGACGCCCCGGAGGAGGCCCGGCAGATCGCGGAGGCGCTGATCTCGTCCGTGGAGCTCGGCGGCCGGCTGCGCGACCACGCCGTCCTGATGCGCGCCTCGCACCACAGCGACCTGCTCGAGCTCGAGCTCACGGCGCGGCGGATCCCCTTCATGAAGTACGGCGGGCTGAAGTTCCTCGAGGCCGCCCACGTCAAGGACTTCCTGGCGGCGCTGCGGGTGCTGGACAACCCGAGCGACGAGATCGCCTGGTTCCGCCTGCTCCGGCTGCATCGCGGTGTGGGCCCGGCCAGCGCCCGGGTCATGCTGGAGCTGGTGCTGGCCGACCACGTCGACCTCAACGCGGTCGTGGCCGCCGCGCCGGGCCCGGCGCGGGTCCATCTCACCGACACGCTGCGCCAGCTCAATGACGCCGCCTCGCCGCGGCCGCTCGACCACCAGGTCATGACGTGCGTGAGTGTGCTGAAACCGTTGCTGCAGCACAGGTATCGCGATTCGGCGGTGCGTCTGGGTGACGTCGACCGGCTGGCCGAGGCCGCCACCAGATCGTCCGACCTGGCGGCGTTCGTGGCCGAGGTGACGCTCGACCCGCCGCAGAGCACCGGCGACTACGCCAAGCCGCCGCACCTCGATGAGGACTACGTCACGCTGTCGACGGTGCACTCGGCCAAGGGCCTGGAGTGGCCGAGCGTGCACCTGATCCATGCGGTCGACGGGTCGTTCCCCTCCGACATGGCGCTCACGACGACCGAGGGGCTGGCCGAGGAGAGCCGGCTCTTCTACGTCGCCGCGACCCGGGCCCGGGACGAGCTCAGCATCTACACGCCGCTGCGGATGCCGCACCACCGGCACGCCCGCGACGACCGGCACAGTTTCGCGCCGCAGAGCCGCTTCCTCACCGACGCGGCGGTCGCGGTGATGGACGTGCGCCAACCACGCCGTACGCCGGCTCCGGTCGGCGCTGCGGGCGAGGGGGTCGTCGCGGCGGCACCCGGCGTCGCGATCCCCACCCTCGACGCCCTCTTCGACTGAGCGCAGCCGTACGCCGGCCGACTTGTCAGCGCCACATCTGGCCAGAACATGACGTGGCGCTGACAGGTCACCCCGTGGACGACTCGGACGACTCGGACGACTCCGCCGACTCGGACGAGTCCGACGACTCGGACGACTCGGGGGCCAGCGTGCGGACGACGACGACCGGACAGGGTCCGTTGCGGACGCAGTACTCCGCGACCGACCCCAGGAGCATGCCGGGGAAGGCCGCCCGCCCGCGGGCACCGACGACGAGCAGGGCGGCATCCTCGGCCTTGGTCAGCAGCGCCGGACCCGCCGGGCCCTGCACCACGTCCTCGGTGACGGACAGCCCGGGATGCGCCGCGCGCACCGGCTCGACCATCTCGCGCAGGGTCTGCTCGGTGTCCTCCTGCAGGTCCGCGCCCGGGGGCACCCGGGTCAGGTAGTTCGGCCAGCGCCACGTGGCCACGGCCCGTAGCGAGGCGCCGGTCAGCTCGGCCTGGCCGGCGGCCCAGGTGAGCGCGTCCCGGCTGCCCTCCGAGCCGTCCACGCCCACGACGATCACCCGGTCAGTGGCCATGGCCAGCCGCCTCCTCGTCCGCGGGCTCGGCGTGCACGTGCTGCGGGTTCAGCCGCCGCCAGAGGAGGAAGAGCAGCCCGAGGACGAACATCCCCAGGCCCAGCCACAGGTTGATGTTGATGTCCGAGGCCTTGGCCCGTTCCTTGTCAGAGGTGAAGAATCCCGCGACGGTCAGCAGCACGCCGTACACGACGAACAGCCCGCCGATCAGCAGGCGGATGTCGAACAGCTTGGCGGCGGCCGACTTCGGTGCGTCGTGCTCCTGCTGTGTCTCGCTCATCTCGCTCACGTCCTTCCGTTGCTCGATGGGCTAGATGAAGATGATGGACAGGACGACGACCATGCCGCCGGCAACACCGCCGAGCAGCTTGGGCGAGGCCCACCAGGCCGGCTTGGGCACGGTGCTCGGGTCGGGGGCGTTCGGGTCGTGGACCCCCCAGACCAGGCCGGCGAGCTCCTCGATCGGCTTCGGTTTCGTCACCAGGCTGACCACCACCGTCACCACCGCGTCGGCGACGAACGCCACGATCGCGCCGTAGAAGTTCGCCATCTGGGAGTTGATCTTCGTGTGGTCCGCGGTGTTGCCGTCGAGGTAGAAGTAGCCGATGTGGAACGACGCGAAGTGCATGACCGCCGCGCCGAGCGTGCCCGCGGCCAGCCCCGCGACACCGGCCCACGGCGAGGCGCGCTTCCAGAACATCGCGATGATGAACGTCGCGAACAGCGGTGCGTTGAAGTAGGAGAACAGCAGCTGGATGTAGTTCATGATGTTGTTGTAGCCAGAGGCGATGAACGCCGTGCCGATCGCGACGAGGATGCCGACGACCGTGACGATGCGGCCCACCCGCAGGTAGTAGCCGTCCCGCCGGTCCTTCACGACGTAGTCCTGCCAGATGTCGTACGTGAAGACGGTGTTGAACGAGCTGACGTTGGCCGCCATGCCGGCCATGAACGCCGCGAGCAGCCCCGCCAGCGCGATCCCGAGCGTGCCGTTGGGCAGGTACTTGTTCATCAGCAACGGGATCGCGTTGTTGTAGTCCCCGCCGGGCTTGCTCAGCGACGGTACGACGGCGACCGCGATCAGGCCGGGGATGATGGTCAGGGCGGGGATGAAGATCTTGGGGAAGGCGCCGATCAGCGGCGTCCGCTGCGCCGCCGAGAGGTCCTTCGCCGAGAGCGCTCGCTGCACCTCGGCGAAGTTCGTCGTCCAGTAGCCGAAGGACAGGACGAAGCCCAGCCCCATCACGATGCCGATCCAGTCACCGAGCGGGTTGCTCCAGTTGCCGACCGCCGACCCGGCCCACGTGTTGAACAGCTTGTCGTTGTGGATCTTGTCCTGCAGCCCACCCCAGCCGCCGACGTCCTTGAGACCGATGATCACCAGCGGCACCAGCCCGGCGATGATCACGAAGAACTGCAGGACCTCGTTGTAGATCGCACCGGACAGGCCGCCGAGCGTGATGTACGCCAGCACGAACGCCGCCGACAGCATCACCGAGAGCCAGATCGGCCAACCGATCAGCGCCTTGATGACCAGCGCCAGGGCGTAGAGGTTGACGCCCGCGGTCAGCACCGAGGCGGCCGCGAAGGAGATCGCGTTGAACAGGTGCGTGGGTTCGTTGAACCTCCGCCGCAGGAACTCGGGCACGCTGCGGACCCGGGAGCCGTAGTAGAACGGCATCATCACCAGGCCGAGGAAGATCATCGCCGGCACGGCGCCGATCCAGTAGAAGTGCACCGTGGCGATGCCGTACTGCGCACCGTTGGCCGCCATGCCGAGGATCTCGATCGCGCCGAGATTGGCCGAGATGAAGGCCAGGCCGGTGACCCACGCCGGCAAGGACCGGCCGGAGAGCAGGAAGTCCTCACTGGTGGCGATCGCTCGCCGGGCCAGGACCCCGATGGTGATGACGAGCGAGAAGTAGATCGCCAGAAGCGCGTAGTCGAAGAGGTTGACGTCGAGTCGCACTGTCGCCCCTTTCCAGTCCCCGTCGGAGGGCTCCAGATCCGGCCCGCAAACATCCTCCTGGGCTGGGCCCGACACGCAAGCGGAGAGGCCTCCGGTTAGATGTCTTTGACCAGCACCGTGGCGGTTGAGTCACTTTGCCCGCCTTGAGCAGGTTAGCCCATTTGGGTGATCCGCCTTCCGCGTCAAGGACTGCGAGGTGTAGGACTGCGGCATCGCTGAGTCCGGCCAAGGGTGGCCCGGTCGGTCAACGGCGCCACGACGACGGGGATGGGGTGGGACCCGGCCTCGAACCTGACCTCCACGACCAAGGGGACCGCGACCACCCGCTACGTCTACGACGGGTCGGGGCAGCGGGTGCTGAAGATCGGCCCGACCTCGGTGACCGCCTACCTCGGCGCGGACCAGGTGACCGCGCCGCTGCCGTCCGGGGCGGCGGTCGCGACCCGCTACTACACCCAGTCCGGGTCGCTGGTGGCGACCCGGGTCGGGTCCGGGGCGCTGGTGTTCCAGCTGGCCGACGCCAGGGCTCGGCCAGTGTGCAGGTGGGCTCGGGTGACCCGGCCACCGCGGTCGTCAAGCGGCAGCGGTACACCCCCTACGGCGCGCCCAGAGGTGCGGGCAACCAGCTCGATGTTGAGCGGGGGTGGCTCGGGCAGACCCAGGACGACGCCGCCGGGGAGAGTGGCCTGACCTATCTGAACGCCCGCTACTACGATCCGGCCACCGCCCGGTTCACCAGCCCCGACCCCCTCCTGGACGCTGGGGCGCCCAGGACCCTGAACCCGTACACGTACGCGCTGGGCAACCCCACCACCTACACCGACGCCACCGGCCTGATCCCCCTCGGTTCCAGCGACTGCGGCACCTACGACCACTGCAACATCTCCCAATCCGCCCCCGCCACCCAGCCGACCCACAAGCACCCCAACAAGTCCGGCCACAGCAGCAACGGCAACGGGAACGGCAACGGCAACGGCGGCGGCGGGAATGGGTCGACCTCGACCAGCACCTCAAGCTGTAAGGGTGGGATCTGTTCGGTCGTCACGGTCAATCCCGATGGCTCCAGCTCCACCACGACCTGCATGGGTTCCATCTGTGGCGCCTCAAGCAACGACGGCCAAGGCAACATCTGCTACAGCGGAGGTGGCCGCTCCGACTGTGTCGATCTCAACGCGCCGCCCGATTGCACCGGACTCGTAGGCTGCACCCTGTTCGCCTCCATGTTCGTTCCCGGCATCGGCGAAGAAGGCATCGCGGCCAAACTCGGCCTCAAGTTCATGACAGCCCTCAAAGCCTGGAAAGCCGAACGCGCTACCGGTGTTGCCGCAGAAACAGCGGGCAAGATCCCGTGGAACTCGTACGCTGATTACGCGAAGGTCACCCAGGGCGGCAGGGAGTACGCACAAGTTGGCGACCGTCTCTACACACAGCACGCTGTTGACCGCATGCAGCCAAGCGGTCTCGGGGCTCCGGCAGGAGCAACGGATGCTGGACGCAGCATTTCGCCGAACTTCGTCGAGGACGTGATCCAGTCCGGAACACCTAGCCAGTCGGTGGTCGACGGGGTCACTCGGACGATCTATAGCGCTGGAACGGTACAAGTTGTTACCGAGAACGGCGGCCAGATCGTGGTAAAAGTGTTAACGAAGTGACTGAGCAGCAGCGCCAACTTCTCGCGACGGTTCTGGATGCGATCGGGCGGTATGAGCGAGGCCAGATCGAAGTTGCCGAAGTGCAGAACGTCGTCGAATCGGCTTTGCGGCTGCTCGAGCGTGACAATCAAACCCTGATCGACGAGCTTCGTGATTGTGAAACCGACCTAGAATTCGTCCGGTTCGCAACGCCGAACGAGCAGCAACGCGATGTGGCGATCGCCAGGCTTGAACGCACCAAGGAAGCCGTTAATGCGGCCATTCAGTAGCAGGTTTCGACTCTCGCTACACGCGCCGTGGGCCCCGGTGGCGGGGCTCGTCGTTGCGATGCTGCTTCTCGCGTTCTCAGCGACGAGCACCAGCGGAGATGCAGGATGGCATTCTCGGCAGTCGCGTACAGCTACGACTTCGTCGGTCACCAGCTACGACGCTGACGCACAACATCTCTTGGCGACGCTCGCCGCCGCCTCGGCACCATCCGCGCGTCTCCGGTCGGGACGCGTGTTGGCCGGATTTACGGGTGCTCAGGCTGTCTTTGTTGCCACAAAAGGCGCAGGGAGCGGAGCGGAGTCTGCGATCGCTGGCCGAAATCTTGCCCGTCAGTTGGCGAAGCGAGCAGCAGTTGGGCGAGGCCGGCACTCCCTTGGCCGGCGCCGGAACCGCCACGAAGCTCCGGGCAGCAGACCGCCTGGCAGCGGACTACGGCGGCGAGTCTGCGGACTGGGCGAAGATGGGCAGTTCGTCCTTTCGCGGTGCGGATGGCTTCCAGTTCGAAACCCACTGGTACGAGAACGTCCCCACGGGTGTCCGAACCGAGTTCAAAACCAAGTTCCAGTGGCTGCCGTGAGCGATCTCCGGGAAGACGTTGCGACGATGCGAGCTCTTCGATACCTGGATCTCGTTGAACCGAACGCAGTCGTTGCCTGGGCATGCCGCAGGGCGACAGGTGGTGCGCGCCCGAAGGGGCTTGTTGATCTTGCCGAGCTGACCGACGCGCGGGGCGACGACGTTGACGCTCAGTTGGGCGTGCTGGCCGAAGAGGTCGGTCTAGGACCACTCACCGAGCAAGAAGCTGGAGTAGTTGCCGCCAGCCAAGTGGCGCGCCAGCTGACTCGCGGCACCGCCGCGCCGATAGAGGCCGCCCGCCGCATCTGGCGGATTGCTCGACTGGCGCCGACTGCGGAGCCGCGACTCCGAGTGTTCATTGGGCTCGCGAGCGAGTGGGAAGACGATGCCGACAATCGGGCCTCCTACGAAGAGGAGATCCGGTCCGAAGCACTGAACCTGGCGGGTTGGTCAGAATGACACGACCCTGGCCGGCATACCGGGCGCGACCACCACGTGCTCGCGATTACCGGCCGAGACTCAGACTCCTTCGAGGCCGTCGCCTCGCGCCGGTTCTTGCTTTCGTCGCCGCCGTCTTCGTGACCGTGGCTGGCTGCCTTGGCGCGGCCGGTGCAGCCGCGGACTCCACCTACGACAGCGGTACACACACCTACGACGCCTCGGCCAACTTGTCCATGGCACGCGCGACGACGCTGGTGGCGCGGGGCTCGCCGGCGGCGTCCGTCGCCGATTCCGGGGTAGCCCGCGCAGCCGTCGCCCGCTTCGCTGTTGCCGCAGAAACCGCAGGCGACGGCCTAACAGCGCCCGGCCCGTTCGCTGGTGACTCGATACCGGCGCGCGGGACCGGTCGAGATTTCACGTCGACGAGAGAACCTCGATCAACCGCATCGGCCAGGACACCGGCTGCCATGCATGCGGGCCTACTGATCCCCGGACAAAGAGTGGCAACTTCGTTCCCGACCATCAGCCACCTAACGCGCTAAATCCAGATGGCGGCCCACAGAACCTCTATCCTCACTGCATTGCTTGTAGTCGGCAGCAGGGCCTACTGATCGCGCGCAGAGCGAGGGGGTTGAATTGAGAACCGAGACAACCTTTCGTGCGCCCAATGCGATGATCCTGGTTGTGTCCGATGACGTGGCGGACGTTCCCCTCTCGCTTGACGTCAACGGTCTCGCCGGCCACACCCGAACGTGCATCGCCGTTGGCACGGTGGCCGAGGACGACGGTGAGGTCCACGTCGTCTTGACCGCCGAACCGGTCGAGGACGATCAACTTTCTTTGGCTGACGAGATGACTCTCGAAAGCACAGCCGGCTTCATCGGTGTCGGTGTGAAGGGCTTCGTACTCGGCTGGGGCGAGTCGCCCAGGCTGGTGTGCCGGCGGCGGGAGAGGCCTCGACTCGACCTTGGAGTTGGCCGAAATGCGCGATAGGGCGTCCGCCGCCTTGCGGCGTCTGCTTTCCGAGGGACAGGGGCGGCTTGTGCTTTTGAGGTGGCCATCGCAACACCTCGTGGGGACCTATGAGCCCGCCGATGTGGGACGGCTGTTGACGGGCCCGGACCCACTACAAGTGGGCAACGTGACGGAGGGTGGGATTCGTCCCAACGCTTCGCTGGTCAACGGCGACGGCCAGCCCCTGCTCGCGGCGAGCCGAGGGTCGAGACCGCCGTTGGCGATCGGTCACCGGGCACAATCGGGCCATGATCGATCACATCTCCATCCAGTGCGCCGACATCGAGGCCAGCTCGCAGTTCTACGACGCGGTCTTCGAGCCGCTGGGCTATCGCCGCGTCCTGGACTTCGGCCAGGCCATCGGGTACGGCGACGAGGGGCCGGACTTCTGGATCGGCGTCCGGGCCACCGGCGAGGGGTTCCGTGAGAGCCACCTGGCCTTCCGCGCACCGAGCCAGGCGGCCGTCCGCGAGTTCTTCGCGATCGCCATCCGCGAGGGCGCCGAGGTCCTGCACGAGCCGCGGCTCTGGCCGGAGTACCACGCGACGTACTACGGCGCCTTCGTGCGCGACCCCGACGGCAACAACGTGGAGGCCGTCTGCCACACCACCGACCCGGCCGCCGAGGGCGCTTCAGACGCCGGGCGCTAGGGCCTGGTGGCCAGGAGGTAGGCCTGCGGGGTCGTCTCGCCGCCGGTCGGGGCGCGCAGCACCTCGGTGTGGACGAGCAGGCCCGCGTCCGTGACGAGCGCCCGGACCCCTTCGATCGGCAGGCGCCAGGCGCTCAGCGACAGGTCGTGCTCGTAGGCCCGGGTGATGTGGACTCGCTCGTCGCCGATCTGGAAGGCCAGGAGCAGTGGCCCGCCGGGCGCCAGCACCCGGGCGAACTCCGCGAACACCTCGCCCAGCTGATCGGGCGGTGTGTGAATGATCGAGTACCACGCGACGACGCCGTTCACGGCCGCATCGGCGAGCGCCAGATCGGTCAGCCGCCCGAGCAGGAACGACAGGCCGGGATGATCGCGCCGGGCGACCGCCACCATGCCCGGCGACAGGTCGACGCCGAACGGTTCGAGGCCCAGACCGGCCAGGTGCGCCGTCACCCGTCCCGGTCCACAGCCGAGATCGGCCACCCGCCCGCCACCGGTCGCCCTCACGACCTCGGCGAAGATCGCGAGCATCGCCCGGTCCACCGGCTTGCCGTCCAGCTCGTCCCGCAGCTGCTCGGCGTACGTCGGGGCGACCGCGTCGTACGCCGTCCGGACGTCACGCAGGTACGGCGGTTCAGTCACGGCCGGGGCACCGCTGCCGGTTCGTGGCCATGACTGGCGAGGCCGAGACTGCCGAAGAGCGCTGCGGCGGTGCCGAAGGCCGCCAGGGGCCAGCCGTCCGAGGCCATCCGGTCGCCCAGCCAGATCAGGCCGGCCATCGACGGCGCGACGGTCGACACGACGTACATCGCGGACACCGGGCCGCCGACGTGCCCGCCGCTCAGCGACAGGGTGATGGCGAGCTCGCCGATCAGCGACCCGGCTACGAGCAGCAGCGCGGCCCAGATGCCGATCCGGGTCTGCAGCAACGTGATCGGGTCGGCGGCGAGGGCTCGGGCGCTGACGGCGACGGCGCCGTACGCGAGGCCGGCGCAGCCTCCGCGCCACAGGGCCCGATGGTGGCCGGTGAGCAGGCCGGCCGGCAGCAGGAGCCCGAGCCCGGCGACCAGCTCGGCCACTGTGAGCGCGAGCGCACCGCCGGCGCCGAGCGGGCCGGCCGTGCCCGGGCGCGCGGCCGCGGCGAGCAGGGCGACGCCCACGACGACGAGCAGGCAGCGCAGCAGATCGGCCCGGCTGAGCCGCCACATGCTGAAGGCCGCCCCCGTCACCGTGGTCACGACCAGGCTCCCGGTCAGCACCGGCTGCACGAGCAGGAGCGGGAGCTGATGCCGGGCGAAGAAGGTGAGCAGGAAGCCCACGCCCTGGAGGCAGACGCCGAGCCACCACCGGGGGTGAGTCAGCACCCGGCCGTCGGTGGCAGCTCGGGAGAGCTGCAGCGTGGCGAGGCCGTAGGACATGACCGCGAGGGTGAGCGCGGCGGCGCTGGCACCGGTCGTCACGGCCGGGCCCGCCGAGCCGCGGGACCGTGGGCGGGCAGGGGGCGCAGCACGGCTCGGAGCCCGGGGGCCAGGTGGCGGACTATTTCATCGGGCGTCATGGACGCCACCGGGCCGAGCTCGAGGACGTAGCGGGTGTAGATGAGCCCCCCGATCTGAGCTGCGAAGACGCCGGCGCGCTGCCGGGCGTCCGGACCGCGGAGCCGTTCGGCGATCCGGTCGATGATGCCGCGCTCGATCATCTCGCGGATCAGCCGGGCCACCGCCGGGTCGTGCGCGGCCGTGCCGGCCATGATCCGCAGCGGGCCGCCGGTCTCCGCGTCGTCCCACGCCTCGAGCAGGGCCCGCAGCACGCGCTCGGGCAGCGTCTCGAGGTCGCCGGGCAGGACGGTCGCGAAGATCGTGGTCGGATCCATCGGCAGGGCCAGCGCGGCTCCGACCAACCCCTGCTTGGACCCGAAGAAGTAGCTCAGCAACGCGGCGTCCACGCCGGCCTCGGCGGCGACCGACCGCATGGTCACGGCCGCGAAGCCCTCGGTCAGGAACCGCCGACGGGCCACGGCCAGGATCTGGTCGCGGGTGTCGGGCTTGCCGCGGCGCCGGCCGCGGCTGGGTTCTTTATTCATCACCGTTGAAATCTAGTCGAGGGGCGTCCAGACTCCAATTCATCAACGGTGAATTATCAAGGAGCTCGTCATGAAGCTGTCCACTCGCAACGGACCGGCGTCGTCCCCGGTGCCGGCTCACTCCTCGGGCCCGGTGCCGGCTCACTCCTCGGGCCCGTCGCCGGTGCGCTCCTCGGCCCGGTCCTCGGGCCGGGGTCAGGCCCCGGCCGCCCCGGCGGTCAACCACCGCGCCGTCCTGGCCGTGACCTGCCTCGCGCTCGCCACAGTCGTCTCGGCCGTGTCGTCGCTGAACGTCGCGCTGCCGTCGTTGGCCCGGGACACCCGCGCCACCCAGACCCAGCTGACGTGGGTGATCGACGCGTACGCGCTGGTCTTCGCCTCGCTGCTGCTGCTGGGCGGTGCGATCGGCGACCGGTACGGGCGGCGCCGGGCCCTGCTAGCGGGTCTGTCCGTCTTCGGCGCCGGCTCGATCGCGGCGACGACCGTCACGAGCCCCGGCGCACTGATCGCGATCCGCGGTGTCCTGGGGCTTGGGGCCGCACTCGTCATGCCGGCCACCCTGTCGACGCTGACCAGCACGTTCCCCCGCGAGCAGAAGGCGCGGGCCATCGGCGTCTGGGCCGGTGTCGCGGGTGGCAGCGCGATCCTCGGCCTGCTCGGCTCGGGACTGCTGCTCGAGCAGTGGTCGTGGCGGTCGGTCTTCGGCCTCAACATCGTGCTCGCGGTCGCCGCAGTCGCCGGGACGCTGCGCGTCGTACCCGAGTCGGCCGACCCGGACGCGCCGAGGCTCGACGTCGTCGGTGCGCTCATCACGGTCGTCGGTCTCGGAGCCCTGGTGTACTCGATCATCGAGGCGCCCGACGCGGGCTGGGGCAGCGCGCGTACGCTCGTCGGAATCGTTGCGGGAGTAGTGATCCTGGCCGGGTTCGTGGCGTGGGAGCTCACTCGTGAGCACCCGCTGCTCGACCCGCGGCTCTTCCGCCACCGGGCCTTCACGGCCGGCACGGTGTCGATCGCGCTGCAGTTCTTCGCGTTCTTCGGCTTCATCTTCATGCTGCTGCAGTACCTGCAGCTGGCCCGCGGTGACCGCCCGCTCCTCGCGGCGGTCAGCCTGCTGCCGATGGCGGTGACGATGATGCCGTCGGCTCGCCTCGCGCCGCGGATCGCCGAACGAGTCGGCGTACGGCGGGTGTGCGTGACCGGCCTGGTGCTGATCGCCGGGGGTCTGGTCGTGCTGGCGCAGCTCGACGCGAGCAGCTCCTACTGGTTGCTGCTGGCCGGCCTGCTCCCGCTGGGCGCGGGCATGGGTCTGGCCATGACTCCGGCCACGGCCGCGATCACCGGCGCGCTGCCGTCCGCGCAGCAGGGTGTCGGCTCGGCGATGAACGACCTGGCCCGCGAGCTCGGCGGGGCGATGGGCATCGCGGTGCTCGGCAGCATCATGCAGGCGACGTACCGCGGGCACCTGCACCTGCAGGGCCTGCCGCAGCCGGTCGCGGAGCACGCCCGCGCCTCGCTCGCCCTGGCCAACCGGATCGGCGGCTCGGTGGCCGGACAGGCCCAGGTCGCGTTCGTGGACGGGATGCAGTCGGCCCTGCTCTGCGCCGCTGGGGTCGTGGCCGTGGCGGCGGTCGTGGTCGCCGTCCTGCTCCCCGCGCGACCTGTCAGCCCCTCCGGGCGCCCTACCCCCCGGAGGGGCTGACACTCGCCGGGGCTCTCGGGTCAGCATCGAGCTGTCAGCCGCTGCGGGCGCTATACCCCCCGGAGGGGCTGACAGCTACCCGGGTCCTCTCGAGGCGCGTCGGGTTGTCAGCCGGTGCGGGCGCTATGCCCCCCGGAGGGGCTGACACTCGTACGGGCGGCGAGTGGACCTCGGTCTGGGTCGGGCTGGGGACGCGGAGCACGGCCCAGAGCGGGAGCAGCCCGACCGCCGCGACTGCCAGGAAGGGCAGGACCTCGCTGCCCTCGGCCCTGGGCAGAGGCGAAGCTCCCGCGGCTGGCCCGCCGCGCCCCGCCCTGCCCTGGCCCTGCCCTGCCCTGCCTGCCCTGCCGCCCTGCCGGCCCTGCCTGCCCTGCCGGCCCTGCCTGCCCTGGCCCTGCCCGCGCCCTGCCCCGCCCGCCTTCGGTCGCACGTCCCGCGGTCACCGGGTCTTTGGGCCCTACGCTCGCGCCTGCGGCGCAACGAGACTCGGGTCATGACGGACGAGAGAAGCATCCCCAGCACAGCGACCCGGGTGGTCGTCGGCGTCGACGGCTCGGCCGAGTCGAAGCGCGCGCTTCGCTGGGCGGTCGTCGTCGCCGCGTCGTATGGCGTGGGCGTGGATGCCGTTGCGGCGTGGCAGTATCCGACCGCCAACAGCTGGGGACCTGTGCCCGGCGGCTGGAACCCGGAGCAGGACATGGAGAAGTGCCTCACCGAGACCGTCGACGAGGCCTTCGGCGCGCAGCGTCCGGCCGAGCTCCGGCTCCTCGTCGAGCAGGGCCACGCCGCGCACGTCCTCATCCGGGAAAGCCGTCGCGCGTCGATGGTGGTTGTCGGCAGCCGCGGTCACGGGGGCTTCGCCGGCCTGCTGCTGGGGTCGGTCAGCACGAGCGTCGCCGAGCATGCGCACTGTCCGGTGCTCGTCATCCACGGCGCCCAGGACCCGATGGGCGGGCCGGCCTGAGTCAGGTACGCCGTACGTCGGCGCCGTAGACCGCGGCCTGGGTCCGGCGCTGCATACCGAGCTTGGCCAGCAGGCCGGAGACGTAGTTCTTCACCGTCTTCTCCGAGAGGAACAGGCGCTCGCCGATCTCGCGGTTCGTCAGCCCCTCGCTGATCAGGGTGAGCACCTCGCGCTCGCGGTCGGTCAGCGAGGCCAGCCGCTCGTCCTGCGGCTCGCCGTCGCGTAGCCGGGCCAGCAGCCGTTCGGTCACAGCGGGATCCATCAGCGAGTTGCCGGCGGCGACCTGGCGGATCGCGTCGACGAGCGAGTTGCCGCGAATCTCCTTGAGCAGGTAGCCGGCCGCGCCGGCCATCACAGCTGCGAAGACGGCGTCGTTGTCGTCGTACGACGTCAGGATCAGGCAGCGGATCTGCGGCGACGAGGAGCGGATGTCGCGGCAGACATCGATGCCGCTGCCGTCGGGCAGGCGGGCGTCCAGGATCGCGACGTCGGGCTGGGTCGCCGGGATGCGGCGCAGCGCCTCGGCGGCGGTCCCGGCCTGGCCGACCACCGTGATCCCCGGCTCGGCATCGAGCAGTTCCGAGATACCGCGCCGGATCATCTCGTGGTCGTCGAGCAGGAAGACCCGGATCGGCGTCCTCGGCGGGTCGGCACTCAGGTCAGCGGTGTCGTCCATAGCAGGCGGGTTCCTTTGCGACTCGGGTGCAGCGTGGTGGTGAGGCCGTCGGCCAGGACGAGCGCGCCGGCATGCTGCTCGGCTCGCTCTCGCAGGTTGGCCAGTCCGCTGCGCCGGTCCGTGTCGCCGATGCCGATCCCGTCGTCGGTGATGCTCATCGACACCTCTGCGGCTGTCGTCGTCACCTGGACCTCGACCCGGGCGGCGTCGGCGTGCCGGGCGATGTTGGTCAAACCCTCACGCAGTACGGCGACCAGCTCCTCCACCAGGGACTCGGGCACCGTGGAGTCGATCGGCCCGGCGAACCGGATGCCGGGCTCGAAGCCGAGCAAGGGAGCCACCTCGGCGGCGACCCGGAGCAGGCGGGTGCGGGCCGAGCCGGTCTCGGGTCCGAGCGGGCCGCGGAGCTGGAAGATCGACGTGCGGGTCTGCCGGATGGTCTCGTCCATGTCCACGACGACCTGGGACAGCCGGGCCGCCTGGTCGGTAGGGCCGAGCTTGTTCGCGACACTCTGCACCGTGAGGCCGAGCGCGAACAACCGCTGGATGACGTGGTCGTGCAGGTCGCGGGCTATCCGGTCGCGGTCCTCGAGCAGCACGATCCGCTGCTGATCGGCGCGGGCATCAGCGAGCTCCAAAGCGATGGCCGCGTGATGGGCGAACGTCGTCGCCATCTCGAGATCGGCATCGGTGAACCGGTGGCGGCCACGCAACCGCCCGATCACCAAGGCACCGCGGGTGCGCTGCGACCCGCCCAACGGCAGCACCATCACCGGGCCGACGGGCACGACCTCGGACAGGTGCACGGTGTACCGGACGTCCTCGGCGACATCGGCGACCAGAACCGGTCGCCCGGAGTTGAAAGCCAGTCCTACCAACGTGTTCTCGATCGGCGAGGTGAGCGCGGTCAGCTCCTCCGCGCCCTGGCCCGAGGCGACCTCGACGATCAGCCGCTGGCTGTCGGCGCTCGGCAGGACAACGGTCACCACGTCCGCGTCGGCCACCTGCCGGGCCTGCCGGGCGATCAGGGTCAGCGGTTCCTCGCCCCCCGCGGAGAGGAGCTGCTGGGCCACCTCGGTCGATGCCTGCAACCAGTCCTGCCTCCGCTTCGCCTCCTCGTAGAGCCGTGCGTTCTGGATCGCGACGCCGCCGGTGATCGCGAGCGCCGTCACGAGCTCCTCGTCCTCCGGGCTGAACTCGCCGCCCTCCCGCTCGGTCAGGTAGAGGTTGCCGAACACCTCACCCCGCACCAGGATCGGGACGCCGAGGAAGCTGCTCATCTCCGGGTGGTTGGCGGGGAAGCCGACCGATCGGGCGTCGTCGGTCATCGTGTGCAGCCGGATCGGCTGCGGGTCCTTGATGAGCGCGCCGAGCAGTCCCTTGCCCTCAGGCAAGTGTCCGATGCGAGCGGCGGTCTGGTCGTCGATGCCGACGTACACGAACTGCTCCAGCGCCCCGCCGGCGGGATCGATGACGCCGATGGCGCCGTAGCGGGCGTGGGTCAGCTCACAGGCCGCCTGGACGATCCGGTTGAGCAGGACCGGCAGGGTCAGGTTGCCGACGATGCTCTGGTTGGCCCGCAACAGCCCCCGCAGCCTTCCCTGCGCCGCCACGACGTCCTCCGCGCGGCTGATGAGCTGGGACAGCAGCTGGTCGAGCTCGAGCTTCGGTACGTCGGGAAACTTCGGCCCCGGGGGTGCCGCACTCACGCGGACTCGTTGAACATGTCCGCCAGTCTGCGCCGTCGCGACGTCGCCGTCGAGAAGGCCCGGCCGATGCGGAGCAGCAGCTGGGGGTGCACGGTGAGCTCCAGCTCCGCCCGCAAGGGCGAGTTGGTCGCTGCCACCTCGATCAGCTGAGCGAGCGGCGTCGCGGCGAATCCCTCGCGGGTGACCTCCAGCAGGACCTGCTCGAGGGCCTGGCCCGCGCTCACCCAGGCCGCCGGGGTGTCCTGCAGCGTGCCGAGGAGCACCAGGCACCCGTCGGCCGGCTGGCCGGGCACCGGGGTCCGGGCCGGCACCCCGTCCAACCGGCCGGGAGCCTCGACGGTCCACGCCGCGAGCTCGGCGGCGTACGCCGGGTCCTCCTGCTCCAAGCCGTTGGCGAGCGCGGTGAGCCGGGCCGCGGCAGCGCGATGGTTCGGCCGGGTCACCGGGAGCAGCTCCACTCCCGGCTCGATCACGGCCGCGGCCAGCGCCTCGACGACCTCGTCCGGAACCGCCTCGTCGGTGAACGGGCCCCGGTTGCTGTGCCGGGCGTCGATCCACGGCTCCAACGCCCCCAGGGGCCCCAGCTGAACCCGTTCGCCCGGCAGGCTGAGGCGGGCGACCAGGGTCGGCCGGGCCGGGTCGTGGAACGTCTCGACCCGGGGCAGGTATCCGGCCGCCGCCATCGACACCCGAGCGTTGAACACCGCGCACCCGCAGCTGATCAACATCTGCCGGCCGCGGGGGTCCAGAACGCGCAGCCGGCGGGTCCAGTCCGCGTGGATGTCCAGGGTGGTCGCGCCAACGGTGAACCGCCAGGGCTGGGTGTTGTGCACCGACGGCGCCTTGGTCGCCTGGACCGCGGCGCGGCGGACCACCTGGGCCGGGCTCAGCCGATCCAGGGGAGCCAGACGGGTCGCGGGCGCCGATGGAGTCGTGGCCGTTGCGGGCGTCATGGGCACGGACCGGCCACACCGGGGCTGTGCGGCTGTGTGGTCACTCCACGATCGTGTCCCGGCGGCGCGTGGTGGCGGAAGGTCCCATCGTCCCGTCCTGCTCGGGACCAAAGGCCATGGTGCCCGACCCGGCGTGCGTCCAGCCTGGTGGGTGAGAGGCAGCGCCCGCCCACCGAGGAGATCCCGTGCCAACCCAGGACCTGAGCTACGCCGACTGCGTCGTCGTCGGCTTCGACGACTCGCGCTTCGGCCTCCGGGCGCTGGACGCCGCCGCCGAGGCAGCCCTGTTCCGCCAGCAGAGGTTGGTCGTCCTCTTCCTGAGCTCACCGTCGCGCCTGTGGAACGACGAGCTGGAGGATCTCTACCGCGACGGCTCCGCCGAGGGCGCGGAGGCGGCCATGGTGAGCCGGCACGCGACGGACCACCTCGCGCACGGCTACCCGAGCCTGTCGGTGCGGGTCGTCCACGCTCGCCAGACCGGCGATGAGACCGTGCGCATGCTGGGGGCCGCGGCGCAGCTCCTCGTCCTCGGCCAGCGCGGCGCCGGTGGGCAGAGGTGCCTGTCGATGGGCTCCACGAGCGAGGCGATCGCGCGGGCGTTCTCCTGTCCGGTGCTGGTCGTCCATGACGGCTACCGGTGTCTGCCCACCAACCACGTCCAGGGGGTGCCCTGGGGCCGGGTCGTCGCCGGTGTCGACGGCCACGGCGACACGGAGGCCGTGCTGGCGGCGGCTACCCACGAGGCGGCGCTGCGCGCCCAGCCTCTGGTCGCGGTGCATGCCACCCACGACAGCCGCTGCTCGGACCACGCCACGTCCACCTGCCTCAAGGCCCGGGGAACGGGCCACCCACGCGCCGCCGCCGAGCCGTCGCACACGATCATGCTCAGCGACGAAGACCCGGTGTCCGCCCTCGTCGACCATGTGAGCTCGCTCGACCTGCTGGTGATCGGCACCCGAGGGGCCGGGCGGCTCGCGGGCCTGGTTCAGGGTTCGGTGAGCCGGGCCGTGCTGGGCACCGCGCCCTGTGACGTCCTCGTCGTCCAGGCCCGCAGTGACGCCGCAGCCGCGCCCGCCCGGCGTACCGGCCTGGCGGCCAGCACGGCGACGTGAGGCTGTGCCGCAGAGCGTCGAATCTTCAGCAACGCCAAAGGAGTCCGGACATGACGAACGCGCACAGCACCTCCCGATCGTTGGTGACGGTCGGGTACGACGGGTCGGACACGTCCCGCACCGCGGTTCTCTGGGCGGCGCGTGAGGCTGCGGCGCGGGCCGCCGCGCTGCGCATCGTGACCGCGTGGGACCCGAGCCCGATCACCCCGTGGAGCCTCCCGGAGCTGCCGCGGTGGCGGGACCAGGCCCGGCAGGCTGCCGATCAGGCGGCCTTCGCGGCCCAGACCATCGCCCGTGACCACATCGACGCCACCTCGGTCGCCGTCGAGGGCCCGGCCGGCAAGGTCCTGGTCGCGGAGTCCACGCGCACCGACCTGCTCGTCGTCGGCTCCGCCGGCCATCTCGGCACCCCCGGCTGGCTGACGGGGAGCGTCAGCCGCTACCTCGCGCACCACTCGGCCTGCCCGGTCGTGGTCCTCGGCCCCCGCGCCCACGTCGACCCGGTGCGCCGGCTCGTCGTGAGCTCGAACCTGGACCCCGACGGCGAGACGGACAGCTGGCTGGCCGGCTGGCTCGCGCACCGCCCGGTCGCGGTCCATGTGGTCGGCTCGTTCCACCTCACCGCGGTGGTCCCCGACTGGCTGACCAAGGACGTCCAGGCCAACATCCGCGCCTCGGTGCGCGAGCGGAACGCCGAGTGGACCAGTCGCCTGCGGCGCCGGGTCGGCAACGAGGCGTTGATCACGGAGGAGCTGGTCGAGGGCACCGTGAGCGTCGCCCTCCGGCGGGTCACCCGTGCCGGCGACCTGATCGTCGTACCCCGGACGGGTGAGCATGCGATCCCGGTGTCGCACAGGGGTTGTCCGGTCGCCGTCATGCCGTACGCCGCCCGGACGCGCCGCCCGGACGAGGTCGAGGCACTGACCGCTGCGGGGACCTCGTGACCACGGCCGTCGGCGCGTCGGACATCGTCGTGTCGGCCGCGAGCTGCCGGCAGCTCCTCGCCTCCTCCCGGGTGGCTCGGGTCGCGTTCGTGGACGACGGTCTGCCGCAGCTCGTCGTCATGAACTACCTGCTGGACGGCGACGGCATCCTGCTCCAGACCAGTGCCGACACCAGGCTCGCGGCGCGGACGTCGCAGCGTGAGATCCCGGTCCTCCTGGAGGTCGACAGCGTCTCGTCGAGCGGCCGGTTCGGGTGGTCGGTCATCGCGGCCGGGTCGCTGGCCCAGGACGTCTCGGCCCCCGCGGCGCGCCTGCCGGTTCCGTGGCGCGTGGGCGCCACCGGTGTGGCCCTGCGGCTGACCATCAGGTGCCTCAGCGGGCGCCAGGTCAGCGCGCCGTAGTGGGCGTGGCGTCGCCAGCCGGCGCCGTCATTCGCTTGCAGCGTGCCGCGACCCGGTCAGGGCGGTCGCCCAGACGGCCGGGTCGGCTGTCACGAAGCGTCGGCCGCTGACCTGCGCGGCCAGGAGTTCGACGACGTTCGCCTTCGGCCCTGCGTGGTCCGGGTTGAGCGGGAGTCGCGCCGCGTCGATCGACTCGTGCAACCCGGTGAGCCGGCGCGCCTGCCCCTTCACCACCACACTCCAGGAGCGCGCGCCCTCCTGACCGTCGATCTCGAAGGCCACCGAGGGGCTGGCCAGCATCGCTGACAGCTTGGTGCCCTCGCCGGTGCGGAACACGACCGCGCCGTGGTTCACGACATAGTTCACCGGGAAGATCTCCGGCCCGGCCTCGGTCGACACCGCCAAGCGGCCGAGGGTGCCCGAGCGCAGCAGGCTCCAGCAGTCGCCCGGTTCGAGCTCCTCGGCCACCGTCTCCATCGTCGTCTCATCCATAGCCTCATTCTGAGCAGGCCACGGCGCGACGGTAAGGGCCATTGGTCCCGATCAGGGGTCGGCGCGCGGCATCGGTCCGCGCGCCTCAGCGCAGCTGACGCACCGCCGGATCGGGCCGGAACGCCGGGCTGGCGATCCGGATCCGCGCGTCCACCGCGACCAAGCGGCGCCCGCTGCAGATCACCGGGTTCAGGTCGAGCTCGGCCACCTCGGGGAGATCGGCCGCCAGCGAGCCCACGCGTACGACGAGATCCGAGAGGGCCTCGCGGGAGACCGAGGGGCCACCGCGGTAGCCGTCCAGCAGCTGCGTCAGCCGCAGTCGGGAGAGCATGGCACCGGCCTCGTCCGCCCCCAGCGGAGCGAGGGCGAACGTCCGATCGGCCACGAGGTCGGAGAGCACGCCGCCGACGCCGAGCATCACCACGGGGCCGACGAGGTGGTCCTGGAGGGCACCGACGATCACTTCGACGCCGGGCGTGACCATCGCCTGCAGCAACACACCGCCCGATCCCGGTCGGGCCGCCTGGATCTGGCCGAAGGACTCGATCAGCGCGGACTCGTCGGCCACCGCGAGCCGGACGCCGCCCACCTCGGTCTTGTGGGTCCCTCCGCCGGCCAGCTTGACCGCGAGGGGATAGCCGAGCTCGGCCGCGGCCTTGACCGCTTCCTCGACGTCTGCCACCACGCGCTGCGGGCACGCCGGGACGCCGTACGCCGCGAGCAGGACCGAGCAGTCGACCGGGCTGAGCCACTCCTCGCCGAGGGCGAGGGCGGTCGAGACGATCGCCCGGGCGCGGGCGAGGTCCAGGCCGGCCGGACGCACGACCGGGGAGGGCGGCCGCCGCACGATCTCGGCGTACCGACGGGCCAGTGACGAGAGCCTCCGCAGCCGGCTCGGGGAAGGTGAACACGGGCAGCCGGTGGTCCCAGCCGGGCATCGAGATCGCGGAGGGCGTGGCGCCGACCCGGGTGGCCACCACCGGCTTGGTGAAGGCCGCGGCCGCACGCGCGATCTGGTCCATGACGACCTCGGGGGCCGTCACCGCGGTGTCGGTGAAGACCGTGCAGTACGGCGTCGACCTCGTCCGCGGCGAGCAGCACGGAGAGCGCTCCCGCCACGGCGTCGGGACCGGCTCCCGCACCGAGGTCGACCGGGTTGCTGCTGGACGCCACCGTCGGGACCGACTGTCGCAGAGAGGTTCTGGTGCCGTCCGCCAGTTCGACGATGACCAGGCCGGCTGCCTCCGCCGCATCGGCGGCGAGGATGCCCGGGCCGCCGGAGTTGCCGACGATGGCGACGCGAGGGCCGGCCGGCGAGTGGCTGGTCGCCCAGGACGCGCGCCGCATCCAGCATCTGCTGCATCGTCCGCACCCGCAGGACGCCCGCCTGGCTGAACAGCGCATCGACCACCACGTCGGATGCAGCGGCGGCAGCGGTGTGCGACGTACCGGCTCGTTGGCCCGCTGCCGACCGGCCGGCCTTGATGGCGATCAACGGCTTCCGCTGCGCCACCCGGCGGGCGATCCGCGCGAACTTGCGCGGGTTGCCGAACGACTCGAGGTAGAGCGCGATCACGCGAGTCCGGTCGTCGTGCTCCCACGCCAGGAGCAGGTCGTTGCTGCTGACGTCGGCCTTGTTGCCGACGGACACGAACTGCGAGGCGTCCAGGCCGCAGTCGTGGGCGGCGGCCAGCACCGCGATGCCGAGGGCGCCGGACTGGGAGACCAGGCCCAGGTGGCCCGGCTCCATCGGCATCGCCGCGAACGTCGCGTTGAGCCGGACCTCGGGATCGGTGTTGAGCAGGCCAAGGCAGTTCGGGCCGATCACCCGCATGCCGTGGCGGCGGGCTACGGCGAGGACCTCGTCCTGCCGGGCCTGCCCCTCCGGTCCGGTCTCCCCGAAGCCGGAGGAGATGAGCACGAGGCCGCGAACACCCCGCTCTCCACAAGCGCGGACGACCTCGAGCAGCTGGTCGGCAGGCACGGCGACCACCGCTAGGTCAGGGGCCTCGGGCAGAGCGGCGGGGGTCGGAAAGGCCTGCACCCCAAGGATCTCGGCGTGCCGAGGGTTGACGGCGTAGACGGTTCCGGAGTAGCCGCCGCCCAGGATGTTGGCGAGCAACTCGTGCCCGATCGACCCGGCGCGCGGGCTGGCGCCGACGACCACGATCGAGCGCGGGGACAGCAGCCGGCGCAGGCTCGCCGCGTCAGCGCTCGCCTCGCGCAGGTCCATGGCGCGGATGGCGGACGTCGTCAGGTCGAGGTCGAACTCGACGGTGACGGTGCCGGCGTCGAAGGTCATCCGCGGCTCGTATCCGAGATCCCGGAACACGGCGATCATCGGGCTGTTGCTCGCGAGCACCTCGGCGACGAAGGTCGCGATCCCCGCCTCGCGGGCAGAGGCGGCCAGATGCTCGAGCAGGAGGGTGCCCACCCCGCTGTGCTGCTGCGCGTCGCCGACCAGGAGCGCGACCTCCGCTGTCGAGGCATCGTGCCGGTCGTACGTCGCCACACCGACGACCTCGTCGGCCACGCAGGCCACCAGCGCTCGATGCGTGATCTCCCGCTGTGCCACCAGCGCGGTCAGGTATCGCTCGCCCGCCTCCCGGTTGAGGCTGAAGTAGCGCAGGTACATCGACCCGTCCGAGGCCCGCGCGTGCAGCCGGGCGAGCCGGACCAGGTCGTCGGAGCGCACCGGCCGGATGTTGACGAGGGTGCCGCCGGCGAGAACGGCGTCGACGCCTGCAGAGAGGGGAGCAGTCATGGTCCGAGGCTGTCGTGGCCTGGCCCGGGCCGGCAGGGTCCAACGTCCCGAACCCGGTGTGCTGACCGAGGGGAGGAGGCGCCGCACCAGGCGGGCCCGGACGGGACCTTCAGCCGCGACGGGGGGACGTTCGGCCCGGTGCCGCGTCGCCCGGCGTACGCCAGCGTGAAGGTGTGCTCGAGGCCAATGCCACACCTGGCGGCGGGAGCCACTGCTACCAAGGAGAGATTCAGATGAAGCGCAAGACCTTCGACGTACTCGTCAGTGTTGCGGGACTGTTCCTCGCCCTCGTCCTGGTCGTGTCCGGAGCACTGTTGACCTGGGCCCACAACTTCGTCGGCGACCAGGTCAAGACCCAGCTGTCGGCGCAGAAGATCTTCTTCCCGCCCAAGGGCAGCCCGGCCACCGCCGGCGCGGCGTTCGCGCCGATGCGCCAGTACGCCGGACAGCAGCTGACCACCGGCGCCCAGGCCCGGGTGTACGCGGACTCCTTCATCGGGGTGCACCTCAAGGAGGCCGGCGGCGGCCAGACCTACGCGCAGCTGAGCGCCAAGGCCCAGGCCGACCCGACGAACACCGAGCTGTCCGGCCAGGTCGCCACGATGTTCAAGGGTGAGACGCTGCGCGGGTTGCTGCTCAACGCCTACGCCTTCGGGACCATGGGCACCATCGCCGGTATCGCGGCCATCGCGGCCTTCATCGCCGGTGCGGTGATGTTCGTCCTCGGCGGCCTGGGACTGATGCACGCCCGGCGTACCGCCCCCGCCCGCGAGCTGATGTCCGGTCCGCGCGCCGAGGCCCCGGAGCCCGTCACCGTCTGAGCCCTCAGAGACGACCTGTCAGCCCCTCCGGGCGCCCTACCCCCCGGAGGGGCTGACACTCGCCGGGGCTCTCGGGTCAGCATCGAGTTGTCAGCCGCTGCGGGCGCTATACCCCCCGGAGGGGCTGACACTCGCGGGGGTGGGAGGGGCTGTCAGCTCGGGGGCTACAGCTGTTCGGCGAGGTGGGTCAGGAGCTCGGCGGCGGGTTCGACGCTCGCGTGGCGGTAGCCGGTGCCGGCCCAGAGGTTCACCAGCTCGGGGTCACCGGCAGCCGTGGCGGACTTGCGCAGCGGGCTGGTCAGGTGGTGGATCGCGGGATAGCCGGCCGGGGCCAGCGCGTCGTACCGGTCGACGAACCGGTTCCGCAGCGCCCGGGCCGGTCGCCCGGTGAAGGCCCGGGTCATGACGGTGTCGCCCCGGCCGGGGTCCGCCAGCGCCGCCTGGTGAGCCGCGGACGCCCCGCTCTCCTCCGTCCGTAGCAGCACGGTGCCGAGCATGGCAGCGTCGGCCCCGGCATCCAGCACGGCAGCCACATCGTCCGGCGTCGCCAGCCCGCCGGCCGCCACGAGCGGGAGGTTCACCGCGCGGCGTACCTGCGCGAGCAGCTCGACCAGCGGTACGGCGGCGGGCGGCTGGTCGGGGGTGAAGGTGCCCCAGTGACCTCCGGCCGCCGAAGCCTGTACGGCGAGCGCATCCACTCCGGCGTCGAGCGCGAGCAGCGCCTCGTCGGCCGACGTCACGGTCTGGACGACGATGCTCCCCGCCCGCCGCAGGTCGGCAACGACGCCGCGGTCCGGCACGGCGAAGGTGAAGCTCACTACCGGGACCGGGTCGGCGAGCAGGACGTCGATCTTGTCCCGCCAGTGATCGTCGTCCTCGATCGGGATGTCGTCCGCGAGGTCCAGGTCGAACTGGTCGGCCTCGTGCCGGATCGCGAGCGCGTAGCGGTGGAAGGCCGCGAGGTCGACCGGCACGGGGTTCGGCGCAAAGACGTTGACGCCAAAGGGGATCGACGACTCGCGGACCCGGCTGATCTGCTCGGCCAGCGCGGCCGCGGTGCGGTAGCCCGCGGCCAGGAAGCCGAGACCGCCGGCGCGGGCCGCTGCCACCACGAGCTCCGGCGTGCCGGGGCCGCCGGCCATCGGAGCGGCGATGAGTGGGATCTCGAGATGCAGGTCAGCCAGGCGAGGGCTCATACCGAGCCATCCTGTCGCACCAGCCGTTGCTCAGCCCGTCGCCATCGACGCGAAGCCCTCGCGCCAGGTCGGGTGCTGCAGCCGCAGGCCCAGCGCCGTACGGGCGTAGGTGTTGTCGGCACCGCGGGCCCAGACCTGGGGCCGGCCGGGTGTCGTGCCCGCGGCCGCCCCTGCCGCGCCCACAGCCCGGCTGAAGGCCGGCACCCAGTCCAGCCCGGCCACCGGCTCGTCGTCACACACGTTGACCGGCCCGCTCGGCCAGCCCAGCGCGGCCACCGCAGCGGCGGCGGCGTCGTCCACGTGCAGGAAGCTGGTCACCCCCGAGTCCAGGGCGAGCCGGCCCTCCCGGGCCTCGAACGCGCGCAGCCCGTCGGGCGCGAACCACGTGTCGGGACCGTAGAGCATGCCGTAGCGCAGCACGACCCACTCGGGTGCCTCGGCCGTCGCCGCCTCGAGCGCCGAGATGCCGGAGACGGTGGTCTGCCGCGGGCCCACCGCCGACATGTCGAGCGGCTCGGCCTCAACCGCCGGCCGCTCGCCCGGCGCGTAGGCCCACGCGATGCTCTGCGAGATCACCCGGCGCGCTCCGGCGACCAGGGCGGCGTCGACGAGGTTCCGCGAGGTCGTGACGCGCAGGGCGGCGTTCGAGCCCGAGCTGCCCGTGGCCAGGTCGGTCACCTGGTTCATCACCACGTCGGGCCGGGCCGACGTCACGGCTGCGTGCACCGACTCCGCGTCCAGGGCGTCGCCGACTACAGCGGCCGCCCCCCGGGCCTGCAGCTCCTCGGCGCCGGCCGGTGTCCGGCTGAGAGCGGTGACCTGGTGGCCCGAGGCCACCAGCAGGGGTACGACGCGGCGACCGATGACGCCGGTCGCCCCGGCCAGGAACACATGCACGGCAAGCCAATCCGATCTGATGCAGAGGGTCAGAGGGTCAGAGGGTCACAGGGTCACAGGGTCGGTTCAGGTCGCGGAGCGCGCAGCGGCCGGCGCCGCTCGAGCTCGTCCTCCGGGACCAGCGTGAGCATCGGCTCGCCCGGGACCCCCACCATCACGACGACGAAGCGGCTCCAGCCGTCGGTGAGGTGATTCGCGGCCTGGTAGTGGATGACGTCCCCGCCCGGCTCCCAGAACGCCTCGCCGGCCTGGATCAGCCGCTCCGGCTCACCCTCGAGCTCGAAGACCATCGTCCCCTCGAGCATGAACCCGAAGACCGGGCCCGAGTGCCGGTGCGGTGGCGTGCCCGGGTGGCCCGGAGGCAGCTCGACCGTCACCGTCATGATCTCGGCGGGCGAGGGCAGCCGGTCGAGGTTCTGCCGCAGCAGCATCGTCAGGACGGAGTCCATCGGGTCAGCCGGCCCGGTCGCGGGTGAGCGGGGGCGCCTCGACGCCGTCGTACGCGTGGTCGAGCTCCCACTCCGCCCGGGGCTGCTGGTGCACCGCCCAGTACGCCTGCGCGATCTCGTCCGGGTCGAACCTGGTACCCGGCCGGATCTCGCCGTGGACCGTGACCGTGGCGACGTGCACCCCGGCCAGGCCGAGCTGCTGGTGCAGGAGGTCGGCGAGCGCCCGCACCGTCGCCTTGCCCATCGAGAGGCTGGTGTAGCGGGCGTCCGGCTGCGGCATGCCGCTGGTGATCAGGAACGAGCCCCGGCCGCGGGCGGCCATGGCCGGCCCGACCCGCGCCGCGGCGGTCGCGGCGCCGAGGACGTTCACCGCGTACGCCGCCTGCAGCTCGACCGCCGACAGCTCGCCCGGCGCGTCCCGGCGGACCAGGGCCGCGTTGTAGACCACGACCTCCGGCACGCCCAGCTGGTCGACCGCCGCGTCGATGGCGCGCCGCAGTGACTCCTCATCGGCCGCATCCGCCGGGAGCTGCAGTGCGTGGACCCCGAGATCCGTTATGCGAGAGGCGATCTGGGCGAGTGACTCCCGGCGTCGGGCCACCAGGCTGACCGGCAGACCCTCCCGCGCGAACATCAGCGCCAGGGCCGCTCCGAGTCCGCGACCGACGCCGATCACCAGAGCTCCAGGCATCAGCTGCTCTCCGTCCTGACGTGCGGGTCATGCTCGGTGGTGTCTCTCATCTGACACCGCGCGCCGCGAGAGGGCCAGGGAAATAACGCATGTCCACCTATCACCAGCGCTGATCGGAGGGGCCTGATCGGGCAGCATGGACGGGTGGAGCTGCGCCAGATCGCCTACGTCGTCGCCGTGTCGGAGACGCTGAACTTCGGCCGGGCGGCCGAGCACCTCGGCGTGGGCCAGCCGGCGGTGAGCCAGCAGGTCGCCCGGCTGGAGCGCGAGCTGGGGGTGGTGCTGTTCGACCGCACGTCCCGCGTCGTGTCGCTGAGCGAGGCGGGCCAGCGCTTCCTGCCCGCTGCCCGCGCCGTCCTGGTCGCGGTCGAGGCGGCCCGGGCCGCCGCGGCGACGGTGTCCGACGAGCCGCGCCGGCTGATCCGGCTGGGGACGAGCACCGGGCTGGGGGAGCGGCTCGACCTCCTGCTGGACGCGATCCGCCAGGCGGATCCGGCCGCCGGCGTCGAGCTGCTGAGCGCCTCGACCCGGGTGCGGCTGGAGCGGGTGCGGGCCGGGCAGCTGGACGCGGCGTTCGTCCGCGGCGTCCCGTCGGCCGCCGGGCTCGACATCGTGCCGGTGTGGCAGGACCGGCTGGTCGTGGCGCTGCCGGCCGCGCACCCGCTGGGCGATCAGGCGGAGGTCGACCTCGCCGACCTCGCGCCGATCCCCCTACGGATCGTCGCCCGCCGGCAGAACGCACCACTCGTCGATCTGGTCCTCGCCGCCTGTGCCGCAGCGGGTTTCGAGCCGATCCTGGGTCCGCGCTCACTGCAGCTCGAGGACACGCTCGCGGCGATCGGGCACGGCTCGGCCTGGACCGTCGTCTACGCCGCGCACGCCCGGGTGCTGCGCAGCGCCCGGGTCGCGTTCGTCCCCGTGGCCGACCCCGGGCTGGAGATCACGACCAGCCTCGCGGTGCCGGCCGGTGCCACGTCCCGCGACCTCGCGCCCCTGTTGCGCGCCTGCGCGGCCGTCGCGGAGATCGATCAGGGCGGCTGATGGCTGCGGGTGCCGATCGCCCGTTGATCGGCGGCCGCCGCCCGGCTCGACTGGGGTGATGCAGGAGACGATGACCCGCGCGGCCACGATCAGCGCGATGGTTCCCACCGGCAGCGGGTCTGTGCAGCTGCGGGAGGTTCCGCCGCCGTTGGCCGCCCCGGGCGAGCTCGTGGTGGCGGTCGAGGCGTACTCGGTGAACCGCGGCGAGACGCTCCTGCTCGACGCTCCGGCTCCGGGCTGGCGACCGGGCAAGGACGTCGCGGGCACGGTGGCCGTCGCGGCGGCGGACGGGACCGGGCCGGCGGTCGGCCGGCGGGTCGTCGGCCACCCGGAGAGTGGCGGGTGGGCCGAGCGCGTCGCCGTGCCGGTCGACCGCACCGCCCTGCTCCCAGCCGCCGTCGACATGCACGTGGGCGCAACCCTGCCGCTCGCCGGCCTCACCGCCCTGCGGCTGCTCCGGACCGCCGGGCCGCTGGCCGGCCGGCGGCTGCTGATCACCGGCGCCTCCGGCGGGGTCGGCCACTACCTCGTCGAGCTCGCCGCCGCGCAGGGCGCCGAGGTCACGGCCGTCGCCGGCAGCGCCAAGAGGGGTGCTCGGCTGCTGGAGCTGGGCGCAACGGGGCTCGTCACCGAGCCGTCGAGCCTGACCGGCCGGTACGACGTGATCATCGAATCCGTAGGCGGGGCAATGCTTCCGGCGGTCTGGCGCCTGCTCGACGACCATGGCCTGCTGATCTGGATGGGCCAGGCCAGCGGCGAGCGCCCGGTCCTCGACTTCTTCGACTGGACCGGGGGAGCCAACGCCACGCTGCGCAAGTTCCTCTACTCCGACAGCCCGACCTCCGACGCGGAGGACCTGGCCACGCTGGTCCGGCTGGTCGAGCGCGGGCTCCTGCACCCCGAGATCGACCGGGTCGTCGACTGGCGCCGGACGCCCGAGGTCCTGGACGCACTGCTCGCCCGACAGATCCGAGGCAACGCCGTTCTGGAGGTCACGTCATGACAGTCGTAGCGCGCAACACCGAAGCCCGGTCGGTCCTGGAGAGCTACCTGGACGCACTCACCCGGGGCGACCTGGCAGCGGTCGCGGACAGCTTCGCCGAGGACGCAACGTGGTGGCTCCACGGCACCCTGCCGCTGGCCGGCGTCAAGCGCGGTCGCGCGGCCATCGTGGAGTTCCTCTCCAGCGCCGGGACGCTCTACCAGGCGGGCACGCAGACGTTCGCCTTCGGAGATGTGACGGCGGAGGGGGACCGGGCCGTGCTGGAGTGGACCGTGCAGGCCGTGGCAACGGCGACCGGACAGCCCTACGACAACGCGTACTGCGGCGTCTTCCGGGTCCGCGAAGGCCGCATCGTCGAGGTCCGCGAGTACCTCGACTCGTTGCACGCGGCGCAGGTGCTCTACTCACCCGAGGGGTGACGGGCGCCGGCCGTCGTGCGAGGCTCGGACCGTGGCCACGACCCTCTACGACGTTGCTGGCGGCGGTCCCGCGTTCCTGGCTCTCGCCGCCGCCCACCACGAGCGCTGTCTCGCCGATCCCGAGCTGAACCACCCGTTCTCGCACCCCGGCCAGAACCCCCAGCACGTCGAGCGGCTGGCGGCCTACTGGGCCGAGGTGCTCGGCGGGCCGCCGGCGTACTCGCAGTCCCTCGGTGACCAGACCAGCCTCCAGCAGATGCATGCGGGCAACGGGGACATGACCGACCTCGGCCGACGGTTCGTCGAGTGCTTCGTCCTCGCGATGGACGACGCCGGCCTGCCCGACGAGCCGGCGTTCCGGGCCGCGATGCGGGCGTACATGGAGTGGGCGGTCGCGGACGTCCTGACCTACTCGGCCGTGGACGCGCAGGTGCCGCCCGGCATCGGCCTGCCGCACTGGTCCTGGGACGGCCTGCAGTAGCGCGGTTCCGGGCCGCCTCGGCTCAGGCGGCCCGGAACCGTGTCGTCAGGGCTGGCAGGGGTTCCCCCTCAGGTCCCGGTTGAAGTTGTTGATCCTCGTGGCGGTGGTGAACCCGGCGTCCGGGTAGACGCTCGCGAGCAGGTGGCCGAAGGCCGTGGTCGAGCTGCCGCCGAAGTGGTTGATCGTGCCCGGGATGTGGTTGCCCCCCTCCTGCCAGGCACAGGCTCCGGGTCCGCTCACGGTGCTGGTGAAGAAGGGGTAGAACGCTGCGCCCAGTGGCGGGTTGGTGCAGTGGGCGCCCGTGGTGCGGTCGCAGGCCGGCACCACGTCGCGCTCGATGGCGGGCAGGTCGGCCTCGAACCGCACGTCCTCGTACTGGCGGCCCCGGCTCGTCGGGCTGGTGAAGATCACCGGAGTGGGGTGCAGCCGGGCGTCGGTGGCGGCGTCCGGCAGCGTTCCGGGCCAACGGTTCTGATACGACTGACCGTCGTAGTCGTTGTCGCCCTCGCCATCACCGCTCCCCGTGCACGAGGTGATGTGGATGACCAGCGAGTCCGCACCCGGCAGGCAGGCCGCGTCGTCGTCGTCGAGCGCCGGGTCGTCCGGTCCCGGGGTGGCGCAGTTGCCCGTGGCCGGGTCGATGGCTCGGCACAGCTCGAAGTGGCCGATCTCGTCGGAGTACGCCGCGTTGTACGTGTGAGCACCCCAGGACGTGCCGCGCGGTGCGGAGGTGTCGTACTCGGCGTGGAACGCGTACGGCCGGGACGTGCACTTCTTGGCGTTGGGCGCGTAGATGACCTGACCGAACCCGTTGGCGATGCTGGCCGTCATCGAGCCGCTCTGGTGCGTCGTGGTGTCGGTGATGTCGGCCCGCATCCCGGCCGCGGTGTCGTGCAGGTGCACAGTCAGCCGGTCACCGGAGTTCATCAGGAGGTCCTTGGCCGGATCGGGGTTCAGCGCCACGGACGGGTTGGCGCTGTCGGAGATCTTCAGCGGATCCGCGGGTGCCTGGGACGCACCGCTCCTGGTGACGTAGGCCCAGTTGATGGGCTCCTCACCGACCAGGAAGTGGTTGTTGAGGCAGTCCGCGTTGTTGGGGATCTGCGTGTTCTGGTTCAGGCCGAGGCTGTCGATCGTCATGTTGGCGCACCACTGGGTCGCGGTGCAGCCGAAGCCCTCGAACTGCGGCACGTAGCCGGGCTCGTAGAACTGCAGCTCCATGAAGGCGTTGCCCGGATGCCGACCGATGTAGGCGGGTGAGCCCGGGTTGACGCTGGTGAACTTCGCGTTGACGTCGGAGTCCGGCTGGCACACGCGGGTGTACTCCGGCGCGGACTCGGAGTCACACATGGTGAGCCCGAGCCAGAACGTCGGGCGCAGCTCGAAGTCCCAGGTCCCTCCGGTGCCGTTCTGCTTCGGCCGCACGGGCGGGTTCTTCGGCAGCTGGAGCTGGTACGTCATGTCGTACCCGGTTCCCGCCTTGGTCGACCGGAACTCGACCGACGGCTCGTCGTGGCCGACGTAGCCGCCGTCCGGCCCGATCGCGGGCTCGGGATCCGTGCACTGGCTGGAGAACTTCACGCAGTACGACAGATGACTCGCGTTCGCGGCCCGTACGTTCGCGTTCGTGGCCAGGGCCTGACGGTCCGGCTGCGCGCTCGCCGCCTTGGACGCGTGGGCCGGCAGAGCGGCGCCCATCGCGACGATCAGGGTTCCGGTGGCGAAGATGACGGCGACCTTGCGCATGAGTCCTCCCGGCGGCGGCAGACGTTGACCATCGGTCTGCCCGCCAGAGGCTCCCCCGCGGCGCCGCGGGTAGACGGGGGTGAACCTAGTCCTCGCTTCGGTCCCTGACAACCATTGCCAGCCAACGGTTTTCGGCAACCGCGCGCCACCGGTCCGGGTTTGGTCACGCCATGGTCAAGCATTGGTCACGCCGGGCGCCTCGGCTCAGGCGAACAGGGGTGGCAGCAGGAACAGCATCATCGCCGACCAGGTCACGTGGGTGATGATCGGCGCCAGCACGCCGCCGGTGGCCCGCCGCTGCAGAGCCAGCACCAGGCCGAGCGTGACGGCGGCGAAGATCAGCATCGGGTTGCGCGTCGCCAGGGTGGCCGCGGCGTACACCACGGTCGAGATGACGACCGGATGCTCGCGGCCGATGGCGGCGAACAGCCCGCCGCGGAAGAAGACCTCCTCGGCCACGCCGTTGACCAGCGTCACGAGCGTGATCAGGGGCAGGGACCCGCGACGGGCGTGGGCCAGGACGCTCTCGACGTAGTCGTGCAGCGGCCCGATCTCGCGCACCACGAGGGCGCCGACGATGAACACCGCCCCCGCCAGGACGCCGACGACGAGTCCGGTCACGACCGGGCGGCGCAGCGCCCCGCGGTACGGCGCGTAGCCCAGGTGCAGCGGCCCGGACAGCAGGCCGCCGACGGTCCACGTGGCAGCGACCGCGAGGGTCAGGGGATAGAACGCAACACCGCCGGGACGCACCGACAGGGAGATCCCGAGCAGGGTCGCTCCGACGACGAGGACGACCGCGACGATCACCCGTCGCCGGCGGAACTCCTCGTCCGGCTGTCCATGGTCGCGGGGGACCTTGTCCACGAAGGCCGTCGCGACGGCACGCCCCAGCCAGCCCTGCGACGGTGCGGATGTCATCGCCCGGCGGAGCTCGCTGCGGGCTTCGCGTCCGCCTCGGCCCGGGCCCGGTCGGCGAGCGCGAGGCGTACGGCGTCGTCGTACCCGATGGTCGATCCGGGCACCACGTCCTCGATCGAGTGGTCGGTGACGACCATCTCGTTGGTCATCGAGTCCACCAGGTTGCGGGCCGTGTCGGTGTCGACGTCGGTGACCAGCGAGAGCCACAGGGACGACAGCCGCGGTGAGAGCAGCGGGACGCTGACGTTGGGGAGCCTCTTGTCCAGGATGGCCGCCGCGCGCCTCAGCATGTCGATGTAGCGCAACACCTCCGGGCCGCCGATCTCGAAGACACGACCCTCGGCCTCCGGGGCCTCGAGGACGCCGACGAGGTAGCGCAGGACGTCCGGCAGGGCGATCGGCTGGGTGCGCGTGTTGACCCAGTCCGGCGTGACCATCGCCGGCAGGTGGTCGACCAGCTGGCGGGTGATCTCCCAGGAGATGCCGCCGTGGCCGATGACGACGGCGGCCCGCAGCACGGTCACCGGTACGCCGGCCAACGGCAGGAGCTGCTCAACCTGCCGCCGGGACCGCAGGTGCGGCGACAGGTCGGCGTCGTCCACGCCCAGCCCGCCCAGGTAGATGATCCGCCCGGCACCCCGCTCGGCGGCGGCCCGGCCGAAGTTCAGCGCGGCGTCCGCGTCCTTGTCCTCGAAGTCCTCGGACTCCAGCGAGTGCACCAGGTAGTACGCCGCGTCGACCCCCTCCAGGGCCTGCTCCAGGCTGGCCGCGTCCGCGACGTCGCCGAACACCGGCTCCCCGGCGCCCTCGTAGGCGTCCGGGTGCCGGGTCATCGCCCGCACCCGGTGACCCTGCTCGACGAGGACGCGGGCCAGGTGCGACCCGACGAATCCGGACGCACCGGTCACCAGCACGACCTTCGACATACCTGCAGTCTGCCGAGGCGCCGCGGGCTCGCCAGCCGGGGCTCGATCACGCCACCATGACCCTCGTCACGTCCGCCGGCCGGCGGACCCGCCGCCGCTGCTCAGAAGCCGCCCGAGCGCCGCAGGGACCTCGGCCGGCCGTCGGGGTCGTACACCGTGCGGTAGAGGGGGCGGGCCCAGGCCAGGGTCCGGCGGCCCAGGCGCGGTGCGTCGTACGGCCGCAGCCGGCCCGGTGGTCGCGTACCGCTCCGGCCCCGCCGGTGCCAGTCGGCCAGGGCCCGGGCGCTGGCCGCGAACGCCGCGAAGGCCGAGTCGGGGTCGATCAGGTCCGCGTCGTCATCGTCTGCGCGGTCGAGGTGCTCGCGGGCCAGGGTGAGCCGGAGGTCGCGGGCGAAGGCGCGCGCGCCGTCGCCGAACCGGTCCAGCACCCGCGGCTCGCGCTCGTCGAGGGTGTCGTCGAGGACCGCGCAGGAGAGCTCCGAGTCGTGCGTCCACGACCGGCGGTTGACGTTGTCCGAGCCGACCGAGGCCCAGACGTCGTCGATCACGCAGGTCTTGGCGTGCACGTAGACCGGCGTGCCGGCGTGGTTCTCGACGCCGTAGACCGCGACCCGGTCGCCGCCGGCCGCCCGGATCAGGTCGAGGGCGAGCTGGCGGCCGACGAGGTTCGGCGGCATCGACCAGCGGCCGTCCTGGTCGGGATGGTGCGGTACGACGGCGATCAGCCGCAGCTCCGGGTCGGCGCGCAACGCATCGGCGAAGCAGGCCACGACGTCCGGCGCCCAGAGGTACTGGTCCTCGAGATAGATCAGCCGGTGCGCCCGCCGGACGGCCTTCTCGTAGGCGTGGGCGATGCTGCGCTCGCCGTCGGGAGCGAAGGGGTAGCCGCGCCGGCGGTGCGGATAGGTGCGCAGCACCTGGACCGTCCGCGTACCCCGCCGCTCGGGGTCCGGGAGCGGCTCCGGCAGGGCGCGCGGGGTCGTGTCGTCGCGATGCACCGCGTCACCGACTCGGTGGATCGGGTTGCGGCTCAACGGCGTCGGGTCGTCCCACCGCTCGCGGAAGCTCGCCTCGATGTCTCCGACGGCCGGGCCCTGGATGGCCAGCTGGAGGTCGTGCCACGGGGGCCGCGGCCCGTAGACCGCCGCCATCGGCTGGGACTGCCGGTCGCCGTGATGCTCCGGCCCGTCGAAGCGGCTGTGGCACAAGTCGATCCCGCCGGCGAAGGCGATGTCGAGCTCGGGTCGGCCCGGGTGCCGCAGGACGACGAACTTCTGATGGTGGGACCCGCCCGGCCGCACCCGCATGTCGAGCAGGCACTCACCCCCGGCATCCTCGATCTCCTCGCCGAGGTGGCGGTTCTCGCGCTCGCTGAAGGCCAGGCGGTCCAGGTGCGAGCGCCAGACGAGCCCCCTCACGACGACGCCGCGGGCCGCGGCCGCGCACAGGACGCGGGACACTTCGCTGCCGTCGTCGTCCAGCGCCTGGTCCGGGTCGCCGCGCCAGTCCGTGAAGAGCAGCAGGTCGCCCCGTCGCAGGGCGCCGATGCACCGCACGAGCTGCGGGAAGTACGACGCGCCGTGGACCAGGGCCCGGACCTCGTTGCCCTCGGTCCAGGGCCGACCGTCCGGATGGCGCCGGTCCAGCCCCGTCGCCGGGTTGCCGCGCTCGGTGGCGGTCAGCAGCCAGTCGGTGGCGCTCACGGGGTCATCCAAGCGCCCGCACCGGCGGCGCGCACGTCGATGACGGTGACGCCGTCGAGGTCTCCGCGAGACATCCGGGCCATCGCCTCGGGTACGTCGTCGAGTGAGATCCGGTGCTGCACCAGGTCCTGCGGCCGCAGTTGCCCGGTGGCCACGAGGTGCAACAGGTCCGGGTAGTCGCCGGCCGCCATGCCGTGGCTGCCCAGCACGGTGAGCTCCCGGGCGACCACCTCAGGCATCGGCACCACCGGATCCTGCGCAAGCAGCCCGATCTGCACGTGCCGGCCCCTCGGGCCCAGGGACCGGATGGCCAGGCCGAGGGTGGCCTGATGCCCCACTGCGTCGACGGAGACGTGAACACCATTGTCCGATGCGAGGTCTCGCACGGCGTCGACGGCGTCGCCTCTGGTGAGACCGGCCGTGCTGATGGTCGCCACCGCGCCGCAGTCCGCCGCCCGGGCCAGCGCGACCGGGTCGACGTCGACGGCCAGGACCCGGGCGCCGAGCGCCGTACCGATCATCACGGCACTCAGCCCGACGCCACCGCAACCGACGACGAGGAGGGTCTCGCCGCGCTGCAGGCGCCCCTGGTGGGCCAGCCCGCGGTAGGCGGTGGCGAACCGGCAGCCCAGCAGCGCCGCCGCCCCGCCGTCGACGCCGGGCGGCACACGGACCAGGTTGACGTCGGCGTCGTGGAGGGCCACCAGCTCGGCGAACGAGCCGTCGTGGGTGAAGCCGGGCTGGGTCTGGTTGCGGCAGACCTGGGCGTTCCCGCCCCGACACTCGGGACACCGGCCGCAGGCGCAGGCGAACGGCGTGGTGACGCGCTCGCCCACCGCGAAGTCGCGGACCTCCGGGCCGATGGAGTCGATGACACCGACCAGCTCGTGCCCCGGGACGTGCGGCAGCGGCACCCCTGCGTCGTGGCCGAGCCAGGCGTGGATGTCGCTGCGGCACAAGCCGGTCGTCTCCACCCGGACGACGACGCCGCGCGCGCTCGCGACCGGCTCGGCGAGCTCGCGCAGGGTGGGCTCCTGGCCGAACCGGTCGAACTGCACTGCGCGCACGGCGTACCTCCTCGGCCCGATTCTGCCCGTCCTGCCGCTGGCGACCGGTTCCTGACCCTGGACACAGGACGCCGGTCGTTCGTACTGTCGCACCTGGTCGACCGCGTGCAGCGTCGCATGCGATCCCGGGACTGCGCGGAGGTCGGCTGTGCCATCCGACATCGAGATCGCCAACGCGGCGACGTTGCAACGCATCACGACGGTGGCCCAGGAGACCTTGGGGATCGGCGACGAGCACCTCGTGCCGTACGGGCACTACAAGGCCAAGGTCGACCTCTCCTATCTCGCCACCCTGGCCGACCGGCCGATGGGCAAGCTGATCCTGATGACGGCGATCTCCCCCACGCCGCCGGGGGAGGGCAAGACGACGACGACCGTGGGTCTGACCGACGGCCTGCACCGGCTGGGGCACCGGGCGATGGCCTGCCTCCGGGAGCCGTCCATGGGCCCGGTCTTCGGCATGAAGGGCGGTGCCGCGGGGGGTGGGTACGCCCAGGTCGTGCCCATGACCGACATCAACCTGCACTTCACCGGTGACTTCGCGGCGCTCAGCGCGGCCAACAACCTGTTGGCCGCCCTGATCGACAACCACGTGCACCATGGCAACGAGCTGGACATCGACGTCCGCACCATCTCCTGGAAGCGCGTGCTGGACATCAACGACCGCGCCTTGCGCGACATCGTCGTCGGGCTGGGCGGCGTCGCGAACGGCTTCGTCCGCGAGGACGGCTTCGACATCGTCGTGGCCTCGGAGCTGATGGCGATCTTCTGCCTCACCGAGTCGTGGGCCGACCTCAAGCGCCGGATCGGCGACATCGTCGTGGGGTACTCCAAGGCCAAGAAGCCGGTGACGGCGAGGGAGCTCGGCGCCGACGGGGCGATGACCGTGCTGTTGCGGGATGCGTTGGCGCCCAACCTGGTCCAGACCCTGGAGGGCGCGCCGGCCTTCGTCCACGGCGGGCCGTTCGGCAACATCGCCCACGGCTGCAGCTCGGTCATCGCGACCCGGTCGGCCCTGCGGATGGTCGACTACGTCGTGACCGAGGCCGGCTTCGGCGCCGACCTGGGCGCGGAGAAGTTCGTCGACATCAAGTGCCGCAAGTCCGGCCTCCGACCGGACGCGGCTGTCGTCGTAGCAACGGTTCGGGCGCTGAAATACCATGGGGGAGTGAGGGTTCCGGACCTCGAGAGCGAGGACATCCCGGCCCTCGAGCGCGGCATGGCCAACCTCGCGCGCCACCTGGACAACGTCCGGCACGTCTACGGCATCCCGTGCGTCGTCGCGATCAACCGCTTCCCCAGCGACACCGACGCCGAGGTCGACCGGGTCATCGAGCTGGTCGCGGCCGAGGGCGTCAGCGCCTTCCCCGCAACGCATCACGCCGACGGCGGAGCCGGTGCGGAGGAGCTGGCCAAGGGTGTCCTCGAGCTGCTCGAGGAGCCGTCGCCGTACACGTTCTCGTTCACCTACGGCGACGAGCTGACGCTGACCGAGAAGATGGAGACCGTCGCCACCCGGCTCTACGGCGCGGCCGCGGTGACCTGGGACTCCAAGGCGAAGCGCCGCCTCGACCGGATCGAGGCCGACGGGTACGGCGGGCTGCCGGTCTGCGTGGCCAAGACGCAGTACTCGTTCTCGACCGACGTCGCGCTCCTGGGGGCTCCGTCCGGGCACACCGTGCACGTGCGCGAGGTGCGGCTGTCGGCGGGGGCGGGGTTCGTGGTGCTGCTCTGCGGCGACGTGATGACGATGCCGGGTCTGCCCAAGGTGCCCGCGGCCTGGCGGATCGACCTGACCGAGGACGGCACGGTGCTCGGCCTGTCCTGAGCCCGCTCCGGCTTGCTCAGGAGGGGACGACGACGGCCACGACGGCGATGTCGTCCCGGGCCGTGCCCGACTGGAAGGCCAGCACGTCGTCGACGACGCCTTCGGCCAGCCGCTCCGCCGGGCCGGCCCAGCGCCGGATCGAGTCGGTCAGCCGGTCCAGCCCGTAGAAGTCGCCCTGCCGCCGCCCTTCGGTGACGCCGTCGGTGAACAGGACGAGGCCGTCACCAGGGCCGAGGTCGACCTGGGTGTCGTACAGCTGAGGGTCGGTCAGGATCCCGAGCAGCGTGCCCGGCGTCCCGACCGCGACCGGCCCGGCGCCCGCGCGCACCAGCTGCGGCAGTGGATGTCCGGCCAGGCTCAGGGTCCCGGTCCAGCCGACGGAGCCCCGCCGCAGGCGCAGCAGGGCGACGGTGCAGTAGCGCTCCGTTCCGTGGGCGACCAGCGCGGCGTTGACCTCGGCCAGGGCGCGGCTCGGCGACCGCTCCCGCACGCAGGCACTGCGCAGGCTGTACCGCGCCAGCGAGGTCACGACGGCGGCCTCGACGCCCTTGCCGCAGACGTCGCCGATCGCCACGACCCAGTCGTCGTCGCCGATCTCGAACACGTCGTAGAAGTCACCGCCCACCTCCTCGCCGTCACCCGCCGGGCGATAGCGCGCCGCGAGGTCCAGCCCCGGGACCGACGGTGGCGAGGGCGGGATCAGCGTCTGCTGCAGGGTGCGGGCCAGCGAGGTGGCCCGGGCCTCCGAGTCCTCGGCCCGCCGCCGGGCGTGCATCAGCTCCCGCTCGTAGCCCCGCCGCTCGGTCGCGTCGAACACCGCCGTACGGATCACCACCGGCCGGCCGTCGTGGTCCCTCTCCAGGACCGAGTTGACCAGCACCGGCAGCCGCCGCCCGTCCGCGCAGACCAGGTCGAGGGCGATCTCGCGGGCGCTGCCCTGCATCTGCAGCATCGGCCGGTAGTGCGTCTCGTGGTAGATCCGGCCGCCGCCGGTGAGCAGGTCCACGAACCGGCGCTCGCCGGCCAGCTCATCCGCGGCGTACCCGGTCAGGGTCAGGAACGTCTGGTTCACCTTGACGATCAGCCCGTCCGGCGTGGTCGAGAGGTAGCCGCAGGGCGCCCGGTCGTAGAGCTTCGCCGCGTCGTCGTCGACGAGGGCGGTGTAGAACTCCTCGAGGGCCCGCTCGCCGCTCACGACGACGCTCCGCAGCAGCCCGGTCAGCTGCCGACGAACGCGTCGATGGCCGCGGACGTCTCGTCCGGCGCGCTCAGGTTGGGACAGTGGCCCTGGGCGTCGAGCCGGACGTACGTCGCGTCGCTCAACGCGTCCCGGACGTACTCGCCGACCGCCACCGGCGCGATCACGTCGTCGCTGGCCTGCAGCACCAGCGTCGGCGTCGTCACCCGTGCCAGGTCGGCCCGGTTGTCGGACAGGAACGTCACGCGGGCGAACCGCCGGGCGATCTCGGGGTCGGTCCGGCAGAAGCTGCCCGTGAGCTCCTGCCCCAGCTCGGGCCGGTCGGGGTTGCCCATGATCACCGGCGCCATCGCGCTGGACCAGCCCAGGTAGTTGCTGTCCAGGGAGTCCAGGAGCTCGCTGATGTCGGCCTCGCTGAAGCCGCCGACGTAGCCGTCGTCGTCGACGTAGCGTGGCGAGGGTCCGACGAAGACCAGCCGGGCGAACCGGTCCGGCTCCTGCACCTCGGCCAGGGCGCCGATCATCGCCGAGACCGAGTGCCCGACGAAGATCACGTCGTGCAGGTCGAGCTCGCGGCAGATCTGCAGCACGTCGTCGGCATACCCCGACAGGGAGGAGTACCGCTCGGCGTCGTACGCCGCCAGGTCCGACCCCCCGGCACCCACGTGGTCGAAGCAGATGACCCGGTAGCGGTCCTCGAAGTGCGGCGCGACGAAGCGCCACATGTTCTGGTCGCAGCCGAAGCCATGAGCGAAGAGCATCGGCTGACCGTCGGGCCGGCCGGTGACCGTCACGTTGTGCCGCTCCATCACCCTCACGCGCCCCAACGTAGTCGCGCTCGCAAGCCGGAACCGCGAGGCAGGGTCGATGAGCGGACCCGAGACGGCGATCTACGACGCCATCACGCCGGACTCCGCCCTCCGTCGTCCTCTCGGTCACACGGGGCCGGCCCCGCCTCGCGAACCGGTCCTGCGCTCGGCGGTCGCGATCAGCGCCACGCCGGGGAACTCCAGCCCCGCAAGGGTCTCGTAGTCCGCCGCCCTGGTCCGCAGGGAGCTGCGCAGCGCCTGCCGCGCCGGCTGCGGCATGGCGTCGAGCAGGCTGGTCAGCGGCCCGGCCAGCGCTGAGGTCCGGGCCCACCAGTCGTCGAACGAGGACGAGAACATCGGCAGGCTCAGCTCCTCGACCGCGACCCCGGGCAGGTCCGCGCCGGCGAACAGGGCGCGCAGTCCCTCGGCGTCGGCGAGCGCGAACGGTCCCGGCAGCCCCGGTGGTGGGACCGGCTTGCCGATCTGGGCGCTGACCGTGTCGAACACGAGGCCGAGCCAGGGGTTGCGTTCCTTCGACGCCCACACGGCGACGCCGACCCGCCCGCCCGGTCGCAGGACCCGGCGGATCTCGCGCAGCGCCCGGTCCGGCTCGAGGGCGAACTGCAGGCCGTCGCGGCACAGCACCACGTCGTACGACGCGTCCGGCTCGTCGATGTCCTCCAGGTCGAGGCGGCGGACCCGGACGTTGGTCAGCCCTCTGGCGGCCGCCCGGCGAGCTGTGACGGCGGTCATCTCGGTCACGGTGTCCGACCCGACGACCGCACCCTCGGCACCGACCAGCGGGGAGGCGGCGAGGGACATGCCGCCGGCGCCGCAGGCGAGCTCGAGCACGCGCTCGCCGGGTCGCGGCCGGGTCAGCTCGAGCAGCCGCTCGGTGTCCGGCGCGTGCCGCCGGTCGGTGTACTCCGCGTGCCGCTCCCAGGAGGGGGCCACGCCGGCCCACATGTCTCGCAGATGGGCCCGCCGGTCGTCCTCGGCGTTGACGCCGTCCTTGGCGCCGGTGGGGGTCTGGGCCTGGTCGGCCAGGTTGCTTGTGCTCACTGCTCACCCTTCTCGAACTGTCGACGATCTCAATTAACTACACGATGCATGTAGCGAATACTTTGGTAGGGTAACCAAATGGCGGATGAAGTCAAGGCGGTTCGTCGGTACCACTCGCCCCGACGGACGCAACAGGCGGCGCAGACCCGCAGCGCGATCCTCGAGGCCGCCCAGCGACTGTTCGAGCGGCAGGGCTACCCCGCGACGACCATGGCGGCCGTCGCGGCCGAGGCCGAGGTGGCCCTGAAGACCGTCTACCTCGCGTTCGACACCAAGAGCCGGCTGCTGCGCGAGCTGTGGCAGGCGCTCCTGACGGGGGCGCCCGATGATGCCCCCGTCGTCCGGCGCGACTGGTACCGCGAGGTGGTCGAGGAGACCGACCCGGCGCGGCAGCTGCGGCTGAACGCCCGCAACTCCCGCCGGGTCAAGGTCCGGGCCGGGGCCCTGATGGCGGTCATCCGCGACGCGGCCCCCACAGACCCGGACCTGGCGGACCTGTGGGGCCTGATCCAGTCCGACTTCCACGCCAACCAGGGCAGCATCGCGCAGCTGTTGCACCGCCGGAAGGCGTTGCGCCCCAGGCTCGGGGTGGCCCGCGCGACCGACCTCCTCTGGACCCTCAACCACCCCGACCTGTGGCAGCTGCTCGTCGTCGGGCGGAGCTGGACGCCGGGCCAGTACGAGCAGTGGACCGCCGATACCGCGTGCGCCCAGCTGCTGCGCTGACCGCTAGGCGATCCGCAGGCTGCCCTCTGCCGCCGCACGCGGCCAGTCGGCGGTGTCCCGCAGCAGGAGAGCGAAGCGCTGCGGGTGGGCCAGGTGCGGGAAGTGGCCGCTGCCGTCCCACATCTGGATCGCGATGCCGGGCAGGATCCGCATCAGCCAGACGACGTCCTCCGGGGCGAGCGGGCTGCCCATGACCAACGAGTAGCGCAGCCTCGACGCGCGCAGGGCGCCGAGGGTCGAGCCCAGCCACGCGTCGATCTCGGCTGAGGTCCTGGTCAGCAGCTCCTGCCAGTGCCCCACGACCAGGTCCCGGTCGACCGTCTGGTTGGCCTGCAACAGCCTTCGCGCGGATCGGGGCAGCAGGTCGATCCGCATGCTGCGCTGGAACATGTCCCACACCGCCGGGAACGACGCGGCGTCCAGCCGGTCGGCGAGCGACTTGAGCGTGACCGCGATCGGCACGCCCGGCTGGGGGGCGGCGTCGACGTTGACGACACCACGACTGGGGTACGCCGCGGCGTAGGCGGTGGCGGTGATCCCGGCCGCCGAGTGGCCGACGACGACGGGTGCCGCCAGGCCGGCCGCGACGACGGCTTCGTGAATCCGCGGGAGGACGTCCTCCCCGGCGTACGACGGCTGGGCGGGCGACCGGCCGTGTCCGGGCAGGTCCAGCGCCACGACCCGGCGTCCGGGGTCGAGCCGCTGCAGCTCCTGGGCCGCCGGTCGCCACATGCTGCGGTTGAAGGTCAGGCCGTGCAACAGCACCAGCGGCGCGCGGGCGTCGTCGACGCCGTACGCGTCGGCGGCCAGGCCGGCCAACCGGACCGGCCGCCGGCCGCCACCTTCGACCCTGCCGTTCGCGTCGTTGTGGTCGTTGTGGTCGATGTGGTCGCTCTGGTCGCTCTGGTCGCTCGGGGTGTTCCCGGCGCTCGGCGGGTTCTGGGTGTTCAAGGGACTGCTCCTCCGGTGTCTCGTGGGTACACCCCGGAGGCGTAACTTCCCGCCGTACAGGTTGTTCAGACCCGCCGGGTCACAGCCGCCAGGCCGTCGGACCGCCGGGCGCCGGCTGGTAGCGGCACAGTCGACCGGTGCGGATGGACGCCTCCAGATGGGCGGCGGTGAGGGGGGCGTCGATGGCGATCCGCTCGATCGCGGACCGCAGGGCCCGGGTGGCGTTGACCCGGGCCCGCTCGGCGTCGGGGGAGCTCTGCCGGTCCCGGCCGCCGAGCCCGCTGGCCCGGCGCAGCTCGTCCACCAGCGCCTGCCGCTCGGCGCTCGCCGCAGCGGCGGCCGCGGGATCACCGGCCGCGTCCGCCGATCCCAGCTCGGCGTCGATCGCGGCGAGGCGCCCTCGGTACGCCGCGCGGGCGGTGTCGTCGAGACGCGGACCCAGGCCGCGGTCGACCAGGCCCGGGCCGCCGGCGACGAGGTCGAGGGCGGGCACCTCCTGGCCGGCGGCCGCCAGGAGGGCGTGCAGGTAGCGCAGGCCGCGGCTGTCGCGCAGGCGTAGCCCCTCAGCACCGGCTGACAGCAGCCAGTCCGTGCCCTCGCGCTCCAGGCGCCACTCCTGCGGGTCCGGCGGCAGGCGCCGGAGCAGGCCGGTCAGACCCAGGCGAGTGGCCAGCTCCAGAGCTCGGGCCGAGTGCGTCGCGGCCTCGGGGTCCGGGCCGCCCGGCCCGGCCGGCCGCTGGCGGAGGGCGCTGGCCAGCTCGGCCGAGGTGGACGCGACGAACGGGAGCGCTCCGATCCGCTCCTCCAGGGCGAGCGCCTCGCGCAGGTGCGAGATCGCCGGCTCCACCTCGCCCAGGCTGAGGGCGAGCCGGCCCAGGGTGTAGGACACGGAGCCGCGGCAGAGGTTGGCCCCGCCGTAGACGATGAGCCGCCCGGAGTACGGCAGCAGGGCGTCGTAGAGACCGCCGGCCCACTTCCGGTTGCCGACGAGTACGGCGGTCTCGGCCAGGTCGGCCATGGAGGCCAGCCACCGCGGACCCGAGGCGTCGAAGGCGGCCGGCAGCAACCGGTCCAGCTCGGCCGCGGCCTCGTCGAGCTCGCCCCCTAGGGCCAGGATCACCGCCGCCGTGGCCTCGTGGAGGTGGCCGGGCGACTGCCGGGCCGAGGCGAGGAGTCCGTCGGCCGCGCTGCGCGGCGGGGTCTCGCTGCGAACCAGCAAGAGCCCGCCGCGCAGCGTGCCGGTCAGCGCCTCCGCATCGGGGAGGCGGATCCGCCGCGCCGCGGCCGCCACCTCGTCGATCAGGCGCTCCGCGACGTCCAGCCGGCCGCGGAGCAGGGCCAGCATGGCGTCCCGCGCGAGCGCCATCACGCTCCCTGCCGCGTCGCCGGCCTCGGCCGCCGCGAAGGCGAAGGCCGCCAGAGCCGACTCCGCCTCGTCGATCCGGCCCAGCTCGACCAGTGCGATGAACCGCCAGAAGAGGCCCTGCCGGAGCCGGGCGTCGTCGTGCGCGCCCGTCGCGAGGTCGATGATCTCCGACGCTGCGGACAGCCGGTCGAGCGCCGCTGCGGGATCCCAGAGGGCGTGCAGCCGGGCGTCGAGCACGATGGCCAGCACCCGGTGGTCTCGCGCCCGGCGGGCCAGGACGAGGGCATCGTCCACCAGCGCCCGACGCCGCGCGGTCGAGGTGGTGTCGCCCAGGAGCTCCTTGGCCAGGGTGGCCATGAGCCGGGCCCGGCTGGCGTCGTCGTCGATGTCGGCGTGCCGCAGGGCCTCCTCCACCCAGCGCACCAGCGCCCAGTCGACCGCCAGGAAGTGTGTCGATGACGTCGCCTCCAGGGCCAGGTGGACCAACGGCTCGGTCCCGGGGTGCCCCCCGAGGTCGGAGGCCAGGACCATTGCGGCGCCCGGATTTCCGCGACTGGCCAGCCAGACCGCATGCACCTCCTGGGGCGTTTGACCGGGGAGGAGCTCCGACAGCGCCTCCTCGCCCAGGGGGTGCAGGCGGAGAGGTCGCCCCAGCCCGAGGTCCGTGCTCGCGGTGACGACGACGACCGTCGCGCTGCCGGGCAGCCGTCCGGTCAGCGTGGCCAACAGGTCGCGGTCGACGCCATCGGCCTCGACGCCGTCGACGACGAGGAGCCGTGGCTTGTCGCTCACCAACCGCCGGGCGGCCGAGTCGAGGTCGAGGAGCTGCGGACGGTCCAGGATCCGGGTCAACAGGTCGTCGTCGGCCCCGCTCTCGCGCAGCAGCTGGGCCCAGGCGAGGCCGGCCGGCTGTCCGGGCAGGCGAGCGGCCTGCCGGACCTCGACCCCCCGCGCCCGGGCGGCCGCTGCGGCGGCAGCGGCCATCGCGCTCTTGCCCGACCCGCCCGGGCCGACGAAGACCAGCAACCCGGCCGACGCGGACGAGCCGGCGCCGTCGAGCAAGTGCTCGACGGCGGCCAGCTCCTTCGATCGGCCGATCAGCTCCACGAGACAGATATATCCGACCTGGAGGCGATCGACGACGATCCGGCGGTCGGCTCCGACCTCTGGGCCCGTGGCTACTGCCGCTGGGCCAGGCCCTCGCTGAGGGCGGCGACCGAGCGCTCCAGGGCGTCGCTGACCAGGCGCGAGTCGCGGACCTTGTCCTCGGCCGCGGCCAGGGTCGACGCCAGGCCGAGGTGGTAGTCGACGAGCCAGTCCGGCCCGGGGTCGGGCGGCGGCGGCCCGACGTGCGGTGGCAGATGCGGCACGTGCGGCCAGCTGGGGCACGGGTCGTCCTCCCAGTCGGCGATCGGCGAGACCTCCGCGCCGACCTTGCCGGCCATCCAGCCGAGCTTGAGCAGCTCCGCGCCCATAAGGGTGCCCAGGGCCCGCGGCGGCAGCGGCTGCGGGTTGAGCGCGACCAGCTCGAACCCCGGCGGGATCGGCTGGGGATTGAGGGCGACGCGCTCGAGGCCCGATGAGATGTGCTCACCGGTGAGGACCCGCTGGCCGGCGCGGGGGATCACGTCGTAGATCGCCGGGAAGCGGCGGCCGATGAGGGCGAGCAGTCGATGGTCGAGCGACATGGGAGTCTCCAGTTGCGTTGGGGCAGTGCGGGATCGGTGTTCTCGTCCGTTCAGCGGTTCGATTCATTCAGCGCGCGGTGGCGCTGACCCTGCGGCCTTTGACGAAGGCCTTGCGCTCCGAGCGGAGTGGTACGCCGCCCGGCGCCTCGTGGTTGGGTGCGAGCCAGCTGCAGATCGACTGCGACAGGAGGCCGATCAGTCCGATCGTGGTCGTCTTGTCCCAGGCGCCGACGTTGACCCAGGCGATCAGCAGGGCGGATACCGCCGCGGTCTGCGTGACCCACCATTTCCTCGTCGGCATCCACGACTTGTCCATGGCTGCGCGCCTCCCTCCCTGCCTGGTCTCCGCTCGACGGGTACGCCGGCCGGGTGGGCCGGGCTGCGAACAGGAGGGAACGGCGCCGGGGCGAGATACATGCTCGCCACTAGCCAGGCGAGCCGGCGTCCAGCAGGATCACCGCAGTACCGACCGGTCAATGACGAGCGGAGAGGTGGGCACGATGCGGGTTCTGGTCGCGGACCGCCTCCCGGGGCTGGCCGAGGGGCTGGAGGCAGCCGGGCACGACGGTGACGTGCGGCCCGAGCTGACCGCCGAGTCACTGCCGGCGGAGCTGGCGGGCGTCGAGATCCTGGTCGTCCGCAGCACGGAGGTCACCGCCGACGCGTTCGGGGCCGCGGACGCCTTGCGGCTCGTGGTGCGGGCCGGCTCCGGCACGAACACCATCGACTGTGCCGCGGCCACGACGGCCGGGGTCGGTGGTGGCGAACGTCCCTGGTCGCAACTCGATCGCGGTGGCCGAGCTGACCCTCGCTCTGCTGCTCGCCGTGGATCGGGCCGTCCCCGACAACGTGGCCGAACTGCGCGCTGGGCAGTGGGACAAGAAGCGGTTCAGCCAGGTCGGGCGCGGGCTCTACGGCCGCTCGCTCGGCATCGTGGGCCTCGGCCACATCGGGCTCGAGGTCGCCGCGCGGGCTCGCGCCTTCGGCCTGGACCTGGTGACGCTGGCGCGTCCCCGGCGCTCGGAAGCGACCCGTCGGCGGATCGAGGAGCTCGACATCGCCGAGGTGCCGTCCCTGCTCGACGTCGCCGGCCGGGTGGACGTGCTGACCCTGCACCTGCCGTTGACCGACGAGACCAGGGGGTCGGTCGGCGAGGCGGTCCTGGACGCACTGGCGCCCGGGGTCCTGATCAACACCTCGCGCGCAGCCGTCGTCGACACCGACGCGCTGCTCGCCCACCTGGACCGCGGGCACGCTCTCGGCCGGCCTGGACGTCTATCCGGACGAGCCGGCGGCCGGCGCGGCGCGCTGGACCTCCAAGCTGGCCGGCCACCCGCGGGTCGTCGGGACGCACCACATCGGGGCGTCCACCGAGCAGGCCCAGTCGGCCGTCGTCGCCGGTGTCCTGGAGGTCGTCGCCGCCTTCGTCAGTGGCGAGCGCTGCACGTGGTCAACGACGTCGACGAGACCGCGTCGCGATGACGCTGATCCGACCGTTCACGGGCCGGGTCGTCACGCACGGCCTGGGCCGCCCGGGTCGTCAGCCCGCTGCACGACGCCCTGTCCGTCGCCGAGCGGCGGGCCGTCCTCGCGGCCAACGCGGATACGTTCCTCCGGGTGACCAGTGACCCGGCTGACCTCCCGCCCGGTGGCGAGCAGGATCGGAGCCGGGCGAACTCCGTTGCGCTGCAACGCCTCCTGAACCGGGGCGTCTTCGACGCCGAACCGGTCGACAGCCTCTTCGTCTACCGGATGGCCGTCGCGGGCCGCCAACACGTGGGGATCGTCGCCCGGGTCGGCGTCGCCGGCTTCGTGGACGGCCGGGTCCTCGGCCACGAGGCCGTCCAGGCCGATCGGGTCGCTGCGCTGGTTTCGCACTTCGACGCCGGTACCCGAGCGCTCGGAGCTGGTCTCGCTCGTGCACCGCGGAGCTGCCCGCGCTGACCGGGCTGGTGGCGCGCACCTGCGCCACCGCGCCGCTGCTCGACGTGACTGACTTCACGGGCGTCGAGCAGACCGTCTGGCGCGTGGCCGACGCCGACAGCCGCCGAGGTGGCGGCGCTGCTCGAGACGGCCACCGCTCTACATCGCCGACGGCCACCACCGGGTGGCGGCGTCGGTGCGCCGCTGGGAGCGCGACGGCCGGCCGGACGGTGCCGCCGTGCTGTGCGGCGATCTACGCCGAGGACCAGATCCGGCTGCACTCGTTCCACCGCAGGGTTTCCGGGCCGGTCCGGGCGCGAGCCGGTCGTCGCGGCCCTGGCCTCGACGTTCGACGTACGCCCGGCCGACGGGCCCGACCTGCGAGAAGGGCGTGATCGGCCTCTACGCCGAGGGCCGCTGGCACCAGCTGCGCGGTCGCCGGCCACCGGCCGGCCGGCGTCGCCGGGCTCGACGTCACGGTGCTGGACGAGCGGGTCCTGCGTCCGGTGCTGGGCCTGACGAAGACGACTCGCGCCTGGAGTTCGTGCCCGAGCTGCGCGACCTCGAGGAGACCGTGCGCGGGCTGCGACGTCGACGAGGGCGCGCTCTTCACCCTGCGCGCGCCGACCCTGGACGACCTGGTGGCCGTCGCCGAGCGCGGCGAGGTCATGAGCGCCAAGAGCACGTACGTCGAGCCCAAGCCCCGGCACCGGCATCTTCCTGGTCTAGCTGTACCCGGCCAGGACGTTGGTGACGGCGCGTCGGCTGGACGAGATGGAGACCTCCGAGTGCGGTGGTGATTGCGACGTCAGCACCACAACCGGAGGTCTCCATGTCCCACGCTAATGCTCGTTTGACGTTCCACGCCCGGGTCGAGCTGGTCCGGCGGGTCCGCCAGGCCGGGCGTCCGGTCGCTCATGTCGCGGCCGAGATGGGCGTCTCGCGCCAGTGCGGCACCGGTGGGTGGCCCGCTTCGACGCCGAGGGTGGGACGGCCTGCAGACCGTTCCAGCCGGCCGCGTTCGTGCCCGACCCGGACCCCGGTCGAGGTCGAGGCGGCGGTGTTGGCCTGCCGCGACAGCCAGCGGATCGGGCGGGACCGGGTCGCTGAGGTCGACCGGGGTGCCGGCCCGGACCGTCTCGCGGATCCTGACCCGCCACGGCCGGCCGCCGTTGGCGGTGCTGGACCCGGTCACCGGGATGGTGATCCGGGCCTCCCGCTCGACCGCGATCCGCTACGAACGCGCCAGTGCCAGGGGATCTGGTCCACATCGACGTCAAGAAGCTCGGCAAGATCCCCGACGGCGGCGGCTGGCGCGCCCACGGCCGCGGGGTCCGGCCCGAGGACAAGCGCGGATCGGCTACGACTACGTCCACGCCGCGATCGATGACTACACCCGGCTCGGCCTACGCCGAGATCCTGCCCGACGAGAAGGGCCCCACCTGCGCCGGGTTTCTGGCTCCGCGCCGCGGCCTGGTTCGCCACCCACGGCATCACTGCATCGGCAGGTCATGAGCGACAACGCCAAGAACTACCTGCTCTCACTCGCTTCGCCGACGCCCTGGCCGCCACCGGCAGCCAGCACATCACATCCGACCGCACTGCCCCTGGCAGAACGGCAAAGTCGAACGATTCAACCGCACCCTGGCCACCGAATGGGCCTACCGCCAGCCCTACACCAGCAACGCGCCACGAACCGCCGCCCTGGACCCCTGGCTGGAGACCTACAACACTGAACGCCGCCACACACGCCCTCGGCGGCCAACCACCGATCAGCCGGCGTGTCACCAACCTCACGGCCGGGTACAGCTAGCCGGGCGCAACGCCCGTCGTCGACATGCCCCTGGGAGAGCAGCTTCCGCGGATCTGCTGACCCTCCTGACATGACCTACGGTGAGGGCATGACCCGACGTTCTCTCGCCCCCTTCCGCGCCGACCACGTGGGCAGCCTGCTGCGGCCGAAGGCCCTGCTCGACGCCCGAGCTCGGCACGCTGCGGGTGAGATCGACGGCGACGCGCTCCGCCAGGTCGAGGACGCCAGCATCGAGGACGTCGTCCGGATGCAGGAGGACGTCGGGCTGCAGACCGTGACCGACGGCGAGTTCCGCCGGACCTCCTGGCACATGGACTTCATCTACCAGCTCGGCGGCGTCGACCGGACCGACGAGAAGCTCATGGTCCACTTCCGCAACGAGTCCGGCGAGCTCGACTTCGAGTCGGCGGCGCTGAGCGTCCATGACCGGATCTCGTTGCCGGACACGATCTTCGGCGATGCCTTCACCTTCCTGCGCGACCATGCGTCGGCCGCGCAGACGCCGAAGCTCACGATCCCGTCGCCGAGCATGGTGCACTACCGCGGTGGGCGGGCCGCCATCGACCAGGCGGTCTACCCGGACCTGGCCGAGTTCTGGTCCGACCTGACCGCGGCCTACGCCGAGCAGGTACGCCGCGTCGGCGAGCTCGGCTGCACGCTACCTCCAGCTCGACGACACCAGCCTGGCCTACCTCAACGACCCGAAGCAGCGGGCGATGGTGGCCCAGCAGGGCGGGGACGCCGAGCACCAGCACGAGCTCTACATCCGCAACATCAACGCGGCCCTCGCCGGCCGGCCGGAGGGCATGCAGGTCACGACCCACATGTGCCGCGGCAACTTCCGCTCCTCCTGGGCCGCCGAGGGCGGCTACGACTTCGTCGCCGAGGCGCTCTTCTCCGAGCTCGCGGTCGACGGGTTCTTCCTCGAGTACGACGACGAGCGGTCCGGCGGCTTCGCCCCGCTGCGGTTCGTGCCCCCCGGCAAGCAGGTCGTGCTCGGCCTGGTCACGACCAAGAAGGGCGCGCTGGAGAGCAAGGACGACCTCAAGCGCCGGATCGACGAGGCGGCGGCCTACGTGCCGCTGGACCAGCTCTGCCTGTCGCCTCAGTGCGGCTTCTCCTCCACCGTCGAGGGCAACGCGCTGTCCTACGACGAGGAGGTCGCCAAGCTGCGGCTGATCGTCGAGACGGCGGCCGAGGTCTGGGGCTGACCCGCGCGGCTGAGACCCGCCTCGGGGTGGCGCCTCACATCGGGTACTGCGGCAGGGTGCCGCGGACGGTCACCCATTGCGTGTCGGTGAAGGCGTCGAGGTTGGCCTGCGGGCCGCCGTGCCGCGCGCCGGTGCCGGAGTCCTTGACCCCGCCGAACGGGATGGTCGCCTCATCGTTGATGGTCTGGTCGTTGATGTGCACCAGCCCGGACGGGATGCGCTCGGCGATCTCCAGGGCCCGGGTCACGTCGTTGGTGAGGATGCCCAGCGAGAGCCCGTACGGCGTGTCCGACGCCAGTCGCACCACGTCGTCGACGGAGTCGAACCGCACGACCGGGGCGACCGGACCGAAGACCTCCTCGGTGTAGGCCGGTGCCGTCACCGGTACGTCGGCGAGCACGGTGGGCCGGTAGTAGAGGTCCTCGTAGGTGCCACCGGCCGCCAGCCGCGCCCCGGCTTCGACCGACTGGGTGACCAGCGAGTGGATCCGATCCCGTTGTCCCGCATCGATCACCGGGCCGAGGGCCACGGTGCCGGACGTCGGGTCGCCTACCGGCAGGTGGTCGGCCCGTGCGGCCAGGGCGGCGATGTAGTCGTCGGCCACGCCGGACTGCACGAGGTGACGGCTGGCCGCCATGCAGACCTGGCCCTGATGGGCGAACGACCCCCAGGCTCCCACCGACGACGCGCCGTCGACGTCCACGTCGTCGAGGACCAGCAGTGCGGAGTTGCCCCCGAGCTCGAGGTGCACCCGCTTCAGGTGTTGCGCTGCAAGGGATGCCACCGCGCGCCCCGCACGGGTGGACCCGGTGAAGGAGATCACCCGCACGAGCGGCTCGGTCACCAGGGCCTCGCCCACGTCGACGCCGCCGGGCAGCACGTGCAGGAGCCCTTCGGGGAGCCCGGCCTGGGCGAAGATCTCGGCCAGCACCGCGCCGCCGGCCACGGCGGTGCGCGGATCCGGTTTGAGCAGAACGGCATTCCCGAGCGCGAGCGCCGGCGCGACGGCGCGGATCGACAGGATGGTCGGGACGTTGAACGGTGCGATCACGCCGACCACGCCGACCGGCAGGCGCCGGGCCAGGCTGAGCCGCGGCATCATCGAGCGCAGCAGCTCGCCGTACGGCGCGGAGGCCAGAGCCGCGGCCTCGTAGCACTCCTCGGCCGACGTCATGATCTGGAAGCCGCCGAACGGGCCGATCGCACCGGTCTCGCGCATCAGCCAGCCGGTGATCTCGTCGGCGTTCGCGTGCCACAGGTCACCGGCCCGGCGCAGGACAGCGGCTCGCTCCGTGTACGGCGCGGCGGCCCAGGCCCGTTGAGCGTCCGAGGCGACGGCGGCGGCCTTGTGGACGTCGGCCTGCGTGGCCAGCCCCATCGTGGCCAGCTGTTCGCCGGTGGACGGCGACACCACGGCGTACGGCTCGCCGGACCCGTCGACCCAGCCGCCCGAGTAGATCTTGCTCTGCCACGCGCTGCCGTCGAGAAGGGTCACCGGTCGGCCTCCGTCGTCGATGCCGCCTGGTGGTCTGGTCCACCCGTCGGCAGGTATTTGACCAGTCAACATTCCTGCGGTGAACTCGTCCAGTGGGGCGCGACTTCGACGAGGAACGGTCCGCGGCCGTCGTGGCCGAGAGCTTCGCCGACGCCGCGGACGAGCGGCTGCGCGAGGTCCTGACCTCGCTGGTGGGTCATCTGCACCAGTTCGTGAAGGACGTCGAGCTCACCGGACCGGAGTGGGAGCGCGCCGTGGCCTTCCTCACCGAGACCGGTCACTGGAGCCAGGGCGTGCGCCAGGAGTTCATCCTGCTCTCGGACATCCTGGGCCTCTCCTCGCTGGTCGAGACCGTGAACAACCGCACGGGCGGCCGGGCGACCGAGTCGACCGTCCTCGGGCCGTTCCACGTGGTGGAGTCACCCCGGCGCGAGCTCGGCGCCGACATCGCCCTGGACGGTCGGGGCGAGCCCTGCCTGGTCACCGGCCGGGTCCGCGGGCCGGACGGCGCCCCGATCCCCGGCGCGGCCGTCGACGTCTGGCAGGCCAACGACGAGGGCTTCTACGACGTGCAGCAGCCAGGCGTCCAGCCGGAGCTGAACCTGCGCGGGCTGTTCAGCGCCGACGACTCCGGCGAGTTCTGGTTCCGGACCATCGTGCCGCGGTTCTACCCCATCCCGACCGACGGACCCGTGGGGGACCTGCTGGCCGCCACCGGCCGGCATCCCTACCGGCCGGCGCACATCCACTTCATCGTGGCGGCCGACGGCTACCGGACGCTGACCACGCACGTCTTCCAGGCCGGTAGCGAGTACATCGACTCCGACGCCGTGTTCGGCGTGAAGTCCAGCCTGGTCCGGGACTTCACCGTCGTCGACGACGAGACGGCGGCCTCACGCTGGGGCCTGCCGAACCCGTTCCACGCCATGGACTTCGAGGTCGTGCTGCGGGCCGTCGCGGCCGAGGGGCAGCCGTCGTGACGTCCGGCCCCGACCTCGCCGACGAGTTCGGCTACCAGGCGCTGCCGATGAGGGTGCGGCTCGGTGCCGGCGCGGCCGATCTGCTCGCCACGGAGGTCGAGCGCCTCGGCCTGACCAGCGTCCTCGTGGTGTGCACGCCCGGTCAGGCCGCGACGGCCGCGCGGGTCGGCGCGAGCCTCGGCCCCCGCCTGGCCGGAGTGCACGCGCGGGCCCGGACGCACGTGCCGGTAGAGACCGCCGACGCCGCCCGGGCCGAGGCCGCGCGGGTGGGCGCCGACGGTCTCCTGGCCGTCGGCGGCGGGTCGGCGATCGGCCTGGCCAAGGCGGTCGCCCTGACCTCGGGGCTGCCCATCGTCGCCCTCCCCACGACGTACGCCGGGTCGGAGATGACTCCGGTGTGGGGGCTGACGGAGGACGGCGCCAAGCGGACCGGGCGGGACCCCCGGTGCCTGCCGGTCAGCGTCGTCTACGACCCCGAGCTCACCCTGGACCTGCCGGTGGACGTGTCGGTGACCAGCGGCCTGAACGCCATGGCGCACGCGGTCGAGGCGCTCTACGCCCCCGACACCAGCCCGGTCGTCACCCTGATGGCCGAGGCGGGCATCGGAGACCTCGTCGGTGCGCTGCCCCAGATCGCCTCTGCCGCGAGGGATCTCAGCGCGCGCACCCGGGCCCAACGGGGATCGTGGTTGTGCGGTGCCTGCCTGGGGGCGACGACGATGGGGCTGCACCACCGGATCTGCCACGCGCTCGGCGGCGCGCTGGACCTGCCCCACGCGGCCACCCACGCCGTGGTCCTGCCGCACGCTCTCGCCTACAACCGGCCGGCCGTCCCCGGCGTCTGGGCCCGGCTGGGTCGGGTGCTGGAGTCGGCCGACCCGGCCGATGCGTTGTGGCAGCTGGGCTCCCGGCTGGGTGCGCCGACCTCCTTGGCGTCGCTCGGGATGAGCGAGGGTGACATCCCGCGGGTCGTCGAGCAGGTGCTGGCCACGCCGTACGCCAACCCGCGCGAGGTGACGCGGGACAGCCTCGAGGCGCTGCTGCACGACGCGTGGGCGGGGGAGCCGCCGAGGCTGGCAAACAGTTAGCGATCGCCCGCCGAACCCGGGCACAGCGTCACTATCGACCGACGTCCCGACGTCGACGGTCGGTCAGGCGCTCGGGGTGACCCGGTCCAGGGTGATCGAGTCCAGGTGCAGCAGGTGCCGGGCGCTGGTGCCGCTCACCACGACGATGTTGCGGCCGGGGTAGAGCACGACCGTCGTGGGCTGGCTGGCCCAGCCGCCGGCACCGCTCGCCGGCAGCGAGACCCGCTGCCGGCGGGAGCGGCCGACATGGCCGGACTGCACGGTGACCCCGGCCGCGCCCCGGCCCGACCCCTCGAGGCTGTAACGGAGGGTCAGCGTCCGCCGGCCACCGGTGGCGCCGCCGTCCACGGCGAACGACACCGCGGACACGTCGTCCAGGCCGGCGGCGTACCCGTTGCCGACATGGCCGGACAGCGTGTTGCCGAAGACCGTGTGCCCGGACCAGCCACCGAGCTCCGCGTCGTACCTGCGGGGGCCGGCGGGCGGGGTGAGCCGCAGCAGTGCGCAGCCGTGGGCCGGCAGCGACGGTGCGTACGACGACAGGGAGCCGAGGTCCCTGTGGGCCCAGAGGTCCCGCACCGCAACCGGATCCGGCAGGCCGAGCTCGGCGACGAAGTCGATCGACCGGGTGGCCGTGTCGTCGCTGCGGTTGAACAGGCCGACCACCCACGACCCGTCCGGCAGCTGCCCGACCCAGCGCTCGGTGTCCCGCGAGCTCTGGTCCCAGTTCCAGCCGTGGTCGCTGTGGTAGACCGGCTTCGCCGTCAGCCCGGCCTGGTTGAGCGCGATGACCTCGCGGTTCTGGAACACCCAGGCCGAGTCGCCGATCGTCTCCGGCAGGTCTGAGACGCAGATCGGCGAGCCGGCCAGGGTGAACAGGCTGATCGCCGTACGCCGCTCGTCGTCGGTCGCGAACGACGAGGCGATCATGAAGTCGCCGTCCAGCCCGATCAGGCCGGGGCCGTTGACGTCGGACCACCCGGTGAACCCGGTGAACGGGTTGTGCCACTGCGTCCAGTAGGGCTGCCAGGTCTGGCGGCCGGCGCTGAGCCAGGTCCACCCACCGGTGCCCGCGTCGTCGTCGACCCGGAAGGAGTCGGTGCGCGAGCGCTCGGCCTGGCCGTGGAAGTCGAGGTGTGGCAGGACGAGGGAGAGCTCGAAGTCCGGCCCGGCCGCCTCGTCGATCCAGTTCAGCAGGTCGAGGTAGGCCAGCCGGCCGTGCTCGCGCTGGATCTGGCCGAGGTTCTGGTCGAAGCCGTTCTCGAACCAGGACACGAAGTCGGTCCGCAGCCGGACCGCCCCCAGGGCCTTGAAGTAGCGCACGTAGCCCTGGACGTACTCCTTGGCGCCCGGCCGGGTCGGGTCGACCCAGTAGATCTTGTCCTTGGTGAACGGGTCCCAGTCGGCGGTGAGGTCGGCCACCGCCACGTCCGGCCGCCCGAGCACCCGGATCGACCGGTCGTCCCGCGCGCTCTGGGTCACCCAGAACGGGTTGTAGTAGATCGAGAAGTGGAAGCCCCGGCTGCGGCAGTAGTCGATCCAGTAGGCGAAGTCGTGGGTCCACTCGTCGTTCTGGGAGACGATGTAGCCGTTCCGGTTCACCCGCTGGCTGGACTCGATCCAGCCGTCGGTGGCGATGGTGTCGTAGCCGTAGGGCCCGAACTCCGCCATGAACCAGTCGATGTCGGCCTTCCACACGTCCTCGGGGATGTTGGCGTTGCGCGGCTGGTTGTAGCCGTACGTCGTCCACTGCAGGCCGGGCCGGCCGGACAGTGCCCGCCGGCTGGTCCGGGCCCGCTTGTCGGGGATCGGATTGTCCGTGGCGCCGAGGAGCAGGGACTGGGGGCCTACGGAGCCCCCGGCACCTCCCGCGGAGCGTCCCGAACCCGTTGCGGCCGATGCCGATCCGGCGGGTGCGACGGCGCCGAGAGCGCCGACCGCTGCGGTGCCGCCAGTGGCGGCCAGGAAATGACGTCGAGACAGGGCCATGGTCGTCCTCCGCGTACGAGCAAAGCACTCCTGGCCCGTGCCGTCCTGCTGGAAGCGTCCCGGCGAGGACCGGCCGACGCCTGCGCACCCGCCTCAGCGCCTATGGTCGGGCTGTGACCCGCACCGACCCGCCCGAGACCCCCCTGCTGCGCCGGATCCGGGAGTCCGTCATCGGGGACGACCAGGTGATGCCCGGCCCCTACGGCCCGCGCCGCGTGACGTACGCCGACTACACCGCCTCCGGCCGTGCGCTCACCTTCCTCGAGGACTTCATCCGCGAAGAGGTGCTGCCGCGCTACGCCAACACGCACACCGAGTCCAGCGGGACCGGCCTGCAGACCACCCGGCTGCGCGAGGACGCCCGCTCGATCATCCTCGACGCGGTCGGCGGCGACGACGAGACCGCGGTCATCTTCACCGGCTCCGGCTGCACGGGGGCGATCGCCAAGCTGGTCGGCGTCATGGGGCTGCGGATCCCGTCCGTCCTGGAGGACCGCTACCGGCTCAGCGACGCGATCCCGGCGGCGGAGCGGCCGGTGGTCTTCATCGGCCCGTTCGAGCACCACAGCAACGAGCTGCCGTGGCGGGAGTCGGTCGCGGACGTCGTGGTGATCCCGCAGGATGCCGACGGGCACATCGACGTCGCCGCGCTGGAGCGCGAGCTGGTCCGGCATGCCGACCGGCCGCTGAAGATCGGCTCGTTCTCCGCGGCCAGCAACGTGACCGGCATCGTCAGCGACACCTTCGGCATCTCGACGCTGCTGCACTCGCACGGCGCGCTGTCGTTCTGGGACTTCGCCGCCGCTGCGCCGTACGTCGACATCGAGATGTACGGCGGTCCCGGCCGGGACCCCCTGTCGTACAAGGACGCGATCTTCCTCAGCCCGCACAAGTTCATCGGCGGCCCCAGCACCCCCGGCGTCCTCGTCGTGCGGCGGGAGCTGCTCACCAACCGGGTACCCGACGTGCCGGGCGGCGGCACGGTCGTCTTCGTCAACCCGCTCGAGCACCAGTACGTCGCGGACCCCACCCACCGGGAGGAGGGCGGCACCCCGGCGATCGTCGAGTGCATCCGGGCCGGGCTGGTCTTCCAGCTCAAGCAGAGCGTCGGCGTCGACCTGATCCGGGCCCGCGAGGACCACTACCTGCGGCGGGCGGTCGCGGCCTGGCAGCAGGAGCCGGAGATCGAGATCCTCGGCAACGTCGACGCGGAGCGGCTGTCCATCGTCTCGTTCGTCCTGCGCCGCCCGAACGGCCGCTACCTGCACCACAACTACGTCGTCGCGCTGCTCAACGACCTGTTCGGGATCCAGTCCCGCGGCGGGTGCTCGTGTGCCGGGCCGTACGGCCACGAGCTGCTCGGCATCGACCTGGACCGCTCGCACGAGTTCGAGCGGGAGATCTCGCACGGCTGCGAGGGGATCAAGCCGGGCTGGGTCCGGATCAACTTCAACTACTTCATCTCGGAGCCGGTCTTCGACTACGTCGTGGCGGCCGTGCGGATGGTGGCGCGGGACGGGTGGCGGCTGCTCGAGGACTACCGGTTCAACCCCGACACCGGCCTGTGGCGGCACCGCCTGGGGGCCGCGGACCCGCCGCTGCGGATGCGCGACATCACCTACGGCGAGAACGGCGAGATGCAGTACGTCCGGGCCCAGACCCGCGCGGACGAGTCCGAGCTGGCGCGGTACCTGCAGGTCGCCGCGACCCTGCTCGGCCCGGCGGGCCGGGCGTCCGAGCGGCAACGGACCGAGGGCGCCGAGGCCCTCCCGGCCGACGGCGCGGCGCACGTCCTGTCGGCCGACTTCGAGCAGCTGCAGTGGTTCGACCTGCCGGAGATCTGCCTGTCGAGGCCAGCCGGGTGACGCCGGCCCAGCGCTAGGGTCCGGGCTCGATCCGGGCGGCCCACGCGGCGATCTCGGCCCGCCGACCGGCGCCGAGCTTGGTGAGGATGTGCTCGACGTGCGCGGACACCGTCTTCGGTGACAGGACCAGCTGGGCGGCGATCTCCCGGTTGGTCATGCCGTCAGCGACCAGGCGGGCGACGGCGAACTCCCTTGCGGTCAGGGGGTGCCAGGGCTTCGCGGCCCGGGCGGGGTCGAGCTGCAGCACGCTGTCCGCGGCCGTCACCAGGGCGGTTGCCCCCGACGCCTCGGCGGACGTGCGGACGCCGACCGCGAGCTCGATGCCCTCGGCGTGCCGACGGGTGCGCACCTCGGACCGGGCCAGGTCGAGGGTGGCCCAGGACCCCTCCCAGAACCGTCCGCGCTGCAGCCAGGCCGACCGGGCCGCCTCCAGGCTGGTGCGGGCCGCGCCAGCGTCCCCGGCCGCGGCCTGCAGCAGCCCGCGCGCGTGGTCCAGCGCCGGCAGCGTCCCCGGGATGCCGCGCCGGACCACCGTGGTCTCGGCCTTGGTCAGCCAGCGCTGCGCCCCGGGCTGGTCGCCCTGCGCCAACCGGGCCCGCACGCCGGTGACGAGGTAGGGGAAGAGGTACGCCGCGTCGTTGACCGGTTCGGACGCGGCGTAGCCACGCTCGCAGTAGGCGATCGCCGCGTCGTGGTCCTGCGCCAACAGCGCCGTCTCGGCCAGCCCCCACAGCGGCGGGGAGATGCGCTGCAGCTCGCCCATCGACTCACCGAGCTCGAGCGCCTCGCGAAGCAGCCCGGTGGCGGCGTCCCGGTCGCCGCTCCCCATCGCGAGGTAGCCCAGGACGTAGAGCGCCGTGATCCGCGTCGTGATGCCGCCGCGCCCGTCGGCCAGGGCCTGCTCGGCCGTCTGCCGCGCGGCCTGCCACCTGCCCCGGGCCCACTGCACGTGAGCCAGGTGCGCGGCCATGTAGCTGCGGTGGTTCCACAGCTCGACGTTCTCGGCGTACTCGATCCCGCGGATCAGCCACCGCTCGGCCCGGTCGTACTCGACGAGGACCGAGGCGGAGGTGCCGCCCATCCGGTAGCTCCGGGCGGCCTCGGCCTCGTGCAGGACGTCCACCGAGCGCTCGACGGCGTCCTCGAGCAGGGCCCAGCCGGACTCCACCTCGCCGGCGAACATCAGCACCGAGCCCAGGGTCGCCGCCGTGTTCAGCTCGGCCTGCTCGTCGCCGCTGGCCCGGCTGAGCGCGCGGCTCTCCTCGCCGTAGGCGATCGCCTGGTCCAGCCCGTCGTTGACCAGGTACGCCGCCGCGAGGGCGCCCAGCAGCTGCGCCCTGACCCGGTCGCCGTCCGGGTGGTCCGGCACGGTGGTGAGCGCCTGCTCGATCCGCCGTACCCGGGTCTCCAGGCCCTCCCCGAGCAGGTGCATGACAGAGACCAGTGGCGGGACCACCGCTGCGGCCGACAACGCGTCACCAGCCCCGGCCCACACGCTCTGCGCCTCGGCGAAAGCCGTTGCGGCCGTGGTGTTCTCGTCCACAGCGGCTGCCTCGCGGCCCAGCGCTGACAGCAGCGCGGCCTGCTCCTCCGGGATCGGCTTGTCGGGCAGGTTGCGCTGGGCCCGGCGGTAGAGCTCGAGCGCCTCCCGGTGAGCCGAGGCCGCCGCGGCCTCCCGCGCCGCGAGGACCGAGTGCCGGTAGGCCGGCTCGGTGAAGTGCGCCTGGTCGAAGTGCGCCGAGACGAACGCCTCGCGGTAGCCGCGGTCGACGGCGACGAGGGCAACCCGCTCGTGCAGCTCGCGGCGGCGGGGCAGCGGGATCTCGGCGTAGAGGGCATCCCGGATCAGCGCGTGCCGGAAGTCGAAGGTGTCCGGCTCGATGCCCGCCTCCACGAGGTACGCCGCGCGGAGCTGGCGCAGGCAGCGGTCGACCGCGTTGGGGTGGCGTTGGGTGACGGCCACCAGCAGGTCGAAGTCGAACGACCGGCCGATGACGGTCGCCGCCTCGGCGATCTCGCGTGGCTCCGGATCGAGGGCCGAGGCGCGCGCGATGACGGCGTCGGCCAGCGTGTCGGGGACCTGGACGACGTCGGCCGTCCCCTCCAGACCCGTTGCGGCCGTGGCCCCGCCGGCCGCGGCCACCAGCTCCTCGATGTGCAGCGGGATCCCGTCGGTACGGTCCTGGATCATGGCCACGACCTGGGCGGCCGCCGGCCGGCCCAGCATCGCGCTCGTCAGGGTCCCGGTCTGCGCGGGTGTGAGGCGGGGCAGGCGCAGCTCCTCGGCCACGCGCTGGGAGACCAGACGCTGGCGCCACTCGCGCATGGGCGCGTCGGGGTAGAGCTCGTCGCTGCGGTAGGCGCCGACCATGAGCGTGGCCCGGAGCGAGACCCGGGCCGCGAGGTGGGCGATCACCTCGAGACTGAGGCGATCGGCCCAGTGCAGGTCCTCCAGCACGATGAGCAGCGGGCGGCGGGCGTCCAGGTCGGAGAGCGTCTCGACCAGCTCCTGGACCAGGAAGCGCCGCTGGTGGTGCTGGTCGCCCTCCTTGATCAGGGGGTCGCGCAGCCGCTCGGTCAGGGCCTGCCCGACGGCCTTGATGTCCTCGTCCGCGGAGCGGCGCAGGTGACCCGCGACATCCAGGAGGACGCCGCCGGAGGCCTGCGCGTCACCACGGAACGCCGCGCCGCGCACCACGCCGAAGTCCAGCCGCTCGGCCCGCCGGGCGATCGAGGCGAGCAGGCGGGTCTTGCCGATCCCGGCCTCGCCGGCCAGGAAGAGCAGGTGTCCGCGCCCCGCCGCGGCCTGGGTGAGCCGCCGGTCGGCCAGCGCCAGCAGCTCGTCCCGGCCGACCAGGACGGGCGAGGCCACAAGGTCCGATCCCGGCACGTCTCGACCTCCTGGCGGCAACGATAGCCAGCGCGCGGGGCGCCGGGATCGGGCGAACGACCTAGGGATGCCGGCCGGACGGAGTTAGGGCATCCGACCGATGTGCGGGCCTCGGCAGCCGGACATCCTTCCGAGGACGGGTTTGACCGAACCCGTCGCCCACCCGGCACGGAGGAGCGAAGCGATGGCGCAGTTCATGGACGTACACAGCGGGTTCGTCGGGGTGACCGAGGAGCAGCTGCGCGAGGCGCACGAGCGTGACCTGGCCGCCGAGGACGCCGAGGGCGTCCACTTCCACCGGGTCTGGCTCGACCCGGAGAGCGGGAAGGCCTTCTGCCTGTCGAGCGGCCCCTCGAAGGAGAGCGTCATGCGGGTCCACGAGAAGGCCGGGCACCCGACGGCGGAGGTCTACGAGCTGCAGGTCGACGTCGCCTGAGCAGCCGGGGTGAGGGCCGACCGTGACTTCGCCGGCCGGCCGATGAGACGGACGGGCTGCGGTCCACCGGCACGCGGAGGGTCGCGTGGGCCGCAGTCCGTCGCTGCCCGTCCGACTGCGCGCGCTGGACGGTATCTGGAGCCCCGGTCGCCGGCTCCTGCTGGTGTGACGCGCAGTGACGGCTACCGCGCCGGTCGAGCCGGACCGCTGACGACCGTGTCCTGGCTGCCGGTCCTGTTCTTCGGACTGTTCGGGCTCGGCTTCGCGGCCACGGGAGCCTTCGTCCTCCTCGTCCCGGCCGCGGACGCCCTCGATGCCGTGCCCGTCGAGCTGGCACTGTTCGAGGTCCTCTACGCGGCGGTGGGCGGATACGCGCTCGCGGCCGCCGCCTACTTCGCCTGCTGGCTGGTCGGCGCCTGCCGGCTGGCCGGGCTGGTGCGCCTGCGCACGCTGCTCGGGTGGGCGCTCTGGGTGCTCGCCGTCGCGGGCATCCTGTTCGGCGCACTCTTCGCCGTCACGGCGAACGCGCCGGCCTCCATCGACCGCAGCCTCGCCCAGCAGAGCCAGCCGGTGACCGTCGTCGTCGCTCTGTGCCTGGCCCCCGGCCTGATGGGCTTCCTGGCCCTCCGGCACATCGCGGCGCGCCCCGGCGAAGTGGAAGGGCCCGGCTCTGGCGGCCTGGCGCTCGTCAGCCGGCTGCGGGCCGAGCTCCGTCGGCTGTTGAACGTCCTGGGCGGCTTCCTGACGCTGCTGGTCGTGACCACCGGCACGCGCCGGTCTGCGCTGCTGGCGTTCGACCACGACCTGCACCTGCCGGTCGAGTCTGTCCTGCTGTACGGCGGCGTCTTCGCCGTACTGCTCGGGGCGTTCTTCGTCCTCGCCAACACCGCGATCGACACGCGCGCGACCCGGCTGCTCGACGACGTCGCGCCGCTCCCCGACCCGCGTGACCCTCAGTCGTCCGAGGTGATCCGGCGTCGGGCCGACCTCGCAGGCGTACTGGGGCTGGAGTCCTCCCGCCGGACCTTCGAGAGCACCGTGGTCGTGGCGGCCCCGCTGCTGTCGGCCCTCATTGCCGGCGCGATCGGGTCGTGATCGATGAGTCAGGGCAGGTCCAGCTCCAGCGTGACGGTGCCGGCCGGGTCGGCGCGGAACGTGCCACTGCCGGTCACGCCCTCGAGCGCGCCGCTCCCGGTCCCCGCCACCACCGTCAGGGTCGCCGTGGCGGCTCCGTCGACGAACGTCCCCACGTGCTGGATGACCACCGAGCCCGAGCGGGTGCCGATCGAGCCGTCGAAGCGCTCCAGTCCGACGAATCCCGCGGAACCGTCGGCGGCGTACGCCATCAGCCACTCCGTGAAGGAGGCGCCGTCGAGATCTCCGGAGTAGTTCTTGGTCACGCTGGCCTGGGTCGTCCGGGCCACGTCCTCGGCCTCGTGCAGGGCCTTCTCGTCCCAGCCGGTGACCTCGAAGGTCGCGGTGTACGCCGTCGTCATGTCGGGCTCCTTATGTGACTGGCTCATATATCTATGTGTCTCAGTCATATACCGCCCAGGTGCGCGCCGCAACCGCAGACCTATGCTCGAGGAGTGACGAACGCCGACGACGCCCGCCTGGCCAACCTGCTCGGTGCCCTCACGCTGGCCCTCGGCGACCGGATGCGCGAGAGCACCGAAGCGGCCGCCGCACATACGGACGCCGCGCCCGCCGCCCTGGTCGCGTTGAGCCAGTCGCTGGGCGGCGGCTCGATCGACCGCCTCCGCAGCGCGGTCGGGCTGACGCCCTCGGGAGCGGTCCGGCTGGTCGACCGGCTGGTCGCCGACGGGCTGGTCGAGCGCCGACCGGCTGCTGACCGGCGCGCCGTCTCCCTCGTCCTGACCCGGTCCGGCCGGCAGGCGGCCCGCCGGGTGCGGTCGGCGCGAGCGCGGTCGCTGGCGGAGCCACTGGCCGCCCTGTCGGTGGCCGAGCGAGCCACCCTCACCCGGCTGTCGGAGAAGCTGGTCCGCGGCGTCGTGGCCGAGCGCCTGGACGGGCGTGAGCGCGGTGATCCACCGGCTGGGGGGTGGCTGTGCCGGATGTGCGACTTCGCCGCCTGCGGCCGGGCCGACGGTCGCTGCCCGGCGGCGAGCACGGCCGCCGGACGCTAGTCGCGGCCTCGGTCAGAGGTTCGGCCAGCGGGGCGATCGGCCGAGCAGCGCGAGCACCCGGTCCATCACCGCGTCGGCGTCGCTGTCGGGGCTCTCGCCGGTGTCAGGGCCGCCGTCAGCGCGCTCGATGCCGGGCCCGAACGCGAATCCCGGCCCGCGCCGCTCCGGCGTGTTCGGCACCCGCAGGGCCACCTCCAGCGCGGCCCGGGCGACGTCGGAGTCCACGGCCAGCGGGACGCCGAGTGACCGGGCGACGTCCCAGCTGTGCACGACGTAGTCGACGAAGTGGAAGCTCAAGGCCGGCTCGGCCGGGAACGCCCGCTCCACACTGAGCTCGGGCAGGTGCAGCTGGGCGTCGTCCGGCATCGCGGCGAAGGCGGTCACCACCAGGTCGGCCGCGGCGGCGTACCGGCCGGCCGGGTCGTCGCCGAGCGGGACCGGCGCCCAGTCCGCCCGCTGGCTGCGCCTGCCTTGCGCCGCCAGCGCGAACCCCTGGTGCTGCACCGTCATGTGCGCCAGGAGCGCGGCCAGGTCCCACTCGCTGCACGGCGTCGGGCGCCCCAGGTCGCCCGCTTCGACCCTGTCGACGACGTCGACGCTGAGCCGGACGGCCCGCCGGTCCAGGTCGCGGAACCGCTGGACGCCCTCGGACACGATCCCCACCCGCTCTCGCTCGATCGACCGCTCCCACTATGCCGCCCGCGGCCGGAGGTCTTGCCGTGAGGGCGATTGGTGGACAGGCTGAGGCGGTACTCACTCGGCGTTGAGGAGAGGTTCATCGATGACCACCATCCGGGCAGCCCTGGTCCAGACGACCTGGACGGGCGACAAGGAGACGATGATCAAGGTCCACGAGGACTACGCGCGGGACGCGGCCGCCCAGGGAGCCAAGGCCATCTGCTTCCAGGAGCTGTTCTACGGGCCGTACTTCTGCCAGGTCCAGGACGCCCAGTACTACTCCTACGCCGAGTCCATCCCCGGGGAGACGACCGAGCGCTTCCAGGCGCTGGCGGCCGAGCTCGGCATGGTGATGATCCTGCCGATGTACGAGGAGGAGCAGCCCGGCGTGCTCTACAACACAGCGGCGGTCGTGGACGCGGACGGGAAGTACCTCGGCAAGTACCGCAAGCATCACATCCCGCACGTCAACGGCTTCTGGGAGAAGTTCTACTTCCGGCCCGGCAACCTGGGCTTCCCGGTGTTCGACACCGCGATCGGCAAGGTCGGCGTCTACATCTGCTACGACCGGCACTTCCCCGAGGGCTGGCGCGCGCTGGGCCTGAACGGCGCGCAGATCGTCTTCAACCCCTCGGCCACCAGCCGCGGCCTGTCCAACTACCTCTGGCAGCTGGAGCAGCCGGCGGCCGCGGTCGCCAACGAGTACTTCGTCGGCGCCATCAACCGGGTCGGCATCGAGGACCTCGGCGACGACGACTTCTACGGCACGTCGTACTTCGTGGACCCCGAGGGCAAGATCGTGGACGGCGCGGCCGACTCGCACTCGCCGGAGCTGGTGATCCGCGACCTCGACCTGGACGTCCTCACCGAGGTGCGCAACCGCTGGGCCTTCTACCGGGACCGCAGGCCGGACGCCTACGACGACCTGGTGAAGCCCTGACCGCAGGAGGCGCTCGATGACCACCTTGATCACCGGCGGCACCGTCGTCAGCCCGACCGGCTCGTCGACGATGGACGTCCTCGTCGACGGCGAGACCATCGCGGCCCTGCTGGCCCCCGGGTCGACCAGCCTGGGAGACGTTGCGGCAACGGCCGATCGGGTCATCGACGCGACGGGCAAGCTGGTCGTCCCGGGAGGCATCGACTGCCACACCCACATGGAGATGCCGTTCGGCGGCACCAACGCCTCGGACACGTTCGAGACCGGCACCCGTGCCGCGGCCTGGGGCGGTACGACGACCATCGTCGACTTCGCGATCCAGCGGTTCGGGGAGCGGGTCCAGGACGGCCTGGCCGCGTGGCACACCAAGGCCGGCGGCAACTGTGCCATCGACTACGCCTTCCACCAGATCATCGGCGGCGTCGACGACGAGTCCCTGAAGGCGATGGACGAGCTGGTCGGCGAGGGCATCACCAGCTTCAAGCTGTTCATGGCCTACCCCGGGGTGTTCTACAGCGACGACGGGCAGATCGTCCGGGCCATGCAGACCGCCGCCGACAACGGCGCGATGATCATGATGCACGCGGAGAACGGCACGGCCATAGATGTCCTTGTGCAGCAAGCACTTTCGCGAGGCGAAACCTCTCCGATCAACCACGGGCTGACCCGCCCCTGGGAGACCGAGGAGGAGGCGACGCACCGCGCGATCATGCTGGCCCGGCTGACCGGCGCACCGCTCTACGTCGTGCACATGTCGGCCAAGCAGGCCGTCGCCACCCTGCAGGCCCATCGGGACCAGGGCCTCAACGTCTTCGGCGAGACCTGTCCGCAGTACCTCTACCTGTCCCTGGAGGAGCAGCTCGGCGCCCCGGGCTTCGAGGGTGCGAAGTGGGTGTGCTCGACGCCCCTGCGGGCCCGGGCCGAGGGACATCAGGACGCGCTGTGGTCCTACCTGCGCACCAACGACCTCTCGGTCGTCAGCACCGACCACTGCCCCTTCTGCTTCAAGGAGCAGAAGGAGCTGGGCATCGGTGACTTCTCCAAGATCCCCAACGGGATCGGGTCGGTCGAGCACCGGATGGACCTGATCTACCAGGGTGTCGTCGACGGGCAGATCAGCCGCGAGCGGTGGGTCGAGCTGTGCAGCACCACGCCGGCCCGGATGTTCGGGCTCTACCCGCGCAAGGGCGTCGTCGCGCCGGGGTCGGACGCCGACATCGTGATCTACGACCCCGCCGGCCACACCAGCATCGGCCTGGGCAAGACGCACCACATGAACATGGACTACTCCGCCTGGGAGGGCTACGAGGTGGGCGGCCACGTCGACACGGTGCTCTCGCGCGGGTCGGTGGTGGTCGACGGCGGCGAGTTCCACGGCCGGGCGGGGCACGGCCAGTTCGTCAAGCGCGGCCTGTCGCAGTACCTGGTCTGAGGGGGCCGCGCGTGGACATCGGCGTTGTCCTGCAGTGCAACCCGCCCGCCTCACGGGTGGTCGACCTGGCCCGGCAGGCCGAGACGCAGGGGTTCTCGCACATCTGGACGTTCGACTCGCACCTGCTGTGGGAGGAGCCGTTCGTGATCTACAGCGCGATCCTCGCGGCCACCCGCAAGGTGATCGTCGGGCCGATGGTCACCAACCCGGCAACCCGCGACGTCACCGTGACCGCGTCGTTGTTCGCGACCCTCAACGAGATGTACGGCAACCGGACGGTGTGCGGGATCGGGCGCGGTGACTCGGCGGTCCGCGTCCTCAACGGCCGGCCGACCAACCTGGAGACGCTGCGCGACTCCGTGCACGTCATCCGGGAGCTGGCCAACGGTCGCGGCGTCGAGCACCAGGGCGCGACCCTGCGCTTCCCGTGGGGGAGCGGCAGCGAGCTCGAGGTGTGGGTCGCGGCGTACGGCCCCAAGGCGTTGCAGCTGACTGGCGAGGTGGCCGACGGCTTCATCCTCCAGCTGGCCGATCCCTCGATCGTGGAGTGGACCGTCGGCGCCGTCCGTCGGGCCGCGGCCGAGGCGGGCCGCGACCCGGACGACGTCACGATCTGCGTGGCGGCGCCCGCGTACGTCGGTGACGACCGGCCCCACATGCGGGACCAGTGCCGGTGGTTCGGCGGCATGGTGGGCAACCACGTCGCCGACCTGGTGGCGCGGTACGGCGACGACGGCTCGGTGCCGGAGGCGCTGACCGACTACATCGCGGGGCGCCAGGGCTACGACTACAACGAGCATGGCCGGGCCGGCAACACCCATGCCGACTTCGTGCCGGACGAGATCATCGACCGGTTCTGCATCCTGGGCCCGGCGCAGGAGCACGTCCGCCGGCTGGAGGAGCTGAAGGCGTTGGGGGTCAACCAGTTCGCGGTCTACCTCCAGCACGACGCCAAGGCCGCGACGTTGGAGGCGTACGGCGAGACGGTGATCCCCGCGGTGCGGGAGCACGTCACCGCGCGCAGCTGACTGAGCGACGGCCGGCCGCAGAGGGGATGTCTGAGCGATGAGTGAGTCCGCGACCACGGCCGCCGTCGACGCCTGGGTACGCAGGTTCGCCGCGCTCGTGGCGGAGCAGCGGGACCATCTGACCGAGCTCGACTCCGCCATCGGCGACGCCGACCACGGCTCGAACATGGACCGGGGGCTGAAGGCGGCGGTCGCCGCCCTGGACGAGGCGCGGCCGTCGTCGGTGGGCCCGCTGCTGACGAAGGTCGGGATGACCCTGGTGTCAACGGTCGGCGGGGCGAGCGGCCCGCTCTTCGGAACGCTGTTCCTGCGGATCGGCAGGTCGTTCGGCGATGTCGAGTCCGCCTCGCCGGAGCAGTTCGCGCAGGCCCTGCGGGCCGGGCTGGAGGGGGTCGTCGCGCGCGGCCGGGCCGAGCCCGGTGACAAGACGATGTACGACGCGTTGGCGCCGGCCGTCGACGCCCTCGACGCGGCCCTGGCCGAGCCCTGCGACCTGCCTGGGGCACTGGCCAAGGCGCTCGTCGCGGGGAGCCAGGGCCGGGATGCCACCATCTCGATGGTGGCTCGCAAGGGTCGGGCCAGCTATCTCGGCGAACGCAGTGTGGGGCACCAGGATCCGGGGGCCACGACCGTCGCGCTGCTGCTTCAGGCCGCCACGGAGTCACCGTTCTGAGGCCGAGTCGGTCGCGGTCGCGGTCGCGGTCGGGGTCCGGGTCGCGGGGCGAGGCTTGGCGGCGGACCAGGAGAGGGGGTGTGGGACATCGGCACTGATCAGAACGAGACCGGCCCGGTCGGCCTGGTGGTGGTCTCGCACAGCCAAGCCCTCGCCCGGGCCGCGGTCGCGCTCGCCGCGGAGATGCTGCAGGGGCGTTCGGTCCGGATCGAGGTCGCGGCGGGGCTCGACGAGACGACCTTCGGCACCGACGCCGTCCGGATCCAGGAGGCGATCGAGCGAGCCGACGGGCCGGCCGGTGTCGTGGTGCTGATGGACCTCGGCAGCGCGGTGCTCAGCACCGAGCTCGCCCTGGAGCTGCTCGCCGACCCCGCGGTGCGGGACCGGGTCACCCTGTCGGCGGCGCCAATCGTCGAGGGCCTGATCGTGGCCGCGGTCGCTGCCGCTGGTGGCGCGACCCGGGCCGAGGTCGCGGCGGAGGCCCGGGATGCCTTGCTGGGCAAGGCCGCTCACCTGTCGGCTGGCGACCCAGACGTAGCCTCCGGTGACGAGACATCGGCGATGGGGGAGGTCGCCGTGTTCGCGGTGGCCAACCCGCACGGCCTGCACGCTCGCCCGGCCGCCCGGCTCGTGAACGAGGTGCGCGGGCTCGAGGCGTCCGTGTGGTTGCGCAACCTCACCACCGGAGCGGGACCGGTGCCGGCCGCCAGCCTGAGCCGGGTCGCGACGCTCGGCGCCCTGCTGGGGCACGAGATCGAGGTGCGGGCGTCCGGCCGGCAGGCCCATGAGGCGGTCGAGCGGCTGCTGGTGCTGGCCGGTCGCCGGTTCGACGAGCCGGCCGAGGCGGGGCCTGTGACCAACGCCGGCCCTGCGGGTCTCGCTGCGGCGCAGGCTGATCCACCGCTCACCCGGGCCCGAGCGGGCTTGGGGGGACGCGCCGCGCCGGGCGCGCCGGGCATCGCGATCGGCCCTGCGCGCTTCATGGGCGTCGCGCCGGTGGATCTGGACCGGATCGCCGTCGGCGGCCCTGCGGCCGAGTGGCGCCGCCTTGAGGCGGCCGTCGCGGACGTGCGCCGCGACATCGAGCACCAGCGCGACCGCACCCGGCGGGTCGCCGGGGCTGTCGAGGCAAGCATCTTCGACGCCCACCTGGCGCTGCTCGCAGACGCCGAGCTGCTGGCCGACGTGCGGGAGCGGATCTCGCGCGGTCGGGGTGCGGCGAGGGCCTGGGCGGACGCCGTCGGTGAGGTCACGCGTCAGTGGGCCAGGCTGCCCGACCCCTACCTGCGCGAGCGGGCGCAGGACGTCCGCGCGGTCGGCGACCAGGTACTCCGAGCGCTAGCCGGCACGGCTGGCGCAGGGCCGGTGGGAGCAGGAATCCTCGTCGCTACCGACCTCACGCCGGGCGAGGCCGCCGGTCTGGATCTCACGCTGGTGAGGGGGGTCGTCCTGGCCGCCGGGAGCGCCAGCTCGCACGCGGCGATCCTGGCCCGTGCGCTCGGCATCCCGCTCGTTGTCGACGCCGGCCGCGACGTCCTCACGGTGCCCGACGGCACGACGCTGGGGATCGACGGTGGCGCCGGCGTCCTGCACGTCAACCCGGCGGCAGACGTGGTGCAGGAGTTCCGGCGGCGGGCCGACGCGGCGGCGCGGCGCCGGGCGCGCGATCTGGCCGACGCGCAGCGGCCGGCCGTCACGCGCGACGGCACGCCGTTCGTCGTGGCGGCCAACGTCGGCTCGGTCGCGGACGGCCGCGCGGCCCTCGCCGCCGGGGCGGAGGGGGCGGGTCTCGTGCGCACCGAGTTCCTCTACCTAGGGCGGGGTACCGCGCCCGAGGTGGAGGAGCAGGCGATCCGGTACGCGGCCATCGCCGAGGCCATGGGCGGCCGCCGAATCACGCTGCGAACGATGGACATCGGCGGGGACAAGCCGCTGACGTACCTGTCCCTGCCGCCGGAGCGGAACCCGTTCCTGGGGCTCCGCGGGATCAGGGTCGGCCTGGACCGACCCCGTCTCCTGATCGACCAGCTGGACGCGATCTGCCGCGCGGCGCGCCAGTCGCTGGTGAGCGTGATGTTCCCGATGGTGTCGACACTGGGTGAGCTGCTCGAGGCCCGCCGGCTCCTGGTCGATGCGTCCGGGCCCGACGGGCTCCCCACCGGGCTCCGGGTCGGGATGATGGTGGAGGTCCCGGCCGCGGCGCTGAAGATCGAGACGTTCCTGCCACACCTGGACTTCGTCAGCATCGGGACCAACGACCTGACGCAGTACGCTCTGGCCGCCGAGCGTGGGAACGCCTCTGTCGCAACCCTTTCCGACCCCCTTGACCCCGGCGTACTCGCACTGATCGACCGGGTCTGCCGCGCAGCCGACGGGCGGGTGGAGGTAGCGGTCTGCGGCGAGGCGGCGTCGGACGAGCTCGCGATCCCGGTGCTGCTCGGGTTGGGAGTGCGCGAACTGAGCGTGTCGCCATACGCCGTACCCGGGGTCAAGGCTGCCGTCCGCCAGCTCGATGCGGCGAGGTGTCGGGACGTGGCCGCAGAGGCGCTGACCCTCGCGGACGCCGCCGAGGTGCGTGCCCTGGTGCGGGCGTTCGCCGAGGGCCCGGGCTGAGGCCGCGAGGTCCGGCTCAGGCCACCTGGAAGGACCGCTTGGCCAGGCCGATCTGGTAGTCGTCGATGACTGTCGTGGGCGCCGTACTGGCATCGGTGGCCGCCCCGAGGGTGACGAACATGCGGGGTGAAGTGCTCGACGGTGGGATGGGCGTACGGCATTCCCGGCGCGCGCCGGAAGTCGGCGAGGGTGTCGATGTCGCCGCGCTCCAGCGCGTCTGCGCCCCAGGCGTCGAAGTCGGACGACCAGCCCGGGATCGCGTTGTGCTGCACCATGTCCGCGCTCAGGAAGGGCAGGCCGTGGGTCATGTAGCCGGAGCCGACGACGAGGACGCCCTCCTCGCGCAGGGGCCGGAGCCGGCGGCCGAGGTCCATCAGCCGCTGCGGGCTGTGCGTCGGCATGCTCAGCTGCAGGACGGGGACGTCCGCGTACGGGTACATCACCTTGAGCGGCACCCAGGCGCCGTGGTCGAGGCCGCGGCTGGCGTGCTCGTGGACCGGCTCGGTGTCGGGCATGAGCGCGGCGACGCGGGTGGCGAGGGACCGGGCGTCGGGTGTCGAGTAGGTCATCTCGTAGTAGTGCTGAGCGAAGCCGCCGAAGTCGTAGACCAGGGGAGTGCCGGCACCGGACGCGGAGAGGCTCAGCGGCGCGGCCTCCCAGTGGGCGCTGACGATGAGGACGGCGGTCGGCTTCGGCAGGGACTGGCCCCACGCGAAGAGCTGTCCGATCCAGTGCGCGTCGTCGAAGACGGGAGGAGCGCCGTGGCTGAGGTAGAGCGCGGGCATCGGGCCGTCGTCCGGGGTCCAGGTCCGGTGGTCGCGGCCGCTGGGCGCGACGTCGCGCAGGAAGTCGTCGAAGGCGCGACCAGGGTCGTCCGGGGTCATCCAGCTGCTCACGTCTGCTTCCTCCGGTCGTTGGGAGGTAGTTGAATGTTTAATGAGCGTACGGCCGGCGCAGCGGTGGTGTCAACAGGTCAGGGATAGGGGGAGTCTGCCTGCGGCGGGTCCGGGGCCGGGGTCTGGGGTGGGTCTGGGGTGGGTCTGGGCCGGGGTCTGGGGTTGGTCTGGGGTGGGTCTGGTCCGGGTCTGGTCCGGGTCTGGTCCGGGTCTGGGCTGACGAGTCCAGGTCCACGCGGTCCGATCCGGGGGTTGCGCAAGTCGGATCTGTCGGATAAAATCAGACACATGTTCGACAACGGCGATCGGAACTCTGGTGCCCTCGAGGCTGTCGTGGCCTCGCGCGCTGTTGCCGGCGTCAGTCTTGACCACGCTGCTGACCACGCTGCTGACCACGCCGCCGAGGAGTTCGGTGACGTCTCCGGTGTCGTGCTGGCCCACCTGTTGGGCGCGCGGCTGGCCGCACTCGACACCATCCCGGATGACCTGGCCGGCGACGCCGAGCTGGTGGACCTCGCGGTCGGGCTGGCCCGGCTCGAGGCCTGGGCGGTTGCGCAGCGGGCGCGGGTGATCAGCCTGTCCGGGGAGCGGGCTCGGGCCGAGCTGGGGCGCTACGGCGCCACCGCCCATGGGGACGGACACGGGACAGCGGCCGCTGCGTCCCACGGGTACGACGACGAGCGATTGGCCGACCGGATGGTCTCGACCGATATCGCGCTCGCCCTCGGGGTGACGCCGTGGGTCGCCGACCGTGATCTGGACCTCGCAGCCGGCCTCCGCGCCCACCCGGCCCTGGCGGTCGCGCTGGCCCGCGGTCGGGTGGACCGTCGGCGCGCCGAGCTGATCCTGGCCGAGGTCTCACCCCTACCGGATCGACTACAGCAGAGCCGGGTGGTCGGGTCGGTCGTCGGCGACGGGACCCACGCCAGCGACGATGACGCCGCTCGCGACGGTCTGATCCGCGAGCTGCGTCTCGCGGGAACGAGCCTCTGGCACCTCCAGCCGGCCCGCTTGCGTCGGGCGGTGCGTCACCAGTGCCTGGCACTGGATCCGGACCTCGCCGTCGAGCGGGAGGTCCGGGCTCGCCGGGATCGGCATGTCACGTGCCGGCCGCTGCCGGACGCGATGGGTGAGATCCGGCTCGAGGCACCGGGCTTCGCCATCGCGGCGGCCTTCAACAATGTCGACCAAGCTGCGCGTGCGGCCCGAGCCAGAGGCGACTGGCGCACGCTGGACCAGCTGCGCTGCGACATCACCGTCGGCTGGCTGACCGAAGGGGCCTTCGGCACCCTGGTCGTGCGTCCCGGGACGATCGCTGGACCTGCTTCTGGACCTGCTTCTGGACCTGCTTCTGGACCTGCTTCTGGACCTGCTTCTGGACCTGCTTCTGGACCGGTAGCCAGACGTGGATCCCAGGGGCCGTCTGGCCAATCTGGTGCCGAGCCGCTCGGGGCCGGACCGGCAGTTGGCAGCGCATCGCACTCCAACGAAGATCCGGCCGCGTGCGAGCACGACAGCCTGCTGGAGGCGTCGGTGGCCGGGAATCTCGGCCGGCGGGGCGTGTCGACGGCGACCGCCACCGACGTCGACCTGACCCGAGTGATCCTGCCGCCGTCGAAGGCCGCTCTGATCGTGATCACCATGCCGGCCGCGACCGGACTTGGCCTGAGCGAGGAGCCGGCCACGTTGCACGGTCCGGGCGGGCCGGTGCCGATGCCGGCCGCCGTAGCGCGGGAGATCGCCCACGACCGCCGGATGTCCACCTGGCTCGGACTGTTCTACGACGAGCGGACCGGCATAGCGACCGACGTCTCGCCCCGGTACCGACCGCCGCCGCGGATGCGCACCTTCGTGAAGCTGCGCGACGGGCTCCGATCACGCCTGCCCGCCAGCAACTCCGGGGCGGTCGAGCTCGACCACCTGGAGCCGTACGACCATGCGTGTCCCGAGCGCGGCGGTCTGACGACGGCGAGCGACCTGGCCTCCGAGGGGTTGCGCGAGCATCACCTCAAGACGGACAAGGTCCTGCGAGTGAGCGGCGACGCCAACGGTGTACTCACCTACGCGACGCACACGGGTCACTCCTATCCCAGCTGGCCGGAGCTGTGGGCCGAGCCGGTCCGCGTGGTCCACCTGAAGCTTCCGGCGCATCGCCAGGGTGCCTTCAGGCCGCTGGGGCCGCCGCCGTTCTAGCCGTCCCGGGGCCGCCCGGCTGCGGACTGAGGCGGGGCCCGTGCTTCAGCCGCGCCTGGCCTTGGCGCGGAATGCGGCGACCCGCGCCCGGTTCTGGCAGGTGACCGAGCAGAACCGGCGATGGCCGGTGGGGGAGGAGTCGACGTAGACGTCCGCGCAGCGTCGACCGGTGCAGGTCCCCAGCCGCTCCGGCCCGTGCTCGGCCAGATGTGAGCGGAGCGCGACCGCTGCGGCGGCCAGCAGCGCGTCACCCGGGCGCTCGACAGTCCAGCCCGCAACCACGGGCAGCTCCTGAAGCGCCGTTCGATCGGCGCGCGCGAGGCCTTCGGAGCCGCGCGGCGGGGCGGCGAGCGTGAGCTGGGGGCGTACTGCGGTCTGCTGCAACAGCTTGTCGACCCGGCGCACCCGCAGGGCCGGCTCAGTCGCTGCGAACACGGGATGCAGGGCGTCGGCGACGGAGATCAGCGAGCGCCTCGTGACGCGGGCTCGCGCGGCAATGTCCAGGGCGTCGACCTCGGGGTAGGGCCAGTCCTCTTCGCCGGCCGCTCGGCGGGGCGTCGTGCCCCAGCCGTTGACCAGGTCCACGAGGGTCCCGAGGCTCATCTCACGCACCGCCACCATCAGGCCACTGTAACGCACAGGCTGCGACCTTCACGTTGCCAGGATCCGTCGTCATCGGTAACGTCGAAAACGACAGAAGAGCGTTACAGCCAAAGAGGAGGTGCGGGATGCTGGACCCGTCGGTCCTGCCGGGGTTCCTCGTCGCGGCGCTGCTCGTGATCGTGGCGCCGGGGCCGGACAACACCTTCATCGCTGCGGTGGCGGTCCAGCGTGGTCCGCGGGCAGGCGTGCTCTCGGCGGCCGGGATGGCCATGGGCATGGTTGTCCACGTGACGGCCGCGGCCCTCGGTCTCGCCCTGCTGTTGCGCAGCAACCCCTGGAGCCTCGACGTCGTCCGGGTCGCCGGTGCGGCGTACCTCGCGGTGCTCGCAGTGCGGACCCTCCGCGAGGCCTGCCGCTCCGGGATCTCGACGGATACACCGGTGGGCGACACGAGCTGCTGCTGCGCCGGGCCGTGCTCACCAACCTGACCAACCCGAAGGTCGTGCTCTTCTTCGCGGCGTTCCTGCCGCAGTTCGTCCGCTCCGGGCACGGGCCGGTCGCCGTCCAGCTGCTCACCCTCGGCCTGGTCTTCCTGGTTGCCGGACTCGTGAGCGACAGCGTGATCGGCCTGCTGGCCGGCCGGCTCGGCCAGGCCCTCGCGCCCGGCCACCGGGGTGCCGTCGCCCTCGGCTGGGTCGCGGGCCTGACCTTCGCCGTGCTCGCCTTGGTGCTGGTGGCCGACGTCGTCCGGTGACCGCTCGGGCCACAGCACAGGCCACAGCTCGGGCCACAGCTCGGGCCACAGCTCGGGCCACAGCTCGGGCCACAGCACAGGCCGCGCAGCGGGAGCCATGCGCCATCCTTGGCCTGTGACGTCGAGTGCCTCGCCGCCAGAGACTGACCTGCTGCTCACCGGAGCCCGCGTCATCGACCCGGAGACCGGCCTGGACGCCGTCTGCTCGGTCGGCGTCACCGGCAGCGTGATCTCGTTCGTCGGGACCGAGCCGCTGCCCCGGAGCCGGGCCACCCTGGACTGCACCGGCCTGGTCCTTTGCCCGGGCTTCATCGACCTGCACAGCCACGCGCAGAGCATCACGGGCGGCCGGCTGCAGTCCCTGGACGGGGTCACGACGGCCGTGGACCTCGAGGCCGGGACGCTTGACGTGAGCGGGATGTACGCCGCCATGGCCGAGGAGGGGCGGGTGGTCAACTACGGCTACTCCGCGTCCTGGGGCCTGGCCCGGGTCGAGGTCCTGACCGGCCGCCGGCTCGGCCCGCGCGAGCACCCGACCGGCTTCTCAGCGTTCCAGGCCGCCGAGCACCTCGACGGCTGGCAGCGCCCGGCGACCCCGACCGAGGTCGGCCGGATCCTCGACGTGCTGGAGCAGGGCGTCGACGAGGGCGGGTTGGGGTTCGGCATGCTGCTCGGCTACCTGCCCGGGACCGATCCCGACGAGTACCGCCAGATCGCCTCTCTCGCAGCGAGATCGGGCGTCTCGACCTTCACCCACAGCCGCACGGCGGCCCAGTCGGGCCCCTTCACGGCGTACGACGCCGTCCGCGAGATCATCGACGCCGGTGCCGACACCGGCGCGCACATGCACATCTGCCACATCAACAGCACGTCGAGCCGGTGGATGGAGCAGATCGTCGACGCGATCGACGAGGCGCCGAGCCGCGGCGTCGCCCTCACGGTGGAGGCCTACCCCTACAACCGCGGCTCGACCGTCGTCGGCGCGCCGTTCCTCTCGCCCGAGCGGCTGGCCGAGGAGGGACGCGCGCCGCAGTCGCTGATCTACGTGCCGACCGGCGAGCACATCGCCGATGCTGCGCGCCTCGAGCAGCTCCGGGCGAGCGACCCCGGCGGCGTGGTCATGACCCTGTCGTACGACGAGGAGGTGCCCGCCGAGATGGCCCGCCTCGACCAGGCGCTCACCCTGCCCGCGGCCGCCTTCGCCAGCGACGCGATCCCGCTGACCCGGCCCGACGGGTCGGCCGTGGGCGACTCCTGGCCGCCGGACGGCGAGGGGTTCGCTCACCCGCGCAGCGCCGGCTGCTACGCCAAGGTCTTCCGCTGGCTGGTCCGCGAGCGGGGACTGCTGTCCCTGCCCGAGGCGGTCCGGCGCTGCACCCTGCTCCCGGCCCAGATCCTCGCCACGGCCAGCCCGCAGATGGCCCGCAAGGGCCGGGTGCAGGTGGGCCGGGACGCCGACCTGGTGGCCTTCGACCCCGACCGGATCGGCGACCGCGCGACGTACCGCCAGGTCCTGCCATCGGTCGGGGTCGAGCACGTCCTCGTCGCCGGCGTCCCGGTCGTCGCCGCCGGCCGCCCGGTCCTGGGCGCCCTCCCGGGTCGGCCGGTCGTCGGCCGCGGTGGGTCGGGCGGGGCCAGCCCGGGCTGGCGCCAGGCCAGGTAGTCGAGCACGAGCCAGGCCAGGTAGTCGAGCACGAGCCAGGCCAGGTAGAGCCGGTCGGCCGCGTCGACACCCACCGGCTCGGCACCGGCGACCGTCGTGCGTACCAGCTTCGCGCAGCAGTCGGAGATCGTGACGGCAGTGGCCCGCGGGCGAGAGCGTCCTGCTCCTATTTCCCGGCGTACTCGTCGACGACGCCCAGCAGGCGCTCGATCTCGAACGGCTTGGCCAGGTAGTCCGCCGCACCCTCGGCCCGCAGCCGGGACACCTGGCCGGCCGTGGCGTCGGCGCTGATCACGACGATGGGGATGCCGGCAGTGACCGGGTCGGCCCGCAGGCGGCGCAGGGCCTCGGTGCCCGGCATGTCCGGCAGGTTCAGGTCGAGCAGGATGAGGTCCGGCCGGTGGGCCCGGGCCAGGTCCAGGCCCAGGCTCGCCTGCATCGCGATGATCGCCTGCACGCCCTCGCGCAGCGACAGGACCCGCTGCACCAGCCGGACGTTGGCCAGGTTGTCCTCGATGTAGAGCACCTTGACGTCCCGGGCGCGGTCGATCCCCTCCGCGTCGGCGCCGCTGCCGGTGCCATTGTCGGCGGCATCCGCGGCGCCGGCCCGGTCGAAGGTCCCGACCGGCACGGGGTCGTCCACGGCGGCCACGTCCAGCTCGACCCAGAACGAGCTGCCCTGGCCCGCAACGCTGTTCGCGCCCACGGTGCCGCCCATGGCCTCGACCAGACGCTTGGTCAGCGCCAGCCCGAGCCCGGTGCCCTCGATGTCGGTCTGCTCGGCACCCAGCCGGTCGAACGGCGCGAACAGCCGCCCCATCTGGTCCTCGGTGATCCCGATGCCCGTGTCGGTGACCACCAGCCGGACCCGCTGGTCGGACACCGGTTCGCAGTGCACCGAGACCGAGCCGCGGTCCCGGTTGTACTTGATGGCGTTGGAGAGCAGGTTGAGCACGACCTGCTTCAGCCGCTGGCGGTCGGCCTGGACGTACGCCGCGCACCCCGGCGGGCAGCCGTCGGCGACCGAGACCTGGCGCATCTCCCCGAGGTGCCGCACCAGCGCGAGCGCCTCGGTCACGACCTCGGCCAGCTGCACCGGCTCGAGCGACAGGCTCAGCCCGCCGCTCTCGATCCGGGAGATGTCCAGCACCTCGTTGATGAGGGCGAGCAGGTGCTCGCCACCCTTGGTGATCTGCTCGACCGCCTCGCGCTGGTCCCCGGTCAGCTCGTCCATCGCGAGGAGCTGACCGAAGCCGATGACGGCGTTCAGAGGGGTGCGCAGCTCGTGGCTCATCCGGGACAGGAACGCGCTCTTCGCCTCGTTCGCGCGGTCAGCCTCCGCCTGCGCCTGCCGCAGGGCCACCTCGACCGACTTGACCTCGGTCAGGTCGAGGACCACCGAGCTGAACGTCAGCGGATCGCGTTCCAGCACAGCGCTTCCGATCAATACCGGCACCCGTCGACCGTCCGCGCGCCAGAACTCCTTCTCGAACGGCTCGCACCAGCCGCGGTCGGCGACCTGCGCGGCGGCGACCCGGGTCACCTCCGCCCACTCCGGCGGGGTCATGGCGTGCCACAGCAGGCGGCCGGCGACCAGGTCCTCGCGGGTGTAGCCCATGATCTGCAGGTAGCGGTCGTTCGCCTCGGTGACCCGCTCGCCGTCGGCGGTCATCACCCCGACGATGTCGGCGTCGACCAGGGACCGCAGCTGGGCCTCCTGGACCCGCCGGGCAGTGATGTCCTCGACGGTGCTGGCCAGCCACCGGCCGGTGGCCTCGCCCGCGGTCTGCACCTGGTGGCCGCGCAGCCAGCGGACCTGCCCGTCGGGCCGGATGATCCGGCCCTCGTAGCTCCACGGCTCGTCGGTGAGGTCCACCGCGAACGCCTGCTGGGCGAGGTGCGCGTCGTCGGGGTGGGACAGGGAGTAGGTCGCCGCCGGGTCGTCGTAGAAGTCCTGACGCGGGCGACCGAAGATCCGCTCGTACGCCGCGCTGACGTACTCGTAGCGCAGCGAGTCCGGGTCACGGATGGCGAAGCCGACCGGCATGGCGTCGGCGATCGCCTCGAACCACTGACGGCTCCGGGTGAGCTCGCTCTCCACGGTCTTGCGCGGCGTGACGTCCTCGATGAAGCCGGCGAGCCGCCGCGGCCGGCCCGGAGCGGTGGCGATGAACGAGCGCTTGGCCCGGACCCAGCGCACCTCGCCGTCCGGCCGGACGATCCGCCACTCGACGTCCGGCAGCGCCTCGTGGTCGATGTCGGCCATCCGCTCGGCCAGGACGTCGCGGTCGTCCGGGTGCGCGCATCGGAGCAGGGCGAACGGGTCGTCGAACAGCTCCTCCCGGGGCCGGCCGAAGACTCGCTCGAAGCCGGAGCTGACGTAGACGTAGCGCGGCGGGTCGACCTCGCGCAGGATCAGCGCGACGTCCAGCGACTCGGCCAGCAGGCGCACCTGCTCGTCGGTCATCTCGTCGGTCATCTCGTCGGTCATCTCGTCGCTCGTCCGGTCCCTCATGGCGCCGCCACGCGGGCGACCAGCTCGGTCATGTCGACCGGGCGGCCGAGGTGGAAGCCCTGCACCCACGGCACGCTGAGGCCGGTCAGGGTCTCCAGCTCCTCGGCGTTCTCCACGCCCTCGGCGACGACCTGGGCGTCGACGTCGGCGGCGAACGACACGAGCGCACTCGCCAGTGCGCGGCGTACGGCGTCGCGGTCGATGTCGCGGGTCAGCGAGATGTCCAGCTTGATGACGTCGGGGCGCAGCCCCAGCAGGTGCCGGAAGCCTGCGTAGCCCGCACCCATGTCGTCCAGCGCGAGCCGCACGCCGTGCGCGCGCAGGGCGGCCAGCCCGTCGCACACCGCGTCGTAGTCCTCGACCGGCACGTGCTCGGTGAGCTCGAGGATGATCCGGCTCCCGTCGACCCGGTCGATGAGCGCGTGCAGCCCGGGCGCCATCGCGGCGGACGGCGACACGTTGACCGCCAGGAACAGGTGGGGAGGCAGGTCCGGCAGGTGGCTCATGGCTTCGGCCACCGCCGCCACCTCGAGCTCCGGCCCGGCCCCGACCGCGGCGGCGTCGGCGAACCAGCGGTCCGGCCCGCGCGCCGGCCCGTCGGGGAAGCGGGCCAGTGCCTCGCAACCGACGACCCGGCCGCCCGGCACCTCGAAGACCGGCTGGAAGACCATCGAGATGCCGCCGTCGTGCAGCACCCGGCGGATCCGCTCGGAGATGACCCGCCGCTCCTCGGCGTCCGACGACGCCGCCCGCTCCAGGTCTCCGACCCGCTGCCTCAGGTCCATGTTGTTGTGCCGGAGCATCTCGTGAAGCTCCTTGGTCTCCAACAGGTTTCGCACCCGCAGGGTCGCCTCGGTGAGGTCGAACGGCTTGGTCAGGAAGTCCCGGGCGCCGAGCTCCAGGGCGCGGGTGATCGCGTCGTGGGTCGTGTCGGCGGTCAGCACCAGCACGGGCAGGTACGCCCCGCCGGCTCGCGCCCGCAGCCCGGCCAGGACGGCATAGCCGTCGACGACAGGCATGTGCAGGTCGAGCAGGACGAGGTCGGGGTCGAGCTCCTCGATCCGGCCCAGGGCCTCGCGGGAGTCGCCCAGCGCGTGCAGGTTGCGCAGGCCGGCTCGCCGCAGCATCTGCTCGAGCAGCGCGAGGTTGGCGGGCTCGTCGTCGATCATCAGGACCCGGGCGTCGGCGAACCGTTCCAGGGCCGGCCGTCCGGGCATACCGGCGGCACTCGCGTTCGCCGTCACCGGGCCACCCGTGTCGCCCGTCTCACCCGTATCACCGTCATCGAGCCTCGCGTCCTGCGTCCCGGGGTGCGCTGCCGATCACGCCTCCGTCACGCACGGTAGTTCCCCGCGGCTCAGGGTAGGGGGTCAGGGCTGGGCGAGTGGTCGTTCGAGGATTTGGACGGGTTGTCCGGTGTGCGAATTTAGCCCCAACTGGGCGGACCCGGCTGACGGTGCGGTCAGTCGAACAGGCGGGGGACCAGCTCGCGCTGCTCGAGGTCCAGCAACGCCCGCTTCGCGGCCAGCCCGCCGGCGTACCCGGTCAGGGACCCGTCGGCCCCGACCACCCGGTGGCAGGGGACGAACAGCCACACCGGGTTCCGGGCCAGCGCGGCGCCGACCTTCTGCGCATCGGACAGCGGGCGCCCGATCGCGCGGGCCAGGGCACCGTACGTCGTCGTGGTGCCGGGCTCCGCGATCGCCCGGAGGGCCGCCAGCACGTCCTGGTCGAAGCGGCCCACGCCGGCGCCGGCCAGGTCCACCGGGGTCCGCAGGCTGTCCGGCCGTCCGGCGAAGTAGGCATCCAGGTCGGCCACGGCCGAGCAGAGCAGCCGGCCGGCCGCCGGTCCGGGGCTGTGGGCGGCGCCGATCCGGCAGCGGGTCAGGCCGACGTCGTTGGCGCTGATGACCAGGCGGCCGATCGGGCTGTCGTAGGTGATGCTGGCGGTGTCCATGCTCATCGAACGCCCGGACCGCGTCGCGTGTGAGGCCGCGCCGCGAGCCGGTCCAGACTGGCGGGGTGACCGAACTCGGGGCCGGCCGGCCCGGCTGGCTCCGCCGGCTGCTCGGGTACCTCTTGCGGCACCGCCGGGACGTCCTGCTGGCCTTCTCGGCCGCCGTCGCCGGCAGCACCTGCCAGCTGCTGGTCCCGCTGGTCGAGCGGCACATCGTCGACCAGGTGATCCTGGCCCGGGCCGGCGGTCTCGGGCGCTGGCTGGCGGTCCTGCTCGTCCTGGCCGCGGCGACCTTCGGCTTCTCCTTCACCCGCCGCTACCTCGGCGGCCGGGTCGCCCTGACCGTCCAGTACGACCTGCGCAACGACATGCACGACCACCTGCAGACGATGGACTTCGCCAACCTGGACCGGATGCCGACCGGCCAGCTGGTGGCCCGGGCCAACTCGGACTCGGCGCTCGTGCAGGGGCTGCTGAGCTTCCTGCCGATCATGAGCGGCAACGTCGTCCTGCTGGTGCTGTCGATCGTCGTCATGTTCGTCCTGTCGTGGCCGCTGGCGCTGGTCAGCGTGGCGGTGGCGCCGCTGCTGCTGGTGGTGTCGTACCGGATGCGGTGGCGGGTGTTCCCGGCGACGTGGGACGCCCAGCAGCGCGAGGGCGACGTGGCGCAGATCGTCGACGAGGACGTCAACGGCGTGCGGGTGGTCAAGGCGTTCGGTCAGGAGCAGCACGAGGTCGAGCGGATGACCGGGACGGCCACGACCCTCTACGCCGCGCAGATGCGGGCGGTGCGGTTGCAGTCGCGCTATCAGCCTCTGCTGCAAGCGATCCCGACGCTCGGCCAGGTGGCCGTCCTCGCCCTCGGTGGGTGGCTCGCGCTGAACCACGACATCACGCTCGGGACGTTCCTGGCCTTCTCGACCTACCTCGGCCAGCTGCTGGCGCCCGCCCGCCAGCTGGCCGGGCTGCTCACCGTCGGGCAGCAGGCCCGGGCGGGGTTGGAGCGCATCTTCCAGCTGCTGGACCTGCGCCCGGCCCTGGCGAGCCCTCCGGACGCGGTCGAGCTGCCGGGCCTGCGCGGCGACATCGCCTTCGAGGACGTCCACTTCGGGTACGGCGACGGCGAGGAGGTGCTGCGCGGCGTCGACCTGCGGGTGGGCGCGGGGGAGCGGGTCGCCCTCGTCGGCGCGAGCGGCAGCGGCACGTCCACGATCACGATGCTGGTCTCCCGCTTCTACGACCCGGTGGCCGGCCGGGTCACGGTCGACGGGCATGACCTCCGGACCGTCTCGTTGCCCTCGCTGCGGCGCCAGGTCGGAGTGGTGTTCCAGGAGAGCTTCCTGTTCTCCACCACTGTCCGGGCCAACATCGCGTACGGCCGGCCGGACGCGTCCGACGAAGAGGTCGAGGCCGCCGCCCGGGCGGCCCAGGCCCACGGCTTCATCGCGGCGCTGGACCGTGGCTACGACACGGTGGTCGGTGAGCGGGGGCTGACCCTCTCCGGTGGGCAGCGGCAGCGGATCGCGCTGGCCCGGGCCCTGCTGTCCGATCCACGCGTGCTGATCCTGGACGACGCGACCAGCGCGGTCGACGCGACGACCGAGGCCGCGATCCATGCGGCCCTGCGCTCCGGCCTGCCGGGCCGCACCCTGCTGCTCGTGGCTCACCGGCGCTCGACCCTGCACCTGGCCGACCGGATCGTCGTGCTGGACGGCGGCCGGGTCGTGGACGACGGCACGCACGACGAGCTGACCGCTCGCAGCGCGGCGTACCGGATGCTGCTCACGGGGCGGCCGGACGACCCCGGCGCCGAGGACCCGCACGAGCCGGAGGGAGACGACGGCGACGGGCCGCCCACGGCGCGGGCCGGGACCACAGCGGCGGCCTGGCGGGCCAAGGGCGTCAATTCCTCGGCGACAAGGAAGCTCGCGTCCGCGAGCATCGGGGCGCCCAGCCTGGGGGCAGGTCTCGGTGGCGGAGGCGGTGGCAGCTGGCGGCTCAACCTGGCTCCGACGCCCGAGCTCCTGGAGCGGGTCGCCGCCCTCCGGCCGCTGCGCGACCCGGTGCGGGTCGACCTGGAGCGGGAGACCCGCCAGGACAGCCGGTTCGGGCTGTGGCGGCTGCTCGCTGAGTTCCGGCCGCAGCTGGCGATCGGCCTGGTCCTGGTCGTGCTGGACGCCCTGGCGACCCTGGCCGGGCCGGTTCTCATCAAGACCGGCATCGACGACGGCGTCGCCACCGGGTCGCGGGCGGTGCTGTTCGGCGCGTCCGCCGTCTACCTCGCGGTGACCCTGGCCGACCTGGTGGACGAGGTCGGCGAGACGTTCGTGACCGGCCGCACGGCCCAGCGGATCATGCTCTCGCTGCGGATCCGGATCTGGGCCCAGATGCAGCGGCTCTCGCTGGACTACTACGAGAGCGAGATGGCCGGCCGGATCATGACCCGGATGACGACCGACGTCGACCAGTTCGAGACGCTGATCGAGAACGGCCTGCTGCTGGCGCTGGTCTCGTTCGTGACGTTCGTCGGCGTCGGTGTCGCCCTGCTGGTCTTCGACCTCGAGCTCGGCCTGTGCGCCCTGGCCGTCGTGGTGCCGCTGGCCGCCGCAACCTGGCTGTTCCGGCGCGGTGCGGCCCGGCTCTACGACATCTCCCGCGAGCGGGTCGCGATCGTCAACGCCGACTTCCAGGAGAGCCTCTCTGGCGTCAGGGAGTCGCAGGCGTTCGTCCACGAGGGTGCGACGATGCGGCACTTCCACCGGCTGGGCCGCGACTACCTGGACTCCCGGGTGGCGGCCCAGCGGCTGGTGGCGACGTACTTCCCGTTCGTGCAGTTCCTCTCCGCCGTGGCGGACGCGATCGTCCTCGGCGTGGGGGCCGGGCTGGTCATCGACGGGCACCTGACCAGCGGCGCGCTGATCGCCTTCATCCTCTACATCGACATGTTCTTCTCGCCGATCCAGCAGCTCTCCCAGGTCTTCGACGCGTGGCAGCAGACCCGGGTCTCGGTCGGCCGGATCGCCGAGCTGATGCGGTTGCAGACGCTCACTCCTGCGGCGCCGGCGCCGGCCGATCCCGGGCGCCTGGAGGGTTGGGTCTCGTCTGCAGGACATACGTTTCGCCTACCCCGTCCCGTCGCGCTCGGCGCACGCCGCACGCCGTGGGCCGGCCGACCCGCGGTTCCTCCACTCCGCCGACGCGCTCTCGGCCCCTCCGCCGGAGGCGTTGCGCGGCGTGGACGTGGAGGTCCGGGCCGGCGAGACGGTCGCGCTGGTCGGCCCGACCGGTGCCGGCAAGTCGACCGTGCTGAAGCTGCTCGCGCGCTTCTACGACCCGGACCACGGCGCCGTCCGGATCGACGGTCGGGACCTGCGCGACCTGGACCTGCCGGCGTTCCGGCGCCAGCTCGGCTACGTGCCGCAGGAGGCGTTCCTGTTCACCGGCTCGGTCCGGGCCAACATCGCCTACGGCCGCCCGGAGGCCTCCGACGCGGAGGTCGAGGCCGCCGCCCGCGCGGTCGGTGCCCACGAGTTCATCGCCGAGCTCTCCGACGGCTACCACCACGAGCTGTCCGAGCGGGGCCGCTCCCTGTCGTCGGGGCAGCGCCAGCTCATCGCCCTGGCCCGGGCCGAGCTGGTCGACCCCGTCCTGCTGCTCCTGGACGAGGCGACGTCCAACCTCGACCTCGCCACCGAGGCCCGGGTCAACGCGGCGATGCAGCGGGTGGCTCGAGGCCGGACCACGATCCTGATCGCGCACCGGCTGCAGACGGCTCGGCAGGCGGACCGGATCGTCGTCCTCGCCGGAGGCCGGGTGGTCGAGTCCGGGACGCACGACGAGCTCGTCGCCGGCGGTGGGACGTACGCCGCGATGTGGCAGGCCTTCGAGCTGGCCGAGACCAGGCCGACCTAGCCGGGCCGGTCACCGCGGCCGATGGCGGCGCGGGCCGGATCGACCAGCGTCGCCTGCAGGCGACGTACGGCGTCGAGATGGTCGCCGGTCCAGATCATCCGGACGGCGGTGCCGCTCGCCCGGCCGTCACCGCCCTGCAGGTCGCTGCGCACGGCCTCGACCAGCCGCCCGTCGGCCGACCCGTCGTGCCCGAGCGCGTCGGGCACGGCCGAGCGACGCAGCAGGCTGGCGGCCAGCTCGGCGTACCAACCCGTGACCCGGGCGCTGGTGTCGAGCAGCTCGGCCCGGGCCGCGGTGCGATCGCCACCGGCCGTCCCGTCCTCGCGCTGCCAGAGGTCGAGCACGGCGTCGGCGGCCAGCCGGAGACCCACGACGCCGGTGACGAGGGTGGCCACCTGGGCCAGGGGGACCGGTTTGCTGCCGCCCTCGGCGAGGTAGCTCCGGAACGTGTCGTCGAGGCGGCGGGACGCCGCGGCGGCCCGGACCGCCTCGCCGAGCGGCGCGACCGGGGCCGGCGGCCCGGGGCCGCTGGAGTCGCAGCGCGACAGGCCGAAGTCGACCGCGCCCGCGACGTAGCGCGCGGTGTCGGAGTAGGCCTCGGCCAGGGCCCGGCCCATCGCGGCGGCGGCCCCGCGCGGCCAGAACAGCAGCCCGACCACGAGGCTGACGGCGCAGCCGAGGGCGACGTCCTCCACCCGGAGCAGCCCGACCCGCCAGCCGACCGGCTGGATCAGGTTGAACAGGATGACGACCGTCAGCGTGAACGCCGCCTGGCCGGCTGCGAACGAGATCGCCGCGGGGGCGATGCCGGCGACCAGGACGGCGAGCGGCAGGACCGACCACAGGATCGTGGAGCTGCTGCCGATGGCCGCGAGCAGCGCGGCGCCGACGACGAAGCCGGCGATCGTGCCGAGCAGCCCGCGCAGGACGTTCGTGCCGGTGTTCAGCGCCTTGGACCGCAGGACCGACAGCGTGCCCAGCACCACCCAGAACGAGTGCTGCACCCCGCTCTCGCCCGCGACCAGCACGGCCAGGCCGAGCCCCGCCGCCCCCCGCAGGCTGTTGTGCAGCCAGACCGAGTGCCGCTCAACGTGCGCCGCGGCCCGCTCCTGCGCCGCCGACAGCGGGCCCGCGAGGCCGGCCGGCTGGCGGCCCAGGATCCGGTCCAGCCAGCCGCGCCGCTCCGCCGCGGCGGCCAGGCCGACGTTGGTCGCGATCTGCGACACGGCGTAGGTCAGCTCCAGGGCCCGGAAGCTGGGCTCGAGCGAGGTGACCAGCTGGGTCAGGCCGACCGGCAGCTCCAGCGCGGCGTGGTCCTCCAGCCCGACCATGGTCTCCCGCTGCCGGGTCATGGCCGCCTGCAGGGGCTCGGTGGGCCCGGACGGCGTGTCGAGCAGGTCCGCGCTCCGCTCCAGGACGGTCGCCGAGGCCGACTTCACCGCGCACGCCCCGCGGCCGCCGGCACTCCCCCGGGGGTGCGGCGCCGACTGCGCCACGATGCCCGCCAGCCAGCCGATCTCGTCGACCAGGCGGACGACGGCGCGGTCGGCCGTGCTGAGCCCGGTCGGCCGGTACGGCGTCGCGAGGAAGGCCCGGCGCAGCGCGGCCACGGCCTCGTCACCCCCCTGGACGGCCTCGTCGCGCTCGGCGTCGCTGGGCCCTGGGGTGCCGTCCAGCTCGGCCGTCGCCCGGGCGACGTCGACCCGGAGCCGGTGGGCCAGGGCCCGCCCGGCCGCGGCGGCCGGGCGGCGCAGCGGGTACCGCGCCGGTGCCGGCCAGAGCACCGCGACCGCGACCCACGCTGCGGCCGAGGCCAATCCCCACCCGGCCAGTCGCGCGGGGATCGAGCCGGCCGAACCGGGCAGCGACACCGAGAGGATGAAGGCGAGCAGCAGGGTGGCCGTCGCGCTCGCGAGCACCGAGCTCACGACGCCGGCGAAGAGCACCCCGAAGCCCACGACGGCCATCGCGCCGGCTGCGAGCCACGCGTCACGAGAGGCGACCGTGGCCACCGCGATCAGGACACCGCCAGCCAGGGAGAGGGCGGCCTGGGCGAGCAGCCGCTCCCGCATCGGGCCGCCGAAGTCGACCAGCAGGAGCAGGGCGAAGGCGCCGAAGGCCGCGAAGGTCGCCACGGTCGAATCGCGAATGACCTTGTCGCCCAACGCGAAGAGCGCCGGCATGACGATGGCGGTTCGGGCGGCCCTGCGCATCGCCACCAGTCCGGCGTCCCGAGCGCGCAGCCAGCGCAACCAGCGCAGCCAGGGCATGGGACGCATCGCTCCTCTCCACCGGTCGACGTCGAGGGCGGTCCCTCATCCTCGGGAGCCGCTTCGGTGGCCGTCAAGGCGCGATGTCGGGCAGCCGTGATCCGCCGGCGAGCGGGCCACCAGTAGGTTCTCCGGCATGTCCCAGCCGCCGCCGATCGATGCCGTCCTGCAGGCGCAGCCGCCCAGCTTCACGACGTACGACGCGGTCGAGATCGCCCGCGCGACGCACGGTCTGGACGCGGCCGACGCGTGCAACCTGGGCAGCGAGCGCGACCAGACCTTCATGCTGCTGGACGGCTCCGGCGAGGGGTTGGCCGTGCTGAAGGTGTCCAACCCGGCCGAGGACCCGGCGACGCTGGACATGGAGGCCCTGGTGGCGATGCACGCGGTGCACGCCGACCCGGGTCTGCCGGTGGCGCAGCCCCGGCCGGCGTCGGCAGCTTCGGGGAGCGGTGAAGGGCCGGACGAGGTGCTCAGCCGGCGCGCGCTCTGGCAGCCACCGGGCGCGACGCGCGGCAACTGGGTGCGGGCCTACGACCTGCTGCCCGGGCGGGCCCGGCTCGACCCGCGCACGCTGACCGACCGGGCGCTCGTCACCTGGGGCGAGACCACCGCCCGGCTCGGGCTCGCCCTGCGAACCTTCATCCATCCCAACACGATTCGGACCCTGCCCTGGGACGTGCAGCACGCGGCCACGGTCCGGCCGATGCTCGGCGCGATCGCCGACCCCGCGGTCCGCGCGACCGTGACCGCCGTGCTCGACCGGTACGACGCCGTCGTCGCCCCGGCCTGGCCGTCACTGCGTTCGCAGGCCCTGCACGGCGACCTGACGGCGGACAACGTCCTGGCCGACGACGACGGGCTCATCACCGGCATCATCGACTTCGGGGACCTCAGCTACACCGCGCTGGTCGTCGACCTCGCCTCGGTCCTGGACTCCCTGGCCTCCGGACGTCCGGGCGAGGAGATGCTGCGCGTCGCCCGGCTGGTGCTCGACGGGTACGAGCGGGTCGTGCCGTTGGAGGAGCGCGAGCTCGCCATCATGGGCGAGCTGTGGGCCACCCGGGCGGCCGTGGGCATCGCGATCGGGTCCTGGCGCGCCGCGGAGGGACTGGAGGAGCCGGCGTTCGCCCAGCGGCTGGACGGGCTGGCGCTGGAGATGATCGAGCACCTCTTGTCGACCGGCTGGGACCAGGTCGCGCACCGGCTGGGCGCGGCCGACCGGGCGTCCGGCTCCGCTGCGACCCAGGGCCTCGGCGCCCGGCGGGACGAGGTGTTCGGACCGGCGATGGAGTCGCTGAGCTACGCCGAGCCGATCGAGATGGCCGCTGCCAGTGGCGTGTGGATGACCGACACGTCCGGCCGGCGCTACCTCGACATGTACAACAACGTGGTCTGCCTCGGCCACGCGCACCCGAGAGTCACCTCGGCCGTCGCGCGCCAGTGGCGGGTCCTGAACACCAACCTGCGCTACCTGCACCACTCGGCGGTCGAGCTGGGGGAGCGGCTGCTGGCGACCTGCCCTCCCGGGCTGGACACGGTGCTGTTCGTCAACTCCGGCTCGGAGGCCAACGACGTCGCGTGGCGGATCGCCCGCCACCACACGGGCAACGAGGGCGGCCTGTGCACGGACTTCGCCTACCACGGCATCACCGAGGCGATCGCCGCCCTGTCCCCGGAGACGTTGCCGCCCGATCGGCTGGCTCGCCACGTCGAGACCTGGGCCCCACCCGACGCCTATCGCGGCACAGCGATGGGGCCGGAGTCGTTCGTCGCGGCGCTGGACCGCTTGTCCGTCAAGGGAATCCAGCCGGCTGCGGCCATCCTCGACGGGGTGCTCCAGAGCGACGGCGTGCTGGACCTGGAGCCGGCGTACGTGCAGGAGCTGGTCCGCCTGACCCGTGCGGCCGGCGGCCTGTGGATCGCCGACGAGGTCCAGGGTGGCCACGGACGCACCGGCGGGGCGATGTGGTCGTTCGAGCGGTTCGGCATCGCCCCGGACCTCGTGACCCTCGGCAAGCCGATGGGCAACGGCCAGCCGGTCGGAGCCGTCATCACCCGGCGCGAGCTGCTCGAGTCGTTCGCCCGCGACACGGTCTTCTTCTCCACCTTCGGCGGCAACCAGGTCTCGATGGCCGCCTCGCACGCCGTCCTCGATGTCCTGCGTGACGAGCTGGTGCTGCCACGTGTCGTCGCCGCCGGCGAGGCACTGCGCTCGGGGGTCCGCGCAGCGACGGCCGGGCACGACCGGGTCGGCGACGTGCGGGGCATGGGTCTGGCCAACGGGATCGAGATCGTCACCGACCGGGACGCCCGGGCGCCGGATCCGGTTGCGGCGGCGGCGATCAAGGACGGCCTGCGGCAGCGAGGAGTGCTGGTCGGGACGACCGGCCGGGGCGGGAACGTGCTGAAGGTCCGGCCGCCGCTGGCGTTCACGGCCGACCTGGTGCCGGCGTTCGTCCAGGCGCTCCTGGCCAGTCTCGAGGACCTGCCCGCCGCACATCGAGCCCCGAGCGCCGACCGGGTCTAGGGTCGGCGCAACCGCCGGAGGAGGAGTTCGCATGGGATTCATGGACAAGGTCAAGGCCCAGGCCGAGGTGGCCGTCACCAAGGCGCAGCAGGGCGTGGCGCAGGGCCAGTCGAAGATCGAGGAGTTCCAGGACAAGCGCGCGGCCGACGCGCTTCTCGTCAAGCTGGGCCACGCCTACTACGCCGAGCAGCGCACCGGGGGAGCCACGGCGGACGTCGCCGCGGCCCTGGCCGCGGTCGACGCGCACGTCGCCGAGAACGGGCCGCTCGAAGGCTGAGGAGCCAGGACGGCCGAAGGGCCCGATCCCTTGCGGGAGCGGGCCCTTCGGTTCTGACGAGTGCTGGTCTGGCTGGTCTGGCTAGCCCCTCGCCGCGGCGAGCGCGGTGAAGAACCTCGGGCCGTTGGGCGAGCCGACGCCCGTCTCGTTGTCGTAGCCCGGCTTGTCGATCAGGCTGAAGCCCTGGCTGTCGATGGTCTGCAGCTGGAACTTCAGGCCGTCCGACGGGTTCAGCCCGTTGACGAAGTCGGTCCGCACCTCGGACACCGGGTGCTTCGGCGCGACCAGGTCGTGCAGCGCCGACGTACCGAGCAGCGAGTAGTACAGCGGGTTGACGAAGCCGAGCGGGTGCCCGGCCTTCTGGTCGGCCACCGCGAGCACGCCGGCCAGCAACGGGGACGACACGCTGGTGCCGCCGATCCGGTACTCGTCGTAGTACGTGCCGTTCGGGAAGACCTGCGTCTCGCCGACCCGGATGCCCGTGTTCGGGTCACCCGGCATGGTGATGTCCGGGACCACGCGCATCGGCGTGCTGCCGTTGGCCTTGGACAGCGAGGCCGGGACCTTGCCCTGCTGGTAGAACGGCTGGGAGTAGATGAAGCTGGTCCCGCCGCCACCGCCCGAGCTGTAGTCGCCGGGAGGTGCCGGGGTCCAGCTCTTGCCGTTGTCGCTCAGCTGCGAGTAGGAGTTCGACCAGCCGTGCTCGCCGAGCCACTGGCCGTTCTTGCCGATCTGCACGCTGCTGCCGCCGACGCCGGTGACGTACGGGACGTCCGCCGGGAAGTCGACCGTCTTGTCGGCCGGGTTCGCGCCGCCTGCGGTCTCGTCGCCGTCGTCACCGGACGAGAAGTTGTCGGTGATGCCGGTCAACGCTCCCTCGAGCGAGAACTGCGTGTAGAAGTTGATCGTGCTGGTGCTCTCCATGTCCTGCACGTCGCCCCAGGAGTTGGTGACGATGTCCGCGACGTGGTTGTCGATGGTCTCGGCCCAGGCGTTGTCCAGGCCGCTGAGGTCATCGGCGCCGGCCACGAAGACGACCTTGGCGCCCGGTGCCATGCCGTGCACGGCCTCGACGTCGAGGGTCTCCTCGCCGTACCAGCCCTGCGCGTCCTCGGGATCGGCCACGTTGAACTTGCTCGGCCGGATCTCGCGGTACTGGCCGGCCTTGAACGTCGGCAGGCCGTGCCGGCTGCTGTACGTCTGGGCGTCGGCCAGCATCGTGGGGGCGGCGAAGGCGTCGGTGATGGCCACCGTCACGCCGCGGCCGTCGACGCCGGACTTGACCAGGCCGCTCTCGCCGTACGCCGTCTGGAACTGGTTGGGGTAGTAGCCGCAGACCGCGTAGGGCTGGTGGGCGCCGTAGGCCTTGGGCTGAGCCGTCGCGGTCTTCTCGCCCCAGTAGGTCCCGCAGGGCTGGACGCCCGTGCGCGAACCCTCCGGCGGGCCGGGGAGCACCGAGGCGGGCTTCTTCAGGGCCGAGCCCTGGTCGATGCCGAGGACGCCGCTGATGGCGCCCGAGACGGCCGCCGGGGTGTCCGAGGGCAGCGACAGGCTGCTCGTGTTGGCCTGCACCGAACGCCCTTGGTAGGTGTAGGTGTGCACAGCGGTCCCGAACGTCTTCTCGACCTGGGCGTTGGTGCCGCTGGCCTCGACGTACATCCCGCTCTGGAAGGTCTTGGACACCGTGAAGCCCTGCGAGCGCAACCAGGACCGGACGGCGGACACGTCGGAGGAGGCAGGGGCGTACGACGCCTTGAACTGCGCGCTGGTCAGCCACTTGCCGTAGCTGGCGCTGGCCGGGTCGGAGACCTTCTGCAGGGTCGCGACGGCCTGGTCCTGGTTGCGCAGCTTGAGCAGGACGCCGAAGTCGACCTTGCCGGCCTTGGCCGCCTGGCCGTGGTCCTGGGCGTGGCTCAGCCACTTCGGCTGGGAGCCGCTGACGACCTTGCGGGTCGAGGCCGCCGATGCGGGTTGCCCGATCGTGACGACTGCGAGCACCGTTGCCCCCGCACCCAGGCCGGCGACGATCCGCCGCCAGCTGGAATTCGACAATCTCATCTAGTCCTCCGTCGTGTGTCTGGATAGGACGGCTGTCTGGATCGGACAGCGGCCCCAGCAAACGGGAGAACCGGGGCGTGCGCAAGCCGTTCGGCAGGATGAACTGGTGCCAAAAGGCGTTGCGGCAGATGAATTTTGCGTGATCCGGCAGTTTTGCCAAAGGCCCGTCAGGACACTGCCAAGGAAGCGCAAAGCGATGCTCACGGTGCGCTGCCGCCGCTCACTCTCGGCACGGGGGGTCGAGCCGTCGGCTCGACCGGCTGCGGCCCTGGTCAGGCGCCGGATCGCGGCAGTACTCTCGGCCCGCGCTCGCTAGCCGATGGCAAGCCGGTTGCCGGTGCCCGCAGGCAGTCTCGGTCAGGTCCCGAGGAAGGCTGGGAGGGCGAATGACGACCCAGGACGAGCCGCTGCCGGTGTCCGAGGTGCGGGCCCCTCCGGCGATCCGGCTCAGGCCGGCCGGCGCGACGGTCGCTGCGGCGCTCCTCGCGGGCGGCCCCACGATCGACGTCCGGATCGCGATCGACTACCCCGCCGAGCTGACCGATGCGATCCTGCCCGGCGTCGTGGGCGCGGCATCGTTCGGCCCGTACCTGATCCACCAGGCCGAGGACGGCCTGGTCGTGGGTGAGATCGCCGGCGAGTTCGTCGCCGCGGGAGTGGTCGAGTTCGGCTACGCCGTCGCGCGGTCCTGTTGGGGGCAGGGCTACGCGACCGAGGCCGTCCGCCAGCTCGTGGCGATCGCCTTGCAGGAGAACGGGATCGAGCGGCTCGTCGCCCACACGCCGCTCGACCGACCGGCCAGCGCCCGGGTCATGGAGAAGGCCGGCTTCACCTCGGACGGTGAGCACCTGGACCAGTTCGAGGGCCGGCTCGTCCCGGTCCGGCGCTGGGTCCTGGCCGTCGAGTGCGGTTCGCCGTCCCCAGGGCCCGCGCCATCACCGTGATCCCAGCGGCCGCCTCGCCCGGCCTGACGCCCCGGTTCGGGATGCGGGACGCCCGGCAGAGGAGCACGGTTGGCCGGCATGGGGCGTGCGACGGCGGTCGAGACGGGGGACGGGCCGAGGGCCGCGCCCCCGAGCACGGCGCACCTGCTCCGCCGCATCGCGCCCCGGCTGCTGGCCGGTGCCGTCGTCGTCTATCTGTTCCTCGCCGGGTGCGGCCTGCTGCTGACCCGCGTCCTCGACGGCAGTGGGGTGGCCCGCGACGACCAGCGGGTGAGCCGGTGGTTCCTGCACCAGCGCACGCCGGACCTGAACCAGGCCACGCGGTTCGGCAGTGACCTGTCCAACACCCAGACCGCGATCGTCGTCACCGCCGTGCTGGTCGTGCTGCTGCGCTGGTGGCTCGGCCGGTGGCGCGAGTCGATCGTCGTGGTGACCTGCATCCTCGGCGAGCTGTGGATCTTCCTGGCCGTCACCTCGACGGTGCACCGGGCCCGGCCGACGGTGCCGCACCTGGATCCGGCCCCGCCGACGTCGAGCTTCCCCTCCGGTCACGTCGGTGCAGCGGTCGCCCTCTACCTCGGCCTCGCGGTCCTGCTGTGGCGGGTGGTCGCGCGCCGCGGCGTACGGGTCGCGGCCGTGGTCGTCCTCGCCTGCCTGCCCGTCGCCGTCGCCATCTCCCGGCTCTACCGCGGGATGCACTACCTGACCGACGTGCTGGCCGGAGCGATCGCCGGCGGCCTGTGGATGGTGATCGCCGTGGCGACCCTGACGGCTGCCATCCCGGGCCCTGCGCCGCGCTCGCGGTCGTCCGCCGACGCGCGATGACGGCCACGGTCCGCCGGGCGCTCGCCGCGGGAGTGCTCTGCCTGCTCGCCGTCGGTGTGCTCGCGGCCGTCGTGGTGTCCAACCGGTTCTGGCTCGACGTGCACCTGCACGCGTACGCGGTCCGGCATCGCGCCGGGTCGCTGGGGTTCGCCCGCGCCGTGACCCGGGGTGGGTCCTGGCGGATCGCCTGGCCCTGCGCCGCCGTCGCCGGGCTGCTGATGCACGTGGGGCCGGGACTGCTGCGGCGGCTCCAGGTCGGCGGCCTGATGGCCCTGGCCTTCATCGCCGGCGTCGATGCCCGGCTCGGCCTCAGCGACCTCGTGCACCGGGCTCGGCCGCCGCGCGCCGACTGGGCCGGTGGCGCAGGTGGCTACGCCTTCCCCTCCGGCCACACCACGGCCGCGACCCTGGCCGCCGGGCTGGGTGCGTGGGCCGTCGCGCGGCACGTCGCGTCGTACCGGTGGCGGGTCGCGGCGTGGGTCGTCGCGGTCGGGTACGCCGGACTGGTCGGCTGGTCCCGGATGTGGATCGGCGTGCACTGGCCGACCGACGTGCTCGGCGGCTGGCTGTTCGGTGCGGGCTGGGTCGCCCTGACCTACGCCGCGTTCACCTACGTCGCCCGGCGGCTGGCATCCGGTCCGGTGCCCGAGGTCGTCGAGGAGGCGATCGGCGGGCAGTAGAGCCGGCTGATCTGCGCGGTGTGCTCGGTCCGGTGGGCGGAGATGAGCCGGCCACACGTCGGGCAGGCGATGTCGGCGTAGACCTGGTCGGGGTCCGGCGCGACGTACGGCCCGATCTGCGCCGATCCGACGAAGTTGGAGAGCAGCCCGTCCAGGCCGTCGGCGAACCGGGTCAGCAGGCCGGGCCGGGGGGAACGTCGACGGTCGAGCATGATTGTCCTTCGCATTCATAGGCCTACAAACGATTGGTGTACCAATCGTTGGTCTAAGGTAGCACCCAGGAGGTGGGTCGTGCCACGGAAGGTCGCACGAAGCACACATCAGGTCGCCGGCTCGCTCGACGGTCCGGCCGGCCACCGACCCGACCTCGCGGACGATCCGCTGACCCTCGACCGCCAGGTCTGCTTCGCCCTGGCCGTCGCCTCGCGCAGCGTGATCGCGCTCTACCGGCCGCTGCTCGAGCCGATGGGGCTGACCCATCCGCAGTACCTCGTGATGCTGGCGCTCTGGGGCGCCGAGCCGCTGTCGGTCAAGGACCTCAGCGGCCTGCTCGCCCTCGATCCCGGAACCCTGTCGCCGCTGCTCAAGCGGCTCGAGGCGGCGGGCTACGTCCGGCGCGACCGGGACGCCCGGGACGAGCGCAACCTGGCCGTCTCGCTGACCCCCGCCGGTCGGGCGCTGCGCTCGCAGGCCGAGCGGATCCCGCCGGCGATCGTCGAGCGGCTCGGCCTGCCGGTCAGCGAGCTCCAGGAGCTGCATGGTGCCTTGACCAGAATCATCGCGGCAGCCGTCACCGGGCGGTCCGTAGGCTTCGGGTCTGATGGAGGCCCCCCGATGACGAGCTTCCTCGACCCGATCCTGGGCGCCCCCACCTGGGCCGTGCTGAGCGTGGTCGGGCTCGTCGTCTTCGCCGAGGACGCGCTGTTCGTCGGGTTCGTCATCCCGGGGGAGACCGCGGCCATCCTCGGCGGCGTCGCGGCCAGCCGCGCACACGTATCGGTGGTGGCCGTCATCGTCGTCGTGGTCGCCGCCGCGATCCTGGGGGACACGGTCGGCTACGAGGTCGGGCGGGTTCTGGGGCCGCGGATCCTGGGCCTGTCGATCGTCGCCGACCGGCGCCGGCGGCTGGACGAGGCCCAGGCGTACCTGGCTCGCCGCGGCGGCATGGCGGTCTTCCTCGGCCGGTGGACGGCGTTCCTGCGGGCCGTGATGCCGGCGCTCGCCGGGTCGGCCCGGATGCCCTATTCGCGCTTCCTGGTCTACAACGCCAGCGGGGGCCTGCTATGGGGTCTGGCGGTCGTCCTGGCCGGCTACTTCGCCGGTGAGTCGTTCACCAAGGTCGAGGGCGTGTTCGGCAAGGTGGCGGCGGCGGTGCTCGGTGTCGTCGTGGTCGCGGCCGTCGTCGTGTGGCGGGTCCGCAAGCGCCGCAGCGAGGCGGCCGCCGATGCCTCGGCGGACGACCTCGCTGCTGACGACCGGCGCTAGCCGCGCTGGACCTGCGCTGGACCTGCGCTGGACCTGCGCCTGGATCCGGGCTAGCTCTTGCTGGCGCGGACCTGGGCCGGGGTCTTGCTCGGCTTGGCCGTGTTCCCGAACGCCCAGGCCTCGATGCCACCCTGCAGCCGGCTTCGACGTCGACGCTCCCTGCGTGCTGTACGTCCACGTCGTCCGCCGTGTGCGAGGCCTTGTAGTAGGCCCAGTAGGCGTTCACCGGAGGCGTTGTCACACAGGCCTGTTGGGCCGTTGTCGGCTTGCTGTTGATCCGGCAGACGAAGGCCAGCCCGTACGCCGCGGTCCCGGCCGGGGTGAAGCCCGCCTGCTGGAGGGCGGCGATGCCGGTCGCGGGCTTGCCCGGAGCGCAGCGCACCTGGACCTTGCCGCCAGTGAAGGCCGTGAAGTCGACCGCCACCGTGACGCCGGTCGTCCCCTTGCAGGCCCCGGCCGTGCCTGCGAGCACCGCCGGCGCGAACCGGCGCGCGGCGACCGCGTTCGCTGCAGCCGTGCTCGCTGCCGCGCTCGGCCGCAGGTTCGCCACCGAGCACGGCCGGCTCGGCACCGCTGGGCCCGGCGTCGAGCGGGCGAGCGGGAACGTCGCGTGCGCCATGGCCGGGACGGACTGGACCGTGGCGAACAGGTTCGCCGTGCCGGCTCCCAGGAACAGCTGGAACCCACCCTGCTCGGCGGCCGGCCCGGCACAGCCGACCTGGTACGCCGCGAGCGCGGAGTACGGCGAGTGGCCGCCCCGCCGGAAGCTCGGCAGCGAGTCGGCAGCGCCGTACGCCAGGAGACCCTGGATCGAGATGGCGGTCGAGTCCGGGTCGGACGTCTGGCCAGGGGCGGCGATGAACGAGAAGCCGCCGTCGCTGGTCTCGATCGCGCGGAAGGCGTTGAGGGCCAACGACTTGCGCGGCCGTTCGCCGTACGCCGCGAGGCCCTGCATGGCCAGCCCGCTGCTGTTGGTGTCCGGGCCGGTGAAGTTGACCGGGTCGGGTGCGGGGCACGGCGCGGTCGCATCGGGCCGGTAGCTGGTCCACAGCCCGCTGGCGCACTGCTGCCCGGCGAGCCAGGACAGGCTGCTCGCGACCGTGGCCTCGGCGACGCCGGCCGCCTTGAGCGCAGTCAGGGCCTCGCCCTGGCGGAAGGCCCCGTCGAAGGTCGGCGCGGTGGTGCCGAACAGGCCCTTGTCGGCTCCGGAGGTGTGCGCCGTGGCCAGAAGCCTGGTCACCAGGTTGTTCCGGGGCGTCGTGCCACCGAACTGGCGGGGGTTCTGACCGGCGCTGACGGCGGCCAGGATGGTCAGGCCGAGACGGCCCGGGTCGTCCTTGCCGTCCGAGCCGGTCAGGCCGGTCGCGACCTGCGTCTTGAGGAAGGCGATCGCCTGGTCGGAGGCCTGCGCCCCGACACCCGCGGCGTGCAGTCCGAGGACTGCGTAGGCGGTGTCCGGGACGTCGGGGGCGGCCGGCGATCCGACGAAGCCGCCGTTGGCGGTGATCTGCCGGGCCAGGTAGCCCGCGCCCCACCTGGCGACCTGGAGGTTGCTCGGGGCCGCCGCGGCAGCGCTGGCGAGGGCTGCGCCTCGCGGTGCGGCGCTGGCCGGCATCGCCGACACGGCGGTCAGGCCGGTCACGGCGAGTGTGGCGGCCGCGACGATGGCCGCGCTCGTGCGAGAGCGGCTCGTGACGGTGGTTCGGGTCTTCAGATTGCTCGGCACGCGATCCCTTTCGGTGGGGACCCACGAACGCCAAGACTGGGAGAGCGGCCCCGACGCAGGTCCGGAGCCGGCTTGCCCAGGCTCCGACTCGCAGTCCACGACGGTCTTTGCGGAGCCCGTCCCTCGTGGGCGTTCCGGCTCGCCCGCGAGTGCGGGCCTACGGTTGCGGGTCAGCGCCGGGATTCGACCGGCTTTCCCCTCGCGGGACGTGCGAGCGGAACGTAGCACAGCGCGGCGGCCCGGCGGCAGGCCTCGGGCGGGGCGGTCCGGCTCGCTGTTTGTCGGGCCGCGACGACGCGCGTTAGGGTCGGGTCCGCACGTCGACAACTCCAGACGCTCCCACCAGCAGGGCAAGCCGGATCGCCGGCGCTGACCCGCAACCGTGTGCCGATCGCCACTTCGTCGAGTGGCGCGGCCAGCCGGAAAACCTGCCGCGGAGCCAGTTCAGCTCATCCGTCGTGGTCTACGGGTCGGAGCCGGTCTCGCCGCCGCCGCCCCCTCGTGTTGTGTGCCGGGAGGCCTCAAGTGCAGGCAAGGGTCCGCAGGCTCCGATGGTCCGTCGGTGCCGTCGCCATCACCGCCGGCGTGTGCTCTGAGCCTGCTCGCCGTGGCCCCGGGCTCGGCCCGGGCCGCGACCGGCTCGGCATCGGCGACGGCGGCCTCCAGCTGGCTGGAGCTGCAGCTGGCGGCCAACGACTACTCGATGCCCGGCTTCTCGCCCGACAACCCGGACGTCGGCCTGACCGAGGACGTCGTCCTGGCCCTCACCGCCGACGGGCACGGCGAGGACGCTGCCACGCGCAAGGCGACCGTCGAGATCGCCTCGCACATAACGAATTTCGTATCGTTCGACAACTTCGGCGTGCCCGACGTCCACCTCGCCGGGCCGCTCGCCAAGACGTTGCTCGTCGCGGAGGTCCAGGGCGCCGACCCGCACGCGTTCGGCGGCCGGGACATCGAGCGGGAGCTGCGCGGGACCATCGCCACTAGCGGCGCGCAGCAGGGACGGTTCGAGGACCAGAACTCCCCGCCCGACTCGAGCAACGGCTTCAGCCAGGCGCTCGCGATCCTGGGCCTGGTGCGCAGCCCTGACGGCCTCCCAGCCGACGCGGTGAGCTACCTGCTCGCGCAGCAGTGCCCGGCCGGCGGGTTCCGGCTCTTCTACGCCACCGGGGCGACCTGCACCGACGACACGACGGCCGACCCCGACGCCACCGGCCTGGCGGTGCAGGCGCTCTCCGCCGTCACCTCCACCCCGGCCGTCTCGACTGCGATGTCCAAGGCCGTGACCTGGCTCCAGGGGATCCAGGACGCGACCACCGGCTCGTTCCCCGGCAGCGGGCCCACCGCGCACACGCCGAACGCCAACAGCACGGGGCTGGCCGGGTCCGCGCTGCGGATCGGGGGTGCGGCCGCTGCGGCGGACCGGGCCGCGGCGTACGTCCAGGGCCTGCAGCTCGGCTCCGGCAAGGACGCGGGCGCGATCGGGTACGACCAGGGCGGCTTCGACGCCGTGACCGGCGGGACCGTCGACGACGGCTCGCTGGACCAGTGGCGCCGCGCCACCGCCCAGGCCGTGCTGGCGCTCGGCATCCCGTCGTACGCGCAGATCGCCGCCGTCGCCGCGGCACCGAGCTCGTCCAGCACCTCCAGCTCGAGCTCGTCCTCCAGCAGCTCCAGCTCGTCCTCCAGCAGCTCCAGCTCCAGCTCGTCCTCCAGCGCCCGGCCGGCCACTCGGCCTCGACCGACCCGTCGTCGGGGCCGACGGTGCTGGCCGCGAGTGCTGGACGCGACCCCGGGGCACTGGCGGCGACCGGCGGCGTCCCGGTGGGGCTGCTGGGGCTGGCCCTGGTCCTGCTGCTGGGTGGGATCGGCGCGGTCGTCGCCGGGACGGACCGGGCGGCCCGGCACCGGTGAGGCGCCCGCTGTTCGCCGTCCTGTCGGCCTCGGCAGTGCTCCTCGGCGCCCTGCTCGGCCCGGGTGCCGTCGCGCCCGCGCAGGCAGGCACCGTCTCCGGCGGGTGTACCTCGTCGAAGGGCGTGACCGTCATCGTGAACTTCGGCTCGCTCGGCGGCGGCACGTCAGTGCGGTGCTACTCGGGTGCCACCTCGTCCACGACCGGCCTCTCGGCCCTGAGTGGCGCGGGCTTCTCGACCGACGGCACCGCCCACGACGGTCCGGGCTTCGTCTGCCGGATCAACGGCAAGCCGAGTGCGGCCGACGAGCAGTGCATCAAGACGCCGCCGGCGACGGCCTACTGGTCGTACTGGTACGCCCCGAACGGCGGCAGCTGGAGCTACAGCAACAAGGGCGCCGAGAGCCGGCACGTCATCCTGGGCGGCTTCGAGGGCTGGGCGTTCCACTCGGGGTCGGGCGACGCCGTCCCGCCGGCCGGTGGGAGCCCGACCCGGCCGGTCCCACCGCCGGCGGGGCCGACGCCGACGTACTCGCTCGGGCCCGCGCAGTCGACCCGGGGGAGCGGATCGACGGCCGGCCCGCCGAAGGGCCCGTCGCCGACCAGCAAGGCCACGGCGAGCAAGAAGGCGACTCCCACGGCTACGGCCACACCGACCGCGAGCGAGACGGCGACGGCCTCGGCCTCCGAGGCGACGGAGGACTCGAATGCCGTTGCGGGGGGCCAGCTTCCGGGTGATCCACCGTCCAGCGGCCAGTCGCCGGTCCCCTTCGTCCTCGGCGCCGGCGGGGTGGCGCTGGTGCTGGGGGGCGCCGGCCTCGTGGTCGTCCGGCGGCGCAAGGGCATCGGGATCTGAGATGGCGACCCGCCTGCCGAGGGCGCTGCACCCGGGAGCCTGGTGGCTCTGGGCGCTCGGCCTCGCCACGGCGGCGAGCCGCACCACCAATCCGCTGCTGCTGGTCCTGATCATCGCGGTCGCCTGCCTCGTCGTCGCCGCGCGACGCCCGGATGCGGTGTGGGCGTTGGGATTTCGCTACTACCTCTACCTCGGCGCGGTCATCGTCCTGATGCGGGTCCTGTTCCGGGTGCTGTTCGCCGGGGGCACCGGCAGCCACGTCCTGCTCGGCCTGCCGCAGGTCCCGCTCCCCGGCTGGGCGGCCGGCATCTCCCTGCTCGGGCCGGTCAGCGCCGAGGCCGTCCTGAGCGGCCTCTACGACGGGCTGCGGCTGGCCACGATGCTGATCTGCCTCGGCGCGGCCAACAGCCTGGCCAATCCGAAGCGGCTGCTGAAGTCCGTGCCGAGCGCGCTCTACGAGCTCGGCACCGCGGTCGTCGTCGCGTTGTCGGTCGCGCCGCAGCTGATCGAGAGCGTCGTCCGGGTGCGCCGGGCCCGGCGATTGCGGGCCGGGCCGCAGAAGGGCGCGGGCGCGCTGCGCGGCATCATCATCCCGGTCCTGGAGGATGCGCTGGACCGCTCCCGTGCCCTCGCGGCCGCGATGGACTCGCGGGGCTACGGCAGCACCAACGGCCTCCCGCGCAGCAGCCGACGGCTCACTGGCGGTCTGGTGCTGGGTGGCCTGCTCGGGATCTGCGCCGGCACCTACGGCCTGCTCGACGGCAGCACCCCGCGCTACCTCGGGGCGCCGATGCTGCTCGCCGGCCTGGCCGTCGCGGCAGTGGGCCTGCGGGCCAGCGGGCAGCGCACGCGGCGGACCCGCTACCGGCCCGATCGCTGGCGGGCCGGCGAGTGGGTGGTGACGGTGAGCGGCCTGCTGGCCTGCGGCGTCGGGTTCTTCGCCGGCTCGGTGGATGCCGACAACCTGGTCCCGTCGATCGACCCGCTCACCTGGCCCCAGCTGCCCTGGCTGTCCTCGATCGGCGTCCTGCTGGCCGCGCTGCCGGCCGTGCTCGCCCCCTCCGCGGTCGCCGACGCCGTACCCGCGCGGGCCGTGCGGGTCGAGGACCCGCCCTCCGGGCCGGTGTCGGTGCCCGGGCCGCTCGTCACCGGGGGAGCCCGCCGATGATCCGGTTCGAGCACGTGACCATCACGTACGACGGCGCCTCGGCGGCCACGCTGTCCGACGTCGACCTGCTCGTGCCGGAGGGCGAGCTGTGTCTGGTCGCCGGGCGGACCGGCTCCGGCAAGTCCACTCTGCTGGGCGCCATCAACGGCCTCGTCCCGCACTTCACGGGCGGGACCCTCGCCGGGCGGGTGACGGTCGCCGGACTCGACACGGCCAAGAACCCGCCGCGGGACCTCGCCTCGGTCGTGGGCGTCGTCGGGCAGGACCCGCTCGCGGGCTTCGTGACCGACACGGTCGAGGAGGAGCTGGCCTACTGCATGGAGCAGCAGGCCGTCGCTCCCGAGGTGATGCGCCGCCGGGTCGAGGAGACGCTCGATCTGCTCGGCATAGCGGACCTGCGCGGCCGGGCGCTGCGCTCGCTGTCCGGCGGTCAGCAGCAGCGCGTCGCCATCGGCTCGGTCCTCACCGCGCACCCGCAGGTCCTGGTCCTCGACGAGCCGACCTCGGCGCTCGACCCGACCGCGGCGGAGGAGGTGCTGGCCGCCATCACCCGGCTCGTCCACGACCTCGGCACGACCGTCGTCGTCGCGGAGCACCGGATGGAGCGGGTGCTGCAGTACGCCGACCGCGTGCTCCTCGTCGACGGCGGTCGCGTGGTCGACGGCACGCCGGCCGAGGTGATGACGACGAGCCCGGTGGCGCCGCCGGTGGTGGAGCTGGGCCGGATGGCCGGCTGGTCGCCGCTGCCGCTGTCGGTGCGAGACGCCCGCCGGCTCGCCGGGCCGCTGCGCGAGCGGCTGGCGATGCGGACCGCGTCGGCGTCGGTGCCGGCACGGCGGGTCGACGACGCCCCGGTGGTCCTGGCCGCCCGCGGTGTGAGCGTGCGCTACGGCGACACGGTGGCGGTGCGCGAGGTGGACCTGCGGCTGCGGGCCGGCGAGGTCGTGGCCCTCATGGGGCGCAACGGATCTGGCAAGTCCTCGCTGCTCTGGGCCCTGCAGGGGTCCGGGCGACGGCAGGCCGGCCGCGTCGTCGTCGGTGACCGGGAGACGCGCGGGCTCGGCGCGCGCGAGGCCCGCGGCCTGGTCGGCCTCGTCCCGCAGACCGCGAGCGACCTGCTCTACCTGGAGTCCGTGACCGACGAGTGCCTGCAGGCCGACCGCGAGGCCGGGGTCGAGCCCGGCTCGTGCTGGTCGCTGCTGCTGCGGCTGACCGCAGACGTCGAGCCGAGCCGGCACCCGCGCGACCTGTCGGAGGGTCAGCGGCTCGCCCTGGTGCTGGCCGTCCAGCTCATCGCCGCGCCGGGGGTGGTCCTGCTGGACGAGCCGACCCGCGGGCTCGACTACGGCGCCAAGGCGGCGCTGGCCGAGATCCTCGACCTGCTCTGTGCCGAGGGCAAGGCCGTCATGGTGTCGACGCACGACGTGGAGTTCGTCGCGGGAGCCGCCGACCGGGTGGTGGTCATGGCCGAGGGTGACGTGGTGACCGACGGGTCGGCTGTCGACGTGCTCTCCGCCTCGCCGTCGTTCGCCCCGCAGGTCGCGAAGGTCCTGGCGCCCGGGCCGTGGCTCACGCTGGCCCAGGTCGAGACCGCGCTGCCGGGCCTGGCGGGGGTGGCGTCGTGAAGGTCGTGCGGCTCAGTCCCCGCAGCGCTCTCGTGCTGGGCGTCGCGAGCCTGGCCGGGCTGGCGATGTTCACCTGGCCGCTGTTCGTCTCCGTCGCGCCGACCGCGGTGGCGCACACGTCGGACGCGCCCCTGTTCTTCATCGCGACGATGCCCCTGCTGGTGCTCCTGGTCATGGCCCAGCTGTCCGAGGGAGGGATGGACGCGAAGGCCATCGCGATGCTGGGCATCCTGGCCGCGATCAACAGCGCGCTGCGCCCGCTCGGGGCCGGCACGGCTGGCATCGAGACCGTGTTCTTCCTGCTCATCCTGTCCGGGCGGGTGTTCGGCGCGGGCTTCGGCTTCCTGCTCGGGTCGGTGTCGATGTTCGCGTCGGCCCTGCTGACCGGCGGCGTCGGGCCGTGGCTGCCGTTCCAGATGCTGGCGGCGTCGTGGGTGGGCCTCGGCGCCGGGATGCTGCCACGGCGGGTCAAGGGTCGGGCCGAGGTCGCGATGCTCGCCGCGTACGGCGTGGTCGCGGCGTACGCCTACGGGACGATCATGAACCTGTGGTTCTGGCCCTTCGCCACGGGCGACGGCACCGACCTGAGCTACGTCGCGGGGGCGCCGATCGGGACCAACCTGCACCGGTTCGCGGTCTTCGACACGGCCACCTCGCTCGGCTGGGACACCGGGCGGGCGATCACCAACGTGGTGGCGATCGCCGTGCTCGGCCCAGCGGTCCTGTCGACGCTGCGCCGGGCCGCCCGCAAGGCAGCCTTCGAGGCGCCCGTGGTGTTCGACCCGCCGGCCCCCGCGCTGACCCGCGGGTCGGTCTAGACGCGGCCGCTGGAGCGGCTGGCCCTCGGTGCGTCCGCGTCCGCCACGCTCCGGACGTCGGCCACCTTCGGGGCCTGCGCCGGGTGGGCCGGGGTCGTCCGCTCCTGCGGCGGCGTCCGGAAGCGCGCCTGCAGGTAGCGCGCGAGGTCGCTCATCTCGTTGCGCCACCCGTCGATGTGCTCCTCGACCAGGTCCTCGAGCTCGGCCGCCACCCCGGCGTCGACCAGGGCGCGGAGCCCGCTCTCGGTGACCCGCACGGCGGTGCCGTCGGCGATCGGACGCAGCGCGAACGCCACCGTGGTGAACAGGCCGGGGTCGGTGATGGTCCCGAACACGTCCCAGCGGAAGACGAAGCGCCGCAACGGTTCCACGGCGGTGACCACACCGGTGGCCACCTCGCCGGCCGGCCAGGTGTATCTCACGGCACCGCCGACCCGCAGGTCGATGCGGGCGCTGTCGCCGAACCAGCGCGCGACCTGTTCACCGTCCGTGATGGCGGCCCACACCGCCTCCGGGCGCGCCGGGATCTCGACTTCCCGGGTCACGACATCAAGCATGTTCCCCTCCCAGATCCGACACGCCCCCGAGGGCGAATGCGAGTCAACGTCGGCAAATCTGGCAACCCCGTGCCATTGGTCGCAGCGTAAGCCCAGGGGTAGGGATGTGCGACACCTGCAACTGCACCATTTCCCGTCGTTCGTTGCACCACACGACGACCCTCAGGAGGCGGAAATCTCCGGATAAACCAGGATTCAGCTGTCCTGTGGAAAGGCGGTGCGGTCCGCTCCGTCGCGGCGGAGCAGGTGCAGCACGTCGTCGTGCAGGAGGCCGTTCGTGGCCACCGCACTGCCGCCCCACGGCCCGTCGCGGCCGTCCAGCGAGCTGAACCGCCCGCCGGCCTCGGTCACGACGGGCACCAGGGCGGCCATGTCGTGCAGCTTCAGGTCCGGCTCGCAGGCGATGTCGACCGCGCCCTCGGCCACCAGCATGTACGACCAGAAGTCGCCGTACCCGCGGGTCCGCCAGCACCGACGGCCCAGCTCGGCGAACCCGGCGGCCCGCCCGCTGCCGTCCCACTCCTGCACGTCGGAGTAGGACAGCGACGCCTCCGAGAGGTCGGGGACCTTGGAGACCCGGAGCCTGCGCGCAGCGGACAGGCTCCGGCCCGTCCACGCGCCCGAACCGCCTGCGGCCCACCAGCGCCGGCCCAGCGCCGGGGCCGATACCAGGCCGAGGACCGGCTCCTCGTCGACCACCAGGGCGATCAGCGTGGCCCAGACGGGTACGCCGCGGACGTAGTTCTTCGTGCCGTCGATGGGATCGACCACCCAGCGCCGCGGGCCGTGCCCGGTCGGCTCGAACTCCTCGCCGACCACGGCGTCGCGGGGGCGCGTTCGCTGCAGCTGGGAGCGGATGACCTGCTCGGCGGCCCGGTCGGCATCGCTCACGGGGGTCAGGTCCGCCTTGGTGTCGACGACGAGGTCATCGGCGAGGAACCGCTCCATCGTCAGGCCGTCGACCGAGTCGGCCAGCACGTGGGCGAGCCGCAGGTCGTCGTCATACCTCGTCACGCCCCGACGCTAGCGCGCCGACGGCGATGGTCCCGGCATTTGGGTCACGGCGCTGAACGGCCGCTCTTCGAGACGACGTACCGTTTGCGACAGCCAACCGAGGGAGCGGCATGTTCGACACGTTCCAGGGTCTTCCGCTGCATGCGCTCGTCGTCCACGCGACGGTGGTGCTGGTTCCGCTCATGTCGCTCATCACGGTGTTCGTGGCCCTGCGCCCCGGTTGCGCGAGCGGTACGCGTGGTGGGCGTTCGTGGGCGACCTGCTGGTCGTCGCGCTCGTCTACGTGACGATGCGCAGCGGCGAGGACCTCGAGGCCCGGCTGGGGGCCAGCCCTCCGATCCTGACGGCACGAGCACCTGGGCCGGCAGCTGATCTGGTTCGTGATCGCGCTCGCCGTGACCGCGCTGATCGTGGTGCTCACGACGAAGCGAGGGAGCGCCCAGGCGATGGGGGGCACGCTGCTGAGCGCCGTCGCCGCCGTCCTCGTGCTGGTCTGGGTCGTGCGGATCGGACACACCGGCGCCGAGGCCGTCTGGTCCGGACTGCCGGGCAAGGGCGGCAGCTAGCAGCCACAGCCGCCGTCAGCCGCGTCAGCCGTCCTCAGTCGTCCAGGCCGCCGCCGCGGGCCCGCAGCAGGCGGCGCAGCGAGTCCAGCCGGGACCGGCCGGCCGGCCCGGCCCGGCCGGAGTCGACCCAGGCGTCCAGCGCGCACTCCGGCTCGTCGTGGGTGCATCCGCGCGGGCACTCGGCCGTGCCCGGCTCGAGGTCGGGGAAGTGGTTGATGATCCGGGCCAGGTCGACGTGAGCCAGCCCGAACGACCGGATGCCCGGGGTGTCGACGACCCAGCCGGAGTGGTCCGGCAGCTGCAGCGCGACCGCCGACGTGGAGGTGTGGCGCCCCCGACCGGTCACGTCGTTGACGACGCCGGTGGAGCGGAAAGTCCCTGGTACCAACGCATTCACCAGGGTCGACTTGCCGACCCCGGAGTGTCCGAGCAGGACGCTGACCCGCCCGGTCAGCCGCTCTCGCAGGGCCTCGAGCCCGCTGATCTCCAGGCCGGTGCCGGGCCGGCTGGTCACGACGTACGGCACGTCCAGCGGCGAGTAGTTCGCGAGGAAGTCCTCGGGCGAGGTCAGGTCGGCCTTGGTGAGGGCCAGCAGCGGGTCGAGCCCGGCGTCGTACGCCGCGACCAGGGCCCGGTCGATCAGGCGCGGCCGTGGGGGCGGGTCGGTCAGCGAGGTGACGACGACCAGCTGGTCGACGTTGGCCACGACGACCCGCTCGACCGGGTCGGTGTCGTCGGCGGTACGCCGCAGGACCGAGGCCCGGGGCTCGACCCGGACCACCCGGGCCAGCTCGTCGGCGCCGCCTCCGGTGTCGCCGACCAGCGCGACCCGGTCACCGACGACGACGCCCTTGCGGCCCAGCTCGCGCGCCTTCATCGCCGTCACCTCGTGGGCCTTGCGGCCGGCGCCGACGATGACGCCGTAGCGCCCGCGGTCGACCCGGACGACGAACCCCGGGACGGCGTCCTCGTGCCGGGGGCGGTCCTTGGTGCGCGGGCGCGAGCCACGCGGGTTGGGCCGGACGCGGACGTCGTCCTCGTCGTAGTCGCCTGGCTTGCGCGGCGTCACGCGCTGCCGGCGAGCATCTGCTGCCACAGCCCGGTGAAGCCCGGGAGGGTCTTGCCCGTCGTCTCGACGTCCTCCACCATCAGCCCCGGCACGGCCAGGCCGATCACGGCGGCAGCCATCGCCATCCGATGGTCGGCGTACGTCGCGAACCGGCCGGCCCGCAACGGTTTCGGCGTGATGCGCAGGCCGTCGTCGGTCTCGGTGACGGCCCCTCCGAGGGCGTTGATCTCCCGGGCCAGCCCGGCCAGCCGGTCGCTCTCGTGCCCCCGCAGATGAGCCACTCCGCGCAGCCACGACGGCGAGTCGGCGAGCGCAGCCAGGGCGGCGACGACCGGCGTCAGCTCGCCCGCGTCGTGCAGGTCGACGTCCAGCCCGGCGATCTCGCCCGAGCCCTGCACCGTGAGCGCGTCATTGTCCAGGGACACGTCGGCCCCCATGGCGTCCAGGATGTCGCGCAGCGCGTCCCCGGCCTGGGTGGTGCGCTGCGGCCACGCGGGGACGACGACCCGGCCGCCGGTGACCAGGGCGGCGGCCAGGAAGGGCGCGGCGTTGGACAGGTCCGGCTCGACCTCGACGTCGAGCGGGTGGATCTGGCCCGGGTGCACGCGCCAGGTGTCGGGCTCGCCGTCGTCGACCTGGACGCCGGCGTCCCTCAGCACCTCGACCGTCATGGCGATGTGCGGCTCGCTCGGCACCGGCCTGCCGTCGTGATGCACCGTGACGCCGTCGGAGTACCGCGCGCCCGCCAGCAGCAGTCCCGAGACGAACTGGCTGGACGCGGACGCGTCGATCGTGAGCGACCCGCCGCGCAGCCCGCCGGTGCCCTGGATGGTGAACGGCATCGACCCGCTCCCGTGGTCGTCGACCGCCGCACCGAGGGCCCGCAGGGCGTCGAGCATGGGGCCCATCGGGCGCTTGCGGGCCTGCGGGTCGCCGTCGAAGGCGACCGCTCCGTCGGCCAGCACCGCCACGGGAGGCAGGAACCGCATGACGGTGCCCGCGAGACCGGTGTCCACCTGGGCCGGCCCGTGCAGCCGGGCCGGCGTCACCAGCCAGTCGGCGCCGAACCGGTCGTGCTCGTCGTGACCCCGTCGTGGCCGTGCGGCGCGCTCGCGGGCCCGCGATGACCGGCGGCCCGGCCGTGGTGGCCGTCGGCGATCTGCACGCCGAGCGCGGACAGGGCGTCCGCCATCAGCAGCGTGTCCCTCGAGCGCAGCGGGCGGCGCAGCCGGGACGGGCCGGCCGCGAGCGCGGCGAGCACGAGATAGCGGTTGGTGAGGGACTTGCTGCCCGGCAGGGCGACCGTGGCGTCGACGGGTCCGGATGCAACGGGTGCCGACCAGTCGGGAGCGCTCACCGGGCCATTGTCACAGGCCGCCCGACACTGGAGCGGAGAGGCTCATTGGCCGCATTCGGTGCATTCGGTGCATTCGGCTCAGTCCGTGAAGGGCACGGCGTCGACGGCCGACCGGGCCATCAGCCGGGCCTGGGCCTTGGCGGCCTTCGCGCCGAGCCGGGCCTCGCGCCTGGCGGTGTGGGCCGCTCGGGCCGCGTCCTTCGCGGCGCGCCGCGCCCGCCACGGCATCCCCGGCTTGCCGCCCGTGTCGACGGCGACGAGCAGGACGCCGCCGAGCAGGCCCAGGTTCTTCAGGAAGTGGACCCGCTGGTTGCGCTTCTGGACCGGGTCGGACTCCTCCCAGAACCGGTGTCCCGCAGCGGTTGTCGGCACCAGCGTCCCGGCCAGGACCAGGCCGCTGAGCCGGGTGAACCGGCCCATCGCGAGTAGCGAGCCGGCGCCCACCATGGCCGCGCCGTTGGCCCGGATCAACAGCTCGGGGTCGTCCGGCAGGTGCAGGGGTGCGGCGATCTTGTGGATCACCGGACCGGCCTTGGCCACCTTGCGCGAGGGGTGGCGCAGGGCGTCGAGCCCCCCGTCGATGAACATCGCTGCGATCATCGGGCGGGCCACGCGGCGTACGACGGTCATCAGGTCCTCCAGTGCGAACGGCAGTCGGCTCGCCGCTCATCCTCTCGCCGTGCCGCGGGATCCGCCTCACGGGGGTGGCCCGGCGACGGCGCGTGAACGATCTTCGGGCGGCGTGGCCAGCAGGGTCCGAGCGGTCCGAGGGTCACACCGTGGTGGCAGGCTGGAGCGCATGTGTGGCAGGTACGCCGCGAGCGCGCGGCCCGGAGGACCTCGTCGAGGAGTTCGAGGTGGACCGCGACGACACCGCGGGCGAGCGTGACGGCGAAGTTCAACACCGCTCCCACCGACGTGGCTCCGGTGATCCTGGACCGGGCGCCCCGGGGTGAGCCGGACGCGGCCCCGGTCCGCCAGCTGCGCCGGCTGCGGTGGGGTCTGGTGCCCTCGTGGTCCAAGGACGCGAGCGGCGGCGCGCGGATGATCAACGCCCGCGCCGAGTCGCTGCTGGACAAGCCGGCGTACCGCCGGACGGCGCTGGCCCGCCGCTGCCTGGTCCCGGCCGACGGCTGGTATGAGTGGCAGGCCAGCCCGACCGCCCTGGACGCGAAGGGCAAGCCGCGCAAGCAGCCGTTCTTCGTCCATCGCGGTGACCAGGCGCCCGGTCAGAGCCTCGCCTTCGCCGGGCTGTACGAGTTCTGGAAGGACCGCTCGCTGCCCGGAGGACGACCCCGCCGCCTGGCTGGCGACCTACACGATCATCACGACGGCCGCCGAGCCCGGGCTGGACCGGCTGCACGAGCGGATGCCCGTCGTCCTGGACCGCGAGCGGTGGGACAGCTGGCTGGACCCGGCGGTCACGGACCCCGAGACCGTGATGGGGCTGCTGGAGTCGCCCGGCCCCGGGCGCTTCGTGGCCTACCCGGTCTCGACCCTGGTCAACTCCGTGCGCAACGACGGGCCCGGGCTGCTCGGCCCGGCGGCGCCGGAGGAGCTGACCGGCGTGGTCGACCCGATGACCGGTGAGGTCATCGGATGAGGCTGTCGGTGCGCGCGGTCGGTACGCCGCTCGGCCCGGCCCGGGTCCAGGTCGCCCGGCCGCCCGCGGGGGCGGCCGGGGCCGGCCCGCTCGGAACCCTGCTGCTCGGCCACGGGGCCGGCGGCGGCATCGGCGCGGCCGACCTGCAGGCGGTCGCGAGGCGCGCGGCGGGAGCCGGCTGGGTGGTCGGGCTGGTCGAGCAGCCGTGGCGGGTGGCCGGCCGCAAGGTCGCGACGCCGCCGCCGCAGCTGGACGTCGGGTGGACGGCGGTGGTCCAGGCGCTCCGGGCCGGTCGCGGCCGGCTGCCCGAGCCCTTCGTCTTCGGCGGGCGCAGCGCGGGGGCGCGGGTGGCCTGCCGGCTGGCCGGGCCGCTGGATGCCGTCGCGGTGGTCACCCTGGCCTTCCCGCTGCACCCGCCCGGCCGGCCCGACCGCTCCCGGGTGGCCGAGCTGGCCGGTGCGTTGGCCGCCGGCCGGCCGGTGCTCGCCGTGCAGGGCGAGCGGGACCCCTTCGGGTCACCCGAGGAGCTCCGAGTCGCGGTGCGGGCGGCCCAGCCGGCGCGCGTCGCCCGGTTGCTCGAGCTGGTGGCAGTGCCGGGCGACCACGGCCTCAAGGGCAGTGCGGGAGCCGCGGCCGACGCCGTACAGGCGTTCCTGCCTCGGCTGCGGACCGGGGCTGCCGGCTAGAGAGTGCCGCCTGCGGTCTCGGGCGCCGAGGGGTCCAGGCCGCCGTCGCCGACCGCCTCGCGGGTCAGGTGCTCCTCGATCCGGAACCAGTCGTCGCCGGCCCGCTCGGCGATCGCCACCAGGGTGGCCATCGAGGCGACCTCCTCGACCTGCTCCTTCAGGAACCACAGCATGAACTGCTCGCCCAGCACGTCGTTCTCGGCCCGGGCGGCCCGGAACAGCGCCTCGACCTGCTCGGTGACCGCTGCGCTCCTGGGCGAGGGCCATCTCCAGGGGCTCGATGGGGGTCGTGAACTCGTTGCGGACCTCGTCGATGCCGGGGATCGGGGCCGGCAGGTCCCGGTCCAGCAGGTAGCGGACCATCATCATCGCGTGGTTGCGCTCCTCGATGGCCTGCCGGTAGAAGTGCGCGGCCAGCCGCGGCAGGTCCCGGTCGTCGAACCAGACGGCGGCGGCGACGTACTGCTGATGAGCGGTGAACTCGTTGCGGATCTGCCGCCGGAGCAGCTCGGCGAAGCTCGTGGAGGCCATGCCGCCGACCCTATCCAGCCCGGTTTCGGCCGGTCGGGCTCCATCGCCTCCGCCTCCACCGGAATGCCCGGGCGGTGCCACCGCGTTCACGTCCAGGGTGGCCGGTGACGGCCATCGGATCGTACTTCGCACAGCGTCGACAGGAGAGTCCGTGCTGCTCGCCAATCTCACCCGTGGTCCTGCGGACGGTTCGGCCCTGGCCGACCTCGGCGGCTCCGCCAGCGCCTCGCTAGGGTTCGGGGTGATGAGTGACCAGAGTGCGGGCATCGACGGGGGCACCGGCGTCGACGACGAGAGCACGGTGCGGGCCCCCGAGGGCGAGAGCGACGCCGCGCGCACGGCCCGGTTCGAGGCCGAGGCGCTGCAGTACCTCGACCAGCTCTACTCGGCGGCCCTGCGGATGACGCGCAACCCCAGTGACGCCGAGGACCTGGTCCAGGAGACCTTCGCCAAGGCGTTCGCGGCGTTCCACCAGTACCGGCCGGGCACCAACCTCAAGGCCTGGCTCTACCGGATCCTGACGAACACCTACATCAACACCTACCGCAAGAAGCAGCGCCAGCCGCTGCAGTCGGACGCGCAGGAGATCGAGGACTACCAGCTGCACCGGGCCGAGTCGCACACCTCGAGCGGGCTGCGCTCCGCGGAGACGGTCGCGCTGGACCACCTGCCGGACAGCGACGTCAAGGACGCCCTCCAGTCGATCCCCGAGGAGTTCCGGATCGCCGTCTACCTCGCCGACGTCGAAGGCTTCGCCTACAAGGAGATCGCCGAGATCATGGGTACGCCGATCGGCACGGTCATGTCGCGGCTGCACCGTGGCCGGCGCCAGCTGCGCACCCTGCTCGAGGACTACGCGCGCGAGCGTGGCGTCGTCGCCGCGGGCAGCGCCGCCCCGGCCGAGAGCGAAGGAGGACGGGTCGTGAGCTGCGGCAAGCACCACGAGACGGACTGCGGCGAGGTCCTGCAACGGGTCTACGAGTACATCGACGGCGAGATGGGCGAGCTGGACTGCGCCAAGATCAAGGTCCATCTCGAGGAGTGCGCGCACTGCCTCGACGAGTACGACCGGGACGAGCTGATGAAGCAGCTGGTCCGGCGCTCGTGCGGCAGCGAGCCTGGCCCCGCAGGAGCTGCGGACCCGGATCATGGCGAGCATCACGACGGTACCGCGTCCGCTTCGACGGCTGAGCCGCCGCACGCAGAAAGGCCCTGAGGGAGATCCTCAGGGCCTTTCGGGTGCCGGACGGCGAGTCAGGCGTTGGGCTTCTTGCCGTGGTTCGCGCCGTTCTTCTTCCGGCTACGACGCTTGCGGGCGCGCTTGCTCATGGTGATCACTCCTAAGAAAGTTCGGGTTGCCGACCATCGTCCCATAGCCTGGGCCGACATCGATCCGAACGACCGACCGCAGGAGGCTCACGGTGGCTGAGGAAGTCCGCGCCGAGATGGTGGCGAACGTGCTCAGCGTGGCCGTCGCCGAGGGCGAGAGGTCCAGCCGGGCCAGACCCTGGCCATCCTGGAGTCGATGAAGATGGAGATCCCGGTCGTGCCGGAGACCGGGGGCGTCGTGCTCCGGGTGGCCATCGCCGCGGGAGACGTCGTGCAGGAGGGTGACCTCCTCGTCAGCCTCGGCTGACCGGGCATTTCGCCCGGCACGGGTGTCCCCGATCAGCCGTTCGGCTCAAGGTCGGGCCGCCGTACGCCGATGAGCAGGGCGTGTCCGAGCCATTGTCGATCGTCCCGTACCTGCAGGCTCTCAACGAGCTGAAGGGGTCCGACCTGCACTGCAAGGTCGGCTCGCCGCCGCGCATCCGCATCGACGGACGGCTGCGCCGCCTGCAGGCCCCCGACCTGACGGCCGAGGACACCGAGCACATGGTCGAGGAGGTCCTGCGCGCGGACCTGCGGGCCGAGTTCGCCAAGACCAACGAGGCCGACTTCGCCTACAGCGTGGCGGGCATCGGCCGGTTCCGCGTCAACGCCTTCCGGGCCCGCGGCAGCGCCGGCCTGGTCCTGCGCCGGGTCTCCTTCGGTGCGATCCCGCTGGACATGCTCGGCGTACCCGCGGTCATCAAGCAGCTCGCGCTCGAGCCGCGCGGCCTGGTGCTGGTCACCGGCCCGACCGGTTCGGGCAAGACCACGACGCTGGCCGGCATGGTCGACCACATCAACACCAACCGCGAGGTCCACATCGTCACGATCGAGGACCCCATCGAGATCATGCACTCGGACAACCTCTCGATGATCAACCAGCGCGAGGTGCGGCTCGACACGGCCGACTTCGCGGTGGCCCTGCGCGCCGCGATGCGCCAGGACCCGGACGTCATCCTGGTCGGCGAGATGCGCGACACCGAGACGGTCAAGGCGGCGCTCGCCGCGGCCGAGACCGGCCACTTCGTGATGTCGACCCTGCACACCGCCGACGCCCGCGAGACGATCGCCCGGATCATCGACTTCTTCCCCCCGCACGAGCACAAGCAGGTCCGGCTGGCTCTCGCCGGCTCGCTGCGCGGGATCGTCTGCCAGCGGCTGGTGCCCCGGGCCGACGGCCAGGGCCGCTGCGTCGCGATGGAGATCTGCGTCGTCACCGGCCGGGTCGCCGAGGCGATCGCCGACGAGGACAAGACCAACACGATCACGGACCTGATCAAGGACGGCAGCTACTACGGCATGCAGACGTTCGACCAGCACCTGGTCGAGCTCATCCGCGACGGCGTCGTGACCCTCGAGGGCGGCATGGCCGTGGCCAGCAACCCGCACGACCTCACCGTCGAGCTGCGCCGCCTCGGCCTGGTCGCCTGACCCTAGAGCGTGAGCACGAAGCCCAGGAGCTGGACCGTCGGCCGGGGCCGCCAGTCACGCTCGGGGTCACGGACGAAGCCGAGCCGCCCGTAGATCCGCTGGGCCCCCTGCATCAGGTCCATGGTGCAGATCGCCACGGCGCTCGCCCCATCGCGCCGGGCCCGCGCCACGCACGCCAGCACCAACGCCTCGCCGACGCCGCGGCCCTGCGCCGCCGGGTCGACGCCCAGCATCCGGAACTCCGCCTCGCCGGGGCGGCTCACCTCGGCCAGCTCGCCCCCGGCCCTGGTGTACGTCACCGTGCCCAGCACGCCCCCGGCCTCGTCCACCGCGACCAGCAGCTCGGCCTGCTCGGCCCGGCTCCGCGCGTCCAGCAGCACGGCCTGGTAGTACTCGTCGCCGAAGCCGCTGTCGACGTACGCCGCCGCGACGACCCGCCCGGCCGCCTCGATCTCGGGGAGGCCCGACGCGGGCCGCACCTGGATGTCCCCGCTTGCGGGCTCGGATCGGTCCGTCACGTCGCGGATCATGGCATGCCCGATCAGGCTGGGTCCCATGCGGTGGGCCGAGCTCGAGGCGATCACCCGGCTGGCGGTGCGCGGCACCCGGGCCCGGCTGCGCCGTCACGACCTGCTGCTGTACGCCGGCGGCGTGACGTTCTACGCCGCGATCGCGACGATCCCCGGCCTGTTCGTCGCACTGCGGATCGGTGCCCTGCTGGCCGGGCGAGGGGCCGTGCTCGACCTGGCCGGCCACCTCGCCGCGGCGCTCCCGGCGGAGCTCGGCGCTCCGCACGTCGCCGTCGCCCTGGCCCGCCGGGCGGTCGACCTGACCTGGTGGCGCACGGCGGTGGCCGTCCTCCCCGCCACGCTCTACGGCGAGGGGCTGCGCCGGGCGTTCGCCCGGTTGACCGGATCGGAGGAGCGGTTCGCCGGCTGGCGGGGCCGGCTGGCCCTCCTCCCGGTGCTGGCCGCCGCACCCGCCCTCCTGCTCGTGCTGCTGGCCGTCAGCCCGAAGGTCGGCGAGCTCTCCGGCAGCGGGCCGTGGGGTGACCTGGCGGGAGTGGTCCTGGCCTTCACCGCCGACTGGCTGCTGATGTCCGCGCCGCTCGTCTGGGTCTTCCGCGTGGTGGCGCCGGACCCGCCGAGCTGGCCGGCGGCCGCGGTCGGGGGAGTGCTCACCGCGTCCTTCCTGGCCGGGTTCGTGCAGGGGTTCGTGCTGTTCCTGTCCCTCCCGCTCGACCTGGGCGCACCGTTCGGCGGGTTGAGCGCCGTGGGCGGCGGTTGCGCCGTCCTGCTCTGGCTCTGGGTGCTCCACCTCGTCGTCCTGGTCGGCTTCACCCTGACCCGCGAGTGGGGTCGTCAGCGGTCCCTGCGGGACCACCAGCGCCGACCCGCCGGCGAGGCGTCCAGCGGCATCCGGAACACCACGAGGTTCAGGCCCGGCATCGGGGAGATCCCGCGGCCGGGGCTGAGCGTGAAGCCGAGCCGGCGGTAGAGCCGCCCGGGGTTGCGCTCGTGCTTCTTGAGCGTGCACATCACCAGCGCCGAGCGCCCGTCGCGCCGGGCCCGCTGGATGCAGGCCCGGACCAGCAGCTCCTCGGTGCGGGCCTTGTTGCGGTGCTCGGAGACGCCCAGCATCCGGATCTCCGCCTCCTCGCCCCGGCTGACCAGGGCGTACGGCGTGCCGGCGGCCATGTACGTCACGGATCCGAGGACCGTGCCGGCCGGGTCGACCGCCACCAGCAGCTCGGCCATGGTCATCCGCGGCTCGACGTCGCGCAGGTGCTCCCGATAGGCCGGACCGCCGATCGAGCTCTGGTCGAACATCGCCTTGAGCACCTCGCCGGCGCGCATCGCCTCCTCGAGGTTCTTGGCCGGCCGGACGGTGATGTCGCCGGTCGTCGTCGAGTCGTCCGGATGCGCAGGCCCCGCTGCCCCTGTTCCCACCCGTCGATGATGGCATCCCCGCGCCTCGTGCCGGTGGCCCGTTCGGAGCAGCGGCCGGGCCCGATGGGGTCAGGCGGTGAGCTCAGGGAGATCGCTCACGCGGGGGTCGCCGGCGTCCGCGTGGTAGTCGTCGCTCTCGGTGATGTCGTCACCCGCAGGGACCCGGGCCGCCCGCAGCACGAACGTCGCGACGACCGCCACCACGACGTTGATGACCACAGCGGTGAGGCCGATGTAGCCCACCTGGCCGATGATCCCGATGTTGGACGTCGAGCCGCCGAAGTGCTTGGTCGCCGGGCTGGCGACGTCGTACGCCTTCCAGGTGCCGTAGACCATGGCCACGGCCCAGCCGAGCAGCAGGGCCCACTTGTGCAGCCACCGGGTGTAGAGGCCGATCACGATGGCCGGGAAGGTCTGCAGGATCCAGATGCCGCCGAGGAGCTGGAAGTTGATGGCGTTCTGCCGGTCCAGGAACAGCACGAACAGCAGCGCGACGAACTTGACGACGAGCGACACGAGCTTGGAGACCTGGGCCTCCTGGTGCGGGGACGCGTCCGGCTTGATCCACTCGCGGTAGATGTTGCGGGTGAACAGGTTCGCCGCCGCGATGGACATGATCGCCGCCGGCACCAGGGCCCCGATGGCGATCGCCGCGAACGCGATGCCGGCGAACCACGACGGGAACTTGTCCTCGAAGAGCTGGGGGATCACCAGCTGCGGGTTCGGCTTCCCGTCCAGGCCGATCGGCTTCGTGCCGGCCGCGATCGCCACGAAGCCCAGCAGGGCGAGCAGACCGAGCAGGAACGAGTACGCCGGCAGGATCGCGGCGTTGCGCCGGATCACGTTGCGGCTCCTGGACGACAGCACGGCCGTGATCGAGTGCGGGTACATGAAGAGCGCCATCGCCGAGCCGAGCGCGAGGGTGCCGTAGGCCCAGAACTGTTGCGAGCTGGGGATGAAGGTCCCGGTCGGCTTGCCGGTCACGGGGTTGGGCTTGGCCATCTTGGCCTGCGCGGCGTCGAAGATGTGCCCGAAGCCACCGAGCTTGTGCGGCAGGTAGATCACCGCGACGACGATGACCAGGTAGATCAGGCCGTCCTTGAGGAAGGCGATCAGCGCGGGTGCGCGCAGGCCGGAGGTGTAGGTGTACGCAGCCAGCACCGCGAACGCGATGAAGAGCGGCAGGTCCTTGGCCACCGTGTTGCCGGAGCCACCGACCCCCATGACCTCGAGCACGGCCTGGATGCCGACGAGCTGCAGGGCGATGTAGGGCATCGTCGCGAGGATCCCGGTCACCGCCACCGCCAGCGAGAGCTCCCGCGAGCCATAACGACCACGGACGAAGTCGGCCGGGGTGACGAAGCCGTGTCGGTGCGAGACCGACCACAGCCGGGCCATGAAGACGAAGATGATCGGGTAGACCACGATGGTGTAGGGGACGGCGAAAAAGCCTGCGACAGAACCGGTTGCGTACATCGCAGCCGGCACGGCGACGAACGTGTACGCGGTGTAGAGGTCGCCGCCCAGCAGGAACCAGGTCACGAACGTCCCGAAGCCGCGACCACCCAGGCCCCACTCCTCGAGGCTGGCCATCGACTCACCGCGACGCCAGCGCGCGGCGTAGAAGCCGATGCCCGTCACCAGCACGAAGATCAGGATGACGATGGTCAGCGCGACCCCGTTGACGTCCTTCATGAGCGGTCCTGCGCTCGAACCTCGCTCTGCCCGAACCTTCGGTGCGGCTTCGTCGCGATGACGATCCGGTACGCCGCGAACGTGCAGCCGGCGGCGAGGAACACCCAGAGGAACTGGTACCAGAAGAAGAAGGGGAACCCCCAGAGCCGGGGCGTCTCGCGGGCGTACGACGACACCCACATCAGCGCGACGACGGGCACGGCCACGAGGACCCCGACCGCGATGAGGACCCCCAACGGTCTGCGCTCCGGGGGCGTGGGGGCCGTCGCGGCCGTCGGGGTCGAGCTGGTCTGGTCGCTCACCGGAACCTCCCGGGATTGCCCGCACGAGGAGCACAGGGGATCGCAGCGCTGCGATCCGTCTCAGCACGTTAGTGCGGCTCCGGGGGCTTCGCCTGTCGAGATGGGGGCCGGCGGGCAGGCGCGCATACTTGCCGGTGGAGGGGATGCCCCATGGGGTCGGTCTTGGCAGTGGTGGGTCCGATCGCGGTCCTGGCCGTGATCGTCTTCGGTGGCGCGGCGATCGCCAAGAGTGTGTTCAGCTCCGGCCACACGCCGGACGGCGACACCGTGCGCAACCGACTGGAGGGCCGCGGTCCGAACCACCAGCCGTGGGACCGCCCCGGCCGGGGCGAGGGCGATCCCGGCAACGGCTGGGCCGAGGACGGCGAGCGCTAGCCGAGCTAGGCGATGGTCCCCGTCACGTCCACGATCACGTCCACCGACTGGCTGGCGTAGATCTTGATCTGCCGGGCGCTCGAGACGGTCACGGTGATGGCGTTCGCTATCGCCGTCCCGTCGCCGACGAAGTTCAGGGCCGAGGCGACTGGGACGGCACCACCCGCCGCGTACGCCTTCAGGTAGCCGTTGTGGCTCGCGCCCACGGCCGTGATGTTGAGCAGGGCGCCGGTTGTACCCGGAGCGATGATGCTGCTCGGAAGGGTGATCGTCCGCGTGCTCGCGGCGTGCAGCTTGCCGCCGGTGTGCCGGGAGTCGTAGGCCCGGAAGGGCACGGCCAGCAGACCGGCCTCGCCACTGCCGAGGCCGTAACCGACTCGGGCGCCGTTGATCTGGATTGAGCCGTCGGTCGGCGTGCTGAGGCTGATGAGGAGTCGAGAGCCTTGCGGGAAGGGTCCGCCGTTGGACGACGCAACGGCGGCGCGGACCGCCTGGATGGTGCCGGTCGCCGTGATGGTGGCGTCAGCGCCCAGACTGGTGATCAATCCCTGGCCCGCGACGTACAGGTACGACAGGGCGGTCACCGAGCCGCTGGAGTTGTTGTAGACGTAGTACTCGACGTCGCGGACCAGCGCCCCTGCCGGGAGCTCCAGCGTGGCCCGCATCGCGGTGGACACGGTCGCGCTGTAGGTCCCCGAACCGCCCCAGGTCTTCTTGGCGGCGGGGTCGAACGGCTCGAAGTCGTACATGCAGACGGTGCGGTAGGTGTAGCCACTGATCGGTGCGGACGCGATCGTCGTGCTGACGAGCGCGCCCTTGGCCCGGAATTCTCTGCCGGCCGCGGGAGCGGGTGCCGCGTCGGCCCGCTGCGCGGTACCAACCGCGCCCACCGCGAGCGCGGCGGCTCCGGCTCCGAGCAACAGCCCCCTGCGACCGATCGGGGCGGGCGGCGTGAGGTCTCGGGTCATGGCGGGCTCCCTCTCCAGCTGGGCCGGCAAGCCGAGCGAGCGCCCGGGGCGGTCAAGCAGTCGCTGAAGCGTAGTGGTCCGCCGTCGTCACCGGAATACGCCAGCTGGGCCACATGCACCAAGGGGAAGGATCGGGCGGGTCTGAGCCCGGCCGATCCTTCCCCTTGGTCTTGCTCCCCCTGGTCTGCGCTCAGGCCTTCTTGGTCTCCCAGAAGATCGCGGCGATCTCGTCGATCTTGGCCAGCAGCTCGTCGGCCTTGGCGGCGTCGCTGGTGCCCTTGGTCCCGGCGGCACCGGCCAGCTTGGTGGCCTCGTTGACGAGGGTGTGCAGCTGCGGGTACTTCTCGAAGTGCGGCGGCTTGAAGTAGTCGGTCCACAGCACCCACAGGTGGTGCTTGACCAGCTCGGAGCGCTGCTCCTTGATCAGGATCGCGCGGGCCCGGAAGTCCGGGTCGTCGTTGTCGGCCAGCTTGCCGATGATGGCCTTGACCGACTCGGCCTCGATCTTGGCCTGAGCCGGGTCGTAGACACCGCAGGGCAGGTCGCAGTGAGCGCTGACCTCGATGGTGGGGGCGAACAGGCGAGAGAGCATCAACCCGGGTCCTTCCGTCTCGAGACGTCGTGTACGTCCGTCACGCTACCTGCGGCTCCCGGGCCCGGCATCAGGGCGGTCCCTGCGCGGAGCCGTTCGCAGCAAGGAGGGCCGCGGCCGGATCCGGGCCACGACCAGCGCCAGCACGTCGGACGCCGGCAGGGCTCCCACCTGCCATGAGTCGACACCGTCCTGGGGGTTGTCCCGCTCGACCCACCAGGCGCCGCCTTCGAGGTGTGAGAGCCGTTTGACCGCAACAGGTCTGGTGGCTCCGTCGTCATCGGGCGGCAGGCGCACGACGGCGATCCGGCCCGGGCGAGGTGTGGCGGCGTACCGGACGAGCAGGCGGTCACCGTCGTGCAGCGTGGGCTCCATCGACCGGCCACGGACGACGGCCCGGCCGAACCGGAGGTTCGGGCGCCTCAGCACCCGGCGAGGGTACGGGTCACGACACGTGGGCGTTGACCGGGAAGCTCGAGATGCTGCCCGCACCCGACCCCCACCGGTCCAGGGCCTTCTTGTAGCCGCCGTTCGCGGAGAGCTTCTTCAGCGCGCCCGAGATGGCCTGGGCGAGCGCGGTCTGCTGCTTGGACACCACATAACCGTACGGCGCCGCGTCGTAGATCGACCCGAGAGCCTGCAACCGGCCCTGGGTGGACTTGATCGCGAACGCGGCGATCGGAGAGTCGGCCAGGAAGGCGGCGTTGCGGCCGGCGACGACGGAGGCCGTGGCCTGGTCCTGCCCGGAGTAGCTGTGGATGTCGATGGCGGCGTGGCCGGTGTCGGTGCAGTGCCTGCTCCGGGCCGCGATGTCGTCGGCCTGGGTCGTCGCCTTCTGGACGGCGATCGACAGCCCACAGGCGCTGGCCAGGTTGACGTGCTTGGGGTTGCCCTTGGCGACCGCCCACTGCGTGCCGGCGGTGAAGTAGCTCACCATGCTGGCCTGCTGCTCACGGTCGGACGTCACGGTGAACGAGGAGACGCCGACGTCGAACTTGCCGCTGCGGACGCCGTCGATGATCGAGTCGAACGGCGCGGGCTGCCAGGTGACGTCGAGCCCCAGCTGGCGGGCGACGGCGTCGAACAGGTCGACGTCCATACCCTCGACGGTCTGGCCGTCCGGGCCGAGGAACTCGTTCGGCGCGTACGTCGCGTCGACGCCGACCACCAGCTTGCCCTTGGCCTTGAGAGCCGTCGGGAGCTTGGCGACGAGGGCCGCATCGGCAGCGTTCGGGCGGGCCTTGGGGGCAGTCGGGGCCGCACTCTTGGAGAGCGGTCCCGTCCCGCAGGCACCGGCCGCGAGGGCCACGGTGACACCGACAGCCAGGGCGCCGGCGAGACGGCGGTAAGACGGACCCACGATCATCCTCCCGAAGACACGTACGGCGCCGATCGATCCGCGCCACACGGGTCTCATCGGCGGCTGCCGTGGCCGCCTTGAGGGCTTTTGGCCGCGTGTTGCCCTCACCGGCTGGGCCTAGGGTCGGGGGATGCTCGCCGCGTACGCCGCCGCCCAGTCCGCCGACGACCCGCTGTCCGGCCTGGAGGTGGGCGAGCGGCCCGCGCCGTACGTGCCTGAGGGCTGGGCCCGGGTCCGGCTGCGGGCGATGAGCCTGAACCAGCATGACCTGTGGAGCCTGCGCGGCGTCGGCCTCCCGGGCGACCGGCTGCCGATGATCCTGGGCTGCGACGGAGCCGGGGTCGACGACGACGGCAACGAGGTCGTGGTGCACGCGGTCATCTCCTCGCCGGGCTGGACGGGCGACGAGACCCTCGACCCGAGGAGGACCCTGCTGTCCGAGCAGCACCAGGGCACGCTGGCCGAGGAGGTCGTGGTGCCGCGGGGCAACCTCGCGCCCAAGCCGCCGGCGCTGTCCTGGAGCGAGGCCGCGTGCCTGCCGACGGCGTGGCTGACGGCGTACCGGATGCTCTTCACCCAGTCCGGCCTGGCGCCGGGCGACACGGTCCTGGTGCAGGGCGCCGGCGGCGGGGTCGCCACGGCGCTGATCTCGCTGGCCGCGGCGGCCGGGCTGCGGGTCTGGGTGACGAGCCGCGACGAGGCGAAGGGTGCGAGGGCGGTCGAACTCGGTGCGGCGCAGGCGTTCTCGTCGGGCGAGCGCTTGCCGGAGCGAGTCGATGCCGTGATGGAGACGGTGGGGGAGGCGACCTGGTCGCACTCGCTCAAGGCGCTGAAGCCGGGCGGGACGATCGTCGTCTGCGGTGCCACGAGCGGGTTCAACCCGCCGGCCGAGCTGAACCGCGTGTTCTTCCTGCAGCTGCGGGTCGTCGGCTCGACCATGGGCACCCGGCAGGAGCTGGCCCGGCTGACCCAGATGTGCGGGACGACCGGCGTCCGTCCGGTGATCGACTCCGAGCACGAGCTTCTCGCCGCTCGGGACGCGTTCGCCCGGCTGATGGACCCGGACCTGTTCGGCAAGGTCGTCCTCACTGCCCCCTAAGCCCCCCGTGCTCCCATCCGGCCGCGGTGCTCCGCTCCGGCCGCCGGGACGGCTCTCGGGAGCGCGAAATCACCGGCCACGCTGGAGTACGGCGGCCGGATGGGAGCAACGGGGGCGCGGGGTCAGCCGAGGGTGATGCCGAGCCAGTCGGGCCAGCCCTGGTGCAGGACCAGCCAGGCGATCAGCCCGTAGCCGGCCTGGCCGGGGTGGACGCCGTCGCCGCTCTCCAGGTCGGACTGCCACTGCTCGTGCTTGGCCAGCGGCTCGAAGCAGTCGACGAACGGCACGCTGCGCCGGCTGCAGACGTCGGCCTGGGCGTCGGCGACGACCCGCAGCCGCTCGTCGAAGGTCGGGTCGAGCATCGGCGCGGGGCCGACGACGAGGGTCGGGATGCTCGCGGCCGCCGCGTCGTCGAGGACGTTGGCCAGGTTGAGCCGGCTGCGGGCGGTCGACAGGCCCTGCGCGACGTCGCCGTGCCCCATGTTCAGCACCAGCCGGTGCTCGGTCCCGGCGGTGAACCGCCGGCCGCACTCCTCGCGCCACCGCTCCAGGACGTCCGCGGACGAGTCGTCGCGCACCCCCAGGTTGTACGCCGTCAGGGACAGGTCCGGGCTCTGGGACCGGGCCACGACCCGGCCGACCCAGCCCAGGGCCTTCGGGTCCCCGACCCCGGCCGCGAACGAGTCGCCGACGACGACGAGGCGTACGTCCCGCACGCCCAGGTGCTCGCTCATCAGGCGTCCGGCTCGTCGTCGTCACGGGCCAGCCACGTGGCCAGCCGCTCGACCGGCGTCTCGAACTCGGGGAAGAGGTCGACGAAGGTCCGCAGGCGGTCGGCCACCCACTCCAGCGAGACCTGCTCCTCGCCCCGCCGCCGGGCCAGCTCCTCGATGCCGCGGTCGGTGAAGTACATGCCGGCCATCCTGCCCGACCACCGGCTCATGGCCGGGGAGGCTCAGCGGGCGAAGGCCTGCTCGATCAGGGTCTGCTGCTCGAGCGCGTGCATCTTCGACGAGCCGGTGGCGGTGGAGGCCGACTTCGGCCGGGAGACCACGCGCAGCGGCCTCGACCCGAGGAACTCGGGCAGGTTCAGCGCGACGTAGGGCCACGGTCCCTGGTTGGCCGGCTCCTCCTGGGCCCACACCAGGTCGGCGTCCGGGAACTGGCCGATCGCGGCCAGGATCTCCTCGTGCGGCAGCGGTGCCAGCTGCTCGACCCGCACGATCGCGGTGTGGGCGTCGCCGATCTTCTCCCGCGCGGCGACCAGGTCGTAATAGACCTTGCCGGAGCACAGGAGCACGCGGTCGACCTGCGCGGCGTCGGTGATCGAGGGGTCGGTCAGGACCACGTCGAACGTCCCCGTCGTGAGGTCGTCCACCCCGCTGGCGGCCGCCTTGAGCCGGAGCATCGACTTCGGCGTGAAGACGATCAGCGGCCGGCGCGGACGGGCGTAGGCCTGGCGGCGCAGCAGGTGGAAGTACGACGCCGGGGTGCTGGGCACCGCCACCGTCATGTTGTCCTCGGCGCACATCTGCAGGTACCGCTCGATCCGGGCCGACGAGTGGTCCGGGCCCTGACCCTCGTAGCCGTGCGGCAGCAGCAGCACGACGGAGGAGTGCTGGCCCCACTTCTGCTCCGAGCTGGAGATGAACTCGTCGAGGATGCTCTGCGCGCCGTTGGCGAAGTCCCCGAACTGCGCCTCCCACAGCACCAGCGCGTCCGGCCGCTCGACCGAGTAGCCGTACTCGAAGCCCATCGCTGCGTACTCCGACAGGAGCGAGTCGTAGACCCAGAACCGGGCCTGGTCGTCGGAGAGGTAGAGCAGCGGGGTCCACTCCTCGGCCGTCTGCTTGTCGATCAGTACGGCGTGCCGCTGGACGAAGGTGCCCCGCCGGCTGTCCTGGCCCGCCAGCCGGACCGGAACCTTGTCCAAGAGCAACGATCCGAAGGCGAGCAGCTCGCCCATGGCCCAGTCGATCCCGCCGTCGCGGGTCATCGCCTTCCGGCGGTCGAGCAGCTGCTGGATCTTCGGGTGCACCGTGAAGCCCTCGGGCGGGCTGACGAACGCGTCGCCGATCCGGTGCAGGGTCTCCACCGGCACAGCCGTCGTCACCTCGCGGGGCGGCTCGGACAGGTCCCGGACCTGGGCGGTCGGGCGCTCCAGGCCGCCGCGGCCGATCGTCACGTCGTCGACGGGCGTCTCGACCGGAGCCTTGGCCGCGGCCTGGGTCTCGGTGAAGGCCCGCTCGAGCTGGGCCTGGTAGTCCTTGAGCGCCGCCTCGGACTCCTCGACCGAGATGTCGCCACGGCCGGTGAGGGCCTCGGTGTAGAGCTTGCGGACGCTGCGCTTGGCCTCGATCAGGTTGTACATCAACGGTTGTGTCATCGACGGGTCGTCGCCCTCGTTGTGCCCGCGGCGGCGGTAGCACACCAGGTCGATGACGACGTCCTTGTTGAACTCCTGCCGGAAGTCGAAGGCCAGCTCGGCCACCCGCACGCAGGCCTCGGGGTCGTCGCCGTTGACGTGGAAGATCGGCGCCTGCACCATCCGGGCGACGTCCGTGGAGTAGAACGACGACCGCGAGGACGAGGGCGAGGTCGTGAAGCCGACCTGGTTGTTGACGACCAGGTGGATCGTGCCGCCGGTGCGGTAGCCGCGCAGCTGCGAGAGGTTCAGCGTCTCGGCCACGACGCCCTGCCCCGCGAAGGCCGCGTCGCCGTGCATCAGCAGGGGCAGGACGGTGAACGCCTCACCGGCGAGGTCGAGCCGGTCCTGCTTGGCCCGGACGATGCCCTCGAGCACCGGGTCGACGGCCTCCAGGTGCGAGGGGTTCGCGGCGAGGTAGACCTGGGTCGTCTCGCCGTCCTCGTCGGTGAACGTGCCCTCGGTGCCGAGGTGGTACTTCACGTCACCCGAGCCCTGCACGCTCTTGGGGTCGACGCTGCCCTCGAACTCCTTGAAGATCTGGCCGTAGCTCTTGCCGGCGATGTTGGCCAGGACGTTGAGCCGCCCACGGTGCGGCATGCCGATGCAGACCTCGTCCAGCTTGGCCTGCGCGGCCCGGGAGAGGATCCGGTCGAGCAGCGCGATGGTGCTCTCGCCACCCTCCAGGCTGAACCGCTTCTGCCCGACGAACTTGGTCTGCAGGAAGGTCTCGAACGCCTCGGCGGCGTTGAGCCGCCTCAGGATTCGCAGCTGCTCCTCGCGCGAGGTCTTGGAGAACGGCCGCTCGACGTGACGCTGGATCCAGGCCCGCTGGTCGGGGTCCTGGATGTGCATGTACTCGATGCCGACGGTGCGGCAGTAGGAGTCGCGCAGGACGCCGAGCACGTGACGCAGCTTCATCATGGGCTTGCCGCCGAAGCCGCCGGTGGGGAACTCCCGGTCCAGGTCCCACAGCGTGAGCCCGTGCGTCGCGACGTCGAGGTCGGGGTGCCGGCGCTGGCGGTACTCCAGCGGGTCGGTGTCGGCCATCAGGTGGCCACGCACGCGGTAGGCGTGGATCAGCTCGATGACGCGTGCCGTCTTGTTGACGTCGTCGTCGTGGGTCGTGGAGATGTCCTGGATCCAGCGGATCGGCTCGTAGGGGATCCGCAGCGACCGGAAGATCTCGTCGTAGAAGCCCTCGTCGCCGAGCAGCAGCTGGTGCAGCCGGCGCAGGAACTCACCGCTCTGCGCGCCCTGGATGATCCGGTGGTCGTACGTCGACGTGAGGGTCAGGATCTTCGAGACCGCGTTGCGGGTCAGCGTCTCCTCGCTGGCGCCCTGCCACTCGGCGGGGTACTCCAGCGCGCCGACGCCGAGGATCGTGCCCTGGCCGCTCATCAGGCGGGGCACGGAGTGGACGGTGCCGATCGTGCCGGGGTTGGTCAGGCTGATCGTCGTACCGGCGAAGTCGTCGGCCGTGAGCTTGTTCTCCCGGGCGCGACGGACGACGTCCTCGTACGCCGTCCAGAACTGCGCGAAGTCCATCGTCTCGCCGCGCTTGATGTTCGGGACCAGCAACGTCCGGGACCCGTCCGGCTTCACGACGTCGATGGCCAGACCGAGGTTCACGTGCGCGGGCGTCACCTGGACCGGCTTGCCGTCGGTCTCGGCGTACCCGCGGTTCATCTCCGGCATCGCGGTGACGGCCTTGACCGCGGCGTACCCGATCAGGTGGGTGAACGAGACCTTGCCGCCGCGGCTGCGGGCCAGGTGGTTGTTGACGACGATCCGGTTGTCGATCAGCAGCTTGGCCGGCACGGCCCGGACGCTGGTCGCGGTCGGGACGGTGAGGCTCGACTCCATGTTGGCGACGACCCGGGCGGCCGGGCCGCGCAGCGGGGTGCGCTCGGAGTCGTCGCTGGTCGCCGGAGCCTTGGCCGCGGGCTTGGCGGCCGGCGCGGGTGGCGCGGCGGGCGCGGGCTTGGCGGCCGGCGCGGGTGGCGCGGCGGGCGCGGGCTTGGCGGCCGGCGCGGGTGGCGCGGCGGGCGCGGGCTTGGCGGCCGGCGCGGGTGGCTGGGCGCCGTTGCTGCTGTGCTGGCCGTCGTGGGGGCTCGCATGGTCGGCGAAGTACTTCTGCCACGAGGCGTCGACCGAGCCCTTGTCCTTCAGGTACTGGTCGTACATCTCGTCGACCAGCCACTCGTTCGCTCCGAAGTCGGCCAGGGGATCACTCGACTGTGAGTGCTGCGACACGGTCGCAATCGCCTCTTTCAATCAGATCTGGACAGTTCGCGGTGATGCTCACCAGGAACAACACGGAGCGAGCACGACGTCATCCAAGGCTAGACCCGTTGCCGTGCCCCAGTCAGGCGGGTGCCGCAGTAAGGGCGCCGAGCTCGGGCTGAGCGGGTCAGGCTGTGGCGTCGGCAAGCTCCGCCGACGGGGGACGGGGGAGGACGACGCGGATACGGCAGCCCACCGGGCTGTCCACGACCCGGATCGTGCCGCCGTGCAGGTCGATGACCCAGCGGGCGATGGCCAGGCCGAGGCCGGTGCCGCCGTCCTGCTGAGCCTTCCCGCCGCGGTGGAACCGCTCGAAGATGTGGGCCCGGTCCTCCGGCGCGATGCCCGGGCCCTCGTCGATGACGTCCAGCACGATGCCGGCCAGGTCGTCGTGGGCCTGCAGCCACACGGTCCCGCCGGCGGGGGAGTGCCGGGTGGCGTTGTCGACCAGGTTGGCCAGGACCTGGTGCAGCCGCTCGCGGTCCGCGATGACCGACAGGTCCGGCGGGTCGACCTGCACGTCGAAGGTCACCGGCCGACCGGACATCGCCGCCTCGTCGCGGCACACGGCGAGGAACTCGGAGATCCGCACCGGCGCCAGCCGCAGCGACGTCGCCCCGCCCTCGATCCGGGACAGGTCCAGCAGCTGCTCGACCAGGCCGGCCAGCCGCTCGGTCTGCAGCAGCGCCGTCCGCAGGGTCGCCGGGTCCGGCTCGCTGACGCCGTCGACGATGTTCTCCAGGACCGCTCGCAGGGCCGACACCGGTGTACGCAGCTCGTGGCTGACGTTGGCGACGAGCTCGCGGCGCTGGCGGTCCACCGAGGCGAGGTCCTCGGCCATCCGGTTGAAGGCGTCGGCCAGCTCGCCCACCTCGTCGTTGCTGGTGGCGCGGACCCGGCGGCTGTAGTCGCCCCGGGCCATCGATACGGCGGCCGCGGTCATCTCCCGCAGCGGCGAGGTCATGCCGCGGGCCAGGACCTGGGTGACCACCAGGGCCAGCAGCACCGAGAGGGGCAGCGTGTAGCGGGTGGCCAGCCCGGTGTGCAGGCCCCACCAGACGGCGAGGGCGCAGACGGTCGAGGCCGAGCCGACCAGGACGCCGAGCTTGGTCTTGATCGAGGCGAACGGGTCCAGCGGCCGCAGGTCGCGCATCTTCGACGCGGCCCGCCGGTTCGGCTCCCGGTCGCTCAGCATCGCCCGGCCGGTCTCACGAGGAGCCGCTCACCAGGTCGTCCGGGGGCTCGACCGCGTAGCCGACTCCGTGCACCGTGCGGATCAGGTCCGGCCCGAGCTTGCGCCGCAGCGCCTTGATGTGGCTGTCCACCGTGCGGGTCCCGGAGGCGTCGACCCAGTCCCAGACGTCCGCGAGCAGGGTCTCGCGGGTCAGCACGGTGCGGGGGTTCGTCGCCAGCCGGACCAGCAGGTCGAACTCGGTGGGCGTCAGGTGCACCTCAGTCCCGTCCCGCCGGACCCGGCGCTCGGCCCGGTCGATCTCGACGTCGCCGACCTGCACCGGCGACAGGTCGCTCGCCGCTCCGGAGTCGGCCATCAGGCGGGCCCGCTCGACCCGGCGGACCAGCGCGTTGACCCGGGCCACCAGCTCCCGCATCGAGAACGGCTTGGTCATGTAGTCGTCGGCGCCGACCCCGAGGCCGACGAGCATGTCGGTCTCGTCGTCGCGCGCCGTGAGCATGAGCACCGGCACCGGTCGGGCCGCCTGGACCCGCCGGCAGACCTCCAGCCCGTCGAAGCCCGGGAGCATCACGTCCAGCACGATGGCGGCCGGCCGGAGCCGCTCGGCCGCAGCCACCGCCGTCGGCCCGTCTGCCGCCGTCTCCACCTGGTACCCCTCGGCCCGCAGCCGGGTGGCGACGGCGTGCGAGATGGTCGGCTCGTCCTCCACCAGCAGTACGCAGCGGGACGGACCTGAGGGTGTGCTCATGGGGCAAATCTACGGCGTACGCCGCCGGGCGTCTGCCGTCCGGACCGCCCGGCTACGGGAGCAGCAGGCAGCTGTCGCCGAACTCGTGCCAGAGGTAGCGCTCGTGCACCGCCGCCGCGTAGGCGTCCGCCACCAGCGCCCGACCCGCAACCGCCTGCAGGAGCTCCAGGTGAGAGGCCCCCGGCGCGTGCCAGCCCGTGACCAGGCCGTCGACGACGCGGGCCGGCCGCCCGGGGCCCAGAACCAGGTCGGTCCAGCCCTCGCGGGCGAGGACCACCCCGTCGGCGCCGGCGGCGGACTCGAGGGCCCGGGTCACGGTCGTCCCGACCGCCACCACCCGCCCGCCCCAGGAGCGGGTGGCGTTGACCAGCCGGGCGGTCGCACCGGGGACCCGGTAGCGCTCGGGTTGCGGCGGCTCGCCCACGTCCTGCGACGAGACACCGGTGTGCAGCAGCAGGGGGGCGACGGCGACCCCTCGCGTGGCCAGGTCCGTCACCACCTCGGCGGTGAACGGCCTTGCGGCACTGGGCATCTCGGCGCTCCCCGGGTCGCGGGCGAAGACCGTCTGGTACGCCGGGAGGGGTGGCTCCCCGGCGACGTAGGCGTACCGGATCGGACGCCCGGCCCGGGCGAGGAACGCGATCACGCCGCCCTCGACCGGCACCCGGGCTGTCCACAGCCGTCGCTGCCCGGCGGGATGAGGCTCGAGCACGGTGGCGACGACGCCCTCGGGTAGGCGGATCCGCTCGCCCGCGGCGAGGTCGCTCACGGGGCCCTTGGCCCGGCCGGGCGGGCGCACCTCGAGCACCCAGTCGCCGTCGTCGAGCCGGGTCGCGAAGTGGACGGTCACCCGCTGAGCGCGCTGCCGGCGGCCGGCCCGGGTGCCGTCGACCGCGGCCGGGAGCGTGGCCGAGGTGTTGACGACGACCAGGTCGCCCGGCTCCAGGTGCCGGCCGATCTCCGCGAACCCGGCGTGCTCGATGCCGGCCGGCCGGGCCACCATCAGGCGCACGCCGTCCCGTCGCTGCGGTGGTGCCGAAGCCTCCAGGCCCGGCGAGAGGGCGAAGTCGACGGCTGTCATCGGGCCACCTCGGCCGCGGCCCAGGAGGCGGCCCAGGAGGCGGCCCAGGAGGCGGCCCGGTACCGCCCGCTCGGCGGGCGGGCGTCGAGCAGCCGGAGCAGGTCCGGCACGACCGCCGAGGGCAACGGCCGGTCAGAGATGTCCTCGCCGGGGAAGGCGCGCTGGTGCATCTCGGTCCGCAGGTCTCCCGGGTCCACGGCGTAGACGCTCAGCGCCGGCTCCTCCTGGGCGAGCACCGCGGACAGGTGGTCCAGCGCGGCCTTGGACGCGCCGTACCCGCCCCAGCCCGGGTAGGCCTCGACCGCCGCGTCCGAGCTGATGTCCAGGACGGTGCCACTGCTCTCGCGCAGCGCCGGCAGGGCGAGCTGGATCAGGACCAGCGGTGCCACGACGTTGGTCTCAAGAACCTGCCGCACGCTGTCGACCGGCTGCTCGGCGAGCGGCCGCAGTGGGCTCGGCCCGAGCTCGCTCGCGTTGTTGACCAGCAGGTCCAGGCGTCCGGCCGCCGCGACGGCGGCCGCCAGGTCGGCTCGATGCGCCGCCGAGGTCACATCGCCCGCAACGATCCGGGCCGACGGCAGGTCGAGGGCGAGCGCGGCCAGCCGGCCGGGGTCACGACCGGTCAGGAGCAGCAGCCAGCCGCGCTGGGCCAGAGCGCGGGCGAGGGCCAGCCCGAGTCCTTGGGTGGCGCCGGTGATCAGTGCGACGGGTTGCGGAGTGCCAGGTTGCGGAGTGCCAGGTTGCGCGGTCATGCCGCCATGGTGATAGTTAAAGTCAGCTTGAAGTCAAGACCGGTCGCGCAGCCTGGTCACGAAGCACAGCCCGGACCACACGGCGTCGACCGCGCAGACCTTGACGTCCACCACCCCTGCGGCCAGGCCCCGCTCGCGGACACCGTCCCCGTCCAGGTCGGTCGCCAGCCCTGAGGCGCGCTTCGGCCAGCAGACCCAGAGCCTTCCGGCGGGCGTCACGGCCTTCAACGCCCGAGGGAGACGGCGCTCCAGCGCCGCCACGTCCGGGGAGAACGCCAGCACCACGTCGTACGCCCCAGACGTTGCGCGGGTGTGCACCGTCGCGGAGCCCTCGGGGTCCAGAGCGGTGATGTCCCACCCGCCAGGCCGGCCGATCACGAGGACCCTGGCCTGCGGCCTGATCCCCAGCTTGCGCGGCAGCGGCGGGCCCGAGTAGCCCTCGGGTCGACCGGCTGCGCCTGCCACGCGGTTGATGCTGGCACGGCGCTGCCTCGCGGTTCATGCTGGCACGGCGCTGCCTCGCGGTTGATGCTGGCACGGCGCTGCCTCGCCTCCGCCCGGCGGGGCCCGCCAGACGCTAACCCAACGCGACTCACGATGACACAGCGTGAGGTGCATCGGCCGGCAGGCGGGGTTCTCGGTGATCTGCTCTGAGTCCGCGCAGGACTCAGAGCAGATCGCGCGCGCGATGGGTGCCTGCGCGTGAGGGGTGCGCTGCCGGTTTCCGCTATGCGGAAGAGGCCGCCTCCGCTCTCGCCGGCTGTGTGGTCGTGTCCGGGTCGGGCGCCGTCGCTGGGACACTGGGCGCCATGCAGTTCATCGACGGCCGCCAGCACCCGACCGACCTGACCTACAGCGACGTCTTCCTGGTCCCGTCGCGCTCGCAGGTGACCTCCCGGCTGGACGTCGACCTCACACCGCCGGACGGCACCGGCTCGACCATGCCGATCGTCGTCGCCAACATGACCGCGGTGGCGGGGCGCCGGATGGCGGAGACCGTCGCGCGCCGCGGTGGGCTGGTCGTGCTGCCGCAGGACGTCCCGCTGGAGATCGTCGCCGACGTAATCGCGTGGGTGAAGGGCCGCGACCCGGTCCTGGAGACGCCGCTGACCCTGTCGCCGCACGACACGGTCCTGGACGCGCTCAACCTGATGCCCAAGCGCGCCCACGGCGCGGTGGTGGTCGTGGACGAGGGCAAGCTCGTCGGCGTCGTGACCGAGGCGGACTGCACCGGCGTGGACCGCTACACCCAGGTCGGCGACGTCCTGAGCGCCGACCTGCTGGTGCTGGACGCCGACGACCTGGCGGGCGAGGGCGGGCTGCGCCGTGCCTTCGACGTGCTGCATGACGCCCGCCGCCGGTTCGCGCCGGTGGTCCGCGGCGGCCAGCTCGAGGGCGTACTGACCCGGACGGGCGCCCTGCGATCGACCATCTACCGGCCCGCGCTGGACGCCGGTGGGCGGCTGCGGATCGCGGCGGCGGTCGGCATCAACGGAGACGTGGTGGCCAAGACCGAGGCGCTGCTGGCGGCAGGGGTCGACACGCTGGTCGTCGACACGGCCCACGGGCACCAGGAGAAGATGCTGTCCGTCCTGCCGCTCGTCCGGGCCGCCGTCGACCGCGCCGCGGCCTCGGGTGACTCGGCTGCCCCTCGCCGTGCGGTCCCCGTCGTCGCCGGCAACGTCGTGACCGCGGAGGGCACCCGCGACCTGGTCGAGGCCGGCGCGCACATCGTCAAGGTGGGCGTCGGCCCGGGAGCCATGTGCACGACCCGGATGATGACCGCGGTCGGCCGCCCGCAGTTCTCCGCCGTTCTCGAATGTGCCTCTGCTGCAAGGGAGCTGGGGGCTCACGTCTGGGCCGACGGAGGGGTCCGTCACCCGCGGGACGTCGCTCTCGGGCTCGCCGCCGGTGCCAGCCAGGTGATGATCGGCTCCTGGTTCGCGGGCACGTACGAGAGCCCCGGGGACCTGCACACCGACGCCAGCGGCCGCGCGTACAAGGAGAGCTTCGGCATGGCCTCGGCCCGCGCGGTCGCCGCCCGCAGCCGCGACGACAGCGCCTTCGACCGGGCCCGCAAGGGGCTGTTCGAGGAGGGCATCTCCAGCAGCCGGATGCTGATCGACCCTCGACGCCCGGGCGTCGAGGACCTGCTGGACAGCATCACCTCCGGGGTCCGCAGCGCCTGCACCTACGTCGGGGCGCGGACCGTCGACGAGCTGCACGAGCGAGCGGTCGTCGGCGTCCAGTCGCGGGCCGGCTACGACGAGGGTCAACCGCTGCCCGGCGGCTGGTGACGGGACCGCCTTGACCGAGTGGCTGCTCGTCCTGGCCGGCGTCGTCCTGACGTTCGGCACGTCGGTGTTCGTCGCCGCTGAGTTCGCCTACATCACGCTCGACCGGGCGACGGTCGAGCGAGCGGTTGCCGCGGGGGAGCCCGGTGCCGGACACGTCCTGGCCGCCCTGCGCAAGCTGTCGACCCAGCTCTCGGCCTCCCAGGTCGGCATCACCCTCACGACCCTGCTCGTCGGCTTCCTGGTCGAGCCGAGCGTGGCCTCCCTGCTCGCCGGCCCCATCGGGTCGATCGGCATCCCGGACGGCGCGGTCGATGCCGTCTCGGTCGCCATCGCGCTGATCCTGGCCACGGCCTTCTCGATGGTCGTCGGCGAGCTGGTGCCGCAGTTCCTGGGGCTGTCCGCGCCGCTCGCCACGGCCCGGATGGTCACGCCGTTCATGCGGGTGTTCGCGACCGTCGCGCACCCGCTCATCGTGCTGCTCAACGGCAGCGCCAACCGGGTCCTGCACGCCGCCGGGATCGAGCCCCAGGAGGAGCTGTCCGGTGCCCGCACGCCCGACGAGCTGGCCTCGATGGTGCTGCGGTCGGCCGAGGCCGGGACCCTGGACCCCGCGACCGCGCAGCTGGTCACCCGCTCGCTGGGCTTCGCCGAGCGGACCGCGGCCGACGTCATGACCCCCCGCGTCCGCTGCACGCCGGTCCAGCGTGAGGAGAGCGCGGCCCGGGTGATCGAGCTCTGCCGCGAGACCGGGCACTCGCGCTTTCCCGTCGTGGAGGACGACCTCGACCACGTGCTGGGCGTCGTCCACGTCAAGAAGGCCGTCTCGGTGCCGTACGAGCGGCGGGACGACGTACCCGCCGGCGCGCTCATGGTCGACGCGCTCGTGGTCCCCGAGAGCATCCGGCTGGACCCGCTCCTGGCCCAGCTGCGGGGTCAGGGGCTGCAGCTGGCGATCGTCGTCGACGAGTACGGCGGGACGTCCGGAGTCGTGACGCTCGAGGACGTCGTGGAGGAGCTGGTCGGGGAGGTCGCCGACGAGCACGACCGGGTCCGCCAGTCCGGTCGCCGACTGCGCGACGGCAGCTGGGTCGTGCCCGGGCTGTGGCGGCCGGACGAGCTGCGCGAACGCGTGGGCGTCGACGTGCCCGACGACGCGAACTACGAGACCGTCGGCGGCTTCGTCATGTCCCGGCTGGGCCGCGTGCCCGGGGTCGGGGACGAGGTCGAGGTCGACGGGGGCCGCCTCCGCGTTCTGCGGATGGAGGGCCGCCGGGTGGACCGGCTGCGCTTCCAGCCCGTGGCCGACGAACGGCGGCGGGAGACGTGAGCGGCGGTGTCGGCCTGCTGGTCGCCCTGCTTCTGCTGATGGGCAACGCGTTCTTCGTCGGCGCCGAGTTCGCCGTCATGACGGCCCGGCGCAGCCAGATCGAGCCGCTGGCCCTGGCCGGCAGCCGCCGGGCCCGCACCACGATCGTGGCGATGGAGAACGTCTCGCGGATGCTGGCCTGCGCCCAGCTCGGCATCACGGTCTGCTCCCTCGGCCTCGGCGCCGTGGCCGAGCCGGCCATCTCAGGCCTGCTGCGGGCACCGTTCGACGCAGCCGGCCTGCCGCACGGGCTGGTCCACCCCGCCGCGTTCGCGATCGGCCTGGCCCTGGTCGTCTACCTGCACGTCGTGCTCGGCGAGATGGTGCCCAAGAACCTCTCCCTGGCCGGGCCGGACCGGGCCGCCCTGCTGCTGGCGCCGCCGCTGGTGTGGTGCGCCCGGGCGGCCGGCCCGTTGGCCAAGGGCCTGAACGCCGTCGCCAAGTCGGCCGTGCGGCTGCTGAAGGTCGAGCCGAAGGACGAGGTCACCTCGACGTTCACCGCCGACGAGGTCGCCTCGATCTTGGCCGAGTCCCGTCGCGAGGGCCTGATCGAGGACCATCAGGGCCTGGTCACGGGCGCCCTCGCGTTCGCCGGCCGAGACGCCGGGGAGGTCGCCGTACCGCTCTCCGAGCTCGTCGTCCTCACGGCCGAGTCGACCCCCGCCGACGTGGAGCGCGCAGTCGCCCAGACGGGGTACTCGCGGTTCCCGGTGGCGGACGACGGCGACCTGATCGGCTACCTGCACCTCAAGGACGTCCTGGACGTCGCGGCCTCGGACCGGGATCAGCCGCTGCCCCGCCGCCGGCTGCGGGACCTGGCGACCGTCGGCGCCGGCGACGACGCAGAGGACGTCGTGGCGGTCATGCAGCGCACCGGGGCGCACCTGGCCCGGGTCGTCGACCAGGGCCGGGCGGTGGTCGGCGTCGTCTTCCTGGAGGACATGCTCGAACAACTTGTCGGTGAAGTCCGCGATGCCAGCCGCCGTACGCCGTGAGCCACTCGTCCGCCGCGCCCGGATGTCGGTGACACGCCGCAAATTTGAGCCGGACGCGCCGTGCCCCATAGGTTTTGGGGCACCCCCCGCCGCCGGCCTGCCGGAGACTTTGACTCCCTCGTGTCCGATTCCGACGCCCCGCCCGTTGCGACCCCGGAGTACCGGGGTCGCCGCCGCGCGACGCCGACAGCTCCTCCGCCGGAGGCGCCGGAGGGATCGAGCGGACCGGACGAGAGCGTTGACGCACCGGGTGCGGTGACGGAGCCGGAGCCCCCGCCGCTGACCCGCCGCCAGCTGCTCGAGCAACGCCGGGCGGCCGACCAGGAGGCGGTCGAGGAGTCCGGTGGCGGCGACCGTCCCCACCTCCCGAGCCAGGCCAAGCCCTTCCCCCAGACGCCGTTCCAGCTCGAGCCCTCGAGGACCCGGCCGGTCCAGCGCTGGGCTCCGCCGGCCGTCCCGGTGCCCGCGCCGGCGACCCGCCGCCAGCTGGCCGAGCAGCGCCGGCGCCAGGAGACGCGGGCCGGTCACGGCCCCAGCCTGTCCGCCGTCGCGCTCGGCGCGGCGAGTGTCGCGATGGTGGCGGTCGTGGCCGGGCACGCCTTCGGCGCACCGCCGGCGCAGGCGTCCGCCGCCGAGGTCTCGACGACCGCGACGACGACCGCCGACCAGGTCGCACCGAAGGTGGACCCCAAGGTCGCCGCGGCCGCGCTGCGGATGGGCGAGTCGCCCAAGGTGCCGTCCGGCCTGCGCGCCGTCTCGCGGTCGAAGATCCGCCCGGTGCTCCCGGGGTGCAGCGGCGTGGTGACCGACTACAGCTACCCGAACGGCCATGTGCCAGGCAGTGAGCTGTGCGCCCTGGCCTGGGTCCCGCGCCACCACCTGCGGGCCGACGCTGCGGTGGCCCTGGCCCGGCTCAACATCGCCTACCGCGCCCGGTTCGGCCACGACCTCTGCCTGACCGACTCCTACCGCAGCCTCGCCTCGCAGGAGAGCCTGGCCGCCCGCAAGCCCGGGCTGGCGGCCCGTCCTGGCACCAGCGAGCACGGCCTTGGTCTCGCCGTCGACCTCTGCGCCGGCGTCCAGACCTTCCGCTCCACGCAGTACGACTGGATGCGCGCGAACGCGCCGGCCTTCGGCTGGCAGAACCCGGCCTGGGCCGTCCCACCGAGCTCGCGCGAGGAGCCGTGGCACTGGGAGTACGTCGTCGGCGAGACGCACCGCTCGTCCGGCGAGTAGCCCGACGAGCGGTCGCGACCGCGGGCCCGCGGATCTGCGCCGCGGATGCGAAACCAGCAGTGCCGCAAGGCTATCCGGCGGCGCTCGCAGCCAGACGGTCCACTGCCGCCGACCAGTGCTGGCGCAGGTCGATCGAGGCCGCGTCGGCGACGCGCTCGTGGCGTACGACGATCTCGGTGCCGTCCCCATCCGGCCGAAGGTCCATCTCGACCAGGCTCGCCGGTGCGTCGTCGTCGGCGTGCCAGGACACCCGGAGCTGCTCGAGCGGGTGGTAGCTGCGGACCACCCCGTGCGGTCCTTGGGCTGTGCGCCAGGGCTCGCCCTTGCCGCCGAGGACGGCGCCGTCACCGAGCAGTGCGGCCGCGCCGTGCGGTGATGTCATCAGCTGCCAGACCTGGTCCGGCGGAGCCGCGATGGTGCGGCTCACCTCGACGACGTGGGTGGCGGAGCTCCCGTCGGGCTTCCCTTCGGGTGTGCTCTCCTTCGACTCGCTGGATGGGGCCACGGCGCCTCCTCGGGCACGAACTGGATCGTCCGCCGGGCCGGTGCCCGGCGTGGGCGCGTCCAGGCCCCCAGCAGACCAAGTCTTGGCCGGTTGCACAATCCCCCTGGCGGGTTCAATCCGCCGATCGAGCGGCGAGATGCTGCTCCAGCCGGTCGACCAGCTCGACCTGGCTCTGCAGCAGCTTGCCGCGGGCGTCGGCCGGCCTGAACCACTCGAACCGGTCGATCTCCGGGAAGGCCTGGATGCGCCCGGAGTGCGGGGGCCATTCCATCTCGAACGTGTTGCTGTGCATGGAGTTCGGGTCGAGATCGCCCTCCAGTGCGTACGCCGTGACGACCTTGCCCCCGCGCTGGCGGACCTGGCCCAGGTCGACCCGCGGACCGTCGGGCACGGGGTGGCCGGTCTCCTCCTCGAACTCGCGGCGGGCGGCGTCCCACGGTGCCTCGTCGTCCGGGTACTCGCCCTTCGGGATGCTCCACGCCCGCTCATCCTTGGCCGCCCAGTACGGGCCGCCCATGTGCCCGAGGAGCACCTCCAGCGTGCCGCTCGGGTCCTGCTGCGACGTGGTGTCGACCGCCCCGGTCCGCCGGTAGAGCAGGATGCCCGCGCTCACGGCGTACCGCGGCTGGGCCGGCTGGGCCGGCTGGCCGGGCTGGCCGGGCTGCTGGCTCACCGCTCGCTCACTCGCGGGTTCATCCGCGCGCGCCCGCGGTGAAGTGCTCCGGGTGCCCGAGCTCGACCAGCACGGCCAGCACCTCGCGGGCACGGGCCAGCGCCTCGACACCGACCCGCTCGGTCACGGCGGCGTCGACGTCCCGGACGGCGCCGCCGATCACGGCCGCCGCCTCCTCGCCGCGGGGGGTGAGGCGCAGGTTGACCCGCCGGCGGTCCTCGCCGTCGGGAGTCCGGGAGAGGTACCCGCGCATCACGAGCGTGTCGACCAGCTGGCTGGCGGCCTGCTTGGAGATGCCGCAGAGGGCGGCGATGTCGGTCACGCCGGAGGCGCGGGCCAGGGCTCCGAGCACCCGCGCGCCCAGGCGCGGCATGTCGTCACAGCCGACGGCCGCGAGGGCCTGCCGGATGGCCGAGCCGTAGGTCCCCCGGGCGGCGGCGAGCATAACCGGCAGGACGAGCTCGGCGTCCCAGGGCGGCTCGGCGGGAGGCGGCGGCCCGGTCGATGCGGCGGTGCTCATGGACCGACGATAGAAGTCAATCTGGTTGACGGTCAAGGAACGGGACGAGTTCGCTGCGACGCCGGCCGGTCAGCTCGGCGTCGCAACGAAGACCGGGATCTCCCGGTCGGTCTTCGTCTGGTAGTCGGCGTACGGCGGGTACGCGGCGACCGAGCGCTCCCACCAGATCTCGCGCTCCCGCCCGGTGGCCACGTGCACGTCCATGTCGACCGGCTCGGCGCCGTCCTGCAGGGTGATGTGCGGCTCCTCGACCAGGTTGTAGTACCAGACCGGGTGGTGCGGAGCGCCGCCCTTCGAAGCGACGAGGGCGTACTCGCCGTCGTGCTCGACCCGCATCAGGGCGGTCTTGCGGATCTTGCCGCTCTTGTTGCCCTTCATCGTCACGACGACGATCGGGAGGTCGGTGTCCCGCAAGGTGTTGGCCTTCTCCCCGCCCGAGGACTCGTAGGCCTCCACCTGGTCACGGACCCACTTGGCTGCGCTCGGCTCGTACTCTCCGGAAAGGGGCATGCATCGATCCTAGGAAGCCCCGCCCGGGCTGGCATCCGGGGGTCGCAGCCGGGGTGACGGCCCGCTGTCGGTGGGTTCGGCCAGGATCTGCTCATGGCAGACAACCCGAACCAGACCGGCGCCCCGGACAGTGGGGCCTCGGCGATCAGCTACCGGCTCGAGCTCGTGATCCTCCCCGTGACCGACATCGACCGGGCCAAGGCGTTCTACGTCGACCGGGTCGGGTTCAACGCGGACCACGACCAGACCGTCAGCGAGGAGATCCGCTTCGTCCAGCTCACCCCGCGTGGCTCGGCCTGCTCGATCGCGTTCGGCAAGGGCCTGACCGACGCGGCGCCCGGCTCGGTGCGAGGGCTGCAGATGGTCGTGGACAGCGCGCAGGCGGCGTACGACGAGCTGTCCGGCCGAGGGGTCGAGGTCGACGGCGTGCACGACGAGGCCTGGGGTCGCTTCGTCTTCTTCGCCGACCCGGACGGCAACCGGTGGGCGCTGCAGGAGCTCCCGAAGTGGAGCCAGTGATGGGGGCGAGATGCGATGTCGGTCCGGCGCCCCCGGCAGGATTCGAACCTGCGCTTCCGCCTCCGGAGGGCGGCGCTCTATCCCCTGAGCTACGGGGGCTCTGAGGCGACTGCGAGGTTATCAGGGGCGCGACCGGTCCCGACCCGTACGCTGACCGGGTGGAGCGTGGGTACGACGCACGGCGTCGACGACCGGTCTCCCGGCTGCGAGCGCCGAGGGTCCTGGTCTGCGACGACACCGACGCCGTCCGCCACCTGATCCGGGTGAACCTCGAGCTCGAGGGCTACGACGTGATCGAGGCCCACGACGGCGAGGAGGCGCTGAGCATCCTGGCCAGCATCACCGACGCCGAGGACGACCCCCTGCCGGACGTCGTGACCGTCGACGCACTGATGCCCCGCCGGGACGGCTGGTGGACCGTCGGCATGATCCGCACCGACCCGCGGCTCGAGCACATCCCGGTCGTCATGGTGACCGCGTCCGTGCAGAGCCATCACCGCGCCCAGGCCGAGCAGGCCGCCGTGGACGGCTTCATCGCCAAGCCGTTCGAGCCGGACGAGCTGATCGCGCTGGTCGGCGTCCTGGCCTCGGGGGGCCGGGTCTGACCCGTCGGTAGCCTGGGGGGTGTGACCCCCGAGGAGCTCTCGGCCGCGATCCGCGGCTGCCTGACCGATGCCGTGCGCGACGGCCAGCTCTCCGTCGAGGTGCCGGACGAGGTCCGGGTCGAGCGCCCGCGGGTCCGCGAGCACGGCGACTGGTCCACCAACATCGCCCTCCAGCTCGCCAAGGCCGCCGACCTGCCTCCGCGTCAGGTGGCCGAGGTGCTGGCCGGGCGGCTGGGTGCGGTGGCCGGGATCAAGAGCGTGTCCGTGGCCGGACCGGGCTTCCTCAACATCGTGCTGGACGCTGCCGCGGCCGGTGAGCTGGCCCGGGCGATCGTCGACGACGGCGCGGCGTACGGGCAGACCCAGGCGCTCAACGGCCAGCGGATCAACCTCGAGTTCGTCTCGGCGAACCCGACCGGCCCGATGCACCTGGGCGGCGCTCGCTGGGCGGCGGTCGGCGACTCGCTGGCCCGGGTCCTCGCCTCCCAGGGGGCCACGGTCTCTCGCGAGTACTACTTCAACGACCACGGCGTGCAGATCGACCGGTTCGCGCGCTCGCTGCTGGCGGCCGCCCAGGGCCGCCCGGCCCCCGAGGACGGGTACGGCGGCGCGTACATCGGCGAGATCGCCCAGCGGGTGATGGCCGACCGGCCCGGCCTCCTGGACCAGCCCGAGGCGGACGCGCAGGAGGTCTTCCGCCGCGAGGGCGTCGAGCTGATGTTCACCGAGATCAAGCAGAGCCTGCACGACTTCGGCGTGGACTTCGACACCTACTTCCACGAGAACGACCTGCACGAGTCCGGCGCGGTCGACCGGGCGGTGACGCGGCTGCGCGAGCTCGGGCACATCTACGAGAGCGACGGCGCGATCTGGTTGCGCACCACCGACTTCGGCGACGACAAGGACCGGGTGATCATCAAGAGCGACGGCGAGCCGTCGTACTTCTCCGGCGACCTGGCCTACTACCTGAGCAAGCGCGAGCGCGGCTTCGACCGGGTCGTGATCATGCTGGGCGCCGACCACCACGGCTACATCGGCCGGCTGATGGCGATGTGCGCGTGCTTCGGCGACACCCCCGGCGTGAACCTGGAGATCCTGATCGGGCAGCTGGTCAACCTGGTCAAGGACGGCCAGCCGGTGCGGATGAGCAAGCGGGCCGGCAACACGGTCACGATGGAGGACCTGGTCGAGGCGGTCGGCGTCGACGCGGCGCGCTACGCGTTGGCCCGGTCGTCGGCCGACTCGCAGATCGACATCGACCTCGACCTGCTGACCCGGCGCACCAACGACAACCCGGTCTACTACGTCCAGTACGCCCATGCTCGGACGGCCGGTGTCACCCGCCTCGCCACCTCCGACGGGGTGCGCACCGAGGACGGCTTCGACCCCTCGCTGCTGACCCACGAGACGGAGTCCCTGCTGCTGGCCTCGCTCGGCGAGTTCTCCCGGGTCCTCGGGCAGGCCGCCGCGCTGCGCGAGCCGCACCGGGTCGCGAGGTACCTCGAGCAGCTCGCCGGAAGCTTCCACCGCTGGTACGACGCGTGCCGGGTGCGCCCCGAGAGCGCCGACGACCCGGTCACGGACCTCAACCGGACCCGGCTCTGGCTCAACCGGGCCACCGGACAGGTGATTGCGAACGGCCTTGGGCTGCTTGGTGTTTCGGCTCCGGATCGGATGTAGCGATGCCCGCCCATGAGGCTGGGGCGCTGCACGCCGGACCGGCCCGGGGGCCCGGCTGGCTGCAGCTCCCCGACGACGTCAACGCGCTGGTGCCCCGGCTGTGGGCGGGGTCGGTCGTCCGGTCCGGAGACGGTGCCCTGCGGGTCGGCGGCGTCGACGTCCGCGACATCGCGCGCGAGCACGGCACGCCGGCGTACGTGCTGGACGAGGCCGACCTGCGCGCCCGCGCCGTCGCCTTCCGCGAGGCCTTCACCGCCGCCTTCGACGGCAACGCCGACGTGTACTACGCGGGCAAGGCGTTCCTGTGCACCGCCGTGGCCCGGTGGATGGTCGCCGACGGCCTCGCGGTCGACACCTGCAGCGGGGGAGAGCTCGCGGTCGCCCTGCGCGCCGGGGTACCTCCGGAGCGAATCGGCTTGCACGGCAACAACAAGAGCGACGCCGAGATCGACCGCGCGGTCGCTGCCGGCATCGGCCGGGTCGTCGTCGACGGGATGGACGAGATCGCGCGGGTGGCCGAGGCCGGGCGACGTCACGGCCGCCGGGTGCCGGTGCTGCTGCGCGTGACGGTGGGCGTCGAGGCGCACACGCACGAGTACATCGCGACGGCTCACGAGGACCAGAAGTTCGGGCTCTCCCTGGCCGGCGGGCAGGCTCGCAAGGCCGTCGACCTGGTCCTGGAGCACGGCGACGCGCTCGACCTGCGCGGCCTGCACTCGCACATCGGGAGCCAGATCTTCGACACCTCCGGGTTCGACGTGGCCGCCCACCGGATCATCGGTCTGCACGCGCAGCTGTCCCGCGAGCTGGGGCGTGAGCTGCCCGAGCTCGACCTCGGCGGCGGGTTCGGCGTGGCCTACACGACCCAGCACGACCCGATGCCGCCGGCCGAGCTGGCCGCGGGGCTGGCCGACATCGTCGTCCGGGAGTGCTCGGCCCAGGCCGTCGCCGTGCCGCGGATCTCGGTCGAGCCCGGGCGGGCGATCGCGGCGCCGAGCACCTTCACCCTGTACTCGGTCGGCACGGTCAAGGTGGTCGAGCTGGACGGTGGGATGGCCCGGACGTACGTCGCGGTCGACGGCGGCATGAGCGACAACGTGCGGACGGCGCTCTACGACGCCGACTACTCCTGCACCCTGGCCTCGCGGTCCTCGCTGGTCCCCCCGGTGCTGGCCCGGCTCGTCGGCAAGCACTGCGAGAGCGGGGACATCCTGGTCAAGGACGAGTTCCTGCCCGGTGACGTCCGCAGCGGCGATCTGGTCGCCGTACCCGGCACCGGCGCCTACTGCCGCAGCATGGCCAGCCAGTACAACCACGTCCCGCGACCGCCGGTGCTCTCCGTGCGGGACGGCGAGGTCACCGTCCTGGTCCGGCGCGAGACCGAGGACGACATCCTCGCGCTCGACGTCGGCTAGCCGTCCCGAGCCGGCCCGCGACTGCGCCCCTCGGGTTGTCAGCCCCTCCGGGGGGTCTAGCGCCCGCTAGGGCTGACACTCGCGGAGGCCTCCGTGCTGGCGGGTCTGTCAGCCCCTCCGGGGGGTCTAGCGCCCGCTGGGGCTGACACTCGCGGAGGCCCCTCGGGTTGTCAGCCCCTCCGGGGGGTCTAGCGCCCGCTGGGGCTGACACTCGCGGAGGCTCGTCGTCCGGATGGCGGAATGTGGGACGCTCATCTGGCGGACAGCGGCACAATTTCCGGCGCGTCCGCCCCACATCGAGAGGTCTGCCATGCCTGGCTCCGCGAGCCGCCGTGAGACCCCGGACACATCGCCGGTGCGGGTCGCGCTGCTCGGCTGCGGGGTGGTCGGCTCGGCCGTGGCCCGCCGGCTGGGCGAGCACGCGGACGACCTGGCCGCCCGGGTCGGGGCGCCGCTGGACCTGGTCGGCGTCGCCGTCCGCAGGCTGGGCCGGGACCGGTCGGCCGCGGGCGTCGCGGACGAGCTCTTCACGACCGACGCCGCCGAGCTGGTCACCCGCGCCGACGTCGTCGTCGAGGTCATCGGCGGCATCGAGCCGGCCCGGGCCCTGATCCTGCGCGCCATGGAGCACGGCGCCAGTGTCGTCACGGCCAACAAGGCGCTGCTCGCCGCCGACGGACCCACGCTCTACGCCGCCGCCGCCGAGCACGGCGTCGACCTCTACTACGAGGCCGCCGTCGCCGGCGCCATCCCGCTGCTCCGCCCGCTGCGCGAGTCCCTGGCCGGGGACTCGGTCCGCCGCGTGCTCGGCATCGTCAACGGCACGACCAACTACGTGCTCGACAAGATGGACACGACCGGCGCCGGCTTCGCCGAGGCGGTCGAGCAGGCCCAGGAGCTGGGCTACGCCGAGGCCGACCCGACGGCCGACATCGAGGGCTTCGACGCGGCGGCCAAGGCCGCGATCCTCGCCTCGCTCGCCTTCCACACCCGGGTGGCCGCCGCCGACGTGCACCGCGAGGGGATCACCGAGGTCTCGGCCGCCGACGTCGCCGCCGCCCGCGCCATGGGCTGCGTCGTGAAGCTGCTGGCGATCTGCGAGCGGGTCGACCTGCCGTCGGCGCGCCACGACTCGAAAGGGCCTGGGACCGAAGGGGTTTCGGTCCGAGTCCACCCGGCGATGATCCCGCTCAGTCATCCCCTCGCCGGTGTCCGCGAGGCCTTCAACGCGGTGTTCGTCGAGGCCGACGCCGCGGGTCAGCTGATGTTCTACGGCAAGGGCGCCGGCGGCGACCCGACGGCCAGCGCCGTCCTCGGCGACCTGGTCGCGGTCGCGCGACACCGCGTCGTCGGCGGCCGCGGGCCGGGGGAGTCGTCGTACGCCGACCTGCCGGTCCTGCCGATGGGGCAGGCGATCACGAGGTACCACATCAGTCTCGACGTGGCCGACCGTCCGGGTGTGCTCGCGCAGGTCGCGTCGGCCTTCGCCGAGCACGAGGTGTCGATCGAGACCGTGCGCCAGCAGCTGCTGCCGGGCGACGACGGCAGCCCGGGCCGGGCCGCGCTGGTCGTCGTGACGCACGCCGCCCCCGACGCCGCGCTGTCGGGCACGGTCGAGTCGCTCGCCAAGCTCGACGTGGTCGAGGCGGTCGTGAGCGTGATGCGGGTCGAGGGGGACTGAGGCGTGGCACAGCCCTGGCGCGGGGTCATCGAGGAGTACCGCGACCGCCTGCCGTTCCACGCCGATGTCGACGTGGTGACCCTCGGCGAGGGCGGTACGCCGCTGGTCCGGGCCCGGCACCTGTCCGGCCTGACCGGCTGCGACGTCTGGCTCAAGTGCGAGGGCGTCAACCCGACCGGCTCGTTCAAGGACCGTGGCATGACGACCGCGATCACCCACGCCAAGGCCCAGGGCGCTCGCAGCGTCATCTGCGCCTCGACCGGCAACACCTCGGCCTCGGCCGCTGCCTACGCGACCGCGGCCGGGCTGAGCTGCGCCGTCCTGGTGCCCGACGGCAAGATCGCGATGGGCAAGCTCAGCCAGGCGATCGCCCACGGCGCGACCCTCCTGCAGGTCGACGGCAACTTCGACGACTGCCTGACCCTGGCCCGCAAGCTGGCCGAGGCCTACCCGGTCGAGCTGGTCAACTCGGTCAACCCGGTCCGGATCCAGGGTCAGAAGACCGCGGCGTTCGAGGTCGTCGACACCCTCGGCGACGCGCCGGAGATCCACTGCCTGCCGGTCGGCAACGCGGGCAACATCACGGCGTACTGGCTGGGCTACCAGGAGTACCTGCAGTCCGCGGACCACCCCGGCCCGGCCACCCGGACCCCGCGGATGTGGGGCTTCCAGGCGGCCGGCGCCGCGCCCATCGTCAAGGGTCACCCGGTCGACCAGCCGGACACCATCGCCACGGCGATCAGGATCGGCAACCCGGCCTCGTGGCAGCAGGCCGTCGCCGCCCGGGAGGAGAGCGGGGGGCTGATCGAGGCGGTCACCGACGAGCAGATCCTGGCCGCGCACCGGATCCTGTCGGCCGAGGAGGGCGTCTTCGTCGAGCCGGCGTCGGCCGCCAGCGCGGCCGGGCTCCTGGCCATGCACGCCGCGGGCCGGCTCGACCCCGGCCAGCAGGTCGTCTGCACCGTGACCGGTCACGGGCTCAAGGACCCGGAGTGGGCCGTCAAGGGTCTCGACGGCGGTGCCGTGACTCCGGTGCGCGTGCCGGTCGACGCGATGACCGCCGCGGTCGCGCTCGGCCTGCAGGACTGAGCGTGAGTACGGCGACACCGGGCCCCTGGGTCACCGGGAAGCGTTGCAGCGTCAGGGTTCCCGCGACGAGCGCCAATCTCGGCCCGGGCTTCGACGCGCTCGGCCTCGCCCTCGGGCTGTACGACGTCGTCCGGGCCGAGGTGGTCGGGGCCGGGGTGCTCGACGCCGGGCTCGAGGTCACGGTCGAGGGCGAGGGCGAGGGCCACGTCCCGCTGGACGAGCGACACCTGGTCGTCCGGGCCTTCCGGGCCGCGACGCTGGCCTGGGGGATCGACCCGGCGCCCGGGCTCCGGTTGCATGCCCACAACGCGATCCCGCACGGCCGTGGCCTCGGCTCGTCGGCGGCGGCGGTCGTCGCGGGCCTGGCCCTCGCGGACCTCCTGGCACCGGCGGGTCCCGGCCGCGGCCCGGCCGAGCTCCTGCGCCTGGCCGGACGCCTGGAGGGCCACCCGGACAACGCCGCGGCGGCCCTGCTCGGCGGGCTGACCATCGCCTGGTGCGAGGGCGACGACCTCGGCGCCCGCGCCGTCCGGCTCCAGCCGCACCCCTCGATCGAGCCCGTCGTGCTGGTGCCGGAGCACCGGCTGGACACCTCGCACGCCCGCTCGGTGCTGCCCGCGACGGTGCGGCACGCCGACGCCGCCCGGACGGCGGGCCGGGCGGCCCTGATCGTCCACGCCCTGACCGCGGACCCGGGCCTGCTGCTGCCGGCGACCGAGGACTGGCTGCATCAGGGACCGCGATCGGCCGCCATGCCCGAGACGGTCCGGCTGATGGATGAGCTGCGCTCGCAGGGGTACGCCGCGGTCGTCTCCGGCGCCGGCCCGAGCCTCCTCGTGCTCTGCGTCGGCGCCGACGACGGCGGGATCGGGGAGCGGGCCGAGGCGCTCACCCGGCGCCCGCCGAGCGGCTGGCGGGCGATGGCACCGGGCATCGCGCACCAGGGCACCCGGGGCGGTTCGGCCGGGTCGGGAAGCCCCGGGAGCCGGGCAGTGTTACATTAGGCGCGCACCGCCGGACCAGGAGTCCCGGTGCACCCCCCACGTTCGACCAGCTCGCCGGTATGGCGGGCAACGGGATCAGGGCCGCTCGAAACCTTGAGTCGCCCCGACACCCGGAGGACGTGGAGCTACCCGATGCACCTGCCCCACGGGCAGGACCTGCATCATGCGGCCGGCGATGGACGCCGGGTCCGCGACGAGGGGGAAGGATCCCCGTGACCGACACCACCGAGATCGCCACAGCGCCCGCCGCCAATGCCGGCAGCACCCGTGGCGACGCAGGCAGCCGCACCGGCAGCCTGTCCGCACTTCGCCTCCCGCAGCTGCAGGCCATCGCCTCCGAGCTGGGCCTGTCCGGGACGGCCAAGATGCGCAAGAGCGACCTGGTCGAGGCGATCAACGCCCACCAGAACGGCGCCACCAGCGCGCCCCGCCGGGCCAGCTCCCCGGCCCGTACGGCGAGCGCCACCGCGCGCGCCGCGACCGACACCCCGGCCTCGACGCCCAACGGCAGCTCCAACGGAGCCGCGACCGACACCAGCCCGGCCACCAGCCCGGCCAACGGCGTTGCGCCGCAGGCCGAGGCCACGGTCAGCCGCGAGAGCAGCACCACCCAGCCCGCCGCGCGTACGGCGCGGACCGAGCGCCCGCCGCGCACCGACGGCGCGCCCAGCACGGACGGCTCCGAGCGCACCGACAGCTCGGAGCGCACCGAGGGCTCCGAGCGCACCGAGGGCTCCGAGCGCACCGACAACCGGGACGGCTCCGAGCAGGGCGGCCAGCGCCGCGAGCCTCGCCAGCGCAACCGCCAGGGCGGCGGCCAGCAGTCCGACGGCGGCCAGCAGGGCGGCAACAACCGGCAGTCCGGCGGCAACCAGCAGGGTGGCCAGGGCAGTCAGCAGGGCCAGCAGTCCGGCCAGGGCGGCCAGCCCCGGCGCGACGACGACGACGGCGACGGCAGCCGCCGGGGCCGGCGCAACCGGTACCGCGACCGCAAGCGCCGTGGCACCGGCGGCGGCCGGGCCGACCTGCCCGGGCAGTACGACGAGCCGGAGCTCAGCGACGATGACGTGCTCGTCCCGGTCGCCGGCATCCTGGACGTCCTGGACAACTACGCGTTCGTCCGTACGTCGGGCTACCTGCCCGGCCCGAACGACGTCTACGTCTCGCTCGGCCAGGTCAAGAAGAGTGGCCTGCGCAAGGGCGACGCCGTGACCGGTGCCGTCCGGCAGGTCCTGGACGCCGACGCCGCCAACCAGCGGCAGAAGTTCAACGCGCTGGTCCGCCTGGACACCGTCAACGGCATGACGCCGGACGAGGCCAAGGCCCGGGTGGAGTTCAGCAAGCTGGTCCCGCTGTACCCGCAGGAGCGGCTGCGCCTGGAGACCGAGCCCGGCATCCTGACCACCCGGATCATCGACCTGGTCGCGCCCATCGGCAAGGGCCAGCGCGGCTTGATCGTCTCGCCCGCCAAGGCCGGCAAGACGCTGATCCTGCAGGCCATGGCCAACTCGATCTCGACCAACAACCCCGAGTGCCACCTGATGGTCGTCCTCGTGGACGAGCGGCCTGAAGAGGTCACCGACATGCAGCGCGCGATCAAGGGTGAGGTCATCGCCTCCACCTTCGACCGCCCGGCGGACGACCACACCACGGTCGCCGAGCTGGCCATCGAGCGGGCCAAGCGCCTGGTCGAGCTGGGCCACGACGTGGTCGTGCTGCTCGACTCGATCACCCGGCTCGGCCGTGCGTACAACCTGGCGGCTCCCGCCAGCGGCCGGATCATGTCCGGTGGTGTCGACTCCAGCGCGCTCTACCCGCCGAAGCGGTTCTTCGGCGCGGCCCGCAACGTGGAGAACGGCGGCTCGCTGACCATCCTGGCCACGGCCCTGATCGACACGGGCTCCAAGATGGACGAGGTCATCTTCGAGGAGTTCAAGGGCACCGGGAACATGGAGCTCCGGCTCGACCGGCGGCTGGCCGACAAGCGGCTCTTCCCCGCGGTCGACGTCAACCCCTCGGGCACCCGGCGCGAGGAGATCCTGCTCGGGCGCGAGGAGCTCGCGGTGAGCTGGAAGCTCCGCCGCGTCCTCACGGCCCTGGACTCCCAGCAGGCCCTGGAGCTGTTGCTCGACCGGCTGCGCAAGACCAGCAGCAACGCCGAGTTCCTGATGCAGGTCCAGAAGACCAGCCCGTCGATCCCCGGCCAGGGCGACGACGACTGAGCACCTGTACGACTGAGCACCCGTACGACTGAGCACGCGTACGACTGAGCCGGTGGCGTTAGGCCATTCAAGTGACCGGGCGAATCGTCCGATAGCGGTGACATGTCGAACAGGGGGCCGGACCGGCGTCAGCGCAGCGCGCTCGTCGCCGACGACGACCCCGACGTCCGCGAGCTGGTGGGCTTCAAGCTCGAGCAGGCCGGCTTCCGGGTGGTGGCGGTCGCTGACGGCGTCCACGCGCTCGAGTCGATCGCCGCGGACCTGCCCTCGATCGCGCTGATCGACGTGATGATGCCCGGCCTGTCCGGCATCGATGTCGTGCGGGAGCTGCGCCGCGACCCGCGCACGCGCTCGCTGCCCGTCATCCTGCTGACGGCCAAGGCCCAGGAGCACGACATCGAGGCCGGCTTCGCGACCGGCGCCGACGACTACGTCGCGAAGCCGTTCAGCCCGCGCGAGCTGCTCAGCCGGGTCACGGCGCTGATGGCTCGGGCCGGGGCGTGAACGCCGCCTTCCTGCTCGGCCTCGCCCTCGTGCTGCTGGCATCGGGCGTCCTGCTGCTGGCGCTGGCGATCGTCGCCCGCCGCGCCGCCCGGCAGGCCCGGACGGCTCGCCGGCTGGCCCTCAGCGAACCGCAGCGGGTCCACATCATGCGGATGGTCGCGGGCGACCCGGCCGAGTCGGCCGCTGCGGTGGCCGCGCTCGGTGGCCTCGACCCTGCCACCTGGCGGGCCGTCGAGCCGTCGGTCGTGGCCATGCTGGCCAAGGTCCGCGGTGAGTCGCACGCCCAGGTCGTCGAGCTGCTGACCCGCCGCGGCACCGTCGAGCAGGCCCGCCGGTCGACCCGGTCCATCGATCCGGTACGCCGCGCGCGGGCGGCCCACCTGCTGGGCCAGGCTCGCCGGCGCAGCTCCCGGCTCGACCTGGAGCGCCTGCTCGGCGACCGGGACGAGGACGTCCGCCGGGTCAGCGCCGCGGCCCTGGGGCACCTCGGCGACCCGCGCTCCACCGGCCCCCTGCTGCAGACCCTGGCTGCCCGGCGACCGGTCCCGGCCTCGGTGGTCGCGTCGGCCGTGGCCGAGCTCGGCCAGTGGGCCCACGCGGCGCTGTTCAGCGCCATCGGCGACGAGTCGCCGCTGGTGCGTGCCGTCGCGATCGAGATCTGCGGGCTGGCCGGCGCCGTGCCGGCCACTCCGGTCCTTCGGGCCGCCCTGCGCCACGACGGTCAGGTCGAGGTGCGGGTCCGAGCCGCTCGCGCCCTCGGCCGGCTCGGGGTACCCCACGCCGTCGCGGACCTCGTGGCCGCCGGTCGCCCGGACCAGCCGCCCGCGCTGCAGATGGTGGTCGCCCGGGCTCTCGGCGACGTCGGCTCGGCGGCAGCGGTCCCGGGGCTGCGGCGGATGCTGAGCGCGCCCGAGCACCGGGTCGCCGCCAACGCGGCCGCGGCCCTCGCCCGCCTCGGCGCTCCGGGCGTGGACGCGCTGCGGGAGGTCGCGGCGGAGGACTCCCCAGCTGCCCGCGAGGCCGTCGCCGGGCTGGCGCTGGCCGACCTGTCGGTGCGTGCGGCGGCCCTCGCGGCCGCGGCCCACCACCCTGCTGCCGGCCATGACGGCACCCCCGCCGACGGCGGCGCGGGTGCCTGGCGGTGGACCCCATGATCGACCTGCTGCGGGATGCCGTCTCGACCCTGATGGGCTGGACCGCGGGACCGGTCCTGGCCTACTTCGTGGTGATCAACACCAGCTTCCTCGGCCTGATCGGGCTGGCGGCGCTGGAGTTCTCCCGGCACATGCGGCGACTGCCCTTCGCCGACCTCGAGGCGGTCGCGGCCAGCCCGCTGACCCTGCCGGTGTCGGTCCTGGTGCCGGCGTACAACGAGGAGGTCGGCATCGTCCCGGCCGTCCAGGCCATGCTGGCGCTGCGCTACCCCCAGCACGAGGTCGTCGTCGTCGACGACGGGTCCACCGACGGCACCGCGGCGGCCCTGGTCGCGGCCTTCGGGCTGGTCGAGGTGCCGAACGTCGTACCGCACGACGTCCCCACCAAGGGGGCGGTCCACTCCGTGCTCGTGCCGGTCGACGGCCACACGCCGCTGGTGCTCGTCCGCAGCGCGAACGGCGGCCGCTCGTCCGCGATCAACGTGGGCGTCAATGCCGCGCGCTACCCGCTGATGGCGATCGTCGACGCGGACTCCATCCTCGACCCGGACGCGCTGCTCGTGGTCTCCAAGCCGTTCGCCGACGACCCGCAGCGGGTCGTGGCGACCGGCGGCGTGATCCGCGCGGTCAACGGCTGCCGGGTCGTCGCGGGCCGGGTGGTCGAGGTGGCCATGCCGAGCGGCTGGCTGGCCCGGATCCAGGTGATGGAGTACCTCCGGGCCTTCCTCATCGGTCGTACCGGCTGGTCTCGCGCCGGTGCGCTGATGATCGTCTCCGGTGCGTTCGGGCTGTTCCGCCGCGACGTCGTGGTCGAGGTCGGCGGGCTCGACGTGGACTGCATCGGCGAGGACTTCGAGCTGGTGACCAAGATCCACCGCCGGATGCGGGACGAGCGGCGCGACTACCGGGTCGTCTTCGTGTCCGAGCCGGTGTCCTGGACCGAGGTCCCGCCGACCCGCGCGGTGCTGGCCAGCCAGCGCCGCCGCTGGCACCGCGGACTCTGGGAGGTGCTCTGGAAGCACCGCCGGATGGCCCTGAACGGGCGGTACGGCCGGGTCGGCCTGGTCGGGCTGCCGTACATGTGGCTGTTCGAGCTGGTCGCCCCGCTGCTCGAGCTGTTCGGGGTCCTCGTCGTACCGCTCGGGCTCGCGCTCGGTGTCGTCCAGGTGACGTACGCCGTGATGTTCGCGACCTTCGCCTACGGGTACGCCGTGTTCGTCAGCGTCGCCGCGCTCTGCCTGGAGGAGTGGTCCTTCCACCGGTACCCGCGGTGGAGGGACCTCGCGATCGCCGTCGCCGCCTGCGTGCTGGAGAACGTCGGCTACCGCCAGCTCACCGCGATCTGGCGCCTGCAGGGATGGTGGGCCGCGCTGCGCGGCGCCCGTCAGGAGTGGGGGACGATGACCCGCGAGGGCTTCGGCGAGACCGCGGCGCGGGCGCAGGTGGGGGCATGAGGGCTGCACGCTCGACCCGGCGCTTCCTGCGCCGGCTGAGCATCACGATGCTGCTGGCGGTGCTGGTCGTCGGCCTGGCCGGGCTCACCGCCCTGTGGCTGTCGACGGACCGCTCCCAGGCGATCACCCAGACCCTCGACCCGGCCGTCGCTGCGAACGGCACCGCCCTGCAGCTGCTGACGGCGGCCCAGTCCGAGGTCCGGCGGCAGCTGCTGGCCGGCGCTCGACCGGTCGCTCCCGCCGACCCGGCCGCGTCGGCCGGCCCGGTCACCGTCGCGCTGGACACCGTGGCCCAGGCCGGCCCGCACGACCGCCGGGTGCGGCACCTCCTGGCCGCCGAGCGGGCCGCGGCGACGCGCTGGATCGGTGCCGCGGGTGCCGAGAGTGCTCCAGTGCCGAGAGTGCCCCGAGTGCCGAGAGTGCCCCCAGTGGAGCCCCGGACTCGACCGGCCCGGCGGCGGCGGACGTCGACTTCGAGGCGTTCCGGACGGCGAACGCCGCGGTCGGCAACGAGCTCTCCGGCCAGCGCGACCGGCTCTCGGCCCAGGCCGACCGGCTGCGCACCCTGGCCGGGATGGCCCTCGTCGGGCTGGTCCTGACCGCCCTGGCCATCCTGGCCGGTCTCGGAGCGCTCGCCTCACGGGTCCTGGTGGCTCCGCTGGCCGAGCTGACCGGCGTCGTCGAGCGGCTGCGCCGGGGCGAGGGCGACGCAAGAGCGCCCACGGATCACGGCTCGGCCGAGGTCCGCAGCGTCGCCGTCCAGGTCAACGCGCTCGCCGACGAGGTGGCCTCGTGGCGAGCGGTCCAGGCCGAGAGCGAGCGGCTGCGCCGTACGTTCAGCGAGATCTCCCGGATGGTCCGCGAGGAGCTGGACCTGGACGCCGTCCTCGCGGCCCCGTCCCTCGTCGGACCGGCCCTGGGTGCCGACCGCTGCTGGCTGCGGCTGGCCCGTGACGGCCGGCTGGAGGGCGTCACCCGCCAGTGGGCCCGTGACGGCCTCGACCCGCTGGTGGACATCCCCCTCGTCGGGGACGACCCGCTCGAGCTGGCCCAGCGGCTCTGGAGCCGGGAGGAGGCGCTGGCCCGGCCGGACCTGCTGGCCCGGCTCGAGCAGGAGCCGCAGCACCTGCAGCTCTTCGTCGCCGCGACGGGTGCGCGCAGCCTCCTGGTGCTGCCGATCGGGGCGGGCGACGGTGTCCTGGGCCTGCTCACCTGGGTCATGACCGACCGGCCGCGAGCGTGGAGTCCGGCCGAAGTCGCTGCAGCGCAACGGGTTGCCGCCGACCTGGGCCGCGCAGTGGTGCACGCCTCCCTCTACGAGAAGCAGCTCGAGCTGGTCGGCAAGCTGCGCGATCTGGACCGGCGCAAGGACGACTTCCTCTCGACCGTCTCGCACGAGCTGCGCACCCCGCTCACGTCGATCGTCGGCTACCTCGAGCTGGTCCGCGACGGTGCCGCCGGAGCCGTGCCGGAGGCGATGGACAAGATGCTCGACGTCGTCGACCGCAACGCCGTCCGGCTGCGCGCCCTGATCGAGGACCTGCTGGTGCTGGCCCGGATCGAGGACGGCAGCCTGAGCGCGAGCCGGGCGCCGGTGGAGTTCGCCGACGTCATCGAGCACGCGGCCCAGACCGTGCGGCTCCAGGCGGCCGAGGGCGGCGTCCACCTCTCCGTCGACGCCGGTCCGGCCGGGCTCACCGTCATGGGCGACGCCCGACACCTCGACATGGTGGCCCTGAACATCCTCAGCAATGCGGTGAAGTTCACTCCCTCGGGTGGCCGGGTCTCGGTGATCGTCCGGTACGACGCGGACACCCGGGAGGTGCTGCTCACCTGCGCCGACTCCGGCATCGGCATCCCCGAGCGCGACCAGCCGGGCATGTTCGGCCGGTTCTTCCGGGCCTCGAACGCGACCCTGCACGCGATTCCCGGCACCGGTCTCGGGATGAGCGTGATCAAGGGGATCGTCGACGCCCACGGCGGTGCGGTGGCCCTGACCTCTCGCGAGGGCAAGGGCACCATCGTCACGGTCCGGCTGCCCGGGGCCGAGGTCGAGGCGCCCGAGCCGGACCTGACCCGGCGCTGAGCCGGCCCGACCCGCACCGGAGGACGCCGGAGGGGAGGGAATGCGGCGTACGGCCCGGCCGTTCCTCCAAGGTCCGGTGTGCAGCTCTGTCTCTGGCACACTGGAGCCCGGTTCCGGTTCACGTCCCACTCGCCATACCGAGGCGGTGGTGGCGACCCGGCGACTGAACCCGAGGAGAGATCGTGAAGAAGGACATCCACCCGGCGTACGTCGAGACCCAGGTCAGCTGTACCTGCGGTGCTTCGTTCACCACCCACAGCACGGCCGCCAACGGCGTCATCCACGCCGACGTGTGCAGCCAGTGCCACCCGTTCTACACCGGCAAGCAGAAGATCCTCGACACCGGTGGCCGCGTGGCCCGGTTCGAGGCCCGCTACGGCAAGAAGGCCGACAAGGCGGAGGCCAAGTAGCTCGACTTCCGGTGCCGGTGCGGACGCTTCTCGAAGCGTCCGCGCCGGCACCGTTCTGTTTGTCGCGCTGTCCGTCAGCACGCACCGGGCCAGGAGGGTGAGCCGTGTTCGAGGCCGTTGAGTCGCTGCAGGGCGAGTACGCCGACGTCGAGGCCCGGCTGGCCGACCCCGAGATCCACGCGGACCCCGGGGCCGCGAAGCGCCTGGGCCGCCGCTACTCCGAGCTGACGCCGGTGATCGCGGCGTACCGCGCGTGGCAGGCCGCGGCCGGCGACGCCCAGGCCGCCCGCGAGCTGGCGGCCGACGACGAGTCGTTCGCCGCCGAGCTGCCTGCCCTGGCGGCGGTCGAGGAGGCGGCGGCGGCCAAGCTGACCCTGCTGCTCGTGCCCCGTGACCCGGACGACGACCGCGACGTGATCCTCGAGGTCAAGGCGGGGGAGGGCGGCGAGGAGTCGGCGCTGTTCGCCGGTGACCTGCTGCGGATGTACTTGCGGTACGCCGAGCGGCGTGGCTGGCGGACCCAGGTCCTGCACAGCGCCCCGAGCGACCTGGGCGGGTTCAAGGACGCGGCCGTCTCGATCACGGCGCCCGGCAACCCGGGGCCCGGTGAGGGCGTCTGGGCCCGGCTGAAGTACGAGGGTGGCGTCCATCGGGTGCAGCGCGTCCCGGTCACCGAGTCGCAGGGGCGGATCCACACGTCGGCGGCCGGTGTGCTCGTGACGCCGGAGGTCGACGAGGTCGAGGTCGAGGTCAAGGACGCCGACCTGCGGGTCGACGTCTTCCGCTCCTCCGGCCCCGGCGGGCAGAGTGTCAACACGACGGACTCCGCCGTCCGGATCACCCACCTGCCCACCGGCGTGGTCGTGTCCTGCCAGAACGAGAAGTCGCAGCTGCAGAACAAGGAGCAGGCCCTGCGGATCCTGCGGGCCCGGCTGCACGCCATCGCCAAGGAGGAGGCCGAGGCGAGCGCGGCCGCGGCCCGGCGCTCGCAGGTCCGCACCGTCGACCGGTCCGAGCGGATCCGGACCTACAACTTCCCCGAGAACCGCGTCTCCGACCACCGCACCGGCTTCAAGGCCTACCGCCTGGACCAGATCATCGACGGCGACCTGGACGACGTCGTGCAGTCGGCCATCGATGCCGACGAGGCCGCGCAGCTCGCGGCCGTCGCCGACTGACCCGAGCGAGTTGTCAGGCCCTGCGGGGGGTCTGGCGCCCGGAGGGGCTGACACGTGGGCGCTGCGCGAGGATGGCGCCGTGCTGAGAGAGGCGATGACGGCGGCGACGGCGAGGCTGACGGCCGCGGGCATCGACGGCGCCCAGGCCGACGCGGAGCTGCTGGCCGCCCACCTGATGGGCATCTCCCGCGGAGAGGTCTCCAGGCTCGCCGTCCTCGGCGGGACGCCGGCACCGGAGGGGTACGACGACCTGGTGGCCGAGCGGGCCCGCCGCACACCGCTGCAGCACCTGACCGGGCGCGCGCCGTTCCGCGACCTCGACCTCGCCGTCGGGCCCGGGGTCTTCGTGCCCCGGCCCGAGACCGAGGACGTCGCGGGCGCGGCCGTCGACGCCGCGCGGGAGGCCCTGGCCGCCCACGGCTCCGCACTCGTCGTCGACCTCTGCTCGGGCTCCGCGGCGATCGCGCTCGCCGTCGCGACCGAGGTGCCGCAGGCCCGGGTGGTCGCGATCGAGGTCAGCGAGGCGGCCCGGGCCTGGGCGGCCGCGAACATCGCCGAGATCGCACCCGGCCGGGTCGACCTCCGCGCCGCCGACGTGACCAGCAGCGCGGTCGCGGACGACCTGTCCGACCTGCTGGGCGGCGTCGACGTGGTGGTCAGCAACCCGCCGTACGTCCCGCCCGGCCAGGAGCCGGTCGACCCCGAGGTCCGGGACCACGACCCGGCCCTCGCGCTCTACGGCGGCGGCCGCGACGGCCTCGCGGTGCCGGCCGCGGTCGTGGCGCTGGCGGCCGAGCTGCTCGCACCGGGCGGCTGGTTCGTCATGGAGCACGCCGACGTCCAGGGCCCCGGCGCGCTCGCTCTCCTGGCCGGCGATCGCTGGCGGGCCGCACAGGACCGGCCGGACCTGGCCGGGCGCCCGCGCTACGTGACGGCCGCGCCGGGCCTGACGCGTAGGGTCGCCGGATGCTCGGACACAGCCCGCTCTTCGCGTTCGTGCCCACCACCGACATGGAGCGCGCGGCCGCGTTCTACGGTGGCGTCCTCGGCCTGGAGATCCTCGAGCACACGCCGTACGCCGTGGTACTGGACGCCGACGGCACCACGGTCCGGATCACGCTGGTGCAGGAGCTGGTGCCACAGCCGTTCACCGTGCTGGGCTGGCTGGTCGAGGACCTCGACGCCAAGGTCAGTGCCCTCGTCGCGGCCGGGGTCGAACCGCTGCGCTACGACGGCCTGCTGCAGGACCCCTCGGGGGTCTGGACCGCACCCGGCGGGGCCCGGGTCGTGTGGTTCCACGACCCCGACGGCAACACCTTGTCGCTCACGGGGGGGGGGGGAGCCGGGTGAGGGCGCGCGTGCGAGGATGCCGGTCGTGAGCCGACGCCTCGATGTGCGAGACGCTCCGGGCCGTGAGGACGGCGTGCTGCTGGCCTCGGACGCCGTGCGGCGTGGCGAGGTCGTCGTCGTCCCCACCGACACGGTGTACGGCGTCGGCGCGGATGCCTTCGACCGCAACGCCGTTCGCGCGGTGCTCGCCGCCAAGGGCCGCGGCCGGGACATGCCGCCGCCCGTGCTCGTCGCCAGCCCGCGAGTGCTGGACGGGCTCGCCTACGACGTGCCGGACTACGCCCGCACGCTGGTCGATGCGTTCTGGCCCGGCGGCCTGACCCTGGTCTGCCACGCGCAGCCCTCGCTCGACTGGGAGATCTCCGACGACGGCACCGTCGCGGTGCGAATGCCGTTGCACCGCACCACGTTGGCTCTCCTCGACCGCACCGGCCCGATGGCCGTCACCAGCGCCAACCGGACCGGCCAGCCGGCCGCGATGACGTGCGACGAGGCGATGGAGCAGCTGGGAGAGTCCGTGTCGGTCTACCTCGACGCCGGGCCGAGCACCGGGGGCCTGGCCTCGAGCATCGTCGACGTCACGGGTGACCGGCCGCGCCTGCTGCGCGGCCGGGCGCCGTGCCGGTGGAACGCCTGCTGACCGTCGTGGCCGACCTCGTCGTACCGGAGACCGGGACGCCCGGGTGAGGGAGTACCTCTTCGTCCTGGTCATGGCGGCCGCGGTCACGTACGTCGCCACGCCGCTGGTCCGCTGGTTCGCCTTCAAGGTCGGAGCCCTTGCGGCAGTGCGGGATCGCGACGTCCACGCCGAGCCGATGCCGCGACTCGGCGGTGTCGGGATGTTCCTCGGGTTCGCCGCCGCGGTGCTGCTGGCGTGGAAGCTGCCGTTCCTGTCCCAGGTCTTCACCTCGGGCGAGCCGCAGGCGGTGCTGCTCGGCGCCGGCCTGGTCTGCGCGCTGGGAGTGGTCGACGACCTGCGCGGCCTGGACGCCATGACCAAGCTCGCCGGGCAGCTGCTGGCCGCGGGCCTGATGGCCTACCAGGGGATCCAGCTGCTGTCCCTGCCGCTCTTCGGGGTCACGGTGCTCCCGACACCGGTACTGGTCGTCCTGACGGTGCTGGTGGTCGTGGTCACCATCAACGCGGTCAACTTCGTGGACGGGCTGGACGGGCTGGCCGCGGGCATCGTCGGCATCGCGGCGGTGGCGTTCTTCGCCTACTCCTACCTGCTGGCCCGCGCCTACGACCCCAACGTGTTCAGCGCGGCCTCGCTGATCACGGCCGCGCTGATCGGCTGCTGCGCCGGCTTCCTGCCGCACAACTTCAACCCGGCCCGGATCTTCATGGGTGACTCGGGTCGATGCTGCTGGGCCTGCTGCTGGCGGCGGCGACGATCTCGCTGACCGGCAACGTCGACCCGGCCAACGTCCCCAGCTGCGGCTGGCGTCGTACGTGCCGATCCTGCTGCCGGTGGCCGTGCTGCTGCTGCCCTCGCTGGACCTCGTGCTGGCCGTCGTCCGGCGCAGCCGGGCCGGGCAGAAGTGGTCGCAGCCGGACACCATGCACCTGCACCACCGGCTGCTCGCGATCGGTCACAGCCACGCCCACGCCGTACTGATCATGTACCTGTGGACGGCGGTCCTGACCTTGGGCGCCGCGTCGTTCGCCTTCATGCCGGCCCGCGGCGGCGATCGCCATGATCGCGGCCGCCGGCGTGCTCGCGGCCGTGCTCACCGTCGGCGTGCCGTGGCTGCCAGCGCCGGGCCGCCCGGCGACCGCCCGGCCGGGTAAAGAGGGGGTAACATCGCTGCGAACGCTTGTGATAGCGTTCACAAGCGTTAGAAGCCGCACGGCAGCCGTCCGACGACCGCTCGAGGACGTGACAGGGCGGTTCGGCAGCGGTCGGTGACGATACAGCCTGTCCCTTCCCGGTCGCCGCTGGGATCGTACGCGCTGGACGACTCGGGCCGGCCGGTGGGATCGTGCCAACCGGCAGTCACGACCACAATCGCGTGACCAGCGAGAGGAGCGAGTCCTTGTCCGAGCCAGGGGCCGTGCCGGCAGCTGGACCCGCCCACCCTGCCGCGCGGCCCTCGCGGGCCAGCGCCGGATCGTCCAGGTCGGCGCGCTGTGCGTCCTGGCGGCGCTCGTCGTCGGGCTCGGTCTCGGTGACCGCCGGTCGGCGCGTTCGTCGCCATCGGCGTCGCGCTGGCGATGGTCAACGCGCTCGTGACCGAGATGCGATGGCCCGGATGGTCGCCGCCGGCGAGCTGCTGAGCCGCAAGCAGTTCGCCGGCCGGGGCCATGATGCGCCTGGCGCGATTTCCCTCGTAGGCTTCGGGCTCGTCGTCCTGTTCTGGCGGAAGGGCGGCGTCGCCGTGTTGTTCGGCCTGGCGTTGTTCCAGATGATGACTCTGGTGCTGCAGGGCATCCCGCTGCTGAAGGAGCTGCACAAGATATGAGCGCTCAGTCTCCAGGCCGGTCGCCGGGCCGGGCTGCCCAGCGCCGACATCGAGGTCGGGGTCCACCACACCGCCCACTTCCTCGGCCTGACGTTCAACGTCGACACCATCTGGAGCACCCTGGTCGCCGGGGTGATCGTGCTCGTCCTCGGCCTTATCGTCGCCAGCCGGGCCACCTCGGGCGTGCCCGGCAAGCTGCAGCTGGTCTGGGAGGGCATCGTCGACTGGTCAGCCAGCTGGTGCAGGACAACATCGGCCGCCCGGACCGCAACGTCATCCAGCTGGCGATCATGCTGTTCACGCTGATCCTGCTGTCGAACTGGCTCGAGCTCATCCCGAGCAAGCACTACCTGCCCGCGCCGACGGCGGACCTCAACCTCACGCTGGCCCTCGCGCTGATCGTGATCTTCGGCGTGCACGTGCGCGGAGCATCCGGGCCAAGGGCTTCGGCGGGTACATCAAGCACTACTTCGAGCCGATGCCGGTGCTGTTCCCGCTGAACTTGATCGAGGAGATCGTCAAGCCGTTCACGCTGGCCCTGCGACTGTTCGGCAACATCTTCGCCGGCGGCCTGATGCTCTCGATCATCGGGCTGATCCCCGTACCGGTGAACTGGCCGCTGCAGATCGTCTGGAAGCTCTTCGACATGGCGATCGGCGGGATCCAGGCCTTCATCTTCGCCCTGCTGACCGTCCTCTACTTCGCGCAGGCGAGACGGGTCCACGGCGACGAGGACACGCGCACCTGGCGACCGGGGCCGGCGAGGGAGGACGGCGAGCGGCGACGGCGGGCGCCGGCCGGCCCCGGCACGGCGTCCGTGACCCTGCCCGGCAGAGCGAGCCCGCCAGCCGCACTGACCAGCTAACTCAGACACCCGACGTACCAGCCGCAAGTACACCCACCAGACGTGACCGGGCAGCTCGCCCGGCCGAACAGCCAAGGAGAGTCATGGCAGACACAACGACGATGGAAAGCGCCGTCAAGACCGCGGGTGCGCTGGTCGGCGGCGGGCTCGCCCTCGCCGGTGGTGCCGTCGGCGCCGCGATCGGTGACGGTCTCGCAGGCAGCGCGACCATCTCCGGCGTCGCCCGTCAGCCCGAGGCGCAGGGCCGACTGATGACGCTGTTCTTCCTCACGGTCGGTCTGTGTGAGGCGGCGTACTTCATCAACCTGGCCTTCATGGCGCTGTTCGTCTTCTCGCTCGGCAAGTAAGCGCCGGCCGACCTCTTGAAGGAGCAAGCGATGCAGCGCAGTCGCCGCGGCCGACTCCGGGAACAGCAACTTCCTGGTCCCCAACGGGACGTTCATCGTCGAGATCCTGGCCTTCCTGATCATGCTGGCGATCCTCGGCAAGTACGTCCTGCCCCGGATCAACCAGGCGCTCGAGGACCGGCAGGAGCAGATCCGCAGCCAGTTCGAGGCCAGTGAGAAGGCCCAGCACGACGCGGCCGAGGCGCTCGAGGAGTACAAGCAGCAGCTGGCCGACGCCCGCGAGGAGGCCGGCCGGATGCGCGAGGAGGCTCGCGAGCAGGGCGCGGCGATCATCGCCCAGATGCGTCAGCAGGCGCAGGCCGAGGCCGAGCGGATCACCTCCAGCGCGCACAACCAGATCGAGGCCGAGCGCCAGCAGGCGCTCAACTCGCTGCGACCGAGGTGGGCAGCATGGCCACGACGCTGGCGTCCCGGATCGTCGGTGAGGCGCTGGAGGACCCGGCTCGGCAGAGCCGGGTCGTCGAGCGCTTCCTGGCCGACCTCGAGGCGTGAGGGAGCCGCTGGTGCAGGGCAGCAGCAGGGCGTCCCTGGCGGCGGCGCAGAAGCAGCTCGCGGCGGCACGGCCGCCAAGGGCGGCCAGCGGCAGCCGTCGACGCGATGGCGAGCGGTGACGAGCTTTCGCCATCACGGCGGCGCTCGACTCCAGCGCGACGCTGCGCCGGGCGCTGACCGACCCGGGGCGCGAGGGCGGCCCGGGCGGCCCTATGGCCCAGCTGTTCAGCGGCAAGGTCTCCGCGACGGCGCTGGACGTCGTCAAGGAGCTGGCCGGCGCCCGCTGGTCCCGGTCGGGCGACCTGGCCGGACGCGGTGGAGTCCCTCGCGATCGCCGCCGCGGTGATCTCGGCCGACGCCGACAGCAGCTCGGCGCCCTGGAGGACGAGCTGTTCCGGTTCGAGCGGACCGTGGACGGCAACCAGGACCTGCGCGCCGCCTTCTCCGACCAGCGGGGCGACGGCGTACCCAAGGCCGACCTGGTCGAGCAGCTGCTACGAGGCAAGGCCACCGAAGCAGACGATCCGGCTGGCCCGCCAGGCGGTCCTGGCACCGCGGGGACGCCGGATCGGCGCCGCGCTCGGAGCTCTACCTGTCCGCCGCGCGCGGCCCGGCGCGAGCAGTCGGTCGCCCACGCCACCGTCGCCGCGCCGCTGAGCGCCGCGCACCACACCGGCTGCAGGCCGCGCTCTCGAAGCTGTTCGGCCGGCAGATCCAGCTGAACGTCGACGTCGACCCCTCGGTCATCGGCGGCATCCGGGTCGAGGTCGGCGACGAGGTCGTCGACGGCTCGATCGCCGGCCGCCTCGAGGAAGCAAGCCGCCGGCTCGCCGGCTAACCACCC
>CAWCHK010000005.1:0-151220 GCA_963795385.1 uncultured Actinomycetota bacterium
GTCGGCAGTCACCTTCCGCGGGGAAAAATAGGGAAATCTCCCCATGAACTGCACCCGGTCCGGGCCGCAGACTGGTGTCAGCGCGCCGGGGGTTGGCACCGCTGCAGCGAAGCATCACCGGGACATGATGTGGCTGCTGTAGCTCCACCGCCCCCGGCCGCGCGACTACCGACGCACCGCGACCCCCGCGCCACCGATTTCCGGGCGGGTTCACGTTTAGACCAAAGCGCAACCCGCCAGGAACCCGGCGTTCTTGGGTTTGCCAGCAGCGTCAGCAGCTATCTCCGCGCGCTAGGGCCCGCAGGCTCCGTAGTGCACGTCAGCGTCCTTTCTCCGGCGACACCGGGACCCGAGCTTGCTAACTGGTGAACATTTGTCAGGTAACCTGGTTTTAACAAAGCAACTGTCTTACCTTTGAGCTGTACATGCAGTAGACGACGAATTCCACGCTGCCCACCAGGCCGTCGGTGAAAGGACGTTCATCGATGAAAGCTCGTAGCATCACCCAACTGAGCTTGCTCGACTGCGGGCTTGGCAATCAGCGCGACGTTGGCCCTGACGCCGGAAATCGCGGCAGACAGCGTCGTAAACGCCGCTCCGGACACCGCGAACTCGTCAGTCTCCGGCGCCAGCGAACTGGTCGCGCAGCAGGGGAACGGTTGCGACCGACCCCGTCGGCCGGCATGTAACCGTCCGGGCCGACGGTCCACGCATCGCTAGAGCGGATCATTAAGACTCGTAACGAAAATTTTTTTCTGTGCGGCGGAGGATGTCGGTCTGCTGCGCATTCGGTCCGACCGACAGTGCAGCTCTGGAAACTGGTCATTAAATCCGGATGATCGAACAAAAGATCCGAAGAGATGACCGGTATCGATCAGGTCGATCTGGGTCTCAAGTCAAATTGGCTCGCTCGCTAGAACCATACCGGCTGGCCGCTGATCTTGATTAAAAGCCTGCCAAAAGGCTCTTTGCCTGCATCAAGCGATACTGCATCCCGCTTTCTCGTGTAAAAAAGAGCTAATGACTTTTTCAAAAATTATTAGACTTTGTTCGATCAAATTGACGTCTGACGCATAGGCTTACCCCACTCGGCGCGGTGGGCGCCGATCAAAGGCGCGCCTCATGGCGTGTTGGGGGAAAGGGAAATCGATGAGGCGTACTCGTGCCTTGGCGCGGCTGGGAATATTGGCCGTAGGTATTGGTATTGGGGGAGCGGTCGCCGCAATGCCAGGAATTGCAGCGGCAGATTCGACTTCCGACTGGTTGTCGTTGGTCGACGGTTTCCTCAGCGGTGGGGCCTTATCGGCAGCTGACACCACTCCGGCATTGAATCTGGCGATCTCATTCGACGGAATGTCGTTATTCCAGGACGGCACCGCTCACGCTTACTCCGGGCGAAGGGGGACATTGCGATTGCCAACGGGGCTCGCACCACCGCATATGCGTTCGGTACCAACAACTACGCGAGCGTCGACGGCAACGATTCGCCGCGATTGCCGGCGGCATCAATGCGACCCACGCCGGGGGTTCGGCGGATAACACCGCCTTCGTGTTCGGCGACAACAGCACCGGATTCGCCGGGACGACGACGCGGCGAAATCCCGGCACCTTCAACTACGCCGTCATCTTCGGCAACAACAACGCGCGCCTTCGCCGGCGGTAACGCGGCAGGCGCGGGCAGCTATGACGGCGCTTACGTCGAGGGCAACAACCTCGGGAACGCTTACGCCCAAGGTGCCGACTACCTGGCCAACATCCTGAAGTTCTACGGCGACGGCCGACGACGACGACCGCGGCAGCTGCCGAAAGCACCAACCACCTGGCTGACTTGCTGGGCAGTGACCCATCAGGAGCTTTGGCCGACGGCAGCGCCTTCTGGACTGATCTGTTCTCCGGCGACACCGCGGGTGCGTTGACCGCCGGTCAGGGCTTCTGGGCGGACCTGGCGGCGTCATTCGACCCGGCGGGTGCGGCCGCGGACTGTGGACCGACCTGTGTCGGCCTTCGACGGCGCGGACTGCGGACTCCAGCAACTTCTGGACGGAACTCGCGGCACTGTTCTAAAGACCCGCCTGCCGGGTCGGCGGCCGCCGTTAGGGAGGACGGTGGCCGCTGACCTGGGCAGGCGCTCATCTGCGAGACGTTTGCAGTCCGTCGCGACGGGGGCCAGGTACGCTGGCGAGACGGCATTTCAGCCGTTCTGAGTCTGCGAGGACAAGTCGACCGATGCGCAACATGATGTCGGCCGCGCTGATAGCGGCCGGAGCCCTGCTGGGTTGGTCCGGCGGTGCGGTCGCGGCCGCGGACTCGGTGTGCACGAATTTCGGCGGCTCGCTCCAAGATGATCAAACGTGCAACGTGCACTCCTCATCGCCCACCTACACGCTGAACATGACGTTTCCGGTGGACTATCCCGACCAGGCGCTGTCGGATTTCCTCGGCCAGAATCGAGACGGCTTCGTCAATGTCGCACAGACGTCGTCGCAGACTTCCGGACCGCGCGACGTGCCTTACCAAATGGAAGTCACCTCCGAGCAGTACCACTCCGGTCAGCCGCCCGGCGGCACTCGAAGCGCGGTACTCAAGGTCTTCGAAGATCTCGGCGGCCCGCGACCGTCGACTTTCTACAAGGGCTTCAATTACGACGTCGCCGGGCAAAAAGCGATCACCTTCGACACACTTTTCGCGCCGAATACCAAGCCGCTCGATTCCATTTATCCCATCGTGCAACGGGAGATGGGAAAGCAGACCGGACTGGGTGCCGCAATTTCGCCCGGCTCCGGTCTGGACGCGTCGCATTATCAAAACTTTGCGATCACCGACGAAGAGCTGATTTTCTACTTTGCGCCAGGCGAACTTCTGCCGTCATTGGCCGGCGCCAGCCAGGTTCACGTTCCGCGCAACGCCATCCCGCCGCTGGCCGTCAAGAGCTGAGACCTCAGCTCGGGCGCGAAGCTGTACACCTGGCCGTCGCTGGTGGCGGTGACGACACGGCGATCACGGCCGATCGAGACGCCGACGGGATAGCCGGTGGCCTCCGGCAGCGGGTAGCTGTTCAGGGTTCGGCCAGTGCCCGGGTCGAAAACCAGCAGCGTCATTCCCCGCGCGCCCTCGCCCGGTCCACCGGTCACCACGGCGTAGCCGACCCCGCTCCCCGCCAGGCTGGACGTCGACAGCGGGTTGACATCGTTTCGCCGCCAGACCTCCTGCGCATGGTCACCGGCGTCTTTGAACGCGACCAGGCGGGTGTCCGGGCCGCCGCCCGCCACGATCAGCCCGCCCGGCGTCACCGACGGGGGCGTCTGCGCCAGGAACTTCAGCGGCACCGACCATTTCGGCTTGCCGTCGGCGGCGTGCAATGCCCACAGTCGCTCGTCGCGCCCGTTGACGTAAATCGTGGAACCATCGCTGGACACCACCGGGCTGGCCTGGACGCCGGCGGCGACGGCGTTGCTGGTCCATTCGCGGGTGAGCAGCGGATTCTGCCCGGGGTGGTATTTCAGCCCGACCAGAATCGGCGCCGGTGCGCCCGGTTCCCACAGTCCGATCACCACCAACCCGCTCTGCTTGGCGAACGCGGGAGCGGCCGCGACCGGGCAGCCCTCCTTCGCCGGTCCACAATCGTCCAGCCCGCGGGTGAAGTCGCTCGGGTCGACGTTGTCGACCAGGTCCACCGAATTGCCGACTACCGTGCCGCGATGGCCGTCGAAAACCTGCACCTGTCCCAGATGCGTGACCACCAACACGTGACCGTTTCCGAGAATCCTTGGCGTGGAAGGCATTCCCATCACCGGACGGCGCCAGCGAATCCACTGCGTGACGGGGAAGGACAGGATGGCGCCGGGCTGGCCGACATAGAGGTTGTCGAAACCGTCGAACAGTGGGCTGGAGATGCCGCCGCCCTGGTACAGCCGAGTGCACCAGCGCTGCCGGCCGTTGGCGTCGTTCTCCCACTCCATCAGCGAACAGCCGCCGGGGGTCTGCGCGTTCGCGGCGAGCCAGTTGCGCGAGCTGAGCGCGACCGCGGACGCGAGCGAACCCTTGACCGAGCGGGTCCAGCGCAGGCTCAGTTGCTCGGCGCCGGCCGTCGAGCTGTAGCTGCTGTTGGCTGCGTCGCCGTACTGCGCGGGCCAGCCTTCGGCCGGCACGGTGTCGACCCAGGCGTCGGTATTGCCGCAACCCGCATGCGGCGGCTGCCAGAAGAACGACCGACGCCACCGATGACCAATGCCGCAGTGCACGGCGGGGAATCGGCCAGGACACGGTGGAGGTTTCCAATCCTTCCCGGAACGCGATGGCGCGGCGGCCATCAGCAGATATCGCGTACAGCCGAGGGTAACCTGTGCCGGCCCAGGTGGGACCGATTGCCTGGCGCGCATCGTCGCCGCAGTTGCTGATTGGTCCGGCTCCTCAGCCCGCCGTCTCGGCGCGCATCGTCGCCGGACTAGGCTTTCCGGCCATGACGAGCATGTGGGGAGCCCCGATCCACCGTCGATGGCGGGGCTCGAATCTGCGCGACCCACGTCAGGCCCGATTCCTCACGCTGGCCTCACTGAAGTGGGTGTTGCGCAACCGCGCCTACACACCGTGGTATCTGGTGCGCTACTTCCGGCTGCTGAAATTCAAGCTGGCCAACCCGCACATCATCACCCGCGGCATGGTGTTCATCGGCAAGGGCGTCGAGATCCATGCGACGCCGGAACTGGCGCAGCTGGAAATCGGGCGCTGGGTGCACATCGGCGACAAGAACACCATCCGCGCGCACGAAGGCTCGCTGCGATTCGGCGACAAGGTGGTCTTGGGTCGCGACAACGTCATCAACTGCTACCTCGACATCGAGCTCGGCGATTCGGTGCTGATGGCCGACTGGTGCTACATCTGCGATTTCGACCACCGGATGGACGACATCACGCTGCCGATCAAAGACCAGGGCATCGTCAAATCCCCGGTACGGATCGGACCCGACACCTGGGTCGGGGTGAAGGTGACGGTGCTGCGCGGCACCGCCATCGGCCGGGGCTGCGTGCTGGGGTCGCACGCGGTCGTCAGAGGTGAGGTGCCGGACTACTCGATTGCGGTCGGGGCTCCGGCCAAGGTGGTCAAGAACCGACAGCTGGCGTGGGAGACCTCGGCGGCGCAGCGCGCCGAACTGGCCGCGGCGCTGGCCGACATCGAGCGCAAGAAGGCCGCTCGCTGATCGCGCCGTCAGCTCATGCTCTGGTAGCGGCGCAGCGCTTCGCTGCGTTCCGCGGTGTGGTCGACCATCGGTTCGGGATAGTCGGCCGGGCGCTCTCCTTTGGTCAGCGTGACGTCGTCGGCATCGGCGAGCTCGGCCACCCAGCGGCGGACGTAATCGCCTGAGGGATCGAACTTCTCGGCCTGCCTGGTCGGGTTGAACACCCGGAAGTAGGGCGCGGCATCGGTGCCGCAGCCCGCTGACCACTGCCAGCCGTGCTGGTTGCTGGCCATGTCGCCGTCGACCAGCTGGTCGAGGAACCAGCGGGCTCCCCACTGCCAGGGCAGGTGCAGGTCTTTGACCAGAAACGACGCGACGATCATCCGGACCCGGTTGTGCATGAAGCCGGTGTCGCGGAGCTGACGCATGCCCGCATCGACGATCGGAAACCCCGTCTCGCCGGCCTTCCAGGCCTCGAAGCGCTTTTCGGCTTCCTTGCCCGAGTCGATTTCGATGGCGTCGAAGTCGCGGTTCCAGTTCCACCACACGCTGTGCGGCCAGTGATGCAGCACCGCCGCATAGAAGTCACGAAATGCCAACTCCCGCAAGTAAGCTCGTGCGCCGGCGCGGCGCTGGTCCAAGTCGGCGACCATGGTGCGCGGGTGAATCGTGCCGAACTTCAGATGCGCCGACATCCGGCTGGTGCCGTCATGGTCCGGCCGGTTGCGCTCGTCGCCGTAGTCCTCGAGACCTTTGTCGACAAACTTCTTCCATTGCCGTCGCGCCGCGGCCTCGCCCGCCGGCAGGTCGAGCTCGACGCCGGGGTCGGGTATCTCCGCCGGTTTGGCGCGTTTGCCCAGTTGCTTGGGATCGACCCACTGAGCGGACTTGGCTCCCGAGCGGGCCGCCGAGCGCCACCCCATGTCGCGCCACCGGCCGAAAAATGGCGTGAACACCTTGTAGGGGTCGCCGTCGTCTTTGGTCACCCGCCCCGGCGACACCAGATACGGCGACCCCGTCCCCACCAACGGCACGTCGCCCAGCGCCTCGCGCACCCGATCGTCGCGTCGTCGGCCATACGGCGAGAAGTCCTCCGAGACGTGTACCGAGGGCGCTTCGATTTCCTTGACCAGAGGCCGGAATTCGCTCCTCGGCCCGGCCGCGTGTGACCAGCAGTCGGCCGTCCAGGTCGTCACGCAGCCGACGTAGCGAGTCGCACAAGAACTGCATCCGCCGATCGCCCGACGATGCCTCCAGATCGAGGATCGAGCACGAAGCAGGCGAGCACGTCGTCGCTGTCGGCGGCGGCCCGCAACAGCGGTGGAAGGTCGCGCAGTCGCAGGTCGCGGCGGAACCACAACAGCGCGGGCATCAGCGGGTCACCTGATTCATCGGCGATTGAGTACCCAAATATGCCCAGACATCAAAGTGGCGAAGGAGCACCACAGCGGATACGGCAACAGTGCGGCTCCGGCTCGCGGATCGGCCGCGGCGGTGCGCCTGGTCAGATCGGCACTGCTGGCGGCCAAGACCGCCGCTCCGACTGCCGAGGCGCCCAGCTTCTGGTACTTGAAGAACAGCCAACTCCACCCGGCATTGAGGATCAGGTTGGCGGCCAGCGCGAAAACATAGTTGCGGGCCTCGTCGATGGCGGCCCGCTGCGCGCAGGCGGTCGATGGCCGTCGCGGAGGTCACCGCGATATCGGCGTAGAGCGTGGTCCACGCGATCGGAAACACCTCGTTGGGCGGCACGTACGGGGGTTTCCGAAGCCGCGAGTACCACCGGGTGATCCGCGGCTGGCTGGCCACGCTGCCTATGCCTGCGGTCGCGCCGACGGCGAGTGTCGTTGCGGCCAGTGTCTGCTTGTTCACCTGAAATCCCTTCGACCCGCCAAGTCTTTCAGTCAATTAAGTATTAATCAACTGAAGTAATGGCCTGGTGCGGATAAGCTGGGACCTGTCATGGGCCCCGAAGAGACCGCGGGCGGCCGAGCCGCACTGGAGCAGCAGATCTCCGCTTATCTGCGCGTGATGACGGCCGAATCCGAACAGATCGGCCGGGCCTTCGCGGCCGTACATGACGTGCGGCCCACGGACTTTCGGGCGCTGTTACACGTCATGGTGGCGGAGACGGCAGGGGAGCCGGTCACCTCGGGTGAGCTGCGCCAGCGCATGGGACTTTCGGGTGCCGCCATCACCTATCTGGTGGATCGGATGATGGCGTCCGGCCACATCACGCGCCAATCCGACCCGGCCGATCGACGAAAGGTGATCCTGCGCTACTCCGATTCTGGACTGGCGACCGCGCGGGCATTCTTCGCTCCGCTGGGAAGCCACTCGCATGACGCGATGGCAGAGCTGCCTGACGCCGACCTGGCGGCGGCGAGCAGGGTGTTCACCGCGCTGATCGAGGCGATGCGGCGATATCAGGACGACCTCGCGTCGTTCAAACCGCCCGCACCGTCAGCCGATTGAGCGACGTGGAGGGGGGTGCTGTGCCAGCCGATGCGAACGGGATGACGACGCGCAAGCGCCGCCACATCGACGTGTGCCTGGATGACCAGGTCGACTATTCCGGCGTGACGACCGGGCTGGAGCGATATCGCCTCCCGTACAACGCGCTGACGCAGACCAGCCTCGCCCATATCGATCTGTCCACCCACTTTCTCGGCGCGCCACTGCGTGCGCCGGTGTTGGTCGGCGCGATGACCGGCGGCGCCGAACTGTCGAAGACGATCAACAAGAATCTGGCCGAAGCCGCACAGCTGCTGGGCATCGGCATGATGCTCGGCTCGCAGCGGATCATGCTGGACAGCGCGCTGGGGGAGCAGGCGGCATCCAGCTTCACCGTTCGCGATGTTGCACCGGATGTGTTGCTGTTCGGCAATATTGGGCTCGCACAGCTGACCGACGGCTGCCGTCGAGGATATTTCGAAAGCACTCAAGAAGAGTCGGTGCGGATGCGCTTGCGGTGCATACCAATCCGCTCCAGGAAGCTGTCCAGCGAAACGGCGACGGTGATTTCTCCGGATCGCTCGACCGGCTGCGTGAGGTTGCGGCCGCGTTGGAGTATCCGATTCTGCTCAAGGAGGTCGGCCACGGAATCGGCACCTCGGCCGTCACCGAGCTGACCAGTCAGTCCGGCGAATTGCCGGTGGCCGCGATCGACGTGGCGGGGGCCGGTGGCACGTCGTGGTCACGAGTGGAGCAACTCGTCCGCTACGGCGAGGTGCGCTTCCCCGATCTGGCCGACTGGGGCATACCCACGGCGCGGGCGATCGTCGAGGTGCGCGAGGCACTGCCCGCCGTCCCGCTGGTCGCCTCCGGCGGCATTCGCACTGGTATGGACGCGGCCAAAGCGCTGGCTCTGGGTGCAGACGTGGTGGCCGTAGCGCGTCCATTGCTGTCCGCGGCGATCGAATCGACAGCGGCGGTGGTGGATTGGCTGCAGCGATTCATCGAGGAGCTTGCGGATCTGCCTGCACGGCGCCGGTGCCGCGGATCTGCTGGCATTGCGCCAGCATCGGCGTGACGCCGGTCCAGTAACCTCTGAGTGCTCAGCGTTTTCGAGCTAGACGAGATCGCGCGCGGCGTGCGCGGAGCCGACGCCGGCTTTTGCTGCACGACGAGATCGCCTTCGAACGATCGACATCGCGGCGATCATCGCGCTGAACACCCGATGCGCGGCGGCCAGGTCCTCGTCGGGCAGATCCGCGAGCGCGGCGCGCAGATGGACCCCGAGCGGGGTGAAAAATCCGTGCGCCAGTTCCATGCCGCTGGCTTCGTAGCGAAGCAGCGCCTTGCGTCGGTCCGCGGGATCCGATTCGCGCCGGATATGTCCGGCGTCGATCATCCGGTCGACGAGATAGGTGATCGCCGCCGGTGAGACATCCATCCGCTGCCGTAGCTGGGCCATGGTCAGCGGGGTTCCCGCGGTCTCGGCGACCATGACGTGCAGCAACGCGTGGAAGTCGTTGCCGCTCACGTCGTGCTGGCGCGCAAAATAGCGACCGATCCGGTCGGACTGCGCCGTGACCGCCCGCATGTCGGCCGACATCAGCTTTTCCAGCTGTGGCCTGCTGGGAGGTGAATTGCTTGTGCCCCGATTGGTCACCTGGCTGCATCCTTTTTAGCGACTGCCGATCCAGGGTATCGGAAACCGGCTGGATCAGGGACGATACGCGAGCACCCTGCACAATGTAGCCTCGACTCGCGGTCGTGGCTTCGCCGCGAGGTTCGCGTTCGGTCGCGTGAACGGCCATGGTCATTCCCGGCGAATGGTCAGACTTGGCCTGCGACAACGCTTTGTGCTACCTGCGCAAGAGGGGTGTTCGAGTTTTGAGACATCAGCTTGAGCATTTCGAACGCTTGCGGCGGCGTCAATATTGAACCGTTCCATCATCCTGCCCTTGGCCTGGCCGATGACATCACGTGAGACCAGTGCGGCGCGGAATTGCTGATCGCGCCGCATCATGTTCCACACCAGCGCGGCGTGAGTAGCGAAAATCAGGCCCAGATCGACCGACTCGTCATCGAAAGCGTTGGCCGCTCGGCGTAGAAGTTGAGCGTGGCACGTTGTTTCGCCTTCCTTGAACATCCCGATCGACAGGATCGATCGGATTGGGCGTCTGCTTAAGTGCCTCCTCGCGGTAGAGCGGCCACCGATCGTCATCGACGAGATCGTCCACGCGGATGCTTTCTTGCATCGCGCCCGCGCCAGGCCAGGTCCCTGCTGACAGCGGTTCTGGATTTCGTCGAGCAGTACCGGATAACGATGGGTCGCGGCCACGGTGTCGCTCGGGCGCCGTCGCCTGGGCCACGGTGATGCCGGCGTATTGCGCTCCCGGGACCGACTCGGCGGCGCCCTCGATCACCTCGCGCAGCAGCGCGGGGATGTCGAACGACGCGCGCTGGTGCAGATCGGAGACGAGTGCGTGCCACCCGCAGGATACCTGATCCGATCAGCGAATTTGGTTACTCAAGCCGATTGGGGCACTTCTGTGAGGGGTGCTCACGACTTGTGGCGCTCAATGCATCGGGCTTGTGCACGGCATCGTCGGCGTACGCCGGTCTTGTCGTCTGACGTGACCTTCGATACGTCCCTTGCGGAATTGGCGGTCTGCACATTGGAAGGCCTTCCCTGACGATGTCGCGGACAGAAGCCCGATCAACGTTCCTCTCAGGTGTCCGACCCCCGATACACCCTGCACATCCACTGATCATCGGTAGTATGACTATAAACTTAACTATTAACCTTGTGAAGAAGATGGATCGGTGCGAACGCCGAGCGAACGAGAATCCGGGTATACCCACCGGCGGGGCCGGATGCCGCCACGCATGATCGAGTAAAACCAAGGAGTGAGCGATGCGGTGTGTAATCTTCGGCGCCACCGGTTACCTCGGGTACGCGCCTGGTTCCGGAATTGCTGTCAGCCGGTCACGAAGTGCGAGTGATGGCCCGTACGCCGGCCAAACTCGACGACGTGCCTTGGCGGAGAGCGTGGACGTGGTCGAAGGCGACGTCACCGACGCCGACAAAGTTCGCCAGGCGCTGGACGGTCAGCAGGTTCTCTACTACCTGGTGCATTCGATGCTGGCCGCGGATTTCGTCAACGTCGACGCGCGTGGCGCATCGATCGTCGCCGATGCCGCCGCAGCAAGCCGGCCTGTCGCGCATCGTCTACGTCGGCGGGATCATCCCCAACGAGCAGGAGTTGTCCGACCATTTGGCATCGCGTGCCGAAGTAGGCGAGTTGCTCTCGAAGTCAGGCGTTCCCACCGTGGAATTGCGCGCGGCAGTCATCATCGGAGCGGGGTCGGCCAGCTTCGAGATGTTGCGCTACCTGACCGAGCGACTGCCGGTGATGGTCACGCCCAAGTGGTTGCGCACCCGAGTCCAGCCCATCGCCGTGCGCGACGTGCTGTATTACCTGACCAACGCGGCGGAGTTGCCCGCAGACGTGAGCCGGGCCTTCGACATCGGCGGCCCCGAAACATTCACCTACACCGAGATGAGCGCCCGATACGCCGCGATCTCGGGCTTGCGCAGACGCGTCGCAATCCCGGTGCCGGTGCTGACTCCGCGGCTGTCCTCGCACTGGGTCAATCTGATCACCCCGCTGCCGCGGTCGCTGGCATCGTCGCTGATGGACTCGTTGGAGAACGACGTGGTGTGCACCGAGCACGACATCGCCGAGCACATTCCGGACCCCGATGGTGGCCTGATGCACTACGACGACGCCGTCGAATTCGCGCTGGCGCGCGTCGAGTGAGCCGCAACTGCACACCCGATGGTCTCGACTCGCTGCCGATGACTGCCCGGCGCAGCCGTTGCCCACCGACCCGGAGTGGGCCGGCGGATCGCTGCACGAGGGGGTGTGGAACGACGTGTCGACGCCGACACCGAAACGGTATGGCGGGCTTTCGAATCGATCGGCGCCGAGCACGGCTGGTCAGCAGCGCCGCCGTCGTGGGCGTTGCGCGGCTGGATCGGCGTAATGGGCGCGGCGCCAAAAGCAGACGGACGTCGCTCAGCCGCAACACCTGCAGTCCGGAGAAGAGCTGGACTGGTGGCGCGTCGAGCATATGGATCGCCCGCATCTGCTGCGGCTGCGCGCGAATGTGCTCTGCCGGGCCGGCTGTGGCTCGAGCTGTCGGTGCGCGATGACGGCGACGGCGGTTCGCGTTATCGTCAGCGCGTGCTGTTTCAGCCGTATGGCCTTGCCGGTGAGGCATGGTGGACGGCGTCATCGCCGTTCCGCTATGCGATCTTCAGCGGGATCGCCCGCGACATCACCTCGAGGGCAAGCGGCGCGGTCGCCGCAAGCCGCGCGTAACCCGTCGGCGCCACGAATTACGCTGTGCCGGACACTTCAGGAAGTCGGGCACGTCCAGGTCGTCGGCGTCGTCGAAGGTCACGGCGCGCGGCGGGCGACCGACCCGGACCGGCTGCTTCGGGTCGTCGACGAGGACGACCTCGTCGTCGGAGACGGTGATCGGCTCGGGCGTCGGGCGCAACGGGCGGTGGGGTGCGGCGGGGCTGGGGTCGATGCTCGCACCGCCGGGGTGCCCGGGACCGCGCCGGGGGTCTCGCGGCGACGTCGAGGTGGTGGGCGGCAGCGGGCTGCGGGCGCGCGCGCCGGCCACCTGGCCGAGCGCGCGCTCGTCGGTACGCCGTTGCGGCGACCCGCTGTCGAAGCCGGCCGCGATGACCGTGACCCGGACCTCGTCGCCGAGCGCGTCGTCGATCACCGCACCGAAGATGATGTTCGCCTCGGGGTGCGCGGCCTCCTGGACCAGGCGGGCGGCCTCGTTGATCTCGAACAGGCCGAGGTCCGAGCCGCCCTGGATCGAGAGCAGGACGCCGTGCGCCCCGTCGATGCTGGCCTCGAGCAGCGGGCTGGAGATGGCCAGCTCGGCAGCCTGGACCGCGCGGTCCTCGCCTCGGGCCGAGCCGATGCCCATCAGGGCCGAGCCGGCGCCCTGCATCACGCTCTTGACGTCGGCGAAGTCGAGGTTGATCAGGCCCGGGGTCGTGATCAGGTCGGTGATGCCCTGGACGCCGGAGAGCAGCACCTGGTCGGCGCTGCGGAAGGCATCGAGCATGCTGACCGCGCGGTCGCTGATCGACAGCAGGCGGTCGTTGGGGATGACGATCAGGGTGTCGACCTCCTCGCGCAGGCCGGCGATCCCGGTCTCGGCCTGGCCGGAGCGGCGGCGGCCCTCGAAGGTGAACGGACGCGTCACCACGCCGATGGTGAGCGCGCCGAGCGAGCGGGCGATCCGGGCCACGACAGGGGCGCCGCCGGTGCCGGTGCCACCACCCTCACCCGCGGTCACGAAGACCATGTCGGCGCCCTTGAGCACCTCTTCGATCTCCTCGGCGTGGTCCTCGGCGGCCTTCTTGCCGACCTCGGGGTCGGCGCCGGCGCCCAGTCCTCGGGTCAGCTCGCGGCCGACGTCGAGCTTCACGTCGGCGTCGCTCATCAGCAGGGCCTGCGCGTCGGTGTTGATGGCGATGAACTCCACGCCCTTGAGGCCGACCTCGATCATCCGGTTGATCGCGTTGACGCCGCCGCCACCGATCCCGACGACCTTGATGACGGCCAGGTAGTTCTGCGGTGCTGCCACGTCAGCTGCCCTCTCGCTCGTGCTGTCCGGTTGACTCTCACCCTCAAGTAGAGGGTTATAGTTATGTCAACCTCGTCGAGATAGGACGTTAGGTCCGTACCACCCCAGGGGCAACGACCCGGGCGGCGTGTCGTGACCAGAACCGCTGCGGCGCAAGGTCCGCGAGCCGTCAGCCGACGGAGGGCGAGCGGGGCGCGCTCACGTCGAAGTGCTTGGCCGACGGGTTGGTCCGGCGCAGCACGTCGAACACCTGGACCTTCAGGCCGGTGTCCGCGGCGTTGCCCCACGAGACGCTCACCCGGCCCAGCTTCAGGGTCACCGAGTCGGCGGTCTTCGCACCCGCCGAGCCGACCTGGGCCCGCAGCCGCGTGGGCAGGCCGGCCAGCACCTGGACGACGGACTGGACCGCTCCGGGGTCGGAGGCGTCGGCACTCACGAGCGGCAGCCCGGCGGGCGCCGATGACACGGCGGCGTACGCCGTGCCGGTGGCGTCGGCCAGCCGGAGGGCGCCGGAGGTGTCCTTGACCACCGCGACCGGCTGGCGCAGGGCGACCCTGATGGTGACCGTCTGCGGCCAGGACCGGCTGAGGCTGACCGATCGCACGATGGGGATCCGGGCCACCCGAGCCTGGGCCGACGCGAGGTCGAGCCGGGAGAGCGGCTCGCCTGCGGGCAGGTGGGCGGCCGTGCGCACCTCGGTCGCAGTCGACCCCGCAACCCCAGGCACTGCAACGGATCTCAGCACCAGTAGCGGCCCGGAGTAGACGAACCAGTATCCGGCCGCGAGCAGTAGCACGACGAGCGGCACGCCGAGCTTCCAGCGCCACGAGGCTCGCCGGACGCTCCTCGCCCGGAGTGCGAACCGGGCCCGTCCGGTGGGCTCGGGCGCCGGCCGGGCGGAGGCGGTGGGTCGCGAGGGTGCGGACAGGCCGCCCCCGCGGCTCGTGGTCGGGCGGCTCATCGGGCGGCTCCTCCCCCGGTCGGCGCCGCGGCCAGCCGGGCCAGCACCTCGGGTCCGATCATCGTCACGTCTCCGGCACCGACGGTCAGCAGCAGGTCGCCCGGGCGCAGGCGGGACACGACCTCGTCGGCCACGGCCGACCAGGACGGCACGAAGGCCACGCGCTCGCCCGGCAGCGGCACGGCACTGGCCACCAGGGCGCCGGTGACCCCGGGCACCGGGTCCTCGCGAGCGGCGTAGACGTCCATGACGACGACCTCGTCGGCCACGCCGAGGGCCGCGCCGAACTGGGCCGCGAAGTCCCGGGTCCGGCTGAACAGGTGGGGCTGGAACACCACGACCACCCGGCCGCCCCCGGCGACCGATCGCGCGGTCTGCAGAACCGCGGCCACCTTGCCGGGGTTGTGCGCGTAGTCGTCGACGACACTGACTCCTCCGGCCGTCCCGACCGTCTCGAACCGGCGCCGGGTCCCCGTGAAGAGCTCCAGGCCCGAACGAATAACGGCGCGGTCCAGGCCCAGACCGCGCGTCGCGGCCGCGTAGGCCGCGCACGCGTTCAGGACGTTGTGCCAGCCCGGGACCTGCAGCCGGACACCCGCGGGCGGCTGCTCCCCCTCGGTGAGCGTGAAGCCGCCGGACGTCGGGTCGACCCGCACGTCCGCGTCCGGCGCGTTGCCGTAGGTCACCGTCCGGATGCCTTGCGTGGCAACGCCTTCCGCCAGCCGTCGGGAGCCGTCGTCGTCGGCACACGCCACCAGGAGGCCGCCCTCGGGGATCCCAAGGGCGAAGGTCAGGAAGGCGTCCTCCACCGCCTGCGCGGTGCCGTAGTGGTCGAGGTGGTCGGGCTGGACGTTGGTCACCACGGCGATGTGCGGGCGGTAGAGCACGAAGCTCCCGTCGCTCTCGTCGGCCTCGGCGACGAACACCGGCCCGCTGCCGTGGTGGGCGTTCGTGCCGCTCTCGGTCAGCTCCCCACCGATGGCGAAGGACGGGTCGACGCCGGCGTGCTGCAGGGCGACGGTCAGCATCGACGTGGTCGTCGTCTTGCCGTTGGTGCCGGCGACGGCGACCCGGGTGCGGCCCTGCATCACCGCGAACAGCGCCTGCGAGCGGTGGATCACCCGCAGTCCGAGGTCCCGCGCCGCGGCGACCTCCGGATTGGTGGCCCGGACCGCGCTGGAGACCACGACCGTCTGGGCGCCGGCCAGGTTCGCGGCGTCGTGCCCGATCGCGACCTGTGCGCCCTCGGCCCGCAGGGCCGTGATGATCCTGGAGTCCTTGGCGTCGCTGCCGCTGACCGCCAGGCCCCGGGCCAGCAGCACTCGGGCGATGCCGGACATCCCCGCGCCGCCGATGCCCACGAAGTGCACCCGGCCGAGCAGCTCCGCCGGAGGGATGTCGAGCGACAGGTCTATGGCGAGGGTCATCCGCGAGTCCCCTTGCGCGCCAACGCCTTCGGCCCGCTCGCCGCCTCCTGGATCAGGTCGGCCACGCGCTCGTCGCCGTCGCGTACGCCACACGACGCCGCGGCCAGGCCGGCCCGCGTCAGGGCCTCGGGATCGGACAGCCACGGCACGAGGCGCTCCCGCACCCAGCCCGCCGTCAGCTCGTGGTCGCTCACCAGCAGGCCACCACCAGCCCTGACGACCGGCTCGGCGTTGAGTCGCTGCTCGCCGTTGCCCACCGGCAGCGGGACGTAGACGGCAGGCAGCCCGACCGCGGTCAGCTCGCAGACGGTGTTCGCGCCGGCCCGGCAGACGACGGCATCGGCCGCGCAGTAGGCCGCGGCCATGTCGTCGCAGTACTCCAGCACGACGTACGGCGGGAGGTCACCCTCCGCGGCTGGCGGCTCGAAACGCTTGCCGGCACCGGACAGGTGCAGGACCTGGACACCGGCGCGGCGGAGGTCACCGACACAGGCCTCGAAGGTCTGGTTCAGCCGCTGGGCCCCCAGGCTGCCGCCGGTCACCAGCAGGGTCGGTAGGTCCGGTCGCAGGCCGAACCCCGCCCGTGCGGCCGCCCGTCCCGCAGCCCGGTCCAGGGTCGCGATCTCCCGGCGTAGCGGCAGGCCGGTCCGGACCCCGTGCGGGAGCCGCGTGGTGGCGAATGTCGTTGCGACGTAGGGCGTGAACCGAGCCCCGAGCCGGTTGGCCAGGCCCGGCCTGGTGTTGGCCTCGTGGACGACGTACGGCAGCCGCAGCCGCCGCGCGGCGAGGTAGGCCGCCGTCGAGACGTACCCGCCGAACCCCGCGACGACGTCGGCGTCGACGTCGCGCAGCACCGCTGCCGCGGCCCCGATCTCGGCCGACAGCGCGCCGGGGAAGCGCAGCAGCGCGGCGTCCGGCCGGCGCGGCATCGGGACTCGGGGGATGGTCCGCAGCGGGTAGCCATGCTCAGGCACCAGCCGGACCTCGAGCCCCTCGGTGGTGCCGAGCGCGGTGATGGTCACGTCCGGCCAGCGCCGGCGCAACGCGTCCGCGACCGACAGCAGGGGGGAGACGTGCCCGGCGGACCCCCCGCCGGCCAGGAGGACCGACGACGGCGCGCTCATCGGCCGGGCTGGTGGCCGGGGACGCGCAGCCGGGACCGCAGACCCGGGACGACGACGAGGGACCGCCGCAGGAGCGAGGGCCGGCTCGCCAGCGCGGCCCGGCAGTTCGGCTCCTGGCGGGCGAAGGCCAGCAGGATGCCCAACGCGAACATCGTTGTCAGCAGGGCGGTTCCACCACTGGAGACCAGGGGCAGCGGCACGCCGATGACGGGCAGCATGCCGATGACCGCGCCGACGTTGATCAGGGCCTGTCCCACGATCCAGGCCATGACACCGGCCGTGGCGATCCGGACGAATGCGTCGTCGCTCCGCGCGACCAGGCGGTAGCAGGCCCAGGCCAGGACCGCGAAGAGCGCGAGCACCACCAGCGCTCCCACGAGGCCGAGCTCCTCGCCGATGATCGCGAAGATGAAGTCGTTGTGCGCCTCCGGGAGCCACGACCACTTCTCCCGGCTGGCGCCCAGACCGACGCCCCACCAGCCACCGTCGGCCAGGGCGTACTTGCCGTGGATCGACTGGAAGCAGGTGCTGTAGGTGTCCGAGCAGGTGCCGCTGAGCCAGGCGTGGATCCGGGCCATCCGGTTCGCCGAGCCGGTCGCGAGCAGCAGCGCGACTCCCCCCATCGCCATCGCCGCGGTCAGGAAGATCCGGGCCGGTGCGCCGGCGGCGAAGAGGACGGCGGCAAGCACCAGCAGCAGGACCAGGCCGGTCCCGAGGTCCTTGCCGGCCAGGACGAGCCCGATCACGACGATGCCGACCGGTAGGACCACGGGCACGAGGACGTGCGACCACCGGGTCAGTGACGTGCGCTTGCGGCACAGAACCGTTGCCGCCCAGACGATCAGGGCGATCTTGGCCGCCTCGGAGGGCTGCAGCCGCTGCCCGGCGAACGCGATCCAGTTGCGGTTGCCGTTGACCGTGACGCCCAACGGGCTGAACACCAGGCCCTGCAGCGCGATGGCGAGCAGCACCGCCGGCCAGGCGAAGCGCTGCCACACCCGGATCGGGATCCTGGACGCGACGAACATGAAGACCAGGCCGCCCAGCGCGAACACGAGCTGGCTCTTGAACACGGTGAACGAGGAGCCGGTCTGCTTGTACGACGTCACCGACGACGCCGAGAGGACCATCACCAGCCCGATCACGAGCAGCAGCACCGTGGTGCCGAGCAGCGCGTAGTACGTCGTCAGCGGGGACTCCAGCCGGGCCAGCCCGGGGACCTGCCGCTTGAGCCGGCCCTGCGCGGCCGCCGGGGTCGCGGACGAGGTGGGGCGTCCTGCGGTGGAGGCCGGGCGGCTCGCCGGCCGGGCCGTCGTCTGGGTCACCCGGAGCCCTGTCCCGAGGGACCGGCCAGCCGCCGGACGGCGTCGGCGAAGGCGTCGCCCCGCGCGGCGTAGTCCCGGAACAGGTCCATCGAGGCGGCGGCGGGTGCGAGCAGCACGACGTCGCCGGGCTGCGCGAGCCCGGCCGCTGCCTGCACGACGCGGTCCATCACGTCAGTCTCCGTGCTCGCCACGTCGACCACGGGGACCTCGGGCGCGTGTCGCGCCAGCGCCTCGCCGATCTCGGCCCGGTCGCGCCCGAGCAGGACCACGGCCCGCAGCCGGCTCGCATGCGCCCGCACCACGTCGTCGACGACGGCGCCCTTCAGCAGGCCCCCTGCGACCCAGACGACCGAGTCGAACGCCGCGAGGGACGCGGCGGCGGCATGCGGGTTGGTCGCCTTCGAGTCGTCGACGTAGAGCACGCCACCCACCTCGTCGACCCGGGCGATCCGATGCGCGCCCGGGGCGAAGGCGCGCAGACCGTCCCGGACCGCGCGCGTAGGCACGCCGTGCGCCCGAGCGAGTGCCGCCGCCGCCAGGGCGTTGGCCACGGTGTGGGCCGGAGGGGCGACGGCCGCGTCACCGAGCCCGGCGAGGTCCTCGAGCGTCGCCAGCTCGGCCGCCGACGTACGGCGCTCCTCGATGAACGCCCGGTCGCAGAGCACGTCGTCGACGACGCCCACCATGCCCACCGCCGGCGTCCCCAGGGTGAATCCGATGGCCCGGCACCCCTCGACCACGTCCGCGTCCCGGACCAGCTGCTCGGTGGCCGGGTCGGCGACGTTGTAGACGCAGGCGATCTCGGTGCGCTCGTAGACGAGACCCTTGTCCCGCCGGTACGCCTCGAGCGAGCCGTGCCAGTCGACGTGGTCCGGCGCGACGTTGAGGCAGGCGCTCGCCTGCGGGCCGATCGAGTGCGACCAGTGCAGCTGGAAGCTCGAGAGCTCGACGGCCACGACGTCGTAGGGCTCGGGGTGCAGCACGGCCTCGAGCAGGGGCAGCCCGACGTTGCCGGCCGCCACGGCCCGCCGCCCGTCGGCGCGCAGGATGCTCTCCAGCATCTGCACCGTCGTCGTCTTGCCGTTGGTGCCGGTGACGGTCAGCCACGGCGCCGCGCCCGCCTCCGCCCGCATCCGCCAGGCCAGCTCGACCTCCCCCCACACCGGGATCCCGCCCGCCGCGGCGGCCGCGAGCAGGGGCTGGTCCGGTCGCCAGCCCGGGGACGTCACCACCAGCTGGATGCCCTGCAGCAGAGCGGGATCCGGCTCCTGGCCCAGCGCCACGGTGGCGCCCAGCACCCCCAGGATCTGAGCCCTCTCCCGCTCGCGGGCGCCATCGCGCCCGTCGACGACCAGCACCCGCGCGCCCCGCTCCAGGAGGGCATCGGCAGCGGCGAACCCGCTGATCCCGATGCCTGCGACGAGCACGACCAGGCCGGCCCAGTCGGCGTCCCGGTGGGTCAAGGACGCCAGCCGGGCGGGCAGCCCGGTGCCGTCGGCCGCGCTGGGCGCGCTCACGATCCGACGACCCACTCGGCGTAGAAGATGCCCAGGCCGAAGGCCACGAACAACCCCGCGATGATCCAGAACCTGATCACGATGGTGATCTCATGCCATCCGACGAGCTCGAAGTGATGCTGCAACGGCGCCATCCGGAAGACCCGGCGGCCGGTGAGCTTGAACGACCCGACCTGGATGATCACCGAAGCGGTGATCAGCGCGAAGAGCCCGCCGAGGATGACCAGCAGGATCTCCGTGTGCGTCGTGATCGAGAGCCCGGCGAGGGCGCCGCCGAGCGCGAGTGAGCCGGTGTCCCCCATGAAGATCTTGGCCGGCGAGGCGTTCCACCACAAGAAGCCGAAGCACGCGCCCATCACGGCGGCCGCCACCACGGCGAGGTCGCGGGGGTCGCGCACCTCGTAGCACTTCAGCGACGCGTCCACCTGGCAGTTCTGGTTGGACTGCCAGGTGCCGATCAGGACGTACGCCGCGAAGACCATCACGGACGTGCCCGTCGCCAGGCCGTCGAGCCCGTCGGTGAGGTTCACGCCGTTGCTCCAACCGGAGATCATCAGCTGGGCCCAGACGACGAAGAGCAGCAGCCCGATCGCCGGCCCGGCGAAGGCGAGGTCGACGTTGGTGTCGCGGATGAAGGACACCTGCGTAGACGCCGGGCGGCGGAAGCTCTCGTTGGGGAACTGCAGCGCCAGGATCGCGAAGGCGATGGCGACCGCCGACTGCCCGGCGAGCTTGGCCCCTGCGCTGAGCCCGAGACTGCGCTGCCGCGAGATCTTGAGATAGTCGTCGAGGAAGCCCACCAGCCCCAGGCCGGTCATCAGGAACAGCACGAGCACGCCGCTGACCGTCACGCCGCGCAGCGTGACGAGGTGCGCGATGACGTACGCGAACACGGTCGCGCCGATGATGACCGCGCCGCCCATGGTCGGCGTGCCGCGCTTGGTGTGGTGCGAGGTCGGGCCGTCATCCCGGATGAACTGCCCGTAGCTCCGCTTGACGAGGTAGCGGATGAACAGCGGCGTACCGAAGAGCGACACGACCAGGGCGACGGCCGCCGCCAGCAGGACCAGCCTCATCGCGGGCCCACCTCCGCCCGCGACGCTCCGGCGAGCCGGTCACCGAGGAACCTCAACCCGGAGTCGCGGCTGGACTTCAGCAGCACCACGTCCCCCGGAGCCAGCTCGGCCTGCAACAGCGCGTACGCCGCGTCGACGTCGTCGACCAGCACCGGTGGCTCCTGCCACCCGGGTTCGGGCCGGGCCGCGTCGTACGCCGCGCGGGCGCCCTCGCCGACGACGACGAGCCGCGCGACCCCGAGCTCGGATGCGAGGCGCCCGAGGACCGCGTGCTCGTCCGCCGCGGCCGGACCCAGCTCGCGCATCTCGCCGAGCACCGCCCACGACCGTCGGCCCGCGGCCATCGCCACCAGCGCGCGGAGCGCCGCGGCCATCGACTCGGGGTTCGCGTTGTAGGCGTCGTTGACGAGCGTGATGCCGTCGGCGCGCTCGACGACCTCCATGCGCCACCGGCTGGTCGGGGTGGCGGAGGCGAGGGACGCCGCCGTGGCGTCGACCGAAAGGCCTTGCAGCAGAGCGACGGCCGCGACGGCCAGCGCGTTGGCGACGTGATGTTCACCGTGCAGCCGGAGCTGGACCGCCGCCCGGCCGGTGGCACCGGGAAGGTCGCTCACCAGATCGAAGCGGGCCCGGGCCTGGTCGTCGAGCCGCACGTCCTCCGCGCGAACGTCGGCCGAAGGACTCCGGCCCACGATGACCACGCGACCGGGCGCGAGGGCCGCCATGGCGACGACGGCCGGGTCGTCGGCATTCAGGACCGCGACGCCTGACGGTGAGAGGGCCTGCACCAGCTCGCTCTTGGCCGCGGCGACGACCTCTCGCGAGCCGAACTCGCCGAGGTGCGCGCTCCCGACGTTGAGGACCACGGCGATGTCCGGCGGGGCGATCCGGGTCAGGTAGGTGAGATGGCCCAGGCCCCTGGCGCCCATCTCGACGACGAGCAGCCGCGTGGCCGCGTCGACGCGCACCACGGTCAGCGGTACGCCGACCTCGGAGTTGTAGGACCCCTCGGCCGCGACCGTCGGCCCGACGAGCTCCAGCACGTGCGCGAGCAGGTCCTTGGTGCTCGTCTTGCCGGACGACCCGGTCACTGCGACCACGGTCAGCTCGGGCGCGGCCGCGATGACGGCCCGGGCCAGCCGCCCGAAGGCGACCTCGACGTCGTCGACGACGACGCACGGCAGCTCCTCGACGACCCGGGACGTCAGCGCGGCGACCGCGCCGTTGGCAGCAGCGTCCGCGACGAACGCGTGGCCGTCGGCGTGCTCGCCGATACGGGCGACGTAGAGGCCACCCGCGCCGGCCTCCCGCGAGTCGGTCACCACCGGCCCGTCGACGACGACCGCAGCGGCGGCGGTCTCGTCGCCCGGTGCGGTCGCGTGCACCGAACCGCCTGTGGCCCGGGCGATCTCGTCCAGTCGCAGCGGGATCATCGGGCCTCGACCGCCGCGACCAGGGCCGCCGTCAGCACCTCGCGGTCGTCGAACGGATGCACCTGCCCGCCGACCTCCTGGCCCCGCTCGTGGCCCTTGCCCGCGACCAGGACCGTGTCGCCCGGGCCGCTCACGTAGCCCAGCGCCCGCGCGATCGCCGTACGGCGGTCACCGACCTCGAGGACCAGCGCCGGTCCGCCGACCGACCGCGCACCGGCCAGGACCTCGGAGCGGATCGCGGCCGGGTCCTCGGACCGCGGGTTGTCGTCCGTGACGATGACCACGTCGGCCGCCCGGGCCGCGGCCGCGCCCATCTTGGGCCGCTTGTCCACGTCCCGCTCGCCCCCAGCGCCGAGGACGACGACGAGGCGGCCGGCCGTGCCGGCCCGCAGGGCCCGCAGGGCCGCGGCAACGGCCTCGGGAGTGTGGGCGTAGTCGACCAGCGCGAGCGGTCCCCCGGGGGGCCCGGGGACCCGCTCCATGCGGCCGGGCACCTGGGCGCCGGCCAGTCCCGAGCGCAGGCCCTCAGGCGAGCGACCCGCCGCGAGCAGCATCAACGCCGCCAGGGCCGTGTTGGCCACGTTGAAGTCACCGGGCAGGGGGCTGCGCAGCTGCAGCGTCCGGCCCTCGGCCGAGCGCAGCACGAAGTCCGTGGCGCCGCCGTCGTCGACGACCATGCGGTCGTCCACGACCCAGTCGTCCACTCGCTCCGCCGAATCCCGTTGCCGGTCAACGACTTCCGCGCCCGTGGTCCGCAGCGTGGTGACGGGCACCACCGTCTGGGCCGCGAGCCGGCGGCCCCACGCGTCGTCGACGCAGACCACGGCCTGGCGACACCGCTCGGGCGTGAACAGGGACGCCTTGGCCGCGAAGTAGTCCTCCTCGGTGGCGTGGAAGTCCAGGTGGTCCTGCGACAGGTTCGTGAAGCCGGCGACGTCGAACATCACCCCGTCCACGCGGTGCAGGCTCAGCGCGTGGCTGGACACCTCCATGGCGCAGGCCGTGCACCCGCGCTCGCGCATCACGGCCAGCAGCGCCTGAACGTCCGGCGCTTCGGGAGTGGTCCGCACGCTGTCCACCCGCTCGTCCGCGATCCGGGTCTCGACCGTGCCGATCAGGCCCGACCGGACTCCGTCGGCCCGTAGCGCCGCCTCCAGCAGGTACGTCGTGGTCGTCTTGCCGTTGGTCCCGGTGACGCCCAGCATCGCCAGGCTCCGCGCCGGGTCGCCATAGACGGCGGCGGCGACGGCACCCAGCACGGCCCGCGGGTCCGGCACGACCAGCACCGGCTGGGAGCCGCGGCGAGCCTCGTCCCGGCCATCCGGATCGGTCAGCACCGCCACCGCACCCCGCGCGACGGCCTCGGCGCTGTAGGTCGCGCCATGTGCGTGGCTCCCCGGCAGGGCCGCGTAGAGGTCCCCCGGGCGGACCGTCCGGGAGTCCAGGCTGACGCCCGTGACGGGGCGGTCCGGCTGGCCGGTCGGGTCGGCGCCCGCGATCCGCGCCACCACCGGGAGGGGCAGGGCGGGGGTCACGGTGGGGCGCAGGCCGCCGGTGGTCGGCACGCTGGGAGGCTACCTTTCACTTCGGGTAGATCTTGACCTTGGGCGACTTCGTCCCGGTCGGCGGGATGTCCAGCCGGGCCAGGGCGTAGCTCATGATCTGCTGGAAGATCGGCGCCGCCACGGTGCCGCCGTAGTAGCCCTTGACCGGGCGCTGGAGGGTCACGGCGACCACCAGCCGGGGGTTGTCGGCGGGTGCCATCCCGATGAACGAGGCCGTGAAGCCGCGGTAGCAGCCACAGGTCGGGTCGAAGCGCTGCGCCGTGCCGGTCTTGCCGGCCACGCGGTAGCCCGGGATCTTCGCCGCCGGCGCAGTGCCGTCCTTGCTCACGACGCCCTCGAGCATGATCCGGAGCTGCTTCGCCACGGCCGGCGAGATCACGCGCACACCGGTGCTCGGCGGCGCCGTGGTCTGGACGCCGGAGGCCTTGGTGTACGTGTCGACCAGTCGCGGCGGCATCCGCAGACCGTCGTTGGCGATGGTCTGGAAGATCCCGGCCGCCTGGACCGCGTTGACCGACAGGCCCTGGCCGAACAGCACGGTGTACCGCTGGGAGCCGTTCCAGTCCTTGTAGTTGGCCAGGATGCCGGCGCTCTCGCCCGGGAACCGCAAGCCGGTGGGCTGCCCTACGCCGAACTTGTTGAGGTAGCTCCACATGACCTGCGGCGACATCCGCTCGCCGACCTCGATCGCGCCGATGTTGCTGGACTTCGCGAGCACGCCCGACAGGGTGAGTCGCTCGGTGCCGTGGGACTCGGCGTCGTGGAAGGTGCGGTCGGCCCGCTTGAGCGTCCCGGGCACCGTGACGGCGGTCGTCGGGGTCGCCACGCCCTCGGACATCGCGGCGGCGGCGGTCATGACCTTGCTGGTCGAGCCCGGCTCGTAGATGCCCGCAAGCGCCTGGTTGACCAGGCTGGTCGGCGACGCCTTGCCGTACTGCGCCGGATCGAAGGTCGGCGCGGCGGCCAGGGCGAGCAGGTTGCCGGTCTTGACGTCCATCACGACCGCCGTGCCGGAGAGGGCATGGGTCTTGCGGACCTGGTCGGCGAGCAGCGTCTCGGCCTTCCACTGCAGGTCCTGGTCGATGGTGAGCCGGACGTTCTGCCCCGGTACGGCGCTGGTCTGGTCCACCGGCGCCGTGGCGATGACCGACCCGTCCGGCTGCTTCTCGTAGCGGATGGCGCCCGGCGTGCCGACGAGGGAGCGGTTGAGCTCGAGCTCCAGGCCGCCGAGCGGCTTGCCGTCGGTACCGACGAAGCCCACGAGCGAGGCCGCCAGTGCGCCCTGGGGGTAGACCCGCTGGGAGGTCTGCTCGCTGAAGATGCCGGGGATGTGCAGCGAAGCGACATGGTCCCAGACCTCGGGCGTGATGCCCTTGGTGACGTAGATGAACCGGCGCGTGCCGGTGAGCTTCTCGGTGACGGCCGGCACCGACAGCCCGAGGATCGGGGCCAGTACGGCGGCGGCGCCGGCGACCCGGGTCGTCGCAGGGTTCAGCGCCGCGAGCTGCCGGGCGGTCGCCCCCCTCGGCACGCCGTAGTCCCGGACCAGGGTCTGGTCGGCGGTCACGTTGCGCCGGTCGACCGAGAGGGCGAGCGGCTTGCCGTCGGCGTCCTGGATCTGGCCCCGGGAGGCCGGGAGGACCTGCGTCGTCGTGCGGCTGCCCAGCGCGCTGCTGGCCAGGGCCGAGGCGTCCAGGCCCTGGATCCGCAGCAGCTGCGCGGCGAACAGGGTCAGCACGAAGAACGCGATGCCCAGCATGAACCGGACCCGTCGCGGCGTGTGGCCGACCCGCGCCGTCCGGCGGCTCGCGGGCGGCCGGCGCGGTGGCCGGCGCGACGGCTGCGTGGCCTTGACCTTGCGGACCTTCGTGGTCCTGGCCGCCGGGGTGGCCTTGCTGGGCGTGGGCCGTGGGCTCGACCGGGCCGGCTGGCCGGCCGGACGTGGTCGACCCGGCTGAGCGGGGCGCTGGCGCGGCGGGATCCTGGTCGCGGCCCGAGCCCCCGCCCCAGGCGTGGCCCGCGGCTGTGGGTGGGGAGCTCGACGTCCCGGGCGCTGCGCGTCGCGGGGCGGCGTCACCTGGTCACCTCGTCGTGGTCGCGGGGGCGCCCTGCTGGTTGCCCGTCGTGGTCTGCTGGCCGGTCTTCGTCGTCGTACCCGCCGTGCCGCCCTTCGGCGCCGCCGGAGCCAGCCCGGGCGCCGTACCGGTCCGCGCGTTGGCGTCGACGGGGGCCGCGGGTGCGGTGCCCGGCGACGCCCCCGGCGACACGGCCCGCTGGGTCGCGGCCGTGCTGGTGGTGGCCGTGCCGATGGACGTGCGCTTGGTGCTGTTGTTGCCGTTGGTGCTGGTGATCACGGTAGGCGGCTTGACCCGGGGAGCCGGGTTCGCCACGCCCATGACCTTGCCCGAAGGCAGCTGGACGAACGCCGTCCCCGACGCCGGCACCAGGCCCAGGGCCCAGGCCTTGGCCGAGAGCTGGGCGGGCGCGGCGGAGAGGTCGTTGCTCTGGATCAATGCCTGCTTCTGGTCGGCCAGTGCCTTGGTGTTGGCCTGGAGGCGCTGCAGGCCGAACGAGTCCTGGGCAACGGCCGTGTTGAGCAGCAGCAGGGCGATCAGGCCGGCCCCGAGCAGGCTGGCGCAGATCAGCGCGAACCCCAGCGGCGACCCGGCCGTCGGCGGTGCCTGCACGACCCGCAGCGGCCGGCGCGGGCTGGGCCGGGTGCCGGGGGTGGACGCGGGTCGCGGCCCGCCACTGGGGGCGGGGGCGCGCGCGGCCCGGGCGGCCGCCGAGGCGAGCGTCTGGCTCACGCGGCCCGCCCCTCGCGCACGCGCTCGGCCGCACGCAGCCGGGCCGAGGCCGCCCGAGAGTTGGTCTCGACCTCCTCCTGCGGGGGCACCTCCGCGCCGCGCGTCAGCAACCGCAGGTACGCCGCGTGGTCCGGCAGCTCGACGGGCAGTCCCGCAGGCGTGCTGCTGGTGGCCCCCCTGGCGAACAGCTGCTTGGCCAGGCGGTCCTCGAGCGAGTGGTAGGCCAGGACGACGATCCGGCCGCCGACGGCGAGGGCGTCGACCGCCGCCGGCAAGGCCCGGCTCCAGGCGGCGAGCTCGCCGTTGACCTCGATCCGCAGCGCCTGGAAGGTTCGCTTGGCCGGGTGTCCGCCGGTCCGGGCCGAGGCGGCCGGGATCGTGCCGCGGAGCAGCTCGACCAGCCGGGCCGACGTCGTGAAGGGCTCCCGCACTCGTTCTCGCACAACGGCATTGGCGATCCGGCGAGCGAAGCGCTCCTCGCCGAACTCGCGGAGCACCCGGGTCAGGTCCTCGACCGAGTACTGGTTCAGGATGTCCGCGGCGGTCGGGCCGCCCGTGGGGTCCATCCGCATGTCCAGCGGCGCGTCCAGCCGGTAGGCGAAGCCGCGGTCGGCCTCGTCCAGCTGCCAGGACGAGACCCCCAGGTCGAAGAGCACTCCCTGGACCCGCTTGATGCCCAGCTGCCGCAGGACGTCCGGGATCTCGTCGTAGACCGCGTGCACCGGCCGCAGCCGGTCTCCGAACCGCTCCAGCCGGCGACCGGCCAGCCGCAGGGCACCCGGGTCGCGGTCCAGGCCGACCAGCAGTGCGGCGGGGCAGGCGTCCAGCAGCGCCTCGGCGTGCCCGCCCATGCCGAGCGTCGCGTCGACGACGACCGACCCGGGCTCGAGCAGCGCCGGCGCGAGCAGCGCCGTGACGCGGTCACGCAGGACCGGAACGTGCCGGTCCTCGCCGCGCACCGGCGCGTCCGCGCTGCCTCGGCCGTGCTGGTCGTTGCCCACCTGCGGATCCACCTGTCGGTTGGAGCGGTCGGAGAAGTCGTGCGGTCGTGCCGTTCTCTGTTGCCGGCTGGTGCCGGCTGGTGCTGGCTGGTGCTGGTTGTGGCGGGCTTCCGGTCCTGCGCCCAGGTCCCCAACCGCTCCGGTGATGAGGGGCGCGCGGCCTGGCACCGGGGAAGGTGCGCCAGGACGGGCTGGAGCGGGTGGAGACCTCGTCGCAGGGGACGGATCGCCGGTCACATGAACCCGGGCACCACCTCTTCCGCCTGGTCGGCGAACGCTTCCTCGGTCGAGGCCAGGTAGGCGGCCCAGGTGGCGGAGTCCCAGATCTCGATCCGCGCCCCTGCGCCGATCACGGTGCAGTCGCGCGTCAGCCGCGCGTACTCGCGCAGGACGGGCGGGATGGTGATCCGCCCCTGCCGGTCGGGAACCTCGTCGCTGGCGCCGGACAGGAACACCCGCAGGTAGTCCCGGGCCGCCTTGTTGGTCATCGGTGCCGTGCGCAGCTGCTCGGACAGTCGGGTGAACTCGTCCATCGGGAAGACGAAGAGCGAGTGCTCCTGCCCGCGGGTGACGACCAGCCCGTCGGCGAGCTTGTCCCGGAACCGCGCGGGCAGGAACAGCCGCCCCTTCTCGTCCAACCGGGGGGAATGGGTGCCGAGGAACACGGCGCCACCTCCCCACTCCGGATGTCTTTCCCATCAGCCGGGAACCCCTCCGCTCCCAGTTCCACCACCTTACTCCACTTCACCCCACCGTCAAGGATCATTCGACCAGAAAACCCCGACAGGCGGGGCATCTGCCCTGGTCAGGACCGGTGGGGTGGAGTGGGGCGTCTACGCCGAGCGCCGGGCGCCCAACCCGGCCACCCCGCCACCGGGTCCGCAGGCATCGCCCTACCCCTGGCCGGGCGGGTACGCGGAGCCGCGAACGCGGGCGACGCGTGGAGCGAAGTGGTGGACGGGACGCGTTCGGGCCCGCGGCTATGCGCGGCTACCCGCACAATGGTCAAATCAAGGTCACGACTGTCAGCACCAAGGAGGACCGTGTGAGCGCTCCGAGCGCCGAGCACTCCGATGCCGGGTACGACGGGCAGCCGAACTCCCTCGCCCTGGAGGACCTCGAGCAGACCGCGGGGCGGATCAGCTCCGCCATCGAGTCGGTGATCGAAGGCAAGGCCGACGTCGTCCGTACCGCGGTGACCGTCCTGCTGGCCGACGGGCATCTCCTGATCGAGGACGTGCCGGGGGTCGGCAAGACCATGTTGGCCAAGGCCCTGGCCCGGGCCATCGACTGCTCGGTCCGCCGGATCCAGTTCACTCCCGACCTGCTGCCGAGCGACATCACCGGCGTCTCGGTCTTCCACCAGGAGACCCGCGACTTCGAGTTCAAGCCGGGCGCGATCTTCGCCAACGTGGTCGTCGGGGACGAGATCAACCGCGCCTCCCCCAAGACCCAGTCGGCCCTGCTGGAGTGCATGGAGGAGCGACAGGTCACCGTCGACGGCACGACGTACCTGCTCGAGGCGCCGTTCATCGTGATCGCCACGCAGAACCCGATCGAGATGGAGGGCACCTACCCCCTCCCCGAGGCGCAGCGCGACCGGTTCATGGCCCGCGTGTCGATGGGCTATCCGTCGCCGGCCGCGGAGCTGGACATGCTCGGCAGCCACTCGGCGGCGTCCCCGCTGGACGACCTGCGCCCGGTGGCGACGGCCGACGACGTACGCCGGCTGATGGCCTCGGTCCGTGGCGTCTACCTCAGTGACTCGGTCAAGCAGTACGCCGTCGACCTGGCCACGGCCACGCGCCGCAGCCCCGAGCTCCGGCTCGGCGCCTCGCCGCGCGCGACCTTGCACCTGATGCGGGCCGCCCGGGCCCAGGCCGCGCTGGCCGGCCGGGACCATGTCCTCCCGGACGACGTCCAGGCCCTGGCCGTCTCGGTCCTGGCTCACCGGCTGCTCCCGACCGCCGACACGCAGCTGGCCCGGCGCTCGACGGCCGACGTCGTCTCCGACCTCTTGGCCCGGGTGCGCGTGCCCGGCGCGTTCACCGGCTAGACGGCGGCGACGTGAGCCAGCGGCCGGCGTCCAAGCGTGGGCTTCGACAGCGCCTGCGCGGCGGCCCGCTGCGCGGCCTGACGATGCGCGGGCGGGCCGTCCTGGCCGCCGGTCTGAGCGCCATGGCCTGCGCTCTGCTCCTCGGCCAGTCCGACCTCCTCCGCGTGGGCGTGTTGCTGGTGCTCCTGCCGGTTGCTTGCGCGATCGTGTTGTCGCGCAGGCATTTCCGCGTCTCCTGCACCCGTACGTTGATCCCGCACCGGGTCGAGGCCGGTCAGGCGGCGCGCGTCCACCTCGAGCTGGCCAACGTCTCCCAGGCCCGGTGCTCGGTGATGCTCGTCGAGGAGCGGGTGCCGTTCGTCCTGGGCACCCGGCCCCGCTTCGTGCTGCCCGGGCTCGCACCCGGCGAGCGCCGCGGCGTGGCCTACTCGGTGCGTTCGGAGGTCCGCGGGCGCTTCACCGTCGGACCGCTCGCCGTGCGGCTCAGCGACCCGTTCGGGCTGGTCGAGCAGGCCCGCTCGTTCACGGCCCGCGACCAGCTGATCGTGACGCCGGCGGTGCACGCGCTGCCCGGCCTGCCCTGGCGCGGCGACTGGGGTGGACGCGGCGACAGCCGCCCGCGCGCGGTGGCCGCCTCCGGCGAGGACGACGTCGCGACGCGCGAGTACCGGCACGGCGACGACCTGCGGCGGGTCCACTGGCGCTCGACGGCCCGGCGCGGCGAGCTCATGGTGCGCCGTGAGGAGCAGCCGTGGCAGAGCCGGGCCAGCATCCTGATCGACCGTCGCAAGGTCGCACACCAGGGTGAGGGGCTGGCGTCCTCGCTGGAGTGGGCCGTGTCGGCGGCGGCGTCGGTGGCCCACCACCTGGTCGGGCTCGGCTACGTCGTCCGGCTGATCGACGGCGCGCAGCCGCATGCCTGGAGTGACCCGACCGGGGAGGGCGACGGCCCGCTGCTGGATCAGCTGGCCGTCCTCGAGACCGGCAACCTCTCGTCCTTGGCCGAGGGCATCCAGCTGGCCCGGGCCAGCCAGCGCGGCGGGCTGCTGGTCGCCGTCGTCGGCTCCCTTGACGACGCCGCGGTCGAGGACCTGGCCCGGCTGCGCCGCCAGGGCACCTCGTGCGTCGCTCTCGTGGTGGACACCATGAGCTTCGCGCGCAACGCGACCGCGGACTCGGTCGACCCGGCCCACGAGCGGGCCTCGGTCATCCTGCGGCATGCCGGCTGGGCGGTCGCGGGCGCGCGCCGCGGCGACACGGTGGTCCAGGCCTGGGAGCGGCTGCGGACCGATGACCACGTGCTGGCGGTGATCTCCCGGTGAAGCGCGACCCCTCGACGCCGTACCTCGCCGCCCTGGCCACGCTGCTCGCCGCGGGGACGCTCCTGCCCGTCCTGACCAGCAACACCTGGGCCTGGTCCGCGCTCCTCGTCGTCGCCCTGGTGACGGTCACTGGCATCGCCCTGCGGGCCGTGACCCGGACGCCGGCCCTCGTGGTCGCCGGCCAGGCGGCACTCGGGGCGATCGCGGTCACCATGCTCTACGCGCGTGACCAGGCCGTCCTCGGCTTCCTGCCCGGCCCCGAGGCCCTGCGCACCCTCGCGGGGCTGGCCAACGACGGCCTGGCGGCGACGCGGCAGTTCGCGACGCCCGCCCCGCCGGTGCGCGGCATCACCTTCCTGCTGACCCTGGGGGTCCTCGCCGTCGCCGTCGCCGTCGACGCGTTCGCGGTGACCTGGGGCACCTCAGTGGCCGCCGGGCTCCCGCTGCTCGTCCTCTACTGCGTGCCGGCGGCCGTCCTGCCCGGCGGCGCCAGCTGGGTGTCGTTCGCCATGGTGGCCGGCGGCTGGCTGATCCTGCTCGGCCACGACGGCCGGCTCCGGGTCAACGGGTGGGGACGGGTGCTGCGCAAGGGCCCGGACAACGGCCGGCGGCGCTTCGGCGAGGACGACCTCGAGGTGATGGGGGCCAGTGCCCGGCGCCTCGGCGCCCTGACCGTCGCCGCCGCCATCGTGGTGCCCATGCTGCTGCCGAGCCTGGCCGACGGGTTGATCAACCCCAGCGGCCAGGGCACGGGCACGGGCATCGGTGACGGCCCGGGCGCGACGTCGATCGACCCGATCCTGACGCTGCGGCAGAACCTCACAACGCGCAGCACGGCGCCGGTCCTCACCTACACCACGAACCAGGCAAGCCCTCCGACCCTGCGCCTGGTGACGGACGACCAGTTCGACGGCGCCACCTGGAAGACCAGCGACGGTCGTCGGTCGGCCAACCACGACCTGGCCGGTGACCTGCCCGCACCACCGGGACTGGCGACCACGGTCGGCGCGACGGCGTACACGATGCGGGTGAAGGTCACCACGCTCACCCAGCAGTACCTGCCGGTGCCCTACCCGGCTCGCAACGTCGACGTGAACGGTCGCTGGGCCTACTCCGAGGACGACCTGGACATCGTCAGCCGAGGTGGGACCACGAAGGGCCTGGGCTACTCCGTCGACTACCTGGACGTCCAGCCGACGGTGACCCAGCTGCAGGCCGCCGGGGCGCCCTCCCAGGACCTGGTCGACCGCTACACGCGGGTGCCCGACTACCTCTCCCCCAAGATCGCCGAGCTGGCCAAGCGGATCACGGCCAAGGCCACGACCGAGTACGACAAGGCCGCGGCGCTGCAGGCCTACTTCCGCACCAGCGGCGGCTTCACCTACGACACGACCGTCGACACCTCGAACAGCGCTGACGCGGTGAGCGTGTTCCTGGCCAGCAAGCGTGGGTACTGCGTGCAGTTCTCCTCCGCCATGGCCGTGATGGCCCGGATGCTCGGCATCCCGGCCCGGATCGGCGTGGGCTTCCTGCCCGGCATCAAGGTGACCAACGGCAAGTTCTCGGTGAGCCTGAACGACGCGCACGCCTGGCCCGAGCTGTACTTCGAGGGTGCGGGCTGGGTGCGGTTCGAGCCGACCCCCGCGGTGCGCACCGGAGCCGCCCCCACCTACTCCGAGCCGGCCGCGGCCAACGCGGCCATCAACGGCGCGAGCGCGTCAGCTGCAGTGACGGGCAGCGCGAGTGCCAGCGCCAACGCCAAGATCGCCAAGGACAACCTGCCGATCGGCGAGGGCAAGTCGGGTCTGGGCGGGGCCGCCTCTCGCGCGACCAACATCCCCGTCAAGGTCTGGGTGCTGCTCGGGCTGTTGGTGCTCGCCGCTCTGGCAACGCCCGCCGCGGCGCTCGTGGCCCGCTGGCGGCGACGGCGCGGCGCCCGTGACGCCACGGCCCGGGCCGAGGCCGCCTGGGCCGAGCTGCTGGACCGCGTCGGCGACCTCGGGATCGAGCTCCCCGGTGGCGCGACCCCGCGCCAGACCCAGGCGCGGCTCCGGGACGGAACCTCGCTCGGCGACGCCGCCACCGACGCCCTGGCCCGCCTCGTGCGGGACATCGAGCAGGCCCGGTACGCACCCCGACCGGCCCTGCGCCCGGACGGGTCGGATCCGGACGAGGACATCTCGCTGGTGGTCCGTGCGGTTCGCGCGAGCACCGACCGGTCCCGCCGCCTGCGCGCGCGGGTCCTGCCGCGCTCCGGTACCGAGCAGCTGCTCGGCATCTCGGCCCGCGCCGGCGAGCGACTGGCCGGCGTGGACCGGCGGATCGCCCGAACCGGGCGCTCGGTGACCCGAGGCCCGGGGGCGCGTTCAGGACCGCGGCGGCGGGCGAGAATCTTCGGAGGTCGCCCCCACTAGCGCGAGCGGCCGAAACACGCCAGGCTGTTCACACCGCGCCCCCCGAGCCCTGCCCCCTGCGGCTTCGGGGGGCGCGGCCTTTCGAGCGTGCCGACACGCTCGGCCGGGCCCCGTGGTCTGTCGATGACCGTCGTCCCGCTATACATGCAGCAGACGACCGCGACTCAGGAGGACTCCGGTGAAACTGGTGCCCCAGCGGCTCCGGAAGGGCAAGCGCCGGCGCGAGCCGCGCTTCTACGTGGTCTGCCAGCCGGACTACCAGCCGGACGGTGACGTGTGGCGCCTGCACCACGTGGACGTGACGGTCCGCAACGACTCCGACCTGCCGCACCGGGTTGACGAGGCGCTGCTGCGCTACGACGACGGGCGGGTCGGGCTGGCGGTGCCGATGGAGACGCAGCTGTTCGAGGACATCCCGGCCCACCAGGCCATCAGCTTCCAGCTGCCCGCCGCCTCATTGCTGAGCCCGGGCGCGGCCAGTCGCTTCCGCATCGTCGTCTCGCGAGGCAAGGGCGGCCGCCGCCAGGAGTGGACCTCCAAGGAGGAGCTGATCGTGCGTTACGAGCCGCCTGAGGTCGGGTAGCGTGCCGGCGGCGCCCGAGCCCGAGGTACGGCTGGCCAGGGCCGCTGACCGCGACCGTGTCGTCACGACGGTCGTCGAGGCCTTCCGGCAGGAGCCGGCGTTCGGCTACTTCTTCGCCGACCCCGCGGCGTACGACGAGCAGGCACCGGCGCTCGTGGGGCACCTCTTCGACCAGCGGCTCGGCTTCGACAGCATCTGGGTCGTCGACGACGGCGCGGCGGTCTCGATGTGGAACCCACCCGGCGCCGAGACGGCCGACCTGACCGAGGAGATCGCGCCCGGCGTCTCGGCCCGCACCGTCGAGCGCGTGCACCAGTACGACGCGCTGGTGCACCCGCTGCTGCCGCGCGAGCCGTTCTGGTACCTCGGGGTCCTCGCGACGCATCCGGACCACGCCGGCCGACGCTGGGGGCGGCTCGCGATGGAGGCCGGACTGGAGCGGGCCCGGGCCGACCGGCTGCCCGCCGCGCTGGAGACCACTCGCGACGACAACGTCCGGCTCTACACCGCCAGCGGCTGGCAGGTATCGGGTGCCGTCACCGTCGAGACCTTCCAGGTGCGAGTGATGACCACGCCGTACGCCCTCGTCTGACGCGGGCTCGAGGCAAGCAGTTGGCCCGGCGGGATGCTCAAGGGTCGCTGGCACTGCGGCGGGCGCGCTCCCAGCCGTACTCGACTGCGGCGTCCCAGAGCCGGCTCAGCCGGCGGGTCTCATCGCCTTCGGGGGCCCAGTCCTGCGGCCAGCCCTCGATGACGAGCGCTGACCCTCGCTTGGGGTCGAGCCGGGCCTTGGACAACATGCCGGGATGGGCGCGCTCGGCCCGCTCGAGCGCGCGCAGGTGCTCGCCGTCGATCACCTCGGTGACCCGCCGGCCGGCCGGATCCTGGCAGCAGACCAGGCCGAGCGGGCTGGTGCTCCACTCGGCGGGGAAGTAGCGGAAGCTCACGGGGCGCAGACCCGTCACGCGGCCATGCTGTCCCAGGAATCGCCTGGCCCGCCAGCGGCGGCCGGACGGACGTCGGCGCCCCCACCACCCTCATGTGAGCGGGAGCGCCGAACCGTCCCTGATCCCTCCGAGAACCCCGAGCTACCCAGCGTGCCCGATCCGGCGTGATCGCGCACGGGAACTGGCCCATCCGAGTGACGGCGACGCCCCCACCCTGAGCAGTTGGTGGAGGCGTCGCACTGTCCCGGATCCCGCGCGAGACCCCGAGGAGACAAGCCTGCACCGCAGTCGGCCACCAGTGCAGCCAAACGGGTGAAGCCGAATCGCCCAGGTGACCCCGAAACGACGATCCAGCCCATGTGGCCGCAGGGTTCCAGGGGGTGCGGGCCGCTGACCGACCAGGTGCTGTGGCTCGCGGCCCGGGCGCGGACATGTCCTGACCCGGGCCGGGAACCCACCCCGAGGGCCGGCGGGCCGCCTCCGAGCAGTACGCCCTGCAAGCGCCGTACCCTCTTGGCCGTCGACTCCGGGTTTGGCCGTCGACTCCGGGTTTTGGTGGGCGAAATGTCCGATCCCGACCCGGAGTGGGCGGCCAAACCAAGGGTGCGAGGCGTGCTGCTGGCCCTTGAACGTCGCGCCGCGGATTGTCAGCGCCTGGTGACCCTTGACCCTCACCAGGTGCTGACACCCGACGTCGCGCGCGGATTGTCAGCGCCTGGTGACCCTTGACCCTCACCAGGTGCTGACAGGTCGCGGTGGGCAGGGCCGGTCGCGCGGGCTGGGTTCCTGGTCAGTCTGGCGGCTCTTGCGGCTTCGGCTCGGCGACTGCCGCAGCGTCGGAGCTGCCCGGGGCAGGGCCGGACTCACCCTCGGCCGGGTCGTCCCGAGGCACATCCTGGGTCTCCGGTTCGTCGGGGAGGTCAGGTTGCTCGAGGGCCTGGCCCAGCTCCGGCGGAGTTATGCCACTCATCGGTGCCACCCCTTCGGTCGACCCCTGCACCCGAAGACTTTCGCTACTTCAGCGCAGCCGCATCCCGAGGCGCTCGCGACCCTCGCGACCCTCGAGACCTCGAGACCCCGGGACCCCCGGACCCCGGGACGTCAGTCCAGGTAGTCGCGCACTCGGATCGCCTGAACGCTGTGCGGTCACTGCTGCCGAACGTGCCAGGTCAGAGCGCTGTGGGGCGAAATATCATGGATTGAGAGGCAAGACAGATGACCATCACCAAGACCCACCCGACCGAGCAGTTCCCGCCCCAGGTCACGGTCGCAGACGCGCCGCCCCACTGCCCACCGTGGTGCGACGGTGAGCACTCCGCGCAGTACGCCTCGGAGTTCAGCCTGAACAAGTCGGCCGAGGACTACGCCGTCAACCGGGCCATCTTCCAGGAGCACCGGTGCTCCCTCCCGGAGCAGCTCTCCCTGCCAACCCTGACGTGGCACCTCGACCCGGCCGAGGTGCTGCGTCCGGGCGGGTTCTCCTGGGAACTCACGGTCAGCTCTCAGGTCGCCTACGGCCAGTGCTGGATCGAGTTTTCGGTCAGCGACGACGGCCCGATGTCCGAGGGTGGGACGTGCCCCCACGTTGGGACCAAGCTGACCTCCGGGGAGGCGCGGACAATCGCCGCACAGCTGAACGCCGCGGCCGACGTGATCGAGCGAGGACACATCTGACGCTGCCCGAACGACGGCGCCCCGCTCAACGCACAAGATTGAGCGGGGCGCCGCTATGCGCCGTCACTGATGGCGGATGATGGTTTGCGCCCGGCCGAATGGCCCCGGCCCTGTTACACCCTGTGGGCCGGCGCCCGGGACAACCCGGCCGTGCAACCCCTCAACGCGACGACGGTGCCCCGTGTGATCCATGGACACGCGGGGCACCGCTCAGTTAGGACTGCCCGCCGCGCCATGGGTTCTAGACACCACGAACATCGCCAGTAATCACGCTACCCGGGCGCCAACTGATCGGCGGCGACCTGAAGGCGCTTTGTCTGCGGGCAGGCCCCATACTGAGGACAGCGGCCCCAGAAACCTGGTCGTTCCAGCGCGTTGCGCGTCGGCCACCAGCATCGGCCCTCTTGTGACTCAGGCACAGAGAGCCGGAAAAAACTGATGTCGTCGTCGTCGCACCATGACGAGAGCCTGAACTTCGCCCAGATCGCCGAACAGCTGGCCCTCGAGCCAGTCATGGACATGACCTTGCAGAAGGTCGCCGAACTGGCCCTGGACACTGTGCCCGGCTGCGACTTCGTGGGCGTCTCCATCCGTCACGGCAAGGACGAGATCACCACACCCGCAGCCACCGACGCGATGGCCGAGCGGGCCGACAACCTTCAGTACGAGCTCGGTGAAGGCCCATGCCTGGACGCGGTCTGGGAAGGGGACCAGAACCTGATCGTGGACATGAGCGCCGAGGACCGCTGGCCACGCTGGGCACCACTAGCGGCGGAGCTGGGGATCATGAGCGTGTTGAGCACACGACTTGCCACCGGCGAGAACGTGGTCGGAGCGTTGAACCTGTACTCACTGACGCCGCACGCCTTCGGCGAAGACGCGACCATCACCGCCCACATCTACGCCGCCCACGCCAGCGCCGCCCTCACCCTCAAAACCGAGATCCTCGGCCTCGGCACGGCCCTTCAGAACAGGCACACCATCGGCGTCGCCCAAGGCCTCCTGATGTTGCGATACGGCCTGGACGAGCATGCGGCCTTCCAAGTGATGGGCCGACTCTCCTCCCACAGCAACGTCAAGCTCCGTGACATCGCAGCCCACATCATCGATGAGTTCAAACAGACCGGCACCCTCGCCTGAACCGAACGGCGCCCCGCTCAGCCCTCCAAAAGTTGAGCGGGGTGCCGTCTGTTCGGACGCTAGCGCCTGGCGGGGGGCTCGGAGCATCATTGAGGTGCGGTGCCCTCACTCACCGGCCCCCTGCGTGTAGTGGGGGCACCGCTACGTTCACCCATCCGGGTGACGGTCGGCTCCGAAGCGTTACAAGCCGCGGCCGGTGCTCGGTCTCACCCCGGTTGCTGACCCCCGGTCGCGGCCCTCTCGCATCCGCCAGCAGCGATGGCGGATGATGGTCGCGCTGCCCGGCTGGGTGGCCCCGGTCTTGGTCCCCTTAGAGGCCGGCGCCCCGGACCCCGGCCGGGCAGCTCCCGGCTTCTGGTCGAAGTCGCAGTTGTCTGGCGCCGGGTGACGTACGTACGCCTCGCGTGCCTCGCTGCCGCTCGTCCCGTCTGTGGGTCTTCTGCCTTGGCTAGCAAGCCTAAAGACATCTTCTTTAAGGTCTTGCTAGCCTGGCTGGATGGCTAAGAATCCCTATCGGCCCGGCGTAGGCCTGAACCCTCCGTACTTGGCCGGGCGCGAAGGCGAACAGCGCCGATTCCTGTCCACTCTCCGCGCTGCGCCCGAAATACCCGCAAACGTTAGATTGACGGGCCTTCGTGGTGTCGGCAAGACCGTGCTGCTCAACCGTCTGAATGACCTCGCCGGCGACGAGAACTGGGCCACGGTCATCCTCGAGCTGGAGCCTCGGCACAACACCGACCGCGGGCTCGCTGACACGCTTGTGCGGCAACTCAATGAGCTGGAGACCAAACTCTCAGCGGTGGCGAAGGTCCGGGAGACCCTCTCCCGAGGCGTCGAGGCTGCCCGCCGCTTGGTCAAGGTCAGTTACAACGGGGTGGACTTCAGCGTCGCCGGGGACTTCAGTGGCGAGGCGGCCGAGATCGGCAAGGCGTTGATCGACACGACGAACGCTGGGTTGGTTGCCGGTCGGGATGGTTTGGTGCTTCTCATCGACGAGGCACAGATTCTTCGGGACGAACGCAATCGACAGGGCGAGCACCCCCTGTCCTTGTTAATTGCCGCGGTCTCGGCGCTGCAGAAGGTGGCCTTCCCCGTCGCGATGGTTTTGTGTGGCCTGCCGACTCTCGCCGTCAACCTGCTTGCGGCACGCACCTACTCGGAGCGCATGTTCAAGGGCGAGGAAGTGGCGAGCTTGGCCGCCGACGAGGCCCGTGCCGCTTTCGTCGAGCCGCTGCACGAGAGCGGCGTCGCCGCCGACTCCGACTTGGTGGACGCGGTCCTGGCAGCAGTCGATGGCTACCCATATTTCCTCCAGCTGTGGGGTGCGGAACTGTGGGAAGCGGCCGTGAACGCTGGGGTGGAGCGTTTCGACAGTCGGCTCCTCGAGCTGACAGAGCCCGAGATCTACCGTCGCCTTGACCTGGACTTCTATGCCCCGCGCGTCGAATCGCTAACGCCAGCCGAGCAAGATCTGCTCAGCGACAGCGCGAAGTGCCACTACCCACCGATCGTCGTGGCCGAACTCAACAGCCACTCACCAAAGAGCGGCGGCAACGTCAACGTCCTGCTGGGCCGCCTCGTCGAGGCCAACATCCTTTACCGTCCGCGCAAAGGGCAGTACCTGTACACGGCCCCCGGGTTCCACGACTACCTGCTTCGACGGGTCGAGGCACAGCGCTGAGCGGGCCGCACGCTCTGCGCGAGGCTCGTTGGCTCATCACGGCTCTGGGTGTAGGTCCCACTTGGGCTGCCAGTCGGGGTGTCCCGGGGAACGCCAGTCGGACTCTGCCAAGTGGCTCACGCCGCGCGACGCTTCTGCTCGTGTCGTCGCCAGGCGTCGCGCCGTGCGAGGGCCTTATGGGGGGTGCAGCGAGTGGCGAGGGGTCCGGGGCCTTGGTTGGTGATCCTGACGCCGCAGTCGATGCAGTGGGAGATCCGCGGGGGCTTGGTGGCCTTGGCCCGGTAGCGGCGCTGGTATTCGGCCTGGGCTCGGGTCCGGCAGTCCGGACAGCGTTTGAACGGCTGACCTGAGCCGGCGTTCTGCTGCACGTCGATGCCGCAGTCGACGCACTGGGTGTACAGCGGCTTCCTGGCCCGGTAATGGGTGGCGTAGTACCGGCGGTTGTACTCACGCTTCTGGCGCTTGACCTGGCAGTCGCGGCAGTAGCGGGCGCCCCAGTTCCCGAGCCAGCTGTCGGTGTACCGGTGACCGTCTGGGCAGTGGGTGGGGGCGCCTGCGGCTTCCTCGCGGCGAGCTCTCGCGGCGTGGTCGGCCGCGACCTCCTGGGCCGTTCCGTAGGCGAGGTTCTCGAGCCGGTCGTTGAGTGGGTCGCCGTCGAGCCGGCGGACCTCAGCACCCTCGGGTAGGGGGCCGAGCCAGGCGGCGGCGACCATTGTGCCGACCCGGCGACAGGTGCCGCCGCCGACCAGCGCGGAGACGTTGACGGTGGGAAAGCCGCAGGGACCGACCGTTGAGGTGAGCACGCGTGGTGTTGCGCGGCGTAGAGATCTGACTCGGCCTAAGTCACTGGCCTCGTAGCCAGGTGCATCGGGCACGGGCCGCCAAAGTTCAGGCACGCTTCCTCCTGTCGTGGGGAGTTGTCCCGGCCCCGCGAGGGGGCGCGGGGCCGGGACAACAGGGGCGGCGCAGGTCGGGCTTCGCACGGACCCAAGAAAGGGGGGAGGCCCGCTATCCCGCCTTCGCTCCCAGCCCGCCATGAACAAGAAGACGAACGGGCTGGGTGGCGTTGACGCCGGGCTACTTGACCTTCAGGAGGTTCACGGCGTTGGCGGTCGCGACGTCTCCGCCGGTGCGCCAGTACGCGTACCAGCCGCCCTGGCCGGTCGGGCGCTGGTTGGTGCCGACGACGGCGGACATAGACGCATCTGCATCCCGAGGCGGTCGACGATGTAGTAGTTCGACAGGTCTCCCACCAGGGCGATGTAGTTGCCGGTGGCGACGGTGCCGTTCATCGTCGTGGACTCCCGGTATCGCTTGCCGATGAGCTGCTCGGGCTGGGCGTCGCCGAGGTTGGCCCAGAACGCGGCGCCAAGCGAGGTGCCGAGCTGCCGGACCGCGAGGCCGATGGTGGGGTTCATGACGAACGAGGCGTTGGCCTTGAACCGGTCGGGCAGCGGCCGCGATGACCGAGAACACGTCCGCGCTGGACAGGGTCGCCACGGTCGAGCCGGTGGTGAACTTGCTGGCAGCGATGGCCGCGGTGATGACGCCCTTGGGCTGGTTGGAGCCGTGACCGGCGCCGGTGGCGAACGCGGCTTCCTCGAGCCGGTTCTTCGCATCGGCCAGGAGCGTCCCGAGCTGCTCCTCGAAGTTCGAGTCGCCCAGCACCTCGTAGGAGCCGAAGACGTACGCGTCGGCCTTCTCAGCGTTGATCTGGATCTGTCCGACGGTCGGGGACGCGTCGGCCGCCTGCGCGGCCTTCAGCGGTCCACTCGGCCGTGACGCCGGCCGAGGTGACGCCCTGCCATGCGTTCGTCGTGGTGGTCTTGATCGTGGCCAGCTCACGCCACGGGTTCAGCGCGCCGGCGTTGGTCAGGACGATCGTGGGGTCCAGGACGAACGGCACCATGTAGCCGCCGTTGCCGACGGTCAGGGACATCGCGGTCCGGACGGCGTCGGTGCGCTGGTAGGCGAGTGATCTCGTCGCGGTCCCACATCAGGTGCCCGTGGGTGGGGTTGCGGATGATCTTCTCGAACGCGGTGCGGTAGTGGGGGTTCGCGGTCGCCAGGACGAACTCGGCGGCCGAGTCATCACGGCAGGACTCGACAACCTTCGTGATGAAGGCACGCCCGGCGGTGGGGACGTCGGCGACGACCTCGATCGCGTCCAGGGCGCGGGTGCGCAGACCGGTCGAGGAGTCGGACCGGGCGATCGTGTCGCCCAGATCCCGCCACGGGTCCGAACGGCGCCGGGCGGTCGGGTCAGCGGTGAAGCCGCCGCGGTCGCCGCCGAAACCGGACTCCCGGTTCGACGGGTCCAGCGCTGCCTTGCGGATCGCCTCGTAGCGGGCCGCACGCTCAGCGTGGGCATCGATGTCCTCCATCAGCTTCGCGGCGCGCCGAGCGAGATTGTCATAGCGGGTCTTCTGGCCCGACGGGTAGGTCGACTCGTCGGTGCCGTAGCGGGCGCGGATCTCATCGATCTCATCCAGCGCGCGCTGCATGTCGTCCTCAAGGGACGACTGGGTTGTGTCAGTCATGGGGATTCCTCACGGAAGTGGGCGCGCAGAACGCGCAGGCAAAGGGGATTCGGTTCGACCCTGCCGCGAGGAGCCCGGAGGCTGCTGACGGAAGCACGGCGGTGTGGGAAGCGGTTGGCGAGCCTCTGGCTGACCGGATCTGCTTGCCACGGAGACCCGTGGTGCTGTCGTTGGGTCCAGTCTAGGTGATGCTCACCAGTTGTGGGAAGCGTTGCGTTGCAGCGTGTTTGGAACATTCTCTCCCCCCTTTTCGGCGATGCGGGCGGCTCGAGCACGCCGCTTCCACGCCGCCCGAGCCGCAGCAAGAGCGATCGGAGCGCAGTTGGTGCAGTACTTCCGCGGACGACCCCACGACGACCGGATCCCGCCCGCCCCGCACAAAACGCAGCTGTAAGCCACCCGCTGAGGCGCCGTAGTGCGCCTGGACGCGGTCGCCGGCGGATTGCCTTTGGGTGGAAAAACGCCGGGGAGAGATCGAGGGTTGACTGATGGGTCATGGGGGTTGGTAATTCTGCGATCGGACCCCCGGCCCCCGGGTCTGGTGTCGGTCATGGGTTCGCCAGTCTCGGGAGTGTGTCGGTGTGGTTGGCGCGTGGGCGTGCGAACGCGGGGTTGGGTCGTGTGCCGTTGCACCTGCGATGAGTGGCGCGCAGGTTGGTGGGTGCGTAGGGCTCTCCGCCGAGGTAGAGCGGGGTGATGTGGTCGACCTCGGTGGCCCAGGGTGTGCGGGCTGGCGCGTCGGGTCGTAACGGGTAGCCGCAGAGCTGGCACATGCCTTGTGCGGCGGTGATGGCGTCGTTGCGTGCGGTGCGCCAGGCCTTGTTGTCGGTGCGTCCTGGGCGGCTAGGCATTGCTGGGCCATGGGGCGCGTACGACTTTGCGGGTGCGCATGTCGTAGATGAAGAGGTCTTGGCCGTCCCAGGTGGCTTTGACGAGGTGGCCGGCGCGGTCGTAGCGGACGGGTGGGGCTGCCGTGTGGTCGATCATGATGAGGTCGGCGCGGTCAGTGAACTCTGCGGCGTCCATGGTCTGTATGCAGGCCGTGGCGATGTCGGCGAGCTCTGCCTCGATGGGGTCGAGGTAGGGGTCGTCGGTGGTCTGCCATCCGAGTGTTGTCATGCTGTGCGTCCTTTGGGCTCGAGGTAGTCGCGGCGGCGTTGTTCGCGGACGCGTTTGACTGTCGGTGCTTTGCAGCGAGCGCATGGGATCGGTCGGCCTTCGGTGTCTTCGCCGTTCCAGCCGTCGCAGTGGTGATGCCGCGCGGGTTCGATGTCGCCGAGTTCGATGAATTCGCCGTAGCGGTCTCGGTTGGCGTTCATGCCGGCACCGAGCAGGGTGATCGTCCCCGACTAAGTCTTGGAGTGAATCCTCGTGTGTTCCTTGTGGTTCCTTGGTTGTTCCTAGGTGCCCCGAAGAGAGGGACGTGACTGTCCCGGTCTTCGGGGCGAGCGGGTCCCGGTCTTCGGGGCGAGTAGTGTCCCGGTCTTCGGGGCGAGTGGTCTGGGATAGGCACGGGTCCGCTGGCCAGAAGCGGTTGGGTTGAATGGCGCCGTTAGCGAGAGGTTCAGCCGGTAGTTGGAGCGTCGTCCTTGGTGGCCTCGACGCGACGACCGTGAGCGCTCCGGCGATTCACCAGACACCTTGATCGCCTCAGAGACGCGTTTGACGGCTGGTCTCGTGGCTGCCGACCAGTGCCTAGAGCAGTGGCGAGTAGCTCATGGCCGCCGCCAGTAGGTCGGCTCAGCATCACCGTCGAGCGTGGCGTTCGGCCATGACGCCAGCATACACGACCCGCGCCGTGTGGATATCGGCCGAGACGACGGGCACGCACGACGCGCTACGGCGGTGGAACGACGTTCGAGGCGCCCATCAGGCCGGCTTCGCTGGGATCGCCTCGTGGTCCAGGCTCGCCAACTCGGTTTCGGCCGCCTCAGCAGCAGCCGTGGCCTCCTTTGCCTTCCGGCGAGGCTGGGGCGGACATCAGAGCGAGCCGGGCGTAGTGGGCCTGCCGCAGATGCGCGGCGCGGACGGGATCGCCGCTCAGCGTCGGCGAGGAACTTCGCGTCCAAGCGCCTGGCGGGCTGCCAGGGTGCGGGCGCTGCGGTCTTTGGTCGTTGGCCCATGACTCGTGTGCGGCACCCAATCGACCAAGCTGGGAGAGAACGGAATCAGCACTGTCGGGCATGGAGACGACGCCTCCAAGTTCAGGGTGTCGTCTGGCGCCTACTCAGAGACTAGTTTCGCCCGGAAACTGGACAGGCTGTACGGGTACAGCGTACTTCAGCTACCGACGGATGGGACGGTCTTGGTGTCGCGTGTAATCGCGCTCCGTCGCAGCGTGCGGATGCATGGTCGAGCAGGCGTCGCACGATCGAATAGCCACGCCTGTCGGCACCGTGACGCATGACGGGAAACCGCAGACGAAGCGCGACATGAGCATCCTAGGCGCGCGCGCCAAGCGCAGATCCGAGCAGCGATGTATACGGGGTCGAAAAATTGACGTCTAAGACACTACGGCCGGAATATCTCAGCGATGTGGACGTGTCACTTGAAGCCATGAGTCGGCGCAGAGCGGACTCGCCATGGGCGGTGTCCCACGACCGACAACCTCTCTAGACGTCCCCCAGGTTGAGCTTGCGGGCTTCGTCGGCGGCCGGCGGAGGCTTGGGCCTTGGTGTAGCGGAGCAGCATGTCGGGTCGGGTCCAGCCGGCGACGGCCATCAGGCCGCCTTCGGAGCCGCCGGCGGCGAGCCAGCGGTGGGCGGCGGTGTGCCGCAGCCGGTGGGGCCGGAAGTTCGCGACGCCGGCGGCCTTGGCCCGCTCCCCCAGCGTCTGGTGCAGCGCGTCGTACCCGAAGGCCTTGCCGCGGTCGCCGAGCCACAGGTCGGGGCTGGCGGCGAGGCGATGTTGGCGGCGGGTGCGGAGGTACCGGTCGATGGCGCGGCCGGTCTGCGGGCCGAACGGGACCGAGCGGCCCTTGCCGCCCTTGCCGCGGCGGACGATCGCGACGCCCTGGGCGAGGTCGACGTCGGCCAGGTCGAGGGCGATGACCTCCCCGGCCCGGGCGCCGGTCTCGAGCATGAACCGCAGGATCGGCCTCGTCGCGGCGGTCGCGCAGCTCCCGGCCGGAGCAGGCCGCGAGCATCGCCTTCAGCTCGGCGTCGGTGAGGGGGTCGACGACCTTGACGTCGAGCTTGGGCGGCTTGAGCCCGAGCAGCGGGTCGGCCGGTAGCTCGCCTTCCTCGACCAGCCAGGCGGAGAACCGGCGGACGGCCAGGTGCGGGTCCGGGCGGTGGCCGGCTGGGCGCCCGCCTCGAGGGCGGCGGCGATGAACCCGGTGACGTTGGGCCGGTTCGAACACGGCCGGTGTGCCGGTCTGGTCGCACCACTCGAGGAAGCGGCGGACGCCGTCGCCGTAGGACTTCACCGTGGCCGGTGACTTCCGCTCGGCCCGCAGGGCCAGCTCCCAGGAGGGCAGCAAAACGGCCAGGTCCGGAGACTCTGGCCGTTTCGTCATGACGCGCAGCCTAGCCGATATCTGGACTAGAAGCGCTGTGCCCTGCTACCTTCAGCGTGTCAGGCCCCGAAAGGGCTCCTGACCTGCACTACGGTAGCAGGGCCGTCCGGACCTCAGTCCAGGTAGTCGCGCAGGACCTGGGAGCGGCTCGGGTGCCGCAGCTTGGACATCGTCTTGGACTCGATCTGCCGGATCCGCTCGCGGGTGACGCCGTAGACCTTGCCGATCTCGTCCAGCGTCTTGGGCTGGCCGTCGGTCAGGCCGAACCGCATCGAGACCACGCCGGCCTCGCGCTCGGAGAGCGTGTCCAGCACCGAGTGCAGCTGCTCCTGGAGCAGCGTGAAGCGACACCGCGTCGGCCGGGACGACCGCCTCGGAGTCCTCGATCAGGTCGCCGAACTCGCTGTCGCCGTCCTCGCCGAGCGGGGTGTGCAGGGAGATCGGCTCGCGGCCGTACTTCTGCACCTCGACGACCTTCTCCGGGGTCATGTCGAGCTCCTTGGCGAGCTCCTCCGGAGTGGGCTCGCGGCCCAGGTCCTGCAGCATCTGGCGCTGCACGCGGGCCAGCTTGTTGATGACCTCGACCATGTGCACCGGGATGCGGATGGTGCGGGCCTGGTCGGCCATGGCGCGGGTGATCGCCTGCCGGATCCACCAGGTGGCGTACGTCGAGAACTTGTAGCCCTTGGTGTAGTCGAACTTCTCGACCGCGCGGATCAGACCGAGGTTGCCCTCCTGGATCAGGTCCAGGAACAGCATGCCGCGGCCGGTGTAGCGCTTGGCCAGCGAGACGACGAGCCGCAGGTTGGCCTCGAGCAGGTGGTTCTTGGCCTTCTTGCCGTCCTCCGCGATCCACCACAGCTCGCGCTTGTGCTTGGAGTCGATCTTGGCGCCGGAGTTCAGCCGCTCCTCGGCGAACAGGCCGGCCTCGATCCGCTTGGCCAGCTCGACCTCCTGCTCGGCGTTGAGCAGGGCGACCTTGCCGATCTGCTTGAGGTAGTCCTTGACCGGGTCGGCGGTGGCGCCGGCGGTGGCGACCTGCTGGGCCGGGGCGTCGTCCTCGTCGTCGTCGGAGAGGACGAAGCCGCCCTCCTCCTTCTCGTCTCGGTCGTCGGTGCCCTCGGCGTCGGCCTCGACCTCGACCCCGTCGACAGTCTCGACCTCGACGGCAGCCTCGACTCGCGGCGTCAGCCTCGACGCTCGGCCTCGGCCGGCCGCCGCCTTGGCCGCGGTCTTCGTCGGCGGGCTTGGCCGCGGTCTTGGCGGCCGCCTTGGCCGGCGGCCTTGGTCGCGGCCGCGGCCTTGGCCGGCGGTCTTCGCGGCGGCCTTGCGGCGCCGACTTGGCGGCGGCCTTCGGCCGGCTCGGCGCTCTTGGCCGGAGCCTTGGCGGCGGCCTTCTTCGCGGCGGGCCGCCTTGGCTCGCGGCCTTCTTGGCCGCGGACTTCGCGGAGCGGCCTTCGCCGGGCGGCGGCGCGTCCGGCACGGCCTTGACCGGGCGGGCGGCCTTCTTGGCGCGCGGGGCACCGTCGCAGTCGTCGTACGGCGGGCGGTGCTCGTGGCGGGCAGCGGCGGGGGTGGAGCTGGGAGTCGTGACCGGCGACACGGACGACCTTCCTTGCAGATGGCGTGACTGCAGGCAGCGGAGGCTGCCACGACGGGGAACGCCGAGATGACGGGGACATGCCCGAGCGGCGGGAGATCCCGCCGCAGGAGCAGATACCTACAATTGTAGCCCGGCGGCCCGGTGCATCCGCCACTCGGCGGCGGACCGTCCCGAGTCTGACCGCGGACCAGGAGCTCAGGCCTCGGCTTTGACGGCCAGCACCGGGCACGGCGCGTCGAGCAGGATCCGCTGGGCGTTCGAGCCCAGGATCAGCTTGCCCGACCGGCGTACGGCGCCGCAGCCCGATCACGATGAAGTCGGCGTCGGTCTCCTCGGCCACCGCGATCAGGTCCTCGGCCGGCTCCATGCCGCGGACCAGCTGGCGCACCTCGTGCGCGATCCCGGCGGCCTCGAGGTCCTGCTGCACCCGGGCCAGCTCGGCCTCGTAGGCCCGCGACGTCCTCGGCGTCGAAGTCCTTGCCGCCGCGCTCGGAGTGGATCACGATCAGCCGGGTCGGCCGCAGCTGGGCCTCCTCGGCCGCCCGCCGCAGGGCGGCCCGGCCTTCCTTGGTCGGGACGTATCCGACGACGATCGACATCGATCCTCCTCTTGCGGGGCCGCCAGCATCGCGCGTGGCGGCTGACCGGCTCGCGACGCGACGCTACCGGATGGACAGCGCTGGCGCCGTCGCCTAGATTCCGCGCCATGGCCTCGCCCGACGTCGCCCGGAGCCCGTCCGAGCCGGCTGCTCGGCGCCGGAGATCCCCCGGCCAACGGCGTGGGTCGACTGCGCCTGCGGGCAGCGGCACTGGGGCGCTACGGGGCGGCCGGCCTGCTGCTGGTCTGGCGACCGGCGCCGACCGCGCACGAGGCGGACGGGACCGGAGGTCCTGCTGCAGCTGCGGGCCGGCTGGACCCACCAGGGCGGGACCTGGGCCCTGCCCGGCGGCGCCCGCGGACACGACGAGACGGCCGAGCAGGCCGCCCTGCGCGAGGCGCACGAGGAGGCCGGCCTGCGACCCGGCGAGCGTGCCGGACCGGCGAGGACGTCGTCGATCGACCACGGCACCTGGTCCTACACCTACGTCCTGGCCGCGGTGCGACCGGACGCGGCGCCGACCTCGCGCCGGCGGACGAGGAGACCGAGGACCTGGCCTGGGTGCCGGTCGACGAGGTCGCGGACCTACCCGTTGCACCCGCCTTCGCCGCGGCCTGGCCGGACCTGCTCGGCGCCGGATCGCTGCGGCCGGTCAGGAGCAGCTGACCCGGGTCTGCGGCCAGCGCTGCGCCGGACCAGCGCGCCGACCTGCGCCGATCTCGATCAGGAAGCCGTCGTGCCCGTACGGCGAGCTGATCGCGTGCACCGGCGCGGCCGCGGGCACGGCCGCGACGATCTCGTCCGACAGCCGCGGCGGGTAGAGCCGGTCGCTGTCGACGGCCGCGACGACCAGGTCGCCGGTGACGCGCCGCAGCGCCGCGGCGACGCCGCCGCGGCCCCGGCCGACGTCGTGGGAGTTCATCGCCTCGGTGAGCACCAGGTAGGAGTTGGCGTCGAACCGGCCGGCCAGCTTGTCCGCGTGGTGGTCCAGGTAGCTCTCGACCGCGTAGCGGCCGCCGCCGCCGAGCGGCTGCTCGTCGCCCTGGGCGTCGCGGCCGAACCGCTCGGCGAGCTCGAGCTCGCTGCGGTAGGTCACGTGGGCGATGCTGCGGGCGATGCCCAGCCCGACGACCGGGCCCGGTCCGTCGCGTCGTAGTAGTCGCCGCCGCGGAAGTCCGGGTCGGAGCGGATCGCCGGCAGCTGCGGCGCGCACCAGGCGATCTGCTCGGCCGTGGCGTACGGCGTCGAGGCCAGCACGACGGCGGTGCGCGACCCGGTCGGGATGGGTGACCGCCCACTCCAGCACGCGCATGCCGCCCATCGACCCGCCGATCACGGCGGCCCAGCGTCCCGATCCCGAGCCGGTCGGCCAGCCGGGCCTCGGCCTCGACCTGGTCGCGGACGGTGACGAACGGGAAGCGCGAGCCCCACGGCGCGCCCGTCGGGCGCGGCGGACGACGGGCCCGGTCGTGCCCTGGCAGCCGCCGAGCACGTTGGGCGCCACGACGAACCAGCGGTCGGTGTCCAGCGCTCGGCCCGGGCCCGACCAGCCCGTCCCACCAGCCGGCGGTCGGGTGCCCGGGCCGGCCGGGCCGCAGACGTGGCTGTCGCCGGTCAGCGCGTGCAGCACCAGCACGGCGTTGTCCCGCGCCGCGTTCAGCGTGCCCCACGTCTCGTAGGCGACCGTGACGTCCGGCAGGGCGCCCGCCGGCCTCGAGGTCAGCGTGCCGACGTCGAGCGAACTGCCGGCCGACCGGGGTCGTCCCCCGGCCGCCAGGCGCCCCCGCCGCGACCCCTCACCTCGGCCATCAGGCGCTCCTTGGCCGCGCGGAAGCCCGGCCTCCAGGTCGGCCAGGATGTCGTCGATGTGCTCGATGCCGACCGCGAGCCGGACCAGCCCGGGCGTGACGCCGCGTCGCGGCCTGCTCCTCCTCGGTCAGCTGGCTGTGCGTGGTCGACGCCGGGTGGATGACCAGGCTGCGCACGTCGCCGATGTTGGCCACGTGGCTGTGCAGCTCGAGCGCCTCGACGAAGCGCTTGCCCGGCCTCGAGCCCGCCGTTGATCTCGAAGGCCAGCACGGCGCCGGGCCCTTCGGGCGCGTACTTGCTCGGCGCAGCGCGTGCCACGGGCTGCTCGCCAGGCCGGCGTAGGCGACGCTCTCGACCTCGTCGCGGCCCTCGAGCCAGGGCGCCACCGCCTGGGCGTTCTGCACGTGCCGCTCGATCCGCAGGCTGAGCGTCTCGAGGCCCTGCGCGATCAGGAAGGCGTTGAACGGCGAGGCGGCCGGGCCGAGGTCGCGCAGCAGCTGCACCCGCGCCTTGAGGATGAAGGCCAGGTTGGCGCCGAGGGCGCTGCCGACGCCGAGGTCGCGCGCGTAGACCAGGCCGTGGTAGCTCGGGTCGGGCTGGTTGAAGTTCGGGAACCGCTCCGGGTCCTGCGGCGAAGTCGAACTTGCCGCCGTCGACGATGACGCCGCCGATCGACGGTGCCGTGGCCGCCGAGGTACTTGGTCGCCGAGTGCACGACGATGTCGGCGCCCCACTCGAGCGGGCGGATCAGGTACGGCGTGGCCACGGTGTTGTCGACGATCAGCGGCACGCCGTCCTCGTGCGCGACGCCGGCGACGCCCTCGATGTCGAGCACGTCCTGCTTCGGGTTGGCGATGGTCTCGGCGAAGAACGCCTTGGTGTTCGGGCCGGACCGCCGCCTGCCACGACGCCAGGTCGTCCGGGTCCTCGACGAAGGTGACCTGCGATGCCGAGCTTGGGCAGGTGTAGTGGAGCAGGTTGTACGTGCCGCCGTACAGGCTCGGGCTGGCGACGATGTGGTCGCCGGCCTCGGCGATGTTGAGGATGCGCGAGCGTCTCGGCGGACTGGCCGCTGGCCACGAGCAGCGCCGCCGACGCCGCCCTCGAGGCTGGCCACGCGCTGCTCGACGGCGTCCTGCGTCGGGTTCATGATCCGCGTGTAGATGTTGCCGAACTCCTTGAGCGCGAACAGGTTCGCCGCGTGCTCGGTGTCGTTGAACACGTACGACGTGGTCTGGTAGATCGGCAGGGCGCGGGCGCCGGTGGTCGGCGTCGGCGGTCTGGCCGGCGTGGATCTGACGGGTCTCGAAGGACCAACCGTCGTTCATGGGAGAGTGTCTCCTGCTTCAGGGGTGGCGCGGCCGGGTGCGGCCGGGTGTCTGCTGGCTGATGCCTGATTGCTGCTGGGTTCGGTGCGTCGGTATGACGCGTCGACCGATCGACGGGCGAACGGCCGGGCTCGGAAGCGGCGCCGCCCGGACCTCGGGAGTCCTGGACGCGCGAGCGGGGCCGCCTCAGCTCAGCGGCAACACATTCGCAGTGGCATGTCGTGCTCCTCGGGTCCTGGGCCCAGAGGGTCGGGCCCGCGCTTGCCGGCCGCCTGGTGGCGGCCGGCCAGGTCAATCACCCGGGGCACCCCACCGCGGAGGAGGGTTGCCGGCCAGCGAGCCGGGGCTTGACGCTGGCACTCATGACCTGGCCGCAAGCATAGCCGCTCGTGTCACGGGTTGAGCCGGGAAGTCTCATTGGCCGAGACGCCCTGATCAGCCGGCCTGCGTCGTCCGCGCGCCGGGCCTCGCTCACCCAGTCCGGCGCGATCGCGTTGTCGAGCACCCTCAGCAGCAGCCCGGCCAGCCGGTACGTCGGGTCCTCGGCCAGGGCCCGCTCGACCGCGACCCGGGCCAGCGCACCCTCCCCGCGGGCCCAGCTGTGCCAGCCCAGCAGGCTGAGCGGAGCGCAGGCCAGCGGGCCCTCGACCCGCACGGCACAGGTCGATCAGCAGGCCTCCACCGCATCATCGGACTCGGCGCCGATGGCGATGTCGATGTCGTTGTCGGCGTAGGCGCCGGGGCGATCTGGGTCACCGCTGCTCGCCCGGGTCGGGCCGGCCGGACGGACGCCCTCGGCGGCCGGCCAGACCGAGCCCGAGGTCGTCGATCGCGTCGGCGGCGCCGATGACGCCTGCGCGGCAGAACCGCAGCACCGCCGCGTCGCGGACCGGCACGCTCTGCAGGGCGGCCACAGCTGCCCGGCCTGCTCCGTCGTTACGGTGCCCTGCCCGCGGCGGTAGCCCTCGAGCACCCGGTCGACGATGGCGAACGCCGCCTCGGCCCGCTGGCGCAGGGCCCGGTCGGACCCCGCGTCCGTCATCGGCGGCGAAGGCCTGCAGCCAGCGCCAGGTGCTGTCCGTGACCGCGGCGACGAGCAGCGGCCGGGTCGGCTGCACCCGGGCCACCAGCGCCGCCCGGTCGGGCAGCGGAGCGAGTCCGGCCATCACGTAGGCGGCGGCGACCGGGCTGTTCTTGGCGTCTGCGACCGAGCGGCCCGCCGCCGGGCAGCACCGCTCGTCCGAGCACTGGTAGGACCAGAACCGGTCGGCCCGGACGTAGAGCGCATCGACGGCCGGGATGCTCCAGGCCGACAGCTGGTCGAGCAGCTCGGTGAGCAGGTGCTGGTGCGGCGGGCCAGCCGGGTCCCAGGGCAGCTCGTCGTAGATCAGCACCATGGTCGCGTTGCCCTCGTCCCGCTCGATCAGCTCCGCCAGCCGCTCGACGACGGCCGTCAGGTCCTCGCCGGTCGGGAGGTCGAGCCGGGTGACCAGGCCGACCCGCTGCCTCGGGCCCCGCAGGCTGAGCACCACGACGCTGCGCTCGGGATGGAAGCCGCACTGGTAGGGCACTCCCGCGACCACGTCCCGCAGCGCCTTGGCCCGGACCACCAGCGGCTGCCCGGTCTCCTGTCGATGGGGTTGTCGTCGCTTCATGACCGAAGACTGGGGGCCAGGACCGACCCGGGAGCGACCGGACCGGAGGCCCTGTGGACAGTGGGACGAACGAGCCGGGCTGTGGACAGAAGCCGGTCTCCGGCGGCCGGCCCTGCCCCAGCCTGTGCGCTCTAGCGCACGACCTGGCCCGGCACCACGGGATGCAGCCGGCGCTCCCAGTCGAGGTAGCGCTCGGTCTCCAGCAGCACCACGCCCGCCAGCCAGGCGACCACGAACGCGTCGTCGACCAGCCCGAGCAGAGGCACGAACAGCTCCGGCACCAGGTCCACGGGAGACACGACGTACGCCGCCGCGAGCGCCATCGCCAACAGCCGGCCCCGGGTCAGACCGGCGTACCGGCCGACGACGGTGGCGACGACCAGGCGGGGCAGGGCCCGCAGCCGCTCACCGACACCGGGGGTGCCCGGACGGCTGCCGGCCCGCAGCGCCCGCCAGATCGCCCCGAGTGCGGCGAAGCGCGCTCCGGTCACCCCGCTCACGGTACGGCCGTCAGCGCCATGCGGGGCGGGAACTCGTGCCGCGCGTGCTCCGCGATCCGCCGCAGCAGCAACACGTCGACGCCTGCGCCGACGGCGCCTCCGACGAGGGGCACCGCCTTGCCGAACCGCTGCAGGCCCTTGCGCCCGATCTGGGAGAGCAGGCGGAAGCCGACGCCCTTGTTCAGCATCATCAGCGCCGGGCCCGGCAACCGCTCGGCGGCCAGGTTGGCCAGCCGGCCGGAGGTCGCCACACCGGCCTTCTTCAGCAGGTCGTCGGAGTCGGCGCCGACCAGGGTGAGCAGGACGGCCGACCGCACCTCCGGCTGGTGCAGGTCGTAGCCCCGCAGGCAGGCGATCGAGCCGACCATCCGGGTGGCCAGCAGGTAGAACTCAGCGACGTTCACCGGGAGGGCGACGGGCAACGTCACGAAGCCGCCGAGGCCGGTGACGAAACCTCCGGCGGCGGCCAGGCGCAGGTGCTGGCCGACGACCGCGTCGATCGCGCGGTCGGCCTCGGGGTGTCCGGTGCGCGCCTTGTCGGCGACCAGCTGGGCCGAGTCGACCGGTCCCCGGCCGTCGATGCCCACGTCCAGCAACCGCTCGACCACACGCGAGGCGGCTCCCGCCAGCCCGCCGGCCTCCCCCGACGCCCCATCGGAGGTCGCGAGGGCCGCGGTGGCCGCACCGGTGCCGTCGGCGCCCGTGTCGTCGGTGTCGTCGGTGTCGTCCGCGTCCATGTCCTCGGGCTCCAGGTGATCGGCCGGCTCCGGCAGGCTCACGTCGTCCTCCCCAGCGAGGAGTGCGCCGCTCTTCGATCATGCCCGACCGCCCTCCTGACGGCGCGGCAGGACACGGACCGTCGCCGGCACCAGTCGCAGCCGCAGGACGTCGCCCGGCCGGAGCTGGGCCGCCCGGTCGGCGCTGCCCCCGTCGAGCGCAGCCACCGCCGGGTACCCACCCGTCACCGGGTGGTCGGCCATCATCACGACCGGCCGGCCCGACGGCGGCACCTGCACCGCGCCCCGGACCACGCCCTCGGGTGGCCGGTCCGCAGCCTCCGAAGGCGCCGCGAGCGCGAGCTCGGCACCGGTCAGCCGCAGGCCCGTGCGGTCGCTGTCCGCACCGACGGTCCATGGCTGCTCGCCGAGGCGGACGGCCGCGCCCGGCACCAGGGCGTCCAGATGCGGCCCGGCCACGGCAGTGAGGGTGACAACTCCCTCCGGCAGGCGCGGCGGGAGCGCGGGCGCGTCCAGGTGGGGCCACGCCTTCGGATCCGGACCGACCGGCAGGACGTCGCCGGGGCGCAGCGGTGGCGGCCCGAGCCGGGCCAGGACGTCGTACGAGCGTGAGCCCAGGACCGGCGGGACGTCGACGCCGCCGCGCACCGCGACGTAGGTCCGCAGACCGCGGCGCGGCAACCCGATCCGAAGGACCGACCCGGCGCCGAGCGGGAGCGGGAGGCCGAACGATGCATCGCGTCCATCGACCGTCGCGGCGGCCAGGGCGCCGGACAGCGCCACGGTCACGGGACCGTCGGCCCGCAGCTGCAGCCCTCCGGCCGTGACCTCCAGCAGGGCGGCGCCCGGCGGGTTGGCGACCAGCCGGTTGGCCAGGGCCGCGGCGCCCCGGTCGGCGGCGCCCGAGCGCCCGACCCCGAGCTCGGCCCGCCCCGCCCGGCCCCGGTCCTGGATGGTCGTGAGCGGGCCCGCAGCCAGGACCGTCACCGATCGGCCGATCATTCCCGCGCCTCGGAGAACCGGACCCGCTGCCCCGGCCGCAGGAGTGCCGGTGGGTCGGCCGACAGGTCCCAGAGCACTCGGTCGGTGTGCCCGACGACCTGCCAGCCGCCGGGCGAGGCCCTCGGGTAGACGGCCGAGTAGCCCGCGGCGAGCGCGACCGCACCCGCCGGCACGCGGACGCGTGGCGTCGCCCGCCGCGGCACGCTCAGCCGCGGGTCGCCGCCCGTCAGGTAGCCGAACCCCGGGGCGAACCCGGCGAAGGCCACCACCCACTCGCTGCCGGTGTGGGCCCGCACCACGTCCGGGGGCGAGAGACCGGTCCGGGCTGCGACCTCCGCCAGGTCCGGCCCGTCGTAGCGCACCGGGATCTCGACCAGGCCGACATCCGGTGCCCTACCGCCGGCCGTGGACCGGCCCGAGCCGGCCACCCCGGGGCCACCCGGGGACCAACCCGGGGACCAACCCGGCGACCACCCCGGCGGCCAGCTCGGCGACCCGGTCGCCGACCGCCTCCGCGGAGGCGTCGTCGTCGAGCAGCAGCAGCACCGACCGAGCGGCCGGTACGACGTCCTGCACCCCCGGGATGCGCAGGGTCCGCAGGGCCCCCGCCCACCCGGCGACGAGCCGCGCCGGCTCGCCGGTCGGGCCGAGCTCCAGCAGCAGCGCGCGGTCGCCGTACGGCGTCAGCCGGAGACCGTCCGGGTGCTCGGCCATGCCCTGGCTCCTACCCGGCGAAGGCCACGATAGGCACCCTCGCGGCGGACAGTGCGCGCCGCGCGGCCTGGGCGAGAGTGGCCGCCCCGGGTGTGTCCGAGTGCAGGCAGAGCGTGTCGATGTCACCGCTCTGGGCCAGCCGAACCGCCTGTGCCGCAACGGCGACGGCATCCGTGAGCAGCGCGCCCGGAGCCGTCCGCGGGAGGAGACCGCCCTTGCGGTCGTAGCCGCGGTCGGCGAACCCCTCTCGCACCGTCGGCAGCCCTGCGGCCGCGGCGAGCCGGAGCAGCAGGGACCCGGGCGGACCCACGACGGACAGCTCGTCGTCGTTCGTCAGCACCGCGGATACCACCGCTCGCGCCTGCTCCTCGTGGGTGCCGCAGGCGTGATACAGCGCGCCGTGCGGCTTGACGTAGCGGACCGACGTCCCGACCGAGCGGGCCAGTCCCTGCAGGGCGCCGATCTGGTAGATCACATCGGCCTTGAGGTCGGGCCCGCTGACGTCCATGAAGCGCCGCCCGAAGCCGGCCAGGTCGCGGTACCCGACCTGGGCCCCGACCACGACGTTGCCCTGGGCCGCCAGCCGGCAGGTGGCCTGGATGCCGCTGGGGTCCCCGGCGTGGAAGCCGCAGGCGACGTTGGCGCTGGTCACCAGCTGCAGCATCTCGGCGTCCTCGCCGAGCGTCCACCGGCCGAAGCTCTCGCCGACGTCCGCGTTGAGGTCCACGCGGGCATTGTGGCGGAGTCGCCGCCGTCGCGGTTGCGCTGTCGGTGCCGAGGCGCAGAATCGGCCCGTGCTGCTCCAGGAGGTCGCCAACGCCAGCGCCGAGGTGTCGGGCACCGCCTCGCGCACGGCGAAGGTGCTCCGGGTGGCGCAGGCCCTGGAGCTGGCCCGGGCCGACGGGCCCAGCGCGGTGCTCGTCGTCGTGAGCTGGCTGCGCGGCGACCTGCGCCAGCGGCGCACCGGCATCGGCTGGACTGCGCTGCGCGAGCGGCCCGAGCCGGCGGCGGAGGCGACGCTCACCGTCGCGGAGGTCGACGAGGCGTTCGCCCAGGCCGAGCAGCTGGCCGGCCCGGGCTCGCAGACCGCCCGCCGGGCCCTGCTGGCCGACCTGCTCGTTCGGGCCACCGGGCCCGAGCAGCGGCTGCTCGGCGGGCTGGTCAGCGGCGAGCTGCGGCAGGGCGCGCAGGAGGGCGTGATGCTCGAGGCGGTCGCCAAGGCCGCCGGCCAGCCCGAGCCGGCGGTACGCCGCGCGCAGACCCTCGCCGGCGACCTCGGCCCGGTCGCGGTGAGCGCTCTGACCGGTGGCGCCGACGCGCTGCGCCGCCTTCGGCCTGCAGGTCGGGCCGCCGCTGGCGCCGATGCTGGCCGGGTCGGCGCCGACCTTGGTGCCAGGCGCTGGACGCGCACCGGCCCGGCCGGCGTCGAGTGGAAGCTCGACGGCATCCGGGTCCAGGTGCACCGCGACGGCGACGAGGTCCGGGTGTTCACCCGCACCCTGGACGACATCACCGACCGGCTGCCCGAGGTGGTGGCCGCTGGTGCGCGCCGGCGTGCCGGACCAGGCGTCGTCCTGGACGCCGAGGCGATCGCGCTGCGGCCGGACGGGCGACCGCGGCCGTTCCAGGAGACCGCCTCCCGCACATGCCACCCAGCGCCGACCCGGTCGACGGCGCGGCCGAGCGCACGCCGCTGACGACGTTCGTCTTCGACGTGCTCGCAGCTCGACGGGCGGCGACCTGACGGACGAGCCGCGGAGCGTCGCGCCGCGACGCTGCTCGCGACCACGTCGTCCCGGCCGCCTGCTGGTCCTGCCGCATCGACGTGGTCGACCCGGCCGACCCGGACCAGCTCGCCGCTGCCGAGGCGTTCGCCGCCGACGCGCTGGCCCGCGGCCACGAGGGCGTCGTCGTGAAGGCGCATCGACGCGCCCTACGCGATGGGGCGCCGGGGCGCGGGCTGGGTCAAGGTCAAGCCGGTGCACACGCTCGACCTGGTGGTGCTCGCCGCGGAGTGGGGCCACGGCCGGCGCGCCGGCAGGCTGTCCAACCTGCACCTGGGCGCCCGGGACCCGGCAGGGCCGGTTCGGCCCGCCCGGCGGCTTCGTCATGCTCGGCAAGACGTTCAAGGGCCTGACCGACGAGATGCTGGCCTGGCAGACCGAGCGGCTGCTCAGCCCGTCGCCGACGGGCCGACCGACGGCTGGGTGGTCCGGGTGCGGCCCGAGCTGGTCGTCGAGATCGCCCTCGACGGCGTGCAGACCTCGCCCGCGCTACCCGGCCGGCATGGCGCTGCGCTTCGCCCGGGTCGTCCGCTACCGCGCCGGACAAGACCGCCGCCGAGGCCGACGCCATCGAGGCGGTCGAGGAGCTGCGCCCGACTGACCGGCCGCGCTGCCCACATGCCGGACATCCGACCTGCGGCTCCAGCATCGGCTGGGACGTGACCCGACCGGGATCACCTGGACAGCCGTCCACTCGACGACACCCACCCCGGAGGCCACGTCGTGACCCTGCCCAGCGACACCGACGCCAAGCTCGCCGCAGTACGCCCACCCCGAGCGCCTGGTCACGACCGAGTGGCTGGCCGAGCACCTGGGCGACGCCGGCCTGGTGGTCGTCGAGTCGGACGAGGACGTGCTGCTCTACGACAGCGGCCACATCCCCGGTGCCGTCAAGGTCGACTGGCACACCGACCTCAACGACCCGGTCACCCGCGACTACGTCGGACGGCGCGCGCTTCGCCGAGGTGCATGGGCTAGCGCGGCATCACGCGCGACACGACCATCGTGGTCTACGGCGACAAGAACAACTGGTGGGCGGCGTACGCGCTGTGGGTGTTCACGCTCTTCGGTCACGAGGACGTGCGGCTGCTCGACGGCGGCCGCACCAAGTGGATCGCCGAGGGGCGCGAGCTGACCCGCGAGGTGACCGCCGCCGACGCCGGCCGACTACCCGGTGGTCGAGCGCGACGACGCCCGGATCCGGGCGTTCAAGGACGACGTCCTGGCCCACCTCGGTCGGCAAGCTGGTCGACGTCCGCTCCCCCGGCGAGTTCAGCGGCGAGCTGCTGCACATGCCCGACTACCCGCAGGAGGGCGCGATCCGCGGCGGCCACATTCCCGGTGCGCGCAGCGTGCCTGGGCCCGGGCCGCCGCCGAGGACGCGACGTTCCGGTCGCGAGCCGAGCTCGAGGCGATCTACGAGGGCGAGAAGGGCCTGGCCGTCGACGCGACGACGTGATCGCCTACTGCCGCATCGGCGAGCGCTCCTCGCACACCTGGTTCGTGCTGACCCACCTGCTCGGCTACGACTGGGTGCGCAACTACGACGGCTCGTGGACCGAGTGGGGCAACAGCGTCCGGGTGCCGATCGAGGTCGGCGCGGACCGACCGGCGTCGAAGCCGCTGTGAGCGCGTCGACCCGTGAGCGAGACCCCCCTGCCCACCGGCGCTGGCCGAGCTCGCCGAGGACTTCCACGCCATGTCGGCGCGCCGACCGGCTGCAGCTGCTGCTGGAGCTCAGCGACGAGCTGCCGCGCGCTGCCCGAGCGGTACGCCGGCCACCTCGAGGCGATGGAGCAGGTGCACGAGTGCCAGTCGCCGCTGTTCCTCGCGGTCGAGGTCGATCGCGGGGACGGCAGCGACGTCGTGCACGTGTTCTTCGACGCGCCCCGGCGAGTCGCCGACCACCCGCGGGTTCGCGGGCATCCTGCACGCCGGCCTGGACGGCCTGACGCCGCGGCCGAGGTGCTCGCCGTGCCGGACGACGCGCCGTACCGGTTCGGGCTCGCCGAGGCGGTCAGCCCGCTGCGGCTGCGGGGCATGGTGGCGATGCTGGCCCGGATCAAGCGCCAGGTCCGCGCGCGGACCGCGTCCTAGCGGCGGCCGGGGCGTGCGAGCAGCAGGGGGCGACCAGGTGGACTGGTCCGCGCGGGCGGCGCAGGCCGCTGCGGTCCTGCGCGTGCGGCTCGGCGTCGACGGGGTGGACGCCGTGGTCGTCCTCGGCTCCGGCTGGGGGGCGGCCGTCGAGGCATGGGGGGCCCCGAGGGTCGAACTCGCGACCGCGGAGCTGCCGCACTTCCTGGCACCGGTCGCGGTCGGGCACGCCGGCCGGGTGCGGGCCTACGACGTCGACGGCCGCGTCATCGTCGCGTTCCTCGGCCGGACCCACCTCTACGAGGGCCACGGGCCGGGGCCGGTGGCCCACGCCGTACGGACCGCCGCCGCCGCCGGCGCGCGGGTGGCGGTGCTCACCAACGCCAACGGCTCGCTGCGTCCGGAGTGGGGCACCGGCACCGGGGTGCTGATCGCGGACCACCTCAACCTGAGCGGGGCGACCCCGCTCGTCGGCCCGCGGTTCGTCGATCTCACCGAGGCGTACTCCGCCCGGCTCCGTGAGATCGCGGTGGCCGCCGACCCCGGACTGGTCCAGGGCACGTACGCCATGCTGCGCGGCCCGCACTACGAGACGGTGGCCGAGGCCCATGCGCTGCAGCGGGTCGGCGCCGACGTGATCGGCATGTCGACGGTGCTGGAGACCATCGCGGCCCGCGAGGCCGGCCTGGAGGTGCTGGCGCTGTCGGTGGTGACGGTCGTCGAGGCCACCGGCGAGCAGATCGACCCCGACCAGGTGGTGGCCGCCGCCGAGCGGGCGGCGACCGGTCTGGGGCCGGTGCTGCGGCGAGTTTGCTCGACGGCCTGAACCCCCACGCGCCACGATGTACACATCGGGCGGGTCCCACCCGGGGCCCGCCGCGGACAAGGAGTCAAAGATGTCGACCGACGTCAGCGGACCAGCACCGGCGACGACCACCGGGCCGGGCGGCCTCGCCGTCGAGGCCAATGGGATCAACGTCATTGCCGAGTCCGAGCGCAAGGGCACACCCCGGGGGCTGTTCTGGCCGTGGTGCGCGGCCAACATCGCCGTCCTGGCGATCAGCTACGGCGCCTACCTGCTCGGCTTCGGGATCAGCATGTGGCAGGCGATCATCGCCGGCGTCGTGGGCACGGTGCTCTCGTTCGTCCTGGTGGGTCTGGTGTCGCTCGCGGGCAAGCGCGGGTCGGCGCCGACGATGGTGCTGTCCCGCGCGCCGTTCGGCGTCCGCGGCAACGCACTCCCCTCCGCGGTCTCCTACATCCTGCTGGTGGGATGGGAGGTCATCCTGGTCTCCCTCTCGACCCTGGCCGTGGCCACGGTCTTCGAGCGGCTGGGCTGGTCGCACGGCGACGTGACCAAGGTCGTGGCGTTCGTGATCGTCGCGGCCGTCATCGTGCTGGCCGGGATCATGGGCTTCGACGCCATCATCAAGCTGCAGACCTGGCTGACGATCGTCCTGGCCGTCGTGACCGTCGGCTACATCCTGCTGACCTTGAAGGACATCCACTGGTCGGTCGCCACCGCCGCGCCCAACGGACCGACCAAGGGGCTGCTGGGTGCGGTCATCCTGGCCGCGACCGCGCTCGGCGTCGGCTGGGTCAACGCCGGCGCCGACTACTCGCGCTACCTGCCCCGGTCCGCCTCCAGCCGTGGGGTGGTGGGCTGGACGACGTTCGGCGCCAGCATCGCCCCGGTCATCCTGATCGTCTACGGCGTCCTGCTGGTCGCCTCGAACCCGGACTCCAAGCCGAGCCTGTCCGACTCCATCGGGGCCGACCCCATCGGCGCGCTGACCACGCTGCTGCCGAAGTGGTTCCTGGTGCCGTTCATCATCGTCGCCGTCGGCGGCCTCGTCAGCGGTGCGGTGCTCGACATCTACTCCTCGGGCCTCACCCTGCTCACCCTCGGCCTGCCGATCCAGCGCTGGCAGGCGGCGGCCGTCGACGGCGTGCTGATGATCATCGGCAGCATCTACGTCGTGTTCTTCGCCCAGAGCTTCCAGGCCACGTTCACGGCGTTCCTGATCACCCTGGGCGTCCCGATCGCCGCGTGGTGCGGCGCCTTCCTCGGAGATCTCGCCCTACGGCGTGGCGACTACGACCAGGCGGCGCTCTACGACGCCCGCGGCCGCTACGGCTCGGTCGGCTGGGTCTGCGTGATCGCGCTGCTCGTGGGCACCGTGATCGGCTGGGGCCTGATCACCAGTGGCACCAACGGGTTCCACTGGCAGGGCTACCTGCTCAGCCCGTTCGGCCTCGGCGGCAAGGGCGGCGACTGGGCCTACGCCAACCTCGGCGTCCTGGCCGCACTGGTCATCGGCTTCCTCGGCCCGATCCTGTTCTCGCGCAACGCTGTCCGCGAGCAGGAGGCTCAGCCCGCCACCCCGTGAGGCCCGTCCGCGGCCTGGCTGCAGCCTGGCCGCGGGTCAGAGCTGCACTGCCGGCGCGACGACGTCCTGACGCAGGACTCACGGCGGAGTTCGCGGTCGGGTGCAGGACCAGCTGCGCCAGTCCGGGCGGCACGTCGTCGAAGACGAACCGGCCGTCCTCGTCCGACGTCGTGCGTGATCGAGCCGTCGGCCCGGCGCAGCTCGATCGACAGCGCGGCGGCCGGAGCCAGCCAGCCGTCCAGGCGGAAGGCCTCCTGGCCCTCCTGGCTGACCGTGACCATCACCGTGATGCTCTCGCCGCCGAAGGTGATCGTTCGCACGTGCTCGGCGCCGCGGGCACCGGCCGGCATCAGGACCTCCTCGGTCAGCCGCATCAGCTCGACGTCGAGGTCGTCCAGCCCGATGGCGAACGTCACTCGCTCCACCAGGCCGACCGGCACCGGGTCGGTCTTCTCCCACATCGTCTGCAGCCGGTCGAGCAGCGCAGCATCGGCGGTGCCGATCAGGTCGTCCATGTCGTCCCCCTCCTGGTGGTCCCCCGCACCGGGCGCGTCGCCCGGCCGTACGTCGTCGCCGTTCATGCCGGGCTCCAGTCGCTGGTCGAGGTGGCGAGCTCGGCCCGCAGCTTGTCCAGGCACCGACCCCGGGTCGGGCCGATGCTGCCCATCGGCATGCCCAGGTCGTGGCTCAGCGCCGCGTAGTCCGGCCGGTCGTGGAAGGCGATGATCCGCAGCAGCCGCTGGCACCGCTCGTTCAGCTTGCCGACCGCGAGCCACAGGGCGCGTTCGTCGGCCTGGCGGACCACCTCGTCCTCGGGACTGCGGGCCGACTCCCGGATGTCCAGCGTCGACGTGTCGTCGGTCAGGTCCACCCGGCCGCCGGCCTTGGCCGCGCGCCAGGCGTCCCGCCGGGCGGTGACGGTGAGCCAGCGCAGGACGGCTTGGGGTTCGCTGACGGTGTCGGCCTTGCGCACCAGCGTCAGCCAGGTGTTCTGGACGACGTCCTCCGCGGTCGCGCTGTCCAGCCCGTAGGCGCGGACGATGTGCCAGAGGAGCGGCGTCAGGCTGTGCACCATCGCGTCGAGGGCGTCGCGGTCGCCGGCGCGATAGGCCCGGAACCGCTCGGCGGCCAGGTCAGCCACCAGGGAGGCCGCCGGCACCCGGGCCCGGCTCCCGTCTCCGACAGCACGCTGACCCCCCACGGAGGGCCGGGTCGTGCCGTCGAGGGAGTCCACTGCCGGCTTCCTTTCGGTGGCGGTCGCCGTTCTGGTCGACATCCGAGCCCTCCCAGTCCGCGCATCTGTGTGATGCACCCGCGGACAGGAGGACGACGATCCGGCGCTGATACATCGCGGCAGGCGTGGGGGGTGTTACCCCCTCAGGCCGCCCTGGGCGCCGGGCCGGGAACCGCGGTCGACTAGTCGACCGGCTCGAACCCGGCCACGTGCGACTTGGGGTCCTTGGTGGCCACGTGCAGCGGAGTCGTGGCCTTCTCGACGGCGACCGGCTCGGCCTGGTCGGTGTTCTCGTCGCTGGACTGGCTCATGGTGGGGCTCGCCTTCTCAGGGGATCGGTTCGTCACTCGCCTGGGTCAGGAGCGGGCAACCGGCCGCTCTGATACACGGCCGACAGCATCGTCGCACCTACGGAGCAGGATTGACCCGTGCCCGCCGAAGCCGTACGACGCGTGTCGACGGCAGAGCTGCGCGCCGTACGGCCCGAGGATCTGCTCCCGGAGCTGGTGGGCGCCGGCGTCGGCCGGAGCTCCCTCGTGGGCCTGTGCCTGACCCAGGGACAGGTCTCGATGGCGTACGAGGACCGGCTCTGGGTCACCAGCACGACGGACCCGGCGGCCGTCGTCCTCGAGGCCGAGACCGCGCTCGGTCCGCGCTGGGTGTGGTGGAGCAGTCAGGACCAGGCGATGCCGCTCGTGGCCCGAGGTGTCCGGCCGGCGGCGTGCTGGGACCTCGCCGCCGTCCATCGCCTGCTCCGCGGCGGCTGGGCCGACGACCCGGCGCGGGTGTGGGCCCTGGTGGCCGGGCTCCCCGAGGAGGACCTGCCCGAGGCCGGCCAGCTCGACCTCCTGGCTGGTGGGGGCCCGGTCCCGGCCGGCGCGGCGGGTGCGGTGACGTTCGGCGTCGACGACCCGGACAGCCCGGTGCAACCCGACGGCTACCTGCGGCCGGAGTGCTGGACCGGGAGCTGGCTCAGCCGCAGCCCGGTCCGCCCCGCGCGCTGGGCCGCCCTCGGCTGCTGGGTGGCGACCCGGCAGCTCGCACTGCTCGCCGAGCGCAGCGGCGGAGGCGACCCGCGGACCACGACCCGCTCGGAGTCAGCCGCGGCCCTGCTCAGCGTGGAGCTCGGGCTGGACGGCCTGCCGCTGCGGGTGCAGGAGGCCGAGCGGGTGATCGCCGGCTTCATCGGGCCGCGACCACGCGACGAGGCGGACCGGATGGACCGGCGCCGAGAGCGCGACGCGGTCGTCCTCGCGCACGCGCGCGGCGCCTCCGCCGACCTGCGCAACCCGGCCCAGGTCCGCCAGCTGCTGGCCGACGTCGGGGTCACGGTGCCGGACACGCGCTCCTGGCGGCTGGAGCCCTTCCGTGACCTGCACCCGGTCGTCGACGCGCTGCTGCAGTGGCGCAAGGCCGAGCGCATGGAGACGACCTACGGCTACGCCTGGCTGGACCGGCAGGTCGTGGACGGCCGCCTGCGCGGACGATGGCACGCCAGCGACGGCGCCGCCGGGCGGATGACCGCCCAGGCCGGCCTGCACAACCTGCCGGCCGAGCTGCCGTAGCGCCGTGACGGCTCCGGCCGGCCACGTCCTGGTGCGCGCCGACCTCGGGCAGATCGAGCCTCGGGTCCTCGCCGCCGTCTCCGGCGACGCGGAGCTCGCGCGGGCGGCGGCCGAGCCGGACCTCTACGCGCCCGTGGCCGAGCGGCTGCGGGTCGACCGGCCGACGGCCAAGATCGCCGTCCTCGCGGCGATGTACGGCCAGACCTCGGGCGCCGCCGGGGAGGCCCTGCGCGGGATGGACGCGTCCTACCCGCGCGCGATGGCCTACCTGCGGGCTGCGGACGAGGCCGGTCGCGCCGGCCGGGCCGTGACGACGTACGGCGGTCGCCGGGTCCCCGTGTGGGCCTCGCCGCAGCCGGCCGGGGACGGCGAGCTCCGCGCGGTCGCGGCCGCCCGCGGCCGGTTCACCCGCAACGCCGTCGTCCAGGGGGCGGCCGCCGAGCTGTTCAAGGCCTGGGCGGCGACCGTCCGCCTCGCGGTGCGCGACGTCGACGCGCGGATCGTCCTGTGCCTGCACGACGAGCTCCTCGTCGAGGCGCCCGAAGCCGCGGCGGAGCAGGTCGCAGGCATCCTGGCCAGCTCGCTCGACGCGACCGCGGCCCTGTGGTTCCGGTCCTCCGCGGTCCGCTTCGTGGCCGACATCCGCATCGTCCGGCAGTGGTCGGAGGCGAAGGACTGAGCCCGGGCCCGGCCGCGTACTGAGGGGCGGACGACCCTTTCTCGATCACCCTGCGCAGCACTAGCGTGACAACCCGGTGACGGCGTCGACCGAGGCGCCTCCGACCATCGCGGGGTGCGCAGACATGGACCGACGAGACACGCCGTACGCGCCGAAGTCGGACCCAGCGGGCGCGACCGGCCGTGGCGCCGGCAGTGCGAATGGCAACGGCGGCAAGGGGAACGGCACCGGCGACGCCGCGGACCCTCGTCCGTCGCGGTACCCCTGGCGGGACGTCGACCCGGTGCCGCCCGACCCGGAGCTGCTGGCCCGGCACGGGGCCGTGGTCCTGGACCCGCTCACCGCCCTGCGGCTCCCGGGCCAGCCCGCGCCGCGGCCGACCGTCTACGTCGCCGACTCGTCTGATCGTCCCGACGCCGGTTGCCACCGACAACACCCTGCGCACGCTGATCAGTGATGCGGCGACATCCCTCGGCCTCGCGACGGAGGGCCTGTTCCCGGACGACGGCGCCGCTGCGGGCGTCGCCGGCAACCCCCCGGCGCGCGTCGTCCGCCTGGTCCCCGCCGGGACCGGCACGGTCGCCGCACCGGACGCCTGGACCGTCCTGCAGACGGCCCGGGCCGCGGCCGGGGTCCAGCATCGCGGCGCGGTTGGCCGGTGTGGGGCTGAACCACCTACTGGTCGGCTGCTCGCACGTGGCCGGCTTCCCGATCTCCGGGATGTCGCACGTCGCCGGCTTCCCCACCACCGAGGGCGACGGCCTCGCGGAGTACGTCATGGCCGGCACCGGAGGCCGGGCACCCGTGTCGTGGCTCGGCGAGCCGCCCGACTACCAGCCGGACTGGACCGGCCGGCGCCCCGTCGTCGCGGTGCTCGACACCGGCTGCGGCGAGCACCCGTGGTTCGAGCACGGCGTCGTCCGCGATGTCGTCCGCGAGGTCAACGGCCAGGTCGTCCACGCGGGCGAGACCGATCCGGACACCGACCCCGAGCTGACCGGTGACGTCGCCGGGCCGATGGACGGTGCGCTGGACACCCACGCCGGCCACGGGACCTTCATCGCCGGCCTGGTCCGGCAGATCTGCCCGCAGGCCGACATCTGGGCGATCCGGGTGATGTCCTCCGACGGCGTCGTCGAGGAGGGTGACCTGATCCGGGCCCTCGACGTGCTGAACGGCCTCGTCGACGACGCCCTCGCGGCCGGCCGGCCGGCGCCGGTCGACATCGTGTCCCTGTCGCTCGGGTACTACCACGAGCTGACGGACGACGCCGACTTCGATCCCGTCGTCCTGCATGAGCTCGAACGCCTCGGCGGCCGCGGCGTGGCCGTCGTCGCCTGCGCGGGGAACGACGCCACCAGCCGCGAGCTCTTCCCCGCAGCGTTCCTCCCCCACGCGGGCGGCGAGGTCGAGGACTTCCAGCGCGACTGCATCCCGCGTCGTCAGCGTCGGGGCCCTCAACCCGGACGGCACGATCGCGCTCTTCAGCAACGGCGGGGACTGGGTCTGGTCCTGGGAGGTGGGGGCCGCGCTCGTCAGCACGTTCCCACCGCGGTTCGACGGCGGCGCGCAGCCGACCATCTCCTTCCGCACCCCGCTCGGGCGGCGGCGGTCGCACCATCGACCCGGACCGGTTCGCCGGCGGGTTCGGCACGTGGAGCGGTACGAGCTTCTCCACGCCCGTCCTCGCGGCCCGGCTGGCGAAGAGCCTGCTGGCGGTGGACGCGAAGGCGCTCGCTGCGGACCCGCTGGCCCGGATGTGGGCCGCGCTGGCGTCCGAGACCGGGCTGGAGCGACCGGACGCGTGAGCCTGGACGTCGGACCCGACACAGCCCAAGAGCTGCATCGGCGTGCGCTCGAGGCCAGCTTGCGCGGCACCTACCCGACGGCGTCGAGGCTGCTGCGGACGGCGCTGTCGCGCTCGGCCGAGGGGTCGGCGCTGCGCGCCCGGATCCTGCTCACGATGGCCTGGGTCGAGGCCGAGCAGTCCCACATCGACCGCAGCCTGGCCCTGCTGGACCAGGCCGAGCAGGCGGCAGCCGCGCATCCCTCGGTCGCCGGGTACACGCACGGCCAGCGTGGCCTGCTGCTGCTGCGACTCGGCCGGTCCGCCGAGGCCAGGGAGCAGATGCTCAGGTCGGTCGCCCTGCTCGAGAGCCAGCCCGTCGACCAGGTGAAGGCCCTGCTGAACCTGGGCGTCGCCGAGAAGGACGAGCGGCGGTTCGCAGCGGCGGAGGCGGCGTTCCTGCGCTCCGCCGCCCAGGCCGAGCGGGAGGGCGTGATCCTGCTGGCGGGCAAGGCGGTGAGCAACCTCGGCGAGCTGGCGGCCCTGCGCGGCGACCTGCCGTTGGCCCTGGCCCGGTTCGACCAGGCCGTCGACATGTTCGGCGACGCCGATCCGGTCGATCGCGCGGTGACCATCGTCGACTCCAGCTACGCGCTCACGAGCGCCGGCCTGTTCAGCGAGGCCGAGGCCGACCTGCTCGTCGCCACCCGGATCCTGGCCGAGTCCCGGATGCACCTCAGCGAGGCCGAGGCCTGGCAGGCGCTGGCCGAGATCGCGCTCGCGGACGGGCGCAGCCGGGACTGTCGCCGCTACGCCCGGAAGGCCTTGCGGCTGTTCGAACGCCGCGGCTCGGTGGTCGGAACGCTGCTGTCCGAGGCCCTGCTGCTCATCACGACCCCACCGCGGCGTACCTCGGTCGTGGAGCATGTGGCGCGGACCCGTGCCCTCGCCGTCCGGCTCGGCCAGGAGGGACTGCCGGACCTGTCGACCCGGCTCCTCCTGCGGGTCGGCCTGGCCCTGGTCGACGCGCGGTTCGTGACCGAGGCCGCAGCCCTCACGCAGGACATCCGGCTCGGGCCATCGGACGCCCTGTTCACCCGCCTGCTGGCCCGCCAGCTCCGGGCCCTGATCGCCGGTGCGCGCGGCGAGCCGGCCCGGCGCAGCGCGCACATCCGGGCCGGCCTGCTCGACCTCACCCGGCACCAGTCCAAGCTCGGCAGTGTCGACCTCCAGACGGCCGTGGTCCGACACGGTGCGTCGCTGGCCCGGATGGGTCTGGCCGACGCGATCGAGGCCCGGCGGCCGACCGCGGCACTGCGCTGGCTCGAGCGCTCGCGGGCCATCACCAACCGGCTGGCGCCGGTGAAGCCGCCCGAGGACCCCCGGATGGCCGGGCTGCTGGAGGAGCTGCGGCACCTGCGCCTGGAGCTGCGCCAGCAGGAGGTCAGCGGGCACCGCGACCTGGCCGCGCTGGCAGCGCTCCGGGCGTCCTGCCGCACCCTCGAACGAGCGGCCGCGGCCCGCGAGCGCCAGCTGGTCGGGCCGGGTGACCTGATGGCGGAGGCGACTCCTCGTCAGGTCGCGGCCGCGTTGGCGAACGCGCCGGACCCGGCCGGGATGCTGGTGGCGACGTTCGATGTCGAGGGCGAGCTGCACGGGCTCGTCTTCGGGCCGGGGCAGGCCGAGCTGGTCGCGCTCGGACCGTCCGGGCCGGCCCTCGACCGGGTCCGGCGGATGCGAGCCGACCTCGACGTCCTCGCGCTCGCGAGCACGTCGTCGATGATGCGCACAGTCGCTACGACGTCGTTGCGCAGATCGCTGGAGGCGCTGGACTCCCTTCTCTGGCAACCGGTTTCGCGGTTCGTGACCGATGGGCCGCTGGTCCTGGTGCCGACCGGCCCGCTCGCGACCGTCCCGTGGTCGCTGCTGCCCAGCCTGCGGGGCCGCCCGGTCGCGGTGGCCCGCTCGGCCGGCGAGTGGCTCCGCGGCCGCGAGTGGTCCGCGCCCGCGACCGCAGCCGGGCCGGCACCCGCACCGCACCCGGTCCCGCGCCGCGCGGTCTTCGTCACCGGGCCGCGGGTCGACCGGGCCGAGGAGGAGGTCCGGTCGTCCGCCGCGCACTGGCCGGACGCCGAGGTGCTGCCGCTCGCGCGGCCCCAGGAGCTGCTCGCCGCGGCCGAGGGTGCAGCCCTCGTCCACGTCGCCGCCCACGGCGTGCACGACGCCGACAACCCGCTCTTCTCCTCCCTCGAGCTGACCGACGGCCTGGTCTTCGGTCACGACCTGACCCGCGTCCACGCGGCTCCGGCCCACGTCGTGCTCTCCGCCTGCGACCTGGGCCTGTCCACGGTCCGGCCCGGCGGTGAGTCGCTGGGCATGACCGCTGCCCTGTTGCACGCCGGCACGGGCAGCGTGATCTCCGGTGTCGCTCGCGTCGCCGACGACGTGGCGTGCGACGTCGCCGTCGCCTACCACCGCCGGCTCAGCGCGGGCGAGCGGCCGTCGTACGCGCTGGCGGGGGCACTGACCGACACGGACGCCAACGGCGCCGGCGACCGCCTGGCCCCGCTGACCTGCTTCGGCGCCGGCTGGTAGCCGCGGCCGCCGCGATGCGGCAGCTCAGCCGTCCCGACGGCTGCGCCGGGCCCGGCGCTCGCGGGCGATCGCCTCGCGGATGGGCGGGACGACCACGCCCGCCTCCGCCATCCGGCGCCGCACCAGCCGCCGGGTGCGCAGGATGCCGAGGAAACCGAACGCCCAGACGACGTACTGCACGGACCACCCGGCCCGGAACGCCGTCCAGAGAGTACGACGCCGCGCCCCACCGCCGCCGCTCGGCGCCACGAGGTCGAGCACCACACCGAGCGCGAACATCGTCAGCAGCGAGGCCACGAACCCGCCGATGTTGACGATGCCGGTTGCCGTGCCGAGCCGGGCCGGCGGGTTGAAGCTGCGGGCGAAGTCGAAGCCCACCATCGACCCCGGGCCGCCGACCGCGAGGACCAGGACGAGCAGCACCAGGAGCCACACCGGGGCGCGGCCCGGCCAGAGCAGCACCACGCTCCAGATCGTCGACCGTGGTGCCGATGATGGCCAGCACGAGCCACGAGCGGCGCAGCGGGTGCAGGGCGACGAAGCGGCCGAAGAGCGGCCCCGCGCACATCGACGCCAGCACCAGCAGGGTCATCAGCTCGCCGGCCGCGCTGGGTGCTCAGCCCCTGGCCGGACACCAGGAACGGGAACCCCCACAGCAGCGCGAACACCGTGCCCGGAGAACTGCGTGCTGAAGTGGGTCCACAGGCCGAGCCGGGTGCCCGGGTGCAGCCAGGCCGCGCGCAGCTGGACCAGCACCCGGGCCAGCCCGATCGCCGTACCGGCGGAGGCTGCCCCGGCGGCGCGTCCCGGATGCCGATCACCGCCAGGACGCAGGCCAGGACGCCGAGCGAGGCGATCGACAGGTAGGCCGTGGTCCAGCCCTGCGCGGTGCAGCAGGGCCACCAGCGGCACCGCGCTGAGCAGCTGCCCGAGCTGGCCGACGACACCGGTCAGCTGGCTGACCACAGGGACCCGCCGCGCCGGGAACCAGGTGGTGACCAGCCGCAGCACGCTGACGAAGGTCATCGCGTCGCCCGCACCGACGAGCGCGCGGGCCAGGATGGCCAGGCCGAGCGAGTGGCTCACGGCGAGCAGGGTCTGCCCGACCGGCCATCACGATCGCGCCCGTGGCGATCAGCCGGCGCGGGCCGAGCCGGTCGACCGAGACGCCGACGGGGATCTGCAGCCCGGCGTACACCAGGAGCTGGAGGACGGCGAAGGTCGCCAGCATGCTGGCGGAGGCGTCGAACCGCTGGGCCGCGTCGATGCCGGCGACGCCCAGCGAGGTGCGCTGGAGGACGGCGACGACGTACGCCGCGAGGCCGGCAGCCCACACCAGCCAGGCGCGCGAGGCTGTCCCCGGCCCTGGCACGGGCTCGATCATCCCAGCCGGCGGGCGGCCGGGGCCCGGGCTGAGACACTGGTGAGCCCCATCGCAAGGAGGTCTGGTGACGGACGTCGACTGCTCCGCCCGCCCCGCGGCCGGTGCTGCTCACGGTCGACGACGACCCGTCGGTCTCCCGGGCCGTCGCCCGGGACCTGCGCCGCCGCTACGGCGAGGACTTCCGCGTCGTGCGGGCCGAGTCCGGCGCCGGATGCCCTCGACGCCCTCAAGGAGATCCTCCGGCGCGGCGAGCGGGTGGCCGCGATCCTGGCCGACTACCGGATGCCGCACATGAACGGCATCGACTTCCTCGAGCAGGCGATGGACCTGTTCCCCAGTGCGCGGCGCGCCCTGCTCACGGCCTACGCCGACACCGACGCCGCGATCCAGGCGATCAACGTCGTCGACGTCGACCAGTACCTGCTCAAGCCCTGGGAGCCGCCGGAGGAGAAGCTCTACCCCGTCGTCGACGAGCTGATCACGACCTGGCAGTCCACGGGCGACCAGGCAGTCACCGAGACCAAGGTCATCGGCCACCACTGGTCGCAGCCGTCGTACGCGATCCGCGACTTCCTGGCCCGCAGCTCGGTGCCCTACCGCTGGTACGCCGCGGACGAGCCGGCCGGGCAACGGCTGCTGCTCGCCGGCCGAGGCCACCGAGCTCGACGTGCCCGTGGTCATCGCGCCGGACGGCACGGTGCTGCGCTGCCCGTCGATCGCCCGAGCTGGCCGCGGCGATCGGGCTGACGACGACGCCGTCGGGTGAGTTCTACGACCTGGTCATCATCGGTGGCGGGCCGGCCGGGCTGGGCGCCGCCGTCTACGGCGCGTCGGAGGGCCTGCGGACGCTGCTCGTGGACCGTACGGCGACCGGCGGCCAGGCCGGGCAGAGCAGCCGGATCGAGAACTACCTCGGCTTCCCCGACGGCGTCTCGGGGGGCCAGCTGACCGACCGCGCCCACCGGCAGGCCGTGAAGTTCGGGGCCGAGGTGCTGTCGACCCGCGAGGTCGTCGGCATCCAGGCCCGCGGCCCGAGCCGGGTCGTGCAGTTCGCCGACGGCGGCGAGATCGTCTCGCACGCGGTCGTCCTGGCCAGCGGTGTCGACTACCGCCAGCTGCCGGCCGACGGCGCCGACCGGCTGGTCGGGCGCGGCGTCTACTACGGCTCGGCGTCCACCGAGGGTCCGGCCTGCGCGGGGCAGCACGTCGTGGTCGTCGGCGGGGCGAACTCCGCCGGCCAGGCCGCGATGTTCTTCGCCCGGCACGCCGCTCGAAGGTGACGATCGCCGTCCGCGGCCCGGACCTCGAGCGGTCGATGTCGACGTATCTCATCGACCAGGTCCGCGGTGTGCCGCACATCGACGTCCGCACCTGTACGCGGGTCGACGCCTGCATGGGCGAGGACCACCTCGAGCGACTGATGCTGGTCAACGACCTGACCGGCGACAAGGAAGAAATCGAGGTCAGCCACCTGTTCATCTTCATAGGGGCCCAGCCACTCACCGGGTGGCTGCCGGACCGGGTGCAGCTGGACAAGGACGGCTTCGTCGTGACCGGACGTGACCTGATCGTCGACGGCAAGCGGCCGCCGGGGTGGGCGCTCGAGCGCGAGCCGTACCTGCTCGAGTCGAGCCTCCCGGGCTTGTTCGTGGCCGGCGACGTGCGCTCCCAGTCGGTCAAGCGGGTCGCCTCGGCCGTCGGCGAGGGTGCGTTGGCCGTGACGTTGGTGCACCGGTACCTGGAAGGACAATGACCATGAGCGACACCGCCACGACCGGTGGCTCGGCCGGCCCGGCCGGCTCGGAGTTCACCAGCACCGAAACGCTTGCGCCGGAACAGATCCGCGAGTTCTTCCTGTTCGAGTCGCTCAGCGACGACCAGCTCGCCTGGATGAGCGAGCGGGGCCGGGTCGAGCACCGCGCGTCCGGCGAGATGGTCTACACCGAGGGCGAGCCGGCGACCTGCTTCTTCGTGCTGATCGAAGGCACCATCGTCCTGACCCGGCGGGTCGAGGGCGACGAGGTGGAGATCAGCCGGACCAACCAGAAGGGCGTCTACGGCGGCGCCATGCAGGCCTACCTGGAGACCTCCGAGCAGCAGAGCTACATGAACTCCATGCAGGCGATCACGGAGGCCCGGCTCTTCGTGATGTCCTCGGACAACCTGGCCACGATGGTGCGCACCTGGTTCCCCATGGCGATGCACCTGCTCGAAGGGCTCTTCGTCGGCATGCGGAACAGCCAGGTGATCGTCGGCCAGCGCGAGCGGCTACTGGGTCTGGGCCGGCTCACCGCCGGGCTGACCCACGAGCTGAACAACCCTGCGGCGGCAGCGGTTCGGGCCACCTCCTCGCTGCGCGAGCGGGTCGGCATGATGCGGCACAAGCTCTCGGCGCTGGCCGACGGCCGGCTCAGCGGCGACAAGCTGGTCCAGCTGGCGTCGATCCAGGAGGACGCCGTGGAGCGGCTGGCCAAGGCGCCGAAGCTCTCGCCCATGGAGACCAGCGACGCCGAGGACGCCCTGAGCGACTGGATGGACGACCACGACCTGCACGCCGGCTGGGAGATCGCCCCGACGCTCGTGGCCGCGGGTGTCACGACCGAGTGGCTGGACGGCGCTGCCGAGACCATCGCTCCGGAGTACCTCGACGGCGGGCTGCGCTGGGTCGCCTACACGCTCGAGACCGAGCTGCTGATGAACGAGATCGAGGACGCCACGCATCGCATCTCGGCGCTGGTCGGCGCGGCCAAGCAGTACTCACAGCTCGACCGGGCCGCGCATCAGGAGATCGACGTCCGCGACGGTCTGGACAGCACCCTGGTCATGCTCGGCGGCAAGCTGCACGGCAAGGACTTCACGGTCGTGAAGGAGTACGCCGCGGGCCTGCCCGACATCCCGGCCTACCCTGCGGAGCTGAACCAGGTCTGGACCAACCTGATCGACAACGCCATCTCCGCGATGGAGGGCAGCGGCACCCTGACCCTCAGGACGGCACTGGACGGCGACCACGTGCTCGTCGAGATCGGCGACACCGGACCGGGCGTGCCGCGGGAGAACCTCAAGCGGATCTTCGAGCCGTTCTTCACCACGAAGCCGGTCGGCGAGGGTACCGGGCTCGGCCTGGACATCTCGTATCGCATCGTCGTGCAACGGCATCGGGGAGACCTGCGAGTCGTCTCGGCTCCCGGCGACACGCGGTTCCAGGTGCGGCTGCCGATCAACGAGCCGGCAGCCGACCCGGCCTAGCCCGTGCCGCTGCCGGCGGGGCGGAGCACGCAGCTAGTCCTCGCTGGAGGCGGCCCAGAGGTTGATGCCGGAGTCGACCGCGTCCGCGTCGATCTGGGCCAGCTCCTCGGCGCTGATCTCGAGGTTGTCCAGCGCCGCGACGTTGTCCTCGAGCTGCCGGACGCTGCTGGCCCCGATGAGCACCGACGTGACCCGCGGGTCGCGCAGGACCCAGGCCAGGGCGAGCTGGGCCAGCGTCTGGCCCCGCGCCGCCGCGATGTCGTTGAGCCGCCGGATGTGCGTCAGTGCCTGCTCGGTCAGCAGGTCGGGCGACAGCGACTTCCCTTGGGCCGCGCGGGAGTCCGCGGGGATCCCGTCGAGGTAGCGGCTGGTCAGCATCCCCTGGGCCAGCGGGGAGAAGGCGATGCACCCGATGCCCTCGTCCTCCAGCGCGTCCAGCAGCCCGTCCTCGACCCATCGGTTGAGCATCGAGTACGACGGCTGGTGGATCAGTGGCCGGACACCCATGCCGCGCAGGAGCGCGCGCGGCCTCGCGGGTGCGCTCCGGCGAGTACGACGAGATCCCGGCGTAGAGCGCCTTGCCGGACTGCACGGCGGACGCCAGGGCCCCCATCGTCTCCTCGAGCGGTGTCTCCGGGTCGAACCGGTGGGAGTAGAAGATGTCGACGTGGTCCAGACCCATCCGGGCCAGTGACTGGTCCAGCGACGAGAGCAGGTACTTGCGCGAGCCCCACTCGCCGTACGGGCCCGGCCACATGTCGTAGCCCGCCTTGGTCGAGATGACGAGCTCGTCCCGCAGGGGGCGGAAGTCCTGGGCGAAGATCGACCCGAAGTTCGTCTCGGCGGCGCCGTACGGCGGCCCGTAGTTGTTGGCCAGGTCGAAGTGCGTGATGCCGAGGTCGAAGGCCCGGCGCAGGGTCGCCCGCATCGAGCCGATCGGGACGTCGTCGCCGAAGTTGTGCCACAGGCCGAGGGAGACGGCCGGCAGCTGGAGGCCGCTGCGACCGCAACGGCGGTAGGTCATCGAGTCGTAGCGGTCGCCGGCAGGGGTGTAGGAGCTCAGGACGTCCATGCCGCCAGTCTGTCAGCCCCTGATCGTCAGCGTGGCGGCGTCGGGCCCTCGTCGGTCTGCTCGGCGAGGAACTGCTCGAACGCCGCCCCGAGCTCGTCCGCGCTCGGCAGCTCGCTGGCGTCGCCGGCCAGCAGGCTGCCACGCGAGCGGCCTTCGAGGAACGTGTCGTACTGCTGCTCCAGGGCCGCGACCACGCGGGCGACCTCGTCGGAGTCGCCGACCTCGCGGATGATGTCCGCGCGGGTCCGCTCGGCCGCGTCCTCCAGCGTCGCGTCCGGCAGGGACAACCCCGTGACCGCCGAAACCGCCCGCAGCGCAACGAGAGCCGCGTCGTGGAAGTCGGCCTGGGACAGGTAGTGCGGCACGTGCACGGCGTACCCGACCCCGGGGTGACCCCACTCCCCCAGCCGGAACTCCAGCAGGGCCGGGACGCTCCCCGGCACGAGCACCTCGCCCATCCAGGCCTCGTTGCCGGCGATGATCGCCGGGTCGGTGGCATGGGCTGTGACCCCCAGCGGGCGGGTGTGCGGCACCGCCATCGGGATGCCGTGGAAGGTGACTGCGAGCCGGGCGCCGAACCGCTCGACGAGCATCCGGACCGCCTCGCAGAACCGCTCCCACTGGAAGTCCGGCTCGGGTCCTTGCAGCAGCAGGAACTCCTGGCCGGCCTGGTCGCGCAGCGCGTAGAGGATCAGGGAGGGGTCGGAGTACGCCGACCAGTGGTCTCGGGAGAAGGTCATCGCGGGCCGGCGGCCGCGGAAGTCGAGCAGCTGGTCGACGTCGAAGGTCGCGACGATCTCGTGATCCAGGGTCTCCACCAGGTGGTCGGCGAGCAGCCGCCCGGCGCTGCCGGCGTCGACGAAGCCGCCGAGGGAGTAGAGCAGGACGGGCTGGCCGAAGTCGGTCCGTGCCGTCTCCAGGTCGAACAGCCCACGCGGGTCCTGCACAGCACACCTCTCCTCGGCAGCGGCCGGTCGGACGACCAGTCTGCCCTCGTCCGGCTCAGATCAGGTGAACAGCCGCGCGACCGGCGGGCATTCCGGGTGGGTCGTCCGACTCCGGGCCGGGCGGGAGGCTCAGGTGTCGTGATGGCACAGCCCGGACCCCTCGAGGGCGAGCCCCCGCAGGTCACCGGCGCCGTAGCCCAGCACGCCGATGTTGTCCGGGTACATCACCTGGAGCTGGTCCTGGACGTGGTCCAGCCCGACGACGTGGCCGAGCTCGTGCATGACCGCCGCGCGGTCGCGCTCCCACCCGTTGACCTCCCGCAGCGCGCGGTCGAAGTCGGCCTGGTCGAGCCGGATGTCGCCCGTCACGTAGCGCGCCGAGCCGGGGCCGTCCGGCGAAACGCTGACGCTGCCGCCCCGGCCCATCACGGCGCCCGCGAGGTCGGGACTCTCCGTGGCGTCGCTGAACGCGATCAGCACCGGCGCCCAGCGCTTGCCGTAGCGCGGCTGCACGTCAGGGCGGCGGGCCACCAGCGGCTCGGCGGTCCGGCCGTCGTCGACGAACTTCAGGCCCGTCGCCGCGCTGACCTCGGCGACGGCCTGCTGGATCATCTGCGCGCCGTACGCCGGGAGGTGGGCGGAGCGGATGACGTAGTGGATCGGCCGGCACGGGTCGTAGCTGACCGGCGCCCCGCTCGGCAGCGTGGCCAGGAACCGGTACGACGAGCTGAGCCCGGTCTCCGGGAGCGTCAGCAGCCGATGCGTCCCGGCGTCCGCGGGGAGTGGCGGGTAGCCCCTCAGAGCCGCGCTGGCGCCACCGTGCCAGGTCCGGCCGCCGACGCCCAGCAGGAGGACGGCCAGCACCGATGCCACCAGCCAGCCGCGCCAGGTCGTGCGCTGCATCCTCGGTCCCCCTCGCAGCAGAGTTGCTCCGAGGTGAGGTCGGCCGGGTCCGCTTGGTGGTTGAGCCGTTGAGGGGGGCAACGACCCGTCCGGGCGAGCGGATCAGGCTCGGATCAGGCGCCGTCAGGCGACGTAGACCCGCTCACCCTTGTGCAGGGCGGCGAAGAAGCGCTTGGCGTTCTTCATGCTCAGGTGGATGCACCCGTGCGAGAAGCCGGTGAGGGTCCCCTCGTGGTAGGCGATGCCGTCATGGCCCCAGAACACCGAGTACGGCATCGCGCCGCCGTACGTGTGGCTGTAGTAGACAGCGGCCTTCTTGTTGATCGTGAAGGTGCCCCGCGGGGTCTTCTTGCTGCCCTCGCCGGGCTGCATCCGCACCGGGCCCAGGAAGATCGTGCTGCCGTGCTGCAGCCAGGTGATCTTCGCCTTGAGGTCCACGCACGCGGTGGCCGTGACCGGGCAGTGGATCCGTGACCGGGCGGGGTGGGTCCAGGTCGCCTTCTTGGCCGGCGTGACCGGCTGGGCCGTGCCGCCCACCGGCGCGGTGAGCTCGGCGGCGGAGGCCCCGCGGGCCGCCGCGCCCGGCGGGACGCCCGTCGTCGGGTTGGGCGTGTAGACCCCCACCGGTACGACGGCGGTCGAGGTCCGCGCGGCGGCCTCCGCCGGCTGCGGCGCCGGCCGGGTGAGGGTGATGGCGACCGTCACGGCGAGGACCAGCAGGGAGAGTGCCCCGACGCTGCGGCGGCGGCGCTGGAGCATCCGCTCCCGCGCGGCGGTCCGCGAGCGCGCGACCTGCGGATCCCGGCGCCCGGTGCGGGCCTGCGTCCCGGCCTGCATCGGGGCCTGCGTCCGGCGCTGACTCCTGGACGCCCGCGGCTGGGACCGGGCGGTCGCAGGCCGCTGACCTGCGACGGGAGTGCTCGGACCGGCGACGTGCCGGGCGACGGCCTGGGCCGCGTGCGCACCGGAGCGTCGCCGACGCTGACCCGAGGAGCGGGTCCGGTGCGAGCCGTCCATCCGTCGATCCTGCCAGGGGCGCCCGCCGATGTGAAAAGGAGAGGCGAGTGTGGCGTGGCGCGGGCCGGGGCGGCGAGCGTCACGGGCGGCCGCATATGGCGCATAGCGGGCAGCCGAGCAGAGCGCCGGCGTGACTAGGCTGCGGCGATGGCTCAGGGACGGCTGCACGAGTACTCCCGTGACGGACTGACCTTTGACGTCCTCGACCGCGGGCCGGCCGACGGCGCCGGGGACCTCGCCGGCGCCGAGGTCGCCGTCCTGCTGCACGGCTTCCCACAGACCGCCGATGCCTTCGACGGGGTCGTCGGTCCGCTCCATGACGCCGGCCTGCGGACCCTGGTCCCGACGATGCGCGGCTACAGCCCGCGAGCCCGCCCGGCCGGCCGCTCGGCGTACCGGATCGGTGCGATCGCCCAGGATGTGGTCGCCCTGCTCGATGCGGCGGGGGTGGAGCAGGCGCACGTCGTCGGTCACGACTGGGGCGGGATGGCGGCCTGGGCCGTCGCCGGGCTGCACCCCGACCGGGTGGCGTCCTTGACCGTGCTGTCGACCCCGCACCCCGCGGCCCTGGGCTGGTCGTTCACCCACAGCACGCAAGGCCTGCGGTCCTGGTACATGGGCTTCTTCCAGCTGCCCTGGCTTCCCGAGCGCCTGGTGCCGCTGCGCCTGCAGGCTCAGCTCGCGGCGTCCGGCCTCCCGGCCACCGCGGCCTCGCGGTACGCCGCCCAGCTGGCCGATCCGCGAACCCTGGCCGGTGCGCTCGGCTGGTACCGCGGCCTGCCGGCGTCCCGGCACGACCACATCGGTCGCACGAAGGTCCCGACGACCTACGCCTGGGGCCGGCACGACTTCGCCCTCGGCCGGGCGGCCGCGCAGGCCACCCGGCGCTACGTCAGTGCCGCGTACCTGTTCGTCGAGCTGGATGCCGGGCACTGGCTGCCGGAGAACAACGCCGGCGAGGTCGCCGCGCTGGTCCTCGACCGGGTGGGCAGCGCCGGGTAGGTCGCGCGCTCGCGCCGGGGCGGCCCGGGTCAGCCGCCGGTGCGGTGCACCTTGTACGCCGCTGCCTGCGCGAGCGGCTTGACGACCAGCAGGTCGACGTCGACGTGGGGCGGGCGGGTGACCACCCAGGCCACGCAGTCGGCGATGTCGTCGGCCGTCAGCGGCTCGGCCACCCCGCGGTAGGGCGCTTCGGCCGCCTCGGCGTCACCGCGCATCCGGTTCAGGGTGAACTCCTCGGTGCGGACCATCCCGGGCGCGATCTCACTCACCCGGACGGGGCGGCCGTTGAGCTCCAGCCGCAGCGTCTCGGCGACGGCGGTCGCACCGTGCTTGGCCGCCGTGTAGCCGCCGCCACCCTCGTAGACCACCCGCCCCGCGGTCGACGACATGATCACGATGTGGCCACCGCTGCCGGCCTCCAAGGCCGGCAGCAGCGCCTGCGTCACGCGCAGCACGCCGATCACGTTGACGTCGTACATCTGTTGCCACTCAAGGGGATTCGCCCGCTCGACCGGATCGGCCCCCAGGGCTCCGCCGGCGTTGTTCACCAGGACACTGACGTCCTCCAGCCCCTCGGCGAGCCGCTCGACCGATGCCGGGTCGGTCACGTCGAGCGCCACGGCGCGAAGGCGCGGCACCTGCGCCACCAGGGCCTCGAGACGGTCCATCCGGCGGGCCGCGGCCACCACGTCGTAGCCCTCGGCCGCCAGGCGGCGCGCGGTGGCCGCGCCGATCCCGCTGCTCGCACCCGTCACCACAGCCGTCCCGCGATCGCTCATCCCCGGACCCTAGGGGGTCCGCGGTTGGCCGTCGGGAGGGCACGGGGCATGCTGATCTGATGCGCGAACGACTGCTGGGCCGCTTCCGGCCCGCTCCGGGTTCCGGCTCGAAATGGTCGCTCTGGTCGCGGGATTCGTTCCTGTCCATCGGTTCGCGGGGCTCGGTGCTCTCCATCGGGTCGGTGGGGTCCGCGCTGTCGATCGGCTCCATCGGGTCGTTCGCGTCGGCCCTGTCGATCGGCTCCTCTCGCAGCACGGCTTCGCTCCTGTCGGACCGCTGTCGCTGGTCGGTCCTGTCCCACGCGTCCGTGCGGGGCGTCTTGGCGTCGGACGCCGAGGGCCGGCACTGACCGCGCCGGCGGCGCAACCCGGCCGGCCGGCGACGGACCGGACGACCCGCGCGCCGTTGGCCGTCGCGGGCGGCCTGGTCATCGTGCTGCTGGCCCTGTCGAACCGCTACGGCTGGCACCGCGACGAGCTCTACTTCGTCCTCTGCGGGCGACATCTCGCCTGGGGGTACGCCGACCAGCCGCCCCTGGTGCCGGCGCTGGCCCGGCTGGCCGACGTGGTCGCCCGCGACAACCTCACGGTGCTGCGCATCCCGGCCGCGCTCGCCGCCGGTGCGATCGTGCTCCTGGTGGCCGGGCTGGCCCGCGAGCTGGGTGGCAGCCGCCGGGCCCAGGGGATCGCCGCCGTCGTGACCGCTGCCAGCTCACTGACCCTGGGCGTCGGGCACCTGCTCAGCACCGAGGACCTCGACGTCGTCGCCGGCCTGGCCCTGACCGTCCTGGTCGCCCGGTCGGTGCGCACCCGCGACCCGCGATGGCTGGGTCTGGCCGCTGCCATCGCCGGAGCCTCGGTCCTGAACAAGTACCTGATCGCCCTGCCCGTCGTCGGCCTGCTGGCCGGGCTGGCGTGGACCCGCGAGCTGCGCCTCCTCCTGTCGCGCTGGGTGTTGCTCGGCACCCTCGCCGGCGCCGCCCTGGCGGCACCCAATCTGATCTGGCAGGCGACCCACCGCTGGCCGGAGCTCACCATGGCCTCGACCCTGAGCCAGGGCAACGGCACCTACGGCAGCCGGCCGCAGGTCCTGATCCTCCAGCTCGGCCTCACGGCACCGGTCTTCGTCCCGCTCCTCGTGGCCGGTCTGCTGGCTCCCTGGCGCCGCACGGCCCTGCGGCCCTACCGCTTCGTCACGATCTCGTGGGCCGTGGTCCTGGCGGTGATCCTGCTGTCGGGCGGCAAGGCCTACTACGACGGACCGGAGCTGCTGGCGCTCATCGCTCCGGGAGCGATCCTGACCGCCGACTGGCTGGCCCGCGGTCGGGTCAGGGTGCGGACCGGATTGTTCGCTGCTGCAACGGCCCTGGGCTTTGCCGCGAGTACGGCGCTGTTCCTGCCGGTCTTCCCGACCGACGACGTCCCCGGCTTCGTCCAGGCCGTGAACCAGGACGTCGACGGCATGGTCGGCTGGCCGTCCTTCGCGGCACAGGTCGCGTCGGCGTACGACGCGGTGCCGCGAGTCCTCGGGCAACCGGCCCCGGCGCTGCTGACGCTGGACTACGCGGACGCGGGAGCGCTGGCCCGCTTCGGCCCGCAGCACCGGCTGCCGCAGGCCTACTCCGGTCACAACAGCATGGCTGACTTCGGGCGGCCGCCGGACGGCACTCAGGCCGTGCTCGCCATCGGCTGGGACGACGCGGCGCAGCTGCAGACCTGGTTCAGCTCGGTCCGTCCGGACGGCACGATCCACTCCGGCATCCGGACCGACACCGACACCGACGGCGAGCGGCTCTGGCTGTGCACCGGACCGCGACTGCCCTGGGCGCAGCTCTGGCCGCAGCTGCGCCACATCGACTGAGCCGGCCGGCGACGCACCTAGGCTGGTCGGGCCATGTCCCCGACCGCGCCGCCGCTGCAGATCAGCTACCCGGAGGAGCTGCCGGTCAGCCAGCGCCGGGCCGAGCTGGCGGCGGCCATCCGTGACCACCAGGTCGTCGTCGTGGCGGGAGAGACGGGGTCGGGCAAGACGACCCAGCTGCCCAAGATCTGCCTCGAGCTCGGCCGGGGTGACCGCGGCCGGATGATCGGGCACACCCAGCCCCGCCGGATCGCCGCTCGGTCGGTGGCCGACCGGATCGCCGAGGAGCTCGACACACCTCTGGGGGCCACCGTCGGCTACCAGGTCCGGTTCACCGACCACACCGGCCCGCAGACCCGGGTCAAGCTGATGACGGACGGCATCCTGCTGGCGGAGGTGCAGCGCGACCCGATGCTGCGGCGCTACGACACGCTGATCATCGACGAGGCCCACGAGCGCAGTCTCAACATCGACTTCCTGCTCGGCTACCTCAAGGGCCTGCTGCCGCGGCGGCCGGACCTCAAGCTGGTCATCACGTCGGCGACGATCGACCCTCAGCGGTTCTCCCGGCACTTCGACGACGCGCCCGTGATCGAGGTGTCCGGCCGGACGTACCCGGTGGACGTGCGCTACCGCCCGTACGGCGCGGCGGCCAGTGAGCCCGAGGACCGCGACGACCGCGACCAGGTCCAGGCCGTGCTCGACGCCGTCGACGAGCTGTGGACGGAGGGCTCCGGCGACATCCTGGTCTTCTGCTCGGGCGAGCGCGAGATCCGGGACACCGCGGATGCGTTGCGGCGCAGCGACCTTCCCGGCACCGAGGTCCTGCCGCTCTACGCGCGGCTGTCGGCCGCGGAGCAGCACCGCGTCTTCGCCGCGCACACGGGGCGCCGGGTCGTGCTGGCCACCAACGTCGCCGAGACCTCGCTCACCGTGCCCGGGATCCGGTACGTCGTGGACCCCGGCACCGCGCGGATCTCGCGGTACAGCCACCGGCTCAAGGTGCAGCGGCTGCCGATCGAGCCGATCAGCCGGGCGAGTGCACAGCAGCGCGCGGGCCGGTGCGGCCGGGTCGCGGCCGGTGTGTGCATCCGGCTCTACGACGAGACGGACTTCCAGGCCCGGCCCGAGTTCACGGACCCGGAGATCCTGCGGACGCACCTCGCGTCGGTGATCCTGCAGATGACGGCGCTGGGCCTGGGGGACGTGGCGGCGTTCCCCTTCCTGGACCCACCCGACCACCGGCAGATCAGGGACGGTCGCGCCCTGCTGCACGAGCTCGGCGCGCTCGACCGGGTAGGTGGCGACGAGCCGGCCCGGCTGACCCCGCTGGGCCGACGGCTGGCCCGCCTGCCCATCGACCCGCGCCTGGGCCGGATGGTGCTGGAGGCCGACCGCGCGGGCTGCCTGGGCGAGATGCTGATCGTGACGGCCGCCCTGTCGATCCAGGACCCGCGCGAGCGACCGGTCGACCAGCAGGAGCGGGCCCAGCAGCTGCACGCGCGGTTCACCGACCGGTCGTCGGACTTCGTGACGTACCTGAACCTCTGGCGCTACCTGCGCGACCAACAGAAGGCGTTGTCCTCCAGCGCATTCCGCCGCCTGTGCAAGGCGGAGATGTTGCACTACCTGCGGATCCGCGAGTGGCAGGACCTGGTCAGCCAGCTCCGGCGGGTGGCCAAGGATCTCGGGCTCTCCGCGACCAAGGGCGGGCTGCCGGACGAGATCGACGCGCCGCGCCTGCACCAGGCGCTGCTGGCCGGGCTGCTCTCCCATGTCGGGCTGCGCGACCCGGCCCGGCGCGACTACCTCGGCGCGCGCGGGGCCCGGTTCGCGATCTGGCCCGGCTCGGCGCTGGCCCGGCGACCGCCGGAGTGGGTCGTGGCCGCGGAGCTCGTCGAGACGTCCCGGCTGTGGGGCCGCGTCGCCGCACAGGTCCAGCCGCAGTGGGTCGAGCCGCTGGCCGCCCATCTCGTGTCGCGGACCTACAGCGAGCCGCACTGGTCCTCGCGGCGGGGCGCCGTCATGGCCTACGAGCGCGTCACGCTCTACGGGCTCCCCCTGGTGACCCAGCGCCGGGTCACCTACGGCGCCATCGACCCGGAGACCTCGCGCGAGCTGTTCATCCGGCACGCACTGGTCCAGGGCGAGTGGTCGGCCCACCACGCGTTCGTCCGGGCCAACGCCGCCCGGGTCGCGGACGTCGAGCGGCTGGAGGCCCGGTCACGGCGGCGGGACCTGCTGGCCGACGAGCAGGCGCGGTTCGAGTTCTTCGACGCCCGGGTGCCTGCGGAGGTGGTGTCGCAGCGGCACTTCGACCGCTGGTGGAAGCGGGCCCGCCGCGACCAGCCGGAGCTGCTGACCTTCGACGACGCCGCGCTCCTGGCCGACGACGCCTCCAGCGTCAGCGAGGAGGCCTTCCCCGAGACCTGGCACGCGGGCGATGTCGCGTTGCCCGTCACCTACCAGTTCGAGCCGGGGACGGCCGCCGACGGTGTCACGGTCCACGTGCCCGTGGACGTCCTCGGTCAGCTCGACCCTGCGGCGTTCAGCTGGCAGGTGCCCGGGCTGCGCGAGGAGCTCGTCACCGCGCTGATCCGCTCCCTGCCGAAGTCGATCCGCCGCAGCTACGTCCCGGCCCCGAACTTCGCCTCGGCCGCGCTCGCAGCCCTGGCCGACGAGGTAGGGGTGGGTGACCTGCCCGGCGCCCTCGCCCGAGCCCTGGAAGCCATGGGGGGCAACCGGATCGAGCGATCGGACTGGGACCCGGAACGGCTGCCGGGCCACCTGCGGATCACCTTCGACGTGCACGCGTCGGCCGCGGTCTCCTCACCGGTCCTGGGAAGCGGCCCCGACCTCGCCGATCTCGCGCGGAGGCTCGCGCCCCGGACCGCCGACGCTCTCGGCGCCGCCACCGCCTCGGCCGGCCCCGACGTACGGCGCGCGGAGTTGCGCGGCTGGCCGACCGGCGACGCGGCCGACCTGCCCGATGTGATCGAGGTGCAGCGTGCCGGCGCGGTCGTGCGCGGCTACCCGGCCCTCGTCGACGACGGCGAGACGGCGTCGGTGCAGGTGTTCAGCACGTCGGACGAGGCCAGGCGCAACCACCGGCGGGGGCTGCGGCGGCTGCTCACGCTCGAGCTGCCGTCGCCCGCGGCTGCGGCGCTGCGCGGCCTGTCCAACCACCAGCGGCTGACCCTCGGGGCGCCTCCCCACCAGGGCGGCACCGCCGGACTCCTGGCCGACTGCCTGGACGCCGCGGTCGAGGAGCTGCTCGGCCCGGACGCGGACCAGGTCCGCACCCCGGCGGCGTACGCGGAGCTGTCGGCCCGGGTCCGCGCCGGCCTGCCGCCGGCGTTCACGGCGTTGCTCGCGTCGGTGGCGGCGGTGCTCGAGGTGGCGCAGGAGGTGGACCGGCAGGTGCGGGCCGCGACCTCGCTCTCCCTGCTGCCGGCGCTCACCGACATCCGGGGCCAGGTCGCACAGCTCCTGCCCGACCGCTTCGTCACCCGCGCTGGCGCCGAGCGGATGGCTGACCTCCAGCGCTACCTCCGGGCGATCCAGGAGCGGCTCGCCCGACTCCCGGACCACCACCGGCAGGACGACGCGGCGATGTGGCAGGTGCACCAGATCCAGGACGAGGTCGCCGCAACCCTGGCCGGGCTGCCGGCCGGCGTCCGGTCCTCGACCGCGGCCACCGAGCTGACCTGGATGGTCGAGGAGCTGCGGGTCAGCCTGTTCGCCCAGCAGCTGCGGACCGCATATCCGGTGTCGGACAAGCGAATTCGCCGAGCCCTGGCCGCCCTCACCGCGCCGTGACACCAACGAGCGTGACACCAACGAACGCGATACCAACGAACGCGACGCGAACGAACGTGACACGCGTGAAGGTCAGGCGAGAGCCGCGTCCAGCGTGACCTCGTCGACGCCCGCGAGGGCCTTGCTGACCGGGCAGGTGGCCTTGGCCTGGTCGGCGGCGCCCTTGAACCCGTCCTCGTCCAGGCCGTCGACGCTGCCGCGGACGGTGAGCTTGATGGCGCTGATCCGGAAGCCGCCGGCCGGGTCCGGGCTGAGCCGGACATCGGCTGTGACGTCGAGGCTCCGCGGCGTACCGCCGGCCGCGGCGACCAGGCTGGACAGCTGCATGGCGTAGCACGAGGAGTGGGCAGCGGCGATGAGCTCCTCGGGGCTGGTCTGGCCGCCGGCCTCCTCGGCGGCCCGCCGGGGGAACGACACGTCGAACGCCCCGACGCCGGAGCTGGTGAGCTCGACGCGACCTGAGCCCTCCTGCAGCGTTCCGGTCCAGGCGACGTGGGCAGAGCGAACAGGCATGACACTCCTTGAAATAGGACGGTTCTGGTAGTTGCAGCACATCACACGAGTGCGGTCAGTGAGCACCTATGACCTGAACGTACCGAAGGTTGACGAAGCCTTTACCACCGAGGTGCGCGGTGCGACAGTGACGCCATCCGAGGCTCTGGCGGCGCGCCGGAGTTGGCCACTCTGGAGGTTGTCCATGCGTTCTCATCGGCTCTTCAAACCCCTGGTCGTGACGGCGTCGGCGGCGGCCGTCGCGCTCGTCGGGGCCGGCCCCGCGTCGGCTCACACTGCAGCGGCGAGCTCGCCCACCGTGACGGTCGTGAACTCGACCGTCGTCGACCCGTTCCATCTCTCCACCGACGGCGGGCGCCTGCTCGTCACCAACGGGGACCACGTGTCCCGGCTCGAGTCCGACGGCAGCCTCACCGATGTCGCCACGGGTCCCGTACCGGGTGACGTCGAGGGTGTCGCGGTTGGTGGCGGCGCGATCGCCTACACGTCGACCAGCTTCGCTGACGGCGCTCAGTCCCTGACGATCCACCGGGCCGGCTCGCCGGACGTCACCGCCGACATCTCGGGCTTCGAGCACGCCAACAACCCCGACCAGCACGTCACCTACGGCGTCCTGCAGAAGGTCAACGCGTGCGCTCGCAAGGCCCTGACCGCCGCCACCGGATCGGTCCGCTACAAGGGCGTCGAGGACTCGCACGCCTACTCGGTCGGCTACGCCGGCAACGGCTGGTGGTACGTCGGCGACGCGGCCGGCAACGACATCCTGAAGGTGTCGCCGACCGGCGACGTCTCGCTGGTGAAGGTGCTGCCGCCCCAGCCGCTGAAGCTGACCCAGGCCTTCGCCGACGCCAACGGCCTGCCGCACTGCGTCGTCGGCCTGACCTACCGGTTCGAGCCGGTGCCCACCAACGTCGACGTCTTCGGCGGCCGGGTCTACATCTCCACCCTCCCGGGTGGCCCGGAGGACCCGAGCGCCGGCGCGCGCGGCTCCGTCTACCGGATGGGCCCGAACGGTAACGGCCTGACCCGACTGGCCACTGGCTTCGCCGGCGCCACCGACGTCGCGGTCGGACCGGCCGGCAAGGTCTACGTCGCGGAGCTGTTCGCCGGTCAGATCTCCACGATCACCAACGGCCACGCGGTGCCCCTGGTCTCGGTGCCGGGCGTCGTGTCGGTCTCCTACGGTCTCGGCGCGCTCTACGCCGGCACCATGGGGCCGAGCGACGACGAGGGCAACCCGACAGGTCCCGGCTCCATCGTCCGGATCGGCTAGCGCAAGCTCGTCGCCCGGCTCACCCCGGTCGGCGCGAAGGGCCCGGGACCTGGTCCCGGGTCCTTCGCTGTCGCCGTTCGCTCGCCGGTCGGTGCGGACGACTCAGATCCGTTGTGACACAGCCGGTTTGACCGCTTGGAGGGTGTAGGTCAGCGGCAGCCGCTCCGGACGCTCGCGCAGCCGCCACTCCCCGTCCTCGGCGCTGCGGACCATCCAGCCGGGGAGCGCCTCCCAGGGCACGGAGTCGTGCTCCACCAGCTCGGTCAGCACCAGGCCGCGATCGAGCAGGGCGCCGACGACCTCGCCGAGACCGTGGTTCCAGCTGTACGACGTCGTGTGCTCGAAGGTCGCGTCGGTCGCGACGTACGTCCCGTCCTCCTGCCACTTAAGCGGTTCCGGCGTCTGGACGTAGGGGAACTCCACCGCGAGCAGGTCGTCGGTGCGCCGCTCGTCGATCGTCCACAGCATCGGATGTCCCTCCCGCAGGAAGAGCCGCCCACCCGGCCGCAGGAGGCCGTCGACCTGGTCCGCCCAGCGCTCGATGTCCGGCAGCCAGAGCAGGGCGCCGATCCCGGTGAAGACCAGGTCGAACTCCCCCGGGCCGAGCGTGGCCACGGCCTCGTACGCGTCGGCCTGGACGAAGATCACCTCGGCGCCGGCCGTCGCCGCGAGCCGGCGGGCCTGGGTCAGCGAGGCGCCGGAGAAGTCGAGGCCGGTCATCGCCGCGCCGAGACGGGACAGGGAGACGGTGTCGGTGCCGATATGGCACTGCAGGTGGACACCGCGCAGCCCGCGGATGTCACCCAGCCGCGACCGGTCGAACCGCACGACCTCGGAGATGAACTCCGGGTCCGCCGCGAACCGCTCGAGGTCGTAGTCGGGAGAGGCCGCGTGCGCCGGTGCCCGCTCGTCCCACATGGCCCGGTTCGTGCCGCTGAAGTCGGTCATCGGCACAGTGTGCCCGGCGAGGCACCGCTCAGGTCGGCGACGACTCCACGGAGGTCAGCCGGCGCTGCAGGAACTCGCGTTCCGCGTCGTTGCCGACCAGTGCGAGCGCCGCGCGATAGGCCGTCCCGGCCTCGTCCCGACGGCCCAGCCGGCGCAGCAGGTCGGCCTTCGTCGCCGGGAGGTAGTGGTAGCCCGCGAGCCGTCCGTCGGCCTCCAGGGCGGACACCGCGGCCAGGCCAGCCTCCGGCCCGTGCACCATCGCGACGGCCACGGCGCGGTTCAGCCCGACCACGGGCGAGGGCCACACGCCCACCAGCAGGTCGTAGAGGCTCAGGATCTGCGACCAGTCGGTCTCGGCCCACGAGGGGGCCTGGTCGTGGAGGGCAGCGATCGCGGCCTGAAGTGCGAACCGCCCCGGTCGCCCGCCGCGCAACGCGTCCAGCACCAGCCGGTGGCCGCGATCGACCTGCTCGCGGTCCCAGAGCGAGCGGTCCTGGTCCTCGAGCAGGACCAGCCCTCCCCGCGCATCGAGCCGGGCCCCGCTCCGGGCGTCGGTGAGCAGCATCAGGGCGACCAGGCCGAGGGCCTCGCGCTCGTCCGGCATCAGGGCTGTCAACATCACTCCGAGAGCGATGGCCCGCTCGACCAGGTCGCTGCGCACCAGGTCGTCGCCGAGCGGTGCGGTGTGCCCCGTCGTGAAGAGCAGGTGCACGACGGTCAGGACCGCATCCAGCCGGTCCGGCAGCTCGGCCTCGTGCGGCACGCGGTAGGGGATCCGCGCGCCGGTGATCTTCTTCTTGGCCCGGGTCACGCGGGCCGCCATCGTGGACTCGGACACGAGGAACGCACTGGCGATGTCGCTGGTGCTCAGGCCGCAGACCAGGCGCAGGGTCAGTGCGACCTGGGCCTCCCGGGCCAGCGCCGGGTGGCAGCACGTGAAGACCAGCCGGAGCCGGTCGTCGCTGATCACGTCGACCTCCTCCTCGGCGGCGTCGTCCGCGCCGCTCGGGCTCTGACCGACGTACGACGTCCGGCTGGCCGGGTCGACCAGCAGGGGCAGCTTGTCCCGCAGGGTGCGGTCGCGGCGGAGCTGGTCGATGGCCCGCCGCCGGGCGGTCGTGGTCAGCCAGGCCCCGGGCGACCTGGGGATCCCGTCGCGCACCCAGGCCACCAGCGCGATGCTGAACGCCTCGGCGGCACACTCCTCGGCCAGGTCGAGGTCGCGCGTCGCCCGCGCGGTCGCGGAGAGCACGAACGCCCACTCCGACCGGTACGCCGCGGCGACGGCGGCCCGGACCTCCGCCTCGGGGCCGTCGTCGCCGCTGGGCACAGTGCTCAGCTGTCGAACTCCAGGACCGGGCGGACCTCGACGCCACCGAAGCGGGCCGGGCAGAGCTTCGCCACGGCGAGCGCCTGGTCCAGGTCGGCGGCCTCGATCAGGTAGTAACCGCCGAGCGCCTCCTTGGTCTCCGCGAACGGCCCGTCGGTGACGACGTCAGCCCGGATCGAGGTCGCCGTCGAGGTGGGCTGCAGGGCGTTGCCGCCCACGAACGTCGCGCCGGTCTCGGTGAGCTGCTCGGCGAACCGGTTGTGCGCATCGGTCACCTGCTGCCACACGTCCGGGGTGGCGCTGGCGTACGACGCCTCGTCCTCGTAGATCAAGATGAGGTACTGGGCCATGACGGGTGCTCCTTCGTCGTCTGGGCAGGGCAGGTGGTGCCTGTCACCGATCCGACGAACAGCATGCCGTGCGATCGACAACGGTTCCTACGCCAGGTTGCGGCCGGCCGCGCGCAAACGCTCCAGCCGGGCCCGCAACCCTCGGGCCGGCGACGGGCGCCGGGCCGGCTCCTCCGCGACGGCGGCGGCCAGCGAGGCGGTCGTGAGCTGCAGCGGGATCGAGCCGTCGGCCAGGGTCCGGCGCAGCCGGTCGGCGATCGCCCAGACCTCGCCGGTGCGCAGCCGGGCGGGCAGGGCGCGCAGTGCCGAGGCCACGTCCTGCACGCCGTACGCCGCGGTCGCGGCCGGCTGGCGCAGGGGCGTGTCCTGGCGGGCCAGGCAGATCAGCGCCATGACCGCCGTACGGTGCCCGGGATCGAGCCAGGCCGTCACCGCGGCGGCCGCGGACTGCGCGAGCTCGCACTCCCGCTCCCGCGACGCGCCGTTCTGGCGGAGCATCCCGCCCACGACGTCGACCGTGCCGTCCCAGTCCTTGGTGTCGATGACGACGACCCCGCCCGGCCCGACGGCGATGTGGTCGATGCTGGCGAACCGCCGGCCCGGCCGCTGCAGGTCGTGCAGGACCAGCCAGCCGTCCGGCTCGAGCTCGGCCAGCGCCTCCGCGGTCCGGCGCTGGGCAGCCTGGAAGCGCACTCGCTCCGCTCTCACCCCGGTGTGCACGCAGCCCTCCCCAGACGTCGTCGTGACAAGGCTGCATCGACGGGCCGGGTGCCCTGCTTCAGGGCCACCCACCCGTTTGGCTGACGGTCAGCCGCGACGGCGCCGGCTGAGGGAGTCCACCAGCAGGCCGACGCCGATGCCCAGCATCCAGACGTCCTTGGAGATGGTCAGGCCCTGCGAGGACGGCGCGAGGCTGTGCGGCTTGCGCATGCCGTCGGTGCGCAGGTACATCCCGAGCAGGCCGGCCGAGAACCCGGTCAGGGCTGCGCCTGCGACCACCGTCGGTACGACCGGCGCGACGAGCAGGGCGCCCAGCGCGATCTCACCGGTGGACAGGCGCCGAACGAAGCTCTGCGGGTCCTGCTTCTCCAGGAACGGGTAGGTCCCCTTGGCGAAGCCGTGCAGCATCGCGGCCCGTTCGGCGTCCGCGCGACGCTTCTCGACCCCCGAGTTCAGGATGAACGCACCGGCGGCGAGCCGGCCCGGGAGGTCGCGCAGCTTGATCGGCTGGGACAGCAGACCCATGTTGAACCCCTAGTCTCACGTCATCAAATGATCCAAAATTCAACTTACCCTGGGGGGACGGGGACCGCGCGGCGGGTGCCTCAAGCCCACCGGCGTGGACGCCGAGGCAAGTCGGGTGAGTACCAGCGTGGTGACCCGCTGGCGGTACGTCCTCCTGGCCGCCGCCGCTGTGGCGCTGCTGCTCAGCCGGCGCGGGACATCCGGCGACTGGGACTTCTTCCAGTCCGGCTCCACCCTCTTGCGCGGCCCGCATCCGCTCCACCTCTACGCCTCCCACCCCGAGCTGCAGATCGGGCCGCTCGCCCTCGTGGCCGCGATCCCCTTCACGCTGCTGGCCTGGGGGACGGCACTGGTCAAGGCAGTCATCTTCGCGGGCGGCCTGGTCTGCATCCGCTCGGCCGAGCTGACCGGCCGCGCGCTCCGCGGCTCGGTCCCGCCCCTGCGGGTCCTGGTCGGCGGCCTGCTCTTCCTGCCGGTCTGGGCCTTCGTCGCGACCTCGGGACATCTGGACGACGCGATGGCTGTCTGCGGCGTCGCGGTGGCGATGGTCTGCATCGTGCGGGACCGCTCGCTCGCCGCGGGCGTCCTGCTCGGCCTGGCCATCGGCGCCAAGCCGTGGGCCGTGCTGGCCGTCCCTGTCCTCATGGGCCTCGGCGCGGACCGGCGCGTCCGGGCCCTCGGGCCGGTCGTCGCCATCCCGGCTCTGGCCTGGCTGCCCTTCGTGGTGTCCGCGCCCTCTACGGCTCGGGCCCTCGCTTCGTTCCACATCGCCCTGATGCCGTACTCCGCACTGCACCTGCTGCTCGGCCTGCCGGTGGGGACCTCCTACCCGGGATGGGTCCGGCCGCTGCAGTTCGCGGTCGCACTGGTGCTCGCCCTGGCGGTTGCCCGTCGTGGGGCCTGGTGGGCCGTGCCCGCCATCGCCTTCGGCGTCCGGCTGGTCCTGGATCCCGGCTCGATCACCTACTACGGGGCGGGCCTCGGCGCGGGAGCCCTGTTCGTCGACTTCGTGGCCGCCGGGATGCCGCTGCTCTCCCTCGGTGCACTCGTCGGCATCGCTCTGCCGACCTACCTCGAGCTGTGGCTCTTCGCCCGCGACCAGGTGGCCCCGGCTCTGTCCCTGATGGGTCAGGCGGCGTACCTGCGGCTGGGGACCGCCGCCGCCGTCGTCACCCTCGCAGCGGCATCGACGGTGAACGTCCGTGCCCGCGCGGACCGGCCGGACACCGCGGAGGGCTCGGTGCCCGCGGTGGGCTCGGTCCGGGCACCGGGGCCGGTCAGCTGAAGCCGACGACCGGGTGCGGGCCGTACGGCTCCTCGAGCTGGGCTACCTCGTCATCGGTGAGCTGGATGTCCACTGCCGCAACGGCATCGGCCAGGTGCCCGGGCTTGCTGGCCCCGACGATCGGCGCGGTCACGGCCGGGTGGTGGAGCACCCAGGCCAGGGCGACTCGGGCCCGGGGCACGCCACGGGCCTCGGCGACGGCCGCGACCCGCTCGACGATGGCGCGGTCCCCCTCGGCGTAGAGCGACTTGCCGAACTCGTCGTTCTCAGACCGCTCGGTCGTCTCGGCCCAGTCCCGGGTCAGCTTGCCGCGCGCCAGCGGGCTCCACGGGATGACGCCGATCCCCTGGTCCAGGCAGAGGGGCAGCATCTCCCGCTCCTCCTCGCGGTTGAGCAGGTTGTAGTGGTCCTGCATCGAGACGAACCGGGTCCAGCCGTTCAGGTCCGCGACGTAGAGCGCCTGGGCGAACTGCCAGGCGTACATGCTCGACGCGCCGATGTAGCGGGCCTTGCCGGCCCGGACGACGTCGTGCAGCGCCTCGAGGGTCTCCTCGATCGGGACCTCCGGGTCCCATCGGTGGATCTGGTAGAGGTCGACGTAGTCCGTGCCGAGCCGGCGCAGGCTGTTGTCGATCTCGGCCATGATCGCCTTGCGCGAGAGGCCGGCACCGTTGGGGCCCGGGCGCATTCGCCCGTGCACCTTGGTCGCGAGGACGATGTCGTCCCGGCGGGTCAGGTCGTTCAGGGCGCGGCCGACGATCTCCTCGCTGGACCCGTCGCTGTAGACGTTGGCCGTGTCGAAGAAGTTGATCCCCGACTCCAGCGCCTCCTTGATGAAGGGCCGGCTGGCCTCCTCGTCGAGCGACCACGGGTGGTTGCCCCGAGCCGGGTCGCCGTACGTCATGCAGCCGAGGGCGATCCGGGAGACCTGCAGGCCGGTGTGGCCGAGCGTCGTGTAGTCCATCCGCCCAGTCTCCGACGGTCACGCCGTTCTCGCGAAGGCGGGTGGTCGGGGCGATCGGGCGGCGCGGTCCGGACGGGCCGTGGCCACGGCAGGATGGGGCCCGGGGCGGCGCCCGCGACCCGAGGGAGCACGACATGACGGATCCGGTACGACGAGTGAACTATTACTTCGGCCAGATGCTGACGGTCGAGGACCTGCAGGCCGAGCAGGACTATCACCGCGAGATGCGCTACCTGCACAACCGGTTGCTCGGCCGCGGCGTGGTGCATGGCCTGGGCGTCACCACCGGGGACGGCGCGACGGTCGTGGTCGGCCCCGGCCTGGCGATCGACGAGTTCGGCCGGGAGCTCGTCCTGCCCGACGAGAGCAGCGTCGGCCCGGGAGGGGCCGCCGACCCGGACGGGTGGCGGGACGTCACCGCCAGCTGGGAGCAGCAACCCGACTCCTTCGTCGTCCCCGTCGAGGAGTGCGCGGACGAGACGGCCTTCACCCGCTGGCTCGAGCGGCCGCGGCTGGCACTGGCGCTGCCGGGCGAGGGGCCGGCGGGGTCCCTCATCCTGGGGCGGGTCCTGCTCTCCGGTGGCCAGGCCGCCGCCGTCGACGCCACTGGACGAAGCGACTGGCGACGGGCCGAACCCGGCGGGTGAGCGTGGGCTTGACCCGAGAGCGTGGAAGGTCCTCCGCGCCTGGACCTGGGCGATGTTCCACGATCCGGCCGCGATCCGGGCGATCCGGCCGCGACCCTGTCGGCAGCGCGTGGCATCGTCGCGGGCATGCCGTTGCCACTGACCCTGAGCCGGATCGAGGGTGCCATCCGCGGGTCATGGTCGGTCGAGACGTGCGACCCGGCCGACGTCGCTCACTGGTCCCCGGACAATCCGGCTCGAGGCCAGTGCGGCGCAACGGCTCTGGTGCTGCAGGACCTGCTCGGCGGTGACCTGCTGTCGGCCGAGGTGCTGCACGCAGACGGCTCCCGGCAGGGCATGCACAACTGGAACCGCCTGTCCGCCGGCCTCGAGCTCGACCTGACCCGGGAGCAGTTCCGGGCCGGGGAGCTGATCCGGACGCCGAAGGTCGTGGCCCGCCGCGGTCCACTCCCTGGTCGCGCTGTCGAGGAGTACCTGCTGCTGCGGTCGCGGGTCCGCGCCGCGCTCGAGGCAGACGTCCGGACGGCCCGATGAGGTCTCGGGTCGCCCGGTGAGGGTCCTGCGAGGCAACGAGGTCACCCGCCAGCACCGGCGAGGACCCGGGCGCACCGCGCCCGGGTCCTCGTCGTACGTCGCGCCCTCGGTGCCTGTGGCTCAGCTGCAGCCGCTGGTCGAACCGCAGCCTTCGCAGACGTAGCAGGAGCCGGCGGCCCGCATCTTCACTCCGCAGGTCATGCACATCGGCGCGTCCGAGGCCTTGCCGGTCAGCCGCTCCATCAGCTCGGCCGAGGAGTGCACCGAGCTGGAGACCGACTTCACCGACGCGGCCCCGGCGCCCGAGGTGATGTCCTCGGCGTGGACCTCGCCCTCGCCGTGCTGGTGACCCTCGTGACCGTCATGACCCTCGTGACCTTCATGACTGTCGAGGCCCTCCAGTCCCTCGGCCGGCCCGGCCGCGCCCTTGGCCTCGGACTTCTTCGGCTCGCGGGTCAGGACGGCCGTGGAGGCGTACCCCGCGATCTCGGCCTCGTCGTCCTCGGCCTCGGAGTCGTCGGCCGCGTAGGAGCCGGTCTCCAGCTGACGGGCCCGCTCCTCGGCGGTGTGGATGCCGAGGTAGGACCGGGTCTCGAAGTCCAGGTGGTCCAGCGCGAGGCGACGGAACACGTAGTCCATCAGCGACTGGGCCATCCGCACGTCCGGGTCGTCGGTCATGCCGGCCGGCTCGAACCGCATGTTGGTGAACTTCTCCACGAAGGTCTCCAACGGGACGCCGTACTGCAGCGCGACCGAGATGGCCACCGAGAAGGCGTCCATCACGCCGGCGAGGGTCGACCCCTGCTTGCCGAACTTCAGGAAGATCTCGCCCAGCCCGTCGTCCGGGTAGGACCCGGCCGTGAGATAGCCCTCGGCGCCGCCGACGGCGAACGACGTGGTCTGGCTCGGGCGGCGCTTGGGCAGGCGCTTACGCGTCGGCCGGTGCTCCACCACCGCAGCCTCCATCGCGGGAGCGACCGCGGCCACCCCGTTGTCCGCACCCTTGGACTTCGCGTCGGAGAGCGGCTGGCCGACCTTGCAGTTGTCGCGGTAGACCGCGAGCGCCTTCAGGCCGAGCTTCCAGCCCTGCAGGTAGACGTCCTCGATCTCCTCGACCGTCGCGTCCTCGGGCAGGTTGACCGTCTTGGAGATCGCGCCGGACAGGAACGGCTGGGCCGCGGCCATCATCCGCACGTGACCCATCGCCTCGATCGAGCGGGCGCCCATCGCGGTGTCGAACACCGAGTAGTGCTCCGGGCGCAGGCCCGGCGCGTCGATGACGTGACCGTGCTCGGCGATGTACTCGACGATCGCCTCGACCGTCTCCTCGGTGTAGCCCAGCTTGCGCAGCGCCCGCGGGATCGTCAGGTTGACGATCTGCATCGAGCCGCCGCCGACGAGCTTCTTGAACTTCACCAGCGAGAAGTCCGGCTCGATGCCGGTCGTGTCGCAGTCCATCATGAAGCCGATGGTCCCGGTCGGTGCGAGCACCGAGGCCTGCGCGTTGCGGAAGCCGTTGCGCTGCCCCGTCTTCACGACGTCGTCCCAGGCCTTGGTGGCCAGCCGCTGCACGTCCTTGTCGAGGGTGGTCACGGTGCGGATCGCGTCGTTCGCGGCGGCGTGCTTGCGCATGACCCGCTGGTGCGCGTCGGCGTTGCGGGCGTAGCCGTCGTACGGGCCGACGATGCCGGCCAGCTCGGCCGAGCGCGCGTACGCCGTGCCGGTCATCAACGAGGTGATCGCACCGGCCAGCGCGCGGCCGCCGTCGGAGTCGTAGCCGAGCCCCGAGGCCATCAGCAGCGCGCCGAGGTTGGCGTAGCCGATGCCCAGCTGCCGGTACGCCCGCGTGGTGTCGCCGATCGCCTGGGTCGGGAAGTCCGCGAAGCAGATCGAGATGTCCATCGCGGTGATGACCAGCTCGACCACCTTGGCGAACGTCGCGCCGTCGAAGGTGTCGTCCTCCTTGAGGAACTTCAGCAGGTTGAGGCTGGCCAGGTTGCACGAGGAGTTGTCCAGCGACATGTACTCCGAGCACGGGTTGGACGCGGTGATCCGGCCGGTCTCGGGGTTGGTGTGCCAGTCGTTGATCGTGTCGTCGTACTGGATGCCCGGGTCGGCGCACTCCCACGCGGCCTTGGCGATCTTGTCGAAGAGCGTCCTGGCGTCGACCGTCTCGATGACCTCGCCGGTCTTGCGGGCTCGGAGCCCGAACTCCTTGCCCTCCTCGACCGCACGCATGAACTCGTCGTTGACCCGGACCGAGTTGTTGGCGTTCTGGTACTGCACCGAGGTGATGTCCCGGCCGCCGAGGTCCATGTCGAAGCCGGCGTCGCGCAGGACCCGGATCTTGTCCTCCTCGCGGGCCTTGGTCTCGATGAACTCCTCGATGTCCGGGTGGTCCACGTCGAGCACGACCATCTTGGCCGCGCGGCGGGTCGCCCCACCGGACTTGATCGTGCCGGCGCTCGCGTCGGCGCCGCGCATGAAGCTGACCGGGCCGGACGCCGTGCCGCCACTGGACAGCAGCTCCTTGGAGGAGCGGATCCGGGACAGGTTCAGCCCGGCGCCGGAGCCGCCCTTGAAGATGAAGCCCTCCTCCTTGTACCAGGTGAGGATCGAGTCCATCGAGTCGTCGACGGCCAGGATGAAGCAGGCCGAGACCTGCTGCGGCGCGTCCGTGCCGACGTTGAACCAGACCGGGGAGTTGAAGCTGAAGACCTGGTGCAGCAGGGCCCAGGTGAGCTCGTGCTCGAAGACCTCCGCATCCTGCTCGGTCGCGAAGTAGCCGTTGTCGACGCCGGCCTTGGTGTAGGTGAGCACCACGCGGTCGATCAGCTGCTTCAGCCCGGTCTCGCGCTGCGCGGTGTCGAGGGCGCCGCGGAAGTACTTGGTCGTGACGATGGTCGAGGCGTTGACGCTCCAGAAGTCCGGGAACTCCACGCCGCGCTGCTCGAAGATCGTCTCGCCGGTCTTCCAGTTCTGCTGGACGACGTCGCGCCGCTCCCAGGTCACCTCGTCGTACGGGTGCACGCCTGGGGTCGTGTAGATGCGCTCGACGGTCAGCCCCCCGGCCGCCTTGCGCTTGGCCCGGGCTCCGCCCTGTGCGGCGGATCCCGAGCCGTTCGTGGTCTGCGTCATGCCTGTCCCCTCAATCCCCTCAATGGTTCTTCCGTAGGTCCGTGCCGTGCTCTTCGTCCTGCATGGGTCTGGTTGCTGGTTGTCACCGGCGGCGGTTGCCTTCCCCAGCGGCCGCCGCCGGCGACGCTCTAGGGCTGCGGCGCGGGTTCCACTCCGGTCGGAGCGTGCTCGGCCCGCAGCAGGGTGATGGCCGACTCGAAGTCCTCGAGGGACTCGAACGCCTGGTAGACCGAGGCGAACCGCAGGTAGGCCACCTCGTCGAGCTCGCGCAGCGGCTCGAGCGTGGCCAGGCCGACCTCGTGGGCGTCGATCTCGGCGGAGCCGGTGGCCCGGACGGCCTCCTCGACGCGCTGGGCGAGCCGGGCCAGGTCGTCCTCGCCGACCGGCCGCCCCTGGCACGCCTTGCGCACGCCGGCGAGCACCTTGGCCCGGCTGAACGGCTCGCTCGCGCCGGAGCGCTTCAGCACGCTCAGGCTGGCGGTCTCGACAGTGGTGAAGCGGCGCCCGCACTCGGGGCACTGGCGACGCCGGCGGATCGACGTGCCGTCGTCGGTCGTGCGGCTGTCGACCACCCGGGAGTCGCCGTGACGACAGAACGGACAGTGCATCGGGCGCCTCCTCTACTCCCCAGTGGTATCAACCACCACCGACAGCCGGAACGTCCCGGAACGGCCCCCGACTGGGGACCCATCTGTGGACGGGCTGGGGATGAAACCCCCGAGGCCGGTGGATAACCGGCTGTGGCCTGTGCGCAAGATGTGGGCGAACGACATCGGTGTAACTACTAGATGTAGGGGTACGTTATGCCGACCCTCGACCCGTGGTCAAGAGCGGCGCGCCACGACTTTCAGCCCGTGTCGCAGGCCCGGTGAGGGGCGGTCAGCGGGCCGGGACGGCGAGGTGCGCGCCCGCCGAGACCGAGGAGTTGGCGAGCGCGTTGAGCTCGACGATCCGGGCGATGGTGTCCCGCCGGTCGGCCTTCGGCGCCACGTCGCGGGCGATGGACCACAGGGTCTGACCGGGCTGGACGACGATGGTCCGGGTGGCCGGGTGCGCGGGCGTCGTACCGGCCGCGGCGCCGCCCAGCACGCCGGAGACGGTGAGCATCAGGGCCACGCCCACCAGGACCAGGCCGAGCAGGACGGCGAGCCGGCCGCGCCGGGTCAGGTGCAGGGACGCCCGGGCCTCGTCCCGCGCGACTCCTGCATCCCGCGGCTGCAGGACCTCGACCGGCCCGGGCACCGGGCCGCTGCCCACAGGTGCGACCAGGCGTAGCGGCGGGCGGACCTCGGCACGCTGCCGCGGCAGCGCGGTGCGGGCGGAGGTGCGGGCGGAGGTGCGGGCGGAGGTGCGGGTCGAGGTGTGGATCGTGGCTGCGGTCATGCTGGCCTCCTGGGAAGGGATCGAACCTATGTTCGATCGAACGCCTGTACGAGTTCTAACACACGGCCCCGACATTCGTCGAGCGACACGTCGAACACATGTTTGAAACTGCTGTACGAACCTCGTACGGTTACCCCCGAGAGCCGGACTGCTCGTCGGCGCGGTCGCACCCATCACGTGCTGCATGTCGAAAAGCACATCAGCGACCACCGACAGGACGCCCGGCGGTGAGGCACAGAACACCGATGCGGGCCTCGGCCCGCGGAATCAGGAGGCGGCTCGTGGCACGGACCGGAGAGACCAAGTCAGAGAACAAGTCAGAGGCCAAGTCAGAGAACAAGTCAGGCGGCAGGCCCAAGACCAGGTCGGCGCGGTCGAAGGACGCGCCGGCACCGGTCAAACGCGGCCGTCCGAGCAACGAGGTGATCGTGCAGGAGTACGGCGACCTCGGTGGCGGCGACGGGCTGACGGCCCGCCAGCGCCGCGTGCTGGAGGAGATCCGGGACAGCGTCGAGCGCCGCGGCTACCCGCCCAGCATGCGCGAGATCGGCATCGCGGTGGGGCTGACCAGCCCGAGCAGCGTGGCTCACCAGCTGACCGCGTTGGAGCGCAAGGGCTTCTTGCGCCGGGACCCGAACCGGCCGCGCGCCATCGAGGTCTTCATGCCGGGCGAGACCAAGGGCGTCCGCTACCACGACACGACGCCCGCGGCGTTCGACGAGACCGGTGCCGCCGACACCCGGCCGGAGGCGACGTACGTCCCGGTCCTGGGCCGGATCGCCGCCGGTGGCCCCATCCTGGCCGAGGAGGCCGTCGAGGACGTGTTCCCGCTCCCCCGCCAGATCGTCGGCGACGGGCAGCTCTTCCTGCTCAAGGTCGTCGGCGACTCGATGGTCGACGCGGCGATCTGCGACGGCGACTGGGTCGTCGTCCGTCAGCAGGCGGACGCGGTCAACGGCGACGTAGTGGCAGCGATGCTCGACGGCGAGGCGACCGTGAAGACGTTCAAGCGCAAGGACGGTCACCTCTGGCTTATGCCGCACAACCCGGCGTACTCCCCGATCGACGGCGACCACGCCGTGATCCTGGGTCGGGTGCAGGCGGTGCTGCGGAAGATCTGAGGCAGGCCCTCAGGGTCCGGCTCAGGGGCTCGCGGTCCCGTAGTCGGCGGTGGCGATGGCGCGCGCGGTCATCGCCTCGTCGAAGTCCTCGGAGCCGGCGATCTGCGGCACGAAGCCGACCAGCACGCCGTCCCGCATGATCTGTGCCTCGAGCCCGGCCGCGCCGTCGACGTCCCAGAGCGCCTCGCGGCCGTCGCCCAGCGGGACCCGGACCCCGAACCGGTACGCCGACGGCCGGGCCACGTGGGCGATCAGGCCGTACGCACGCAAGGCCTCCGCCACGCGGGTCGCTTCGCTCTCCTGCATCCGGCCAGTGTGCGGCCGGTTCCTGTCAGCCCGCTGGGAGTTCGCCAAGCTCACAGCCGCGACCTCCCGCCCGCCAGCTCCGGGGCGAGGCTCGCCGGATCCGCGCAGGATTGTCGGCCGTCGCTGGTTCACTGGCCCGATGCCAGCGCAGGAGACGAGAGCCGGTCTGCCGGTCATCCGGTTCGCCACCGTGGCCGCCCTCGAGAAGTGGCTCGCGGCGCACGGGTCGGGCCCGGGCGTGTGGGTCAAGCTGGCCCGCAAGGGCAGCGGCAACCGGTCGATCACCCGCACGGAGGCCCTGGACACGATGATCTGCTTCGGCTGGATCGACAGCCAGGGCGGGACGTACGACGAGGGCTGGTGGGTGCAGCGGTTCACCCCGCGCCGCCCGCGTGGCAAGTGGTCCCAGATCAACTGCGCGAAGGTCGAGGCGCTCACGGCCGCGGGCAGGATGCGCCCGCAGGGTCAGGCCGAGGTCGACGCCGCCAAGGCGGACGGGCGCTGGGACGCGGCGTACCCCGCCCAGAGCACGGCCGAGGTCCCCGCCGACCTGCAGGCCGCCCTTGACGCATCCTCTTCTGCCGCAGCGTTCTTCGAGACCCTCAGCCGGGTCAACCGGTTCGCGGTGATCTACCGGATCGGCTCGGTCAAGCGACCGGAGACCAGGGCCCGCAAGATCGCCCAGTACGTCGCGATGCTGGAGGCCGGCGAGACGATCCACCCGCAGTAGGCCCGCGCCGAGGACCGAGCGACGCAGAGCGGGCGGCGGTTCTGGCTACCCCTCGAGCTCGGCGGCGGCCACGAGCCCCAGCCCGGCCAGCCGGGCTGCGACCAGCTCCTGGTCGAGGCCGAGCTGGCCGGCGAGCTCGTCCAGCGTGCAGCCGATCTCGACGCCGTCCCGCAGCTCCTCGTCCTGCTCGGCCGTCCACGCGTGCCCCAAGGTGACCGCGGTGCGCGGCGACTCGGCCACGGGGGCGGCCTCGGCCGAAGGCTCCGTCGCGACCTTGGTCCCGGCCTGCCCCCCGGCCGCCCGGGACCCCGGCTCGAGCACCGGCCAGACCTCCGGCCCGGCGGCCGCGTCCAGCCGGCCCAGCGCTGACAGGACCAGCGCCCGGTCGGTCGTCGGCCAGTACGGCGGCAGCGACGAGCGTAGGAAGCCGGCGTAACGCGCGGTGGACAGTCGCGAGTCCAGCACCGCCACGACGCCGCGGTCGGCGGACGAGCGGACCAGCCGGCCCGAGCCCTGGGCCAGGCGCAGCGCGGCGTGCGTCGCCGAGACGGTCATGAACCCGTTGCCGCCGCTGTCGGCCACGGCCTGCGACCGGGCCGACGCCAGTGGGTCGTCCGGGCGGGGGAAGGGCAGCCGGTCGATCACCACGAGCTGGCAGGCCGGGCCCGGGACGTCCACCCCCTGCCAGAGCGAGAGGGTGCCGAACAGGCTCGTCGTCGCGTCCCGCGCGAAGTCGCGGACCAGGGTCGCGGTCTGGTCATCCCCCTGCAGGAGCACGGCCGTCTCCAGCCGGTCCCGCATCGCCTCGGCGGCGGTCCGGGCCGCGCGGATGGAGCTGAACAGCCCGAGGGTGCGGCCGCCGGCCGCCCGGACCAGGGCCTCCAGCTCGTCCAGCTGGGCCGGTCCGATGCCGTCGCGACCCGGGGCGGGCAGGTGCCGGGCGACGTACAGGATCGCCTGGCGCGGGTAGTCGAACGGGCTGCCGACATCCAGTCCCTGCCACGGCGGGGCGTCCGGGCCGGCCAGCCCGAGCGTCCTCGCCACCGCCTCGAACGTGCCCCCCAGCTCGAGCGTCGCGGAGGTCAGGATGACCGTCCGCTCCCCGAACAGCCGCTCGCGCAGCAGCCCGGCGACGGTGATGGGGGCGACGTGCAGGACCTTGCCGCGCCTGGGCTCCTCGGCCACCCAGATGACGTCGTGGTCGTTGCCGCCGAGCAGCCGCTCGCTGACGTCGTACACCTCCTGGACCCCCGCGCGGGCCACCTGCCGGGCACCGTCGGCCTCCTCGCCGCGGGCCGGCTTCAGCGCCGTCAGCAGCGAGCGGGCCGTGTCCCGGACCCTGGCCAGCGCCGACGTCAGGGCCGCCGGGAGCGCCGTGATCCGGCCCTCACTCGCGGTCTCCAACGCGGCCGCCAGGTCTTCGCCGGCAGCGGCCATCGCCTCGTGCGGGTCCTGCAGGCCCTCGGCCGACTGGCCCCGGACCAGCCGCCCCGACTGGCGCGCCGCCCGCTCGACCATCCCGGCGGTCAGCTCGTCCGTGATCGCCGACGTGACCCGGTCGACCAGCTCGTGGCCCTCGTCGACCACCACGACGTCGTGCTCGGGCAGCAGCGTCGGGTCCCCGAACGCGTCGATCGCCAGCAGCGCGTGGTTGGTCACGACGATGTCGGCCAGGCGTGACTCGGCCCGGGCGTTCTCGGTGAAGCAGTCCTGGAAGAGCGGGCACTTCGAGCCCAGGCACTCGTGCGCCGAGACCGACACCTGCCGCCACGCCCGCTCCGTGACACCAGGGACGAGCTCGTCGCGATCGCCGGTCGCGGTCTCCTCGGCCCAGGCCCGCAGCCGGAGGATCTCGGCGCCCAGCCGGCCCGGTGCCACGCCCTCGCCGGGCACGTCGAAGAGGGCGTCGTCCTCGGCCGGGAAGCCGCCGACCAGCTTGTGCTTGCACAGGTAGTTGCGGCGGCCCTTGACCAGCGAGTAGGTCGGGCGTCGGCCGATCATCGAGGTCACTGCGGTGGCCAGCCGGGGCAGGTCGCGATCGACCACCTGGGCCTGCAGGGCCAGGGTGGCTGTCGACACCACGACCGGTCGTCCCGACTCGACGGCGTGGGCGATGGCGGGCACCAGGTAGGCCAGTGACTTGCCGGTGCCGGTCCCGGCCTGCACCAGCAGGTGCTCGCCCGACCCGATCGAGGCCTCTACCGCAGCCGCCATCTGCACCTGCCCGGGCCGCGTCGCACCGCCGATCGCCTCGACCGCCGACTCCAGCAGCCGCGCGACAGGGGTGCCGCCGTTCCGGTCGGCCTTGGGCTGCGCGCTCACCGGTCGAGGCTAACGTCGGCCCGGTGAGCGAAGCGCAGGTGCAGCTGCAGGCCGGCCACGGGCAGCGGGCCTCCTGGCTCGAGCGGCAACGTCGCCGGCGACGGCCCGCACCGCGATGCCCCGCACCGGCCCGGCCGACCGGCCCGAGCCCGCCTTCCGGGCGCCATGGGGAGCGTGAACGAGGGTTGGGCCAGTTCGCCGGGTCGCGGATCCAGGGGCAGCGCGCTCAGTGGATGTGCTGCATCCAGTCGGCCGGTACCTGGCCGGCCGGGCCGGGGGTCGGCTGGTCCTGCGGGTGGCTGGTCGGGTCCGCCAGCGCGGGCCCGTCGGCGAAGGTCTGCTCGGCATAGTCCCAGTACCAGTCCTCGCCGGGCTCGAAGCTCTGGATGTACCGGTGGCCGGACGACCGGTAGTGCGCGCTGGCGTGCTGCATCGGCGAGGAGTCGCAGCACCCGACGTGCCCGCAGGCCGCGCAGCGGCGCAGGTGCACCCACCAGCCCTCGGCGGCCGTGCACTCGGCGCACCCGACACCGCTGGGCACCGCCGTCGGGTCGAACTGCGCGTCGTCGTCGCTCATGGCGGGCACGCTACGCCGTCAGAGCGCGAACGGTGCCAGCTCCCCGGCCAGCTGCCCGCGCACCTGCGCGTGCATCCGGGTGCCGCTGGCCGTGTGCTCCTCGGCCAGGACCTCGCCGTCGCGGTGGACCCGGCTGACCAGGTCGCCGCGGTCGTACGGCAGGAGGACGTCGACCCGCACCCGGGGCCTCGGGAGGGCCTCGGCGACCCGCTCGGCCAGGGCGTCCAGGCCCAGTCCGGTCCGGGCCGAGACGACCAGGCTGTACGGCTCGCGCAGGCGCAGCCGGGCCAGCACCTCGGGGTCGGCCAGGTCGGCCTTGTTGATCACGACGATCTCGCGCAGGTCCTTGGCGCCGACCTCGCCCAGGACGAGGCGGACGGCCGCGAGCTGGCCCTCGGGATCCGGGTGCGACCCGTCAACCACGTGCAGCAGCAGGTCCGCCTCGGCGACCTCCTCCAGCGTGGAGCGGAACGCCTCGACCAGCTGATGTGGCAACGACCGGACGAAGCCCACGGTGTCGGTCAGCGTGTAGACCCGGCCGTCTGCCGTCTGGGCCCGGCGCACCGTCGGGTCGAGGGTGGCGAACAGCGCATCCTCGACGAGGACCCCAGCCCCGGTCAGCCGGTTGAGCAGGCTGGACTTGCCGGCGTTGGTGTAGCCCGCGATCGCCACGGCCGGCACCTCGGCCCGCCGCCGGCCCGAGCGCTTGGTGTCACGCGAAGTCCGCATCGCTTTGATCTCGCGGCGCAGCTTGGCCATCCGGGTCCGGATCCGCCGGCGGTCCAGCTCGATCTTGGTCTCACCGGGCCCGCGCGAGCCGATGCCCTCACCGCCGGCCACCCGGCCACCGGCCTGGCGGGACATGGACTCGCCCCAGCCACGCAGCCGCGGCAGGAGGTACTCCATCTGGGCCAGCTCGACCTGGGCCTTGCCCTCCCGGCTCTTGGCGTGCTGGGCGAAGATGTCCAGGATCAGCGCGGTCCGGTCGATGACCTTGACCTTGACGATGTCCTCCAGGGCCCGGCGCTGCGACGGCGACAGCTCGGTGTCGGCGATCACCGTGTCAGCGCCCATGGCGATCACGACGTCGCGCAGCTCGCGGGCCTTGCCGGAGCCCAGATAGGTGCCCGGGTCGGGCCGCGGGCGTCGCTGCAGCAGCCCGTCCAGGACCTCGGACCCGGCCGTCTCGGCCAGCGCGGCCAGCTCGCGCATCGAGTTGTCCGCGTCCTCGGCCGTGCCCTCCGACCAGACGCCGGCCAGGACCACCCGCTCCAGCCGCAGCTGCCGGTACTCGACCTCGGTGACGTCCTGCAGCTCGGTCGACAGGCCCGCGACGCGTCGCAGCGCCTGGCGGTCGGCCAGGTCCAGCTGCTCACCGTCGTACTCGGTGGGATCTCGGGGTTCCATCTGTCCTGCCGTCGTGATCGTGGTCGCAGCTGCCATGCTCTCCTGCTCGCTCATGTGCCTCCAGACTCGCAGAGCAACGCCGTAGCGAGCGAGCGGATTCCGGCCCGGCGCCCCGTCCCGGCCGGACGGCCGCCCGGTCCACTACCGTGCCGCCGGTGGAGGAGCAGCGCGACGAGCACTACTTCAGCGCCGAGCCGAGCGGCCCTGAGGGCCGGCGGCGGCTGGCCCTGCACCTTCGCGGCCACGACGTCGAGGTCTGGACCAGCAGCGGTGTCTTCAGTCACGCCCGGGTCGACCTCGGCACCCGTGTGCTGCTCCGCGAGGCCCCGGCGCTGCCCGCCGACGGCGTGTTCCTCGACCTCGGCTGCGGCTGGGGGGCCCTGGCCCTCGCCATGGCCCTGGACTCGCCGGCCGCGCAGGTCTGGGCGGTCGACGTGAATGCGCGGGCCGTCGCGCTGACCCGCGACAACGCCGCGGCGCTCGGGCTCACCGGTCTGCGGGCTGAGCTGCCGGATGCCGTGCCGGCCGACCTCGAGTTCTCGACCATCTGGTCGAACCCACCGATCCGCGTCGGCAAGGAGGCTCTGCATTCGCTACTGCTGCAATGGATCCCCCGCCTGACGCCCGGCGGCACGGCGTACCTCGTCGTCCAGCGACATCTCGGCGCGGACTCCCTCCAGGCCTGGCTGGCGACGGCCCTGGCCGACGTCTCCACGAGGGTCGGCGAGTACGACGTCCGGCGGCTCGGCAGCGCCAAGGGCTACCGGGTGCTCACGGTCCAGCGCCGCGCCGACCCGGCGCCCCCATCACCTGTCTAGTGGTAGGGGTGCACGACGATGGCGGACCCGCCACCACGACGGACCGGTTCGGCAGCGGCCAGCACCGTGCCGTTGCCGTAGATCCGCAGGGCGGTGGCCGCCCCGATCTCCGGGCTGAGCTTCAGGACGTGTCCGAGAGCGGTCAGCCCGGCCGCCTCCGGTGAGTCCAGGAAGGCCTGCTCGGCGTCCTCCGCGCCGTTGCGCGAGGACAACCGCGGTGCGGCGATCGCGTCCACCAGCGGCAGGCGCCGGTCGACGTACTCGGTGAGGACCTGCAGCGTCGTCGTGATGATGGTCGCGCCGCCGGGCGAGCCGAGCGCCATCCACGGCCGGCCGCCCTTCAGCACGATAGTCGGGCTCATCGAGGAGCGCGGCTGCTTGTACGGCGCCGGCAGGTTCGGGTCCGGGACCCCGGCCGTCAGTGGCACGAAGTCGAAGTCGGTCATCTCGTTGTTCAGCAGGAACCCGTAGCCCGGCACGAGGTTCGCCGAGCCGCCCGTCTGCTCGATCGTGAGCGTGTACGACGCGACGTTGCCCCAGCGGTCGGTGACCACGAGGTGCGTGGTCCCGTGGTCGTCCCGGGCCGCCACCTGATGAGCGGCCGGTGCGGCACACGAGCCGTACGAGCCGTCCGGCGCGCCGAACGGGATCGGCCGCGGCTGCGCCGTGGTGGTCGAGAAGAGCTGGCAGGCCCGCTCGTCCGCGAAGCCCTGGGAGAGCAGCTGGTGCTGCGGGACGCCCGGGACGTCGCCGATCCAGCGGTTGCGGTCCGCGAACGCCGTGGCGCTCGCCTCCGAGAACCGGTGCAGGTACTGCGTGTTGTCCACGCTGGACAGCGACGTCCCGCTCTGCCGGTCGTAGGCCTCGAGCAGGTTCAGCGCCTCGCCGGTCGTGATCCCGCCCGAGCTCGGCCGGCCCATGCCGTAGACGTCCAGGCCGCGGTACGTCGTGTGGGTGGGCGCCTGCACCCGCGCGCGGTAGCGGCGCAGGTCAGCCTTGGTCACCAGTCCTGGATAGACGCTGACGCCGGGGGCGGTCTGCGGCTGGCGCGCTGCCGACACGATTGCGGCCCCGAGCGCTCCCGTCGTAGAAGTAGGAGACACCGCGGTGGCGGATCGAGTCGTAGGTCGCGGCCAGGTCCGGGTTGCGGAAGGTGGTGCCGACCGCGGGCGGACTACCGCCGGGAAGGTAGAGGGCCGCAGTCGCGGGGAACTTCTCGAAGCGCGCAGCGTTGTCGCTGACCTGTTGCGCGAACGTCGCGTCGACCGGGAACCCTTGCGTCGCAACGCGTTGGCCCGGCGCGAGGTCAGCCGACAGGGACCTCGTGCCGTAGCGGCGGGCTGCGGTGTCCCACAGCGCCAGCGTGCCCGGCACGCCCACCGACAGGCCCGACGTCACCACGGTGTTGAAGTCCAGGGCGTTGCCCTGCCCGTCGGTGAAGACGGTCGGGGTGAAGGCCTTCGGCGCGCTCTCGCGACCGTCGATCGTGCTCACCCGATGGGACTTCGCGTCGTAGTACACGAAGAACCCGCCGCCGCCGATGCCGGAGGAGAACGGTTCGGTGACACCGAGCGCGCCCGCCATCGCGACCGCCGCGTCCGCTGCGTTGCCGCCCGACCGCAGGACGTCGATGCCCACCTGGCTGGCCGTCTGGTCGACGCTGGCGACCGCTCCACCAGCACCCACCATCACCGGCACCTTCCCCGAAGCCGCGGTCCGAGCCGCGGCCGGCGTCACCGAGGTCACGGAGGTCACGGAGGTAGCGGGTCGCGTGAGGGCGTTGCCGGGCGGTGCGCCCACCAGCCAGAGCGCACCGATGGTGGTCGCGGCGACCGTCCCGGCCACCAGCCGGGTCGCCGAGCGTGGGCAAGGACGAGAACGCATACCGGACCTCCACGATGGGCTCTCCACGGCCGCTTTCGAACCTAGCCACGGTGATCCGGAGCCGCGACCGGAGAGCTCAGCCCAGGTGGTCGGGCAGGTCCACCACGCCGTCCGCGACGAGAGCCGCGGGACCGCGGAGCTCGACCCGGTCACCGGCCAGGGCCGTGACGACGAGCGACCCGCCGGGCACGTCGACCCGCCAGCTGTCCGGTGCGTCCGGGCCGGCCCACAGGCGGGTGGCGAGGGCGGCCGCGGCGACACCGGTGCCGCAGGAGCGCGTCTCGCCCACCCCTCGCTCGTGCACTCGCATCCGGACGTGCCCGACCGAGAGGGGCACGACCAGCTCGACGTTCGTGCCGCCCGGCGGCGCTGGCTGGACGACCGGGGCCCGGGTGAGGTCGGCCAGCTCGAGCTCCGCCTCCCCCGGGAGAGCGACGACGGTGTGCGGGTTGCCGAGGTCGAGGGTGAGCCCCCGCAGCGGTCCCGGCAGGCCGGCGACGCTGACCTCCGCGTCGCTGCCGAGCCGGGCCGCGTCCTCGCCCCCGGTCACCCGCCACGGGCCGAGGTCGACCGAGATGGTTCCGTCCGGCTCGAAGCGCACCCGCTTCACGCCGGACCGGGTAGCCACCCCCAGCTCGGTGCCGGCCCCGTCGGCCGGCGCCGGCACGAGGCCCTCGCGGAGCAGGTAGGTCGCCAGGACGCGCACGCCGTTGCCGCACATCTCGGCCAGGCCGCCGTCCGCGTTGCGGTAGTCCATGAACCACGCGGCCTCGCCGGCCTGGTCCGAGACCTCGGCCACGGCCGCGGTCGGCACGACCCGGATCACGCCGTCGCCACCGATACCGGCGTGCCGGTCGGCGAGCCATCGCACCGTAGCGGCGTCGAGGTCCTGCACGCCCTCGATGTCGCGGACCAGCACGAAGTCGTTCTCCGTGCCGTGGCCCTTGGTGAACTCCAGACGGCGACCCATGCGGCCCATCATCCCCCGTGAGCTGCCTCGACCGCCGCCAGCGCCTGCTCGACCAGGTCCGGCGCCGTCGGGTCCAGCCACCGGATCCGCGCATCCCGGCGAAACCACGACTCCTGCCGTCGGATCAGCCGCCGGGTGGCCTGGGCCGTGCGCTCGCGGGCCTGCTCCAGGCTGGACCGGCCGTCCATCGCCGCCAGGATCTGCGCGTAGCCGACCGCCCGGGACGCCGTCCGGCCGGCCCGCAGACCCCGAGCCGCCAGGGCGTCGACCTCCTCGACCAGGCCCGTGGCCCACATCCGGTCGACCCGGCGGTCAGCGCGCTCGTCGAGCCGGTCGCGGTCCAGGGCCAGGCCGAGCTGGACGGTCGGCACGGCGTACTCGGGGCTGGGCAGCACCGCACTGAACGGCACGCCGGTGAGCTCCATGACCTCGAGCGCACGCACGATCCTCCGTCCGTTCGAGGGCAGGATCGCCTGTCCCGCAACGGGATCCAATCGAGACAACTCTTCGTGCAGGGCCGGGGGACCGACGGTCTCCAGCCGCTCTTCGAGGCGACGCCGCACCGCCGCGTCGGTGGGAGGGATGGCCAGCGTGTCCACGGCGGCCCGCACGTAGAGGCCGGACCCGCCGGCCAGGACGACCACCCGGCCCCGCGAGCGGATCTCATCGATCGCGGCCCGGGCCGCCCGCTGGTACGCCGCGAGGCTGGCCTCCTCGGTGATCTCCAGCACGTCCAGCTGGTGGTGCGGCACGCCGCGGCGCTGCTCGAGGGTCAGCTTGGCCGTGCCGATGTCCATGCCGCGGTAGAGCTGCATCGCGTCGGCACTGACGACCTCGGCGTCCAGCCGCAGGGCCAGCTCCACCGCCAGGTCGGACTTGCCGGTGGCGGTCGGCCCGACGACGGCAAGGACGGGTTGCACAGGCAGGAGTCTGGCAGCGGTGCCATGGTGGCTGGATGACCATCCCCGACCCGGCGCCGACTCCCGCACCCACGCCTGGCCCGCTACCCGGACCCGGGCCCTCGCCGACACCGGCGCCCGGACCACCGGCGCCCGGGCCCGCACCCGACCCGATGCCGGAGCCGATGCCCGGGCCCGATCCCGGCCCGGCGCCCTCGCCCGACCCCCAGCCCGGCCCGCTGACCGAGCGGCCGGCTTAACCCGGCCGGGACCGGCGTCTAGTGACTCTGGCCGGGACCGGCGGAGCGCACGACCGGGATCCCGAGCCCGACCGTCGCCGGTCCGGCACCCTCCCCCGTCCGCGACTCCCACGCATCACCGGCGCGGGTCCGCCGGACGGCGTACGCACCTCCGGACAGCGCGCCGTCCGCGACCAGGTGGTGCGGCGCGCCGTACGTCACCTGCACTGTCGCGACGTCGCCGGGCCGCGGCATCGCGGCCCCCTCGGGCACCGCGAAGTGGACCAGCCGGTTGTCCGGCGCACGACCCGACCGCCGGGCGGTGGCCGCGTCCTTACGGCCCTCGCCGGTCGCGACGAGGACGTCGAGGGTCCGACCGACCTGGCCCCGGTTCTCGGACCAGGAGATCTCCTCCTGAAGCGCCGTCAGCCGCTCGTAGCGTTCCTGCACAACGGCTTTCGGCACCTGGTCCGCCATGCCGGCCGCCGGTGTGCCCGGGCGCTGGGAGTACTGGAAGGTGAAGGCGGAGGCGAACCGCGACGCGGCCACGACGTCCAGGGTCGCCTCGAAGTCCGCCTCGGTCTCGCCGGGGAAGCCCACGATGATGTCGGTCGTGATCGCCGCGTCCGGCATCGCCGCCCGCACCCGGTCGATGATTCCGAGGTAGCGCTCAGAGCGGTAGGAGCGCCGCATCGCCTTGAGCACCCGGTCCGAGCCGGACTGCAGCGGCATGTGCAGGCTGGGCATCACGTTGTCGGTCTGGGCCATCGCGTCGATCACGTCGTCGGTGAAGGCGGCCGGATGCGGGCTGGTGAACCGGACCCGCTCCAGCCCCTGCACGTCGCCGCAGGCCCGCAGCAGCTTGCCGAACGCCAGCCGGTCACCGAAGTCCACGCCGTAGGTGTTGACGTTCTGCCCGAGCAGAGTCACCTCGAGGACGCCCTCGCCCACCAGCGCCTCGATCTCGGCGAGCACGTCGCCCGGCCGCCGGTCCACCTCCGCGCCGCGCAGGCTGGGCACGATGCAGAAGGTGCAGGTGTTGTTGCAGCCCACCGAGACCGAGACCCACGCGGCGTACGCCGACTCGCGCCGGGTCGGCAGGGTCGAGGGGAAGACCTCGAGGGACTCCAGGATCTCGACCTGGGCCTGCTGGTTGTGCCGGGCTCGTTCGAGCAGCGCAGGCAGCGAGCCGATGTTGTGGGTGCCGAACACCACGTCCACCCAGGGCGCGCGCCGGACGATCTCACCGCGGTCCTTCTGGGCCAGGCAGCCCCCGACGGCGATCTGCATCCCCGGGTGGGACTGCTTGACCGGATGCAGGTGGCCGAGGTTGCCGTAGAGCTTGTTGTCGGCGTTCTCCCGGACCGCGCAGGTGTTCAGGACCACGACGTCGGCCTGCTCATCCTCGCTCGCGCGCAGGTACCCGGCGTGCTCGAGCAGGCCGGAGAGCCGCTCCGAGTCGTGGACGTTCATCTGGCAGCCGAACGTGCGCACCTGGTAGGTCCGGGGCGCGGTCGTGGGCACGGAGGTCTCGCTCGTCATCGCGCAGCCAGGGTACGGCGTGCGTGGGCGGCTCAGGTCGGCCCGGCCTTGCGCCCCTCCAGGACGACCTCGCTGGCGGTCCCGCGATGCGCGATGACCTGGAGGTCCCAGCCCACCTCACCCTGCGGCTGCGCGACCCGGAGCTCGACGTTCACCGCGCCATCGGTGGCCCGGAAGCTCCCGGCCGAACGGGTCTGCCCGCCGGCGACCCAGACGCACTCGTACCACCCCGCCGCCGGAAGGGAGCTGGCCGCGAGCCGCACGGCCAGGGCCGACCCCTCGGTGGCCACCTTGACCGAACCGCGGGCCGCGCGGTCGGCTGCGCCCGCCGGCGGCGCGAGCGCCACCGGAGGGCCGTAGCTCACACTGTCCCGCGGGGGCAGCAGCTGGCGGCCGACCAGCGCGCCGCCGGCCAGCAGGACCAGTGCCGCCGCGGCGGCCACGAGAGCCACTCTGGCCCGCTGCGGGCGCCGCGCCGGGCGGCTGTCGAAGCGGGTGGGGACTGCCTCGGCCGCCGGGTCCAGGCTGCCGGACCTCGGCGCGGGACTGATCCCCACCGAGGGTCCATGTGCCCCTCGGGCCTGCTCCAGGCCGCCGTCGCGGCCGTCCTTCAGCACCGCGAGGGAGACCAGCGAGATCTCGATGTCGGCCGCTACGTCCTGGCAGGCGGCGCAGGACTCCAGATGGGCCATGACCCGCTTCTCCTCGGTCGGCTCCAACCGGCCGGTCAGCGCCTCCGGCAGCAGGATCCGGTCAGGGCAGGGGTGGCCGCTCACGCGCCGTCCTCCTCAGTCAGGGCCCGGCGCAGGGCGCGGAGCGCGTAGAAGACCCTGGTCCGGACGGTGGCGACCGGCACACCGAGCCCGAGCGCAATGTCCGTGTAGCTCTCGTCCTTGAGGTACGCGCGGGTCACCACCTCGCGATGAGCCTCGGACAGGGTGGACAGGCCGCGCTCCACGAGGTCGGCGTCGAGCACCTGGTTCTGGGCCGCCGGCGTCAGGCTGGATCCGCGCACTGCGCTCACTGCCGCGGCCGCATCGGCCGCATCGGCGGCCCACTCCGCGGGGAGCTCGCGGCGGCGGCGCAGCAGGTCGACGGCAGCGCGTCGGGCGACGACTCGCACGTAGACCTCCTCACTGCCCAGGGCCGGGTCGAAGCGGGCGCCGGCCCGCCACAGCCGCAGCGCTGTCTCCTGCAGCACGTCCTCGGCCAGGGCCTGGTCACCACCCATCAGCCCGAGGACGGTGCGCATCACCATCGGTCGATACCGGTCGTAGAAGTCGCCGACGGCCTGATGCTCGCCCGCAGCAACGCGCGCCAGCAGCGTCGCGGCGTGCTGCGGTTCGCTCACCGCACCACGGTAGGCCTGAATCTCCACCACCACATCGGACGTTCGGCCTCAGCAAGGATTCCGTTCACTCAGAGACCCGACCCGGGAACATCGTCCTGGTCGGGAAAGTCCGGCAGATCCGCCAGCTCATCGCCCAGCGCCTCGCGGACCACCTGCAGGGCGAGGCCGCCCGGGTACCCCTTGCGGGCCAGCAGGCCGACCAGCCTGGCCGTGCGCTTGCTCTGCGGAAGGCCGCGGGTGGAGGGCAGCCGCTTCGCCACCAGCGCCCGTGCGGTCGCCAGCTCCTGCTCGGGATCGAGGTCGGCCACCGCGGCCGCGGCGGTCTCGTCGTCCACCCCGCTGCGCCTCAGCTCCTGGCGCAGGGCCCGCGCGGCCAGGCCGCGGCTGGCCTGACGGGACCGCACCAACGATCGGGCGAACTCCGCGTCGTCCACCAGCCCGACCTGCTCGAACCGGTCCAGCACCTTGGCCGAGACGTCCTGCGGTGCACCCTTGGCGGCCAGCTTGCTCTCCAGCTGGGCCCGGCTGCGCGGGGCCGCCGTCAGGGCCGAGAGCACGATGCTGCGGGCCACCGACTCCGGATCGGCCGCGGGTGTGAGGTCCGCGTCGCTGCCGGGCGTCGGCTCGTCGGGCCCCCGATGGCGAGCCCGGCCGGTGCACCTGCCGCCGGCCGAGCCCCGCGCCGGGATCAGAAGTCGACCTTGGCCTCGGCCACGGTGACGTCGACCGGAGCGTCCAGCTTGGCGCCGATGCCGAGCTTCTCCTTGATCTTCTTCTCCAGCTCGTCGGACAGGTCCGGGTTGTCGCGCAGGAAGGTCCGCGCGTTCTCCTTGCCCTGGCCGAGCTGGTCGCCCTCGTAGGTGTACCAAGCACCGGACTTGCGCACGAAGCCCTGCTCGACGCCCATGTCGATCAGGCCGCCCTCACGGGAGATGCCCTGGCCGTAGATGATGTCGAACTCCGCCTGCTTGAACGGCGGGGCCACCTTGTTCTTGACCACCTTGCAGCGGGTGCGGTTGCCGACCGCGTCAGTCCCGTCCTTGAGCGTCTCGATCCGTCGCACGTCCAGCCGCACCGAGGCGTAGAACTTCAGCGCCTTGCCACCCGTCGTGGTCTCCGGCGAACCGAACATCACGCCGATCTTCTCCCGGAGCTGGTTGATGAAGATGGCCGTCGTACCCGACGTGCTGAGCGCGCCGGTGATCTTGCGCAGCGCCTGGGACATCAGCCGGGCCTGCAGGCCGACGTGGCTGTCGCCCATCTCGCCCTCGATCTCGGCCCGCGGCACGAGCGCGGCGACGGAGTCGATCACGATGATGTCCAGCGCGCCCGAGCGGATCAGCATGTCGGCGATCTCCAGCGCCTGCTCGCCGGTGTCCGGCTGCGAGACCAGCAGGGCGTCGGTGTCGACCCCGAGCTTCTGCGCGTAGTCCGGGTCGAGGGCGTGCTCGGCGTCGATGAACGCCGCGATGCCGCCCGCCTTCTGCGCGCTGGCCACCGCATGGAGCGCCACCGTCGTCTTGCCGGACGACTCCGGGCCATAGATCTCGACCACCCGGCCGCGCGGCAGCCCGCCGATGCCGAGCGCCACGTCGAGAGCGATCGAGCCGGTCGGGATGACCTCGATCGGGACGCGTACCTCATCACCGAGGCGCATCACCGACCCCTTGCCGAACTGCTTGTCGATGTTGCCGAGCGCGACGTCCAGGGCCTTCTCGCGGTCCGCGGGAGCGGGCATGTGCCTCACCTGTTCTCGTTCGGCGGCGGCTGCCGCCGTGGCGTGTGTTGTCGGGGTTGTCGTCGCCGACGCTAGGTGTCGCCGCCGACAACCCGCGGGGACCGGCGCCGCCCTGTGGACGGTGGGACGAACCCCTCGAGCTGTGGACAAGGCTAGTCGTACACCTGTTCGACGAGCGGATTTGGCCCGGCGTGTCGCGTCAGTCGTGCCGGCGGGCCGCAGCGGCCCGCCGCGGGTCGTCCCGGCCGAGCCAGCGCTCGCGCGGCACCTGCAGGTCGGCGCACAGCGCCAGCCAGACCTCCCGAGGGCCGACTCCCTCCGCCAGGGCCTGCTCGGCGGTCCGCTCGCCCAGGGTGGAGACGACGTGCTCACGGGCCAGCGTGGCGGCGTACCCGCGGCCGAACTCCCCCTCCATCAGCTCCCAGAACTCGCTCCGCCTCACGGGGACATCGTCCCCCAGGCTGCCGCGGTCCAGCCCAGCGACGTCATCGCAGCAGCAGACCGGCGAGCCGCCGGGACAGCACCCGTATCCCGACCGCACCCAGGGCCACCAGGACCAGCAGGTGCGCCAGCAGGCTCCAGCCGACCTGCCCGAGCATCAGCCCCCGCTCCAGCGCGACCCCGTGGTAGAGCGGCGACAGCTCGACCACCCAGCGGAGCACCCCGGGATAGGTCGTGACCGGGAAGAAGGTGGCGGACAGCAGCATCATCGGGACCAGCGCCAGCTGCACGTAGTCGAAGTCGGCGATCCCGCGGATCCAGGTGGTCGCCGCCATCCCGACGGCCCCGAAGGCCAGCCCGATCAGGAGCGCTGCGGGCAGCGCCAGCAGGGCCCACCAGCTCACGACCAGCCCGAGCACCACCGCGAACGCCAGGAACGCCAGCGAGTAGATCCCGCCGCGGATCAGCGTCCACGCGAGCTCGCCCACCGCGATGTCGGAGACGCCCACGGGAGTGGCCAGCATCGACTCGAAGGTCCGGGCGTAGCGGAGCTTGAAGAACATGTTGAACGTCGCGTCGAAGATCGCGCCGTTCATCGCCGCGGCCGCCAGCATCGCCGGGGCAACGAACTCGGCGTACGGCACGGATCGCCCGTCCCCCAACGGGATTCGCCCGACCAGGGCTCCGACGCCGACGCCGATCGAGAGCAGGTAGAAGACCGGCTCCAGGAAGCCCGTGGCGAAGGCCACCCACTGGCGGCGGTAGGTCAGCACGTTGCGCTCGACGACCGCGCCGGCGCGGGACGGGATCCGGGACCGGGCGATGGCCGTCAGCGGGAGCGCCACTCAGACCACCATCCGGCGGCGAAGGCCGTCGACGGCCAGGACCGTGCCGGCGACGACCCAGAGCAGCAGGTACCCCGCGTGCCAGAGGTCGGGGCCGGGCGAGAGGCGGCCCAGCGTCGCGTCGCGGGCCAGCGAGACGCCGTGCCACAGGGGCGTGACCCGCGCGACCACCTGGAGGGCGCCCGGCAGCTGCGTGATGGGGAAGAAGGTCCCGGAGAAGAGGAACAGCGGGATCATCACCAGCCGGAACATCACGTTGAACCCGAGATCGCTGTTCAGGTGGGTGGAGTAGGCGAAAACCGGTGCCGCGAAGGCCAATCCGACGAGGAGGGTGGCCGGGAGAGCGAGCACGCCGCTCCAGGACGGCACCGCACCGACCACTGCCGCGAAGGCGAGGAACACCCCTGCGCTCAGCAGCACGCGCATCAGCAGGTGCAGGAGATGACCGATGACCACGTCGTACGGCGTCAGGGGCGTGGCCAGCATCGCGTGGAACTGACGCTGCCACTTGATGCCGGACAGGACCGGCCAGGTGGACTCCGCGATCGCGGTCTGCATGGCCGTCGCGGCCAGGACTCCCGGCGTCACGAAGGCGAGGTACTCCACCCCGTCGACGAGCCGGCCGCCGCGCCCGACCAGGCTGCCCAGCCCGTAGCCCATGGCCACCAGGAAGAGCAGCGGCGACAGGAACGAGGAGAACACCGTGGCCTTCCACAACCGCCGCCAGGCCAGCAGGTAGTAAGCGGCGACCCGCAGCGGCGCCCACCCCGACCCGGCGGCTCCGGGTCTCGCAGCGACACCAGCGCGGTTTCGGCACGCAGGTCGGCCATCGCAGTCGGACATCTCAGTCGACCAGCGTCCGGCCGGTGAGCCGGAGGAACACGTCCTCCAGGCTGCTGCGGCGGACCAGGGTGGAGACCGGGTGCAAGCCCCGGCGCTGGACCTCCTGCAGTGCCCCCTCGCCGTCGTCGGCGTAGAGGAGCAGCCGGTCGGGCAGCACCTCGACCCGCGCGGCCAGATCCTCGACCTTCGGCAGGTACGGCGCGTGGTCCTCGCCGGCGAAGCGGAGCTCGAGCACCTCGCGGGTGGACCAGTCCTCGATCAGGGATCGCGGGCTGCCCTCCGCCACGATCCGCCCGCCGTCCATGACCACCAGCCGGTCGCACAGCTGCTCGGCCTCGTCCATGTAGTGCGTGGTCAGGACCAGGGTCACGCCCTGCTGCTTGAGCCGGAACAGGCGGTCCCACAGGATGTGCCGGGCCTGCGGGTCCAGGCCGGTCGTGGGCTCGTCGAGCAGCAGGAGCTCCGGCTGGTTGATCAGGGCCCGGGCGATGGTCAACCGGCGCTTCATGCCCCCGGACAGCGGCTCGACGACGCTGTCGGCCCGGTCGGTGAGCTGGGCGAACTCCAGCAGCTCGGTCGCCTTGGCCCGCGCCTGCGCCCGCGCGAGCCCGAAGTACCGCGCGTAGATCAGCAGGTTGTCCCGCACGGTGAGCTCGGTGTCCAGCGAGTCCTGCTGGGGGACGACGCCGAGCCGGGCCCGGATCGCCGCCCCGTCCCGCTGCGGGTCGCGTCCGAGGACCGCGAGGTCACCGGCGGTGGGCGGTGACACGCAGCCGATCATCCGCATGGTCGAGGACTTGCCTGCGCCGTTGGGGCCGAGGAAGCCGAACGCCTCTCCGCGCCGGATCGTCACGTCGATGCCGTCGACGGCGGTGAACTCGCCGAAGCGCTTCACGAGCCCGCGGGCACGGACCATCTCGTCGGCGTCGGGCACGTGACCCAACGCTAGTCGCCGGGTCGGACACCCGGCATCCCGGTTTCGACCTCCCGGCTCGGGGGCACCGGGGGACGCAAATGAACACATTGCGCCATCCACCCTCGCCGACGTCCTGCCGTCCCTACTCTCGGGTGGTGGGCGGAGCTGTCCGCCCGGCCGAGCCCGGGGGTGAGCGACGTGTGGTTCCACACATTGCGGCGACTGGTGCCGGCCGTCGCCACGGCGGCGGCTCTGGCGGCCCCCGTCGGCGGGGCGACCGGGATCGCCGGGACCCACACCGCGGTCGTCCGCATCTCGCCGTCCAGCCCCGAGCAGCGGGTCATCGTCACGCCGACCCCGCGCTCCACCTGGATCCCCAACAACACGGTCTACGCCCTCGCGACCGACGGAACCTACGTCTACCTCGGTGGGTCGTTCACCACCCTGACCAGCCCCACCACGACGGCCTTCCAGACCCACGCCCGGCTGGCTCGGGTGAACCTCGCCACCGGCCTGCCGGACCCGAGCTGGACGCCCTCGGTCGACGGAGACGTGCGCGCGCTGGCGGTCGACCCGGCGAGCTCGACGCTCTACCTGGGCGGCTCGTTCGCCACGGTGGACGGCACCGCGCGGACCGACCTCGCGGCCGTGTCCACCGCCGGCTCCGGCTCCCTGCTCGGTCTGAACCGGGTCCCCAACGGTGACGTCCGCGCCCTGCTCCTGGACGGCAGCGGGCTCGTCGTCGCCGGCTCGTTCACCAAGATCGACGCGACGACCCGGAACCACGTGGCCAAGATCGCCACCGGCGACGGCTCGCTCGACCCGGCCTTCCACCCCGTCGTCGACGGCGGCGTCCTGGCGCTGACCGCCCCCACCGGCAGTGGCACCTATGGCATCGGCGGCAGCTTCGGAAACGTCGGCGGTGTCGCCCACCCGTTCATCGCCCTGGTGGACCGGACGACGGGGGCGGTCACCTCGTGGTCACCGGCGACGTTCTGCACGGCGGCGGGCGGCTGCCCGGTCCTCGGCCTGGCCAGCAACGGCACGCGGATCTTCCTCGGCTCCGGCGGTCCCGGCGGCCGGGTCCTGTCGTACGACCTCGCAACCGGTACCAAGCAGTGGGATGTCGCGGCGGACGGCGACGTCCAGACGATCGCCTTGGTCCGGGACGAGCTCTTCGCGGGCGGGCACTTCGACCCCAGGTTCGGCGGCCAGCGGAGGCAGACCCTCGCGGCGCTCAGTGCCCGCACCGGTGCGGTCGACCCGGGCTTCGCTCCCACCGCGACCAAGACGTTCCCAGGCACCTGGACCCTGCTGGGCACGGCGGCCGGGCTGGCCGTCGGGGGCGCGCAGTCCGCGATCGGCGGGACGTCCCTGGCCCGGTTCGCGATCTTCCCGACCGGCAACCCGGCACCGCTCAACCACGGGACCCTCGGCACCCGAGCCGGCGGTCAGGTGATCCGCCCGCGCGGCTGACCGCGCCGACCCGGCAGTCGTCAATGGGCGGCTTGTCGGTGGGCTGGGTGAGGATGTCACCGTGGCCGACGTCCTCGATGCGTTCTCCCCTGCGACCAGGGCCTGGTTCGCGGGGGCCTTCGCCGAGCCGACCGCCGCCCAGCAGGGTGCGTGGGAGGCCATCCGGGCGGGCGACCACGCGCTCGTCGTCGCCCCCACCGGGTCGGGCAAGACGCTGGCCGCGTTCCTGTGGGCCCTGGACCGGCTGGCCGCCGTGCCGCCGCCGGCCGAGCCGGAGCGGCGCTGCCGGGTGCTCTACGTCTCGCCGATGAAGGCGCTCGCGGTCGACGTCGAGCGCAACCTGCGCGCACCGCTGGCCGGCATCCGGCACGCGGCCGTCCGGCTCGGTGAGGCCGAGCCCGCAGATCGCCGTGGGGGTCCGCTCCGGCGACACCACCGCCGCCGAGCGACGGGCCTTCCCGCGGACCCCGCCGGACGTGCTGATCACCACGCCGGAGTCGCTGTTCCTCCTGCTGACCTCGCGGGCCCGCGATGTGCTGGCCGGCGTGGAGACCGTGATCGTCGACGAGGTCCACGCGGTCGCCGGCACCAAGCGCGGCGCGCACCTGGCGCTGACCCTCGAGCGGCTCGACGCCCTGCTGGACCGTCCGGCCCAGCGGATCGGGCTGTCCGCAACGGTCCGACCGGTGCCCGAGGTGGCCCGGTTCCTGGGCGGCGGCCGGCCGTCACGGTCGTCCAGCCCCGCTCCGACAAGCAGGTCGACCTCCGGGTCGTGGTGCCCGTCCCGGATCTCGGCGAGCTGGGCCAGCCGACCGGAGATCTGTCCGGCCCCGCCGCCGGCGAGCCGCCGCGGGCCTCGATCTGGCCGCACGTGGAGGAGCGGGTCGTCGACCTCATCGCCGCCCATCGCTCGACGCTGGTCTTCGCCAACTCGCGCCGCCTGGCGGAGCGCCTGACCGCGCGGCTCAACGAGGTCTGGGCCGAGCGCCAGGAGCTGGTCCTGGCCGACCCGGTCGACCCGGACCCCGGCGGAGCGTGATGGCCCAGGCCGGTGCGTCGGCCGGCGCGCCTGCCATCCTCGCGCGGGCCCACCACGGGTCGGTGAGCAAGGAGCAGCGCGCCCTGATCGAGGACGACCTCAAGGCGGGCCGACTGCCGGCGGTCGTCGCGACCAGCTCGCTCGAGCTCGGCATCGACATGGGCGCGGTCGACCTGGTGATCCAGGTGGAGTCGCCGCCGAGCGTGGCCAGCGGCCTGCAGCGCGTCGGCCGGGCCGGTCACCAGGTCGGCGCCGTCTCCGAGGGCGTGGTCTTCCCGAAGTACCGCGGCGACCTCGTGCAGACCGCCGTCGTCGTCGAGCGGATGCGGGCCGGCCAGATCGAGGAGCTGCGGGTCCCCGCCAACCCGCTCGACGTCCTCGCCCAGCAGGTCGTCGCGATGACCGCGATGGACGACTGGTCGGTCGACGACATCGAGGCGCTGGTGCGCCGCGCGGCGCCGTACTCGGCCCTCACCCGCCCCGTGCTCGAGGCCGTGCTCGACATGCTGGCCGGGCGCTATCCCTCCGAGGAGTTCGCCGAGCTGCGGCCGCGCGTGGTCTGGGACCGGGTGACCGGCAGCGTCACCGGGCGCCCGGGAGCGCAGTGGCTGGCGGTCACCAGCGGCGGCACGATCCCCGACCGCGGCCTGTACGGCGTGTTCCTGGCCGGCTCCGGCGGGGCAACGGCGACTCGGCCCGCCGGGCGGCGGGTCGGCGAGCTGGACGAGGAGATGGTCTACGAGTCCCGGGTGGGCGACGTGTTCACCCTCGGCTCCAGCTCCTGGCGGATCGAGGACATCACCCACGACCAGGTGCTCGTCACTCCCGCGCCCGGGCAGCCGGGCAAGCTGCCGTTCTGGCACGGCGACAGCCTGGGCCGCCCGGCCGAGCTCGGCCGGGCCGTGGGCGCGTTCGTCCGCGAGCTCGCCGCACTGAAGCCGGCCCAGGCCCGGGCCCGGGTCGCTGCCGCCGGGCTGGACGAGTGGGCCTCGGACAACCTGTTGGCCTACCTGGCCGAGCAGCGCGAGGCGACGAGGCACGTCCCCGACGACCGGACGATCGTGATCGAGCGGTTCCGGGACGAGATCGGCGACTGGCGGGTGGTCGTCCACTCCCCGTTCGGAGCGCCGGTGCACGCCCCCTGGGCGCTCGCCGTCGCCGCCCGGCTGCGCGAGCGCTTCGGGATCGACGTGCAGGCGATGCACGCCGACGACGGCATCGTGCTGCGCCTGCCCGACCTCGAGGTCGAGGACACCCCGGGTGGGACGCTCGACGTCGCGGACCTGGTGCTGATGGAGCCGGACACGGTGGAGGACCTGGTCACGGCGGAGGTCGGTGGGTCCGCGCTGTTCGCCGCCCGGTTCCGCGAGTGCGCCGCCCGGGCGCTCCTGCTGCCCCGCCGGCGGCCGGACCGCCGGCAGCCCTTGTGGCAGCAGCGCCAGCGGGCCGCGCAGCTGCTGCAGGTGGCGAGCCGCTACGCGTCGTTCCCGATCGTGCTCGAGACGGTCCGCGAGTGCTTGCAGGATGTCTACGACGTGCCGGGACTCGTTGCGCTGCAACGAGATCTGGCTGCCCGCCGGGTGCGGATCGTCGAGGTGGAGACACCGACGCCCTCGCCCTTCGCCAAGAGCCTGCTGTTCGGCTATGTCGCAGCGTTCCTCTACGAGGGCGACTCCCCACTGGCCGAGCGCCGCGCCGCCGCGCTCGCTCTGGACCCGACGCTGCTGAGCGAGCTGCTCGGGCGGGGTGAGGGAGCCAGCCTGCGGGACCTGCTCGATCCCGAGGCGCTGGCCCGGACCGAGGCCGAGCTGCAGCGCCTCCTCCCCGACCGCGCAGCGCGCGACGGCGAGGGAGTGGCCGACCTGGTGCGCCAGCTCGGGCCGATCTCGACCGCGCAGGTGGCCGCGCGCAGCGTCGATCCGGCCGCAGCGCCGCACTGGCTGGCCGAGCTCGAGGACTCCCGCCGGCTGATCCGGGTCCGGGTGGCGGGCGAGGAGCGCTGGGCCGCCATCGAGGACGCGGGGCGGCTGCGGGACGCCCTCGGCACGCCCCTGCCGGTCGGCGTGCCGGAGGCATTCCTGGCTCCCGAGGCCGACCCGATCGCGGACCTGGCCGCCCGCTTCGCGCGCACCCACGGCCCCTTCACCGCGCACGACCTGGCCGGCTGGCTCGGGTTGGGCGTCGCGGTCGTCCTGGACGCACTGCGCCGCCTGGTCGCAGCCGGGCGGCTGGTCGAGGGCGAGCTCCGCCCCCTGGGCGCGGAGCGGGTCTCGACCCCCGGGGTCGCCGACGGTGCGGCCGGGGGCGGCGCCGGACCTGGCGCCGGCTCCGCAGGCGGTGGCGGTCTCGACTACTGCGACGCCCAGGTCCTGCGGACCCTGCGCCGGCGGTCCCTGGCCGCCCTTCGAGCCGAGGTCGAGCCCGTCCCCCAGGTCGAGCTGGCCCGGTTCCTGCCCCGCTGGCAGGGCATCGGCGGCCGCCTGCGCGGAGCCGAGGGCGTGTTGCGGGTGGTCGAGCAGCTGGCCGGAGCCGTCCTGCCCGCCAGCGCCCTGGAGACGCTGGTGCTCCCCTCCCGGGTCGAGGGGTACCAGCCCGCAGTGCTCGACGAGCTGATGAGCGCAGGCGACGTCCTGTGGTCCGGCCACGGGTCGCTCCCGGGGGACGACGGGTGGGTCGCGCTACACCTCGCCGACACCGCACCCCTGACCCTGGCCGAACCGGCCGAGCTGGAGCTGACCGACCTCCACCAGGGGCTCCTGGCCGCGATGGCCGGCGGCGGGGCGTACTTCTTCCGCGCCCTGTCCGGTGCGGTCGCGGAGAGCGTCGGCTCGACCGGTGACGCCGACCTGGCCGCCGCCCTCTGGGACCTGGCCTGGACCGGCCGGGTCACCGGCGACACCCTCGCCCCCCTGCGCGGCCGGCTGGGCGGCGGCCGCACGGCGCATCGCAGCCGTTCCTCCCGTCCGGTCCGGGGCCGGTACGCCGGCAGCCGGGGTGCCCTGGCGGCGTACTCGGGCGCGGCGCGCTCGGCCTCCGCGACCAGGGCGGGGCCGCCCGCGGTTGCTGGTCGATGGGCCCTGCTTCCGGACCACGAGCCCGACCTGACGCTGCGCGCGCACGCCTTCGCCGAGGTGCTGCTCGACCGGTACGGCGTGGTGACCCGTGGCGCGGTCGCAGCTGAGCGCGTGCCGGGCGGGTACGCCGCGGTGTACAAGGTGCTGGCGGCAGCGGAGGAGGCCGGTCGGGTCCGCCGCGGCTACTTCGTCGAGGGCCTTGGGGCCGCCCAGTTCGCCGGCGTCGGTGCCGTCGATCGGCTCCGGGCTCCCGAGCCGGTTGTCCCGCAACGGTCTTCCAGGCCGGGTGCGGACGTCCGCACCCTGGTCCTCGCCGCCGCCGACCCGGCGAACCCGTACGGCGCCGCGTTGGGCTGGCCGGCCCGACCCGGGGACACGGCGAGCAGCCATCGCCCGGGCCGCAAGGCCGGCGCCATCGTGGTGCTGGTCGACGGGGAGCTCGTGCTCTACGTGGAGCGCGGTGGGCGGTCGCTGCTGTCCTGGAGCGAGGACGCGGAGGCGCTGCAGGCCGCGACCGACGCGCTGGCCCTCGCCGTGCACGACGGCGCGCTCGGCCGGCTGACGGTCGAGCGGGCCGACGGAGCAGGGATCCTCGGCTCGGAGCAGCCACTCGCGCAGGCGCTGGAGCAGTCCGGCTTCCATGCCACCCCGCGCGGCTTGCGGCTGCGCCGCTAGGGCTGCGGTCCGGTGCCCGAGGGCGACGTCGTCTGGCGGACCGCGCAGCGGCTGCACGCGGCCCTGGCCGGCCGCGCGGTGATCCGGAGCGACCTGCGCTGGCCCTCGCTGGCGACGGCCGACCTGACCGGTCGGACCGTCACGGCCGTGGTCGCTCGGGGCAAGCACATCCTGATCCGCCTCGGCCCTCTCCAGGACAGCGACGAGGGCAGCGGCGGACTGACCTTGCACTCCCACCTGCGGATGGAGGGCAGCTGGCGGGTCGACCGCACCGACCAGCCGCGGCGTCGCGAGTCCCACGACGTCCGGGCCGTGCTGGCCAACGCGGAGTGGACGGTCACCGGCAGCCGGCTCGGCATGCTCGACCTCGTTCCGACGAGCGAGGAACGCACGCTGGTCGGGCATCTCGGCCCGGACATCCTCGGCGTGGACTGGGATCTGGCCCAGGTCCTGGCCAACCTGCGGACCGAGCCCGCACGCGCCGTCGGCGACGCCCTCCTGGATCAGCGGGTCATCGCCGGCATCGGCACGTTCTACCTGGCTGAGACCCTGTTCCTGGTCGGCCGGACACCGTGGACACCGGTCGCGGAGCTGAGCGAGCCGGAGCGGCAGCGGGTCGTCGAGCGGGCCCACCGGCTGCTGCATCTGAACCGGGACCGCGTGGTCCAGGTCACGACGGGCCTCGCCCGGCCGGGGCAGGAGTGCTTCGTCCACGGCCGCTCAGGCCTGCCGTGCCGGCGGTGCGGGACGACGGTGCGAGTGGCCATGCTCGGCTCACCGCCGCGGGACCGGACCGCCTTCTACTGCCCGAGCTGCCAGGCCGGCCCGGCACCGACGGACGACGGCCGCCCGCAGCGCCCGCTGGGGTCGCGGTCCTAGCCGGCAAGCTGCTAGGCGGCAGGAGTACTAGAGCCAGGGGTAAGGACTAGGCGGCCGAGACGAAAGCCTGGGCGCGACCGGAGGCCACCGGCAGGGCCGCGACCGAGGCGGTGGCCTGCTCGGCGACCGCCACCCGCTCGGAGACCTGGCTGAGCACCTCGGACAGCGGCAGCTCCAGCGCGCCGCAGATGGACGCGAGCAGCTCCGAGGACGCTTCCTTCTGACCCCGCTCGACCTCGCTCAGATAGCCCAGCGAGACACGGGCGGCCCCGGAGACCTGGCGCAGGGTGCGTCCCTGGCTCTGTCGCTGCTCGCGCAGCACGTCGCCGATCTCATGTCGGAGCAGAACCATCACGCCTCCCTTCGCCGGGGTGCCGTCGGACCGCTCCAGCGGTCCGCTCGGCTGGCCGGTGCGCCGGTCGAACATCGGGTGCCGGGCCTTCGCGGGCGAAGTCCCGGCGGGTGCGTGACCACGGTACCCCGCCGGGCGGACAAACGAGCGCTGGGGAGCAGTGCGTGCCATGTCTGGGTCAACCACCGCTCGGGCCTGGTTTCTTCCGTCCGCCCGCCCTGAACCGGTCAGCTGCGCAGCTGGTCGGCCAACAGCTCCAGAGCCAGGACGACGGTCGTCCACCGGATCTGCTGCCGGTCGCCCTCCAGGGTCGCGTCACCGGCCCGGCCCTCGACGCGTCGCCCGGTGGGCGCGTGGACCGCGACGTACACCGTGCCGGGCGGGTGGCCGTCCTGCGGGTCCGGCCCGGCCACTCCGGTGGTAGCGACGCCGAACCCGGCACCCAGCCGGGCCGCGACGCCGTCGGCCATGGCCAGGGCGACCTCGGCCTGTACGGCGCCGCCATGGTCGAGCAGCAGCTCGTCGACCCCGAGCAGCTGCGCCTTCAGGTCGGTGGCGTAGGCGACGACGCCACCTCGGAGCACCCGTGAGACGCCGGGCACCGAGGCCAGCGTGGCGACGACCAGGCCACCCGTCAGCGACTCGGCCACCGCGATGCTCGCGCCCCGGGCGACCGCGAGGGAGGCGACCTCCTGCGCGAGCTCGGTGGCGCGCTCGCCCAGGCTGCCGATGAGGGCCTGCCCAGCGATCCCGGACGGCCCGGCCCCGGTGCCGGCGTCCGCGTCGCTCACGGCCCCACCCGGCGAGCCGCCCGCTCGGCCCGCTTGCGCTGGGCCCGGGCGCTCGTCCGGCGCAGGGTGAGGGCGCGGGCCACGTAGTCGCCCCCGGTCACCAGGGTGACGACCACCGCGGCCGCCATCACGACGGCGGCCAGCGTCTGCCACCCACCGTGCAGCGGGAGCAGGTAGAGCCCGATCGCCGAGGCCTGCAGGAAGGTCTTGACCTTCCCGCCCCGGCTGGCCGGCATCACGCCGTGCCGGATGACGACGAACCTCAGCACCGTGACGCCGACCTCGCGGACCAGCACCGCCACGGTGACCCACCAGGAGAGCTGGTCCAGCCAGGACAGGCCGACCAGCGCCGTCCCGATGAGTGCCTTGTCGGCGATCGGGTCCACGATCTTGCCGACGTCGGTGATCAGGCCGCGTCGCCGGGCCAGCTCGCCGTCGAACCGGTCGGTCAGCGAGGCGATGGCGAAGACCACGGTCGCCGCGACCCGCCACGTCCCCTGCCGCCCGCCGTCGTGCAGGAGCAGCACGGCGAAGACGGGGACGAGCAGGAGCCGGACGAAGGTCAGGGCGTTGGCGATGTTCCACACGCTCACGCCCGGGGTCGCCGGGATCCCCACGGGGTCCAGCGGGCCGCCCGCGGCAGCATCCCTCGGCCCGGTGGCCGGAGCATCCGTGGGCCCGGTCGCGGGCTCGGTCATGGCCGCGGCTCCGCCCGGGCCACGAGGTCGACGCCCTCGCTCCCCACGACCGTGGCCCGGACGAGGTCGCCGACCCTCGGCTGGTCGCCGACGTGACCGGCATCGACGAGGAGACGGGTCGTGCCGTCGACGTCGGGGCCCTGGTGCTCGGCCCGGCCCTCGGGCTCCTGGTCCGGGCCGGTCTGCTCGACCAGGACCTCGACCCGCTCGCCCACCCGGTCCTCGGCCCGCTGCGCGGTGAGCTGCTCGACCAGGTCGCCGATCTCGGCCACCCGAGCGGCGATCTCGGCGGCGTCCAGCTTGCCGTCGTAGCCCTCGGCCTCGGTGCCGTCCTCGTCCGAGTAGCCGAAGACGCCGACGACGTCCAGCCGGGCGGCGGTCAGGAACGCCGCGAGCTCGGCCACGTCCGCCTCGCTCTCCCCGGGGAAGCCCACGATCACGTTCGAGCGCACACCGGCGTGCGGAGCCCTGGCCCGCACCTGGTCCAGCAGACCGAGGAAGGACTCGCGGTCGCCGAACCTGCGCATCCGCCGCAGCAGTGGGCCGGACGCGTGCTGGAAGGACAGGTCGAAGTACGCCGCCAGCCCGCTGGTCGAGCACATGACGTCCAGCAGGCCGGGTCGGACCTCGGCCGGCTGCAGGTACGAAACCCGCACTCGCGCAAGGCCTTCCACCCGCGCCAGCTCCGGCAGCAGCGTCTCCAGGAGGCGCAGGTCGCCGAGGTCCTTGCCGTACGACGTGGAGTTCTCGCTGACCAGGAAGATCTCCCGCACGTCCTGGCCGGCGAGCCAGCGCGCCTCGGTCAGGATGTCCGCCGGGCGCCGCGAGACGAAGGCCCCGCGGAACGACGGGATCGCACAGAAGGCGCAGCGGCGGTCACAGCCGGACGCGATCTTCAGGGGCGCCCACGGGCGGCCGTCCAACCGCCGGCGTACGACGCGCGGCCCGCTGGCAGGGGCAACGCCCTCCGGCAGGTCAGGCGCCGGCGGGACGTCGCCGCCGTGCCCGGGCGCGGCCACCGACGACCCCTGGCGGTCGACCGGGCTGAGCGGAAGCAGGGTCCGCCGGTCGACGGGCACGTGCGACGAGGGCCGCTCGCCGTGCAGGATCGCGTCCAGGTGCGTGGAGAGGTCTGCGTAGGAGTCGAAGCCGAGGACCGCGTCCGCCTCGGGCAGCTCGGCGGCCAGCTGCTCGCCATACCGTTCGGCCAGGCAGCCGACCGCGACGACGGCCTGGGTGCGGCCGGTCTCCTTCAGGGCCGATGCCTCGAGCAGGGTGTCGATCGAGTCCTTCTTGGCCTGCTCGACGAACCCGCAGGTGTTGACCACCGCGACATCGGCGTCCGCGGCGTCCTCGACCAGGGTCCAGCCGTTGGCCTCCAGCCGCCCGGCCAGCTCCTCCGAGTCGACCTCGTTGCGGGCGCAGCCCAGCGTCACGAGGGCGACGGTCCGGGGAGCGGGCATGACCTCAACTCTATGGCGCGTCCGACGCCGGGCCGGCACTCCAGCCCACGGAGCGATCGGACCCGGCCCGCCCAGCGACCCGGGCCGGCTCAGTAGGGCGGCGGGCCGGCCAGGTCGACGGCGTCCTCGCGGGCCGCGGCCTCGAGATCGAAGACCGCCGGCTCCCCCGGCGGGTCCTCGCCACGCAGCAGCGCCAGCGTCGCGGGCAGGTCGTCCGGCTTGACCAGGACGTCGCGGGCCTTGCTGCCCTCGCTCGGGCCGACGATGCCGCGGGACTCCAGCAGGTCCATCAGCCGGCCGGCCTTGGCGAAGCCCACCCGCAGCTTGCGCTGCAGCATCGAGGTGGAGCCGAACTGCGTGGACACGACGAGCTCGGTCGCCTGGAGCAGGACGTCCAGGTCGTCGCCGATGTCGTCGTCGATGACCTTCTGTTGCACTGGGGCAACGATGTCGGAACGGTACGTCGGCGCCAGCTGCGTCTTCACGTGCTCGACCACCTTGGCCACCTCGGTCTCGGTGACCCAGGCGCCCTGCACCCGCATCGACTTGCTCGAGCCCATCGGCAGGAACAGCGCATCGCCTTGTCCCACCAGCTTTTCCGCACCCGGCTGGTCGAGGACGACTCGTGAGTCGGCCAGCGAGCTGGTGGCGAACGCCATCCGGCTCGGGACGTTGGCCTTGATCAGACCGGTGACCACGTCGACGCTCGGCCGCTGGGTCGCCAGGACGAGGTGGATGCCGGCGGCCCGGGCCAGCTGGGTGATCCGGACGATCGACTCCTCGACGTCGCGCGGGGCCACCATCATCAGGTCCGCGAGCTCGTCGACGATGACCAGCAGGTACGGGTAGGGCGCGACGATCCGCTCACTGCCCGGCAGCGGCTTCACGGTGCCGGCGCGGACTCCCTTGTTGAAGTCGTCGACGTGCTTGAAGCCGAACGCCGCGAGGTCGTCGTACCTGACCTCCATCTCCTTGACCACCCAGGCCAGCGCCTCGGCGGCCTTCTTGGGGTTGGTGATGATCGGCGTGATCAGGTGCGGGATCCCTTCGTACGCCGTCAGCTCCACCCGCTTGGGGTCCACGAGCACCATCCGGACCTCGTCCGGCGTGGACCGCATCAGGATCGAGACGATCATCGAGTTGATGAAGCTCGACTTGCCCGCACCCGTGGCCCCGGCGACGAGCAGGTGCGGCATCTTGGCCAGGTTGGCGACGACGTAGCCGCCCTCGACGTCCTTGCCGACACCCATCACCATCGGGTGCTCCGTGGTGCGGGCGGCGTTGCTGCGCAGGACGTCGCCGAGGCTGACCTTCTCGCGGTCGGTGTTCGGGATCTCGATGCCGATGGCCGACTTGCCGGGGATCGGCGACAGGATGCGTACGTCGGCGGAGGCAACGGCGTACGCGATGTTCTTGGACAGCGCCGTGACCCGCTCGACCTTGACGCCCGGTCCGAGCTCGACCTCGTAGCGGGTGACCGTCGGGCCGCGGCTGAAGCCGGTGACCTGGGCGTCGATCTCGAACTGCGTGAGCACCTCGGTCAACGCGTCGACCACGCGGTCGTTGGCGGCGCTGCGCTCCTTGTGCGGGCTGCCCGGCGCCAGGATCTCGTTGGCGGGCAACGTGTACGTGACGTCACCGGCCAGCGCGAGCTGCTCGACCCGCTGGGGCAGCGGCTGGGTCGGCGGCGGGACCAGGTCCTTGGCCCGCGCGGCGACCACGGCCGGACCCATCGCCGGGAGGGCGCTGTCCTCACCCGGCAGCGCGCCGGCCAACCCGGCCAGCCCGGCCGACCCCGCCGGCACCGGCGGCTTGCGCTGCCCCGGGCGCAGCCCGGCACGCTCGTTGGCCTCGCGCTCGGCCTTCTCCAGCGGCGTCTCGAACGCCTCGTCGCCGGCCCGCGGGCCGGTGCCGTCGTCCGGGTCGCCGTCCGGCGCCGCACCCCGCGCCTTGCGGATCCGGGACAGCATCGACGCGGGCGCGTCAGCGGCGGTCCCGGCCTTCACGCCGTTCGGAGGCAGGTCCGCCGCCGGCTCGGCGGCACCGGCGGGAGCGCCGTGGTGGAACAGCCGGTCCCGGAGGTCGAGCAGCCGGTCGGGGATGGCGTGCACGGGGGTCGCGGTGATCACCAGGACACCGAAGCCCCCGAGCAGCAGGAGCAGCAGGATGGCGCCGTAGCCGGTCACGCCGGCCGCCAGCGGGCTCGAGGCGAGGAAGCCGATCATCCCGCCGGCGTCGCGCATCCGGTCCGAGCCGTCAGCGGGGGTCGGCAGGTGCTGGGACAGGTGGACCAGGCCGGTCCCGGACAGGGTCAGGGCTGCGACACCGACGCCGATGCGGTTCGTGGCCTGAGGCCGGTCGGGGTGCCGGAGCAGCCGGACGCCGAGCGCCACCAGGACCACCGGCAGGGCCAGCCCGACGCGGCCGATCGTGCCGGCGACGACGGCGTGGACCACCCGGCCGACCGGACCGGCCAGGCCCCACCACTCGCTCGCGGCCACCACGACGGCCAGCCCGATCAGGCTGAAGCCGGCGCCGTCGCGACGCAGCGCAGGGTCGAGGTCGCGCGCCGATGTCCCGACCCGCCGGGCCGCGGACCCGAGCAGGTGCGCCAGCGACATCCAGCCGCCGCGCACCGCGCGGACCGGCCAAGGAGCCTGCCGCGGCCGGCCGGTGGCCCGGGTCGAGGTGCTCCTTCGGTCGGCTGGTCGCTTGCGCTTGACGGGTCGCTTGCGCTTGACGGGTCGCTTGCCCGAGGCACCGCCACGTGGGCCCGGGCCACCGGTCCGAGCCGAGGTGCGGGCCTGAGGTGCCCGTGCGGGGGAAGACGTACGGGTGGCCATGATCCCCACGTTACCCGTCAGTCACTCCAGCACCAGGCGTCTCGGCGGTCCCAGGACTGCGTGTCGCCGGGGCAGCCAGGGCCCCGATCAGGCCGCGATGACCACCGGGATGATCATCGGGCGGCGGCGCAGCTTGTTGCCGACCCACCTCCCGACCACCCTGCGGACGACCTGCTGCAGCTCGTAGGTGTCGGTCACCCCGGTCTCGTTGGCCTGGGCCAGCGCCTCCTCGATCCGCGGGATGACCTCCTCGAAGACCGCGTCGTTCTCCACGAAGCCCCGGGCCTGGAGCGTCGGGCCGGCCGCCACCTTGCCGGTCACCGAGTCGACGACGACAAAGATCGAGATGAACCCCTCGTCGCGCAGGATCCGCCGGTCGGTCAGCAGGGCCTCGGTGGTCTCGCCGACCCCGGAGCCGTCGACGTACACGAAGCCGCAGGGGACGGAGCCGACGATCTTCGCGATGCCACCGACCAAGTCGACGACCGTCCCGTCGTCAGTGATCAGGACCCGCTCGCGCGGCACCCCCGTCGCCACGGCGAGGTCGGCGTTGGCGACCAGGTGCCGGACCTCACCGTGCACCGGCATGGCGTTGCGGGGCCGGACGATGTTGTAGCAGTAGAGGAGCTCCCCGGCGCTGGCGTGGCCGGAGACGTGCACGAGCGCGTTGCCCTTGTGCACGACGTGCGCGCCGAGCCGGGTGAGGCCGTTGATCACGCGGAAGACCGCGTTCTCGTTGCCCGGGATCAGGCTCGAGGCCAGCACCACCGTGTCACCGTCGCCGACCTCGATCCGGTGGTCGCGGTTGGCCATCCGCGAGAGCGCGGCCATCGGCTCGCCCTGCGACCCGGTGCACACGAGGACCACCTGGTCGTCGGGCAGCTTGTCCAGCGCCTTCGCGTCCACCAGCACGCCTTCGGGCACCCTGAGGTAGCCGAGGTCGCGGGCGACGCCCATGTTGCGGAGCATCGACCGGCCGACCAGAGCGACCTTGCGCCCGTGCGCGTTGGCGGTGTCCAGGACCTGCTGCACGCGGTGCACGTGGCTCGAGAAGCAGGCCACGATGACCCGGCGCTCGGCCCGCGAGAACACCCGGTCCAGCGCTGCCCCGATGTCGCGCTCGGGTGTCGTGAACCCCGGCACCTCGGCGTTGGTCGAGTCGACCATGAAGAGGTCGACACCCTCCTCGCCGAGCCGGGCGAAGGCCCGCAGGTCGGTGAGCCGGTTGTCCAGCGGCAGCTGGTCCATCTTGAAGTCGCCGGTGTGCAGGACGAGGCCCGCAGGAGTGCGTACGGCGACGGCCAGCGCGTCCGGGATCGAGTGGTTGACCGCCATGAACTCGCAGTCGAAGCTGCCCAGCTGCTCTCGCTGCCCCTCCCGGACGGTCAGGGAGTAGGGCGTGATCCGGTGCTCCTTGAGCTTGGCCTCGACCAGCGCGAGAGTCAGCTGGGAGCCGACCAGCGGGATGTCGGGTCGCAGTCGCAGCAGGTACGGCACGGCACCGATGTGGTCCTCGTGGCCGTGGGTGAGGACGACGGCCTCGATGTCCCCGAGCCGGTCGGAGATGTAGTCGAAGTCGGGCAGGATCAGGTCGACGCCGGGCTGGTGGTCCTCGGGGAAGAGCACCCCGCAGTCGATGACGAGCAGCCGGCCGTCGAACTCGAGGACCGCCATGTTGCGGCCCACCTCGCCGAGCCCGCCGAGGGGCACGATGCGAAGGGTGCCCGGCGCGAGCGGAGGCGGCGCGGGCAGTGGGGGGTTCTGGGTCACAGAATTCCGATCTGATGAAGGTCGGCACGGATGGCCGACACCTGTTCGTCGGTCGCCGCCAGGAGCGGCAGGCGGACCGAGCGGCTGGGGATGGTGCCGGCCAGCTCGAGCGCGGCCTTGACGGCGACGGCTCCCTGCAGGCGGGTCATGATCGCGGTCACGGCGGGCAGCAGCTCGACGTGCAGCTTGCGGGCCAGCTCGAGGTTGCCGGCGTCGACGGCCCGGACCATCGCGGCGTACCGGTCGGCGGCGACGTGGGCCACGACGGACACCAGGCCGGTGGCGCCGACCGCCAGCCACGGCAGGTTGAGCCGGTCGTCGCCGCTGTAGTAGGCGAGGCCGGTCTCGGCCATGACGAGCGAGCCCTCGAACGGGTCGCCCTTGGCGTCCTTGACGGCACGGATCCGGGGGTGGGCGCCGAGCCGGACGAGGGTCTCGGCCTCGATCGGCGTACCCGTGCGGCCGGGGATGTCGTAGAGCATCACCGGCAGGCCGGTCGCGTCGGCGACGGTGGTGAAGTGGGCTGCGAGCCCGTCCTGTGGCGGCTTGTTGTAGTACGGCGTCACGACCAGCAGCCCGTGCGCTCCGGACTTCTCTGCGGCCCGGGCGAGCTCGACGGTGTGGGTGGTGCTGTTGGTCCCCACGCCGGCCACGACGCGGGCCCGGTCGCCCACGGCCTCGAGCACCGCGCGCAGGAGGTCGTCCTGCTCGGCCGGCGTGAGGGTCGGGGCCTCACCCGTCGTGCCACTCACGACCAGGCCGTCGCAGCCCTGGTCGACCAGGTGGGCGGCCAGTCGGGCGGCAGCCGCGAGGTCGAGCTCGCCGGACCGGTCGAACGGCGTGATCATCGCGGTCAGGACCCGGCCGAATGCGAGTGCAGCATCGTGGTCGGGCATGGTCACACGCTACCGCCGGGAGCAGAGGGCAGATGAAGGACCGCGTCGCTGCCCGCTCGGGGGTCCGAGCAGCGACACGGTCCACCCGCTACATCGGCGCTGCCGGTCCAGGTGTTACAGCCGGGCCGATGTTATTTTCGCTGCGTGCAGCAGTACCTCGATCTCCTCGACCGTGTCCTCGCCACCGGCGCTACCAAGGGTGACCGGACGGGCACCGGAACGCTCAGCGTGTTCGGTCACCAGATGCGCTTCGACCTGGCCGAGGGCTTCCCGGCCCTGACGACCAAGCGGCTGCACATGAAGTCGGTCGTGGGCGAGCTGCTGTGGTTCCTGCGTGGGTCGACGAACGTCGAGTGGCTGCAGCAGCAAGGCGTCACGATCTGGGACGAATGGGCTGACGCCAAGGGCGAGCTGGGCCCGGTCTACGGCTACCAGTGGCGGTCGTGGCCGACACCGGACGGGCGGCACGTGGACCAGATCGCCGGCGTCATCGACGCGATCCGGGCCAACCCGGACTCCCGTCGCCACCTCGTGAGCGCCTGGAACGTCTCCGACCTGGACCGGATGGCGCTGCCTCCGTGCCACACGATGTTCCAGTTCTACGTCGCCGAGGGGCGGCTCTCCTGCCAGCTCTACCAGCGCTCGGCCGACGTCTTCCTGGGGGTGCCGTTCAACATCGCGTCGTACGCGCTGCTCACCCTGATGGTCGCGCAGGTCACCGACCTGCAGCCGGGCGACTTCGTCCACACCCTCGGGGACGCGCACCTCTACCTCAACCACCTGGACCAGGCCCGCGAGCAGCTCGCCCGGGATCCACGCCCGCTGCCGACCATGACCCTCAACCCGGCGCGGCGCTCGATCGACGACTTCGAGATGGCCGACTTCACCCTCGCTGGCTACGACCCGCACCCGTCGATCAAGGCGCCCATCGCCGTATGACCGTCACCCTCGTCGCGGCGGTCGGCAGCAACGGGGTCATCGGGCGGTCCGGCGACCTCGCGGTGCGCATCCCCGAGGACCTGCGCCGGTTCAAGGCGCTGACCATGGGCCACACCCTGGTGATGGGGCGCAAGACGTGGGACTCGATCGGCCGGGCGCTGCCCGGACGTCGGACCATCGTTGTCACGCGGCAACCTTCGTGGGCTGCGCCGGGGGCCGAGGTCGCGGGATCGGTCGAGGCCGCCCTCGCCCTGGCCGCTGGGTCGGAGGTGTTCGTCGTCGGTGGCGGCGAGGTCTACGCCCAGGTGCTCGACCGGGCCGACGCCCTGGAGCTGACCGAGGTCGACGCCTCCCCCGATGGCGACACGTACTTCCCGCCCCTCGACCGTACGGCGTGGGCGGAGGTCACCCGCGAGCCGCACGAGGGCTTCGCGTTCGTCCGGTACGAGCGGGCTCAGGCGTCGTAGTCGAGCTCGACCTCGTCGCTGACGGGGTGCGACTGGCAGGCCAGCACCAGACCCCGCGCCAGCTCCTCGGGCTCGAGGGCGTAGTTGCGGTCCATCCGCACCTCGCCCGTCACGAGCCGCGCCCGGCAGGTGCCGCACACCCCGCCGGTGCACGCGAACGGCGCGTCCGGCCGGGCCCGCAGCGTCGCGGCCAGGATGGTCTCGGCCCGGCTGGGCATCTCGACCCGCGTCGTGCGGCCGTCGAGGTTAACGGTGACGACCGCGGCGGCAGCATCGAGCGCGACCTCGTCCTCGGTGCGCTCCGGCGGCGGCTCGTCCTCGACGTGGAACAGCTCGAGATGGATGTGCCGCGGGTCGGCGCCCCGGTCCTGCAGCAGCTCTCGCGCGCCGGTGACCATGCTGAACGGGCCGCAGAGGTACCACTCGTCCACGGTCTCCACCGGCAGCATCGCGTCCACGATCCGGCCCAGCCGCTCGGGGTCGAGCCGGCCGGAGAAGAGGTCGACCTCCTGCGGCTCGCGCGACAGCACGTGCACCAGGTTGAACCGTGCGGGGTAGCGGTTCTTCAGGTCCTCGAGCTCCTCGAGGAACATGATCGACGCCGTACGACGGTTGCCGTAGAGCAAGGTCGCCCGGTCGTCGGGCTCGGCCTCGAGCGCGCTCGTCAACAGTGACAGCACCGGTGTGATGCCGCTGCCCGCAGCGACCGCGACGTGGTGGCGCGCGGTCCGCCGACCCTCGATACGGTCGGGACGGCAGGTGAAGTGGCCCTGCGGCGCCATGACCTCCAGGGGGTCTCCCGGCCGCAGACCGTCCACCACCCAGGTCGAGAAGGCACCACCACCAAGGTGTTTCACCCCGACCCGGAGCTGGCGATGGGCCGCCGCCCACTCAGGGGTGACGCAGATCGAGTACGACCGGCGCAGGTCCTCGCCGGCCAGCTCGTGCCGCAGGGTCAGGTGCTGGCCCGGCCGGAACCGGAACTCCTCGGACAGAGCGGGCGGGACGTCCAGGGTGAGCGCGACGGCGTCGTCGGTCAGCGGCTCGACCGAGGCCACGGTCAGCTGGTGCCAGCGGGTCCGAGCCGGTGTCTCCGCGATGACGGTCACTGCTCGGCTCACAGGGCCTTGACGTGGTCGAAGGGCTCCCGGCAGGCGCGGCAGCGCCACAGGGACTTGCACGCGGTCGAGCCGAACCGGGCGATCTCCTCCGCGTCGTCCGCGCCGCACCGCGGGCAGAGCGGCCTGGCGGCCCGGGTGCGCAGCTCGAGGGGGACCGGCCCGCGCGGGTGTACCGGTCCGGCCGGGCCGGGAGGCGCGATCCCGGCCTCCTGCAACGCCTTCCGCCCGTCCGGGGTGATCCAGTCGGTCGTCCACGAGGGCGCCAGCACGAGCCGCACGTCCGGCTCGTAGGCCGCTCTCGACCAGGGCGGTCGCGATGTCCCGAGCCATGACCTCGATCGCCGGGCAGCCGCTGTACGTGGGGGTGATCTCGACGACGGCCGCGGGCCGCCCGGCCGGGGAGCGTGCCGCCGGAGGTCACTCGGACGTCGCGGACGACTCCGAGCTGGCCGAGGGTCAGGACCGGCAGCTCGGGGTCCGGGACCGCCTCGACCCGGCGACGGAGCTCGACCGGACCGACCGCCGGCCTCGTCGCGGCGCTCACCAGGAGGCTCCGGGGTGGGACCGGGCGAGGTGCTGCATCTCGGCCAGCAGGTGGCCCATCGCGGTGGAGTGGAGCCCGTCCCGGCCGCCGCGCGCCCGCCAGGTCGTCTCCGGCCAGGCCAGACCGGCCTCGGCGAGCATCGTGGCGAGCGACTCCTCGACGACGATGCGCAGGCTCGAGGGCAGGACCGCGATCCCTTGCGCGGCAAGGCCTTCGACCAGCTCGTCGTCGTCGAACAGCTCAGGGACGTACGGCGCGACGGAGGCCAGCGCCTCGACCATCCTGGCCCGACTCGTCTCCGTGCCGAGCCCGAGGCGCAGGGTCCACTGCCGGGCGTGGTCCTGGTGGTAGTCGACCTCCTTGACGGCCTTCGCGGCGATCGCGGCCAGCCCGGCATCCGCGCTCGCCGTGAGGGCTGCGTAGAGGTGCAGCTGCCAGGTCGAGAGCACGAGCAGCCGCACGATGGTGACCGCGAAGTCGCCGCGCTCCTGCTCGACCAGCTGCACGTTGGCGAACGACCGCTCGTCGCGCCAGTAGGCCAGGTCGTCCTCCGTGTACGCCGGCGCCCCGGCCGCTCCGGCGAGCTCTCCGGCGCGGGTGAGGAGGCCGCGGGCCTGGCCGATCAGGTCGAGCCCGATGTTGCCCAGTGCCATGTCCTCCTCGATCTGCGGCGCGCGGGCCAGCCACTCCCCCATCCGCTGGGCCATCACGAGGGCGTCGTCACCGAGCCGGAGACAGTAGCGCGCGACCGGTGGCAGGTCGTCGATCCGGACCAGCGTCGCCATCACAGGTACTCCACGTCCGCGGGGACGTCGTAGAAGGTGGGGTGCCGGTAGACCTTGTCCGCGGCCGGGTCGAAGAACGCGTCCCGCTCGTCCGGGCTGCTCGCCGTGATCTCGCCGGCCGGGACGACCCAGATCGAGACGCCCTCCTGCCGGCGGGTGTAGAGGTCACGGGCGTTGCGCAGCGCCATGGTGGCGTCCGGCGCGTGCAGCGAGCCCGCGTGCAGGTGGGAGAGCCCGCGCTTGGGCGCGGACGAAGACCTCCCACAGGGGCCAGTCGCGCTCGCTCACGCCACGCCCGCCCGCTGCCTCGGCGCGCTCGCGCTCGGCGTACGCAGTGGCTGCCTCGCGCACCCAGGCGCCGTCGTCGTGGGCCTGGCGGCGGTGGGCGATCCGCTCGGCGTTGCACGGGCCGTCGCCCTTGAGCACCCGGCGGAACTCGGCCCAGTCGATCTCGCCGAAGCGCCAGTGCCTGGGCCTCCTCGTCCCAGCCCAGGTCGGGGTCGGGCGGGTGAGGCCGAGCTTCTGGGCCTGCGGCACGGTCATGTCGACGAACCGCTGCCGCAGCTCGTCGTTGGTGAACCGCTTGATGCCCCAGGCCATGCTCTGCTCGGTGTGCGTCGCGCCGGACGCGGCAGCAGCGTCGCCGGTGTCCGGCGGGCCGAACATCATCAGCGCCGGCCACCACCAGCGGTCGACCGCGTCCTGGGCCATCTCCCGCTGGGCGTCGGTGCCGCGGGCCAGGGTCCAGAGGATCTCGAAACCCTGCCGCTGGTGGAACGACTCCTCCTTGCAGATCCGGATCATCGCCCGGGCGTACGGGCCGTAGGAGCAGCGGCACAGCGGCACCTGGTTCATGATCGCGGCGCCGTCGACCAGCCAGCCGATGGCGCCGATGTCGGCCCAGGTCAGGGTCGGGTAGTTGAAGATCGAGGAGTAGCGCTGCCGGCCGGCGTGCAGCAGGTCGAGCATCTCCTCGCGGCTGGTGCCGAGCGTCTCGGCCGCGGAGTAGAGGTAGAGGCCGTGACCGGCCTCGTCCTGCACCTTGGCCATCAGGATCGCCTTGCGCCGCAGGCTCGGCGCCCGGGTGATCCAGCTGCCCTCCGGTTGCATCCCGATGATCTCGGAGTGCGCGTGCTGGGCCATCTGGCGGACCAGGCCGGAGCGGTAGCCCTCCGGCATCCAGTCCCGCGGCTCGATCCGCTGGTCGGCGGCGATCACGGCGTCGAACGCCTGCTCAGGGTCTGGGACACGACTGCGAGTATCCCTCGATGTGACAGTTCATTGCAAGAACTGCCTCTCGGTGTAACACGCTGGCCGGACGCCCCGCGCGACCGGGAAGAATGCCGCCCGTGACGGAACCGCAGCTCGACCCCACCGCAGACCCGCTCGACGCCGAGCTCACCGCCTTCGTCGCCGGGCTGCCCAAGGCCGAGCTGCACGTCCATCACGTGGGCTCCGCGGCGCCGCGCACGGTCGCCGCCCTGGCTGAGCGGCACGCCGGCAGCACCACCGTGCCCGGCAGACCCGGACCTGCTCGCCGACTACTTCACCTTCACCGACTTCGCCCACTTCGTGACCGTCTACCTGTCGGTGGTCGACCTGATCCGGGACCCGCAGGACGTGTGGACCCTGACCCGCGACATCGGCCTGGACCTCGCCGCCCAGAACGTCCGCTACGCCGAGCTGACCCTGACGCCGTACTCGTCGGTCGTCCTGGGCATGCCGGCCGAGGCCTTCTGCGAGGCGATCGAGGACGCCCGCCGGACCGTGGAGGCCGAGCGGGACATCACCCTGCGCTGGTGCTTCGACATCCCCGGCGAGGCTGGTGCCGTCGCGGGCGACCTCACCCTCGACATCGCGCTGGGCCAGCAGCCGCAGGCCCTGGTGAGCTTCGGCCTGGGCGGCCCGGAGATCGGCGTCCCCCGCGGCGTGTTCGAGCCGCACTTCGCCCAGGCCCGCGCCGCCGGGCTGCACAGCGTGCCGCACGCGGGCGAGTCGACCGGGCCGGAGACGGTCTGGGACGCCCTGCGGCTGCTCGGCGCCGAGCGGATCGGCCACGGCATCAACGCGATCCACGACCCGGCACTGGTGGCCCACCTCGCCGAACGGCAGGTCCCGTTGGAGGTCTGCCCGACCTCCAACGTCTGCACCCGGTCGGTCGCCAGCCTGGCCGAGCACCCGTTGCCTGCCCTCGTCGCCGCTGGCGTACCCGTCTCGATCGGCTCCGACGACCCGCCGATGTTCTCGACCACCCTGAACCGCGAATACGCCGTGGCCGCCGGGCTGCTCGGGCTGGACCGGAGCGGACTGGCCGAGCTCGCCCGCCAGTCGGTCCGGCAGTCGTTCGCCGAGGACGGGCGCAAGCGGCAGATCCTGGCCGAGATCGACGCGTACGCGGCGGCCCCGGCGAGCGCGTCGTAGGGCCGCGGCCCCCGGCAGCAACGGCGTCGGTCGGACGGCTGGTTGGATGGCCGGATGGACCTGCCCTCGCCGACCTTCGGGCCGCCCGCGCAGGTGCCTTCCGCCGATGCGAGCGTGCGGTCCGCCCGGCCCTCGGACGCCGAGGGGATCGGCCGGGTCCAGGCCGAGGCGTGGCGCGCGTCGTACGCCCGGGTGCTCACGCCGGAGCTGATCGCGGCTCTCGACCCGACCGCCCTGGCCGAGATCTGGCGGGAGGCCATCGCGCAGCCCCCGACCCGTTCGCACCGCCTCCTGGTCGCCGAGGCCGCCGGTGCCCTCGTGGGCTTCGCCGCGACCGGGCCCAGCGACGACGGCGGCCCCGACGACGGCGAGCTGGTGGCGCTCGTCGTCGCTCCTGACGCGCAGCACGCGGGGCACGGCTCGCGGCTGCTGAACGCCGCGGCCGACCAGCTCCGGCAGAGTGGCTTCGGGCACGTCGTGACCTGGGTGCTGTCCGGCGACGACGTCCGCCGGGCCTTCCTGACCGGTGCGGGCTTCGTCGCCGACGGCGTCCATCGCACCTTCGAGGGAGCGACCATCGCCTCCGGCGAGCTGCGCGAGGTCCGGCTCGTGGCCTCGCTCGCCCCGATCGTATGAGTGACGAAACCCCAGCGACCGCAACGCTTTCGGCCGCTCGACGGACCCAGGTGATCCGGCAGTCGATGTCGGTTGGCATTGCCACGGGCGCCTACGGCGTGAGCTTCGGCGCGCTCTCGGTCGCAGCCGGGCTGTCGGTCCTACAGACCTGCGCCCTGTCGATCCTGCTCTTCAGCGGGGGCTCCCAGTACGCCTTCGTGGGAATCATCGGCGGCGGTGGGTCGAGCGCGGCCGCCATCGCCACGTCGACCCTGCTGGGGCTGCGCAACGGGCTCTACGGGCTGCAGCTCACCCGGCTGCTCCGACTGCACGGCCTGCGCCGGCTGGCCGGGGCCCACCTCACCATCGACGAGTCGACCGCCGTCGCGATCGGGCAGCCGGAGGTCCCGGGCTCGCGGCTGGGGTTCTGGCTCACCGGCGTTGGGGTGTTCGTGCTCTGGAACCTCATGACCCTGGTCGGCGCCGTCGTGGGCAATGCCCTCGGTGACCCGAAGCGCTACGGACTGGACGCGGCGGCCGCCTCGGCGTTCCTGGCCCTGCTCTGGCCGCGGCTCAAGGCGGGCGAGGCCCGGGTCGTCGCGGCGGCGGCCGCGGCGGTGGCCATCGCCCTCTCGCCGCACGTGCCGGCCGGCGTCCCCGTCCTCGCGGCCGGGCTCACGGCGGTCGCGGCCGGCTGGCGGAGCGGGCGTCGTGACACCCCCGCCGGGGTGCCGACCCCCGGTCAGGGGGCGGCGTCGTGACCCTGTGGCTGACCATCGCCGTCGCGTGCGTGCTGGCCTACGCGGCCAAGCTGGCCGGCCACGTCGTGCCGCCGAGCTGGCTCGAGCACCCCGTAGCGGCCCGGATCAGCACGCTGTTGCCGGTGTCGCTGCTGGCCGCCCTGGTCGCGGTGCAGACCGTCACCACCACGGGGCGGCTGGTTCTGGACGCCCGGGCAGCCGGCCTGGCGGCTGCGGCCGTCGCGCTGCTGCTGCGGGCGCCGTTCCTGGTCGTCGTGGTCGTCGGTGCGGGTGTCGCCGCCGCCCTGCGCGCCCTCACCTAGCCGCACCCTCGCCGTACCCGGGCGGGCTGTCGCGGTTCAGCTAGCGGGTCGCGCCGGAGCTGGAGCTGACCATCAGCCCGGAGCTGTCGACGGCCTCGAAGTCACTGCCGGGCAGGGAGCCCAGTGCGTGCAGGGCGTCGTTGTCCCAGCGGCTGTCCTGCGTGCCGGAGAGGTACCACGACGAGCCGTTGTCGGCCAGGATCGCGCCGTACGTCTTGAGCGCCTGGGCCACCACGCGCGCCTGCTTCGGCATCCCGGAGATGCTGACGCTCGCCTTGAGCCGGAAGCGCTGCCCCATCGGCGGCAGGCTCAGGCTGCTCGAGTCGGACGCGGCGTGCCGGGCCGGCCACACGTAGCTGGACCTGGTCCGCGGTGCGGTCATCCGGATCGCGTGGGTGATCACTCCGGACTCCACCTCGTCGTACTGCACCAGGCCGGAGATGATCGGCAGCCCCGCCGCGTCGGCCGACGTCCAGCCCTTGGGGCGCAACGCGTTCGAGCGCAGGTCGAAGATCGCCCCGGAGCCGGCCGTCCAGATGGAGCCGGTGTGGTGCGCATCGAACAGCTCGTAGGCCCGGCAGGCGGACCGGTCCAGCAGGATGACGTGCCGGTCCCCACTGGCGCCGGCTCCGCCCTCGATCAGGGCGCCGGACGGGATCGGGTACGGCCCCTTGTCGCTCTCCGACGCGTAGTCGAAGGTCACGTGCACCTTGGCCTGCCCCGCCGGGACCGTGGTGATCGGGATGCCGAACGGTGCGCCGTCGTAGGTGCCGGACCCGAAGTCGGGGTGCACCTTGCTCGTCGTACCGATGCTCTTGACGTACGCCGCGGAGCGCGCGTCCAGCGGCAGCCCCGAGGCCTTGGCGTGCCAGACGTTGTCCGCGGGGAAGATCGAGCACCCGCCTACAGGGTGGGAGACACCCGTGCGGCCAGGGGTCCCGGCCGGCCGTGGGGCCGGTGCGCCGACGTGCAGGCCCGGGTTGGCCGGGGTCGCGGTCGCCGACGCGGCAGCGGCCCCGAGCGTCTGGGCCGGCAGCTCCCGGACGGCGGACGCGCGGATGACGCCGCCATGGCTGGTCGAGCAGGCGGCGAGGGCGGCGAGCAGCGGGACCGCGACGCCGACGATGGCGACCCGCCGGCTGCTGCGCATCCGACCATCCTCCCGTGCGCGGTGCGGCAGGGCGAGCAAGGTCACCCGGGCGGCGGTCAGCCGAGGTCGAGGATCTGCTCGAGGCCCACGGTCAAACCCGGACGCTCCGGCACGGCCCGGACACCGGCGAGGACTCCGGGCATGAAGGACGCCCGGTCGAAGGAGTCGTGCCGCAGGGTCAGCTGCTCCCCGGTCGCGCCGAACAGGATCTCCTCATGGGCGACCAGGCCGCGCAGCCGTACGGCGTGCACGTGCACGCCGCCGATGTCCGCGCCGCGGGCGCCGTCGGGGTCGGAGGTCGTCGCGTCGGGTGAGGCTCCGAGACCGGCCGCCGATCGCGCAGCCGAGATCTCCCGCGCCGTCCGCAGCGCGGTCCCGCTCGGCGCGTCCACCTTGTCGGGGTGGTGCAGCTCGACGACCTCCGCCGACTCGTAGAAGCGGGCCGCCTCGCGGGCGAAGCGCAGCAGCAGGATCGCCCCGATCGCGAAGTTGGGGGCGATCAGCACGCCGGTGTGCGGGCGCTCGATCAGCGCCTCGCGGACGCGGGCCAGCCGCTCGTCGGTCCATCCGGTGGTGCCGACGACCGCATGAACCCCGGCCTCGACCAGGTGCAGGACGTTGCCCAGGGTGGCGTCGGGGACGGTGAAGTCGACGGCGACGTCCGCGCCGGCCAGGTCACCCAGGTCGTCGCCGACGTCGTAGCGCGCCGCGAGGTCCAGGTCGTCGGCCGCCTCGACCGCGCGGCAGACCTCGCTGCCCATCCGCCCGGCGGCGCCGATCACGGCGACCGCGATCCGCCCCGTCATCGCCGAGCCGGCCCAGTCTGGTTCACCCCGCGAGCCTAGGGCCGACTGCTGGGGCCTTGGCCGTCGACTCCGGGTTGGGACGCCGTTTTTGGGCGCTCAGACTCCGGAGTCGACGGCCAAACCCGGAGTCGACGGCCAAGACAGGCGGGTCAGGACAGGGCGCTGGTGAAGTCGCGGGACTCGTCGAAGGGGCCGACCACGGTCAGCGACCGGGGGCGTGCGGCCAGGTCGGCGGCCAGGGTCTGGACGTCGTCGGCGGTGACCGAGCCGATCCGCTGCAGGGCCTCGTCCAGGCCGACGTACTCGCCGTAGACGAGCTCGGCCTTGCCCAGCCGCGACATCCGCGAGCCGGTGTCCTCCATGCCGAGGACCAGGCCGCCGCGCAGCTGGCCGATCCCCCGCTCGAGCTCGTCCTCGTCGATGCCCTTCTCGGCCAGCCGCTCCAGCTCGGCCCGCATCAGCGCGAGCACCTGGTCGACCTTGCCGGGGGCGCACCCCGCGTACAGGCCGAAGTACCCCGCGTCGGAGTAGCCCTGCGCGAACGAGTAGACCGAGTAGGCCAGCCCGCGCTTCTCGCGGACCTCCTGGAACAGCCGGCTGCTCATGCCGCCGCCCAGCACCGCGTTGAGGACCGACATGGCGTAGCGCCGCTCGTCGGTCGACGTCAGCCCGGTCGTGCCGAGCAGCAGGTTGGCCTGCTCCGTGGGTCGGCGGACGACCACCGGCGCGGTGTTGCCCTCGATGGCCGCTGCGCCGAGAGGCCTGCGGTTCAACGGGTCCGCCTCGGGACCGAGCTGTACGCCGTCACGGGCGAGCTCGTCGATGATCACCCGGCACAGGAGGTCGTGGTCGAGGGACCCGGCGGCGGTGAAGACCAGCCCCGGGCCGATGTAGTGCTCCCGGTAGTGCCGGGCCACCTGGTCGCGGTCGATCGCGGCGATCGAGGCGGGCGTCCCGCCGATCGGCCGGCCGAGCGGGTGCGCACCGAGCACGGCCTCGGAGAACCGCTCGTGCACGACGTCGCTCGGGTCGTCGTCGTTCATCGCCAGCTCTTCGAGGATGACCCCGCGCTCGCTGTCGACATCGGTACGGCTGATCGTCGCGGACGTCACCATGTCCGCGATCACGTCCGCCGCCAGGGGCAGGTCCTCGTCGAGCACGCGGGCGAAGTAGCACGTGTGCTCCTTGCCCGTCACGGCGTTGGACTCACCGCCGACCTCGTCGAAGGCGACCGCGATGTCCAGGGCGCTGCGCCGGGCCGTGCCCTTGAACAGCAGGTGCTCGAGGAAGTGCGTGGCGCCGAGGAAGCCCGCGCCCTCGTCCCGGCTCCCGACTCCGACCCAGCAGCCGAGGGTCACCGACCGGACGCCGGGGACCGACTCGGTGAGGACGCGGACGCCGCCGGGCAGGACGGTACGGCGCACGAGTGCGCCCCCGGCCTGCCCGGCGACGGTGCCGGATGTCCCGCGGGTCAACGGCAGCGGGACACCGGCCACGTCAGGCGTCGACCTTGGCGTCGGTCGCGTCGGTGTCGGCGACGGAGACCTGGCCGTCATCGGCCGCCGTCAGCGCCCTCGGACCCGCCCTCGTCGGTGACCGCGGCGAGCGAGAGCTTGCCGCGCGGGTCGATCTCCTTGAGCTCGACCTGGATCTTCTGGCCGATCTTGACGACGTCGTCGACGCTGTCGATCCGCTTGCCGCCGACCAGCTTGCGGATCTCCGAGATGTGCAGCAGGCCGTCCTTGCCGGGCAGCAGCGAGACGAAGGCGCCGAACGTCGTCGTCTTCACCACCGTGCCCATGAACCGCTCGCCGACCTCCGGCATCGTCGGGTTGGCGATGGCGTTGACCATCGCGCGGGCGGCCTCGGCCGAGGGGCCGTCGGTCGCGCCGATGTAGACGGTGCCGTCGTCCTCGATCGAGATCTGGGCGCCGGTCTCGTCCTGGATCTGGTTGATCATCTTGCCCTTCGGGCCGATGACCTCGCCGATCTTGTCGACCGGCACCGTCACCGAGATGACCCGCGGCGCGTACGGCGACATCTCGTCCGGCGCGTCGATGGCCTCGGCCATGACGTCCAGGATGTGCAGCCGCGCGTCGCGCGCCTGGGTCAGCGCCGAGGCGAGGACCGAGGCCGGGATGCCGTCGAGCTTGGTGTCGAGCTGGATCGCGGTGACGAACTCCTTGGTGCCGGCGACCTTGAAGTCCATGTCACCGAAGGCGTCCTCCGCACCGAGGATGTCGGTCAGCGCGGCGTACGACGTCTCGCCGTTCACCGTGTCGGAGACCAGGCCCATCGCGATGCCCGCGACCGGCGCCTTGAGCGGCACACCGGCCTGCAGCAGCGACAGCGTCGAGGCGCAGACCGAGCCCATCGACGTGGAGCCGTTGCTGCTCAACGCCTCCGAGACCTGACGGATCGCGTAGGGGAACTCCTCGCGCGACGGCAGCACCGGCATCAGGGCCCGCTCGGCGAGCGCACCGTGGCCGATCTCGCGGCGCTTGGGCGAGCCCACGCGGCCGGTCTCGCCCGTGCTGAACGGCGGGAAGTTGTAGTTGTGCATGTAGCGCTTGCGCGTCTCCGGGGAGAGCGTGTCGAGCATCTGCTCCATGCGCAGCATGTTCAGCGTGGTGACGCCCAGGATCTGGGTCTCGCCGCGCTCGAACAGCGCCGAGCCGTGCACGCGCGGGATGACCTCGACCTCGGCCGAGAGCTGGCGGATGTCGGCCAGGCCGCGGCCGTCGATGCGGACCTTGTCGCGCAGGATGCGCTGGCGGATCAGCTTCTTCTGCACCGAGCGGTACGCCGCGGACAGCTCCTTCTCGCGGCCCTCGAACTGCTCGCCGAGCTCGCCGAGCATGCGGGCCTTGATCTCGTCGATCCGGCCCTCGCGCTCCTGCTTGTCACCGATCCGCAGCGCGTCGGCCAGGTCGCCGGAGGCGCCCTCGACCGCGGCGTACGCGTCGTCGGCGTAGTCCGGGAAGGTCGGGAACTCCTTGACCGGCTTGGCCGCCCGCGAGGCGAGGTCGGACTGCGCGGCGCAGAGCTGGGCGATGAACGGCTTGGCCGCCTCGAGGCCCTGGGCCACGACCTCCTCGGTCGGCGGCGGCGACGTTCTCGCCCTTGATCAGGCGACCAGGTCGACTCGGTGGCCTCGGCCTCGACCATCATGATCGCGACGTCGGCGGTGCCGTCGTCGTCGGTGCCGACGACGCGGCCGGCGACGACCATGTCGAAGACCGAGCGCTCGTGCTGGCTGTGGTTCGGGAACGCGACCCACTGGCCGTCGATCAGGGCGACGCGCACGGCGCCGATCGGGCCGCTGAACGGCAGGCCGGACAGCTGGGTCGACATCGACGCGGCGTTGATCGCCACGACGTCGTACTGGTGGTCCGGGTTGAGGGACAGCACCGTGATGACGACCTGGACCTCGTTGCGCAGGCCCTTGACGAAGCTCGGGCGCAGCGGGCGGTCGATCAGCCGGCAGGTGAGGATCGCGTCGGTGGACGGGCGACCCTCGCGGCGGAAGAACGAGCCGGGGATCTTGCCCGCGGCGTACATCTTCTCCTCGACGTCGACCGTCAGGGGGAAGAAGTCGAACTGCTCCTTCGGGTGCTTGCCGGCCGTGGTGGCCGACAGCAGCATGGTTTCGCCGTCGAGGTAGGCGACGGCCGCAGCCGGCGGCCTGCTTGGCCAGCCGGCCGGTCTCGAAGCGGATGGTGCGGGTGCCGTGGCTGCCGTTGTCGATGACAGCCTCGGCGAACTGGATCTCGGGACCCTCCATACAGGTCCAGGTCGGTGCGGTCCAGCACGTAGGCCTCGACCCGGCGCTGGGTGCCGTCGAACGTCGGGTTCGTCCCGATCGAGACGGCGGCCGGTAGGCGGGCATCCGGTGCCGGTCCACCGTCCGGTCCGGCGGTCAGGTCCGGGCGGACCAGCCACCCCGCGTACACACCGTCGGCCGGCACCCCGCCGCTCGGGTTCGGGTCGAGGTTCGCGGTCGGGTAGCCGAGCTCGCGGCCGCGGTGGTCACCGTGCACGACGACGCCCTCCACCCGGTGCGGGCGGCCCAGGATCCGGGCCGCACCCGCGACGTCGCCGTCCGCGATGAGCTCGCGGGCCCAGGTCGAGGACCAGCGGCGACCGTTGTCGGCGCCCATCGCTCGGTGCCCAGGTCGTCCATCGCCGTGACCGTGAACCCGTACGGCCGCGCCCAGCTCGCGCATCGTGGCGAGATCCCCCGCGTTGCGGTGGCCGAACCGGACGTCCCGCCCGACCACGACCTCGACCGCGGACAACCCCTCGGCGAACACCCGGCGGACGAAGTCGTCCGGGCTCCACAGCTGCCAGCTCGCGGGTGAACGTCATGACCAGGGTGGCGTCCAGGCCGGTCTCGGCCATCAGCGCCACCCGGTGGTCCAAGCCGCTCAACGGCACCGGCGCGGTGTCGGGATAGAGCACCTGGAGCGGGTGCGGGTCGAAGGTCACCGCCACTGCCTTGGCCCCCGCGCAGCCGCGCCCGGGCCACCACATCGCCCAACACGGCCCGGTGCCCCAGGTGCACGCCGTCGAAGTTGCCCAGCGTCACGACGGAGGGGCCGTACCCCGACGGAACCTGGTCGAGGTCGTCCCAGCGCTGCACGGCCGGAAGCCTAGGGCCCGGCCGTCCCTGGCCTTCGGTCTCACCTAGCGGGACGGTCCGATCCGGGCCTAGGTTGGCCTGCCGTTGCCAATCGTTGTGAGACCGTGGGGAACTCATGCCAACGCTGCTGGGCTACATTGCCATCCCGATAGCAGGAGGCACGGATGAAGAACGTCTCTCGGAACCGGAAGCGAATGCTGATAGCGGCGTCCGCCCTCATCGTCGGGGCGGCCACCGTCGCCGCACCCCTGTCCGCCGGCGCCGCACCCGGCTCGCTCCAGCGGTCCGCGCCGCCGGCGCGAGCGTGGCCGCGAGGCGCCCCGGGGGCGACTACGTCGTCCTGTTCGCCGGCACCGCCAGTGCCGCCGCCGCCCGAGCCGCCATCGCCCAGGCCGGCGGCACCATCGAGAGCAGCAACGACAAGGTGGGCTTCGCGGTCGTCGCGCGGGTCGGCTGCGGGGGGGTCGCCACTGCGATCAGCCGCTTTCGACCGCCGTCAGCGGGGTCGGCGCGCAAGCGGATCATGGCGTCGCCCCTAAGGTGGCCGTCGGCGAAGAACAAGGCGGTCGAGCGGCTGACCGCCGAGCGGGCGGCCGAAGGCCGCGAGTGAAGGGGTGGAGGGCCGAGGCCGTCAGCAAGGCGGCTGCGCGCGGCAGGAGCCGCCACGCCCGAGCCGCTCGCCGACCGCAGTGGGACATGCGGCAGATCGGCGCCACCGCGACCGGCTCGTACGCGAAGCAGCCAGGGCAGCCAGAGGGTGCTGGTCGGCGTCATCGACACCGGCATCGACGGCACCCACCCCGACATCGCCCCGAACTTCGACGCCGCGCTGAGCCGCAACTTCACCACCGACATGCCGGACATCGACGGTCCGTGCGAGGACCCGTCTGCGTCGACCCGGCCAACGAGGACGACGACGGCCACGGCACCCACGTCGCCAGCACCATCGCGTCGCCGATCAACGGGCTCGGCATCGCCGGGGTCGCGCCGAACGTGCGCTGGTGAACCTCCGGGCCGGCCAGGACTCGGGCTACTTCTTCCTGCAGCCGACCCTCGACGCGCTCACGTACGCCGGCGACATCGGCGTCGACGTGGTCAACATGAGCTACTACGTCGATCCGTGGCTCTTCAACTGCATCGGACAACCCGGCCGACTCCCCGGCGGCGCAGGCCGAGCAGCGGGTCATCGCGACGCCACCCAGCGGGCGCTCGACTACGCCCGCAGCCACGGCGTCCTGCCGATCGCGGCCGCGGGCAACGAGAGCCACCGACCTCGGCCACCCGGCGATCGACGACACCAGCCCGGACTTCCCGGTCGGCACCGCGAACGAGCGCACGATCGACAACTCGTGCCTCAACGTGCCGGCCGAGAGCAACGGCGTCGTCGTCGGTCAGCTCGACCGGCCCGACCGGGCAAGGCCTACTACTCCAACTACGGCATCGAGCAGACCGACATCGCGGCGCCCGGTGGGGACTCCTACGACAGCCCGGACAACACGCTCGGACACCCGCGGCCGCGGTGCTCGCCGCGCTACCCGAAGAACGTCGCCGAGGCCAAGGGCGACCTCAACCCCGACGGCACTCCGACACACCGTTCGTCGTGCAGGACTGCCAGGGCGGCAAGTGCTGCGTACTACCAGTACCTGCAGGGCACCTCGATGGCCGCGCCGCACGCGGTCGGTGTCGCGGCGCTGGTCGTCAGCCAGTACGGCAAGGCCGACCGCAAGCACGGTGGGCTCACGCTCGACCCGAGCATGACCCAGCGGATCCTGGAGAACACTGCGGTCGAGCACCCGTGCCCGACGCCGCGCACGTTCTCCTGGCACCGGGTGCGCAGCACGGCGCCGTTCACCGTCGACAACTCGGCCACCTGCGCCGGGCCGGTCGCGAACAACGGGTTCTACGGCAACGGCATCGTCAACGCGTACGCCGCGGTCACGAAGTAGCCGTCCGCCGGACTGTTCCGATGCGCGGCTGACCGGCTATCTCGGCCGTCAGCTCCGATCGGAACAGTCCGCCGGCCGAGACGACAGCGGCCCCCTCCGTGCTGGAGGGGGCCGCTGCGTCGTACCGCAGGTGTGAGGTCAGCTGGCGGGCTCGTCCTCGGCGAGGATCCGGTACAGGCTCTTGCGGGCCTGGACCAGAATCTCGCTGGCCTGGCTCACCTGCTCCTTGGTCCCGACGTGGGAGACGGTGTGGACCGCGCCCATCAGGGCCCCGATCAGCTGGCGCAGCTCGCGAGCCTCGCCACTGACGCCACCGCTGACGTCGTCCCACGGGGAGCCGAGCTCGGCCGCGTTCTCGGTGACGTAGGCCGTGCCGGCCTCGGTGAGGGAGGCGAGCTTGCGGCCCGCGTCGGCGGTGGATTAGACTTCGAGGCCCTCGTCCTCCAGCTGCTGGAGGGCGGGATAGATCGATCCCGGACTCGGCACCCAGAGGCCGCCGGTCTTGTCCTGGATCTGCTGGATCAGCTCATAGCCGTGCATCGGCTCGGTCTCGAGCAGCAGCAGGACCGCCGCCCGGACGTCGCCACGGCCGCCGCGGCCGCCGCGCCGGCCGCCGCCGCGCCGGCCGAAGCCCGGCCCACCGCCGCGGGGGCCGAAACCCGGTCCGAATCCCGGCCCGAAACCTG
>CAWCHK010000006.1:0-31520 GCA_963795385.1 uncultured Actinomycetota bacterium
CGGCCGGCTGGTGGCCGTCTGGGGGCCGACCGGCGGGCCGGGCCGGACCACCGTCGCGGTGAGCTCGCGGCGGAGCTGGCGGCACTCGGCCACACCACGGTCCTGGCCGACGCCGACACGTACGGCGGGAGCGTCGCCGGGGTCCTGGGACTCCTGGACGAGGCGCCGGGACTGGCCGCGGCAGCGCGCGCGGCCGACCTCGGGGTGCTCGACCTCGAGCAGCTGGCCCGGTCGGCACCCGTGGTCGGTCCGGGACTGCGGGTCCTGACCGGGATCGTGCGCCCGAGCCGGTGGCCGGAGCTGCGGGCACCGGCCCTGGCGCGGGTCTACGACCTGGCCCGGCTGTTGGCGGCCTGGACCGTCGTGGACGTTGGCTTCGCCCTGGAGCAGGACGAGGAGCTGACCTACGACACCGCCGCCCCGCGACGCAACGGCGCCACGCTGGTGAGCCTGGAGCAGGCCGATGTCGTCGTGGCCGTAGGGTCGGCCGACCCGATCGGGCTGCAGCGCCTGGTCCGGGGGCTGGTCGAGCTGGCGGACCTCTTCCCGGCAGTGACGCCCGTCGTCGTGGTCAACAAGGTGCGGGGCTCGGCGGTCGGCGGCTCGGCCGTCGGGGGCTGGGCGGCCGGCTCGGCGCAGTCCCGGGTCCGCGACGCCCTCGCGCGGTACGCCGGGGTGGAGGACCCGGTGCTGGTGCCGGACGACCGGGCCGCCGTCGACGCCGCCCTGCTGGCCGGCCGGACCCTGACCGAGCTGGCGCCCGGGTCGGCGGCCCGGCAGGCCCTGGCCGCCCTGGCCGCCGGGCTGGCCACGTCGCCGTCGGCCGTCGAGCCGGCCGCCCGGGCCGCCGGCCGCCGGTCACGTCGTCGCTGAGCCTGCTGGGAAGAGCCACTCGGCGGCCAGCCAGGCGTCCACCGTCGTCGGCTCGCCGGCGCTGCCGACCAGGTAGACGACCCGGGCCGACCAGGCCTGGCCGGAGCGCCGCCACTGCACCACCAGGCCGGGCCAGGGGCCGGGCTGCTCGGGCGGCCCCACCACCCAGCAGTGCCTGCGTTGGAGCGCCGGGTCGAGTGCGAGCCCGCTGGCCGCCCGGTCGAGGGCGGCGCGCTGGCCGAGCGGCATCGCCCGGCGTCTCGGGACCGCCACCATGGCTCAGCATGGCACAGACTCGTACACCCGTCTGATTGTCGACCGGACCGCGCACCATGCCACGATGGCCGGGTGCCCGAACGCCTGACGACGCTGGACGCGTCCTTCCTCTACCTGGAGGAGGAGACGACGGCCATGCACGTCGGGTCCGTCCTGGTGTTCCAGCCGCCCAAGGGCGGCTTCGACTACGACCGGCTGGTGGAGCTGGTCACCGGGCGGATCGCCTACGTGCCGCGCTACCGGCAGAAGGTCCGCACGGTGCCGGGACACCTGGCCAACCCGGTCTGGGTCGACGACGAGGACTTCGACGTCACCTACCACGTGCGGCGCTCGGCCCTGCCGAAGCCGGGCTCCGAGCAGCAGCTGCTCGACCTGGTGGCGCGGGTGCAGGCCCGGCCGTTGGAGCGCGAGCGGCCGCTGTGGGAGGTCTACCTGGTCGAGGGCCTGGAGGGCGGCCGCTTCGCCATCGTCACCAAGGCGCACCAGGCCCTGGTCGACGGCGTCAACGCGGTCGACATCGGCCAGCTGATCCTCGACCCCACGGACGCCGTGCCCGGCCTGCCGCCGGACACCTGGACCGCGGCGCCCGAGCCGAGCGACCTCGACCTCATCGTGGCGGCGATCGCCGACGCCGTACAGCGTCCCACCGACGTCATCGACACGGTCCGCAGCGGGATCGACGGCGTCCGGGCCGCCGGAGTGCGGGCCGCCGGCGAGCTGGGCCGGCTGGCATCCGTCGTGGCTCGTACCGCTGCCCGCCCGGCACCGACCAGCCCGCTGAACGCGGAGATCGGCACCGCTCGGCGGTTCGCTGTCGTGGCAACGGATCTGGAGGACTACCGGGCGGTCCGCCAGCGGCTCTCGCGCAGCGGTGAGGACGACGTCTCGGTCAACGATGTCGTCCTGGCCACGGTCGCAGGGGCGCTGCGCAACTGGCTGCTGACCCGCGGCGAGCCGGTCCGTCCGGCCACCACCGTGAACGCGCTCGTCCCGCTCAGCGTGCGGGACGACATCGGCGGCACCCGGCTCGGCAACAGCGTGCAGGCCTTCGTCGTCCGGCTCCCGGTGGGCGAGCCGAGCCCGGTCATGCGGCTGCACCAGGTCGCCTACGCGATGCGGGCGCACCAGGACACCGGCCGGGCCATCGGCGCGGAGGCGCTCGTCGGGCTGGCGGGCTTCGCGCCGCCGACCCTGCACTCGCTCGGCGCCCGGGTGGCCAGCGCGATGTCCCGGCGGATGTTCAACCTGGTCGTCACCAACGTTCCCGGGCCGCAGCACCCGCTCTACGCCGCGGGTGCCCGCCTCCTCGCGACGTACCCGGTGATGCCCCTGGCCAGGGGTCAGGCGCTGAGCATCGGCCTGACGTCGTACGACGGCGGGGTGTACTACGGCCTGAACGCCGACAGGGACGCCATGCCGGACGTCGACGTGCTGGCCCAGTGCCTCGTGGACGCGCTGGCCGAGCTCGGCCCGGACGGTCGGTGACCGTGCGGTGAGCTCGGTGAGCGCGGCGGTCCCCGTGGGCCGGGAGAGCCCGGTGGCGCGGCGCGGCCTGGTCCTCGGTGGTGGTGGCGTGCTCGGCGCGGCCTGGATGGTCGGCGCGATGAGCGTGCTCGAGGACGAGCTCGGCCTGGACCTGCGCGAGTTCGACCAGCTCGTGGGCACCTCGGCCGGCGCGGTGCTGGCCGCCCTGCTCGGGGCCGGGGTGAGCGTCGCGGACCTGCGCCGGCACCAGCTCGGCGAGCAGCTCGACCAGGGCCCGATGGCCGGCTTCCACTGGGACTACGAGCACGCGACCGGCGGTGACCTGCCGAGCCGGCCGCGGGTGCGGTTCGGCTCGGGCGGGATGATCGTCCGCAACGCCCGGCACCTGCGCCGCCTGCCACCCACGGCGGTCCTGGCGGCGCTCCTGCCGGAGGGGCGGGGCCGGCTCGACAGCGTGGGCGCGCTGGTCCGCCACGTCGTCCCGGAGGGCTGGGTCGACCGCGCCGGGGTGCGGGTCGTCGCCATGGACTACGAGTCGGGGCAACGGATCGCGTTCGGTGGTGCGGACCAGCCGGAGGCGAACCTCGCCGACGCGGTGATGGCGTCGTGTGCGATCCCGGGGTGGTACCAGCCGGTGCGGATCGACGGGCGGCGCTACATCGACGGCGGCGCCTGGTCGGCGACCAGCGTGGACCTGATGGTCGGGCTGGAGCTCACCGAGGTGTTCGTGGTCGCACCGATGGTGAGCTTCGCGATGGACGAGCCGGCCCAGCTGACCACCAAGCTGGAGCGCCGCTGGCGCGGCCGGGTCACCCGGCGCTGCCTGCACGAGGTGGCGCTGCTGCACGGCGGCGGCACCGACGTGACCGTCATCGGCCCCGGCCCGCGGGACCTCGAGGCCATGGGAGCCAACCTGATGGACGTCGGCCGCCGGGAGGCGGTGCTGCGTACCTCGCTGGAGACGACGCCGACCGCGCTGCGGGACGCCGCGCTGCTGGGTGACGGGCTGGACCTGCTCGAGGGGAGCCTCGAGGACCTGGACGCTCTCGACGACCCGATCGACGAGCCGACCGACCAGCGGCTGGACGCCATGGACGACCCCGACCAGCCCGAGGCCGGTTGATGCGCATCTACGTCCCGAGCACCCTCCCGGCACTGACGACGGCCGCGAAGCAGGGCGGCCTCGTGATGGCCGGCACGCTGGCCCACGCGGTCACGCCCGCTCTGCGCGAGTGGTACGCCGAGAGCGACGCGGAGGAGCTGGAGCACGCCGCGTTCCTCGACGCCGCGCGAACCTCGTTGCGGCGGCTGGCCGCCGACCCCGGTGCCGTACGGGCCCGGGTGGTGGTGTCGGCGGACGTCGCCGACCTGGACGCCGTTCCCGCGGCCGGGCCGGACGCCGGCGACGACGAGCGCTCGGTCGTCCTGCTCTCGTCCGTGGTCCCGCTGTCGGCCGTGGCCAGCATCCACATCGACGAGCAGGCGGCCATCGACGACGTGACGGCCGCCGTCCTCGCGCTCGGCGCCGCCGGGCGCGGTGACGAGGACGCGCAGTTCGTGGTGGACGGCGCCGAGGGCCACGACCTGCTCTGGTACGACGTCAGCGAGCTCGACGAGCTGCTGGCCGGCCGAGGCTGAGGGGGCTGACCGATGGGTGAGAAGGGCCGGGTCGAGGCGTTCAGCGACGGCGTCTTCGCGATCGCGATCACGTTGCTGGTGCTGGAGATCCACGTGCCGGCGACCCCGGAGGGACATTCGCTCTGGCACGCCCTCGGCCAGGAGTGGCCGTCGTACTTCGCCTACATCGTGGGCTTCCTCGGCGTCGGCGTGACCTGGCTGAACCACCACACGACGTTCGGGTTGATCGCCCACGTCGACCGCACCCTGCTCCTGCTGAACCTCCTGCTGCTGATGTCCATCGCGGCGATCCCGTGGCCCGTGGAGCTGGTCGCGCGCTACCTCGACCGGGGCTCGCAGGCGTCGGTGGCCGTCGCGGTGCTGGGCCTGGTGATGACCTCCATGTCGGTCACCTTCACGGCGTTCTGGCAGTACGCCACCCGGCACCCCGGACTGCTCCGCGAGGGCCTCGACCCCGTGGCCGTCCGCGGCGGCCGCCTGCGGTTCGCCGTCGGGCTGGCGATCTACCCGGCCCTGACGCTCTTCTCCTTCGTGTCGGCGCCGGTGACCCTCGGCCTGCACGGGGTGCTCGCCCTCTACTACGCCTTCGACCAGACGCGGGCGCGCGGGGCCGTGGCCGCAGAGGCGTGAAATGCTGCCGGGATGGATGCCCGCAGCACCGTCCCAGCCCCCGTCAACGAGACCGTCCTGGACCACGCCCCGGGCAGCCCGGAGCGCGCGCGCCTCGAGGTGCGCCTCGCTGAGCTGCAGTCGGACCGGATCGACCTGACCATGACGATCGGCGGTCAGCAGCGACTGGGCGGCGGGGCGCGGATCGCGGTCCGCCAGCCCCATGCCCACCGCCAGGTGCTCGGCACCATGAAGAACGCCACCAAGACCGACGCGACGCAGGCGATCGCCGCCGCCAAGGCCGCCGCCCCGGCCTGGCGCGACCTCGACTTCGACGAGCGCGCAGCGGTGTTCCTGAAGGCCGCGGAGCTGCTCTCCGGTCCCTGGCGCTCGACCCTGAACGCGGCGACGATGCTCGGCCAGTCCAAGACGGCGTACCAGGCCGAGATCGACGCCGCCTGCGAGCTGATCGACTTCTGGCGCTTCAACGTCCACTTCGCCGAGCAGATCCTGCGCGAGCAGCCCCCGGCCAACTCCAAGGGCATCTGGAACCGCAGCGACCACCGCCCGCTCGAGGGGTTCGTCTACGCCATCACCCCCTTCAACTTCACCGCGATCGGGGCGAACCTGCCCACGGCGCCGGCGCTGATGGGCAACACGGTCGTGTGGAAGCCCGCGCCGACGCAGACCTTCGCGGCCTACTGGACGATGCGACTGCTCGAGGCCGCCGGGCTGCCGCCCGGTGTCATCAACCTGGTCACCGGCGACGGCATCAACGTCTCGGATGTCGCCCTGGACGACCCGGACCTGGCCGGCATCCACTTCACCGGCTCGACCGCCGTCTTCCAGAAGCTGTGGGCCACGGTCGGCGCGAACATCGCCGACTACCGCAGCTACCCGCGGATCGTCGGCGAGACCGGCGGCAAGGACTTCATCCTGGCCCACCCCAGCGCCGACTCCGACGTCCTGCGGACGGCCATGGTCCGTGGGGCCTTCGAGTACCAGGGGCAGAAGTGCTCGGCGGCGTCGAGAGCCTATGTGCCACAGTCGATCTGGCGCCGGATGCGCCGTGACCTGGTCGACGTCACGGAGAGCCTGACCATGGGCCCGGTCACCGACCTGTCCAACTTCATGGGCGCGGTGATCGACGACCGGGCCTTCGCCAAGCACCGGGCGGCGATCGACCGGGCCCACGCGTCCTCCGGGATCACCGTCGAGGCCGGCGGCCGCTACGACGACAGCGAGGGCTACTTCGTGCGGCCCACCGTCCTGCGGGCCGACGACCCGGGCGACCAGGTGTTCACCACGGAGTACTTCGGGCCGATCCTGTCGGTCTTCGTCTACCCGGACCGCAGCTACGACAAGGTGCTGGATCAGATGGAGTCGGCGGCGAAGTACGCGCTCACCGGCTCGATCATCGCCCAGGACCGGCACGCCGTGGCCGACGCCAGCCACCGGCTGCGGTATGCCGCCGGCAACTTCTACGTCAACGACAAGCCGACCGGTGCAGTTGTCGGGCAGCAACCGTTCGGCGGCGCCCGCGCGTCGGGTACCAACGACAAGGCCGGCGCGGCCCAGAACCTGATGCGCTGGACCAGCACCCGCTCGATCAAGGAGACCTTCGTGCCGCCGGTCGACCACACCTACCCGCACATGGGCCTCGGGTGACCCAGGTCGGGCTCGACGTCGTCGGCGAGCTGCGCGGCGTGCTGCCCGAGGGTGTCGTGGTCGACGACCGCGACGTCGTCGACGCCTACCGCGGCGACCGGGCCGAGACGGTCCAGGCCGGCTGGCCGCTCGCGCTTGTCCGGGCGACCAGCACCGCTGACGTCCAGGCGGTGCTGAGAGTCGGCTGCGGCGCACCGGCATCCCGGTCGTCGCGCGCGGGGCCGGCTCCGGCCTGGCCGGCGGGGCGAGCGCCATCGACGGGTGCATCCTGCTCTCGCTGGAGCGGATGCGGGCGCTCGACGTCGACCCGCAGGGCATGTACGCCGTCGTCGGGCCCGGCGTCATCAACAGCGACCTCAAGGCCGCCGCCCGCGAGCACGGTCTGTGGTACCCGCCGGACCCGTCGTCGTACACGTTCTGCTCGATCGGGGGCAACCTGGCGACGAACGCGGGCGGCCTGTGCTGCGTGAAGTACGGCGTGACGACCGACTACGTCCTGGCGCTGGAGGTCGTGCTGGCCGACGGCCGGGTCGTGCGGTTCGGCGGCCGGACGATCAAGGACGTCGCGGGCTACGACCTCAAACGGCTCTTCGTCGGGTCCGAGGGCACGCTCGGCGTCATCACCGAGGCCACCGTGCGGCTGCGGCCCCTGCCGCCGGCCGCGTGCACGATGGTCGCGACGTTCGCCGACGTCGCCGCCGCCGGCCGTGCGGTGAGCGCGATCATGGCGGTGCTGCGGCCGGCGACGCTCGAGCTCATGGACCGGGCCAGCGTGCGCGCTGTCGAGGCGCTACCGTCGGATGGGGCTGGACACCGAGGCCGGCGCGACCCTCATCGCGCAGAGCGACAGCGGCGGTGCGCAGTCGGTCGAGGAGATCGCCCGGATGGAGCGGATCTGCGAGCGAGCACGGCGCGACGTTCGTCGCGACGACCGACGACCCGGACGAGGGCGAGATGTTCCTCGAGGCGCGGCGGCTGGCCTTCGCCTCGCTCTTCGACCTCGGGACGCCGCTGATCGAGGACGTCGGCGTGCCGATCGACCGGATCGCCGAGCTGGTGGGCGGGGTCGAGCGGATCGCCGCGGAGCACGACACGCTGATCGCCACGGTCGGGCACGCGGGTGACGGCAACTTCCACCCGTTCCTCAGCTTCGACGGCGACGACCCGGCGGCGACGCGTCGCGCCGACGCGGCGTTCGGCGCCGTCATCGCCCTGGCTCTGGAGCTGGGCGGCACGATCACCGGCGAGCACGGGGTCGGGGTGGTCAAGGCGCCGTACCTGGTGGACCAGATCGGCCCGGACGTGCTGCAGATGTCGCGCCAGATCAAGGCGGTGCTGGACCCGCAGGACATCCTGAACCCCGGCAAGATCGTCTAGCGGGCCAGCCACTCCTGGCCGAGCTCCTCCTCCTTGCCGATGGCCGCCCGGATCGGGCCGGCCGCGGCCTGCTCGGCCTTGCCGCCGATGAGGGGGATGTTGGCCTTGAGCACGGAGCGGATGGTCACGGTCGTGGCGAGGTTGCGGAGCCGCCTCGCCGCCGCCGGGGGCGCATGGCCAGCGTGCCGTTGAGCTGCATCGGCGTCCCGGGGATCTCGACGGTGAGCGTCCCGTCGCGCGAGCCGTCGGCCGCGGCCGGGCCCCAGTCCTGCGTCTCGTGCACCTCGAGCTTGCCGCCGAGGAACGACCGGGCGAAGTCGGGCAGCGAGTCCATCGGCATGCTGCGCCGGGTGTCGAGGACGGTGCGGTCACCGGGCGTCGTCACCGAGACCTCGTGCGACAGGGCTCCGGTCTCGCTCGCACTTCTCGTCCTGGAAGGCCGGGTCGGAGAGCACCGCCATGACCCGGTCCGGCGCGGCGGCGTAGTGCATCTCGGCGTCGATGTCCACGCCGCGGAGGCTACCGGGCGGGTGGCGTCCAGTGCCGCGACGCCGGCCGGCGTCCGAGCGCAGCGCCTGCAGCGCCGTCGACGTTCGCCGCCGCAGCCGGTCCGCCGCGGCCCGAGCCTCGGCGACGGGCGCCGTCGACGTGATGCTGGGCCAGCGGCATGCGGCTCGCGTCCGCGCTGCGCGACCTCGAGGCCGACCGGGCCGGCGAGGGGCTGCACCGCGCCGCCGGCGTCCACCGTCAAGGCCGCTGCCGCACCACGTAGTCGCGCGGCGAGGTCGCCCTGGCTCCGGGCGTGGGCGAGGTCGGTGGCGTAGGCCTGCAGCGCGGCGCCGATGTCGTCCAGCCGGCTGGCCATCTGGTCGACCTCGGCGAGCTGGCGGCGCAGCCGCTCGACGAAGGCGTCGGCGGCGGACCGGTCCAGCCGTTGAGGCCGGACGCGCTGTGCCACAACGCCGTACGCTGCTCCCGCAGCGTCGCCGGCCCGCCGGCGCAGGGCGCCGCCGAGGGCCGAGCACGACGCCGGGTCGCCCGGGACGAGGTCGTCCGGGAAGGCTCCTCGGCCGCGCTCACCGAGCCATCTCGTCGATGTCCCGCACCCGGGCGAGGTCCACGAGCGCCCGGTCAGGTCGATCCTCGGCACCGTGCCGACCGGCGTCGCCCGCGGCCTGGCTCGCGAGGCCGAACCGGGTCTGCCCGAGGCTGTCGGCCAGGTGGCGAAGGCGTCGACGACGCGGCACCGACCTCGCCGACGGTCCCTGCGCCGCCCGGCGTCGGCGTACCGGGAGGTGGTCGAGCACGTGTCGGTGACCCCGTTCGCGTCCTCGCTCGAGCTCGGTGAGCCGGCGCAGCAGGAGCCGCAGCACCGCGGGGTCGACCTCGGTGGCACCAGAGGACATGGGCCGGACCCTAGTGCCAGGCCGGGCCCCGGCGAGGACCAGAAGGGGGATAGCCCGCGCCCGGCCTACAGTGCTCGCCATGAGTGAGCCGACAGATGACACACGGTCATGGCCGGACCCCACCGCCGGCCGGGAGTTCGGCGAGGAGGGAGCCCGGCTGACCTACGGGTCCTACCTGCGGGTGCGCGACGCTGCTCGACCCGCAGGTGCTGGAGTCCGACCCGCCGGCACACGACGAGCTGCTGTTCATCACGATCCACCAGGTCTACGAGCTGTGGTTCAAGCAGCTGCTGCACGAGGTGGAGACCGCGCGCGACGCGATGGCTCGACGGCCGGCTGTGGTGGGCCCGGCACCTGCTGGGCCGGGTGTCGGTCATCGAGGGCGTCCTCGTCCACCAGATCGACGTGCTGGAGACGATGACGCCGCAGGACTTCCTGGAGTTCCGGCACCGGCTGGCGCCGGCCAGCGGCTTCCAGTCCGTGCAGTTCCGCGAGCTCGAGTTCGTCTCCGGGCACAAGGACCCGGGCTTCCTGTCGCGGTTCCGCGGGCTGACCGACCTCGAGCGGGCCCGGCTGGAGCGCCGGCTGGCCGAGCCGACGCTGTGGGACGCCTACCTCGCGGTCCTCGCCGCGGCCGGGTTCGACACCCAGGACGACGACGCCGTACGCCGCGCCCTGCTGGCGGTCGCGCGGGACCGGGAGCCGTACGGCGACGCGTGGGAGCTGGGCGAGGCGCTGCTCGAGCACGACGAGAAGCAGGCCGCCTGGCGGGCCCGGCACGTGACGATGGTCGAGCGGCAGATCGGCACCAAGTCCGGCACCGGCGGCTCGTCCGGCGCGCCGTACCTGCGCAGCCGGCTCTCGCTGCAGTTCTATCCCCTGCTCTGGGAGATGCGCGGCGCGCTGTAGCCGGTGGCCGAGCGGGGGATAGTGTCGCCGTGGTGGCGGGCAACGGCGCCCGCCCGAGGCTGACGAGGAAGGCGCAATGTCGCGCGCGCTGGAGGAGTCCCGCACCCAGTTGCTCCGCAAGGCGGCGGAGCTGGCCGAACGACAGAGCGGGGGAGACCTCGCCGCCTTCCTGGGCCGGTACTACAGACACGTCGCCACCGAGGACCTGCTCGCGCGCCAGCCCGAGGACCTGCTCGGCGCCGCGCTCAGCCATCGCTCGCTGGCCCAGCAGCGCCCCGTCGGCACCGCCAGCGTGCGGGTCTTCACGCCTACCGTCGACGAGCACGGGTGGGCCACCGGGCACACCGTCATCGAGATCGTCACCGACGACATGCCCTTCCTCGTCGACTCGGTCACCGCCGAGCTCGGGCGGGAGGAGCGGGCCCTGCACCTGGTCGTGCACCCCCAGCTCGCCGTGCGCCGCGACGCCACCGGCCGGCTGATCGAGATCCTGGACGCCGACCTGGGGAAGCAGACCCCGCAGGACCTGCCGTACGACGTGGTCGTCGAGTCCTGGATGCACCTGGAGATCGACCGCGAGAGCGTGCCGGCCGACATCGAGGCGATCTCGGCCGCGGTGCAGCGGGTCCTCGCCGACGTGCGGGTCGCCGTCGAGGACTGGCCGAAGATGTGCCAGACCGCCCAGCGGGTCGCGCAGGAGCTCTCCGAGCAGTCGCCCCCCGGCGTCGACCCGGCGGAGGTCAAGGACGCCCGCGACCTGCTCGAGTGGCTGGCCGACGGTCACTTCACCTTCATCGGCTACCGCGAGTACTCCCTCGTCGAGGTGGACGGCGACGACGCGCTGCAGCCCGTGCCGTCGACCGGGCTGGGGGTGCTGCGCTACGACCCGCCGATGTCGGAGAGCTTCAGCCGGCTCTCGCCCAGCGCGCGGGCCAAGGCCCACGAGCCGCACGTCCTGATCGTCACCAAGGCCAACTCGCGCTCGACCGTGCACCGCCCGATCTACCTGGACTACGTCGGGGTCAAGGCCTTCGACGCGGACGGCAACGTCACGGGGGAGCGGCGCTTCCTCGGCCTGTTCACCTCGACGGCGTACACCGAGAGCGTGCGCGACGTGCCGGTCCTGGGCCGCAAGGTCGCGGATGTCCTTGCCCGGTCGGGGTTCTCGCCCGCCAGCCACTCCGGCAAGGACCTGCTGACGATCCTGGAGACCTACCCGCGCGACGAGCTCTTCCAGATCGGCCTGGACGACCTGTACGACACGGCGACCGCGGTGATGTACCTCGAGGAGCGGCGCAAGACCCGGCTCTTCCTGCGCCGCGACGACTACGGGCGCTTCATGTCCTGCCTGGTCTACATCCCGCGGGACCGCTACACCACCGCCGTCCGGCTGCGGATGGAGGAGATCCTCAAGCGGACCTTCGACGGTGCGAGCGTCGACTACACGACGCGGGTCTCGGAGTCGCTGCTGGCCCGGCTGCACTTCGTGGTCCGGGTGCCCGCGGGGACGGCGCTGCCGGACGTCGACGCCGAGGCCCTGGAGCGCCGGCTGGTCGACGCGACCCGCACGTGGGTCGAGGACCTGGCCGAGGCGCTGCGGGTGGACCACGGCGAGGAGCGTGCGGCCCGGCTCGTAGGCCTCTACGGCCGGGCCTTCCCCGAGGCGTACAAGGAGGACTTCTCACCGCGCGTGGGCGTCTCGGACCTCCGGCACATCGAGGCCCTCGAGGGCCCGGATGCGTTGCGGCTCAACCTCTACGAGGAGCCGGGCGCCGGTGCCAACGAGCGCCGGTTCAAGCTCTACACGACCGGGCCGCTCTCCCTGACCCGGGTCCTGCCGGTGTTCACCCACCTCGGGGTCGAGGTCGTCGACGAGCGGCCCTACGAGCTGGACCGCAGCGACGGGGTGACGGTGCACGTCTACGACTTCGGCCTGGTGCGGCCGGCCCAGACCGACTGGTCCCGCCAGCACCGGGATCAGGCCCGCGAGCTCTTCCAGGACGCCTTCGCCGCCGCCTGGTCCGGCGCCGCCGAGAGCGACGGGCTCAACGGCCTGGTGCTCGGCGCCGGCCTGACCTGGCGTCAGGTCGTCGTCCTGCGGGCGTACGTGAGGTACCTGCGCCAGACCGGCTCCACCTTCAGCTCGGAGTACGTCGAGTCGGCCCTGCTGGCCAACTGCGGCATCACGAGCAACATCGTGGCGCTGTTCGAGGAGCGGTTCGACCCCGACCGCTACGGCGGCGACGCCGGCGCGGACGAGCGCACCGCTGCCGGTGACGCGATCGTCGCCGACGTCAAGGCCGCCCTCGACGACGTGTCCAGCCTGGACCAGGACCGGATCCTGCGCTCGCTGCTCGCACTGGTACGGGCGACGTTGCGTACCAACTACTTCCAGCTCGACGACGGTGGACGGCCCAAGTCCTACGTATCGGTCAAGCTCGACCCGAAGGCGGTGCCCGACCTGCCGGCGCCGCGACCGGCGTACGAGATCTGGGTGTACTCGCCGAGGGTCGAGGGCGTGCACCTGCGCTTCGGCAAGGTGGCGCGCGGTGGTCTGCGGTGGAGCGACCGTCGGGAGGACTTCCGGACCGAGATCCTCGGGCTGGTCAAGGCCCAGATGGTCAAGAACGCCGTGATCGTGCCGACCGGCGCCAAGGGCGGCTTCTTCCCCAAGCAGGGCCCGTCGATGACCGCGGACCGAGAGGGCTGGCTGGCCGAGGGCGTCGCCTGCTACACGATGTTCATCTCGGCCCTGCTCGACATCACCGACAACCTCGTCGGCGGCGAGGTCTCGCCGCCGCGGCGGGTCGTCCGCCACGACGGGGACGACACCTACCTCGTCGTGGCCGCTGACAAGGGGACCGCGACGTTCTCCGACATCGCCAACGGGGTCGCGATCGACTACGGCTTCTGGCTCGGCGACGCGTTCGCGTCCGGCGGGTCCGCGGGCTACGACCACAAGGCCATGGGCATCACCGCGAAGGGCGCCTGGGAGTCGGTCAAGAAGCACTTCCGCGAGCTGGGGCTCGATACCCAGGCCGAGGACTTCACCGTCGTCGGCGTCGGCGACATGAGCGGCGACGTCTTCGGCAACGGGATGCTCCTGTCCGAGCACATCCGCCTGGTGGCGGCGTTCGACCACCGGCACGTCTTCGTCGACCCGGCCCCCGAGGCCGCGACGTCGTACGCCGAGCGGCGCCGGCTGTTCGAGCTGCCCCGGTCGTCCTGGGACGACTACGACCGCAGCCTGATCTCGGCCGGGGGCGGCATCTGGCCGCGGACGGCGAAGTCGGTGCCGATCAGCGAGCAGATGGCCGCCGCCCTCGGCCTTCCCAAGGACGTCAGGACCTTGACGCCCGCCGAGCTGATGAAGGCGATCCTGGCGGCGAAGGTCGACCTGTTCTGGAACGGCGGGATCGGCACCTACGTCAAGGCGTCCGGCGAGTCCAACGCCGATGTCGGCGACCGCGCGAACGACGCGATCCGGGTCACGGGTGCGAGCCTGCGGTGCCGGGTCGTCGGCGAGGGGGGCAACCTCGGCCTGACCCAGCTCGGCCGGATCGAGGCGGCCCTGCACGGCGTACGGGTCAACACCGACGCGATCGACAACTCGGCCGGCGTCGACTGCTCCGACCACGAGGTCAACATCAAGATCCTGCTCGGCCAGGTCGTGGCCGGGGGCGACCTGACGACCAAGCAGCGCAACGAGCTGCTGATCGAGATGACCGACGAGGTCTCGCGGCTGGTGCTGCGGGACAACTACGAGCAGAACGTCCTGCTCGGCAACGCCCGGGCCCAGGAGCACTCGATGCTGCCGGTGCACCAGCGGCTGATCCACTGGCTGGAGGAGCGCGGCGACCTGGACCGCTCGATCGAGTACCTGCCCAGCGACGCGGACATCGCCCGCCGCCACGACGAGCAGCTCGGGCTGACCTCTCCGGAGTTCTCGGTCCTCGTCGCCTACGCCAAGCTGGTGCTCAAACGGGACCTGATCGCCACCGAGCTGCCGGACGACCCGTGGTTCGAGCAGACCCTGCGCGGCTACTTCCCGCACCAGCTGGTCGAGCGCTACGGCGACCGGCTCGACGGCCACCCGCTGCGCCGCGAGATCGTCGTCAACGCGGTGGTGAACTCGATGGTCAACCGCGGCGGCATCACCTTCGCCTTCCGCGGCGAGGACGAGACGGGCGCCAGTGCCGTCCAGGTCGCCCGGGCCTATCTGATCGCCCGCGAGGTGTTCGACCTGTCGGCCTTCGTCGGCGAGGTCGAGGCGCTGGACAACCAGGTTCCGACCGCCGCGCAGACCCAGCTCTACCTCGAGTTCCGCCGCCTGCTGGACCGGTCGGTGCGGTGGTTCATCCAGGCCCGGCCGGCCCAGGCCGACATCGCAGCCGAGGTCGAGCGCTTCCGCGACACCGTCCGGACGCTGCAGCCGCAGCTGCCCGAGCTCCTGGTGGGTGCGGAGCGGCGGCGGCTCGAGCGGCGGGCGAAGGAGCTGGTCAAGGTGGGCGCGCCGGACGAGCTCGCGCACCGGGCATCGGCCCTGCTCGACTCGTTCTCGCTGCTCGACGTCACCGAGATCGCGGCCGAGACCGGGCTCGCGGCCTCCGCCGTCGCGCCCGTCTACTTCAGCCTCTCCGAGCGCTACGGCGTGGACGCCATGCTCACCCGGATCACTGCGCTGCCCCGCGAGGACCGCTGGGACGCCCTGGCCCGGGCCTCGCTGCGGATCGACCTCTACGCCGCGCTGGAGTCGCTCACCATCGCCGTCCTGCAGATGACCGACGAGGGTGACCCGCACCAGCGGATCGGCCAGTGGGAGAAGGCCAACGCCGACGCGCTGGCCCGCGCGCGGGCGACGATCGAGGAGGTCGCCCGGCTGGAGAGCAGCGGGATCGCCGCCCTGTCGGTCGCCCTGCGCAGCCTGCGGGCCGTGATCCGCAGCGGGAGCGCGACGACCTAGCCGACCGACCGGACCGAGCAGCACGGGTCCGGCCACGCCGTACGCTCGCGCGTGTGCCGACCCTCGCCGACCTCGTGCGGGACCGGACCACGTTGTCCGTGGCCGACGCCGAGTGGCTGCACCTGCTGGTGGGGGACTGGCAGCTGCTGTCCGACCTGTCCTTCGCCGACCTGGTGCTGTGGCTGCCGGAGGACGGCGGCGCCGCCTGGGTCGCGGGTGCGCACGTGCGGCCGGTCACCGGGCCGATGGTCTTCTTCGAGGACCAGGTCGGGCTGCGGGTCGAGCGCGGCCGCCGGCACCAGATCGACGCGGCGTACGACGAGCACCGGATCCTGCGCGAGCGCGACCCCGAGTGGAGCGACGACGACGTGCCGGTCCGCGAGGAGGCCATCCCGGTGATGCGGCAGGGGCGTCCGGTAGCGGTCCTGACCCGGCACACGAACCTGGCGATGGCCCGGATGCCCAGCCGGCTGGAGCTGAGCTACCTCTCCGCCGCCGACGACCTGGCCCGGATGATCGCCGCGGGGACGTTCCCGGTCGCCGGGGCGCCGACCGGTTCACGCCGCGGGGCGCCGCGCGTCGGCGACGGGTTCGTGCGGCTCGACGCCGAGGGCGTCGTCGACTACGCCAGTCCGAACGCCGTCTCGGCCGTGCACCGGATCGGGCACCCCGGAGAGGTGGTGGGCGCCTCCCTGGCCGAGGTGGTCACGCCACTGATCCGGGACGGTGACGGCGTCGACGAGAGCCTGGCCCTGGTCGTCCGCGGCCGGGCGCCGTGGCGGGCCGAGCTGGAGGCCAACGGCACGACCCTGTCCCTGCGGGCGATCCCGATCGTCCATGACGACGTGCGGACGGCGGCCCTGGTCCTGTTGCGCGACGTCAGCGAGCTGCGCCGGCGGGAGCGCGAGCTGATGACCAAGGACGCGACCATCCGGGAGATCCACCACCGGGTGAAGAACAACCTCCAGACCGTGGCCGCCCTGCTGCGGCTGCAGGCCCGGCGGCTGCCCGAGGACGCGGAGGGCCGCGGGGCGCTGGAGGAAGCGGTCCGCCGGGTCGGTGCCATCGCGCTCGTTCACCAGACGCTGTCGCAGGGGCTGGACGAGACCGTCGCTTTCGACGACATCGCGGGCCAGAGCCTGGCCATGCTGATCGAGCTCGCCCGGCACGGCGAGCGGGCCCAGATCCACCGGACCGGGTCCTTCGGCCTGCTGCGGGCCGAGGACGCGACTCCGCTCGCGCTCGTGCTCACCGAGCTGCTGACCAACGCGGTCGAGCACGGCCTCGCCGGCGGCCCGGGCGAGGTGCACGTCGACGCCGAGCGCGAGCTCGGCAGCGACGGCCGGGACGTCCTGCGGGTGCTCGTGGGCGACGACGGCGCCGGCCTGCCGGCCGGGTTCGACCCGGCCCACGCCGGGCTCGGGCTCCAGATCGTCGCGGCCCTGGTGCGCGAGCTGCGCGGGACCATCAGCTGGTCGACCCGCCCGGGCGGTGGCACCCTCGTCACGCTCGAGCTGCACCCACGGCCGCTGGGTCCCGCCTGAGATCAGCCCGCCGGGACAGCAGTGAGGCCCCGACCGGACGGTCGGGGCCTCACTGGTTCGATTGTGGGTGTTGCTCTTCGGTGATGCGCTCTCAGCCAGCCCGACGGGCCCGAGCGTTACGGCGCTTGAGCGCACGTCGCTCGTCCTCGGACAACCCACCCCAGACGCCGGCGTCCTGGCCGGACTCCAGCGCCCACTTCAGGCAGGTGTCGACAACTTCGCAGCGTCGACAGACCGCTTTGGCCTCGTCGATCTGCGACAGGGCGGGCCCGGTGTTCCCGATCGGGAAGAACAGCTCCGGGTCCTCGTCCAGGCAGGCAGCGCGGTTGCGCCAATCCATCAGGCTCGTGCTCCTCGTACTCATCGTCGTCTGTGGTCTCATGCTCAGCTGTCGCTCGTGTCGTGTCGCTCGGAGTACGTGCAAGCTCGTCGTTGAGTCTCGGTGCTCGCCCTGACACTGCTGTGCTCTTGCTTGTGCATACTTTCACGAGCGTTCGGCACACTCAAGAGATCTGACACTTTCTTCACGATGCATCCATGGTGCGCAACGAGCCCGGACCGCGCCGTGTTCCCCGGCCGTTCGCCTTGCTCCTTGTCTCCGGGTGCCTCTTTGCTGCTTGTTCGCTTCCTGGTCGCGCGCTCGTGCGTGACCAGACTGCTACCGGTGAGCAGGTGCACAAGATGAGTCCGGGGAACGGTCTGTGCCGAATCGGTCACACCCAGCACACGAGGTAGCGTCCTCCAGGTGGTTTCCGAGCCGTCCCAGCCCGCCGAGAACCCGGCCGCCCACGCTGCCCGGACCCCGGTCACCGGGCGGGGACCCAGCCCGAATGCTCCGGTTCATCCCGCTCTGGGGGTACTGGTCGCGCTGGTGAGGATCGAGGCGGTCCTGATGCTGGCCCTCGGTGCGGTCCTCACCGTCGCGCTGGCCACGGCGCGCCGCCAGAGCCAAATCGGGTTCACCCTGGCCGAGATCGGCGGCTGTGTGCTCGTCGGCGTGCTGCTGGGTCTGATGGCGCGCGGCCTGCGGGCCGGCCGGCGCTGGCCGCGGTCGCCGGCGATCCTGCTCCAGCTGCTCGGGCTGCCCTCGACGGGCTGGTCGATCCGGTACGGCGGCTGGGGCTTCGGCCTCCCGATCGCCGCGCTGCTGCTCAGCACGCTCGTGCTGCTCTTCGCGACGACGCCGAGCGACGCCCGGGGCTGAGCCTGGCCGCCGCGCGCCACGTGCCGGCGCCGGATCGCCCTAACCTTGGGCCGGCAGGGGATCGCGCGAACGGGCAACGGCAGCGGGCCGGGGCCGAGAGGATGCTGCGGTGAACTGGGCTGTCGTCGGTGGCGCGGGATTCGTGGGCCGGGCACTGTGCCGCCGGCTCGTCGACCGCGGGGACCAGGTCACGGTCGTGGACGTCAACCCACCCGCGGCCGGTGCCGACCCGGGCGCGGGCGCCGCTCCCGCGTGGCTCCAGGCTGACGTGCTCACGGACGCCGTGGAGCTGCCGCCGGGCCGGGTCATGCTGGCCCTGGGCAGCAGCATGCCGCGCCCGCTGCGGCCCTGGACCCTCGCGCTGGACAACGTCGTCGCCACCGCTCGGCTCCTCCCGCAGCTCGCCGGACGCGACGTCACGCTGCTGTCCTCGATCGAGGTGTACGGCGAGGCGCCGGCGCCCTTGACGGAGGACTCGCCCACGCTGCCTGGACCGGCTGCCGGAGGAGTGGTGCCGACGGGTCGTGGAGCTCGCGGAACAGCCCTGCCCGCCGCACCGGGCCATCGCGCTGTGCCGGGAGCTCGTCGACCTGGACCCCACGGGGCGCTGGGTCTACGCGCTGTCGAAGGTCGCCCAGGAGCTGACTGGTCGGTGCGGCCGTCCAGCGGCTGACGGTGCTGCGGCTGGCCAATGTCGTCGGCGCGGGCCAGTGGCGGCTGCTGTCCAGGCTGGTGGACGGGTTCGAGCGGCCGGCCGGTGCGGGTGACCGACAACACGCGGAGCTTCGTCGGTGTCGACGACGTCGCGCGCGTGGCGGTCGAGGTCGAGGCGCCGGGCGTCTTCAACGTCTCGAGCGGTTCCGCGCGCTCACCGACGTGGTCCAGCCTGGTCGGCGAGGCAGACCGGCCTCGACACGCCTGGTCGAGGTCGTGCCGCCGCCCGCGGTCGGACAGCTGCGGCGTCGTCGACGCGGCGCCTGCTGACGTCGGTGACCAAGCCGCTGCGCCGACGTGCACGAGATGCTGCGGCGTACCATCGCCGAGCTCGCCGAGGACGCGACGCCGATGTTCGCACCCGCGCTAGCCGGTCGTCGTGCCGCCGCGGCCGGAGCAGCCCGACCTGGTCTCGGCCCGGATCGCCGACGCGCTGTGGCGCGGCCGGGTGCGCGGCGCACCGGTGGACGGCGGAGCTGACCGACGAGCTGCGGCTCGCGGCTGCGGCTGCGCGCCGACCGGCAGGTCGTGCCGGTCAACTCCGGGACCAACGCGCTGCGGCTGGCCGTGCGGGCGGTGGCCCGGCCGGGCAACGTCGCCATCTGCCCGGCCTTCACGTTCCACGCGACGGCGGAAGTGTTGCGGCAGCTGGGTTTCCGGGTGCGGTTCGCCGATGTCGACCCGGCGACCTGGACCCTCGACCCGGCCAGCGTGCGCGCGGCTGGTCGACGACGAGGTCGCCGTGGTGGTCGCGGTCGACGCGCTGGGCAACCCGTGCGACTACGACGGCGCTGCGGGCGGCCTGCGCCGGGGTGCCGCTCGTCGCCGACTCCGCCGCCGCGCTGGGCGCGCTGGCGCAGGGCCTGCCGGTCGGCACCCAGGCCGATGCCCACGCCTACTCGATGAGCTTCGCCAAGACGGTCAGCGCCGGTGGCTCCGGCGGCGCCGTGGTGCTGCCGGCGGACGGCGACGCTTGGACACCCCGGAGAACTGGCTGCGCTCCTCGCTGATCACCGAGATGTCGGCCGATCGTCGGGCTGGACAGCCTGCATGCCGTGGAGGAGCTGGTGGCGCGGCGCGTCGGCGGTCGCGGACGGTCTACGCGTCCACGCTGGCCGATGGCCTGGTGCCGCAACAGGTCCGGGCCGGCGATCGGCACAGCTGGGTGCACTGGACCGGCCACGCGTCGACCCGGCGGTCGGCCGCGACCGGCTGGCCGCGGCGCTCGCGGCCGAGGGGATCGCGACCAAGCCCTACTACGAGGACATCGTCGGCGCCGGCCGGCTGCCGGTCGTCGACGCGGCTGCACGCAGCGTGCGCTGGCGCTGCCGATGTCGTCCGAGCTGACGACCGAGCAGGCCGAGCGGGTGCCGCCGGTGTGCGGCGAGCCGTGCGGCGGCTGCGCGTGAGCGGTGCTCGTCGCCGAGATCGGCGGCACGACGATGCGAGCCGCCCGGTACGACGGCGGCGGCTGCGCGACGGCGGCGTACCGCGCCGACGCCCAACCACCTGGGCGGCGTCGGTCGGCCAGGACAGGTGCTGGCGGCGCTGGCCGTGCTGGTGCGCCGAGGTCGCGCTGACGGAGCTGCTGCCGGGCTCGGACCGGCTGGGACGTCGTCGCGCTGGCCTACCCCGGGCCGATGAACGACAAGGGGGTCGTCCTGGCGGCGCCGACGCGTGCGTGGGCCGGGCCGAGCCGTTCGACCTCGCAGGCCGCGTGCGCCGCGATCTGGGCCGGGTCGCGGGTCGTCGTGCTCAACGACCTGGCGGCAGCCGGCTACCGCTACGTCGCCGCGGGGCTGCGCGACTTCGCGATCGTGACGGTCGGGTCGGGCGTCGGCCACAAGGTCTTTCTGCGACGGTCGGCCGGTGGCCGGCGTCAACGGCCGGGGCGGCGAGATCGGCCACCTGCGGGTCGATTTCGCCGCCGATGCGATTCGCTGCGACTGCGGCGGCTTCGGGCACGTCGGCGGCCTGGCCTCCGGTCGTGGCGTGGTGGCGCTGGTCCGGCGGCACACCGGTCGCGAGCTGTCCGGCCCGAAGATCGTGGCGGCCTACCAGGCCGGCGACACCGGCGTCCGACGGCAGCGGTCGCCGGAGCCCGCGCCATCTCGGGCGGCGCTGGCCGCGATCCATCTGGACACCGGGGTGGAGCGGATCGTGCGTGCAGGGTGGCTTCGCCCAGGCGATGGGCGAGCGACTGGCTGGCCGAGGTGGCCGAGGCCGCGGCGGCCGCCGGCTGGCCGATCGGGCCAGTCCTGGCCGGACATCCTGCAGCCGGGCTACCCGGACGACGACTCCGCCCTGCTGGGCGCCGGCTGGTTCGCGTGGGCGCGCCGCGCGGATGAGGATCGTCCTGCTCGGCGGGAGCACGCCGTTCGTCGTACCGCTGTTCCCCGAGCTCGCCGGCCGGGCCGCGAGCCGGCCACCGCTGATCCTGCACGGCCGCAACGACGACTGCGCTGGCTGCGGTCGGGGAGCACGCCCGGCATGTGCTGCCCGGATGGCGGTCGACGTGCACCACCTCGCTGGCCGAGGCGCTGGACGGGGCCGACCTGGTGGTGCACCAGATCCGCTACGGCGATCTGGCGGGCCGCGCCGCGGACGAGCGGTTCGCGGCCGAGCTGGGCGCGGCCGCGGACGAGACGCTGGGCCCCGGCGCGCTGCGGTCGGCCCTGCGGCCGGCGCCGGCGCTGCGCGGGTGATCGCCAGGAGATGCTGCGGTCCTGCCCGGAGGCGTTGGTCGTCAACCTGACCAACCCGCTGTCCGTCACGACGGCGCTGCTGGCGCCGCGGCCGGGTTCGGGCCATCGGCCTGTGCGAGCTGCCGGAGGTCGACGGTCGAGACGGCGTCCGCAGCTGGTCGGGGACCCGCTGTCGTGGGCCTACACCGGCCTGAACCATCGCGGCTTCCTGCACGGGCTGGAGTCGCGGGCGGCCGGCGTCGACGGTCCTGGCCGGCTGGGCGAGCGGCTCGCCGATCGCAGCCGCTCGGAGTGCTGGGTCCGAGGTCACCGAGCTGGAAGCGTTGCCGCTGAAGTACTTCGGGCTGTTCGCCGACCATGCGCCGCACGGCGCCGGGCGCGCGCGAGGTGCTGCTGCGATGCGCGCGACGGCGCTGGACGAGCTGGCCGCAGACCCCGCCGTGTCGCCGCCGAGCATCCGCCGGCCGGTCGATGCCCTGGTGGCCGATGAGTCGGTCGGGCCGGCGCTGGCGGCGATCTGCGGCGGCGAGCCGCGGACACCATGGTCAACGTGCCGGAGCCGGACGGGATGGTGCGCGAGCGCCGGGTCGTGCTCGCCGGCCGCGACTGGCGGGTGCTGCCGACCCTGCCGCCGCCGGCCGCGGTCACGCCCTGGCTGGAGCGCTTCGAGGTCGCACGAGGCGGCGGTGCTGGCCGCCCTGGACGATCCGACGCCGGAGCGGATCCGGGCGGCCTGCCGGGCCGACCCGCTGCTGCCCGAGGCGTCGGTCGACGAGGCCGTCCGCCGGCTGCGGCCGGACGCGGCGGGAGCGTAGGCCCCGAGTCAGGACCGGCGTCGCGCGCAGATCGGCCTCGCTCGAGGCCGCTCCGCAGGTCCACGGTCGGCGCCCAGCCGAGCTCGCTCGGCCGACCGGCGGATGTCCGCGACCAGCTCGAGCACGTCGATCGGCCGGTCGGCGCCCGCCTCGACCAGGGGGAGCGCGACGCCGATCGACCGCGTACCAGGTCGAGCGAGCTCGGCGCACCGACGTACCGACGCCGCTGCCGACGTTGAACGCCCCCGCCGGCCGGCGTTCGAGGGCGCGCCTCGACCGCGCGGACCAGGTCGTCGACGTGGACGTAGTCGCGGACCGGAGCCAGGGTCGGCCACCTCGATCGCGGTCGGCGAGATCGCCTGCCACACGAGGGATCCGACCAGGGAGCAAGCGGGGGAGCTGCGTCCATAGACCGAGAACGGCCGCAGGACCGTCGCGTTCGGACGCTGCGATCGGCACCAGGGACTCGGCGGCGACCTTGGCCGCGGCGTACGGCGACAGGGGGTCGCTCGCGGCCGACTCGTCCACCGGGTTGTGTGCGGGCCGGCCGTAGACCTCGGCGCTGGAGACATGGACCAGGTGCTGGGGCCGGCGCACGGCAGCCGCCCGGCCAGGACCGCTGCCGTGCCCTCGACATGGTCGCGCAGGTACGTCGCCGGGTCGGCGAAGGACGCGGCGACGCCGGCCGGCCCGGCGAGATGGACGACGGCGTCGACCCCGGCGTCGGCGACCAGCGGGCCGAGGTCGAGGATGTCGCACCCGAGACCGGGACGCCCCGCGGCAGGGGCCGACCCTCGAAGCCCGGCGGCCCGACGTGCGCGTGGACCGCGAAGCCCGCGGCGTACAGGCGACGGACGAGGGCGGCGCCGATCAGGCCGCCGGCTCCAGTGACGAGCACGGCGACGCCGTCCCGACGCGTGGCTGCTGGGCGTGGCTCGTCGCTCGAGGTGGTGCCGGGCTGCGCGGGGTGGTTGTCGCTCATCCCGCTGCGACGCGGGCGAGCAGGGCCAGCGAGACGTCCAGGACTCCGGGCGGGACGTGATCGAGCGACTTGACGAAGCGTGCGTGCCCGATCCGTTGCGGCACAACGAGATTCAGGTCACCGTCACGGTGGGCAGGGCCGCGGCGAGCCCCCGCGCGAGGTTGGCGATCGAGCAGAGCGGCGACGCCCGGGAGGCCGACCTCGCTCAGCGCGTCGACGACGGCCGTACTCCGCCTCGGGGGAGGAGGCCGAGGATGACGCCGATGGCGCTGGACACGGCCATGTCGAGGGCGACCGCCTCGCCGTGGCGCAGCGTGTAGCCCGGAGACCTCCTCCAGGATCGGGCTGAAGGTGTGTCCGAAGTCGACCAGCCGCTCGTAGCCGAGGTCCTCGTAGCGTTGGCGGACAGCTCGTCGAGCATCAGCGTGATCGAGCGGTCGAGCACCTCGGCCGCCGGCCGAGGCGAAGCCGGACGCGACCAGGGCCGGCCCGGCCGCTGCCGACCAGGTGGAACAGCTCGGCGTCGCAGACGATCGCCATCTTGAGCACCTCGGCGAAGCCGGCCGCGCAGCTCGGCGGACCGGGAGCGGTGCGCAGGAAGGTCGGGTCGACCAGGACCCGCGACGGCGGCGTGAAGGAGCCCAGGTAGTTCTTGGTCGCGCCGAAGTTGACGCCGCCCTTGAGGCCGATGCCAGCGTCGACGTCGCCGACCAGGGTGGTCGGGACGCAGACGTAGGGGATGCCGCGGCGGATCAGGCTGGCGGCGACCGACACGACGTCGCACACGATGCCGCCGCCGACCGCGATCAGCAGGTCGCGGCGGCCGAGCCCTTGCTGCTGCGCCGACCGGCACACCGCGAGGACGGCATCCATCGTCTTGGACTGCTCGTCGAGGTCGAGGACCAGGACCTGCGGATCGTCGAGGTCGGCGCGGAGCTCGGCGCCGTAGAGCTCATCGACCGTCGGGTCGGTGACGACGAGGGCGCGGCGGACGCCGAGGGTGTCGGAAAGCAGGGGGTTCGCCGGAGATAGGAGGCCCTGGGTGACGAGGACGTCGTACTGATGCGAGGTCTCGCAGTGCATGCGGTGCACCCGTGCCACTCCTCAGCCGCCTGGAAAGTCCCCGAAGTAGCTGAGCATATTCGCGAGAGTGCCGGACAGTGGGGTCGTTGGCCGAAATCCCAATGCGGCAAGGCGACGACGTCGGCGACGACGCGCGGAATGTCCGCCGAGCGGGTCGGGTTCGGCGTCGAACCGCACGGGGCGACGGCAACAGCGAGCAGCTGGTCGACCACGCTCTGCACGGGCGTCTCGATGCCCGAGGCCACGTTGTACGTGCCGGCGGGGGCGTCGGCCAGGGTGACGAGGGCCCGGGCGGCGTCGTCGACGTCGATGAAGTCGCGGGTCGTGTCGACCGGCGCGAGCGAGATCTCGGGCGGGGCAGCCCGCGGGCGATCGCGGCCAGCCGGCCGGCCAGGTAGGCCGGCAGGTGCCGGTCGTGCAGCCCGGGGCCGACCAGGTTGAAGACCCGGCCGACGACCAGGTCGGCGCTCAGCGCGATGGCGATGTTCGGCGGTGAGCTTGGTCACGCCGTAGAGCTCGACCGGCTGGGTCGACGCCGTCCTCGCGCAACGGCAGCGCGCTCGGCACCCGCGCCGTAGACCGAGCCGCTGGAGACGATGACCACCCGTCTGGCGTAGCCGATGAGCAGCCCGTACGCCGAGCGGACGTTGGCCTCCAGCAACGAGTCCAGGCCCTCGCCGCGCAGCGAGGCCGCGGCATGGATCGCGACGTCGGGCTGGAAGTCGGCGACGACCCGCGCACCGCGGCGGCGTCGCGGACGTCGAGCGGCTGGTAGTCGTAGCGGGGGTCGTCGAGCCGGAGCGCTGGGGCACCGGGGCCGGCTGGTCCGCCGGCCCAGTCGAGGGTGTGGGTGAGGACGTCGTCGTTGCGCGGTGAGCGGCCGACGCCGAGGACGGCCGGGCAGTCGGTGGCCAGCAGGGCGGCGACGAGGGAGCGGCCGAGGAAGCCCTGCGCTCCGGTGATCAGGACCCGCCCGGGCATCCCGGCACACTACCGTTGCGCCGATGAGCGTCGTGGCCCTGATCATGGCCGGCGGGCGCGGCGAGCGGATGCGGTTGTCGGGCGTCGACGTGCCCAAACCGCTGGTGCCGGTGCTCGGCACGCCGCTGCTCGAGCGCAACGTCCGCGCATTGCAGCGGCACGGCATCGAGGAGATCGTCGTGTCGGTCGCGGCCGGCGACGCCGAGGTGCTGGCTTTCGTCGACCCGCTGCCGGTGGAGCCGCTGGTCGAGACGGAGCCGCTGGGCAACATCGGCGTGCGGGCCGTCGCTGCTGGCGGACTCGGGACCGGTGCTCGTGGTCTACGCCGACAACCTCTCCACGGTCGACCTGACCGACATCCTGGCCGTGCACGAGCGGACGGGGCGGCGCTGACGCTGGCGGCGCACGACGAACCGTTCCGGCTGCCCTACGGCCGGCTCACGCTGGACGGCGACCGGGTCACGGCGTACGACGAGAAGCCGACCATCGCGGTGCCGGTCTCCAGCGCGATCGCCGTCCTCGGGCCGGCCGCACTGGCCCGCTGGCGGCCATCGACGGGCCGATGGGTCTGGCCGACCTGACGAATGCGTTGCTGCGCAACGGGTCTCGCGTCAGGCGCTACCGGCATGCGAGCCTCTGGGTGGACGTCAACGACGCGGCGGTGTGGCCCGGGCCGAGGAGCTGGTGCGGGCCCACGCCGGCGAGTTCGCCTGATGCGAGCGGAGCTCGCAGCGGCGGTGCGCCCAGGTCAAGCGGCGGATCTTCGGCCTGGACATCACGACCTTCGACCGGCCCGGGCTGCTGGCGGTGCTGCGCGACTCGATGGCGAGCGGCACCCGGCTGGACGTGTCGTGGCTGAACCCCTACTACGTGCAGGTCGCGGCCGTGGGGACCCGGGCTGCGCGACCTGATGAACGCCTTCGACGTGCTGCAGCCGGACGGCTGGGGTGTGGTCTGGGCGGCGCGGCTGGCCGGCATCGGTGTCGCCGAGCGGCTGGCCATCGAGGACATCGAGCGCGAGCTGTTCGGACATGGCCGAGCGGGGGCAGAGCGTCTATCTCTTCGGCTCGGCGCCCGGCATCGCCGAGACGCCGCGGCCGAGACGCTGCGCGCCACTTCCCGGGGCTGGTGATCGCCGGGCTGCGACCACGGCTGGTACGACGCGATGGCGGGGCACCCGGGCCGGTACTCGGAGCAGGACAACGACCGGATCGTGGCCGCTATCAACGCGGCTCGCCCGGACCTGCTGCTCGTCGGGCTGCCGACGCCGCTGCAGCAGGAGTGGTCGCTGGCCAACCGGGACCGGCTGCCGGTGCCGCTGCTGATGACCATGGGCGCCTACTTCGACCACCTGGCCGAGCGGGTGGACTGGTACCCGCGCTGGATGGACCGCTGGCACTGGACTGGGCTCTACCGGCTGGCCGCGAGCCGCGGCGGCTGGCCTACCGCTACACGATCGGGATGGCCGGCTACGGCCTGGCTGGTCGCGCGCGAGGTGGTCCGGGCGCGGTTCCGCCGCGCCGCTGAGCCACCGGCCCTGCCCGAGCTCCTCAGTGACCCAGCTGCTGCAACGCTTCCCGGTCGATCCGGTAGTGGACCCACTCGTCCAGGGCCTCGGCGCCGAGCTTGCGGTAGAAGCCGAGCGCCGGCTCGTTCCACTTCAGCACCCACCACTCGACCCGCTTGTAGCCGCGCTCGACGCGCGATCTGGGCCAGCCGGGCGAGCAGCGCCTTGCCGAGCCCCGAGCCGCGCTGGTCGGGCGCGACGTACAGGTCCTCGAGCCAGATGCCGTTCTGGCCGGTCCAGGTGGAAAAGGTGACGTACCAGGCCGCGAAACCGACCGAGCGCCACTCGCCGTGGCTCGTCGCGGACCTCGGCGATCAGGCAGTGCGCCATCGGGGCTGTCCGTCGGTCGGGAACATCAGGGTGGCGAACGACTCCGCGGTCGACTCGACCTTGTCGACCTCCTTCTCGTAGGTCGCCAGCTCGCGCACCATCTCCGCGATCCGGCCGACGTCCGAGGCCACGGCCTCGCGCACCCGCCGGCTGCCGCGTCCTCGCTCACGCCCGGCATCCTGCCAGCCGCACCTCAGCCGCACCTCAGCCGCACCTCGGCCGCACCTCAGCCGCGCGGGCGTACACGATGGTCGTGCTGGGCTGTCCGTCCGGCGTCGGCTCGCTGCGACTGCCCATCATCGTGAAGCCGCACTTCTCGGCCACCCGTCTCGAGGCGGCGTTGCCCTCGTCGGCCTCCAGCAGCAGCCGCCCCAGCCCCAGCTCACCCAACGCCCACGACGTCACCAGCTGGACCGCCCGCGGAGCGATGCCGTGACCTCGGAACTCAGGGAAGACGCTGTACGCCACCGTCGCCACCTCGTCGTCCCGGAACTGCAGGTTGATGATCCCCACCGGCTCGTCGGTCGTGGCGTCGGCGATGACGAGCGGGCTCGCCCGACCCGAGTGCCAGGCCGCCTCGACCCGCTCCAGGCTGGTCCGCCTGGCCTCGTCGTCCATCGGTGGGTCGGTGAGCCAGCGGCGGGTCTCGGCGTCGTGGCTCCCGGCCGCGATGGCGTCCAGGTCGGACGCCTGCCGGAGCCGGAGTCGCACCAGGCCGTCGCTGAGGGGCCCGGCGGGCGGCTCGATCGGAGTGGAACGCGCCATCGCCCGAACCTACCGACCGCCGCCGGCCCGGACGTCGTCCCCGAGCTCAGCCGGCCACCTGGATCGGCGTCGCCGTGCCGTCGCGCACGAGCAGGCCGCGGCCCGGGATCGGCCCGGCGGCGTCCGAGGGACCGATCCGCACGCCGAGCAGGTCGCCGTCGGCGTACGACGTGGGGCTGAGCAGGACACCGTGTCCGGATCGTCGAGCCACGACCGACAGGCCGCGGAACATCGCAGCCATCTCACTCGCCGAGCCACCCACCGCCAGGCCGCCCGATCCGGGTGGGAGCCCCTTGAACCATTGCAGGACAACGTCCTCGGCCTCGGTATCCATCAGCCGCTCGACGTCGTCGACGATCACGTACGCCTCCGGTGAGGCCTCGAGGACGCTGACCAAGCCGGTGGCGTCGCGACCGTCCAGGACGTCGATGACCCCCGCGACCCCGCGCAGCTCCTGCAAGAGCGACCGTGGGCCCGCGACCGCGATGACCGAGCCGCCGGACCGGCCGAGCGACAGCGCGATCGTGCCGAGCGCCGTCGACCGCCCGCTGCGGGCCGGCCCGGCGACCACGGCCGACGAGCCGAGCAGCTCCAGGGCGAGCGGCTCGGCCGCATCGCCCCCCAGCCCGATGAGCGCCTCACCCTCCACCGCGTGGGGCGCCCCGGGCTCCCGGGACCACAGCTCGGCCCGGGTGACGACGACCGGGCAGCGGCTCGATCCGCAGCGGACGTCGGTCGCGACGCAGCCGCTGGCCAGCGCCCGTGCGCGCGGGCCGCGATGTCGTTCAGCGCCGCGATCTGGGCCGGGCCCGACGGCTCTGCCCGACGAGCGTCGCCACCTGGACCTCGGCATGGTCGCTCGACCCGCAGCCCGCGTCCGGGCGGCTGGTGCCGGTCCGGCACCGCCCTGGCCGGGACCCCGGCGAGCATCAGGTCGGTGGGATCGGCCATCCGGAGGACGATGCCGATCGCGGACCAGCGCGGCGAGTGCGAGACAGGAGCAGGCCGCGGTCGCCGGCCAGCAGCGACCCGCAGTCCCACACTCGCGCCGTCCCGCATCAGCTGGTGCAGGACGTTCGAGCGGTCGCCCGTGCTCCACCTGACTCCCAGGCCGCGCAGACGCTCTCCCAGCCGTCGACCATGAGGACGAGGTACGGCAGCCTGCTCGGCCGGCTCTGCGTGAGCGTGCTGCTCGGCCAGCGAGCCGTAGCCACCGGACCCGACACGCCGCCTGCCGGACGCGCGACCTCCTCCGCGAGCCGGTCGAGCAGGCGCACGCCGCGAGCGACCTGGTCACTGCCCGCCACGACCCCCGCCTGAGGCAGCCGGCCCAGCGCCAGCAGCGCCCCCGACCCGCCGTCGACGCGCATGCAGGTGGACCTGAGCAGCGCAGAACGCGGCTGGCCAGGGACCCGGCCACGGTCCGGAGGCAGCGTCGTCCGACCGCTGCGCAAGGTGCCGACGACGGCCAGATGCGCCGTCCCGCTCGAGGTCCCAGCGCCAGGGTGTGCTGCGCCTGCTGGTCCGGCCGGTCCACGACGGCGTACGGCACGCGCACCAGCCGCTCCGGGTCGACGGCCAGCTCGCTCAAGCGTGACCACCTCGGGCAGGGCTGGCAGCCAGGGCCGCCGGGCACGGGTGAGCGCCAGGCGGCCGGCCGCCTCCGCGGTGGCGCGCGACGATCCGGCGTCAGGTCGGTCGGCCCGTCCCGATCGGGCGCCCCCTGCTGCGAGGTCTCGAACCCGGGCGGCTCGGACCGCGACCGCTCGAGCCCCGACGGCTCGAACCCCGACGGCTCGAGCTCGGACACGGCGCGCTGGGACGGGCGAGCGGGGGGATCGGCGAGCTGGGACAGCTCGAGGATCTGGACCCCGCCGTGCTGGTCGCCCGTCGCGGAGCGGCAGGCCACGCGGGCGGTCTGGAAGCGCCACGAGCGGCTGCGGGCCGGACCGGGCGAACGCCGCGCCCGGGCGTCCGCGGCGCTGATCGCGGCCGCCTCACGGGACTCGATGACGTCCTCGGAGTCGACCTGGTCGCGCGACCCGCAGGGCGATCCGGAGGTTGACCAGTTGGCTGCGATGTCCGGGGGTCACGATGCCCGCGGGCCGCTGGGTGGCCAGCACCAGGTGGACGCCCAGGGACCGCCCGAGCTGCGGCGATCCGCACGATCCCGGCCACGAAGGCGGGCAGCTCCTCGCCCAGCATCTTGAACTCGTCCACCGGCCAGCACCAGACGCGGGAGCGCCGGCCCCTCATGGCCAACAGCCGGGCGTAGTCGTCGATGTCCCTGGCGCCCACGTCCCCGTAGGACCGCTTCCCGCCGGCGTGAGCCTGCGCCGAGCAAGGTGGGGCGCTCGGTCGGTCAGATGCGGGTCGAGGTCGGTGACCAGGCCGACGGTGTGCGGCAGCCCGGCGCAGTCGTCGAAGGCCGCGCCGCCCTTGAAGTCGACCAGCAGGAAGGACGAGGTGGCCGCGGGCCAGCGCGCCACGGCCAGCGCGGCGACCAGGGACTCGGCAGCCGGACTTGCCGGCGCCGGTGGTGCCGCCCAACCAGGACGTGCGGGCCGTCGTGCCACCAGGTCGACCACGTAAGGGCCGTCGGCGCTCACCCCGATGACGGCGCGCGGCCCGGCCGTGGACGTACGCCAGGTCTCGGCCATGATCTCCGGTTCTGTGGCGCCGTCTCCCAACAGGTCGAGGAGGCGGGCGGCGACCGGGGAGCGCCGCGTCGCCCGCCGCTGGCGTCGCGTCGCGAAGGGGGGCGATGGTGCGCGCGAACCGCTCGGCCCAGGCCTCGGACACCAGGTCCGGGACGACATCAGGGACGTACCCCGCGCGGCCGGTCAGGGTCGCGCCCACGCCGTCGCCCAGCTCGATCACGGCGCCGCACTCCGCGGGCAGCCGCGAGGTGGCTGAGTCCAGGCAGATGGCGTGGATGCCGACGGCCGGGCCGTCGACGAGCAGCCTCGCGACTTCGGGCGAGGCGCGGAGCCGGGCGGCGCCGTCCACGACCAGGACGATGCGCTCGGTGACAGCTCGTCCACCGCCGTCGGTACGGCCGCCGCCTCCTGCCCGGCCACCGCGGCGCTGGACGTCCAGCCGTGCATCCAGCTCGGCCTCGAGGGCCCCGAGCCGCTTCCGCATCTGCTCCGGGCGGGCCAGCGACCCCATTCGCCAGTGCCCCTCGCGCGGATCGGGACGTGCGTGCGGCAGCAGGCTGGTCCACGCCCACGCGGCGTCGTCGTCCTGGGCCGACAGCACGACCAGGGTCACCTCTTGCGGACTGTGCAGGCCGGCGACCTGCGCGACGAGGGAGCGGGCGAGCCCGAGCGTCCCGGCTCTCGGGCCGGCCACGCCGAGGACGCCGACGTCTCCCAGCCCCACTCCGACCGGGACGTCCGGCAGTAGCTGCTCGCCCTCATCGGCCCCGTCGCCGGGCGGCTGCGGCTCGACGACGCGGACGTCAGACGGGAGCGCGCCGAGCCCGATCCGCAGGGTCAGGAAGTCGCCGTCGCCGGGCCGCCGCTCCCAGATTGCCGCGCCGGGCTGGCGCACCAGCTGCGCCATGGCGGCGGCGTCGGGCATCGCGGCCCTCCGGCGGCCGCCCTCGGTGGCCCGTGCGGCCG
>CAWCHK010000007.1:0-303647 GCA_963795385.1 uncultured Actinomycetota bacterium
GATTGCACGAGGGACTCGGCGGCGGCCTTGGCCTCGGCGTACGGCGACAGGGGGTCGCTCGCGGCCGAGCTCGTCCACCGGGTTGTGTGCGGGCCGGCCGTAGACCTCGGCGCTGGAGACATAGACCAGGTCTGGGGCGCCGCACGGAGCCAGCCCGGCCAGGACCGCTGCCGTGCCCTCGACGTGGTCGCGGGCGTACGTCGCCGGGTCGGCGAAGGACGCGGCGACGCCGGCGGCCCGGCGAGATGGACGACGGCGTCGACCCCGGCGTCGGCGACCAGCGGGCACAGGTCGAGGACGTCGCACCACGAGACCGGGACGCCCCGCGGCAGGGGCAGACCCTCGAAGCCCGGCGGCCCGACGTGCGCGTGGACCGCGACGCCCCGGCTACAGGCGACGGACGAGGGCGAGCCGATCAGGCCGCCGGCTCCAATGCCAGCACGGCGACGCCGTCCCGACGAGTGGCTGCTGGCGTGGCTCGTCGCTCGGGTGGTGCCGGCTGCGCGGGGTGGTTGTCGCTCATCCCGCTGCGACGCGGGCGAGCAGGGCCAGCGAGACGTCCAGGACTCCGGGCGGGACGTCATCGAGCGACTTGACGAAGCGTGCGTGCCCGATGCGTTCCGGCACAACGAGATTCAGGTCACCGTCACGGTGAGCAGTGGCCGCGGCGAGCCCCCGCGAGAGGGTGGCGGTCAGCAGAGCGGCGACAGCACCGGGAGGCCGACCTCGCGCAGCGCGGCGACGACGGCCTGGAGCTCCGCCTCGGGCAGGATGCCGAGGGTCACGCCGACGGCGCTGGACACGGCCATGTCGAGGGCGACCGCCTCGCCGTGGCGCAGCGTGTAGCCCGAGACCTCCTCCAGGATCGGGCTGAACGTGTGTCCGAAGTCCACCAGCCGCTCGAAGCCGCGGTCCTCGTAGGCGTTGGCGGCCAGCTCCTCGAGCATCAGCCGGATCGAGGCGTCGAGCACCTCCGGGCCGCCGGCCGTGGTGAAGCCGGACGCGACCAGGGCCGGCCCGGCGCTGCGGACGAGGTGGAACAGCGCCTCGTCACGCACGATCGCCATCTTGAGCACCTCGGCGAAGCCGGCCCGCAGCTCGGGGACCGGGACGGTGCGCAGGAACGACGGGTCGACCAGGACGCGGGTCGGCGGCGTGAAGGAGCCGAGGTAGTTCTTGGTGCCGCCGAAGTTGACCCCGCCCTTGAGGCCGATGCCAGCGTCCACGTCGGCCACCAGGGTGGTCGGGACGCAGACGTAGGGGACGCCCCGGCGGATCAGGGTGGCGGCCACCGACACGACGTCGCACACGATGCCGCCGCCGAACGCGAGCAGCACGTCCCGGCGGCCGAGCCCGTGCTGCTGCGCCGACCGGCACACCGCGAGGACGGCATCCATCGTCTTGGACTGCTCGCCGACGTCGAGGACCAGGACCTGCGGATCGTCGAGGTAGGCGCGGAGCTCGGCGCCGTAGAGCTCATCGACGGTCGGGTCGGTGACGACGAGGGCCCGGCGGACGCCGAGGGTGTCGGAAAGCAGGGGGTTCGCCGGAGATAGGAGGCCCTGGGTGACCAGGACGTCGTACTGATGCGAGGTTTCGCAGTGCAACCGGTGCACCCGTGCCACTCCTCAGCCGCCTGGAAAGTCCCCGAAGTAGCTGAGCATATCCGCGAGAGTGCCGGACAGTGGGGTCGACGGCCGAAAGCCCAGTGCGGCAAGGCGACTGACGTCGGCGACGACGCGGGAGATATCCGCCGAACGGGTCGGGACCGGCTCGACCCGCACGGGGCGTCCGGCACCCGCGAGTAGCTGGTCGACCACGCTCTGCACGGGCGTCTCGATGCCCGAGGCGACGTTGTACGTGCCGGCGGGTGCGGTCGTCAGGGTGACGATGGCGCGAGCTGCGTCCGTGACGTCGACGTAGTCGCGGGTCGTGTCGAGCCGGCCGAGCGAGATGACGGGCGGGGCGAGCCCGCGGGCGATCGCGGCCACCTGGCCCGCGACGTACGCCGGCAGGTGCCGGTCCTGCAGCCCGGCGCCGACCAGGTTGAAGACGCGGGCGACGACCACGTCGGAGCCGAGCGCGTTGGCGATGTCCTCGGCGGTGCGCTTGCTGATGCCGTAGAGCTCGACCGGCTGGGTCACCCCGTCCTCGCGCAACGGCAGCCGCTCGGCACCGGAGCCGTAGACCGAGCCGCTGGAGACGATGACGACCCGGCCGCCGCAGCCGCTGACCAGGCCGTACGTCGCGCGGATGTTGGACTCCAGCAGCGCGTCCAGGCCCTCGCCGCGCAGCGAGGCCGCGGCGTGGATCACGACGTCGGGGCGGAAGCGGCCGACGGTCTCCCGCACCGCGGCGGCGTCGCGGACATCGAGCTGCTGGTAGGCGTAGCGGGGGTCGTCGACCCGGAGCGGCGGGGGGAGCGGTGCCGGGTGGTCACGCCCGAGCCAGCGCAGGGTGTGGGTGAACGTGTCGTCGGTCCGAGGGGAGCGACCGACGCCCAGGACGGCCTCGCAGCCGTCAGCCAGCAGGGCGGAGACCAGGGAGCGTCCGAGGAGGCCCTGCCCTCCGGTGACCAGCACCCGCCCGGGCATGCGTGGAGGCTACCGTGGCGCGATGCACGTCGTGGCGCTGATCATGGCCGGCGGCCGCGGCGAGCGGATGCGCCTGTCCGGCGTCGACCTGGCCAAGCCGCTGGTGCCGGTCCTCGGCACGACCCTGCTCGAGCGCAACCTCCGCGCGTTGCACCGGCACGGCTTCGAGCAGGTGGTCGTCTCGGTCGCCGCCGGCGACGAGGAGGTGCTGGCTCTCGCCGCCCGGCTGCCGGTGGAGGTGTTGGTCGAGACCGAGCCGCTGGGCAACATCGGCAGTGCGGGCCGGCTCGGTGCTGGCCAGGACTCGGGACCGGTGCTCGTGGTGTACGCCGACAACCTCACGACGATCGACCTGGCTGACATCGTGCGTCAGCACGAGCGGGATGGGGCGGCGCTGACCTTGGCCGCGCACGACGAGCCGTTCCGGCTGCCGTACGGCCGGCTCTCGCTCGACGGAGACCGGGTCACGGCGTACGACGAGAAGCCCTCGGTCGACGTGACGGTGTGCAGCGCGGTGGCGGTGCTCGGGCCGGCCGCACTGGCCCTGCTGGCGGCCACCGACGGGCCGATGGGGTTGGTGGACCTGTCGAATGCGTTGCTGCGCAACGGGGAGCGGGTCGGCGCCTACCGGCATGCCGAGCCGTGGGTGGACGTGAACGACGCGGCGGGAGTTGCGCGGGCAGAGGCGCTGGTGCGAGCGCATGCCGATAAGTTCGCCTGATGCGATCGGAGCTCGGGCAGCGGTGTGACGCCCTGAAGCGGCGGTTGTTCGGCGTCGACATCACGACGTTCGACCGGGCCGGGCTGCTGGCGCTGCTGCAGGAGTCGATGGACAGCGGCAGCCGGCTGGCCGTGTCGTGGCTCAACCCGTTCTACGTGCAGAGGGCCGTGGGGGACCCGGGCCTGCGGGACCTGATGAACTCCTTCGACGTGCTGCAGCCGGACGGGTGGGGCGTCGTGTGGGCGGCGCGGCTGGCCGGCATCGGTGTCGACGAGCGGCTGGCGATCGAGGACATCGAGCGGGAGCTGTTCGGTGCGATGGCCGCGCGGGGGCAGAGCGTCTATCTCTTCGGCTCGGCGCCCGGTATTGCCGAGAGCGCCGCGGCCCGGCTGACCGCGACGTTCCCCGGGTTGCGCATCGCCGGCACCGACCACGGCTGGTACGACGCGATGGCCGGTCACCCCGGGCGGTACTCGAAGCAGGACAACGACCGGATCGTGGACCGGATCACGGCCGCGGCTCCGGACCTGCTGCTCGTGGGGTTGCCCACGCCGCTGCAGCAGCAGTGGTCGATCGCGAACCGGGAGCGGCTGAGCGTCCCGCTGCTGATGACGATGGGCGCCTACTTCGACCACCTGGCCGAGGGGCTGGACTGGTACCCGCGCTGGATGGACCGCTGGCATCTGGACTGGCTCTACCGGCTCGCGCGCGAGCCCCGGCGGTTGGCGTACCGGTACACGATCGGCATGGCCCGCTACGGCCTGCTGGTCGCCCGAGAGGTCGTCCGGGCTCGGCTCCGCCGCGCTCGCTGACCCACCCGGCCCCTGCCCGAGCTCCCTCAGCTCCCCGACCCGAGCTGCTGCAGCGCCTCCCGGTCGATCCGGTAGTGGACCCACTCGTCCAGGTCCTCAGCGCCGAGCCGCCGGTAGAAGCCGAGCGCCGGCTCGTTCCACCGCAGGACCCACCACTCGACCCGCTTGTAGCCGCGCTCGAGCGCGATCTCCGCCAGCCGGGCCAACATCGCCTTGCCGAGCCCCGAGCCGCGCTGCTCCGGAGCCACGTAGAGGTCCTCCAGCCAGATGCCGTGCTTGCCGGTCCAGGTGGAGAACGTGACGTACCAGGCGGCGAAACCGACTGCCCCCCACTCGCCGTCGCCGTCGCGTATCTCGGCCATCAGGCAGTGGCCGACCGGCTGTCCTTGAGCTGGGAACATCACCTCGGCGAACGATTCAGCCGTCGACTCGACCTGGTCGAGCTCCTTCTCGTACGTCGCCAGCTCGCGGACCATCTCCGCGATCCGCCCGACGTCCGCCGGCTCGGCGTCGCGGATCCGCCAGGTCTGCTCGGTCGCGTCGCTCACGCCCGGCATCCTGCCAGCCGCACCTCAGCCGCACCTCAGCCGCACCTCGGCCGCACCTCAGCCGCGCGGGCGTACACGATGGTCGTGCTGGGCTGTCCGTCCGGCGTCGGCTCGCTGCGACTGCCCATCATCGTGAAGCCGCACTTCTCGGCCACCCGTCTCGAGGCGGCGTTGCCCTCGTCGGCCTCCAGCAGCAGCCGCCCCAGCCCCAGCTCACCCAACGCCCACGACGTCACCAGCTGGACCGCCCGCGGAGCGATGCCGTGACCTCGGAACTCAGGGAAGACGCTGTACGCCACCGTCGCCACCTCGTCGTCCCGGAACTGCAGGTTGATGATCCCCACCGGCTCGTCGGTCGTGGCGTCGGCGATGACGAGCGGGCTCGCCCGACCCGAGTGCCAGGCCGCCTCGACCCGCTCCAGGCTGGTCCGCCTGGCCTCGTCGTCCATCGGTGGGTCGGTGAGCCAGCGGCGGGTCTCGGCGTCGTGGCTCCCGGCCGCGATGGCGTCCAGGTCGGACGCCTGCCGGAGCCGGAGTCGCACCAGGCCGTCGCTGAGGGGCCCGGCGGGCGGCTCGATCGGAGTGGAACGCGCCATCGCCCGAACCTACCGACCGCCGCCGGCCCGGACGTCGTCCCCGAGCTCAGCCGGCCACCTGGATCGGCGTCGCCGTGCCGTCGCGCACGAGCAGGCCGCGGCCCGGGATCGGCCCGGCGGCGTCCGAGGGACCGATCCGCACGCCGAGCAGGTCGCCGTCGGCGTACGACGTGGGGCTGAGCAGGACACCGTGTCCGGATCGTCGAGCCACGACCGACAGGCCGCGGAACATCGCAGCCATCTCACTCGCCGAGCCACCCACCGCCAGGCCGCCCGATCCGGGTGGGAGCCCCTTGAACCATTGCAGGACAACGTCCTCGGCCTCGGTATCCATCAGCCGCTCGACGTCGTCGACGATCACGTACGCCTCCGGTGAGGCCTCGAGGACGCTGACCAAGCCGGTGGCGTCGCGACCGTCCAGGACGTCGATGACCCCCGCGGCCCCGCGCAGCTCCTGCAAGAGCGACCGTGGGCCCGCGACCGCGATGACCGAGCCGCCGGACCGGCCGAGCGACAGCGCGATCGTGCCGAGCGCCGTCGACCGCCCGCTGCGGGCCGGCCCGGCGACCACGGCCGACGAGCCGAGCAGCTCCAGGGCGAGCGGCTCGGCCGCATCGCCCCCCAGCCCGATGAGCGCCTCACCCTCCACCGCGTGGGGCGCCCCGGGCTCCCGGGACCACAGCTCGGCCCGGGTGACGACGACCGGCAGCGGCTCGATCCGCAGCGGACGTCGGTCGCGACGCAGCGCTGGCCAGCGCCCGTGCGCGCGGGCCGCGATGTCGTTCAGCGCCGCGATCTGGGCCGGGCCCGACGGCTCTGCCCCGAGCGTCGCCACCTGGACCTCGGCATGGTCCTCGACCCGCAGCCCGCGTCCGGGCGGTTGCCGGTCCGGCACCGCCCTGGCCGGGATCCCGGCGAGCATCAGGTCGGTGGGATCGGCCATCCGGAGGACGATGCGATCGCGGACCAGCGCGGCAGTGCGAGACAGGAGCAGGCTGCGGTCGCCGGCCAGCAGCACCCGCAGTCCCACACTCGCGCCGTCCCGCATCAGCTGGTGCAGGACGTCGAGCGGCCGCCCGTGGTCCACCGACTCCCAGGCCGCGCAGACGCTCTCCCAGCCGTCGACCATGAGGACGAGGTACGGCAACCTGTCGGCCGGCTCTGCGTGAGCGTGCTGCTCGGCCAGCGAGCCGTAGCCACCGGACCCGAACGCCGCCTGCCGGAGTGCGACCTCCTCCGCGAGCCGGTCGAGCAGGCGCACGCCGCGAGCGACCTGGTCACTGCCCGCCACGACCCCCGCCTGAGGCAGCCGGCCCAGCGCCAGCAGCGCCCCCGACCCGCCGTCGACGGCATGCAGGTGGACCTGAGCAGCGCAGAAGCGGCTGGCCAGGGACCCGGCCACCGTCCGGAGAAGCGTCGTCCGACCGCTGCGCAAGGTGCCGACGACGGCCAGATGCGTGTCCCGCTCGAGGTCCCAGCCCAGGGTGAGCTGCGCCTGCTGGTCCGGCCGGTCGACGACGGCGTACGCCGCGCACCAGCCCTCCGGGTCGACGGCCAGCTCGCTCAAGGTGACCACCTCGGGCAGGGCTGGCAGCCAGGGCCGCCGGGCACGGGTGAGCCCCAGGCGGCCGGCTGCCTCCGTGGTGGCGCGCACGATCCGGGTCAGGTCGGTCGGCCCGTCCCGATCGGGCGCCCCCTGCTGCGAGGTCTCGAACCCAGGCGGCTCGGACCGCGACCGCTCGAACCCCGACGGCTCGAACCCCGACGGCTCGAGCTCGGACACGGCGCGCTGGGACGGGCGAGCGGGGGGATCGGCGAGCTGGGACAGCTCGAGGATCTGGACCCCGCCGTGCTGGTCGCCCGTCGCGGAGCGGCAGGCCACGCGGGCGGTCTGGAACGCCACCAGTGGCTGCGGGCCGGACCGGGCGAAGCCGCGCCCGGGCGTCCGCTCGCTGATCGCGGCCGCCTCACGGGGCTCGATGACGTCCTCGGAGTCGACCCGGTCGCGGACCCGCAAGGCGATCCGGAGGTTCACGTTGGCCTCGATGTCCGCGGTCACGATGCCCGGCGGGACGCTGGGTGGCCAGCACCAGGTGGACGCCCAGCGAGCGGCCGACCGCGGCGATCCGGACGAGCCCGTCGACGAAGGCGGGCAGCTCCTCAGCGAGCAGCCGGAACTCGTCGACCACCAGCACCAGACGCGGGCAGCGCCGGCGCCTCCGGGCCGACGGCCGGCGCTGGTAGTCGTCGATGTCCCTGGCGCCGACGCTCGCCAGGACCGCTCCCGCCGGGTCAGCTCCGCCTGCAGCGAGGTCAGCGCCCGGTCGGCCAGATGCGGGTCGAGGTCGGTCACCAGGCCGACGCGCGTGCGGCAGCTCGGCGCAGCGCTGGAAGGCCGCGCCGCCCTTGTAGTCCACCAGCACGAAGGACAGGTCGTCCGGCGGGTTGCGCCACTGCCAGCGAGCGATCAGGGTCTGCAGCAGCTCGGACTTGCCCGCACCGGTGGTGCCGCCCGAACAGGACGTGCGGGCCGTCGCGGCGCAGGTCGACCACGTAAGGGCCGTCGGCGCTCGCCCCGATGACGGCGCGCGGCCCGGCCGTGGACGTGCGCCAGGTCTCGGCCATGACCTCCGGTTCTGTGGCGCCGTCTCCCAACAGGTCGAGGAGGCGGGCGGCGACCGGGAGCGCCGCGTCGCCCGCCGCTGGCGTCGCGTCGCGAAGGGGGGCGATGGTGCGCGCGAACCGCTCGGCCCAGGCCTCGGACACCAGGTCCGGGACGACATCAGGGACGTACCCCGCGCGGCCGGTCAGGGTCGCGCCCACGCCGTCGCCCAGCTCGATCACGGCGCCGCACTCCGCGGGCAGCCGCGAGGTGGCTGAGTCCAGGCAGATGGCGTGGATGCCGACGGCCGGGCCGTCGACGAGCAGCCTCGCGACTTCGGGCGAGGCGCGGAGCCGGGCGGCGCCGTCCACGACCAGGACGATGCGCTCGGTGACAGCTCGTCCACCGCCGTCGGTACGGCCGCCGCCTCCTGCCCGGCCACCGCGGCGCTGGACGTCCAGCCGTGCATCCAGCTCGGCCTCGAGGGCCCCGAGCCGCTTCCGCATCTGCTCCGGGCGGGCCAGCGACCCCATTCGCCAGTGCCCCTCGCGCGGATCGGGACGTGCGTGCGGCAGCAGGCTGGTCCACGCCCACGCGGCGTCGTCGTCCTGGGCCGACAGCACGACCAGGGTCACCTCTTGCGGACTGTGCAGGCCGGCGACCTGCGCGACGAGGGAGCGGGCGAGCCCGAGCGTCCCGGCTCTCGGGCCGGCCACGCCGAGGACGCCGACGTCTCCCAGCCCCACTCCGACCGGGACGTCCGGCAGTAGCTGCTCGCCCTCATCGGCCCCGTCGCCGGGCGGCTGCGGCTCGACGACGCGGACGTCAGACGGGAGCGCGCCGAGCCCGATCCGCAGGGTCAGGAAGTCGCCGTCGCCGGGCCGCCGCTCCCAGATTGCCGCGCCGGGCTGGCGCACCAGCTGCGCCATGGCGGCGGCGTCGGGCATCGCGGCCCTCCGGCGGCCGCCCTCGGTGGCCCGTGCGGCCGCCACCTCCCGCCGGGCGGCCGCCAGCTGGGCGCTCCACACCTGTCGCGACCGGCGCTCGGTACGCCGCCCACCCCGGCGGTCCGCGATGTGGTTGCCCAGCAGCATCACCGGGCTCATCAGGCCGAACATCAAGTAGGCGGGGGAGTGCTGCAACCAGGCGATCGGGGCGGCCACGGCGAGGGGGAGGGCGATCGCGAGGACGGACAGTCGTGCCGCGCTATGACGCGATGGCGGCGCGGGCAGGTGGATCACCGGATTCACGGCAGGCCGGTCCAACCGCGGCCGGCGGTTGACCAGGACATGGCCCTGACCGTCGAGACTCGTTGCGGCAGAGGGCGATCCGTGGACCGCCAGCTCCAGGACGGATGTGCCTACGCGGAGCCGGGCGCCCAACCCCCACGCCGTACGCCGGTCGGTCAGCCGCACGCCTTCCAGACGGCTGCCGTTCGACGAGTGGAGATCTCGGACGTGGACGCCACCGGCGCCGACGTCGACCAGCAGGTGCACTCGGGACAGGTCGGGGTCCTCGATCCGCAGGGAGGCCTCGGCGGCTCGACCGAGGCGGTACCGACCGGGTGTCAGCGGATGTCGCCGCCCAGCATCGGGGCCCGACGTCACGTGCAGATGAAGGGCGGCTTCCGGCGGCGGCACTGGGTTCGATGTCCGGCCCTGGCCGCCTGCCCGGGCCGGGGGCGGGTCCAGGGCGGTCGGCGCGCGGCAGGAGAGGACCGCTCCGTCGAGGAGCGGCGGCATCCCCAGCCGCGCGTCGTCGGGCAGCGCCTGGCCGTCGACGAGCAGGGAGAAGCGAGCCGGCTCGAGGCCGGCGGATCCCAGCACGTCCGTCAGGAGCCGGACCAGATCGGCCGCCCCTGCGCCGTCGGGCACGTCGACGGCGAGCTCCCGGGTCGGCCCGCTCCCACCGGGAGCGCCACTCGGATCAGGGCCGTGATCGACGGCCTGCGGGAGGACGAGGGTGAACCGGAGGTGCATCGCCCCGATGCTGCCCGCTGGCCAGGCCGACCGGGCGGTTGTCCACAGGCGACCCCCGCGTGCGGAGGTTGTCCACAGGAACTGGCCCGGTCTGGACGACTTGGTCCGCTTTAGGCCACTGTGGCCCATGCGCCGGGCCGAGGCGCTGTCCACCGTCCGTCGACCGTGCGCCTGCGGGCGACGAGCACCAGCATCAGGGGGCGCCGTGAGCGAGGGCATCGACATCGTCGAGGCCGAGGTCCGCGAGCTCGTTCGGCGCGGCCGGGTCGATCCCGTCCGCGACCCGGCCGCGATGCAGGCGCTGGTCCGCGACGCCGTGCTCGACTACGACGAGCGGTCGCTGGCGGGTGGCCTCCCGGCCCTGCTCGACGTCCCCGCGACGGTGCGACAGGTGATGGACAGCGTGGCCGGCCTCGGGCCTTTGCAGCCCTATGTCGACGACCCGCAGGTCGAGGAGATCTGGGTCAACGAGCCCGGCAAGGTCTTCGTCGCCCGCGAAGGCATCCCCGAGCTCACGACCACGATCCTCACCGCCGACCAGGTGCGCGACCTGGTCGAGCGGATGCTCAAGGCGTCCGGCCGGCGGGTGGACCTGAGCTCCCCGTTCGTGGACGCGATGCTGGTCGACGGCTCGCGCCTGCACGTCGTCATCCCCGACATCACCCGCGAGCACTGGGCCATCAACATCCGCAAGTTCGTCGTCAAGGCGGACCACCTGGACGACCTGGTGCGGCTCGGCACCCTGACGTCGCACGCGGCAGCCTTCCTGGGCGCAGCGGTCGCGAGCGGGCTCAACATCCTGGTGGCCGGGGGGACCCAGGCCGGCAAGACGACCCTGCTCAACTGCCTGGCCGCTGCCATCCCGGGACGCGATCGGGTGGTCACCTGCGAGGAGGTCTTCGAGCTGCGGATCCCGTTGCGGGACGTCGTGTCGATGCAGTGCCGTCAGCCCAGTCTGGAGGGGACGGGCGAGATCCCCCTGCGCCGCCTGGTCAAGGAGGCGCTCCGGATGCGGCCCGCGCGGATCATCGTGGGCGAGGTGCGGCAGGCCGAGAGCCTGGACCTCCTGATCGCCCTGAACTCCGGGCTCCCGGGCATGTGCACCATCCACGCCAACAGTGCGCGTGAGGCGGTCACCAAGATGTGCACCCTCCCCCTGCTGGCCGGTGAGAACGTCAGCGGGTCCTTCGTGGTGCCGACGGTCGCGAGCAGCGTCGACCTCGTGGTCCACGTGGTGCTGGACCGGGACGGCGCACGCCGCGTGCGAGAGATCGTGGCCCTCCCCGGCCGGGTGGAACGCGACGTCGTCGAGGTCGCGGACATCTTCACCACCCGAGGTGGGGCGCTGGTGCGCGCTGACGGCTTCCCCCCACACCAGGACCGGTTCGAGTCACACGGCTTCCAGCTGGCCGACCTGCTTGCGGCGCAGGCGAGCTGACCCGACGATGACTGGACTGCTCGTCGGCCTGCTGCTCGGAGCGGGGCTGTTCTGCATCTGGTGGGCGTGCTGGCCTGGCGAGCCGCGAGTGCGGGAGCGCCATCCGGGGATCGCCGCCCGCATCGCGGACGAGCTCGCTCAGGCGGGGGTCGTCAACGTCTCGCCCGCCGCTCTCCTCGCGACCTGCGCGGCCGCGGCCGGTGTCGTCGCCACGTCGGTCTGGCTGGTGTGCCAGGTGGCCTCGATCGGCTTGTGCTTCGGGCTGATGGCGGCGTGGGCGCCGGTCGCCCTCGTGCGCTTCCGGGCGCGCCGACGACGGGCAGTCCTGCGCGACGTGTGGCCCGACGCGGTCGACAACCTGACGTCGGCGGTCCGTGCGGGGCTGTCGCTGCCGGAGGCATTGGCCCAGCTGGCCGACCGCGGGCCGGTCGAGCTGCGGCCCGCGTTCGCGACGTTCGCGGAGGACTATCGCGCGACGGGGCGCTTCTTCGACTGCCTGGACCGGCTCAAGGACCTCCTCGCCGACCCCGTCGCCGACCGGTTGGTCGAGGCCCTCCGGCTCGCCCGCGAGGTCGGCGGCAGTGACCTCGGCCGGCTCCTGCGCACGCTGTCGACCTTCCTGCGTGAGGACGCTCGCACTCGAGGGGAGCTGGAGACCCGGCAGAGCTGGACGGTCAACGGCGCCCGTCTCGCGGTGGCCTCGCCCTGGGTCGTCTTGGCGTTGCTGGCCACCCGGCCCCAAGCCGTCGCGGCCTACGACCGCCCGGCCGGAGCGCTCGTCCTGGCCGTTGGGGCGGCCTGCTCCCTGCTGGCCTACCGGGTCATGGTCCGGGTCGGGCGCCTGCCCGAGGAGCAGAGGGTCCTGCGATGACCGGACTGTCGCTCCGAGGCGCGCTGATCGGGCTGCTCACCGGGGTCGGGCTCTGGCTCGTCGTGCTCCGCGTTCCGTGGTCGCGGCGGGCGACCCTGGATGACCGGCTCGCGCCCTATCTGCGGGACACGCCACGCCCCAGCCGGCTGCTCGCCTCGCGATCGACGCTGGGCACCCCGTTCCCCGTCGTCGAGCGCCTGCTCGCTCCGGTGATGACCGATGCCGCCCGCGCCGTGGAACGGGTTCTCGGCGGCGCATCATCGGCCCGGCGGAGGCTGGAGCGGGCCGGTCGAGACCCCGACGTCGACGCCTTTCGGGCCGAGCAGGTGGTCTGGGGCTCCCTGGCCGCAGGAGCAGGGGTGATCGCCGCCGGCCTGCTGTGGGTCGCCGGGTCCCTCGGTCCGATCAGCGCCTCCGGTCTCGTCCTGCTCGCTGCGGTGGCCGGGGTCGTTGCCTGCGACCAGGCGCTGACCCGTGCCGCCCGGGTCCGGGAGGAGCGCATCCTCGCGGAGTTCCCGACGACGGCTGAGCTGCTCGCTCTGGCGGTCGGGGCGGGTGAGGGCGCAGTCGGAGCCTTGGAGCGGGTGTGCCGGTTCAGCAGCGGCGAGCTGGCGACCGAGCTGCGGCGCTGCCTGGCCGACGCCCGGGCCGGGGCTTCGCTGCCCGCCGCCCTGCAGCGGCTGGGTGAGCGCACCGGGCTGCCGAGCCTGGCTCGGTTCGTGGACGGCGTCGTGGTCGCCGTCGAGCGCGGCACGCCCTTGGCCGATGTCTTGCGCGCGCAAGCCGAGGACGTCCGAGAGGCCAGCCGGCGCGCGCTCATGGAGGCGGGTGGACGCAAGGAGATCGCGATGATGATCCCGGTCGTCTTCTTCGTCCTCCCGGTCACCGTGCTGTTCGCCGTGTTCCCCGGCGTCGCCTACCTGTCGTTCCAGATCTAGGAGGAGAGATGACCGAAGCCGTTGCGCTGCAGACCACTCAGACCGCCGAGCGCGAAGGCCGACTCCTGCGGCTCGCCGTCACGGCGTACGCGTTGCTCGGGAGGATGCACCGCCGCGTGGTCGACGGCCCGCGTGACCGCGGTGACGTCCCCGGGTGGGTGCTCGTCACGATCATGACGGCGGGCCTGGTCGTCGCCCTCTGGGCCATCGCCGGTCCCAAGCTCAAGGATCTCTTCGCCAAGGCCGTCGATGGCGTCCACGGTCCCTGACCGAGGGAGCCCGGCGGACGCCGACGACCGCGGGTCGGCTGTGGTCGACTTCGCCCTGGTCGGCGGCCTGCTGACGATCGTCTTCGCCGCGGTGCTGCAGCTCGGCATCGCGATCTACGTCCACAACATGCTGGTCTCCTGCGCGGCGGAGGGTGCGCGGTACGCCGCGCGGGCCGACCGGCAGGCGGGCGACGCGGTCCCCGAGACCAAGGACCTGATCGGCTCGACCCTGAGCAGCGGCTACGCGCAGGACGTCCGGGCCGGCGAGGCAATGGTCGACGGTGTCCGCACGGTCGTGGTGACGGTGCGGGCACCGCTGCCCCTGTTCGGGCTGCTGGGGCCGGCCCGGACGATGTCGGCCTCCGGCCATGCCTTCGTGGAGTCGCAATGAGGGCAACGGGTCTCGGCGGCCGGCGTCGTTGGAGGTCGCCGGCGCCGGCTCGGACGGGCGGCGGCGACGAGGGCAGCGCGATCATCGAGTTCGTCTTCCTGGCGATGCTGATGCTGGTCCCGATCGTCTATCTCGTGGTGGCCTTGGGGCGGATCCAGGCGGGCGCGCTCGCGGTCGAGCAGGGGGCTCGCGAGGCTGGCCGCGCGTTCGTGACCGCGGACGACGACCCGAGCGGCGCGGCCCGCGCGAGAGCGGCGGCCGCCCTGGCGTACCAGGACCAGGGCTTCGCGGCGCCCGGCGCCGACCAGCTGTCCGTCACCTGCGACGGCACTCCCTGCCTGCGAGCCGATGGCCGGGTGACCGTGCACAGCACCATCACCGTGGTGTTGCCGGGAGTCCCGAGGTTCGTCTCGGACGTGATCCCCGTCCAGGTCACCCTTCGGGCGACGCACGTGTCCACCGTCGACCGGTTCTCCGCGCGATGAGGGATCGCGGTCGCGGCCGAACCGGCGCGGCCGTCCGAAGCGGTGCGGCAGCGGGCGAGGGAGACGGGGAGCACCGCGGTGACGATGGCGAGGACGGTCAGATCCTCATCCTGATCCTGGGCTACGTCATCGTCGCGGTGATGCTGGTCATCGTCGCCGTGGACATCACCGCGGTCCACCTCGCCCGGACCCAGCTGCTCGACGCGGCCGACGCCACCGCACTCGACGCGGCCGACGCCGCGGACCCGTCCTCGGTCTACGCCGGCGGGGTGGCCGGCTCGGTTCCGCTGACCGACGGGACGGTGCGGTCGGCGGCCGGGTCCTACCTGTCGACGTACGCGCCGCCGTCCCGGGTCGAGGCCGTCCGGCTCGGCGACCAGACCGGCACGCCGGACGGGCGGACCGCGGTCGTCGAGCTGTCCGCGCGCGTCCGGTTGCCCCTGCTCGGCCCCGTCGTGCAGGCCTGGTCCGGCGGCGTGACGGTGACCGTCCGCTCGCAGGCCCGCGCCGACGTCGACCCCCCGTAACCCGGTCGCCGTCGCCAGCCGTCCTCTGTCAGGATCGCGGCCATGCTGCATGGCGAGCTGGTGACCCTCCGCGCCTACCGGCCGGGCGACCTGGACGCCTGACCGATCACGTCAACGACGTCGAGACCGAGGTGCTCGGCGGCGGTGCGCCGCCCGCGCCGACGACCCGCGAGTCGATGGAGGAGCGGTGGAAGCGCTACGTCGCCGACCCGGACTCCATCAACTTCGTGATCGAGGCGGACGGCCTGGTGATCGGCCAGTGCGGCCTCTTCAACCCCGAGCGGGTCGCCCGCACCATGGAGCTCGGGATCACGGTGGGGGACAAGGACTACTGGGGCCGCGGCTACGGCCGGGAGGCGGTGCAGCTCGTCGTCGACTACGCGTTCACCTACTGCAACGTGCGGAAGGTCCATCTCGGGGTGCTCTCGAACAACCCGCGTGCGATCGCCGCGTACACGAAGGCCGGCTTCGTCGAGGAGGGCCGTCAGCGCGAGCAGGCCTGGAGCGCCGGCGAGTACGTCGACCTGATCCTGATGGGCATCATCCGCGCGCAGGCCTGACCGCCGAGCCGGCCCGACCCTGGGCCGGGACGGCGAGCAGCACCAGGAGCAGCACCAGGAGCGGCGCCCAGCGGCTACGGCGTGGTCAATGCCGCTGCTGCCAACGACTTCCACTGGGTGACGGCGTTCGACGTGGTCGACGTCGAGGGGATCGGCGGGTTGTTGTTGCGCAGCCGCCAGTCGGCCCGCGGGCCCTTGGCGTCGAAGTACGACACCCACAGCGCGCCGTTGGCCCGGGCGTAGTCCACGACCTGGGCCATCGCCTGCGACTTGTGCATCGGGTTGTGGATGTCCTCGAGGTAGCCGAGCTCGCTGATCGCCCAGTCCGTGTGCTGGGCCACCGCGAAGTTGTGCACGTTGGTCAGCAGCTGCGTGCCGGTCTTCCAGTTGATCCCGTCGGTATAACCCTGCGGGCAGCAACCGGTTCCGGTGTTGTGCGGCAGCGCGTAGGCATCGACGTTGATCTGGTCGGCGTGCCCGCCGTCCCGCGTGTCGGTCGGCCACCAGTCGATCGCCTTGGAGTTGAAGAAGTCACCGAAGGTGACGTTCATCAGGATGACCGACGTCTTGCGGGTGCCGCCGTCGACCGCGTTCTGCGCCCGGACGTAGCCGGCGAGCGCGACGATCCCCGCGCGGAACTGCGCCTGGGTGAACGCGCCGTGGTACTTCCCGGAGTCATCGGGCTCGTGGTAGTTGGTCACCACGATGTTCTTGGGCGTCGTCGCGAGGAAGGCCTTGAGCTGGGTGACCATGGGGTCGGCCGGGTTGGACAGCTTCTGCGGCAGGATCTGGAACGAGTAGTCGTTCTGCGGCGCGTTGGGGTGCAGCTTGTACGCGTCGGTGGCCTTCCAGGTCGCGAAGTGCCAGCCGATGTCGAAGTTGCGGTAGACCGAGACGGGGCCGGCGTTGGCGTCGGTCCAGTTCCAGTCCGTCGACACCTCGCCGATCATCAGCGGCGGCAGGTTCGCCGCCCGCGTCGGGCCGGGTGCGGCCGCCCTCGTCACCGCCGCGCTGGCGGACAGAGGGGCGCCTGCTGCGAGGGGGACGCTGGCCGCAACCAGAGCACCGATCAGGAGAGAGAGCCGTCGCTTGGCCTTCATGTCCACGTCCTTCCGCACAGCACGTGACGCGTCCGGGGTCGAGGGTGTGCAGCCCGAACGTGTCGTGATCATTGCGCGGGCAACGGGGCGCCGGAGGGGGAATCCCAAAGCCTGCGGCGCGTGTCCCTTAGATCACGGGGAAGAAGACCGCTGAACACCGGGCAAAGAAGGCGACTCGGTCAGCGCGAGCGGCTGCGGTGCCCGGTCACGGTGACGTCCACGTCCTTGGACCACGAAGCGTCGACCGGCTGGGCCTCGTGCATCAGGGCCAGTGGGCTGACGTCGATCCGGCCGGCGATCCGCTCGACCGACTTCAAGGTGAGGTTGCGCTCGCCGCGCTCGAGGCCGCCCATGTACGTGCGATGGACGCCGACCACCTCGGCGAAGGCCTCCTGGGACAGACCGCGCGACTGGCGGTAGGCGCGCAGGTTGCGCCCCACCGCTCGCTGCAGGTCCCCTTCCATGACCCGGCGAGCGTTGTGGACTGCTACTTGTCAGTCTACAGACGGATAAGTAGCATCCCCCATCAACTGCGGATGAATCCGCGGGGACCGTTTCCGGTCCGTTACTCACCTCGAGTGCTCGTGCAGCGCTCGACACTGCCAAAGGGGGCATCAGTGAGGGTTTTCTCAGCGCGGGTCCGCGCCATCTCGGCCGCAGCTGCCGGACTGCTCGGCACCGGCTTCTTGCTCGGCACGCCACCAGCGACGGCCGACGCCGGCGCGTCCCGAGGGGCGGCCGTGTTCGCGGCGTCGACCCGAGACCTGCCCCAATCCTCGACGCTCAGCGGCCCGACGGTCGCTGCCGGGCGGCTCGAGTCTGCAGACGGGAAGCCGATCGCGGGTGCGGTCGTCGTCCTGGCCGTCGAACCCTCCAACGAGGCACTCTCGCGGATGTCCGTCGGCGACTCCTACCGCGAGCGGTTCCTCGCCCGGTCCACGACCGCGGCCGACGGATCCTGGGCGCTCAGGCTCCGCCCGGCGCCGACCTCTCGGCGAGCGTCTCCGCCCGTGGGGACGTCAACTTCGAGGTGTTCGGGGCCGGAAGCGGCTGGGTGGCGCACACGCTGGTCGCCGCCACCGTGACCCACACGGCATCCCAGGCCAAGAGTGAGGTGGCGCGCTCTGCCGGTCGATCCTCGATGCTCGCGGCGGACCCGCGCCGGAGCGGCATACGCCTGGCCGCGCAGCCGGTCCGCGCGGTCAGGACGGCGAGTGGGCTGGTCCTCCCCGCAAGTTGCATCACGTCCCTCAAGGCTGATCTGGGCTCCACGCTGGTCACCGTCGGTGAGTCGTTCAGCGACGCGTCCAGCGTGCGGGCGACCTTCACCTACGGCCAGGGCCAGTCCAGCTCGTTGGGTGCCGCGATCTCGTACGGCGGAGCCTTCACAGCGAGTGGCAGCACGTCGGTGTCGAAGGGTGCGGGGTCCGGCTTCGGGCCGGTCACCGGAGCCGTGAACCGCGCCTACCGGACCAACTTCGACTACCGGCGCTACTACACCCTGTGCAACACCTCCCCGTCCTACTCGACGGTCAAGGCGACGGCCTGGTACGGCGGCGCGACTGCGGTGAGCATCTCGGACGTGGCGATGGGCAAGTGCGTCGGCTACGGGGTGAACGGGCACTACTGGATCTCTTCGTCCTCGGCGACCCGGCTGTCCGGTGCCGCCAGCCTGGCGGGTGCCATCGGGATCAACCTCAGTGCCCAGACCGGCTGGAGCTCCTCGGCGCGGCTGGACTACTACATGAATGCCACCGGTCACCCGGTCTGCGGCAAGGACGGCTACCCCGGCAGCAGCCCGGGCCTGGTGCAGGTCCACAGCTCGGTCTACAACGGATGACCCGCAGCCGTACTGCGTCGGCCCGGCGGCTGGCCCTCACAGCAGCCGCCGGGTCCGCTCTGCTGCTGATGGCCTGTGGCGGGAACCGGTCGCCGGTCGCGGTGACGAGCGTCCCGACCGGCGCGTGCCAAGCGGCGACCGACGACAAGGACTGGGCCGACATGGGCCTCAGCCCCGTGGCCTTCGGCCTGGACTACCTCAAGGTGAGCGATCCGGTGGAGGTCACCTCAGCGCGCCTGGTCGGAGTGCAGGGTGGCCTGCGCCTGGCCCGGGTCGCGTTCGTGGCCGGAGGGGGCGTCGGGGGTGGCGCGAAGTTCGACTCCGGTCACCCCGCCGCCGTTCAGTCGACCTGGGAGCACCGCGTGTCGCTGCCGGACGCGGCGCTGGATGCGCGGTCCGGCACGGCCGTCGACCGCACCCGCCTGCCCCGCGGCCAGGCCTGGCAGCTGGTCGTGGGCGTCGTCTCCACCGGAGACGCAGGGTGGGCCAAGGGGGTCGAGCTCACCTATCGGTCCGGCGACAGCACCTGGACGATCGTCGGACAGGACGGTGTGGGACTGTCCCGAGAACCGGGCGGATGCGAACAGCTGGCAGGGGTGCCATGACCAGGGCCGAACGGCTGCCGTCCCGATGAGATCACTGTCACGGGAGTCGGCTCGCCGACGTTCCCTGTCCGAGCGGTGGGTACCTCTGGCACCGCCACCGCACGCCTGCTCCCGCAGGTCCGCGGCGGGTGGTGGTCACGAAGGTCGCCCCCGTGAGGGGCAACGCCGGGTTGAGGGTCATCGCGTTCGCCACCCGCCCGCATCCCCTGGGCGCTCGAGCTCTGCGGCCCGGAGGGTCGCACGACCGACACCTGCCACCCCCCGGCGGACCCGTCGTTCCCCGGGCACGCATGAGGTGGGAGCCCTGCGGGCGACTAGGCTGACCTGTCGTGGCCGTCGACTTCCCCGGTGAGATCAAGGCGCTGCGCGCGACCGTCGAGTCCATCCAGCAGGTGACCGACCTGGAGCGGCTCCGGGCCGAGATCGCCGAGCTCGAGCAGCAGTCCTCCGCCCCTGACCTGTGGGACGACCCGGACGCGGCTCAGCAGGTGACCAGCAGGCTCTCGCACAAGCAGGCCGAGCTCGACCGGATCACCGGCGTCATCTCCCGCATGGACGACCTCGAGATCATGGTCGAGCTGGGTGAGGCCGAGGACGACGCGCAGACCCTCGTCGAGGCCGAGCGCGAGCTCGCCGCGCTGACCAGGACCGTCGGCGAGCTCGAGGTGCGCACGCTGCTCAACGGCGAGTTCGACGCCCGCGAGGCCGTGATCACCATCCGGTCCGGGGCCGGCGGCGTCGACGCGGCCGACTTCGCCGAGATGCTGATGCGGATGTACCTGCGCTGGGCCGAGCGGCACGGCTACCCCACGACGGTGATGGACACGTCGTACGCCGAGGAGGCCGGCCTGAAGTCGGCGACCTTCGAGATCGACGCGCCGTACGCGTTCGGCGACGCTCTCGGTCGAGGCCGGCACCCACCGCCTGGTGCGGATCTCGCCGTTCGACAACCAGGGCCGCCGGCAGACCAGCTTCGCCGCCGTCGAGGTGCTGCCCGCTGGTCGAGCAGACCGACCACGTCGACATCCCGGAGAACGAGCTCAAGGTCGACGTCTTCCGCTCCTCCGGCCCGGGTGGGCAGAGCGTCAACACCACCGACTCCGCGGTCCGGATGACGCACATCCCCACCGGCATCGTCGTGTCGATGCAGAACGAGAAGTCGCAGATCCAGAACCGCGCCGCCGCGCTCAAGGTCATGCAGGCCCGGCTGCTGCTGGTCCGCCAGGAGGAGGAGGCCGCCGACGAAGAAGGCGATGGCCGGGGACGTCAAGGCCAGCTGGGGCGACCAGATGCGCTCCTACGTCCTGCACCCCTACCAGATGGTCAAGGACCTGCGGACCGAGTACGAGGTCGGCAACACCCACGGCCGTCTTCGACGGCGACATCGACGGCTTCCTCGAGGCCGGCATCCGCTGGCGGCGCACCCAGGAGCGCGAGCGAATAGCCGCCGCCGCGTTCGGCTAGTCGCCGCGACTGACCAGGCCCTCCTTCATCTTGGCGATGGCGAAGCCCCAGGCGTCGCGACGCCGTCGTGTGCGGCGGGAGCGACACCTCGTCCGGGTTGGTCACGACGTCGAGCAGCACCGGGCCCGGCGTGGCGAACGCCGCGGCGTACGGCGTCCTCGAGGTCGTCCGGGTCCGTGACCCGGATCCCGTGCAGCCCCAAGGCAGTTCGCGACGGCGGCGAGGTCCGGGTTGTGCCAGCTCGGTGCCGAACTCCGGCAGGCCGCCCTGCTCCTGCTCCAGCTTGACCATGCCGAGCCGGCCGTTGTCGAAGACGACGAACTTCACCGGCAGCCGGTAGTTCACGGCGGTGAGCAGGTCGCCCAGGAGCATCGTCAGGCCGCCGTCGCCGCAGAACGCGACGACCTGACGCTCGCGGTCCAGGGCCTGCGCACCCAGGGCGTGCGGCATCGCGTTGGCCATCGAGCCGAGGTTGAACGAGCCGACCATCGCCCGGCCGGGCAGCATCCGGACGAACCGGGAGAGCCAGACCGTCGACATCCCCGTGTCGGTGGTGAAGATCGCGTCGGCCGCGGCGACCTCGTCGACGGCGGCGGCCAGCGCCTCCGGGCGGATCCGCTCGTCCGGGTTGTCGAACCGGGCCCGGATCCGGCCGACCAGGCTCTCGTCGTGGTCCGGGTCGACCAGGGCCCGCTGCCGCTCCTGCCAGCTGTCGTAGCGTCCCGCTCGCGTCCTCGCAGGTGCGCGCGGTCGGGCTTGGCGGCCAGCCTCGGCGTCAGCAGCGCGCAGGGTCGCGGCCGCGTCCCCGACGAGGGCCAGGTCGACCGGCGTACGGCGGCCGATGTTCTCCGCGCGCGAGTCGAGCTGCACCGTGGTCGTCCCGGCCGGCAGCCACTCCGGGTAGGGGAAGTCGGTGCCCACCATCAGCAGCAGGTCGGCCCGGTCGAAGGCCCGCTTGGTGGCCGGGTTGCCGATCAGGCCGCTCTGGCCGATCTGGAACTCGTTGTCGTGCTCGAGGCCCTCCTTGGCCTTGAGGGTCAGCACCATCGGAGCGCTCAGCCGCTCGGCCAGGGCCAGCACCTCCGCGCGGGCGTCGCGGGCGCCCGAGCCCACCAGCAGGGTGACCCGCTCGGCGCCGTCGACCAGCTCGACGGCCCGGTCGAGGCTGGCCGGTGTCGGGCACCAGCACCGGCCGCTCGGGCGCGAGCGCGATGGCGGCCAGACCGGCCGGTGCGTCGAGCGAGCCCACGTCACCGGGCAGGGTCAGGACGCTCACGCCGGGCCCGGCGTACGCCGCGCGCACGGCCTGGGTCAGCAGGCGGGGCATCTGCGTCGCCGCCGTGATGGTCTGGGTGAAGTCGGCGACGTCGCGGAAGAGCAGGTCGTTGTCGACCTCCTGGAAGTAGTCGCTGCCCAGCTCGGCCAGCGGCACCTGCCCGCAGATCGCCAGGACGGGCGCGCGCGACTTCTTGGCGTCGTAGAGCCCGTTGAGGAGGTGGATCGAGCCCGGGCCGACGGTGCCCATGCACACCCCGAGGGTCCCGGTCAGCTGGGCCTGGGCGCTCGCGGCGAAGGCCGCGGCCTCCTCGTGCCGGGTGCCGATCCACTCCAGCCGCTCCTCGCGCCGGATCGCGTCGGTGACCGGGTTGAGCGCGTCACCGACGACACCCCAGACCTGCTTGACCCCGAGGTCGGCGAGGGTCGTGACGATCTGCTCGGCGATGGTGGTCATGCGGTGGCCCTCCTAGAGGCAGTGGTCATGGGCGGAACACGTCGGGGTCGGCGCTCTCCCAGTCGGCCCGCCAGGACGGCGGCGGGTCGGAGCAGAGCTGGCCGGGCTCGAGCCACTCGAACAGCTCGCGCGTAGCTCACGGTGGCCGAGTCGCTGACCCGGCGGCGGACCATCGACGGGTCGAGCTCGTGCGGGCTGCCCAGCCCCATCGACCCGATGATCTGTTGTGCCTCGGCAACAGTTGCCGCTTGGTACTGGTGGACCCGCTCGGCTCTTGTCCGGCACGTCGAGCGCCCGCTGTCGTCGCGCGTCCTGGGTCGTGACACCCACCGGGCAGGTGTTGGTGTGGCAGCGCTGGGCCTGGATGCAGCCGACGGCCATCATCATCGCCCGGGCCGCGTTGGTGTAGTCCGCGCCCTGAGCGATCGCTTGACGATGTCGACGCCGGTGCGTGACCTTGCCGCTCGCGCCGATCCGGATCCCGGTCCGCGGACGCCGGCCCCGACCAGCGCGTTGTGCAGCGTGATCAGGCCGTCGGTCAGCGGCACGTCCCACGTGGTCCTCGAACTCCAGCGGCGCGGCCCCGGTGCCGCCCTCGGAGCCGTCGACGACGATGAAGTCCGGCGTCACGTCCTCCTCGACCATCGCCTTGCAGATCGCCAGCAGCTCGCGCCGGGAGCCGACGCAGAGCTTGAAGCCCGGCGGCTTGCCGCCGGCCAGCTCGCGCATCCGGGCGATGAAGAGGACCAGCTGGCGCGGGCGTGTGGAACACCCGGTGCGAGGCCGGGCTCACGCACTTCTCGCCCTTCGGGACCCCGCGGGCCTCGGCGATCTCCTGGGTGACCTTCGCGCCGGGCAGGACACCGCCGATCCCCGGCTTGGCTCCCTGGCTGAGCTTCAGCGAGACGCACTTGACCTGGTCGTGGGCGGCCTTGTCCCGGAACTGCTCCGGGTCGAAGTCCCCGTCGCGGGTGCGGGTCCCGAAGTAGCCGCTGCCGACCTCCCACACGATGTCGCCCCCGCCGGAGAGGTGGTACTTGGTGAGGCCGCCCTCGCCGGTGTCGTGGGCGAAGTTCCCGGCCGCAGCGCCCCGGTTGAGCGCCTCCAGCGCGTTGCCGCTCAGCGCCCCGAAGCTCATCGCCGACACGTTGAGCAGGGCCATGTCGTAGGGCTGCGTGCAGTCCGGGCCGCCGATCCGGACGCGATGCGGCTGGGCCGGCGGGTCGAGCGGGGCGGTCGAGTGGACGAGGTACTCGTAGCCCACCTCCTCGACGTTGAGCTCGGTGCCGAAGGCCTTCTCGCCGTGGATGCCCTTGGCCCGCTCGTAGATCACCGAGCGGGTGTCACGGTCGTAGGGCTTGCCGTCCCAGTCCCGCTCGATGAAGTACTGCTGCAGCTCGGGACGGAGCTTCTCCAGCAGGTAGCGCAGGTGGCCGAGCACCGGGTAGTTGCGCAGCACCGAGTGCTTGCGCTGGAGCAGGTCGTAGACCCCCAGGGCGGCGACCAGCACGAGGACGGCGGCCAGCAGCCACAGGCCCCAGGAGCCGAAGGCTGCCGCCAGCAACGCGAGCCCGGCCAGCACCACCAGCGCGAGGACCACGAAGAACGTCACGTCTGCCTCCTGCTCGACCGGGCCGACTGCGCGGTCACCGGCCACGCTCCCTGCGTCCGGCGGGTTCAGCAACACGGAACGGGCGCAACGCCGAGGCGCGCGCGCTCCCGGGTGACCTCGAGTGCCCGACGTACACTCGCTGTGGAGGTCCGAGCAGCAACGCTGCGTGACCGAAACACCATCCGGCACCCAGTACTGCGAGGCACAGCCCGGCATGATCCGGTTCGAGAACGTCACCAAGGTCTACGCGAGCGGGCACCGCCCGGCGCTCGAGGCCGTCAGCATGAACGTCGAGCGCGGCGAGTTCCTGTTCATCGTCGGCGCGTCCGGCTCGGGCAAGTCGACGATGCTGCGGCTGGTGCTCGGAGGAGCCGGTGACCTCCGGCTCGGTGCTGGTCGCGGGCAAGGACCTCGGCCGCCTGCCGTACCGCAAGGTGCCGGCCCACCGGCGCCAGATCGGCACGGTCTTCCAGGACTTCCGGCTGCTGCCGGACAGCACGGTGGTCGAGAACGTCGCGTTCTCCCTCGCCGTCATCGGCAGGCCGCGGCACACCATCGCCAAGGTGGTGCCGGAGACGCTCGACCTGGTCGGCCTGGGCGGCAAGGAGAAGCGCTACCCGCACGAGCTCTCCGGCGGTGAGCAGCAGCGCGTCGCGATCGCCCGGGCGTTCGTCAACCGGCCGGCGATCCTGCTGGCCGACGAGCCGACCGGCAACCTCGACCCCACGACCAGCCTGGGCATCATGAGGCTGCTGGACCGGATCAACCGCACCGGTACGACGATCGTGATGGCCACCCACGACGACGAGATCGTCGACCAGATGCGCAAGCGAGTGATCGAGCTCCAGGACGGCAAGCTGGTCCGCGACCAGACCCGCGGCGTCTACGGGTCCGAGCGCTGAGCGCCGGCACTTCTTGACGAACCGACTGCGACACAGAGGAACCCATGCGCCTGCAGTTCATCCTGAGCGAGATCGTCATCGGCCTGCGCCGGAACATGTCGATGGTGGTGTCGATCGTCCTGGTCGCCGCACTGACCCTGGTCTTCGTCGGCTTCGGCTGGCTGCTCCAGCATCCAGGTCAACCAGAGCAAGGACTACTGGTACGACAAGGTCGAGGTCTGGATCTTCCTGTGCGGGTCGGTCAGCACCGTCGCGAGCTGCTCCGCCGGTGAGGTGACCCAGGCCCAGAAGGACCAGATCCAGCAGCAGCTCGACCTCGCTGAAGCCGTTGGTGGAGAAGGTCTACTTCGAGTCCAAGCAGCAGGCGTTCGACCGCTTCACCCAGCAGTTCAAGGGCTCGGCGATCCTCAAGGGCGTCAAGCCCGACCAGATGCCGGAGAGCTTCCGGGTCAAGCTGTCCGACCCGAAGAAGTTCGACGTCATCGCCAGCTCGTTCCAGGGCGCTCCGGGGGTCGAGCTGGTGCAGGACCAGCGAGCCCTGCTCAAGCCGCTGTTCAACGCCATCAGCACCGTCTCGTGGTTCACCGTCGTCGTGGCGGTGATCATGGTGATCGTCTTCGTCCTGCTCAACGTGATCATGATCCGGCTCTCGGCGTTCAGCCGACGGCGGGAGACCGGCATCATGCGGCTGGTCGGCGCCTCGAACTTCACCATCCAGCTGCCCTTCGTCCTGGAGACGGTGATCGCGACCTTCATCGGCGGGCTGGCTGCGGTCGGGGTGCTCTGGGCCTTCGTCCAGTTCCTGGTCCGGCACCGGCTGGCGACATCGGTGACGTTCACCAACTGGATCGGCGTGGGCGACGTCTTCGCGATCTCCCCGGCCATCGTGCTGGGCGGCATCGTCCTGGCCGCGCTCGTGTCGGCCACCACCTTGCGCTTCTACCTGCGCGTCTAGCTCCGGGGTGCTCGTCCGGGCGGCTTCCGCGGCCGGCGCGGCGCGCCTGACCGTGTTGCTGGTGTTACCCGTGGTAACAAAGTGACGTGAGTGTTCGATCGCGCCGGACTGCGGCGCTCGCCTTCCTGCTCTCGGCCAGCCTCGTGGTCGCCATCCCGGCGGCGACGGCCGGCGCCGACCCGACCAAGGCCAAGAAGCAGGCCGTGGACAAGCAGTCGGGCGGCGGTCAAGGACGACCTCGAGGACATCGGCACCGCGCTGACCGCGGCCTACCGGGAGCTGCAAGGCGACCCAGGCGAAGGTCGCGGCCGCGCAGCTGGACCTCGGCTCCGCCGAGACCGCGCTCGCCGCCGCCCGGGCCCGCGACGTCGAGGTGGCCCAGGCCCTCGCCGTCGCGCAGGCGGCCGAGGACACGGCGGCCGAGGACCTCGCGTCGACGAAGCGACGAGGCCGTCCAGGCCACCAACGTGATCGGGGCGCTGGCCCGGCGGGTCTACCAGGGCAGCAACATGACGACCCTGACGGTGGCCCTTCAGGCCAAGAGCCCGGACGACTTCGCGACCGGCATGGCGCTCGCGGACACGGCCTCCCGGATCCAGAACGACGCCCTGCGCCAGCTCGGGGTCCAGCGGGCCGAGGAGGCCGCCAAGACCGCGAGACTCACCGCGGCCCGCGACCAGGTGGCCGTCGTCCGGACCCAGGCGGCCGAGAACCTCGCGCAGGCAACGGTTCTGGAGCAGCAGGCCAGTGCAGCCAAGGCCAGCCTCGACGCGCTCGCCGCGCAGCAGCGCAGCCGAGGTGGCCACCGTCTCGGCCCAGGAGAAGGCCGAGCGGACCCGGCTGGCCGCGCTGACCTCGGAGTCCAACCGGCTGGCCAAGATCCTGGCCAAGCGGGCGGCCAAGCTGCACGGCGGCGTCTACCGCCGGGCCGGCGGCTACCTGTCCTACCCGGCGCGCGGGCCGCTCTCGTCTCCCTTCGGCCTGAGGTTCCACCCGATCCTGCACATCTGGCGGATGCACACCGGCCAGGACTGGGCCATCCCCTGCGGCACGCCGGTCCACGCGGCGGCGGCGGGCCGGGTCATCTCGGCCGGCTGGGCGGGCGGCTACGGCAACCGGATCGTCGTCGACCACGGCCGGGTCAACGGCAAGGACCTGGCCACGACGTACAACCATCTGAGCCGGATCGTGAAGCGCGGCGGCCACGTCGCGCGGGGCCAGCTGATCGGCTACTCCGGCACCACCGGGCTCTCCACCGGCTGCCACCTGCACTTCGAGACCCGCGTCAACGGCGTGCCGGTCAACCCCACCCGCTGGCTCTGAACCCTCGGCCCGCCCCGGGGCAGGTACCGTTCGGGGTCGAGAAGAGGGAGGTCGAGACGTGTCCAAGGAGCAGGGCCGCAAGCTCGTCGCCAGCAACCGCAAGGCGCGCCACGACTACCACATCGACGACGTCTACGAGGCCGGCATGGTGCTGACGGGCACCGAGGTGAAGTCGCTGCGCGCCGGGCGGGCGTCGCTGGTGGACGGTTTCGCGACCGTCCGCGGGGGCGAGGTCTGGCTGGAGAACGTCCACATCCCGGAGTACACCGAGGGCACCTGGACCAACCACGAGCCCCGCCGGCGCCGGAAGCTGTTGCTGCACAAGGACGAGATCGTCAAGATCGCCAACGACACCCGCGAGACCGGCGAGACCCTCGTCCCGCTCGCGCTCTACTTCAAGGACGGGCGGGCCAAGGTGGAGATCGCGGTGGCGCGAGGCAAGCGCAGCTACGACAAGCGGCAGGCGCTGCGCGAGCGGCAGGACAAGCGCGAGGCCGACCGGGCCGTCGGCCAGCGGCGGGAGATGTGATGCGGGCTCGCCTCGCCGCGGCCGCGGCTGTCGTCCTCGGTGCCGTGGCCCTCGTGCTCGTCCCGGCCGGCGTGGCCCAGGCCGACGAGGGCGAGTCGATCCCGTCGTACGCCGCGGTCGTGAACCTCGACAAGGACGGCACGATGCACGTGACGGAGACGATCACCTACGTCTTCGCCGGCTCGGCCCACCACGGCATCTACCGCGAGCTGCGGACGAAGTTCGCCTACGACCCGTCGTCGACGGCCGGCCAGTCCGACTCGTCGTACGGCCCGGGCAACACGAGCAAGGTGCGGGTCTACCCGGTCTCCGACGTCAAGGCCAGCAGTCCCACCGGCGCCCCGGCCGCGGTCAACGTCTCGACCGACGGCAACCTCACCGAGATCCGGCTCGGCGACGCGGACCGGACCGTGAGCGGCACCCAGACCTACGTCCTGAGCTACACGGTCAAGGGCGCGCCCAACGGCTTCAAGGACCACCAGGAGCTCTACTGGAACATCACCGGCGCCGAGTGGGAGGTGCCGATCGACCAGGCCAGCGTCACCGTCCAGGGGCCGGCCGCCGCGACGAGGGTCGTCTGCTACCGCGGCGGATACGGCAGCACCCAGACCTGCACCGGGACGGCCGGCGCGCGCTCGACCTTCTCCACCGACACGCTCCAGCCGGGCGAGGGCATGACGGTGCTGCTGTCGTTCCCCCTGGGCACGTTCTCGGACGCCAAGCCGATCCTGCAGCACACCGGCATCGCCCGGATCCTGGACGTCTCGCCGTACTCGGTCGGCATCTCGGGGCTGGCGATCCTGCTCGTCGGCGGGCTGATGACCTGGCTGGTCTGGACCCGCGGCCGGGACGAGCAGTACGTCGGCCTGACGCCGGGCCTGATGCCGCTGTCCGGTGAGCCGGGCGGTACGCAGAAGGTCGGGCTGCGGCACCAGGAGGTGGCGGTGCAGTTCGCGCCGCCGGAGGGCATGCGGGTCGGCCAGCTCGGAACGCTGATCGACGAGGAGGCCAACGTCGTCGACGTGACGGCGACCATCGTCGACCTGGCTGTGCGCGGCTTCCTGAAGATCATCGAGATCCCGAAGGAAGGCCACTTCGGCAAGCAGGACTGGAACCTCCAGGTGGTCCTGCCCGCGCCGACCGACCAGCTGCTGCCGTACGAGATGTCCCTGATGCAGGCGATCTTCAAGGGCCGCAACGAGATCCTGCTGTCGGAGCTGAAGAACACGTTCGCCTCGGACCTCAAGGCGACGCAGAACCGGCTCTACGACGACGTGACGGCGCGGGGCTGGTTCCGCGGCAACCCGCAGACCGTGCGCAGCCAGTGGGGCTGGCTCGGCCTGGGCGCGATCATCCTCGGCGTGGCCGTCACGTGGTTCGGCTTCAGCCGGCACAGCCCGAACTTCGTGGTGCCGGGCTTCGGGCTGCTGCTCGGCGGGCTGATCGCGCGGTGGGTGGCCAAGCGGATGCCGGCGCGGACCGCCTCCGGGTCGGCCGCGCTGGCCCAGGCCAACGGCTTCCGCAAGTACCTCGAGACGGCCGAGGCCGGCCAGATCAAGTTCGAGGAGGGGCAGGACATCTTCAGCCGGTACCTGCCCTACGCCATCGTGTTCGGCGTCGCGGAGCGGTGGGCCGGCATCTTCGCGCAGCTCGCGGCCTCGGGCGTCAACGTCGGCGTACCGAACTGGTACGTCGGGTACTGGGGCGCGAGCGCGTTCAACTTCGGCGGCTTCGGCTCGGCCATGGACTCGTTCTCGACGGTGGCGTCCGGGGCGCTGGTCTCCACGCCGTCGTCGTCCGGGTCGAGCGGCTTCTCCGGCGGGGGCGGCTTCTCCGGCGGCGGTGGCGGAGGCGGTGGCGGCGGCTCCTGGTGAGCTGCGGGAATGCCGGAGCCGGGGGAGTGCGCTGACGGGTAGGCTGGCCTCACAACTCAACAGGGGGTGAACGGTTTCGACGTCGGTCGTCGTCCCAGGAGAAGCGGGCCGAGGACGCACGGTTATCTCGTTAACGACCCGTGCAAACCAATAGGTGCCGATAACACTCGCACCGACTTCGCTCTCGCTGCCTAAGCAGAGTTGAAGTCTGTCAGCCCGGGAGTGCTTCCGGCCCGGTAGCTGGCATCAGCTAGGAAGCCACTGCTCTCGGTCCATGTCACGGGGCCCGGGGGAACACTTACGTGACTGAGCCTGGCAGCGACTTGCTTGCGTGATCGCTGAGGCTGAGAAACACCACAGCAGGCTGCGCCCGGAGAAGTCCTGGCTCCTCACCGACGGACGCGGGTTCGATTCCCGCCACCTCCACCGAACGCGAACGACCCTGCGCGCACCGCCGCAGGGTCGTTTCGCTGCCTCCCGCCGACTTGTCAGGGCGTCCGGGGGGTAGGAGGCCCGGAGGGGCTGACAGGTCGGCCGGTGCCGGAGGCCTCGGCCTAGGCTGGACGATCATGACGGCGGTGACGTACCTGTTCGTGCCAGGTGCCGGCGGCGTCGCGGCGTACTGGGATCTGGTCGTGGCCGAGCTCGCGCGGCGCGGCATCGGCGCCCTCGCCGTGGACCTCCCGGGCGACGACGAGGCCGCGGGCCTGGCGGAGTACACCGACCTGGTGGTCGAGCGGGCCCGGGCGGCCGGTGCGGGCGAGGGCGGCCGAGACCTGGTCATCGTCGGCCAGTCCCTCGGGGCGTTCACCGCGTCGCTCGCGGCCGCGCGCCTGCCGGCCTCCCTCCTGGTCCTCGTCAACGGGATGGTGCCCAGCCCGGGCGAGACCGTGAACGACTGGGGTGACAGCACCCAGGCGTCGGAAGCCAGGCGGGACAACGACATCCAGGCCGGCCGGGACCCGGACGCGGAGCTCGACCTGGCGACCTACTTCACCCACGATGTGCCTCCGGACATCGCCGAGCAGGTCTTCGCGACCAGCCGCGACGAGGTGGAGACGGTGTTCAGCAGCGTCTGGACGCTGGACGCGTGGCCCGACGTCCCGACCCGCGTCATCGCCGGCGCCGACGACCGGCTCTTCCCGGCCGCCTTCCAGCAGCGGGTCGCGCAGGACCGTCTCGGCATCGCCGCGGACGTGCTGCCCGGCGGCCACCTGATCGCCCTCAGCCACCCGGTCGACCTGGTCGACCGCCTCGAGGCGATCCGCGCAGGACAGGCCCCCGAGCTCCAGCCAGACTGACGGTGGAAGGGACCACGCGATGGCAGACCTGGAGCGGGACGGCAACGACCTGGTGCTGACCCTGAGTGCGATCGAGCGGGCCGAGTCGGTCCACGGTGACGTGCGGGTGCCGATGTCGGCGGTGCGCGGCGTCGAGGTCCTGGACGACGTGATCCACGAGGTGCACGGGCTGAAGTTCCCCGGCGCGCGCTGGCCCGGTCGGTTCGCGGTCGGCACCTTCCTCGGCGGGGCCGGGGGGCACACCTTCGCCGTCGTCCACCACGACACGCCCCGCGGGCTGCGGGTGCGGCTGGAGGGTCAGCAGTACGACGAGGTCATCGTCGGCTGTGCGGACCCCGAGTCGGTACGCAGCGCCCTCGGCCCCCTGGGCTGAGCCGGACCGGCGCTCGCCCACCCGCCCGTCCGCGCCCCCACTGCTCCCAGCCGGTCAGCCGCGGCGGCCACGAGCGCGACCGAGACCGGCAGCAGCAGCATCCACCCGCAGAAGCCGAGGACCACGACCACCGCAGCGGCTGCCGGGACCGCCGCGACCCGGGCCGGGCCGCGCAGGACGACCACAGCGGAGAGCATGCTCCCGACGTACACCGCGATGAAGAGCGACGTCGGGATCGCCACCAGGACACCGGTGCTCGCCACTCCCGTGGCGTAGAGACCGATCACCGCGACACCGATCAGGCCGATGGTGACCAGCAGGCGCCGCGCCCCTGCTCGCCCCGCTCGCCCGCGGGAGAGGTCGCCGGCCATGGCCGCCGCTCCGGAGAGGTAGGCGTTGGTCGAGCCCAGGGTCAGGACGACCGCGGCCACCGCCGCGACGGCCGGTCCGGCCGGGCCCAGACCGATCGCCAACAGCCGCGCGAGCGGCACATCGGTGCCGGCATCCGGCCCGAGCACCGAGATCGTCGCGGCGGCCAGGGTGAGGTAGATCAGAGCGGTGACCGCGAAGGCGATCAGGATGACCCGCGGGAGCTGCCGGCGCGGGTCGGCGAAGCGGGCCGTCAGTGGCGCCACCGCCTCCCAGCCGACGAACGACAGCATGAGCGTGGACGCGGCCGTCCCTATCGCACCCCAGCCGTGCGGCGCGAACGGCGTCCAGCTCTCCACCCGGGCATGCGAGGCCGACCCGCCGACGGCCACCACGACGACGGCCACCAGCACCGCGACCAGGCCCAGCTGCGCGGCGACACCGACCCGGACGCCGCCGAGCGCCAGCAGCAGGACCAGCACCAGCAGCCCGACAGCCACGCCTGCCCGCGAGAGCCGCCCGCCGCCGGTCAGGGTGGTCACGTAGCTGGCCCCGACCAGGCAGACCACCGGCGCCCCGGCGACGACACCGGCCAGGAAGCACCAGCCGACCGCCGTCCCCGCCCGGCGACCCAGACCGGCCGCCGCGTACGCCGCGACACCTCCGGCCGACGGGAGCCGGGTGCCCAGGGCGGTGAAGACGACGGCGAGCAGCGCGGAGAGGCCGAGCAGCCCGGCCCAGGCCAGGATCGACGCCGGCCCGGCCTGCCGGGCGGCCAGCCCCGGGAGCAGGAGCAGACCCGGTCCGAGCAGCGCGCCGATGTACAGCGCAGCCCCTCCGGCGGTCGACAGGGAGGGGCGGTGGAGGCTGGTCGCGGGTGCGGTGCTCATGCCTGTCAGCGTGCCCGGAAACGCGGCGCACGCGGTGGCATAGTTCACCCCCCTGAGGGCTGGTGGTGCAACATCATGCGGCTAGATCGGCCGTAAGATGCAGAACATGCCGCCTCGTGAGGTTGACCGCGTCGATCGTGCCATCGTCAAGGCGCTGCAGCGGGACGGCCGCCTGGCCAACGTCGACCTGGCCGAGGAGGTCTCGCTCTCGCCGTCCGCGTGCCTCCGGCGGGTCAAGGCGCTCGAGGCCGACGGGATCATCTCGGGCTACCGCGCCGAGGTCGATCGGGCCAAGGCCGGGCTCGGCCTCACGGTCTTCCTGGAGCTGCGCGTGGAGAGCCACTCCCACGACAACTGGCTGCGGGTCGAGGCCGCGCTCAAGGCGATCCCGGCCGTGGTGAGCGCGCACGTCATCTCCGGAGCGGCCGACTTCCTGGTCGAGGCCGTGGTGCCGGACCTCGCGGGCTACGAGCGGCTGCTGCTCGAGGACGTCCTGACCATCCCGACGATCGTCGACGCCCGCAGCAACTTCGCCATCCGGACGGTCATCAGCCGGGGCCCGCTGCCGCTCGACCACTGGCGCTGAGCCCGGCCACTGTCACAGCGGGGCCGCCTGTCTCGTCGTAGGGGTGTCAGAGCAACACCCGAGCGAGGAACGACAGACGAGGGAGAAGATCGATCATGCGAGTTTTCGTTGCCGGTGCGACGGGAGCCGTCGGGCGGCGGCTGGTGCCGATGCTGGTCGCGGAGGGCCACCACGTGGTCGCGACGACCAGGACCCCGGCGAAGGCCGACCTGCTGCGCGGCCTGGGCGCCGACCCGGTCGTCGTTGACGGCCTGGACGCGGTGGCGATGGGTGAGGCCGTCGCGATGGCCGAGCCGGACGTGGTGATGCACCAGATGTCGGCGCTGGCCGGCGCCACCAGCCTGCGGCACTTCGACCGCGAGTTCGCGGAGACCACCCGGCTCCGGACCACCGGCACGGACATCCTGGTGGGCGCCGCCACCGCGGCCGGCGCCAAGCGAATCATCGTGCAGAGCTTCACCGGCTGGCCGAACAGCCGGGTGGGTACGGCGGTCAAGACCGAGGACGACCCGTTGGACCCGAACCCGCCTGCGGCGCAACGACAGACGCTCAAGGGCATCGAGCACATCGAACGCGTCGTCCCGTCGGCGGAGGGCCTGGACGGCGTCGTGCTGCGCTACGGCATGCTCTACGGCCCCGGCGCCTCGGGCCCCATGGTTGAGACCGTGCGCGCCCGCAAGATGCCGCTGGCCGGGACGTCCGGAGGGGTCTGGTCGTGGACCCACATCGACGACGCTGCGGCCGCCGCCGTCAGGGCCCTCGACCACGGCGGCAGCGGGGTCTACAACGTCGTCGACGACGAGCCCGCGACGGTCGCTGAGTGGCTGCCGGTGTTCGCGGAGGCGATCGGGGCCAAGCCGCCGCGCCGGGCCCCGGTCTGGCTCGCCCGCCTCGCCGGCGGCGACGTGGCCGTCTCGATGTTGACGCGGGTCCGCGGCAGCTCCAACGCCAAGGCGCGGCGCGAGCTCGACTGGACGCCGCTGTGGCCGAGCTGGCGCGAGGGCTTCCGTCGGGGCCTGGCATGAGCGCGCGGTCATGACCGGGCGGCCCGGTGCGACAACACCCGAGGCTCAGGTGTTCACCGCCCTGCGACCCCTGATGTTCTCCATCGCCTACCGCATGCTGTCCAGCGTCAGCGATGCCGAGGACGTCGTGCAGGAGGCGTTCCTGCGCTACCACCGGGCCGCCGCCCAGGGCACCCAGATCGACGCGCCCAAGGCCTTCCTGTCGGCGGTGACCACCCGGCTGAGCATCGACCACCTGCGCTCGGCCCGGGTGAGGCGCGAGTCCTACGTCGGTGAGTGGCTACCCGAGCCGCTGCTCACCGACGAGGTGCAGATGACGCCCGAAGACCAAGCGCAGCAGGCAGATTCGCTGTCCATGGCCTTCCTCCTCGTGCTCGAACGGCTCACGCCGGTGGAGCGGGCGGTCTTCCTGCTGCACGACGTCTTCGGCTACGAGTACGCCGAGGTGGCCGAGATCGTCGAGCGCTCACCGGACAACTGCCGCCAGGTCGCCGTCCGGGCCCGGCGGCACGTCGCCGACCACAGGCCGCGCTTCGACGCCTCGCAGGCCGAGCGCGAGGAGCTTGGTGCCCGGCTGCTGGACGCGATGCGCGGCGGCGACATCGACGGGCTGGTCTCCCTGCTCGCCGAGGACGTCGTGGTCTACGGCGACGGCGGGGGCGTCGGGCCGTCCTGGACGCGCCCCATCGTCGGCCGGGACAAGGTCGTCCGCCTACTGGCCGGCCTGGGCGAGCAGATCCGGCTGGTCGGGGTGTCGGTCCGGTCGGCGGAGGTCAACGGGCAGCCGGGCGCGGTCTTCACCGACGACAAGGGCCGGCTCACCAATGTCTTCAGCTTCGACGTCGTCGACGGCGTGGTGCAGACGGTCCGCTCGGTCATCAACCCCGAGAAGCTGGCCCATCTCGGCCCGCTGGCCGACCTGCCGGAGCTCCTGTCCCGGCGGCGTACCGACGGCTGAGCCGGGTGGCGCGCCCAGGCCGGCTGGATACCCTGCGCAGGTGGGCCGGTTCGGGGATCTGCAGAACCAGATCTACCTGCGTGGCCTGGAGGGGTCGGTCCCCGAGCTCCCCGTCACCGCCGACGCGCTCGAGGCCCGGGCCCGAGAGGTGATGAGCACCAAGGCCTTCGGCTACGTCGCGGGCTCGGCCGGCCGGGAGAGCACGGCCCGCGCGAACCTGGCGGCCTTCGAGCGGTGGCGGATCCAGCCGCGCATGCTCCGCGAGGTCCTCGAGCGCGACCTGACCACGGAGCTGCTGGGCGGCACGCTCTCTGCGCCCGTCCTCACGGCCCCGGTCGGCGGCCTGACGATCGTGCACCCGGACGGCGAGACGGCAGTCGCGCGGGCGGCCTCGTCGCTCGGAGTCGGGATGGTCGTGTCCACCCTCACCTCGGTCCCGCTGGAGGCCGTGGCGGACGCCTCGGCGGCCGCCGGTACCGGGCCGCGGTGGTTCCAGCTCTACTGGCCCCGCTCGCGGGAGCTGGCCCTCTCCCTCGTCCGCCGGGCGGAGGCGAGCGGCTACGCGGCCGTCGTCGTGACCCTGGACACGACCACGCTGGCCTGGCGCCCGCGCGACCTGGCGGAGGGCTTCCTGCCCTTTCTGACCGGGGTCGGGCTGGCGAACTACTTCACCGACCCGGTCTTCCGGGCCCTGCTGGCGGAGCCTCCGGAGGCCGGTCCCGAGGCGGCCCGGGCGGCGGTCCTGACCTGGGTCGGGCAGTTCGGGAACCCCGGCCTGTCCTGGGAGGACGTCGCGTGGCTGGTCCACCAGACCGAGCTCCCGGTCCTGGTGAAGGGCGTCGGCCACGCCGACGACGCGCACGCCGCCGCCGACGCCGGGGTGGCCGGTGTGGTGGTCTCGAACCACGGCGGCCGCCAGGTCGACGGTGCCCGCGCCGCCCTGGACAACCTGCTCGACGTGACCGAGGCGCTGGACGGTCGCAGCGAGGTGCTCTTCGACTCCGGCATCCGCGGTGGCAGCGACGTGGTGATCGCGCTGGCCCTGGGCGCGCGCGCCGTCCTGGTCGGGCGCCCATGGATCTACGGGCTGGCCATCGCCGGCGAGGACGGCGTGCGCGCCACGCTGGGCAACCTCCTGGCCGAGCTCGACATCACCTTGGGGCTCTCCGGCTACGCCACCCCGGCCGAGGTCGACGCCCGCGCGGTCGTCCGGGCATGAGACCGCCGCCGCGCCCGGACTACTCGGCCATGCCGCCGGACGCTGTGGCCCGCCGGATCCTGTCCGGTGACGGCCGTACGGCGCGGTGGGCGGGCCCGGCGTTCGGCGCGCTCGCCGTGGTGCTCGCCGCCTGGATCGTGGTGCTCGCGTTCACCCTGCCGTCCCGAGCGGTGCTCGCGCACCAGGACGTCGTCTGGGTGGGCTTCGACGTCGGGCTCCTGGTCGGGCTGGTGGCGACCGCGTGGGCAGCGTTGCGGCGCAACCGCTTCCTGTCGATGAGCGCCGCCGCCACCGCCGCGCTGCTGCTGATGGACGCGTGGTTCGACGTCGTGGGCAGCGGCACCCACGGCGAGGCCCAGCAGGCGCTGGCGATGGCCGTGCTGGTGGAGCTCCCGCTCAGCGCCCTGTGCTGGTGGATCGCCCTGCACGCCCAGGCCATGGCCGAGCAGCGGGTGGCCTGGCTGGTCTGGGGCCGGCGCGAGGCCGAGCACCGCGGTCACGACCACGCGGACGAGACGGCCGGTCCCGACCGGGCGGCCGACGACGTCGCTGACGGGGGTCGGACGGGCGGTTAGGCTCGGTGGGTGACGTTGTCGGCCCAGACCCTGCCCATGACCGCGCACCGCGCGGCCACCGAGCGCCTGCTCGCGCAGTACGCCGCGATCCCGCCGGGAGAGCCGGTACGCCTCGCGAAGCGGACCTCCAACCTCTTCCGCAACCGGCCGGACGCGACCCGGCCCGGCCTGGACGTCGCCGGCCTGGACCAGGTCCTGTCGGTCGACCCGGTTGCCCGCACCGCCGACGTCCAGGCGATGACGACGTACGAGCACCTCGTCGAGGCCACGCTGCCGCACGGCCTGATGCCGCTCGTCGTCCCGCAGCTGAAGACCATCACGCTCGGGGGTGCCGTCACCGGCCTCGGCATCGAGTCCTCGTCGTTCCGCAACGGGCTGCCTCACGAGTCGGTGCTGGAGCTCGAGATCCTCACGGGCGCAGGCGAAGTCGTGATTGCGACCCCCGACAACGAGCACGCGGAGCTGTTCCGCGTCTTCCCCAACAGCTACGGCACCCTGGGCTATGCCCTGCGGGTGAAGATCGCGCTCGAGCCGGTCCGGCCGTTCGTGATGCTCCGGCACGTCAGGTTCGACGACCTCGACGCGGTGCAGGCTGCGATCGCGCTGATCGTCGCGGAGCGGGCGTACGACGGCCGGCCCGTGGACTTCCTCGACGGCACCGTCTTCTCGCCCACCGAGGCCTACCTGACGCTCGGCTCGTGGGCCGATGTGGCGCCGTACACCAGCGACTACACCGGCCGGCAGATCTACTACCGCTCGATCCAGTCCCGCTCGGTCGACTTCCTCACCGTCGAGGACTACCTCTGGCGGTGGGACACCGACTGGTTCTGGTGCTCGCGGGCGTTCGGCGCGCAGAATCCACGGCTGCGCCGGATCTGGCCCAAGAAGTACCTGCGCAGCAACGTCTACTGGAAGATCGTGGCGTTCGAGGACAAGCACCACGTGATGAGCCGGATCGACGCGCGGCGCGGCCTGCCACCCCGCGAGCGGGTGATCCAGGACGTCGAGATCCCGATCGACCGGACCGCCGACTTCCTGCGCTGGTTCGACCGCGAGGTGCCGATCGAGCCGGTCTGGCTGTGCCCGATCCAGCTGCGGCCCAACGACTCCAGCCCGTCGGGGCAGGCGACCTGGCCGCTCTACCCGCTCGAGCCGGGCCAGCTCTACGTCAACGTCGGCTTCTGGTCGACGGTCGCCATCGAGCCGGGGCGATCCGACGGCGACGTGAACAAGCTGATCGAGCAGGAGGTGGACGACGTGGGCGGCCACAAGTCGCTCTACTCCGACGCGTACTACTCGCCGGAGGACTTCTGGGCGCGCTACGGCGGCGAGACGTACGCCGACGCCAAGGCCAGGTACGACCCGCAGGCGCGGTTGCTGGACCTCTACGCGAAGGCCGTCCGCGCCCGCTGACGGCGCTCGGCCCCCGCCGAGGAGCGTGATCAGAATTCGAGTTTCGTGCGGGCGGGCAATAGGTGTTAACTGACCCGGGATCGACAGACGGAGGGTGAGTCCGGATGAGCTTGCGACTGGACGGCGCACGGAGCGCCGCGCAGGACCGGATGGATGTAGGACAGGTGCTCGAGACGGTTCTCGGCGGCCTGGACCAGCTGCGGGTGACCGCGTACGACGGCAGCAGCGCCGGGCCGCCGGACGCGCCGTACACGTTCGACATCCGCTCCGAGCGCGGCCTGTCGTACCTGATGACGGCACCCGGCGAGCTGGGCATGGCCCGGGCGTACGTCGCGGGCGACCTGCACGTCACGGGGGCCCATCCCGGCGACCCGTACGAGCTCCTGCGGCACCTCGAGGACAACCTCTCGCTGCACCGGCCGACCCCCAGCCAGCTGCTGGCCATGGTCCGCGGCGTCGGGCTGAAGACCCTGCGGCCGCCGGAGCCGCCGCCGCAGGAGGCGCTGCCCCAGTGGAAGCGGACGCTGCACGGTCTGCGGCACTCCAAGGTTCGCGACGCCGAGGCGATCCACCACCACTACGACGTCTCGAACACGTTCTACGAGTGGGTCCTCGGGCCGTCGATGACGTACACGTGCGCGTGCTTCCCCGGGCTTGACGCCACGCTGGAGGAGGCCCAGGCCAACAAGTACGACCTGGTGGCGCGCAAGCTCGCCCTCGAGCCCGGCATGCGGCTGCTCGACGTCGGGTGCGGCTGGGGCGGGATGGTCCGCCACGCGGCCAAGAACTACGGCGTGAAGGCCCTCGGCGTCACCCTCTCCCGCGAGCAGGCCGAGTGGGCCCAGGCCGCGATCGTGCGCGAGGGCCTCGCCGACCTGGCGGAGGTCCGCTTCATGGACTACCGCGACGTCAAGGAGAGCGGCTTCGACGCGGTGAGCTCGATCGGCCTAACCGAGCACATCGGCATCCGCAACTACCCGTCGTACTTCACGTTCCTGCGCTCGCGGCTACGGCCCGGCGCGCGGATCCTGAACCACTGCATCACCCGGCCGGACAACCAGCACGACGGGATCACCCGTGGCGGCTTCATCGACCGTTACGTCTTCCCGGACGGTGAGCTGGCCGGGTCGGGCCAGATCATCAAGGTCATGCAGGACGTCGGCCTCGAGGTGCGGCACGAGGAGAACCTGCGCGAGCACTACGCCATGACGCTGCGCGACTGGTGCCGCAACCTGGCCGAGCACTGGGACGAAGCGGTGGCCGAGGTCGGCGAGGGTACGGCGCGGGTCTGGGGCCTCTACATGGCCGGGTCGCGGCTCTCCTTCGAGCGCAACCGGATCCAGCTGCACCAGGTGCTCGCGGTGAACACTCCGGGCAGCGGCGACGCGGCCTTCCCGCTGCGTCCGGACTGGGGCTCGGTCTGACCCCTCGGCCTGACCCTCGGCCTGACCCTCGGTCGGACCCGCAGGTCAGCCGCGGCCGGCCGGCTCGCGTTGATCCGGACGCGGGAGGTTTAGGCTCCCGGTCATGACGGCAGCCCCCAGCGTTTCGAACTCGATCACCGTCCGCCTCGAGCTCCCTGGCCGGCCCAACGCCGTCAGCGAGCTCTCGACCGTCATCGAGCGGGCCGGCGGGCTGGTCAGCGGTCTGGACGTCACCGCCTCGGGCCACGACCGGCTCCGGGTCGACGTGACGATCATGACCCGCAGCACGGACCACGCGGACGAGATCGTCGAGGCGATGCGGGGCGTTCACGGCGTCGAGATCGGCAAGGTCAGCGACCGGGTGTTCCTGGTCCACCTCGGCGGCAAGCTCGAGGTCGTCTCCAAGGTGCCGATCCGCAACCGCGACGACCTGTCGATGATCTACACCCCGGGAGTGGCGCGGGTCTGCCTGGCGATCGCCAAGAACCCCGAGGACGCTCGCCGCCTGACCATCAAGCGCAACACGGTCGCGGTCGTGACCGACGGCTCCGCGGTGCTCGGCCTCGGCAACATCGGCCCGCTCGCTGCGATGCCGGTCATGGAGGGCAAGGCCGCGCTGTTCAAGCGGTTCGCCGACATCGACGCCTTCCCGATCTGCCTCGACACCCAGGACGTCGACGAGATCGTGACGGCGGTCAAGGCCATCGCACCGGGCTTCGCGGGGATCAACCTCGAGGACATCTCGGCGCCGCGCTGCTTCGAGGTCGAGAAGCGGCTGCGGGACGAGCTCGACATCCCCGTCTTCCACGACGACCAGCACGGTACGGCGATCGTCACGCTGGCCGCCCTGATGAACGCCCTCAAGGTCGTCAGGAAGGACATCGCCCAGGTGCGGGTCGTCATGGCCGGTGCCGGGGCCGCGGGCACCGCCATCCTCCGGCTGCTGATGGACGCCGGTGCGACCGATGTCGTGGTCTGCGACCGCAAGGGCGTCGTGACCCCAGACCGGACGGACATCCAGGAGCGGCCGGGCAGCGAGCTGTCCTGGCTGGCCGACAACACCAACCCGCGGCGGGTGAGCGGCTCGCTCAAGGAGGCCGTCGTCGGGTCGGACGTCTTCATCGGCGTCTCGGGTCCCGGCATCCTCAACGGCGACGACATCGCCCGGATGGCCGACGGCGCCATCGTCTTCGCGATGGCCAACCCGGACCCCGAGGTGGACCCCAACGAGGCCTCGCAGCACGCGACGGTCGTGGCCACCGGGCGCAGCGACTTCGCCAACCAGATCAACAACGTGCTGGCCTTCCCCGGCATCTTCCGCGGGCTGCTCGACGCCCGCTCGAAGTCCATCCCCGACGAGGTGCTGCTGGCGGCGGCCCAGGCCCTCGCGGGTGTGGTCTCCGACGAGGAGCTCAACGCCGCGTACATCGTGCCGAGCGTCTTCCACCCCGACGTCACGAAGGTTGTCGCAGCGGCGGTCCAGCAGGCGGCGGCCAGGGCCCAGGGGCGCTCGGGTGCGACCGCCTCGGCCGGCCTGACCGACCCGAACGGTGTCGACGTGTCGGCCGGCAGCGAGCCGCAGCCCTCGACGGTGTGACGGCCGCTCATCGCCGGTGGCTGCTGTTCGCCGTCGCCCTCGCGGTGCAGCTGGCCGTGCTCTACTGGCCGACCGCACCCAGTGAGGGCGGCATCGACCAGCTGGACAAGGTCGTCCACGCGACGGTGTTCGCCGCGGTCGTGTGGACCGGCCGCCGGGCCGGGCTGCCGCCGGTCTGGCTGGTCCTGGTGTGCGCCCTGCACGCACCGGTCAGCGAGCTGGCCCAGGCGCACTTCCTGCCCCACCGGGACGGGTCCGTGCCGGACGCCCTGGCCGACCTCGTCGGAGTCGGCGTGGGGGCCCTGCTGCCGGCCCTGCGGCACCGGTCGAGCCGGTCGACCCGATCGACCCGGCGCGGGGGCGGCGGAGAGGGGAGGATGTCGCCATGAGCGGCGGCATCATCACTGACCTGACGGGACGGCTGCTGCTCGCCACCCCCAAGCTCGAGGACCCGTCGTTCCGGCGCAGCGTCGTGCTGATGCTCAATCACGACGACGACGGCGCCATGGGGGTCGTCGTCAACCGGCCGCTGGAGGTCGAGGTCGCCGTGGTGCTGCCCGCGTGGCAGCCCTACCTCACCTCTCCGGGCGTGCTCTTCCAGGGCGGCCCGGTCTCGCTCGACTCCGCCCTCGGCCTGGTGGCCGTGCCCGGCGACGACGAGGAGCCGCTGGGAGTGCGCCGGATCATCGGCTCCCTCGGGCTGGTCGACCTGGACACGCCGCCGGAGGTGGTCGTGGCGGAGCTCTCCGGGCTGCGGATCTTCGCCGGGTACGCCGGATGGGGCGAGGGCCAGCTCGAGGAGGAGATCGCCGAGGGCGCCTGGTACGTCGTGGACGGCGAGGCCCGGGACGCGTTCACGGACGAGCCCGAGCAGCTCTGGCGCACGGTCCTGCGCCGCCAGGGCGGCGACCTGGCCATGGTCGCGACGTACCCCGAGGACCCGTCGCTGAACTAGCGGCCGCTCGGCCCGGGGCTCATAGACTCGGGGCCATGAGCACCATCGACCCCTACGCCGACCCCGCCGGCCCGGGCGGGCCCGCCGGCCCCGGTGGTCCGGAGCCTCAGCCCGCACAGGAGCCGTCGCGGACCCGGACCGCGGTGCTGGAGCGCGAGCTGGTCGAGGAGCGCCAGCTCTCCGAGCCGGGCGACCACGAGCGGTTCGCGCACTACGTGCGCAAGGAGAAGATCCTGGAGAGCGCGCTCACCGGCGACCCTGTCGTCGCGCTGTGCGGCAAGGTCTGGCTGCCGAGCCGCAACCCGGACCGCTTCCCGGTCTGCCCGGTCTGCAAGGAGATCTACCAGAGCAAACGCCCCGGAGACGGTGGCGACGGCGGCGAGGGAGACCACTGAGCCGGGCTCCGAGCGGCGGCTCCCAGCGGGCGCTGACGGTCGGCATCGTCGCCCTCGTCACGTTCAACGCCTTCGAGGCGCTCGCGGTCACCACGGCCATGCCCGTCGCCGCGACGGCCCTCGGCGGGGTGCGTGAGTACTCGCTGGCATTCTCGCTGTTCCTGACCACCAGCCTCTTGGGCACGGTGCTGGCCGGTGGGTGGGCCGACGCCCGCGGCCCGAAGCTCCCGCTGGTGACCGGCCTGGTGGTCTTCGGAGCCGGCCTCGTGCTCTCCGGCGTGTCCACGACGTTCGCCCTGCTGGTCGTCGGCCGCGGGATCGCCGGGTTCGGCGCCGGCCTGCAGATCGTGGCGCTCTACGTCGTGGTCGCCAACTCCTACCCGACCAGCCGGCACCCGCAGGTCTTCAGCTGGCTGTCGGCGGCCTGGGTGGTGCCCTCGATCATCGGTCCGGCGATCGCGGGGTGGGTCGCCTCGTCGGTGTCCTGGCGACTGGTGTTCCTCGGCGTGCCGCCCCTGGCGTTCCTGGCCTGGCTCGTGCTGCTCAAGGGGATGAGCGGGCTCGGGACCGGCCGGGCCGGCCGAGCGGCTGCCGCCGAGCCTGCGGAGATGGCGGAGGTGCCGAAACCGTTGCGGTCCGGTCGTTCCCGGGCGGCGTACGGGCTGGGGGTGGCCGCGGGAGCACTGCTCGTGCAGTGGGGGAGCCAGAACATCAAGCAGGTGTACGGCGGCCCGGTCGTGGCGGTCGGGCTGGTCGTCGTCGTGCTGACCCTGCCGCCGCTGCTGCCGGACGGCGCACTGCGGCTCGGGCTCGGGCTGCCGAGCGTCGTCATCACGCGTGGACTGCTCACCGCGTCGTTCTTCGCCTGCGAGACGTTCATCCCGCTGCTGCTGGTGACCAGCCGGGGGTTCAGCCCGGCGCAGGCGGGGCTGGTCCTGACCGGTGCCTCGCTGGGCTGGACGACGGGGTCGTGGTTGCTGGGCCGGGAGTGGCTGCACTGGGCCAAGCGCCGGATCCTGGTCACCGGCGCCTGCGTCATGGCGGCCGGCATGGTGACGCTGGTCGGGGTGGGGCTGGCCTGGTTCACGGAGTACGCCGTCCTCGGCATCTGGCTCGTCGCCGGCCTGGGCATGGGCATGGCCTACTCCGCGACCGGGGTCCTGGCGCTGCTGCTGGCCAACGACGGCGAGGAGGGCCGGGCGTCCTCGGCCCTGCAGCTCTGCGACGGGCTGGGCGGCGTGCTCGGCATCGGCATCGCCGGGGCGGTCTTCGCGGTCGCGCACCATCCCGGGCACGACGACGGTCACGTGCTGGCCGGGATCTGGGCCGGGCTGGCCGTGGTCGCGCTGGGCGCGGCGGTCACCGGCTCGCGAGCCCGCCTGCGGGCCTGACTCCCTGACCGCTCGAGCCTCGCGGACCTTGCGTGGCCGAGCGCCAGGGATCAGGCTCTGGGGCGTGGAAGCACCCGCGTACGACTTCGACCTGCTGGTCATCGGCTCCGGGCCGGGCGGTCAGAAGGCCGCGATCGCCGCGGCGAAGCTCGGCAAGCGCGTCTGCGTCGTCGAGCGTCGGCACATGGTCGGCGGGGTGTGCGTCAACACCGGCACGATCCCCAGCAAGACGCTGCGCGAGGCCGTGATCTACCTCAGCGGGACGTCGATGCGCGAGCTGTACGGCGCGAGCTACCGGGTCAAGCAGGACATCACGGTGCAGGACCTCCTGGCCCGGACCCAGCACGTCATCGGCCGGGAGATCGAGGTCGTCCGGGCGCAGCTCTTCCGCAACCACGTCGAGCTGGTGGCCGGCTCCGCCCGCTTCATCGACCCGCACACGGTCGAGGTGGACGGCGCGGACCGGGGTGAGCGGTCCCTGATCAGCGCCGCCAAGATCGTGATCGCCACCGGCACCACCCCGGCCCGGCCGGCCGAGGTGGCCTTCGACGCCAACCGGGTGCTCGACTCCGACGGGATCCTCGAGCTGGAGAAGGTCCCCGACTCGATGGTCGTCGTCGGTGCGGGGGTCATCGGCATCGAGTACGCGTCGATGTTCGCGGCGCTCGGGACGCGGGTCACGGTCGTGGAGAAACGCCCGAACATGCTGGACTTCTGCGACCCCGAGATCGTCGAGTCGCTGAAGTTCCACCTGCGCGACCACGCCGTGTCGTTCCGGTTCGGCGAGGAGGTCGCGTCGGTCGTGACGAGCGGGGCGGGCACGGTCACGACCCTGGTCTCCGGCAAGCGGATCGCCGCCGACACGGTGATGTACTCCGCCGGCCGGCAGGGGGTCACCGACGAGCTGGGGCTGGATGCCGCCGGCCTCGAGGCGGACTACCGCGGCCGGCTCAGCGTGGACGAGCACTACCGGACCAAGGTCGACCACATCTACGCGGTAGGTGACGTGATCGGCTTCCCGGCCCTCGCGGCGACGTCGATGGACCAGGGCCGGCTGGCCGCGAGCCACGCGTTCGACGAGCCGGCGAACGAGCTGCGGGGGCTGCAGCCGATCGGCATCTACAGCATCCCGGAGATCTCGTACGTCGGCCGCACGGAGGAGGAGCTGACGAGGGACTCGGTGCCCTACGAGGTGGGCGTCTCGCGATACCGGGAGCTGGCCCGCGGGCAGATCGTCGGGGACCCCTACGGCATGCTCAAGCTGCTCGTGCACACCGAGGATCGTTCGGTGCTCGGCGTACACGTGTTCGGCACTGCCGCAACGGATCTGGTCCACATCGGACAGGCCGTGATGGGCTGTGGCGGCACCGTGGACTACCTGGTCGACACCGTCTTCAACTACCCGACGCTGTCCGAGGCCTACAAGGTCGCTGCGCTCGATGTCGCCAACAAGCTGCGAGCCGTCGAGCGCTTCGCCGGCCCCTAGTGGTTCCTGTCTGCTTCAGCTCCTGCAAGGAGATGAAGGCCCGGACCACGCTCCATTCCGGCTTCGCACAGGAGGTACAAGGCGAACGTCTCGTTCGTCTCCTTGGTCCTTGAGTGGATCCAGTCAAGGACCGTACAGAGATCCTGTCCGCGAACCTCCAGCTCATCTGCGTGCATTCCTGCCTGCGCACCGGCCGCAGCCGGCCCCTGCGGCCGCCAGAAGTTCACCCGAAAGACAGGTTGGTCCTGCTCCCAGGTGGTGTCGCGCGGATCCACGCTCCGAGCGCCCTCGAGCATCCGCACGCCTTGTCTCCGTTCGTCAACTGGAGAGGTAGACGATCGAGCTGAAACTCGTCTTCAGCCCCTGGTTCGAACCAGCCGAATTGTAGATCGTCGTGATCGCAACGCCCACGTAGTAGCCAGCGCCATGAGCCCCCGCGGTGCCGACGGGCGGGGCATACGTGGTGTAGGTGCTTCCGTCGAACGGCTGGTTGAAGACGTTGGATCCGACCTTCACGATTGCGCAGCCCTGGTTGCCCCAGGTGTCCTTGTTCCCAGTCGGAGAGTGTGGGCACTTGAAGAGATCCACACCAACGCGCGCCTGATACACGTTCTCATGGCAGACAGTGCGCGCCTTGACGATGTTGCCGCCATTGCCAGATGAGTAATGCGGGTTGTCGACCGTCGTGTCGCAGTACGGCGGGATGATCGGCTTGTTGGCCTCGCCGTACGAAGCAGCTCCAGGGGAGCCGAGAAGTACGAGCCCCGTGGTGATGACCACCGCGCAAACTCGCAAGGTTTGGAGAAGTTTCATTGTGACGCCCCCTGACGCTAGACACTTTCGGTCCTGTTGGCGACCGTACTCTTGACGCAGCCAAGACGTCAACGGCGCCCACTGCGACTCTGGTCCTGCCGGATGCGTGAGAGCAGTCAGTCAGGAGGCGAAGGTTTTATGAAGCGAAGGTCTCGGATTGCCAATCTCGCGCTTGGGGCAATGTCGGTCGGCCTTGTTGTTTCCCACAGCAGCAGCTCCTCAGCCGTACAGTTGGTCGGGCCGCAGTTATCAATTCGCCAGGTTCAATCGGTGATCAACGTGTTCCGGTCGACTCCCGACCAGCCCTTCATAGTCAATGAGCCCGGAATCTATCTGATCACTTCAATGACTGACTTTCTCGTTCGGATACAACGACCAAGCCCCGCGAGTGGAGTCCATGCGCAGTTGGCCCGCGGCACTGGGCGAGGAAAGAAGTTCGTCAGTCTCCCACCGGGGCTCGTGAAGGACGTGAACGATCTGAACGGTTTCTTCCTGACGACCATCACAACTTCCGCCGGAAAGCGCGTGGACACATTCCTGACAGATTTTTGCCCTAACGACCTTCAAGGAACCCGAGCTATCCCGACGGCGCAGTCGATGAACCCGTACCCGCAGCAGTGCGGATCGAATCCCTTCGCCCGAGGCACCCTGCTCGGTCTACCCAACGGTTGGGCCGAGCCTATCCTCAACGACGGGAGTCTCGCCTTTGAAGGTCCTGACGGTCCCTTCCGAATGAGCGTTACGATCGCAGCGCCCTATCGTCAGGCGCTGGGTTTGTCGACGAAGGCGGTTACGACAACTGTGACACTTCGCGCCCGGACACTTCAAGGGGGAGATTCGATCGCGCCGCCCAAGAGTATTGACGACGATGAATCATTGCCCTCTGTGGAGGCGAACTCTCAGGCTTCCACCGCTGGTGTTTCTGACGCGTTACCCGGGAGAGGTGAGCGCTCCCCGAGAACGGCGCTGCCCGACCTCAGACCGTTGCCTGCGTGGCAAGTTGGCTTGTCCTCTTTGGATCCAGATGGAAATCCGACCGACCGGACGTATTTGACCTTTAGCGCTACGGTCTGGAACGCCGGCGCGGGACCTTTGGTTGTCCAGGGCTACAGGGATATCGGCACCGACCAGATGCGCGCCTATCAATACCTCAACTCTGGCAATGGAAGAGAGAGCTCCCCGATCGAGACGGGAACTCTTGGTTATGACGGCCGCCCCGGGCACCAGCATTGGCATTTTGAGGACTTCGCTGACTATGAATTAGTTGATGCATCGCTGTCGACTACGGTGCGTAGTGACAAGACGGGTTTTTGTCTCGCCCCCACAGATCCAATTGACTTAACCGTCAAAGGTGCTGACGTCCAACCCTATGTCACTGGTCTGTCGTCCGCATGAGGGACGCGGACCGTGACGGTCCCGAGTTACGGACTTGTCGACGAGTAACCCTGCGGCACTGGTACTTACAACTACATGCAACCATAATGAGAGTTTTGAGGCTTCACGTACCCGTACAAGCGGAAAAGGAGGTTTTGTCGTTTCGATGACTCCATCGACAGCGAAGACTCCGACTGGCCAGCTGGGGAATGCAATCGGTAGGGGAACTGTCAGGCGAGGGCCTGACGGAGCAGCGGCAGGACCCGATGGGGTACCTGCGTGTCGAGCGCAATGAGGGTCGAGGTGCGCAGGACGTGCTCGTCGTCCACGACCTGGTCGATGACCCGCTGCAGGTCGGCGTTGGATCGAGCGACGACCCGGACCAGCAAGTCGCCCGAACCGGTGATGGTGTGTGCCTCCAACACTTCCGGGATCGCCGCGAGATGCACCGCCACCGCCTCATGGCCGAGCCCCTGCCGGATCTCCAGCGAGCAGAACGCCGTCACCGGGTAGCCCATCGCCGCCGGGTCCAGGTCCGGCCCGAAGCCGCGCACCACCCCGTCGCGCACCATCCGGTCCAGCCTCGACTGCACGGTGCCGCGCGCCACGCCGAGCCGGCGGGACGCCTCCAGCACCCCGACCCGCGGCTCGCCGGCGAACAGCTCGAGGATCTGCGCGTCCAGCCGATCGACCGACATGGTGCCCAGCCTGACCGTGAACTGGTCAACCTGTCCAGCTGAGCCCGGCGAGCGGCGGGCACTCTGCACAGGTTGCCCAGCGTGTCGTCGCACTGTTGCCCACTCGGCCCAGGCCCGCCACCCTGCCCTCATGAGTGCTGAGACCACGACCCACATCGAGCTGACCGCTGACGAGCGGCAGGCCCACCTGGACCTGGAGCAGCTCAAGCAGCTGGTCGGCCTGGTGGACTACGACGAGCGGGCCGACGTCTTCCCGGTCACCGGCTGGGATGCCGTCGTCATGGTGGTCGGCAACGCCACCCAGGCCGCGCACTACTACGAGTCGGCGTTCGGCATGCAGCTCGAGGCCTACAGCGGCCCGGAGACGGGCAACCGCGACCACAAGTCGTTCGTGCTGCGCAGTGGCTCGTGCCGGTTCGTCATCCAGGGCGGGGTCGCGCCGGACAGCCCGCTCCTGGACCACCACCGCACCCACGGCGACGGCGTCAGCGACATCGCGCTCGAGGTCCCCGACGTGGACCGCTGCATTGCGCACGCCCGCGAGGTCGGCGCCACCATCCTGGTCGAACCGCACGACAGCACCGACGAGCACGGCACCGTCCGCACGGCCGCCATCGCGGCGTACGGCGACACCCGGCACACCCTCGTCGACCGCAAGGGCTACCACGGCCCCTACCTGCCCGGCTACGAGGCCCGCACCTCGACGTACGCCCGTCGCGAGGGCGCGCCGAAGCGGCTCTTCCAGGCCCTGGACCACGTCGTCGGCAACGTCGAGCTCGGGCACATGGACGAGTGGGTCGAGTTCTACAACAAGGTCATGGGCTTCGTGAACATGGCCGAGTTCATCGGCGACGACATCGCGACCGACTACTCGGCGCTGATGAGCAAGGTCGTCGCGAACGGCAACCACCGGGTCAAGTTCCCGCTCAACGAGCCGGCGATCGCCAAGAAGCGCAGCCAGATCGACGAGTTCCTGGACTTCTACCAGGGCCCCGGCGCGCAGCACCTGGCCCTCGCCACCAACGACATCCTCTCGACCGTCGACATCATGCGGGCCGAGGGCGTGGAGTTCCTGGCGACCCCGGACTCCTACTACGAGGACCCCGAGCTGCGCGAGCGGATCGGCAACGTGCGCGTACCGATCGAGGAGCTGCAGAGCCGCGGCATCCTGGTCGACCGCGACGAGGACGGCTACCTCCTGCAGATCTTCACCCGACCCATCGGCGACCGGCCGACGGTGTTCTTCGAGCTGATCGAGCGGCACGGCTCGCTGGGCTTCGGCAAGGGCAACTTCAAGGCGCTGTTCCAGGCGATCGAACGCGAGCAGGAACGCCGCGGCAACCTGTAGCCTCGGCCTTCTCGGCCCGGGCGCGGGCCGATCGGGAGGGGTCACATGCCGGTCGTCAGGCGGGTCACGGGCACGCACTTCGGCGGTGCCAGCCCGATCAAGAGGGCGATCGCGGTCGGCATCGGAGTGGCCGCGGCCGGCACGGTGCTCGGGTCAGTCGTCGGGGTGGGCAGTCCCGGCATCGGTGACTCGCTCTACCCCAAGTACGGCAACGGCGGCTACGACGTGCAGCACTACGGGATCGGCGTCTCCTACACCCCGTCGACCAAGAAGCTGACGGGTACGACGACGATCACCGCGACGGCCGGCAAGACCCTCACCCGGTTCGACCTCGACTTCGTCCTGACCGCCCGCACCGTCACTGTCAACGGCCAGGCCGCGTCGTTCTCGCAGTACCTCACCACGACCCCGGCGGACAATCACGGCGGCGAGCTGGTGATCAGCCCGAAGTCGGCCGTGGCCAAGGGCTCGACGATGACCGTCGTCGTGACCTACGACGGCACGCCGGCCACCCGCACGGTCGGCGGCTTCACCCCGTGGGTCACGACGAAGACCGGCGCGGTGGCGCTCGGCGAGCCCGAGGCCGCGGCCTGGTGGTTCCCGAGCAACGACCACCCGCGGGACAAGGCGACCTACGACATCACCGTGACCTTGCCCAAGGGCCTGCAGGCGCTGTCGAACGGCGTCCTCGTCTCGCACACCACGGCCGGCACGCACACGACGTGGCACTGGCGGGAGAGCCGGCCGATGGCGACCTACCTCGCGTTCGCCGCGATGGGGTCGTACTCGATCAGCACGACGCAGAGCGACGGCGTGCCGGTGTACACCGCGGTGGCGACCAAGGTCGGGCCGGCCGGCCCGACTGCCCTGGCCGACGTGAAGCGCACCGCCGAGGTCGTCTCCTGGGAGAGGACGATCTTCGGGCCGTACCCGTTCGACGCCATGGGGGCGGTCGTGCCGGACGGGTCGTTCGGCTACGCACTGGAGAACCAGTCCAAGCCGGTGTACGACCCGGTGTTCTGGCAGAGCGGGTCGGCGATGTACGTCGTCGCGCACGAGAACGCCCACGAGTGGTTCGGCGACGACGTGTCGGTCGACCAGTGGCGGGACATCTGGCTGAACGAAGGCTTCGCGACGTACGCCGAGTGGCTGTGGTCCGAGCACGAGGGCGAAGGCACCGCGCAGCAGATCTTCGACTCCTACTACACCGGCATCCCGGCCACCGACGCGTTCTGGACGACCGCGATCGCCGACCCGACCATCCCCGAGACGTTCCAGGACCCGGTCTACTACCGCGGCGGCCTCACCCTCAACGCGTTGCGGGTCCGGATCGGGGACGCGAAGTTCTTTGCCCTGCTTCAGGATTGGGTCGTCGCGCACCAGTACAGCACCGGCACGACGGCGCAGTTCATCGCCCTGGCCGAGAGCGAGTCCGGCCAGGACCTGACGTCGTTCTTCAACGCCTGGCTCTACAGCCGGATCAAGCCGGCGGCCACGGCCGACAACGGCTTCCCGCCCAGCTTCCCCCAGGACTCCCAGCGCGCGCTGGCCGACCCGCCGGCCTCGATGCCCTCGCTGCGGGCCGTCAGCGCGTTGCTGATCCACGCGAAGAGATGACCGTGGCAGTCTCTGGGGCATGACCCAGCCGCCCTTCCTGCCGCCCGAGGGCTGGTACCCCAACCCCGAGAACCCCGAGCAGCAACGCTGGTGGGACGGCCGGGCGTGGACGGCGGACGTCGCCGTCGGTGCGCCGCTGGCGCCCGGGGCCGTTCCGCCCCTCCCGGGGTCACCGGATGGCCCGGCCGGCGCGCCCGCGGTGCAGCCACCCGTCCCACCGGCCGGCGGCTACCAGCCGTACCCGCCGCAGCCGTACCCGCCGCAGCAGCAGTACCCGCCGTACGGCGGTGGCCAGCCGGGCTACCCGGCGTACCCCACCTACCCGACGTCCGAGCGAGGCCTGCTGCCGGACGGCGCCCGGGTCGCCGGCTGGTGGCTGCGAGCCCTGGCCCGCAGCATCGACTTCCTGCTGCTGTGGATCCCCGCGACGCTGATCGGCCTCCACTGGTGGCGCGTCATCGGCGACACCTGGCGGACCTACCTCGACCAGGTGCAGAGCGACGTCGACGCGGGGCGGCAGCCGCGCTCGTTGGACGTCGCCCACGACGGCGCCTACCTGCGGGCCTTCCTCATCGTCGTGGCGATCTACGCCGTGGTCGCGACGGTCTACGAGGTGGTCCTGCTGATGATCTGCGCTGCGACCGTCGGCAAGCTGATCTGCGGCCTGCGGGTCCGGCGCTGGACCGACCGGCGCCGGCTCGGTCCGCGAGGGGTGGGGTTGCGCGCGCTGACCTACCCGCTGCTGCTCGGGCTGCCGACGGTCGGCCTGATCTACGGCCTCGTGGACCCGCTGTGGCCGCTGGGCGACCGCAAGAAGCAGGCCCTGCACGACAAGGCGGCCGGCACCGCGGTCGTGCGCAAGCGCGACGCGGTCAGCGCCCCCGAGCCGGGACCACCCGGCCCCTGACCTCGCCCAGGCCGAGCCGGCCGCCGGATGCGGAGGGCGCCCACCCCGTGATCGACACCTCGTCGCCGTCCTCCAGGAAGCCGCGGGTCGTGCCGTCGTCCAGGAGCAGCGGCTCGCTGCCGTTCCAGGTCAGCTCGAGCAGCGAACCCCGTTGCGACGGCTCGGGGCCGGACACCGTGCCCGAGGCGAAGATGTCGCCGGTCCGCAGGCTCGCACCGTTGACGGTCAGGTGCGCGAGCATCTGCGCCGGCGACCAGTACGTCATGGCGTACGGCGGCCGCGCGACCAGGGTGCCGTTGACCCGGATCTCCAGCCGCAGGTCGAGGCCGAACGCCGCCTCGGGCGTGGACCCCCGCAAGTACGGCAGCGGCTCCGGGTCCTGTCCTGGCAGGCGCACCCGGGCGGCGTCGAGGGCCGCCAGAGGCACCACCCAGGGACTGAGGCTGGTGGCGAAGGACTTGCCGAGGAACGGCCCCAGCGGCACGTACTCCCAGGCCTGGATGTCCCGGGCGCTCCAGTCGTTGAGCAGGCAGACGCCGAAGACATGCTCGGCGAAGTCGTCGACACCGACGGCGTCGCCCAGAGCCGTTGGTACGCCGACGATGTAGGCCACTTCGGCCTCGATGTCGAGCCGCTCGCTGGGCCCGAACGGCGGCGTTCCTCCGGCGTCGGGACGCCGCTGGCCCTGCGGTCGGACGATGTCGGTGCCGGACCCGACGACGGTGCCGGCGCGTCCGTGGTAGCCGATCGGCAGGTGCTTCCAGTTCGGCGTCAGCGGCTCGCCGTCGGGCCGGAAGATCCGCCCGACGTTGGTCGCGTGGTGCTCGCTGGCATAGAAGTCGACGTAGTCCGCGACCGCGACCGGCAGGTGCATCCGCACATCGGCCCGCTCGATCAGGTGTGGCTCGACGACGTCCGCGGAGCCGGGATGGGTGAGCAGCTCGGTCAGCCAGGCCCGCACCGCGTCCCACGACGGGCGGCCCAGTGCGAGGAAGTCGTCCAGCCGCGGCGACTCGAACACGTGCGCGCCGTCCAGGCCCTCCACCGCGGCCAGGGGTGCGAGGTCGAGGACCCTGTCGCCGACGGCCACGCCGACGCGCGGGTCCTCGTCCTCGACCGAGAACACGCCGAACGGGAGGTTGTCGACGCCGTACGCCGTGTCGTCCGGCAGGTTCAGCCAGCCGCCGCTCATCGCGCGACCGTCGCGGCCGGTGCGGCCGGTGCCAGCAGGCCCAGTGCGGTCAGCTCACTGATCGGGTCGGTGACGCCGCAGCAGCCGAACGACGCCCAGAAGGCCCGGATCACACTGGCGTCGGCTGCGCTCATGCCGTTGGCGCGCTCGACCAGGATCGCCGGATCTCGTTCGGCCAGAACGCCTTCCAGCTCCGACTCCTCCGCGCCGTTGAGTGCCGCCTTGATCGCGCAGAGCACGTTGAGGACGCCGTGCTGCTCCAGCCCGGTGGCCGGGTCAGTGCCGCGGACGGCGTGGTGCAGCCCCGCGGTCAGCTTGAAGGTCAGATCGACGTCGATGGCGTGCCGGAGGAACTCGGCCACCTCGGCCTCGGCCGGGAACGCGCCCGGCTCGACCCCGCCGGTGCGCAGCTTCGCACCGCCGAGCCGGCCGCTGGCGGGGCCGGCGGCCACCGCCAGCCGGTCCAGCTGCCCGCGGAGTGCTTCCGCGCGGTCGACCTCCCACCACACCGCGGCCTCGTCCGCTCCGAGCCGGTCCCAGGCCTCGGCCACGTCCGGGTCCGCAGCGGCCAGACGCAGCTCGATCGCCGTGACGTCGAGGGCTTGGCGCTCGCGGGCGGTGGCCAGCGCCTCGGCCGCGGCCGCCAAGCCGCGGGCGACCAGCCCGACCCGGATCGGGCCCGGAAGCGCCTGCGCGGCAACGCGTTCGGCCAGGTCGGGTAGCTGCGGCGCGGGGACGAGCAGGGGCCCGACGACGTCGGCGTACCGGCTGGATCGGTGCCTCAGGTGTTCGGTCAGCGCCACGTCGAGCGGGGCGTTGCCAGGCGGGAACATCGCCGCGTCGTCGATCAGGCCGGTGAAGAGCGACGGGCTCACCCGGCCCACCTGCCCGGGGTGACGGGTGGGGTCATCGGGTCCGATCGAAGGCATGCCGGCAGGTTACGCTGGCCGGGCAGGTGATCGGTGAGGAGAAGAGCAATGGCGCACTACCTCAGCGTGGGTGACATCCCCCACAAGCGGCACACGCAGCATCGCCGGCCCGACGGCGGCCTCTACTACGAGGAGCTGATGGGGGAGGAGGGCTTCTCCAGCGACTCCTCCCTGCTCTACCACCGCGAGCTGCCCTCGGCGATCGTCGACGCGCGGCCCTGGGACCAGCCCGAGCTGAAGACCCACCCGAACTACCCGCTCAAGCCGCGCCACCTGCAGTTGCACGAGCTCTTCCCCGGCGACGCGTGGCACGGCGTGGACGTCGTGCGGGGCCGCCGGCTGGTCCTCGGCAACGGCGACGTTCGGATCTCCTACGCCGTGAGCGACACGCCGTCGCCGTTCTACCGCAACGGGATCGGCGACGAGTGCGTCTACGTGGAGAGCGGCGCGGGCACGGTGGAGACGGTCTTCGGCAGCATCGAGGTGGGGCAGGGCGACTACGTCATCCTTCCGCGGGCCACCACCCACCGCTGGGTGCCCAAGGACGTCGAGACGGCCGGTCCGCTGCGGGCCTACTGCATCGAGGGCAACAGCCACATCGCCCCGCCGAAGCGCTACCTCTCGCGCTACGGCCAGCTGCTCGAGCACGCGCCGTACTGCGAGCGCGACCTCCGGGTGCCCCAAGGCCCGCTGCTCGCGCCGGACGACCTGGCCGGCGAGGACACCGACGTCTACATCAAGCACCGCGGCGACGGGCCGGGTGGGCTGGTCGGCACGGTCTACACCTACCCCTACCACCCGTTCGACGTCGTGGGCTGGGACGGCTGCCTCTACCCCTACGCCTTCAACGTCTCCGACTACGAGCCGATCACCGGCCGGGTCCACCAGCCGCCGCCGGCCCACCAGGTCTTCGAGGGCTACAACTTCGTCGTGTGCAACTTCGTGCCGCGCAAGGTGGACTACCACCCGCTGTCGATCCCGGTGCCGTACTACCACTCCAACGTCGACAGCGACGAGGTCATGTTCTACTGCGGCGGCGACTACGAGGCGCGCAAGGGCTCGGGCATCGGCCAGGGGTCGATCTCGCTGCATCCCGGCGGGCACGCGCACGGCCCGCAGCCCGGGGCGTACGAGCGGAGCATCGGCGCGCACTACTTCGACGAGCTGGCCGTGATGGTCGACACCTTCCGCCCGCTGGAGATCGGCGAGGGCGGCGTCGCCAGCGAGGACGAGCGCTACGCCTGGAGCTGGAGCGGCCGCGGCCCCGACGGCCCGGTCCCGCCGCGGCCCTGACGCCGCCGACACCGGCCGCGGCAGCAGTAGCTGCGACGTAGTCAGGCCAGCTCGGGCGGCAGCGGCTGGTCGTGGACGACGACGAGGTGCGAGACGGCCCGGGTCAGGGTGACGTAGAGCCGCCGCAGCCCCACCGGGCGCTGCGGCTCGGCGGCCACGATGGCGGCGGGCTCGACCACGACGACGGAGTCGAACTCCAGGCCCTTGGCCCCGGTCGCCGGCACGACGGTCAGCCGGTGGTCCTCCTCGGCGTCCAGCAGCCCGGCGGGCAGTCCGGCGGTCCGCAGCTCCGCCAGCACGCCGGAGGCCGCCGAGGCCGGCACGATGACCCCCACGGACCCCTCCTGCGCGACCACCCGGCGTACCGCCTCGGCCAGGTCGGCGCGCGGCGCGTAGCCGAGGGCGTGCCGCCCGGAGCGCACCGACGTCGCCGGCGGCACGTCCGTGGCGATGTGCGGGAGCAGCCGGTTGGCCAGGTCGAGGATCGCCTGCGGCACCCGGTAGCCCGCAGTCAGCGGGCGTACCTCGGCGTCGTCGTGGCCGAGGTGGCGCAGCGTCTGGGCCCACGACCCCGGTGCCCACGGGGTGGTGGCCTGGGCCAGGTCGCCCAGGACCGTCACCGAGCCCAGCGGGCAGCGCCGGCCGACGGCGCGGCACTGCATCGCCGACAGGTCCTGCGCTTCGTCGACGACCACGTGGTCGAAAGTCGGCACGCCGTCGATGGCAGCACCGAGCTCGTCCAGCAGCACCAGGTCGGCCGCGGTCCAGGGAGCGGTCCGGGGTGAGCGGGGGGCGCTGGCCCAGGCCAGCAGGGCGAGCTCCCCGTCGGCCAGCTCGTCCGCGGCGCTGGCCCGCAGGTGGTCCGGCTCGACGTAGAGCCGGGCCAGGACCGCCGCCGCGGTGAGCGGCGGCCAGTGCTCGTCGACGAACCCCCGGACGGCGGGCGACCGCGCGAACTTGGCGGTCTCCGCGTCGGTCGGTGCCCCGCCGGCGTCCTCCAGCTGCCGTCGCACGTCGGCCGCCACCTGGTGGTGCAGCCGCTCCCGGGCCACGGCCCATCGCACGCCGGAGCGGCGGACGTCGTCGACGTACCGGCGCAGCCGCGAGGCCGGCACCCGGACCCGGCGCGAGCGGGTGGGGACCAGCAGGTCCTCGGCCGGTCGCCGGATGTGCGAGCGGAGTGCCCGGGCAAGCACCGCGGCCATCCGCGCGTCGCCCTTCAGCGTCGCGCGGTCGGCGTCCTCGGCCCGGGGGACGCGGGGCGTTCGCAGGCCCGCGCCGCCGGCGACCAGGTCGTCGACGGTCGCCTGCGAGACGCCGGCCTCGCCCAGCGTCGGCAGGACCTCGGCGGTGTAGTGCAGGAAGGCCGCGTTGGGGCCGACCACGAGGACGCCGGACCGGCGCAGCCGGGCCGGGTAGGTGTAGAGCAGGTACGCCGCGCGGTGCAGGCCGACCGCCGTCTTGCCGGTGCCCGGTGCGCCCTGGATGCACAGCGAGTGGTCGAACTCCGCGCGGACCAGGTCGTCCTGGTCGGGCTGGATCGTCGCCACGATGTCCCGCATCGGCCCCACGCGCGGGCGCTCGATCTCCTCCCGCAGCAGGTCGCTGGCCAGGCCCAGGCTCTCGCCCTGGTCCAGCTGCTCGTCCTCGTACGACGTCAGCTCGCCGTCGTGGAAGCCGAACCGGCGACGCAGCCGCAGTCCCATCCGGTCGCCGGCGGTGGCCTGGTAGAACGACCGGGCCACCGGCACCCGCCAGTCGATGACGACCGGCTCGCCGTCGGCGTCGCGGATGTGCCGCCGGCCGATGTGGAAGACCTCCGCGCGCGGCGAGACCCCGACCGGCTCGGCGTCGATCCGGGCGAAGAACGGGGGCGTGCCCGGATCGGCCGCCAGGGACAGGAGCCGCCGCTCACGCAGCCGAGCCAGCCCGATGCTCGCGGCCTCGTCGACCCCGGCGTCGGGCAGCGACTCCGTCTGCGCCTTCATGGCGGCCAGGCACTCCCACGCCAGGGTGAGCTGCTCACGCTCCCGGGCGAGAACGTCCGGGCCCGCACCGGTGCTCCTGCTCGTGCCCGAGCCCGCCGTGGGGCTCATCGAAGCTCTACCATCGCCGACCCACCCTGCCATCTCCGGCCGGCGGACACGCAGCCCTTTTCGGCCCGGTCAGCGGTCCCCGCCGGAGGGGTGCACGAACCGGCGTACCGACTGCTGACCCAGGGCGACCGGCCGGCGCAGGTCGATGACGTCGCGCACGCCCGCCTGGCGGTAGGCGCCCTCGGTGATCTCCAGGACGCGGGCCCAGTTGGTGACCGGCTCGGTCAGCCGGTTGTGCTCGCGCATGGCCTGCAGCCGCTCGGGCGACGTCAGCAGGTCGATGGTGGCGTCGGCCATCTGCGCGTCGGAGCCCACCAGCAGCCCCTCGCGGCCGTGCACGACGAACTCGCCGACGCCCCCTACCCGCATCGCGACGACCGGTACGGCGGCGCAGCGGGCCTCCAGGGCGGCGATGCCGAAGGACTCCAGGGTCGCCGGTGCGAGGTAGACATCGGACTCGGCGTGGATCTGCCGGATGGTCTCGCGGTCGCACTGCCCGGCCAGCTCGACCCAGCCGCGCAGGTGGTGGCGGTCCATGAACCGCTCCATCGCCGCCTGCTCGGGCCCCTCGCCGATGATGACCGCGCGCAGGGCGATCGACTGCGGCAGGCGGCGCCGGATGTCGACCAGGATCCGCAGCAGGTGCATCGGGCGCTTGCGCGGCATCAGCCGCATGACGCTGACGATCTGCAGCCGCTGGGGATCGGTCGGCCGGGCCGGCACCCGCCAGACCGAGGGGTCGATGCCGTTGGGCAGCGTGATGACGTCGTGGCCGGGCAGCATCCGGTGCACGGCGTGCGCGGCGACGGTGGACACCGCGGTCCACTGCACCGGCAGGTCGGTCCAGCCGGCGATCGGGGCCTTGAGGCGCAGGATCGAGGTCGGCACCTTGCACAGCGAGTGCATCGTCATCACGGTCGGGATGCCCGCGGCGGAGGCCGAGCGGGCCGCCTGCCAGGACAGCGGCGAGACCAGCGAGGTGTGGGCGTGGACGACGTCGTGCTCGCCGGCGAGCACCGTCGGGCCGGCCCGGCGCAGCCCCGACGCCGTCGGCCACCCGAACCGGCTGCGGGGGAAGCGGACGGTGTAGAGGTCCGAGCCGGTGCGGCTGCCGTCACCCGGCGTACACGTGTAGACGGTGACGTCGTGGCCGGCCTCCTGCTGGCGCAGGGCGAGGTCGTGCACCTGCATCTCGATGCCGCCGAGCCGGGGGAGGTAACAATCGGTGACGTGCGCGATCCTCACCCAGCACCACCGGCCGAGACCGTTGCAGGAGAAGACATCCGGCGTTGCAGGGCGAACCACCCCAGGGCCCAGACCCCGCCCACCGGGATCTCGGCGAGGAAGGTGAAGGCGCGGTAGAGCAGGACGGCGGCACCGACCGAGGCCGGCGCCCCACCGAGGGCGATCAGGGCCGCTGCCGTGCCGGCCTCGACCACGCCGGAGCCGCCGGGCGTGAGGGGGACGGCGGTGAGCAGGCGGTCGACCGCGAAGGCCGCCAGGACGGCCGCCGCCGTGAAGCGGTTGCCGAGCATGTGCAGGCAGGTCCACAGCAGGGCCGCCTGGAAGCCCAGGAAGAGCACCATGCCCACGCTCATCTGGGGCCAGCGCGAACGCACGACCTGGAGCATGGCGCGGCGTACGGCGGGCAGCTGCCGGTGCAGGTGCGTGCGGCTGCTGCGGCGGACCAGGCGCAGCGGGCCGGCGAGGGCGAGGTCGGCGACGCGCCCGGTCATGGCCGTGATCCGCTCGCTGGCCAGGCCGGCCAGGATGACCACGACGACGGCCACGGCCGCGATCACCACGACGTGGGCGCCCTGGGCCGACAGCGGGACCGGCAGGCCACCCACGGCCAGGAAGCCGATGACGATCGCGGAGACACCGAGCTTGGCCAGGACGTTCCAGACGTTGCTGACCATCGTGAAGCTGGCGATCTCCTTGCCGGCGTACCCCCAGCGGCGCAGCATCAGCGCGTTCAGCCCGACGCCCCAGGCACCGCCGAGCGGCGCGACGTTGGAGACGGCGCTGCCGGTGAGGTTCAGGGTGAGCGCCCGGCGCCGGCGCAGGCCGGGCAGCGAGCTGGTCAGGACGAAGGAGTAGCAGAACAGCGCGAGGGCCCAGAGGCCGGTCAGCAGCAGGATGTCGCTGAACGACAGCACCGCCAGCGTGTGCCGGATATCGATCCAGGTGGTGCCGATGGTCCGTGGGAGCAGCACGATGATGGTGACCGCGGCGGCGACGGCGGCCGCCCACACGACCGGGCGGACGAAGGCGAAGACGCGCCTCGCGACGGAGGGTCGCGGAGCCGGCACACCGTCGGGGCTGCCGGCGACGGCAGGCTCCCTCTCGATGACGGCCACGGGTCGTTCCCCCAAGTCGGCGGCGTCGGCGACGGTCGTCCGCGGACGGCCGTCGATGGTCAGGTCACTCGTCGGTCAGTGCCTCGTCGGCACTCGGTCAGCGGTCGGGCTGCCCTGAACCGATCCTGTGGGCTATCCGGCCGATAGCCAGTATGCGCGCAGAACGCCCTCCGATGCACTGGCGTAAGCCCCCCAGCGCGGCGTGGTGCCTGCCCCACCGGCGCCGGGGGGCTACCCCAGCACGGGCGTTCCGGTCAGCCCGACCCCGGCGCCGCGCAGCTCCTGCAGGGCCGTCCGGGTGGTCTCGGCGGCGACTCCCGCGGTCAGGTCGAGCAGCACGCGAGTGCTCAGGCCGAGCGCGGCGGCGTCCAGGGCGGTGGCCCGGACGCAGTGGTCAGTAGCGATCCCCACGACGTCCACGGCCTGGATCTCGTGGTCCTCCAGCCAGGTGGCCAGGCTCTCGTCCTGGCCGTGCACGCCGGGCGTGGTCCCCTCGAACCCGGAGTACGCCGCGGCGTGCGCGCCCTTGCGGAAGGTCGCCATCACCTGGTCGAGGTCCAGGGCCGGGTGCAGGTCCGAGCCGTGGGTGCCCACGACGCAGTGCGCCGGCCAGCTGTCCACGTAGTCCGGCTCGGCCGGCGGGCGGGCGAAATGGGCGCCCGGGTCGATGTGCCAGTCCTGGGTGGCGACGATGGCTGCGTACTCCTCGCCGCGGTCGCGCAGGTAGTCGGTGATGGCGCCGGCGACTGCGGTGCCCCCGGTGACCGCGAGCGAGCCGCCCTCGCAGAAGTCGTTCTGCACATCGACGATGAGCAGCGCACGGTTCGAGCCGCCCGGACCGGTCGCGATGGTCATGGGTGGTCCCCTTCGTAGGTCGTCGGGATGGCCGGCACCCCGCGGGAGAGCTGGTGGGCGGTCGCCGGCAGCTCGGCCAGGGCGGCGACGTGGCGCTCGCGGGCCGCCGAGAGCGGCTCGCGGCCCACGATCTCGCCGTCCGTGACCAGGTCGCGCAGGAGCACCCGGTCGTCGCCGTCGTCCGTGGGGGGGACGCCGATCCCGATCACCTCGGCCTCGGCGGTGCCGCCCGGGTCCCGCCGGCGCAGGGCGTACTTGCGGCCGCCGATGCTCAGCTTGTCCTTGCTCCGCTTGGCCACCGAGACCATCGGTACGCCGGCGGCGGCGCTGCCCACCTCGTCCTCGCGTGCGACCAGCTTGTAGACCAGCCCGGCGGTCGGGGCGCCGGAGCCGGTCACGAGCGAGGTCCCCACGCCGTACGCGTCGACCGGGGCCGCGGCCAGGGCGGCGATGGCGTGCTCGTCGAGGTCGCTCGTCACGACGATCCGGGTCGCCGTGGCCCCCAGGTCGTCGAGCTGCGCCCGCACCTGCCGGGCCTGGGTGACCAGGTCGCCGGAGTCCAGCCGGACGGCCCCCAGCCCGGTGCCCGCGACCTCGACGGCCGTCCGCACCGCCTCGGCCACGTCGTAGGTGTCGACCAGCAGCGTCGTCTGCGGGCCGAGGCTCGCGACCTGGGCCGCGAAGGCCTCGCGCTCGCCGTCGTGCAGCAGCGTGAACGCGTGGGCCGCCGTGCCGCCGGTCGGCACGCCGTACGTCCGGCCGGCCTCGAGGTTGCTGGTGGTGGCGAACCCGGCGACGTACGCCGCGCGGGCGGCGGCGACCGCGGCCCACTCGTGGGTCCGCCGCGAGCCCATCTCGATGCAGGGCCGGCCGGCCGCGGCGGTGGACATCCGGCTCGCGGCTCCGGCCACGGCGCTGTCGTGGTTGAGGATGCTCAGCACCACGGTCTCCAGCAGCACGGCCTCGGCGAACGTCCCCTCCACGACGAGGATGGGCGAGCCGGGGAAGTAGCAGTCGCCCTCGCCGTACCCCCAGATCGAGCCGGTGAACCGGTAGGCGGCGAGCCACTCGAGCGTCGGGGCGTCGACGACGCCGGAGCCGGACAGGCGGGCCAGCTCGGCCTGGTCGAACCGGAACGCCTCGACGGCGTCGAGCAGGCGCCCGGTCCCGGCCACCACGCCGTACCGGCGGCCGTCCGGCAGGCGGCGGGCGAAGACCTCGAAGACGCTGCGCCGCTCGGCCGCGCCGCTGCGCAGGGCGGCCTGGAGCATGGTCAGCTCGTAGTGGTCCGTGAGCAGTGCTGTGCTCATCACGGCCAGCAGCCTAAGGGGCCGCCGGATCTCTATTGTTGTCGCGTGTCCACCGCACCGGTCGAGCTCGACCAGCCGGCCTCCGACGAGCAGACGCTGACCGAGCCGCCGTGGATCACGCTGGTGTGGAACGACCCGGTGAACCTGATGTCCTACGTGTCGTACGTCTTCCAGGACTACTTCGGCTACGACAAGGCCAAGGCCGAGCGGCTGATGCTCGACGTCCACGAGAAGGGCCGGGCCGTCGTGGCCAACGGGTCGCGCGAGGAGATGGAGCGGGACACCGAGGCCATGCACGGGTACGGGCTGTGGGCGACCTTCCAGAAGGACAGCTGAGCGCCGTGGCGAAGGGCTTCAAGAAGACCCGCCGGGGTGTCTCGGCCAAGCTCGACGAGGGGGAGCGCGCGCTGCTGGCCCACCTGTTCGTCGAGGTCTGGGAGCTGCTCGGCGGCGAGGACGGGGTCGCCGGGGGCGATGTCGCGACCACGGGGGACGTCGACCCGCTGGAGGCCATGGTCGGGATCGGTACGTCGACGTCCGAGCCGCTGGACCCCGCCCTGGCCCGGCTGCTGCCGTCCGGCCACCGCGACGACGACGACCTGGCGGGGGAGTTCCGGCGGTACACCGAGCAGGGGCTGCGCGGCCGCAAGCGAGCCGGCCTGGAGGTGGCCCGGCAGTCGCTCGGCCGGGACGGCGCGGTCGAGCTGGACCGCGACGAGGCGGCGGCCTGGCTGGTCGCACTGACCGACGTACGGCTGGTGCTGGGCGAGCGGCTCGAGCTGCGGACCGACGACGACGCCATGGCGCTCGCGGCCTCGCTGGAGAACCTGGACGAGGACGACCCGCGGGCGTTCCTGGTGGCGATCTACGACTTCCTGACCTGGCTGCAGGAGTCGCTGGTCCACGCCCTCATGCGCTGATCCGGCTTGGAGCCCCTTGGCGGACCTGGGGCCCCTGGCATACCCGCGGGGCTTGTGGGGACGCGCGGGGCCTGGCGGGGACGCGCCCTTCGCCCGGGGACCTGCTGAGCCAGGCCTCGCTCCACGGCCGGGTTCCCCTCGCATCGGTGCAACTCTGCGTCGCGGGAGACGCGTAGTTGCACCGATGCGGCTAAACCCGGGGCAAGTGCGGCCGGGGCAAGTGCGGCCGGGGCAGGCTGCGGCGTGGGCCAGGCTGCGGCGTGGGTCAGGCTGCGGCGGGGTCAACGGCTGGTCGCGCGGGTGGCCCGGCAGCCGGACCCGCAGGCAGCCACCTCGCCGGTCCAGCCCCTCAGGGTCAGGACGCCCGCCACCTGAGCCGCGACGTCGCACGGGCTGCCCACGACCGGCCGCCATCCGTACCTCAGCACGACGTCGCCTGCCAGCACGGCGGCGTTGTCGCGGTCGTGGTCCACCCAGGAGCGGTCCTCCGGGTGGTAGGCGAGCCCCTCGAGCTCTACCCGCAGCCGCCAGCGCTTGTACCGGACGTCGAAGTAGCGGCGTCGTCCGTCCGGACCCAGCCACGCACCGGCCCGGGTCGCGCGCGGCAGCGCATGGGCGAGCTCGACATCGAGCCGGTAGCGCCGTTCGAGAGCCGAAGCGATCCCGCCGGCCGCCTCGGCGAGCAGCTCCTTGACCAGGGCCCGATGGCGCTGTCGCCGACGACGACCGAGCGCCCCACGCAGCCGGGCGGGGGTGGTCAGCCGGCGCTGGCAGGCCCGCAGCACCCAGCGGACGACGTCGTCCGGATCGCGGGTCAGCCCGATGAGGTCGAGCACCGTGTCCTCGACCTGCGTCTGCGGTACTGACGCGGCCGGCCGGCGGCGGATCGTCCAGGCCCGCGCATGGTGGATCCGGAGCCCCGGCTGACGGGTCGCCCGGTGCCCGTGCGGGACGCTCACCTGGATCACCTCCGGGTCCTCGTCCAGCAGCCCCTGCAGGCGTGCCGCCGTCGCGTGGCTGGCCACGGCGGGCGGGCCGGCGTGCAGCAGGGCGGCCCAGACCCGTGCACCGTAGGTCGGCGCGCCGGTGTTCGTGAGGTAGACCCCTGGGTACAGCTGCCGCCAGGACCCGCGGCGTACCTGGTGCCGGATCTGGTCGGCCGTCCAGCCGAGGGTCAGGGCCTGCCGTCGGTGGACGACGTCCGACTGCAGGTGCAGCAGCTCGGCCCACGCGTCCATGGCCGAACGCTGCCCGAGCCTTGGCCCCGGGCGGGTGCGCTGTCCACAGGCCACCCTCGTGCGGCCCGCAGCGGTGCAACTGTGCGTCACGCCCGACGCAGAGTTGCACCGTTGCGAGCGAAACCGGGCCGAGCGCGCCACCAGCCCACAGGCGCGGCGGAGGCGCTGCGGAGGCGCGGCGGAGGCCGGGGAGTCGGTGGGCGGATCTAGGCTTGGCGGCCGTGGCGGATGCACCGATCGGGATCTTCGACTCCGGGTACGGCGGGCTCACCGTCGCCCGGGCCGTCCTGGACCAGCTGCCGCACGAGCCCGTCCTCTACCTCGCCGACACGGCCCGCCAGCCCTACGGCCCGCGCCCCATCGCCGAGGTCCGCGCCTTCGCCCTCGAGTGCCTCGACGAGCTGGTCGACCACGGGGTCAAGCTGCTGGTCGTCGCCTGCAACTCGGCCAGCGCCGCCGTCCTGCACGACGCCCGCGAGCGGTACGCCGTCCCGGTGGTCGAGGTGATCCGTCCCGCCGTACGCCGCGCCGTCGCCGCCACCCGCAACGACCGGGTCGGGGTGATCTCCACCCAGGCGACCGCCACGTCCCGGGCCTACCCGGACGCCTTCGCCGCGGCGCCCGGAGTCACGGTCACCAGCCAGGCCTGCCCGCGCTTCGTCGAGTTCGTCGAGGCCGGCGTCACCGGCGGCGCCGACCTGATCAGTGTCGCCCACGAGTACCTGGATCCCGTTGCGGCCCAAGGGATCGACACCCTCATCCTCGGCTGCACCCACTACCCCCTGCTCACCGGCGTCATCTCCTACGTCATGGGTGAGCAGGTCACCCTGGTGAGCAGCGCGGAGGAGACGGCGAAGGACGTCTACCGCCTCCTCGTCGAGCACGGGCTGACCCGCTCCGACGGCCGGCCCGAGCCGGTGCACCGCTTCCTCACCACCGGCGACCCGCAGGAGTTCGCCGCCCAGGCCCGGCGCTTCCTCGGCCCGGAGGTCGCGACCGCCGCGGCCGCTGACAGCGCGTCGGTCGCCCGGGTCCGATGAGGCTCACCGTCGTCGGCTGCTCGGGCAGCTTCCCCGGGCCCGAGTCCGCCGCCTCCTGCTACCTGGTGACCGCCGACGACGCCGACGGGCGGACCTGGCGGGTCCTGCTGGACCTGGGCAGCGGAGCGCTCGGGCCCCTGCAGCGCCACACCTCCCTCTACGACGTCGACGCGGTCCTGCTCAGCCACCTCCACCCGGACCACTGCCTGGACCTGACCGGCCTCTACGTCGCGCTCAAGTACCGCCCCGGCGGCCCGGCTCCCGCCGTCCGCGTCCATGGGCCGAGCCGGACCGCCGAGCGCCTGGCCCGGGCCTACGACGGCCTGCCCGCCACCGGCATGAGCGCGGAGCTCGACGTCCGGCCGTGGACCGCGGGCGAGGCCGAGCAGATCGGGCCGTTCACCGTCACGCCGTACGCCGTGAAGCACCCGATCGAGGCGTACGGCCTGCGGGTCGAGGCCGACGGGGCGGTGCTGGCCTACACGGGTGACACCGATGCCACGCCCAACCTCACGCCGCTGTGCCACGACGCCGACCTGGTCCTGGCCGACTCGGCCTTCGTCGAGGGCCGGGACGAGGCCCGGGGCGTGCACCTGACCGCCCGGCGGGCCGCGCAGGCCGTCACCGAGGCCGGGGGCGTACGGCGGCTGGTCCTGACCCACCTGCCGCCGTGGAACGACCCCGAGCTCGCGCGGCGCCAGGCCGCCGAGGTCTGGACCGGGCCGCTGGACCTGGCCACTGCGGGGGCGACCTTCGAGCTGCGCCGGCCGTCCCCTTAGGGTCGCCGTCATGAGCCAAGCCACCGGCCGCCCCGAGGGGCGCGCCCCCGACCAGCTGCGCGACGTCACGATCACCCGGGGGTGGCTGGACCACGCCGAGGGGAGCGTGCTGGTGGAGTTCGGCAAGACGCGGGTGCTCTGCGCGGCGAGCTTCACCCAGGGAGTTCCGCGCTGGCGCAAGGGATCCGGCAAGGGCTGGGTCACCGCGGAGTACGCGATGCTGCCCCGCTCGACCAACACCCGCTCGGACCGCGAGTCGGTCAAGGGGCGCATCGGCGGCCGCACCCACGAGATCTCCCGGCTGATCGGCCGGAGCCTGCGGGCCGTCATCGACGTGTCGTCGCTCGGGGAGAACACCATCGTCCTGGACTGCGACGTGCTGCAGGCCGACGGGGGCACCCGCACCGCTGCCATCACCGGTGCCTACGTCGCGCTCGCGGACGCCGTCGAGTGGGCGCGGGGCCAGGGGATCATCGCCCCCGGCGCGACGCCGCTGACCGGGTCCGTGGCCGCGATCAGCGTCGGCGTCGTGAAGGGCGCCCCGCTGCTCGACCTCGAGTACGTCGAGGACAGCACCGCCGACACCGACATGAACGTCGTGATGACCGGCGACGGCCGCTACGTCGAGGTCCAGGGCACCGCCGAGGCCGAGCCCTTCGACCGGGCCCTGCTCGACCAGCTGCTCGAGCTGGCCGCCGGTGGCTGCGCCACGCTGACCGGCCTCCAGCAGCAGGCGCTCGCCGCGGCGGGCGGGTGAGACGCGGATGAGCACGCACGCCCCGGCCGCCCGGCCGCGACTGGTGCTGGCCACCCGCAACGGCCACAAGGTCGGCGAGCTGCGGGCCATCCTGGCCGAGGCGTTCCCGGACGCCGGGTTGGCCCTCGACCTCTCCAGCGAGCTCGTCGGCGTGACGGAGTTCCCGGACGTCGAGGACGTCGTCGAGTCGGGTGTCACCTACGCCGAGAACGCCCTGCTCAAGGCCCGATCCGTCTGTGCCGCAACAGGTCTGCCCGCTCTGGCTGACGACTCCGGACTGGCGGTGGACGTCCTCGGTGGCGCGCCCGGCATCTTCTCGGCCCGCTGGTCCGGCACCCATGGCGACGATCGGGCCAATCTCGACCTGCTGCTGGCCCAGCTGGGCGACGTGCCCGACGACCACCGCGGGGCTGGGTTCGTGTGCGCCGCGGCGCTGGTGACGCCGACTGGTGTCGAACACGTAGAGCACGGCCGGCTGAACGGCTCCTTGACCCGGGTCGCTCGCGGCACCAACGGCTTCGGCTACGACCCCATCCTCGCCCTCCCGGACGGGCGCACCCTCGCCGAGCTTGGCGCCGAAGAGAAGAACTCGATCAGCCACCGCAGCCAGGCCTTCCGGGCCCTGGCGCCGCACGTCCTCGCGGCCCTGAGCTGACCGCGCGGCGACCTTGCGATCTGATGACGGGTCGCGCGGATGCAGTTGCTTCCCAGACCGGACAGCGACACTAGGAGGGTGAACGTCCGTCGGGCCGCACTGGCCGGGTTGCTGGCCGGCGCCTTCGACATCGCCGTCGGCGAGCTCTTCGCCGCGGGCCTGCAGTGGGCGGGGGCCAAGGGCACGCCGTCGCCGGTGCTGGCCATCGGGGCCACCTTCGTCGACCTCACCCCGGGCTGGCTCAAGGACTACGCGACCTCGACGTTCGGCACCGCCGACAAGAAGGTCCTGCTCACCGGGATGGCCCTGGTGCTGGCGGTGCTGTCGGCCGGCATCGGGGTGCTGGCCTCCCGCCGCCGTACTCCGGGGTTGGTGGCCGTCGCCGCCCTGGGCGCGGTCGCCGCGGTCGCGGCCGTGAGCCGGCCCGGCTCGGGTCCGATGACGGTGCTGCCGGCCGTCGTCGGCGCCTTCGCCGGCATGGGGGTCCTGGCGGCGCTGCTGGACCGGGCCGCCGAGCCGGACACCGCGGCCTACCGGGGTCACGACCGTCGGGCCTTCCTGCGCGCGACCCTCGTGACGGGCGGGCTGTCCGTGGTCGCGGGCGCCGCCGCAACCTGGATCGGCAAAGGCGAGCGCAGCGTGCAGGCCAGCGCGGCGGCGGTCCAGCTGCCCGCGCCCGTCGCGGCGGCCCCGGTCGTTCCCGCAGGGGCCGACCTGGGCCTGAGCGGCCTGACGCCGTACGTCACCTCGCGCGGTGAGTTCTACCGGATCGACACGGCCCTGGTGCTGCCGCGGCTGACCACCAAGGACTGGCGGCTGCGGATCCACGGCCTGGTCAACAACGAGGTCAACCTCACCTTCGACCAGCTGCTGGCCCTGCCGATGATCGAGCGCTACGTCACCTTGAGCTGCGTGTCCAACGAGGTCGGCGGTGACCTGATCGGCAATGCCCTCTGGTTGGGGCATCCGCTCAAAGACCTTCTGGCCCAGGCCGATCCGAGCAGCAGCGCCGACATGGTGCTGTCCAAGAGCATCGACGGCTTCACGGCCGGGTCGCCGCTGGCAGCGATGACCGACGGCCGCGACGCGATGCTGGCGATCGCGATGGACGGCAAGGTGCTGCCGCAGGAGCACGGCTTCCCGGCGCGGCTCGTGGTGCCGGGGCTCTACGGCTACGTCTCGGCCACCAAGTGGGTCGTCGACCTCGAAGTGACCCGGTTCGACCGCGCGGAGGGCTACTGGACCCCGCGCGGATGGTCGGCCATGGGGCCGATCAAGACCGAGTCGCGGATCGACGTGCCGGGCGACGGGTCCACCGTGAAGGCCGGCACGGTAGCCGTGGCCGGCGTCGCCTGGGCCGTGCACCGCGGGATCAGCAAGGTCGAGGTGCAGGTCGACGACGGTCCCTGGGTGACGGCGCGGCTGGCCGACGACGTGAGCAGTGACACCTGGCGGCAGTGGGTCTACGAGTGGCCGGCCGCCGCGGGCAAGCATCACCTGCGGGTGCGGGCGACCGACGGCGAGGGCGTGGTGCAGACCCAGGTCAAGGCGCCCCCGGCGCCCAACGGTGCGAGCGGCTGGGACGCGATCGACGTCACTGTGCGTTAACACTGCTCGGGGTCGCGCGCCAGCCGAGATCTGGGCCGGATCCGGTCAGAGCGCGATCTGAGCACGAAAGTCGCCCCTGATGGCTCAAGGACCACATCGGACCCATCCGCGGCGCCCTCCGCGGCGAAGACTCTCCGTGACCACCGCTGAACAGCTCTCCGCCGACCAGGCGCCCCGGCAGGACGGCCCGCAGGCCGCGGGCCGCCTCGGCTGGCCGGCCGCCGGTGTGGCCGGGCTGCTCGCCGGAGGGGTCACGATCGGCGTCGCCGAGGCCCTGTCGGCCCTGTGGCGGGTGAGCGGCCTCCAGCGTGGTGTCTCCTCTCCCGTGCTGGCCGTCGGCGGCCTCTTCATCAACCACACGCCCGGCTGGCTCAAGGACTTCGCCGTCACTCACTTCGGCAGCCACGACAAGCAGGTGCTGCTCAGCGGGATCGGCCTGACCCTGGTCGTGCTGTCGGTCCTCGCCGGCCTGGTGGCCCGACGCCGGCTGGCGGCCGGACTGACCGTCGGCGGTGTCCTCGGCCTGGTGGCCGTGGGTGCCGTCCTCACCCGCCCGGGCAGCGAGCCCCTCGACATCGTGCCCACGGTCGTCGGCCTGGCAGCGGGCGTCGTCGCGCTCCGGGCCCTGGTCGCGACGTACGGCGGGTCGTCGGACCGCGGCTGGAGCCGGCGGACCTTCCTGGTCGCCGCCGGTGCCACCGGAGCCGTCGCCGTCGTCACGGGTGGCGGATCGAGACTCCTGGCCGGCGCGAAGAGCGTCACCGCCTCGCGCGACGCGGTCCGGCTGCCGACGCCGGCCGAGCCGCTGGCCACCGTGCCCGGGTCGGTGAGCCTGCCGGTCCAGGGCATCAGCCCGTGGCGCACATCGGACGCGAAGTTCTACCGCGTCGACACCGCGCTCTCGCTGCCCCAGCTCCGGGCCGAGGACTGGCGGCTCAAGGTCCACGGGATGGTCGGGCACGAGCTCGAACTCGACTTCGGCGACCTGCTCGGCAAGCCGCTCGTCGAGCGCGCGATCACTCTGACCTGCGTCTCCAACGAGGTGGGCGGCAACCTGCTCGGCAACGCGGTCTGGCTCGGCTATCCACTCAAAGACCTTCTAGCCCAGGCAGATCCGAGCGGCGACGCCGACATGGTGCTCTCCACGAGCGTCGACGGGATGACCATCGGCACGCCACTGGCGGAGCTCATGGCCGGCCGCGACGCCATGCTCGCGGTTGCCATGAACGGCGCGCCGCTGCCGGTCGCCCACGGCTTCCCGGTCCGGATGGTCGTGCCGGGGCTCTACGGCTACGTCTCGGCGACGAAGTGGGTCGTCGACCTCAAGGTCACCCGGTTCGACCGGGACAAGGCCTACTGGACGCCCCGGGGCTACTCCGAGAAGGCGCCGATCAAGACGTCGTCGCGGATCGACGTGCCGGGATCCTTCGCCAGCCTGCAGCGCGGCAAGGTCGCCGTCGCCGGCGTGGCGTGGGCCCAGACCCGCGGCATCGCCAAGGTCGAGGCCCGCGTCGACGGTGGTGCGTGGCAGCCGGCCCGGCTGGCCGACTCGATCAGCAAGGACACCTGGCGCCAGTGGGTGTGGGAGTGGGATGCAACCCCTGGCAGCCACACGCTCGAATGCCGGGCAACGGACGGCAACGGCGACGTGCAGACATCGGCGCTGCACGGCATCAGACCCGACGGGACGTCCGGCCTGGACTCCGTCGTCGTGAAGGTCGCATGAAGCATGATTCCTCAAGGAAACAAGGAGCACATCGAAATGAAGCCCCGTATTGCACTCTCCGCTGTCGCTGCCGCGACGATGATGCTGGGCGTCGCGGCCTGCGGTAGCAGCAGTGGCGGCTCGAGCAGCAACGCCGGCTCCGCCGGTTCGAGCACCACCAGCTCGTCGCCGTCGGCCAGCGCCGACGCGATGATGGCCGGCCTGGTCGGTCCTGGTTGCGCGGCGTACGCCAAGGCCGTACCGAGCGGCTCCGGCTCCGTCGACGGCATGGCGCAGGACCCGGTCGCAACGGCCGCCTCGAACAACCCGCTGCTCAAGACGCTCGTCGCCGCGGTGTCGGGGAAGCTGAACCCGAAGGTCAACCTGGTGAACACGCTCAACGGCGGTGACTTCACCGTCTTCGCGCCGGTGGACACCGCGTTCGCCAAGGTCCCGGCGGCGACGCTGACCAAGCTGAAGACGGACGGCCCGCTGCTGTCGAAGATCCTGACCTACCACGTCATCGCGGGGCAGCTCGCCCCCGACGCGGTCGTCGGCATGCACAAGACGGTCGAGGGCGGCACGGTCGACGTGACCGGCTCGGGCGACTCGCTCAAGGTCGACGACGCCAGCGTGATCTGCGGCGGCGTCAAGACCGCCAACGCGACCGTCTACCTGATCGACTCGGTGCTCTCGCCGAAGAGCTGACCGACGCCGCCTGACCTCTCGCCGAGGCAGTGCCTTCGGCCCCGCCGGACCCGGCAAAATCCGGGACCGGCGGGGCTGAATGTCGTTGTGCGGGAGACGGGACTCGAACCCGTACGTCCGAAGACACAGGAACCTAAATCCTGCGTGGCTGCCAGTTACACCACTCCCGCGGCGTACGGCGGGAGCCTACTGGCGGGAGCGCGGGCGGTCAGTCCGGCAGGCCGAGGGCCTTGGCCAGCGCGGCGACGTGGCCGGTGGCCTTGACGTTGTACTTGGCCAGCTCGACCTTGCCGTCCTCGTCCACGACGACGGTCGAGCGGATCACGCCGGTGACCCGCTTGCCGTAGAGCAGCTTCTCGCCCCACGCGCCGTACGCCTCGAGAGTCTTCTTGTCCGGGTCGGAGAGCAGGGGGTAGGTGAGGTGCTCCTGCTCGGCGAACTGCGCGAGCTTGTCCGGCTGGTCCGGGGAGATGCCGACGACCTCGTAGCCGGCCCGCTGCAGCCGGGTCAGGCTGTCCCGGAAGTCGCAGGCCTCCGTCGTGCACCCGGGCGTCATCGCGGCGGGGTAGAAGTAGACGACCACCTTCTTGCCGTGCAGGCCGGACAGGGAGACCTGCTGCCCGTTGGCGTCGGCGAGACTGAAGGCCGGGGCGGTGTCACCGGCTGCGAGCTTGGGCACGAGGGCTCCTTCTGGGTTGACGGGTCTGGAACTGGCCCCGGGGTGCGATGTGTCTCGGTCCATGATCGCCTAGCCTCGTGCCGGGGTCCGCGCGGCCCCTTGCAGAGTTGAGAGCAGTCCAGCGAATTGCGAAGGAGCGCCGTGAGCCAGTCGCCCGCCCAGATCGAGGCCGAGATCGAGGCGACCCGGGTCCGCCTGGCCGGCACCGTCGACGAGCTGGCCACCCGGGTCCAGCCCAAGGAGATCGCCCGGCGCTCGGCGCAGGACGCCAAGGACAAGCTCCGGGCGGCCACCCACACCGAGGACGGCAGCCTGCGGACCGAGCGGGTCGCCGCGGTCGGGGGCGCCGTCGCAGCCGTGGCTGCGGCCCTGGTCGCGCTGCGGGTCCGGCGCCACCGGCACCGATGACCGGAGCCGCGAACCCCGCCGGCGCCGCAAGCCCGGCCAACGGCACAGGTGCGGCCGGCACGGGCGCCCCGTACCTGCTCCTGCGCGAGCGCGACCTGCACGCCGTCGCGTCGGCCCGGATCGAGTCCGGACAGACCGGCCTCTACCTCTGACCGCACCTCGACCGCGGAGCGATCGGTCCGCCGGTGAGCGGCAGACCGGCCGCTCGCCAGGCCGCCAGACCGCCCTCGACATCGGTCGCGTGCCGCAGGCCGAGCCGCTGCAGGGCCGCCGCGGCGAGCGAGGACGTGTAGCCCTCCTGGCACAGCACCAGCACCCGCAGGCCGTACGCCGCGATGTCGAGCCGGGCGTCCGAACGCGGGTCGAGCCGCCACTCCAGCACGTTCCGCTCGATCACCAATGGCCGGTACGCCGGGTGGACCTCGCCCTCGGCCGCCCTCTGCGCGGCCGGTCGGATGTCCACGAGCACCGCCGTACCGGCCACCAGCTCGGCCGCGGCCTCCATCGGCGACACGCGCCGCAGGACGGCGCGGGCCTCGGCCAGCAGGTCGTCGACGCCCACCGACCCGGCGGGCGCGTTCACCACTCGTCCAGCGGGCCGACGCCGAGCAGCTGCAGCTCGCCGGACTCGACGGCGTACGTCCTCATCGCGGTCAGCTGCGGCGAGTAGACGTGCACCGACAGGGCCGCGCGGTCGCCGATCGACTCGACGTCGTGCACGTACGACGGGCCGAAGCTGCGCGTCCCGCCGGCGCCGAGCCGTCGCCGTACCGGCCCGGTCGCTGTCCACGAGGACTCCATCAGCAGCCCGTCGAGGACCACGAATGTCCCTCGTACGCCACCGTTCTCGCCGATGTGGTCGTGCCAGCCGGTGGACGTGCCGACCGGCCAGCGGATCAGCCAGGCCGCGACGTCCGGCGCGGTGTGCAGCCGCAGCCAGGTGCGCTCGCTGGCGTCGACCGGCATCTGGTCGCGGAGGGCCGCGTCGGCCGCGAAGCCACGGGCGATGCGTCGCAGTGCGGCCGAGGAGTAGTCCAGGGCGGGGGAGTGCGTCGGGTGGTCGAGCGATAGGGACATGGGTGCTCCAGGCAAGGACGGTGCGGGTGTGGGGGAGGGAGCCGGCGGGGGGCTCCGCAGCGGGCTCCGGGCCGGGATCCGGGGGAGGCCGCCGGGCCTCACTGACACATGTCGGCTGCCACGCGCACCAGGTCGATGTGGCGACGGGAGTGCAGTCCGGTGGTCACGAGCAAAAGGCTAGCAGTCCTATAGGGATAGAGTGATGAGAACAGGGAAACATGACGTCTGGCACAGGGTCCCCCTCCGCCAGGAGCGGCTCAGCTGCTTGAGGAGCAGGTGCGGCACAGGCCGGACAGGGCCACGTGGCCGGGGTCGAGGACGAAGCCCTCGTCCCTGCGCAGTCGCAGAGCCGCCCCGGCGAGCACCTCGCCCGGCAGGTCGATGACCAGCCCGCACCGGTCACACGTCGCGTGGGCGTGCGGGCCGGCCTCGCTGGTCAGGTGGTAGAGCGTCGCGGCCCGGCCCGAGTGGATGTGCTGCACGACCCCGAGGTCGGCCAGCGTCTCGAGCGCGCGGTAGATCGTGGACCGGTTCACCCCGGGATAGACGCGGCTGGCGTCGACCAGGATCTCCTCCGCCGACAGGTGGTCCGCACTGCCGGCCAGCGTCGCGACGACGGCCCGCCGGGGCTGGGTCATCCGCTCGCCCCGCGCGCGCAGCCCGGCGGCGACGCTCTCCACGACGGGTGCGGTGCGGTCCGCGCGTGCCATGACCCCATTGTGCGACCTGCCGTGCCGATCGGGCCATGCCTCCCGGCTACAGTCCGCTGATGAGCCTGACCCTGCGCCACGTGGCGGCGACGCGCTACGTGCTGCCGCTGCGCGAGGGCGGCTCGCTGCCGGGGCTGGTCGAGGGCGACGACCTCGGCATGTACGTCGTGAAGTTCACCGGTGCCGGCCAGGGGCCCAAGGTGCTGGTGGCCGAGGTCGTGGTCGGCGAGCTGGCCCGGGCCCTGGGGATGCCCGTGCCCGAGCTGGTGGTCGTCGACATCGACCCCCGGCTGGCGCCGGCGGAGCCGGACGAGGAGGTGCAGGACCTGCTCCGGGCGAGCCCCGGGCCGAACCTCGGGCTGGACTACCTGCCGGGATCTCTCGGCTTCGAGCCCGCGGTGGACCGGGTCGACCCCGAGCTCGCCGCGCAGGTCCTGTGGCTGGACGGCCTGACCGACAACGTCGACCGGACCTGGCGCAACCCCAACCTGCTCACCTGGCACCGCCGCCCCTGGCTGATCGACCATGGCGCGGCGCTCTACTGGCAGCACCACTGGGCCACCCGCGAGGGGGCCGTGACCCGGCCGCTGCGCACCGCCGACGAGCACGTGCTGCTGCGCCGGGCGGCTCCCCTGCGCGACGCCGACCGGCTGCTGTCCTCGCTGGTCACCCGGGCCCTGCTGGCGGACATCCTGGCCGCTGTCCCCGACCCGTGGCTGCTCGCCGAGCCGGATGCGCCCGACCCGGCGTCGGTGCGCGCGGCGTACGTCGACCTGCTCGTGGCCCGCCTGGCCGCCCGGCCGGCCTGGCTGGAACCGCTGGAGGCGACCCGTGCCGCAGCCGTATGAGTGGGCTGTCCTGCGAGTCGTCCCGCGGGTCGAGCGCTGCGAGTTCGTGAACGCCGGCGTCGTCGTCTACTGCCAGCTGGACGGCTTCCTCGGCGCGCGGGTGGCGCTGCCGGAGCAGCGGGTCCTCGCCCTCGACCCCGAGCTCGACCTGGAGCTCGTCCGCGGCCACCTGGACGCCGTCGTCGCACTCTGCGCGGGTGATCCCTCGGCCGGGCCGAATGCGAATCGCCCTGCGGGAGAACGCTTCCGGTGGTTGGTCGCACCGAGGAGCACGGTGGTCCAGCCCTCGCTCGTGCACACCGGGCTGACCGACGCCCCGGCCGTCCAGCTCGAGCGGCTGCTGATGACACTGGTGACGGGGCCGGGCCGGGTCCGGCCGGCCGGGGAGGACTAGCGCCCGATGCCGGACTACGGACACGACCTCGCCTTCGGCTGCTTCCTGCCCCCCGTGGCGGAGGCGGCCGCGGAGGTGCTGGCCCTCGCCTACGAGGCCGACGCGCGCGGGTTGGATCTCGTGACGGTGCAGGACCACCCGTACCAGCCCGCGTTCCTCGACGCGTGGACGCTGCTGTCCGTGATCGGTGCCCGCACGTCGCGGGTCAGGGTGATGCCCAACGTCGCGAACCTCCCGCTGCGGCCGCCGGCCGTGCTGGCCCGCAGCGCCGCCAGCCTGGACCTGATCACCCGCGGCCGGGTCGAGCTCGCCCTGGGTACCGGCGCCTTCTGGGACGCCATCGTGGCGATGGGTGGCCCCCGCCGTACGCCGGGAGAGGCGGTCGAGGCGCTCGAGGAGGCCATCGCCGTCATCCGGGCCCTGTGGTCGGGGGAGCGGACCCCCCGCATCGAGGGCCGGCACTACTCGTTGACCGGCGCCAAGCCCGGCCCGGTGCCGGCCCATCCGATCGGCATCTGGCTCGGCGCCTACAAGCCGCGGATGCTGGCCGTCACCGGCCGCCTGGCCGACGGTTGGCTCCCCAGCAGCGGGTATGCGCCGCCCGAGCGGCTGGCGGCGATGAACGGCGCGATCGACGAGTCCGCCTCTGCCGCAGGCCGATCGCCCAGCGACGTGCGTCGCTACTACAACATCGACGCGAGCGGCGAGCGCTCCGACGAGTGGGCCGAGCGGCTGGCCGGGCTGGCCCTGAGCGAGGGGATCAGCGGCTTCATCGTCACCGTCGAGCTCGGCGGGGCGCGGGCGCTCGCCCGGTTCGCCGAGGAGGTCGCGCCCGCGGTCCGCACCCTGGTGGCGGCGGAGCGCGGCCGACCCGCAGCCAGCCCTGGCCCTGACACCGGTCCCGAGCGGGACGCCGCTCCCGCGTGGGACGTGTCCACCCGGCCGCACGCTGGCCTCGACGACGAGCACCCGTCGTACGGCGACGGCACGGCGCTGGTGGAGATCCACGACCACCTGCGCGGCGAGCTGGCGCAGGTGCGCGAGCTGATCCGCCAGGTGGCTGAGGGCGCGACCGACGTCGGCGCCGCGCGGTCCGCGATCAACCGGATGACGATGCGGCAGAACGCCTGGTCGGTCGGGGCCTACTGCGAGAGCTACTGCCGGGTGGTCACCATCCACCACTCGATCGAGGACCACCGGGTGTTCCCCGACCTGCGCGAGGCCGACCCGCGGCTGGGCCCGGTCCTGGACCGGCTCAGTGCCGAGCACCTGGTCATCCACGACCTGCTCGAGGCCGTGGACGCGTCGCTGGTGGCGATGGTCACCGACCCGACCGCGCTGGCCGAGCTGACCCGGAGCGTCGACCTCCTGGGCGACCGGCTGACCTCGCACCTGAGCTACGAGGAGGAAGAGCTGGTGGGACCGCTGAACCGGCACGGGATGGGGCACTAGGTGCGCGGCGTCTACCTGCCGGGAGGGCGCCAGGTCGAGATCCGGGACGTCGACGACCCCACGCCCGGGCCGGGCCAGGTCGTCCTGCGGATGGGGGCCTCGACCATCTGCGGCTCCGACCTGCGGGCGATCTACCGGGAGCATCTGGGCGAGGGGCCGGAGGCGTACCAGGGGGTGATCGGTGGCCACGAGCCGTGCGGGCAGGTCGTCGCTGTGGGTCCCGGCGTCCGGCGTTCCGGACCGGGTGAGCGGGTCGTGGTCTACCACATCAGCGGGTGCGGCCTCTGCCCGGATTGCCTTGCGGGGTACCGGATCTCGTGCACCTCGCCGCTGCGCCGGGCGTACGGCTGGCAGCGCGACGGCGGCCACGCGGACCTGATCCTGGCCGACGAGGCCGACCTCGTGCCGCTCCCCGACGAGCTGTCGTACGTCGACGGCGCCTGCGTGGCCTGCGGCTTCGGCACGGCGTACGAGGCGCTGGTGCGGGCCGAGGTGTCCGGGCGGGACGACCTGGTCGTGACCGGCCTCGGACCGGTCGGCCTGGCGGTCGGGCTGTTGGCCCGGGCCATGGGTGCGACCCGCGTCGTGGGCACCGACCCCGTGGAGGCCCGGCGCCGCGCGGCGCTCGAGCTCGGCGCGGTGACCGACGCCGTGGACGCGACCTCGTCGACCGCGCTGGCGGACGTCCGCGACGCGCTGCGGGCCGACGGGGCGGGCGTGGCCGTGGACGCCTCCGGCGCCGGGCCGGCCCAGGCGCTCGCGCTGGCGGCGACGGCGCGCTGGGGTCGCTGCGTCCTGGTCGGTGAGGGCGGCACCCTGACCATGGACGTGAGTGCGCAGCTGATCCACCGCAACATCCGGCTGATCGGGTCGTGGGTCACGAGCACCGGGCGCATGACCGAGCTGCTCGGTCGGCTGGTGGCCTGGGGCCTGCACCCCGAAGTCGTCGTCTCGCACCGGTTCCCGGTCGAGGCGGCCGGCGAGGCCTACCGGGTGGCGGACGCCGGGCTGGCCGGCAAGGTCGCCGTCGTCGGCCCCTGACCCGCTGACCCGCTCGCCCCGCTCGAGTTGTCAGCCCCTCCGGTAGGCATACCGCCCGGAGGGGCTGACACTCAGTCGTCGGCGGGGGGCGCGAACGCGGCGAGGGCCTCGACGGCTGGTACGACGTAGTAGGCGCCCGTCAGCGCGGTCGTGTACCGGGTCAGGGCGTCCCGGATGCCGTCCTCCGCGCCGGCCATCCGCAGCAGCATCCGGTGCAGCCGGGCCTGGTCGAAGCTGAACCCCACGAACATCGTGCCGTGGTCGCTGACCGTGCCGTACGGCGTGTTCCGGCGGAAGATGTCCAGCTCCTCGCCCTGCTCGTCCTCGATCACCGTCCGGGCGACGTGGGAGTCCGCGGGCTTGACGTCATCGGCCAGCTCGATGGAGCCCAGCTTGGTCCGGCCCATCGTGCGCTCCTGCGCGCCGACGTCGAGGGCCGCCCACGCCGTACGATCGTGAACCCACTGTTGCACCAGGACAACTGACGCACCCGCGCCCGGCTGCCCCTCCGGGACGGCGACGACGGGCAGGGCCTCGGCCAGCGGCGGGTTCTCGGTGCCGTCCTCGAAGCCGGTGAGGTCGCGACTGTCGCGGTAGGACCAGCCGGTGACCTCGCTCGCCAGGACCGCCACGCCCCGCAGCGCGTCCAGGGCTCCCGAGCAGATGTCGAAGACCAGGTCGTTGGCATGACCGGCCACCCAGAGCCAGGCGTCGTGCTGGGTCGCCGGCATCGAGAAGCCCTCCACGCCGGTCACCGGCCGGTCGAAGCCGTGGACGCCGATCGCTGCGTCGGCCGGCGCGGCCTCGGCCCACAGCGACGGACGGAGCCCCACGACCAGGTTGGCGCCGCCAACGGTGCTCCGCGGCTCGTCGAGGGCCGCCAGCGCGGTGACCAGCTCGGCCGCCGTCACTCCGGGCGCGGCGTCCAGCTCCAGGTAGGCGTGCGCCGACGTCCCGAGCGCGAAGATCCCCATCTGCGGCGTACCCATGCCGGGATTGTGCCGGACGCCGGTTGTCAGCCCCTCCGGTAGGCATACCCACCGGAGGGGCTGACAACCGAAGCTCGTGAGCCCGTCAGCCCGGGAGGGACGTGGCGAGCTCGACGGCCTCGTCCGGGCCCGGCAGCTGCTCGATCTGGGCCCGGACCTTGCTGGCCGCGAGCTCGAACCGCAGGTCGGACAGCAGCTCGCCGAGCGCGTCCTGGATCGACCGCTCGTCCTGCTGCTCCTCGCGCAGCCGCAGGCCGGTCCCGATGCCGGCCGTCACGGACGCGACGTCCTGCTGGCTCTGGCTGTGACCGGGGACCACGAGATGCGGCAGCGCCTGCATGAGGGCGCCGAGCATGCCGCCGGCGCCACCCTGCGAGACGACGACCTCGACGTGCGGCAGGACCTGGGACTGCGGCAGGTAGGGCAGTGCGGTGACGTTGCCGGGCAGTGCGCCGAGGGCAGCGGCCTCGTGCGGCCCCGTCGTCAGCACGACCGATCCGGCCGCTCCCGAGACGGCCCGGGCGAGCAGGCTCAGCCGCTCCGGCGTGCTGAAGGCCGGGTCCGCCCCCAGCGTGACGTACGCCGCGGGGTGCTCCAGGCGGGTCAACCAGCCGGGCGTCGCCCCCGGAGGCCCGTCGAACGGTACGCCGCGGACCGTGCTCACCCGGCCGATGCCGCGGAGGCCGCCGAGCTGGAACGGCGGCGGGCAGGCGTCCAGGTAGAGGTCGCCGACCGTGCTCGGCTCCGCCGGCGCCGCGTCCCCGAGCAACTCGGCCCACAGCGGCCCCAGCCGGGCGATCGCCTCGGCCCGCTCGAACGGCGACCGGGCCGGGGTCGCGGAGGAGTGCGTCACGCACGGGATGCCCAGGCGGGTCGCCACGAGCACCGCGGCGTACTCGCCCTCCTCGTGCACGATCAGGTCCGGCCGCCACTCCTGGCCGAGCCGGAGCAGGTCCGCGGCCACGGCCCGGGGCCAGACGTCGGTGCAGCATCCGCCCGGCGGGAGCCGGCCCGAGGGCGCGCACGAGCGAGCGCACCAGCGGGCCGACCGGGCGGCTGGGCAGTCCGCAGGTGATGGCCCACGGGACGAGGTCCGGCGCGGTCGCGACGCAGACCTCGTGGCCGGCCCGCTTGGCCGCCATCGCGAACGGCGCCACGGCGTGGAAGTGGCCGATCGCGGGGAACGCCGTGACCAGGACGCGCACTTCCACCTCCGTCAGGGGTCGCAGACAGTAGTCGCGCGTTAACCCTAGTGAGTGAAGTCGTGCACCCGACAGGCCTAATCCGGGCCGGATCTCCCCGTCTGGCCTCATCGTTCGGCCCCGTCAGGCCGACAACAGAGCATGGACATCCGCGCCGGCCTCGAGCCGCGTGACCCCGTGGTCGCTGCCAGGACCGCAGCGCTGCTGACCGTGCTCGGCGCGGGAGTGAGCCTGGCGTTCGCGGTGCTGCAGCCGCCGACCGGCCAGCTCGCCGGCCGGCTCGCCGTCCTGGCCGTGCCGCTCGGGCTCGCCGGCCTGAGCCTGGTGTTCCGCCGGGCGACGATCGCGTGGCCGGTCGTCCTGTGGCTGCTGCCGCCGGTGCTGGGCGTCGCCGCGATCGTGACCCTGGACCTGGTGACCAGGGACGCGTCCGCGGCCGGGCAGGTCTTCCTGTGCCTGCCGGTCCTGTACGCCGCCGCGCAGCTGCGCTGGCTCGGGGCGGGCCTGACCGCGCTCGTGGCCGCCGCGGGTGATGCGCTCGTCGTCTTCAGCCTCGAACCGGCGGCGCACGCCCTTGCCGACGCGACGTACGTCTCGGCGACCTGCATCACGATGGGCGTGGTCCTGGTGCGGGCCCGCAGCCGGCAGGAGTCCCTGGTGGCCCAGCTGCGCCGGGTGGCCGCCATCGACCCGCTCACCGGGCTGGTCACCCGCCGGGTCCTGGACGAGGCGGTCCAGTCCGCGCTCGCGGGCGCGCGGGCAGGACGACGGCACCGCCCTGGTACTCATCGACCTCGACCGGTTCAAGAGCATCAACGACACCTACGGCCACCCGGTGGGCGACGCGGTCCTGGTCCACGTCGCGAACGTGCTGGCCAAGCAGACCCGCTCGGACACCGTCGTCTGCCGGATGGGCGGCGACGAGATCGCCGTCCTGCTGCCCGGGTGCTCGCACGACGTCGCGATGCGCCGCGCGCCAGGACTTCCTGGACGCCGTGCACTCGCACCCGTTCCAGCTCGCGCGACGGCACCCTGATCGCCATCTCGGTCAGCATCGGCGTGGCGCAGGTGCCGGTGCACGCGAGGCCCTCACCCGGCTCTACTCGGTCGCGGACCAGGCGCTCTACGAGGCCAAGCGGCCGGCCGGGGCCGGGTCAGCGCGCCGCCGCGCAGTCGCCCAGCAACCAGACCGAGTCGGCCGGCTGACCGCTCGCCGGTCAGGCGGCTGTGTCGGCGAGCAGCTGCTCGGCCAGCCGGGTGTGCGTGACCAGGCCGTGGACCAGCCCGCTGCGCATCGCGCAGGCCAGCGCGCCGGTCTTGTCGTCGCCGTAGATCGTCGCGATGACCTCGGGGATCGCGCGGAGCTGGTCGGCGGACGGGCAGATCAGCCGGTCCGACGTCGGGGTGCTGACCGGCTGGCCGTCCCGGTCGAGCAGGATGCCGGAGATCTCGGCCCGCACGCCGGCCCGGTGCAGCTCGCGCCGCTCCTTGGCCGACAGGGCGTCGAAGACCGTTGACTTGCCTGGGGCCCAGCCGCCGATGGACACCAGGGCGCGGGTGACCTTGGGCAGCATCGTCCATGGCTCGGGCGACGTCGGCCTGACGGCGCAGGTCCCGGGCCGTGTCGGCGCTCGGGCACGATCATCGGCACGAAGTAGCAGTACGCCGGCCCGCCACCCTGCCGGGCGATCAGCCGCACCACGTCGACCGCGACGTCGCCGTAGTCGTCACCGCCGGTGAGTGACCCGGTGAGCTGCACGATCGGGCAGGACGGCAGCTCGCGCAGCCGGCGGGCGACCGCGGAGATGGCGCGCGACCAGGCGACGCCGAGCACGTCGTGCGCGTCGGTGATCTCGGCGATCAGGTCGGCCGCCGCCTGCCCGAGCGCCGCGCGCAGCTCGACGGGGTCGGTGGCACTGACGTGTCGACGACCAGCGCGTGCTGCAGCCCGAACCGCTCGCGGATCCGGTCGGACAGCTCGGCGTCGATCGGTCCGGAGTCCTCGATGGTGATCGTCACGAGGCCGCTGGTCCGGCTCAGCGTCAGCAGCCGGGCGACCCGAAACCGGCTGATGCCATAGCGATCCGCGATCTGGCTCTTGGACCAGTTCTCCAGGTAGTAGCGCCGCGCCACCGAGGTGAGCAGGACGCGCTGGGCCGGCCGGATCTCACTCGCGTCGAGGTGTCGACATGCCGCTCCCAGGTCTCGGTCCGATAACGCTCATCTGAGCGTAGGCCGCTCATTATCGTAGCCATCGTTGACATCGATGTCAGGGGGAGCACCAGAATCACCTGAGCGGGGCTCCGCCCATCGGAGCGCCACAACTTTGTCGGTGCTGTGCCGACAGGTGGAGATCGAAGGAGATCACGTGGCAACAACACGGACTGCGCGCCGCGGCGCGACCCTCGTCGCCTGCTTGGCGGTCGGCGCCGTTGCCCTGAGCGCCTGTGGCGCCGGCGGCGGCGGCAAGAGCAGCAGTGGTGGGCACTCGATCAACGTGCTGATGGTGAACAACCCGCCGATGCTCGAGCTGCAGAAGCTGACCGCGGCGAACTTCACGAAGGACACCGGCATCAAGGTCAACTTCGTGCCCAAGGTCGAGCAGGACATGCGCGACACGGCGAGCACCGAGTTCGCCAACCAGTCCGGCCAGTACGACGTGGCGACGCTGTCGAACTTCGAGATCCCCTACTACGCCAAGGCCGGCTGGATCTCGGACATGCAGGGGATCGCGAAGGACGCGACCTTCGACCAGGCCGACATCCTGCCGTCGATGACGGCCGCGCTGTCCTACAACGGCAAGGTCTACGGCGAGCCGTTCTACGGCGAGTCCTCGTTCCTCATGTACCGCAAGGACGTCTTCTCGGCCAAGGGCATCACGATGCCGGCCAACCCGACCTGGCAGCAGGTCGCCGACTGGGCCGCCAAGGTCGACGGCGCCGCAGCCGGCATGAAGGGCATCTGCCTGCGCGGCCTGGCCGGCTGGGGCGACAACCTGGCTCCGCTGACCACGGTGGTCAACACCATGGGCGGCACCTGGTTCGACGAGAACTGGAAGGCGCAGGTCAACACCGGCGGCTTCAAGACGGCGGCGAACTTCTACGTCAACCTGATCCACCAGCACGGTGAGGCCGGCGCGGCGACGTTCAGCTTCCCGCAGTGCCTGGCCGCGCTCCAGCAGGGCAAGGTCGCGATGTGGTACGACTCCACGGCGGCCGCCGGCTCGCTCGAGGCGTCGGACTCGCCGGTGAAGGGCAAGATCGGCTACGTCTCGGCGCCGCACGACCAGACCGACAACGCGGGCTGGCTCTACACCTGGGCGTGGGCGATCGAGAAGGCGTCCAAGCACCAGGCCGACGCGGCGAAGTTCGTCGTCCTGGGCCTCGAGCAAGGCCTACGAGCAGCTCGTCGCGAAGGACACGAAGAACCCGGCACCGGTGGTCCGACCAACATCCCGGCCGGCAAGCGGGCCTCGACGTACTCCGACCCGACGTACCTCAAGGTCGCGAGCTCGTTCGCCACGCCGACGCTGGACTCGATCAAGAACGCGCCGGCGGCCAACCCGGGCGTGCAGAAGCGGCCGTACAGCGGCATCCAGTTCGTCGGCATCCCGTCGTTCACCGACTTCGGCACTGACCTGCGCCAAGGACATCAGCAGCGCGATCGCCGGCTCGCAGAGCACCGACTCCGCGCTCGAGCGCCTGCCAGTCCGTGGCGCAGGCGGCCGGCGACAAGCAGAAGGAGCTAGCCGACGCTCGTCGACGCAGGAGCTCGATCGACGGGAGGCCCGGTGACCAGCCGGGTGCCGGGCCTCCCCGATCGTCATCCCAGGAGCCGGAGGGTGAAGACATGAGCACGGTCCCAGCCGAAGAGATAGTGCTGACGCAACGAAGCCGTCGACCAGCGGGCCAAGGCGGCGGCCGAAGATCGACAAGTGGGGCAAGAAGTCGTGGGTCCGCCGGGCACCGCTGCTGCCGGCGCTGGTCTTCATGATCATCGTCACCCAGCTGCCGTTCGTGGCGACGCTGGTCATGTCGTTCCTGAACTGGAGCGCCCAGCCGGACGCGCCGGGCAAGTCGTTCGCCGGCCTGTCGACAACTTCAAGACAGGTCTTCACCACCACGGAGTACCGCAACGCGGTGTTCACCTCGATCCAGATGACCGTGACCGTCGTGGTGGTCGCGGTGCTGCTCGGCACTGGGCGTCGCCCTGCTGCTGGACCGCAAGTTCTTCGGCCGCGGCGTCGTGCGCACGATGATGATCGCGCCGTTCCTGATCGTCCCCATCGCGGCGGCGGTCTTCTGGGGCAACGGCATGCTGCAGACCGGCTTCGGCCTGGTGGACGGGCTGCTCGGCGAGCTCGGCGTCAAGAACGCGCAGAACATCTCGTTCCTGACCACCCATCCCAAGCTGTCGATCGAGATCGAGCTGATCTGGCAGTGGACGCCGTTCATGATGCTGATCCTGCTGGCCGGGCTGCAGTCCCGGGACTCCGGAGATCATGGAGGCGGCCGCGGTCGACGGCGCCAACCCGTGGCAGATGTTCCGCTGCGATCACGCTGCCGCACATGCGGCGCTACATCGAGCTCGGCGCGACGCTCGGCACGATCTTCATCGTCCAGAACTTCGACTCGGTCGTCGGCATGACCGGCGGCCAGAACTCGACCAACATCCCGTACGAGGTCTACGAGGTCTTCTACGCCGCCAAGGACTACGGCGTGGCCTCGGCGCTCGGCGTGGTCGTGGTGATCGGCTCGATCATCGTCGCGACCTTCGGCCTGCGGGTCGTATCGTCCCTGCTCTCGGAGGAGACCGCCTGATGACTGCCACGATGTCGCGACCGGACGACCCGTACGGACGTGCCCACAGCCCGTCAACAAGCACCGCAGCTACGCCGGTCTGGCCGTCGGGCTCAGCGCCTGGGTGATCGGGCTCGATCTTCATCGTGCCGATCCTCTACATGCTGCTGACCTCGCTGCACGAGCCGGCCAAGGCGCAGACCTACCCGCCGAGCTGGGGGGCGTCCGCTGACCTTGACCAACTACAAGGGCCTGTTCAGCGACACGATCAACATCCGCCCGGCGCTGCTGAACTCGCTCCAGGCCAGCGTCATCTCGACGATCCTCGTGCTGCTGCTGGCGATCCCCGCGGCGTACGCGCTGTCGATCCGGCCGGTGCGCAAGTGGACCGACGCGATGTTCTTCTTCCTCTCCACGAAGATGCTGCCGCCGGTGGCCGGCATCCTGCCGATCTACCTGTTCACCACCAAGGTGATCCACCTGCCGGACAGCGTCCTGGTGCTGATCGTCCTGTACACCTCGATGAACCTGCCGATCGCGGTGTGGATGATGCGCTCGTTCCTGGCCGAGGTGCCGCCGGCGATCATCGAGGCCGCGCAGATCGACGGCGCGAACACGCTGCAGATCATGCGCAAGATCGTGGCCCCGATCGCGATGCCCGGCATCGCCGCGACGTCGCTGATCTGCTTCATCTTCTCCTGGAACGAGCAGCTGTTCGCCAAGGTGCTGACCAGCGTCAACGCGCAGACCGCGCCGGTGTTCGTCAGCACGCTGATCCAGACCGAGCACTCCTACCTGGCCCAGCTCTGCGCCGGCACGGTCGCAGTCTCGGTGCCCGGTGCTGATCGCCGGGTTCGCCGCCCAGGACAAGCTGGTCCAGGGCCTGTCGTTGGGAGCGGTCAAGTGAAGGCTGCGGTCATCGCGGGCAAGGGCGTCGTGGAGTACGGCGACGTCCCGGACCCGACCCCCGGCCCGCGCGAGGTCGTCGTCGAGGTGGCGGCGACCGGCATCTGCGGGACCGACCTGCACATCCTGGACGGCGAGTTCGCCCCCACCCTGCCGGTGATCCCGGGCCACGAGTTCGCCGGCGAGGTCGTCGCGCTGGGGTCCGACGTCACCGAGATCGCGGTCGGGACGAAGGTCGCCGTCGACCCCTCGCTCTACTGCTTCGAGTGCTACTACTGCAAGCTCGGCAAGAACAACCTGTGCGAGAACTGGAACGCCATCGGGGTGACCCGGTCCGGCTCGGCGGCGGAGTTCGTGGCGGCGCCGTACGGCAACTGCGTGGCGCTGCCGGACGGCGTGCGGGTCGAGGACTATGCCCTGGTCGAGCCGCTCTCGTGCGCCGTCCGCGGCTACGACGTCCTGACGAGCCAGCTCGGTGCCCACGTGCTGATCTACGGCGCGGGCACGATGGGCCTGATGATGCTGCAGCTGGCCAAGGCGGTCGGCGCGGTCACCGTCGACCTGGTCGACGTCAACCCGGAGCGGCTCAAGGTCGCGGACCAGCTGGGCTGCACCAGCATCGCGGAGTCCGCCGACGAGATCCTGCGGCCGCGGCTGTGGGACCTGGTGATCGACGCGACCGGCAACGAGCAGGCCATCCAGGACGCCGTCGGCCGGGTCGGCAAGGGCGGTACCTACCTGCAGTTCGGGGTGTCGTCGTACGCCGCACGCACCACCATCGAGCCGTACAAGATCTACAACCAGGAGATCACCATCACCGGCTCGATGGCCGTGCTGCACAGCTACGAGCGGGCCGCCGAGCTGTTCGCGACGGGTGTCATCGACCCGGACGTCTTCATCAGCCACCGCCTGCCCCTGTCGGACTTCGAGAAGGGGCTGCAGATGATGGCCCGCGGCGAGGGGCGCAAGATCCAGGTCCGGCCCTAGGCGGGGTGGGGCCGCGGCTGCGCCGGTGACATCCTGGGCCCATGCTGCTGCGCCACGCCCGACTGCTGACCGAGCCCGGCATCGTCGACCTCTTGCTGGAGGACGGCGCGGTCCGGCAGATCGGCGCCGATCTCGTTGCGCCACAAGGGGTCGAGGTGGTCGAGCTCGACGGCCGGCTCGTCACGGCGCCGCTCGTCGAGCCGCACATCCACCTGGACGCCGTCCTGACCGTGGGGCAGCCGCGGGACAACGTCTCCGGCTCACTCTTCGAAGGGCATCGCGGTCTGGGGCGAGCGGGTGGCCAGCCTCACCGTCGAGGACGTCACGCAGCGGGCGCGGGAGGTGCTGCGCTGGCAGCTGGCCTGCGGCGTCCAGCACGTGCGCAGCCACGTCGACGTCTGCGACCCGGAGCTGCGGGCGCTGCGGGCGATGATCGCGCTGCGCGAGGAGTGGGCCGGGCTGGTCGACCTGCAGCTCGTGGCGTTCCCCCAGCAGGGGGTCTACGGCTTCGACGGCGGCGCGGGCCTGATGCGCGAGGCGATGGAGCTCGGGGCCGATGTCGTGGGGGGCATCCCGCACTTCGAGCTGACCCGGGAGGACGGCGTCGCGTCGGTGCAGCTGGCCTTCGACCTGGCGGAGGAGTTCGGCCGTCGGATCGACATCCACTGCGACGAGACCGACGACGACCACGCGCGCTTCGTCGAGGTGATGGCGGCCGAGACGATCAAGCGCGGGATGTCCGGCCGGGTCACGGCCAGCCACACCACGGCGATGGGCTCCTACAACAACGCCTACGCCGCGCGCCTGGTCGCCAACATCGCCCGGGCCGGGCTGCACATGGTCACCAACCCGCTCGACAACGCCGTGCTGCAGGGCCGGTTCGACACCGGGCCCGATCCGCCGCGGCTCGACCCGGGTCAAGCAGCTCCTCGCGGCCGGCGTCAACGTCGCGATCGGCCACGACTCGGTGATGGACCCGTGGTACCCGCTCGGCTACGGCGACCCGCTGCAAGCGGCGTTCATGCTCGCGCACACGGGGCATCTGAGCGGGGCGCCGGAGCTGGTCCAGCTGCTGGAGATGGTGACGACGAATCCCGCTGCGGCGCTGGGGGTCCCGGGCTACGGGCTGCGCGTCGGCGGCCCGGCCGACCTCGTGGTCTTCGACGCCCCGTCGGCCGCCGACGCCCTGCGGCTGGTCGCGCCGCGCTACCTCGTCCTGCGGGCCGGCCGGGTCGTCGCCCGCACCACTCCGGCGCGCACCACCATCACCCGCGGCGGTGCCGAGGAGCCGGTCACCTTCCTGCGGCCGGAGGGGTGAGCGTTCCGGGGTCCCGGCCGACCCGCGTAGGGGGTCAGGCGGGACCCCGGAAGGGCCTCGATCGCGAGCGGGCTCAGCCCTGGGGCAGGACCAGCACCTCGTCCTTCGGCCCGCGCTGCAGGGCGAACGTCGCCCAGTAGATCCCGGCGGCGAGCAGGAAGCCGACCTCGAACGTGAGGTCGCCGAACTTCGGCGAGACGTGCTTGGGGAAGACCCCGACGTACTTCGTCTGGTTGGAGAACAGCCAGATCGACAGCGCCATCGCGAGAGCCATCGCGACGAAGCCGTTCCAGGGGTTGTGCTTGCGGTCGAAGAGGAACCCGTCCGTGCGGTGACCGCGGCGCAGCAACTGGTCGGCGAAGAACACGCCCAGCCACGGCCCGATCCAGTACGAGATCACGAGCAGGAAGTTCTCGTACTTCGACCCGGCGTCCGAGAGCCCGGACCACGCCACCAGGAAGCCGATGACGCCGAACACCGCGGCGACGATCGCTCGCCGCAGCTGGAGCGGCAGCTCGATGCCCAGTGCGAGGAACGACATGGTGCCGGAGTAGACGTTGATCGCGTTGGCCGAGATGGCCCCGATCGTGATGCCGAGCAGGACCAGGTCGCCGATCCAGGTCGGCATGAAGCCGGTGAACGCGCTCGTCGGGTTGGTGTCGGTGGACGCGATCGTGGCCGAGAGAGCACCGACCGACTCCAGCAGGACGCAGGACACGAAGACGCCCGCGCCCGGCCCAGAGGGCCACGGCCCGCTTGCTCACCGAGGGCGAGAGGTAGCGGGTGTAGTCGCTGGCGTAGGGATTCCAGCCCGCGGCGTAGCCGAAGGCCGCGCCGAGGGAGATCAGGAAGCCGCCGATGCCACCGGTCTGGTGAGCGGCGCCGGGGTGGGACTTCGAGATGATCACGATGCCGCCGAGGATGAAGACCACGACGAGGAAGGGGAAGACGACCCGCTCGAAGGCGTGCAGGAAGTTGTGGCCCAGGAAGGCCACCGCGATCTGCGCGACCACGACGATCAGCAGCGAGAGGACCTTCGGGATGTGGGTCAGCGCGTTGAGCGCGAATGTCCCGCTGACGCTGTTGACCGCGAACCAGCCGATGCCGGCGATGACCGCGTTCAGCCCGGCCGGCAGCGCGTTGCCCAGGTAGCCGAACGAGATCCGCGACAGGATCATCTGCGGCACGCCGGCCCCGGGCCCGCGCGCCGACAGTGCGCCGTGAGTGACGCTGCCCAGGGCCGTGCCGAGGACGATCGCGAGCAGGGCCATCGGGAACGACTGCCCGAAGAACGCCACGGCGATGACACCGACGAACACCGTCGCGAACTCCATGTTGGGCGAGACCCAGGTGAAGAACAGCTTCATCGGGGTGCCGTGCCGCTCGGACAGCGGGATGAGCTCCGCGCCGCCGGGTTCGATGGCGACGACCGTGTCGCCGTACGTGCCTTCGCGGACGTCGCCGGTCACCGTGAGGGTGTCGGCGTACCGGCCGGTCGATGCTGCGGGAGGAGGAGGTGGGGGAGGTGCCGTGGTCATGGAGCTCGCCTTCTCTGGGCCTCGGGGGGCCACCGACTGACACGGAACTGCGGGGGAACTGCTGGGGAACTGCCGGGAACTGAGCCGAGCGGACGCGAAGCCAACCCGGTGCTGCGGTGTGGACGCTAGACCTCTCCGGACCGCCGGCGGGTGACCTGGGCCGAAACAGAATCCGGGCGTCTGTGCCCTGCCGTCACACCAGCAACAGCAGTGCCGAGACTCCCACCAGGACCAGGACGAACCGCTCGAACTGCTCCCGGCTGATCCGGCGGATCGTGACTGCTCCGAGCCACGCGCCGACGGCCATCGCCGGCAGCAGGGTGAGGTCGAGCAGGACCGAGCCGGGGTGCAGGAGGCCGAGGCCGACGCTGAACGGCACCTTGACCAGGTTGACGACGAAGAACAGCCAGGCGCCCGCGCCGACCAGCTCGACGACCGCGAACCCGGACGCGAGCAGGTAGAGCGTCATGACCGGCCCCGAGGCGTTGGCGACCATGGTGGCGAACCCGGTCGCGAGGCCGGCGCCGGTGGCCAGGATGCGGCGGGCGGAGGCGGGCCGGACGGCCGCGGTCGCGAGCGGCTCGGTGCCAGGGCCCGCTCGCGCCGTCCCTTCCGGAGCCGGGTCCCGACCCGCACCGGTGAGCCCGAGGCGGTGCCGCCCGCTCCAGGCCTGGGCCGCGAGCAGGACGAGCAGCAGGATGCCGATCGCGAGCCGCATCGCGTGGTTGTCGACCCGGGCCACGAAGACCGCGCCGACGACCAGCCCGACGAAGATCCACGGGAACAGCCGCGCGACGAGGCCCCAGTTCGCGTGCCGCCGGTAGACCGTGATCGCGGTGATGTCACCGGCGATCAGCAGGGGGAGCAGGGTCCCGGTCGACTCACGGGCAGGCAGTACGGCGGCGAAGATCACCACGGAGATCGACGCGACGCCGCCGATGGCCGTCTTGGAGTAGCCGATCAGGACGGCGGCGAAGGCCAGGACCAACCACTGCCACACCTCGAGATGCGGCATGGCTCTCAGACGCCTCGCTCCGACGATGAACGTTTCGGACAGGTACGCCCGTTACCCTAGGGGTCAACCCACGACAAGGATTCTCGAGACGATGACGAACGCCCGGAAGGCCCGCGAGAGCACTCGCGAGAAGGTCGAACGCATGCGGGCCGAGCAGGCCGCAGCCGCCCGCCGCCGCACGATCATGATCGTGGCGGCGGCCGTCGTCGCGGTCCTCGTCATCGGCGGTGGCGTCACCGCCATCGTCCTGGGCTCGCGCGAGCCGGCGCTCACCGGCGTGCAGACCTTCACCGAGACGCGCAACCACGTCCAGGGGACGGTCAACTACCCGCAGACCCCGCCGGCCGGCGGCGACCACAACCCGGTCTGGCTCAACTGCGGCATCTACACCGCGCCGGTGCCGAACGAGAACGCCGTCCACGACCTCGAGCACGGCGCGGTCTGGATCACCTACCAGCCGTCCCTGGCGGCCGCCGACATCGCCACGTTGACCAAGTACGCGAAGGGCCAGACCTACCTCGACCTGTCGCCGTACCCGAACCTGCCGGCGCCGGTCGTCGTGTCGGCCTGGGGCAAGCAGCTCAAGCTGACCGGCGCGAGCGACCCCCGGCTCGAGCGGTTCGTCAAGAAGTACAAGCAGGGGCCGCAGACGCCGGAGCTGGGCTCGCCCTGCACCGGGGGCACCGGCACACCGAACGGCTGACGAAGGCGGATGATGGCTGGTGATGGCTGACCCGGACATCGCTGTTGCGGACCCTGCGGCCGAGGTGCCGGCGGCGCCCGGCGGCCGGTCGCGGACGCTGCAGGTCCTCGCGCTGGTCGTCGCGGTCCTGCTCGCCCTCGTCACGGCCGCCGTGATCGGCTATGCCGCCGCCGGGCCGAAGGACCCGAGCGACGGCTCGGTGGCGGCCGGCTTCGCCCGGGACATGACCGACCACCACGCGCAGGCGGTCGACATGGCCACGATCATCGGCCAGCGGACGAAGAGCGCGCAGATCCGGACCTTCGCCACCGACATCGCCCTGACGCAGACCAACCAGATGGGCCAGATGCAGGGCTGGCTGAGCCAGTGGAACCTCTCGCTCGGCCGTACCGGCCCGCCGATGCGGTGGATGACGATCCGGGCCGGCATGGACATGGGCCAGGGCAGTGGGTCGAGCGCCACCATGGATCCCGCGCTGATGCAGGTCCTGCCGGACGGGCGGATGCCGGGCCTGGCGACCGATGCCCAGATCAACCAGCTGCGCACGTTGCCTGTCGCGCAGGCCGACGTCCTCTTCCTCCAGCTGATGATCAAGCACCACCAGGCCGGCGTCGTGATGGCCCAGATGGCCCGCGCGCTCAGCTCCGTCTCCGTGGTCGACCGGCTGGCGTCGTCCATGGTCACCGGGCAGGAGTACGAGATCGACCAGATGACGCAGATGCTGCAGGAGCGCGGCGCCGCGCCCCTGCCCTGAACCACCGCGTACGGCGGGTAGCGTCCCGCGGCTGCTAGGTCGAGCGCCCGGAGCTGCTGCGCGAACGCCGCGCGAGCAGGAGGCCGACCGGCACGAGCAGCAGCAGGAGCAGCAGCCACCACCAGCCCGAGGTCTTCGCGGGCGCGGGGTCGGCGGCCGCGGCCGGGGCCGGTGTCGCTCCGGCCGGGCTGCCCGCCCCCGCCGCGGTCGCGGTGAAGGTGAAGCTGCCGAACACCGGGTGCGCGTCGTCGGAGGTCACCCGCCAGGTGACGGTGTACGTGCCGGCCGGAGCGCCGGGCTGCACCGCCTGGGTCACGTCGTCGTCGGCGAACACCGGTGCGCCGGAGGCGACGTCACCACTCGGGCCCTTGACCAGCACCTGACTGCCGGTCTTCAGCGGCGGCTCCTCGAAGTGCAGCACGATGGTGGCCGGGACGGCCTGGACCGTGGACTTGTCGGCCGGGTTCGTCGAGATCAGGGCGTCGTGGGCCTGGGCCGGCGCAGCGGTCAGCAGGGCGGCTCCGAGCAGCGCCGCGGCGACGGCGGCGATCGCGGCCGAGCGCCGACGGGGTGGGGTCCGCAGTGGTCGGTGAGCAGGGATCGGGCGGGAGGCAGGGATCGGGCGGGGAGGTGCAGTCATCGGTCGTCCTTCGGTGCAGGGCGAGCTCGCGGCTCGTCGGCTGAATGTCGGTCGCTGGACGCGGCCGTGACGACTCACCGAGAAGCGTTGGGCACCAAGGGTTCCGTCGTCAGACCGCCACGACCGAGGGAGGTCCGCGGCGACGCACGCCACCCATCGGGCGGCGCGTCGACGACCCACGGCGTACGACGGGCAGCACGGCTGAGCGGGTGATGGGACGAGTCCCCGCGTGCTCGAGCAGGAGGTACGGGCGGACGGCCCACCCGTGACCGGCCCACAGCAGCCGCTCGCCATGGGCGAGCAGCAGGGCGGTGGCCAGGCCGGCGGCGATGTGCGCGCCCACCATCGTGGTCGACGGCCCGGCCATGGCCGGGCCTCCGGCGCAGTGGACCATCGCCGCGGTGCCGTGAGTGGGCATGACGCCAGCGGCGGTCGCCGGACCGCAGCCCGCGCCGGCGCCGGCGAGCATGAACGCCTCGTGCAGCCCGACCTGGCCGGCCGCGAGGACGAGCCCGATCCGCAGCGGGCCGGCCCGGGTGCCGGTCGCCAGCACGCAGCTGCAGCCGATGGGGACGGCGAGGACCAGGAGGGTGAGGGCCGAGGGCGCCGCGCCACCCGCCAGCACGTGCGCACCGAGGGCCAGCAGGACGCAGGACAGGCCCAGCACGGCGGCGCGCACCCACCGGAGCGCACCGCTGGACGGGGACGTCGGGGCCACGGACGAAGCCTAGGCGTTGTCGGCCCTGGCGCGGTACCGCGGCAACCCCTAGATTGTTCAGCCCTGAACGATCTGTTGAATGTCGACGCCGGGAGTGCACCGTGGACCTGTCCGGATGGGCGCAGCGGGCGGTGGCCGCCAACGCGGAGTGGGCCGCGCAGTTCGGGGCGGTCCCCGAGCACCCCGCGACGACGGTCGCGGACGATGCGCTCGGCGCGGCCTTCGCCGAGCTGCAGGAGCGGCTGGTCGACAACTACCCGTTCTTCCATCCGCGCTACGCCGGCCAGATGGTCAAGCCGGCCCATCCGGTCGCCGTGCTGGGCTACCTGTCGGCGATGCTGCTCAACCCCAACAACCACGCGCTGGACGGCGGCCCGGCGACGGCGCGGATGGAGCGCGAGGTCGTGGCCGACCTGGCGGCGATGTTCGGCCTGACCGAGCACCTCGGCCACCTGACCACGAGCGGCACCATCGCGAACCTCGAGGCCCTGTTCGTCGCCCGGTCCCTGCACCCGGACCGGGGGATCGCGTACAGCACCGAGGCGCACTACACCCACGGGCGGATGTGCGGCGTCCTCGGCGTCGAGGGCCACCCGGTACCGGTCGACGACACGGGGGTGATCGACCTCACCGCGCTGGACGAGCTGCTGGCCACCGGCCGGGTCGGAACCGTCGTCCTCACCGCCGGCACCACCGCGCTCGGCGTCGTCGAGCCGATCCACGAGGGACTGGCCATCGCGCGGCGGCACGGGGTCCGGGTCCACGTCGACGCGGCGTACGGCGGGTTCTTCGTCCTGCTGGCCGGGGCCGACGACGTGGCCGGGCTGCCCTCGGAGCCGTGGCGGGCGATCGCCGGGTGCGACTCGGTCGTGGTTGATCCGCACAAGCACGGGTTGCAGCCCTACGGTTGCGGCGCAGTGCTTTTCGCCGATCCGACCGTCGGCCGGTTCTACGTCCACGACTCGCCGTACACCTACTTCACGTCGGACGAGCTGCACCTCGGCGAGATCAGCCTGGAGTGCTCGCGGGCCGGCGCCTCGGCCGCGGCCCTGTGGCTGACCTTCCAGGTGCTGCCGCCGACCACCTCCGGCCTCGGTCAGGTGCTCGCGGCCGGGCGGCGCGCGGCGCTGGCCTGGTCGGAGCTGATCGAGGCCTCGGCCGACCTCACTCTCTACCAGCCGCCGGGGCTGGACATCGTGAGCTACTTCCCCACCACGGACCCGTTGTCCCTCAGCCGGATCGACGCCGCGAGCGGCCGGGCGCTGGATCTCGGCATGGCGCCGGGACCGGACCCGGTCTACCTCAGCACGCTCAAGGTGAGCGGCGCGGCGATGGCAGCGCGGCATCCGGGCGTCGGCGCCGACGTCGAGGGCGGCCGGATCCTGCGCAGCGTCCTGATGAAGCCCGAGCACGAGCCGTACGTCGGGCACCTGCACGAGCGGGTCGTCGAGCTCGTCCGGTCATGAGGTCGGCCGACGACTTCGAGGCCGCGGCGCAGCGGCGGCTGGCCCCGCTGGCGCCGGCACTGGACCTCGGGGCCTTCCGGGCGGTGTGGCTGCTGCACGAGGCGGCGACCGCGGCCCGCCGGCAGATGGCGGCCGCGGCGCTGACCGGCCCGGGCCTGACCTGGACGCAGTTCGAGGTGCTGTGGCACCTGTGGCTCTTCGGCCCCGAGCAGCACCGCGCCCTGGCCGACGAGCTGGGCATCTCCAAGGGCTCGGTCACCGCGGTCACGACCGCGCTCGAGGGCCGGGGGCTGGTCGGCCGGGCCCAGGACGGGGACGACCGGCGGTTGGTGACCTTCGCCCTGACCCGCAACGGGCGCGCCGCGATGCGGCGGCTGTTCCCGGCGGTCAACCGGGCCGAGGCCGCGTTCAGCGGGGTCCTGCAACCGAGGGAGAAGGCCGAGCTCGCCCGGCTCCTCGGCCGGCTGGTCTCGTCAGCGCGCGGTGCGCCGTAGGGCCAGCTCGGCCAGCAGCGCGGCGCAGTCGGGCACGACGCCGTCGTCGAAGTCGGCCAACGGTGAGTGGTTGTCGGCCGCGGTCTCCGGGTCGCTGCCCTGGCGGCATGCGCTGACCAACACGTAGGCACCCGGGACCTGTTCGAGCACGAACGACATGTCCTCGCCGCCCGGGTCGGGGTTGGGCCACTCGTCGTAGCGACCGGCGCCGAACATGTGCGTGATCGTCTCGGCGGTGAAGGCGTACTCGCCGGGATCGTTGATGGTGCAGGGGTACCCGCGGACGTAGTCGGCTTCCGCCGTCAGGCCGTGCGCGGCGCAGATGCCCTCGACGACCTGCCGGCTGGCGGCCTCGACCTTGTCGCGCACGCCGGGGGAGAAGCTGCGGACGGTCGCCGCGATCTCGGCGTACGCCGGGATGATGTTCTCCTTGGTGCCACTCGTGATCCGGCCGACCGTGACGACGACCGGGTCGAAGACGTCGAACTGCCGGGTGACCATCGCCTGCAGGGCCAGGACGATCTCACAGGCGACCGGGACCGGGTCCTTCGCGCGGAACGGCACCGAGCCGTGGCCACCGACCCCCTTGACCCGGACATTGAGCTCGTCGGTCGCGGCGAACAGCGTGCCCGGTCGGCCGCGCCACTGGCCGAAGGGATCCGTCGCCGAGTACACGTGCAGCGCGTACGCCGCCTCGACCCGGCGACCCGCGGCCTCCAGCAGCCCCTGGTCGATCATCGGCTCGGCCCCGCCGGGACCCTCCTCGCCGGGCTGGAACATCAGGACGACGTCCCCAGCGAGCTCCGCGCGCATCGCGTGCAGGATCCGGGCCGCGCCGACGAGAGCGGCGACGTGCAGGTCGTGGCCGCAGGCGTGCATCCGCCCGGCGTGGCGCGAGGCGTAGGGGACGTCGACCGCCTCGGTCACCGGCAGGGCGTCCATGTCGCCGCGCAGGAGGACCGGCGGCCCGTCCCCGCTGCCGCGTAGGACCGCAGTCACCGAGGAGATGCCCTCGCCGAGGGTGATCTCCAGGTCCAGGTCGGCGAGCGCCTCGAGCACCAGCTGCTGGGTCCGCGGCAGGTCGTTGCCGAGCTCGGGCACCTGGTGCAGCTCGCGCCGCAGGGCGATCAGGTCCGGTCCGATCTCGGCCGCGATCTCCAGGGTGCGCATGCCCTCAACCTAGGTCGTTGACGGGCCGCCGTCCCCTGCCCTGCTCGTATCTGGCGCGCGCGAGCCGCCTCCTCGTTCCATGGGCGGACGGGCACCGGTGGCGGCGTTGGCGGTCGCGGCCGTGTCGTTCGGCAGTGCGATGACCGGTACCAAGTACGCGCTCGGCGGGTTCGGTCCGGTCGGCCTGCTCGCGGTGGAGCTCGGTCTGGCCACGGCCGTCTTGTGGTGCGCCGTCGCGGTCCGCGGCTACCGCCGGCCACGCTCGATGGCCCGGGTCATGGTGCTGGGCCTGTTCGAGCCCGCGCTCGCCTACCTGAGCGAGACCATCGGGCTGACCCGCACGACGGCGACCAACGGCGCGCTGATCCTCGGCCTGGAGTGCGTCTTCGTCGTCGTCCTGGCCGCGCTGATCCTGCGCGAGCCGATCAGCCGCTCGGTCGGCATCGCCATCGTCCTGGCGGTGCTGGGCCTGGTCGTGCTCGAGGGCGGTGACCGCCTGGCCGGTCCGGGCATCGGCGACGCGCTGCTGCTCCTGGGATCGCTCAGCGCCGCGGCGTACACGATCGTGGCCCGCGGCCTGCAGCCGGACGAGGACCCGCTGAGCGTGACGGCCGTGCAGTTCACGACGGCCGCGCTGGTGGCCGTGCCGGCGGCCGCCCTGACCTGGGCGTCCGGAGCCGAGCGGGTGCCGCTGCACGTCCAGCCGCGCTTCCTCGTCGTGGCGGCACTGGTCGGCGTGGTCGGGTATGCCGGGAGCTTCGTGCTCTACAACTTCGCCATCGCCACCGTGGAGGCGGCGCCTGCGGCCGTCATCATCAACCTGATCCCCGCCGTCGGCCTGGCCACGGCGGTCGTGCTCCTGCGCGAGTCGCTGACCGAGAGCGCCGTCGTGGGAGCGGTCCTGATCTGCGCGTCGGTCGCGATCTTCGCCGCCCTCGAGGCCCGCGGCGAGCCGGTGGAGGCGGCGGTCCCGATACCGGCGGTTCCCATACCGGCGGTTCCCACGCCGCTACCGGCACTGCTCGCCTCGGTGTCGCCGGTGCCGTCGGCCAGCGCGGTGGACGAGATCCTGCTGCTGGAGATCTTCCTGCCCGTCGAGCCGTCCGCACGGGTGGTCTTCTCCGGCGCGCACCGCCGCAGCTGAGCGGTCACCACCCTCGGCCGGTCCCCCCTCGGTCAGCAACCGTCAGGGTGCTCCCGTGGGTGCCTGCCAGACGATGGTGTGCTTGAGGTCGCTGCTCGGGCGGCTCACGCTGTTGTTGTGGCGCGGCGAGGCGGTGCGCCCCCACTTGTCGTCCCCGAACCAGTCCGGCAGCCCGAACGGCAGGTCCCGCTTGGGGATCGGGGCGTAGTCGGCCTCCTTGATGCCCGTGCCGTAGTTGGGGCCGGTGTTGTCGCCGCCGGTGTCCGGGGTGACGATGCCGCGCAGCTGAGTGATGGCGGCCTTCCACTTGGTCGCGAGGACTCCGGCGTCGCGGCTGGAGGGGTGCGGCACCTTGATCAGCGGTACGCCGGGGATCGTCGCCCACAGGTCGACGGCGGCCTGGGCCTCGGCGCCGAAGGCCACGACGGCCTGGAGCTTGGGCCCGACGACGCTGTCCAGCAGGTGGTTCCGCCAGGCCAGGTGAGCCGGCTCGGACAGCATGGCGGTCGCGTCCTGAGCCTTCGACGGCAGCAGCGCGTAGGCGAACGCGTTGACCAGGCAGTAGGACCTGGTCAGCCCGAGCTTGGTCAGGAAGCCCTGCACCCGCTGTCCGGCGTCGCCCACGAGGGTTCGGCAGGCCACCCGTTCAGTGGGTCCAGGGTCGGAGGCGATGCACAGCAGCCGGGCGCTCTTGTCGAGCCGCCCGCGGTAGAAGATCGGTCCCCAGTCGTACCAGAAGTCCTTGCGGTGCGGGCCGTACGTCGGGAGTGCGGCGAGGTGCGTGGCGATCGCGGCCGGCGGGCCGGGGTCGTAGTCAACCATGATGTGCTCCAAGGGTTTTCAGCGGGTGGCGGGTAGCGAGTGGTACTGGATCAGCCGGTGTGGAGGACGTCGGTGCAGTGCCGGATCAGGTCGCGGTTGGAGTGCAGCAGGTCGTTGCGGGTCATGGCGTAGGGCGTGCCGGCGATGCCGAGGTCCTCGATCGGGATGCCGTCGCCGAGACGGGACCGGATGGCCCGCCGGATCGCCAGCGTGAAGCCGACCGTCCCCGGCAGCGAGTCGATCGCGTAGTCCGTTCCGGTCAGCGCATCCCGGACCTGAGCCGCCGTCCAGACGTTGGCGCCGCCCGCGCCGGTGGCCTGGCCCACCGTCACCAGCGGCCCGATCTCGTGGTCCACCCACCCGGCCGTGAACAGGTCACCGGAGGAGTACGTGTTGGCGTCCACGACGGCGACCTTCGGCCCGGCGTAGGCCACCGGGATCCCTTGACACCAGGTCGGATCGGTGAGCGGTAGGGGCTGGGCGTACTGGTCCCCGGTCGACACCGCCTGGTCGAGGGAGTCGGTCCAGGCCCCGAACTCCAGCTGGTTGAACGGGCTGGCCGCCATCTGCCGGGTCGCCGGCGTGGCGAGCAGGGAGAAGCGCGTCGGCGCGATCGGCGTGTCGGTGAACAGCGGCAGCATCCGCTCGGCCGCCCAGATCAGGCCACCCGGGTTGGAGCGCAGGTCCACGATCAAGCCACCCTGCGGGAGGAGCTGCAGCAGCCGGGCCGCCTCATCGATGAACGCCTGGTCGTCCTCGACGTCGAAGGACCAGATCCGCAGGTAGCCAACGGCTCTCGAGATCGGCCGGGCCGCGAGGTTGTCCTCGAAGGTCGTCTCCAGCCAGGCGTCGCCCTGGGGTGCGTCCGCCACCGGGGCGGGACGACCCGCGGCCCGCAGTCGTTCGGCCCGCCACAGGTCCGCGGCGAAGAGCCGCTTCTTGGCCCGCCGGACCGCCTCCGCGGCCGGGTCGACCGCCTGCCGCAGTCCGGCATGGCTGCCGGCCTGGACCGCGGTCGGTGCCTTGCCGGGCCGCAGCGGCGTCCACCGCAGCTCGACGGCGCCGGTCCGTCCTCGCGGCGTACGGAAGCGCAGGTCGACCCACTCCTCGTCCGGGGGAGGCCCGTACCGCAGCGCGCGGAACGTCATCGACTCCAGCGCGCGGGCGCGCCGCGAGTCCGGCCGGCCCCCGGTCTCCCGGTCGGCGTAGATGTCCACCGCCCGGGCGAACGGCACGGCGTTCCACCGGTCCAGGGTCACCCCCGGCCGGAAGTCCGGGTGCGCGGTCATGAACTCCTCGGACACCTTCGTCACCATGAAGTGCGGCCGCTGGTAGGTGCCGTACTGCTCGACGAGGAAGGGCAGCGCGAGGACGTCGGGGTCACCGGGCCCGGGGGAGGCCGGCCCGACGTAGCGGGTGTGCGCGTCCCGGAGTCCCGTGACGATGCCGGTGACCGCGAGGTGGAAGTCGCCGTCCGACATGTCGTCGGAGCTGCGGCGCAACAGGGTCAGGGCCTGTACCGGGTCTCGCGCGTACGCCGCGCGCTTGGCCGGCAGGTGCGCGTAGACCTGCCCGAGCACGGTCAGGAGCGCGTCGAGGACCTGGGCCCGCTGACCGCCGTCGAGCACCGGCCCGGCTGGCCCGGAGGCGCTCACGAGTAGTACTCCTCGAGGGGGTCGAGCACGCCGCCGTGCAGGGTGTTGGCCTTGACCGCGGCGAACCAGGCGGCGTCGTGGTCCAGCGATGGCAGGGCGGGCACCGAGATGTCGCCGAGGTCCTTGGGCAGGCCTCCCACCGGCGCCAGGCCGGTCGGCATGTCCAGGGCGAGCCGCAGCGGCGTCTCGCCCTGCTCGACCTTCCCCGCCATGGCGCTCTGGGCGATCTTGACCTCCTTGGCCGGGTCCTTGATGACCTCGTCCATGCGGTCGGTGACGTCGCCCCAGGGCCAGGGGTCACCGGGCTGCGGGCCGGCACCCGCCGCTGCGCCGGCGGCGGCCGGGGGGCGGGTCAGCGCGAGCCGGCGGGACTGTCCCGCAACGGTGATCGAGCTCACCGGACCCGCCTTGGCGGACGTCATCAGGGTGGCCGTGCCGTAGAGCGGCCGGCCGGCCACGACGACGAGCTGCACGTCCGGCTCGGTCGCGCCCACGACGGTGCTGAACGCGTCCGCGCGCGCCGCCGACCTGATCACGACGACGTCGGCGATGGCGCCGGGCTGCAGCCGGCCGATCTGCTTCTGCCAGGAGCGCGCCAGGACGTCGCCGGGGTTGCAGGTCATCATCTCGACGATCTGGCGGTCGCTCAGGGTCCAGTCGTTGTGATCGGCCACGATGCGCGCGACCTTGGCCTCGCCCAGGACGTGCTTGGTCCCGGACGGAGCCCAGTCCGACCCCAGGCAGAGCGTGATGCCCGCGTCCAGCACATCGGGGACAAGCGTCGTCTGCCCGTAGAGCCAGTAGTTCGAGAACGGCGACCAGGCGACGGCGCCCGGCTTGCGCCACGTGGCGAAGGCGGCCTTCGGGACCGAGTTCGCATGCACCGCAATGAAGTTCGGCTGCAGGCACCCGGCGGCCGAGGCGTCGGTGAACTCCCGTGCCGCCGTCGAGCCCAGCTGCCCCTCGCCGCAGTGGTAGATGAAGGTCGAGCCCTGGCTGGACATCTTGGTCGCCCTGGTCGCGAGGTCGGCCGGCTTCAACGTGAGCACCGACGCGTAGACCCGGTTGGCGTCCCCGCTGCCGAACGTCTCGTCCTCGACGTTGCGCACCATCCAGCCGTCGCGGGGCTTGTTCATCGGCGGTGAGCCCTGGATCGACGTCGTACCCCCCACCAGGGCCTTGGTCTCGACGAAGGCCAGCAGCTCCTCGGGACAGGCCGTGATCAGTGCGTACGCCGGCCAGGTCGTCCTGCTCGCGTAGGACGTGGCCCGCGGCCAGGCGTTGTGGTCCTTCCACGGCGTGGTGCGCCCGTCCTGGGTCCAGAGGGGCAGGGTGTTGTACGCCAGGTGGTTGTGCAGGTCGATCAGGCCGGGCAGGACGAGCGAGGTCCCGACGTCGACCTCGTGCGCGCCGGCCGAGCCCTCCGGCCCCTTGGCCCGCGCGCGGGTGACGGCGATCACCGTGCCCAGTGCCTCGTCCATCCACACCCGGCCGCTGAACGCCGCGGAGGTGTCTGGCGCGACGGACGGGTCCGACGACATGGGTACGACGCGGCCCTTGATGCACCACACGGTGTCCACCTCTCTCACCGGTCGCGCAGCGAAAACCGCGGTGGGACAAGCGGACACAGGGGTCCTCGGCTCACGCTGCACGGTGCCCCCGCTGGTAGCAAAGCCCAGCGGCGGTGCGTTGGGAAGAGGGGCCGGCCGGCGGCCGAGATACGCGAGTGGCCATTTGCCGGACTCGTGCCGATGTCGCGCGACGCCTCACGCTCGGGCCGGCCCAACCGGTCTCGACATGCGCGCCGGGCCGACCGGGGCCACCCTGATCCGGTGACCACTGAGACGACGGACACGATCGAGACCAAGGTCCCCGCCCGGCTGGACCGGCTGCCGTGGTCGCCGTGGCACCGGATGGTGCTGGTGGGGCTCGGCACGGTGTGGATCCTGGACGGGCTCGAGGTGACGATCGTCGGCTCGCTGTCGGACCGGCTGACCGAGAAGGGCAGCGGTCTGGAGCTGGCGGCCGGCGACATCGGCTTCGCCGCCGCGATGTACGTCGTCGGTGCCTGCCTGGGCGCGCTGTTCTTCGGCCATCTCACCGAGAAGTACGGCCGCAAGCGGCTGTTCATGGTGACGCTGCTCGTCTATCTGGTGGCCACCGTGCTCACGGCGTTCTCGTTCGCACCGTGGTTCTTCTTCGCCTGTCGCTTCCTCACCGGGGCGGGCATCGGTGGCGAGTACGCCGCCATCAACTCGGCGATCGACGAGCTCATGCCGGCCCGCATCCGCGGGCGCATCGACCTGATCATCAACGGGTCCTTCTGGCTGGGGGCGGCGGCCGGGGCCGCGCTGACCATCGCCCTGCTCAACCCCAGCGTCCTGCCCAAGGACGTCGGCTGGCGGGTCGCCTTCGGTCTCGGTGCGCTGCTGGGCCTGGCGGTCCTGGTGGTCCGCCGGCACGTGCCCGAGAGCCCCCGCTGGCTGTTCATCCACGGTGACGAGGACCAGGCCGAGCAGATCGTCCGCGACGTGGAGCGACGGGTCCAGGACGGCACCGGCGAGAGCCTGAGCGACGTCCCGGACGACAAGAGCCTGCAGATCGAGCAGCGCCAGACGACGAGCTTCGTCGAGATCGGGCGGACGCTGCTCGCGACGTACCCACGACGCACGCTGCTCGGCCTCTCGCTCTTCGTCGGGCAGGCGTTCCTCTACAACGCGGTGTTCTTCACCCAGGGGCTCGTCCTGACGACGTTCTTCAAGGTGGGCTCGGGCTCGGCCGGGTGGTACATCCTGCCGCTGGCCCTGGGCAACTTCCTGGGCCCGCTGCTCCTCGGCCCGCTCTTCGACACCGTCGGCCGCCGGGTCATGATCAGCGCGGCCTACATCGGCAGCGGGGTGCTGCTGGTGGTGACAGCCGTGCTGCTGGGGAGCCTGAGCGCCACCACCCTGACGGCGATGTGGTGCGCGGTGTTCTTCCTCGCCTCGGCGGGCACGAGCGCGGCCTACCTCACGGTCAGCGAGATCTTCCCGATGGAGACCCGGGCGATGTCGATCGCGCTCTTCTACGCCGTGGGCACCGGGCTCGGCGGGATCATCGGCCCGCTGCTCTTCGGCAAGCTGGTCGCCACCAACCACCTGCACAACGTGGCTCTGGGCTACTACCTCGGCGCGGTCCTGATGATCGCCGGCGGCGTCGTCGAGGCGCTGATCGGCGTCGAGGCCGCGCAGAAGTCGCTCGAGGACGTCGCCACGCCGCTGTCGGCCCGGGACAAGCCGGCCGCCGCAGGGCCGGGCTCCGCGGGCCGGCTCGCGACCGCGTAGGCCCGACGCCCCAGAGGCCCCCGGACGCCCCGGACGCCCCGGACGCTGCGGACGCTGCGAACGGCGCTGTCGGTGGGCCTTCCTATGCTCGCACCACGGCGCTGGCCAGCCAGCGCGCCAACGCGTGGACGGGATCTGAGATGACCGACGTTTCCCTGGTGGAGCGGGCCAGCGCGCTGCGGGCGCTGCACGACGCACCCGAGCTGCTCGTGCTGCCGAACGTCTGGGACGTGGCCAGCGCGCGAGCCGTCGCCGCGCTCCCCGGCTGCCGCGCGATCGCGACCGCGAGCCACTCGGTCGCCGAGGCGCACGGGTTCGAGGACGGCGAGAACATCCCGCTCGACCTGATGCTCGCCGCGGTCGAGCGGATCGTCGCCGGCGTCGACCTGCCGGTGACCGCCGACCTGGAGGAGGGCTACGGCGACGTGGGCGGCACCATCCGGCGGGCCATCGGCGTAGGCGCCGTGGGCGCGAATCTCGAGGACGCGATGCACCCGCTGGCCGACTCCGTCGCGGCCGTGCGCGAGGCCGTCCGGGCCGGCGAGTCCGAGGGCGTGCCGTTCGTCCTCAACGCCCGGACCGACGCCTACCTGCTGGCCGGCGACCGCGACCGCGAGCAGGTCTTCACCGACGCCGTCGAGCGCGGGCGCGCGTTCCTCGACGAGGGCGCGGCCTGCGTGTTCGTGCCCGGAGTCGCCGACCTCGAGACGGCCGGCCGGCTGGTCGAGGCGATCGGCGACCGCAAGGTCAGCCTGATCGCGACGTTCGGCGGCCCGGCGATGTCGGACCTCGAGCGCCTCGGTGTCGCTCGCGTCTCGTGCGGGCCGTTCACCCAGATGCTGGCGATGGACGCGCTCGCCCGGGCCGGTCGGGAGCTGTTCGCCGGCGGCTCGCTGCCCCCCGCGGGCGAGCGCTAGCCGAGACCGGTTCCGAGACGAGACCGAGTCCGAGACCGAGTTCGAGGCCCGGGCCGCTGTCAGTCCCGGCCGACGCCGAGCCGGCGGGCCAGGGACATCGCGTCGTAGGGCGCCCGGACCTTGATGTCGTTGTCGAAGTAGACGTGCACGACCTGCACGTCGGGACGGGCCGCCCAACCCCGCACCCGGTCGGCCCACACGTCCAGGTCCTGCTCCGGGTAGCCGCTCTCGTACAGCTTGTCGGCGCCGTGCAGGCGGACGTAGACGTGGTCCGAGGTGACCTCGTCGATCCGGGGCCATGCGTCGCCGCCGTCGGAGACCACGATCGCCACGTCGTGCTCACGGCAGAGCTGGACGAAGGCGTCCTGCTGGAAGCTCGGGTGCCGGACCTCCAGCGCGTGCCGCAGCCGTCGGGTGGAGCGACCCGGGCCGGCCTTCTGCCACAGCGGCTGGTCCCCGGCGCGGGACAGGGTCCGGTCGTTGCGCCGGGCCAGCCGGGCCGCCTCGCCCTCGGTCCGGGGCAGCTCCCGGAAGAACTCGCGCAGCACCTGCGGGTCGTACTGGAAGTTCGGCGGGACCTGCCACAGGAGTGGGCCCAGCCGGTCGCCGAGCAGCAGCGGGCCGGACGCGAAGAAGGTCGCGAGGCCGGCCCGGGCGTCCTTCAGCCGCTTCATGTGGGTGATGAACCGGCCGCCCTTGACCGAGAAGACGAAGTCCGGCGGGACGGCGTCGCGCCACTGGCGCCAGTTGCCTGGGGGCTGCAGGGAGTAGAACGAGCCATTCAGCTCGATCGTGCGCAGCCGGCTCGCGGCGTACTCCAGCTCGCTGCGCTGGGCCAGCCCGCCCGGGTAGAAGTCGCCACGCCAGGGCGGGTACCGCCAGCCGGAGATGCCCACCCTGATCTCGGTCACCCGGACTGTTCTACCGCTTCGGTCAGGGGGGCGGGGCGAGCAGGGCGCCGCTGAGGGTGCCGTGCAGGGTGCGCGCGGCGACGAGCACCCAGGCGAGGAGCAGGACGAGGTACGCCGCGTCGGCCAGGTCACCGACGGCGGGCCAGCCCGTGCGGGCCGTGAGCGCCGTCAGGCCGGTGACGCAGGTGCCGACCGGGAAGGTGAACGACCACCAGGTCAGGGCGAACGGCAGCCCGGCCCGCGCCGTCCGCACCGTGACGACTGTCGCCCGGGCCGCCCACAGAGCAGCGAACGCCAGCACGGGCAGTCCGTAGACGACGCCGGCGACCCGCAGCGCGCCGGCGCAGGAGGCGCCGACGGCGAGGTGCGCGTTGCCGCCCAGCAGGTTCGCCGCCGTGACCGACTGGCCCAGCGGCCCGAGCACGATGAAGAGGGTCGGCACCGTGGCGGCCGGCCCGACGTCGCCCCGCGCCAGGCGAGCCCAGACCAGGGGGATCACCACGAGGGAGGCGAGCAGGCTGAGCCCGAACATCGCGTAGCAGGCGAGCAGCATCGCGACCCGGGGCCCACCCGCGGGCAGGTGCGGCAGGAGCAGGGCGCCGGTGGCCGCGGAGACCATCGGCGGCACGACCGGCATCAGCCACCCGCCGAACGCCTGGTCGGCGCGCAGCCGGTCGCGGGTCCCGGACCGGCCGAAGACCAGCCAGGGGACCGCGATCGTCGTGACCAGGCCGAGCACGGTGCCCGTCACCCACAGCGCCGCGTCGACCCGGACGGCGAGGCGCTCCCCGAGCAGGTCCGGCCCGAGCAACAGGGTGCCCGCCCCGACCGTGAGCAGGGCCATCGGCGGCGCGCCGTAGAAGTGCGCCATCACCGGGCTCCGGTGATGCCCGAGTGCGACGTCGCGGTGCCCGACCCAGTGACCGGCCGTCGCCGCGGTCACCGTGACCAGGACGACGACCGCGAGCACCCACACGACGATGGCGAAGGTGCGCTGCCCGCGCACCTGCCCGGGCAGCGTGACGGCCGCGTTCGCGACGATGCCGGTGCCCATCACCGCGGCGTACCAGTTCGGCGTGATGCAGCCGAGCGCCGGGCCCCGCCGCCTCGCGACCTGGAGGGCCGGCCGGGTGGCCGCCGCCGCTGTGCTCATGCCCTCAGGGTGGCGGAGCCGGCTGCGCCAGGACAGGGGATCGGGCACAAGGTAACCTTGTATTGCGACAAGGTCGGCTTGTATGCGGCCCCCGCAGTGAGCCCCGTCGAGGAGTCACGATGCTGAGCCCCTACGTGCCCGACCTCACCGCTCTCCAGGTGCTCGCCGCGGTCGACGAGACCGGAAGCCTCCGGGCCGCAGCCACGACGGTCGGGGTCACCCAGCAGGCGGTGTCGCTGCGGGTCGCGGCGATCGAGCGGCAGGTGGGGGTGCCGCTGCTCGTCCGGACGATGCGCGGCAGCACGCTGACTCCCGCCGGCCGGCTGCTCACCCAGTGGGGCAGCCGGGTGCTCGACGCCGCGGCCGAGCTGGACGCGGGCATCGCATCGCTGCGCACGGACCGCCAGGGCCAGCTGCGCCTCGCGGCCAGCCTCACCGTCGCCGAGCACCTCCTGCCGGTGTGGCTGCTCGGCCTGCGCCACCAGCAGGAGGCGTCCGGCCTGGCCGCGACGGACGTCCGCCTGGAAGCGACCAACAGCGACCGGGTGGGCCGGCTCGTGGCGTCCGGGCGGGTGAACCTCGGCTTCGTCGAGGGACCGCGGCCCCCCAGCGGCCTGCGCAGCCGGGTGGTCGCTCACGACCGCCTCGTGGTCGTCGTCTGGCCGCACCACCCCTGGGCCCGCCGCCGCCGACCGCTGGATCCGGCCGAGCTGGCGGCCACGGCGCTGGTCGCGCGTGAGCCCGGCTCGGGGACCCGCCGCGCGCTCGGCTCGGCCCTCACCGCGGCCCTGGCTCGGGGAGAGCACCAGGCCGAGCCGGCGCTCGAGCTCTCCAGCACGACCGCGGTCCGCGCGTCGGTGGCGGCCGGCGTCGCGCCGGGCGTCCTCAGCAGCCTGGCCGTCCAGGACGACCTCGACCTCGGCCGCCTGGTCGAGGCCCCCGTCGGGCCGGGCCTGGACCTGCGCCGCTCCCTGCGCGCCGTCTGGCGCGGCCAGCCGCAACCGCCGGCCGGGCCGGCCCGAGCGCTGGTCGCGATCGCGGCGCTCCGGGCCGCAACGTCAGCGGTGCCGCGATAGCAGACAGCAACAGCAGCAACGCTTTTGGCGCGCCCCGGTCCCGGGCCCGGCCCGCGAGGACGACCGTCAGGCGGCGTACGGCGTGTGCTCCCGGGGGACGGTCTCCTCGGCCGAGGGGGCGGCCGGCGGCGTACCGTCACCGAACGGCCGCCCACCCAGGGCCTCGCGGCCGTGTGCGGTGAGCCACCCGGTCGGGTCGGGGCCGGCCGGAACGATCCCGGTCGGGTTGATGTCCCGGTGGACCAGGTAGTAGTGCCGCTTGATGTGGTCGAAGTCCGTCGTGTCGCCGAAGCCGGGGGTCTGGAAGAGGTCGCGCGCGTAGGCCCACAGGACCGGCAGCTCGGAGAGCTTCTGCCGGTTGCACTTGAAGTGGCCGTGGTAGACGGCGTCGAAGCGCGCCAGCGTGGTGAAGAGCCGGACGTCGGCCTCGGTGATGGTGGAGCCGACGAGGTACCGCTGGGTGGCCAGCCGTGACGAGAGCCAGTCCAGCCGCTCGAACAGCCGCGCGTACGCCTGCTCGTACGCCGACTGGGTGCCCGCGAACCCGGCCTGGTAGACCCCGTTGTTCACGTCCTTGAAGACCAGGGCCGCGACCTCGTCGATCTCCTCGCGCAGCGGCTCGGGGTAGAGCTCGGGCGCACCGGGCCGGTGGTGGTCGGTCCACTGCGTGGAGAGGTCCAGGGTCATCTGGGCGAAGTCGTTGGTGACCACCTGGCCGGTCGGGATGTCGACCATCGCGGGGACGGTGATCCCCTTGTCGTACTCCGGGTCGCGGGCCAGGAACGCCTCCTGCAGGCGCTCGATGCCGAGCACCGGGTCGCGGCCGCCCGGGTCGAGGTCGAAGGTCCAGCTCCGCTCGTCGTGCGTCGGGCCGCAGATGCCCATGGAGATCGCGCCCTCCAGGCCCAGCAGCCGCCGGACGATGATCGCGCGGTTGGCCCAGGGGCAGGCGCGGGCGGCGACCAGCCGGTAGCGGCCCGGCTCGACCGGGTACCCGTCCCGCCCGTCGGCGGTGATCCGGGTCGTGATGTAGCGCTGGTCGCGGGTGAACTCACCGCTCGGCTCGACGTAGGCGTTGGACTCCTCGGGCATGCCTCCATCCTCGGCCGGTGCCGTGGGGGCCGCGAGTCGTGCGAGGCTCGCGAAGCGGGCAGATCGGGGCCCAGGCCACGAGTCGGGTACGGCGTCGGGTAGAGTGTGCGTCACGGCCCGCACAGTTCTGCCTCGGGCCGGGTTTCATGTCGACCACCACGCGCCGCGACCGATCAGGTCTGCGCCGGGCAGGACGACCACTTCACGTTCGGAGAAAAGTCATGGCGGCCCGCCGCCCCCACAGCACACCCCTGTCCACGTCCAGCAACATCGACACCATCGCCCCCACTGACACCAAGGCTCACACCATCACCAACCGCAACGCTCGCCCGAGCTCCACCACCTCCACTTCGCCCCGCACCGCATCCGGCCACGTCGCCACCGCCCCCGCCACCGCCGGCGCGGGCACCTTCGCCGCTCTCGGAGTCCCCGCTCGGCTGACCAGCGCGCTGGCCGCCGAGGGGATCCTCGAGCCGTTCCCGATCCAGACGGCGACCCTGCCCGACTCCCTCGCCGGGCGTGACGTCCTCGGCCGCGGTCGTACCGGGTCGGGCAAGACCCTCGCCTTCGCCATACCGCTGCTGGCCCGGCTCGCCGCCAGCGACAGCCCGCGTCGAGCCGGCCGCCCCCGTGCGCTGATCCTGGCGCCGACCCGCGAGCTGGCCAGCCAGATCGAGGCCACCATCGAGCCGCTCGCCCGAGCCCTGTCGCTGCGGACCCTGACCGTCTTCGGCGGCGTCTCGCCGGGTCGGCAGATCTCCGGTCTCAAGGCCGGTGTCGACATCCTGGTGGCCTGCCCGGGCCGCCTCGCCGACCACCTGCAGAGCGGGCACGTCCACCTCGACGCCGTCGAGATCACGGTGCTCGACGAGGCCGACCACATGGCCGACCTCGGCTTCCTGCCCGTCGTTCGCCGGCTGATGGACCAGACGCCGGCCAAGGGTCAGCGGATGCTGTTCTCGGCCACCCTCGACGGTGGCGTCGACGTGCTGGTACGCCGCTTCCTGAGCAACCCGGTGACGCACAGCGTGGACTCCTCGCTGTCACCGGTCGCGGCCATGACCCACCACGTGCTGCACGTCTCGCACACGGACCGGCTGGCCGTGCTGACCGACCTGGCCTCGGCCCCCGGCCGCACCCTGGTCTTCACGCGTACCAAGCGCGGCGCCAAGGTCCTCACCCGGCGCCTCGTCGGTGCCGGCGTGCCCGCCGTCGAGCTGCACGGCAACCTGGCCCAGAACGCCAGGAGCCGCAACCTCGACGCCTTCTCCACCGGGCGCGTGCAGACGCTGGTGGCGACCGACATCGCCGCCCGCGGCATCCACGTGGACGACGTGAACCTCGTGGTCCACTTCGACCCGCCGATCGAGCACAAGGCCTACCTGCACCGCTCCGGGCGCACCGCCCGGGCCGGCGCCGACGGCACCGTGGTCACCCTGATGACCGACGACCAGGTCCGCGACGTCCGCGACCTGACTCGCAAGGCCGGCATCGCTCCGACCACCACCAAGCTGCGTCCGGGTGACGCGCTGCTGACCGAGCTCGCACCGGGGGAGCGCGCGTACGTCGCACCTCCGGTCGGCCAGCCGGCCGGCGACGACAGCGACCAGGGCGACCGGTCGCGCCGCACGGGCGGGCGGCCGGGCGGTGGCCGCGCCCAGCGCTCCGGCGCCGGAGGCGGGGGCCGGAGTCGCTACGGCGCCGGCGGTTCGGGCGGTCAGCCGTCCAGGGGCACATCGTCCAGAGGTGGCGCGTCGGGGAGCAAGTCCTCCGGCGGCAAGCCGTCCGGCGGCAAGCCCTCGGGCGCCCGCTCCCCAGGCGTCCGTACCTCCGGGGCCGCGGCCTTCTCGGCCCAGTCCCGCCCGCGCGCCGCTCGCTGATCGGACCGCAGAAGAGCCAGCAGCACCAGGTTCGAGCGCAAGGTTCGAGCGCAAGGTTCGAGCGCCAGGTTCGAGGGCGAGGTTCGACCGCCACCGCCTGACGCCGGTGGCGGCACCTGGGAGCATGACCCCATGAGGCACCGGGACCGATGGGTGCGGCTGCTCGCCGACGCCGGGACGGACGAACCGCGGCGGATCTGCGACCTGTGCGTGCGGATGCTCGACGTGACCGGTGCCGGCATCTCGATGGTGACCACCTCGGGCAACCGCGGCGTGGTCTGTGCGACGGACGACGTCGCGGCCCACATCGAGGACCTGCAGCTGACCCTCGGCGAGGGCCCGTGCGTCGACGCGGTGCATCGCGGGGCGCCCGTCCTGGTGCCGGACCTGCGCGAGCCGCAGGACCTCGTGGTCGAGCGCTGGCCGGCGTTCCTCGAGGGCGCGGGGGCGAGCGGGGTCCGTGGCGTCTTCGCCTTTCCGCTCCGGATCGGCGCGATCAGCGTGGGCGCCCTCGACCTCTACCGCGACCGGCCGGGCCGTCTCGACGACGACCAGCTCGGTGCGGTCCTGATGGCGGCGGACAGCGCGGCGATCGCCGTCCTCAACATGGACACGGGCGACCGGGCCGACGGCCACGGCGGTGCCTTCGCCGACGACGAGGCGTCCCGCACGACCTACCAGATGCAGGTGCACCAGGCGACTGGCATGGTGAAGGTGCAGGCAGGAGTCTCCATCGACGAAGCCTTCCTGCTGCTGCGCGCCCGCGCGTTCGCGTCCGGCCGGCCTCTCGCCGCGGTCGCCCGCGATGTCGTCGAGCGGCGCGTGCGCTTCGAGTCGGAGGCCCGATGAGCGACGACGACGCCCCCCGAGAGTCGCGGGTGATGGGCGCGAACCGGGAGCAGGCACTGGCCGAGACCTTCGTAGCGCTCGCGGACACGCTGGTCGACGACTACGACGTCGTGGACCTGCTGGACCGGCTGGTCTCCGCCTGCGTCGACCTCCTCGGGGTGTCCGCGGCCGGGCTGATGCTGGACGACCAGCGCGGCAACCTGGCCGTGGTCGCGTCCTCCAGCGAGGAGTCCCGGCTGCTGGAGATGTTCCAGCTCCAGACCAATGAGGGGCCCTGCCTGGACTGTGTGCGTTCCCACGCGCCCGTCACGAGCGGGGACCTGGATGCCGACCGGGAGCGGTGGCCCCGGTTCGCCTCGGTGGCCCTCGAGGACGGACTGCGCTCGGTCGTGGCCGTTCCGCTACGCCTGCGGGAGCGAACCATCGGTGGTCTCAACATGTTCTTCGACCGAGCCGGCGCGATGCCGGCCGGCGACCAGCGGATCGCGCAGGCCCTTGCCGATGTCGCCACGATCGGCATCCTGCAGCAGCGCTCGGCTCACCGCAGTGTGATGCTCGCTGAGCAGCTGCAACACGCGTTGAACAGCCGGATCGTCATCGAACAAGCCAAAGGCGTTCTGGCCGAACGCAACTCGTTGAGCATGGATGTCGCGTTCGAGCTGATCCGCCGGCAGTCGCGCAATCGGAACCTCAAGCTGACGGATGTCGCGCTGGCCATCATCGAGGGGGAGCCGGAGCGGCCAGGCTCCCTGGAGCGTCACGACGACTGAAGGCAGCGCTGCGCAGCTGTCGGCGGGACCTCGGATCCGGGCTAGAGTGCGAGGTCCAAGCGTGCCTGGATCTGTCCGGACTTTGTGCTCCCTCGCCGCGCCAACAAGAGCCTTCTTCGAGGACGCCATGGCCATTGTCTGTCAGTGCGGGCACCCGACCGTCGATCACGACCGGATCGCTGCTCGCTATTGCGCCGCAACCGTGAGGGGCCACCTCAGCCGCGGCTGCGTCTGCGTGGCCGAGCAGCCCGCGCCGCTCGACCGCCTCACCGGCCGCGGCCGGATCCAGTGAGTCAGCGAACGGCCTGGCGCCCACAGGGGTAGGGCCAGGCCGCTCGCTGGTGATCGTAGGTCAGCGTCGAGCGGATGCCGCTGCGACTACGGTGTCGCCGCTCGCAGCGTGCCGAGCAGGCCGTGCGACTCATCGTCCGGCCCGGCGGTGAAGACCAGCTCGTCCGTCCCGCCCTCGGTGCCACTGCCCACGATCAGCGACCACAGGCCGTCGATGGTGATGGGGTGGTCCTGGCCGTCGCGCAGGGTGCCGACGAAGGACAGGGTGTTCGGGCGGAACGCGTGGATCCGGCCGTTGCCGAAGTTGCCCACGATCAGATCGCCGGAGAACGCCCCGAAGCCGGCCGGAGCGATGGCCATGCCCCACGGGGCATCCAGCCAGCGGGACCCGGCGAGCCGGTGCACCAGCTGACCGCTCAGGGTGAAGATGTCGACCCGACCCAGGCCGGGACCGTCCACCTCGTCCAGGCCGTCGGCCTTGGCGTACGCGACGTACACCCGGTCACCGGACACCATCACGTTGAAGGGCGCGAAGCCCTTGGGCAGCATGCGGTCGACGAAGGCGTTGGGGAAGTGCACGCGGCCCCAGGTGCTGTTGTACATCTCCACCTGGCCGGAGCCGAAGTTGGCCGCGTACAGCCTCGGGCCCTTCGGCGTCTGGCCCATGGCCAGGCCCTTGTAGATCGCGTGCGGCGTCACGATCGCGTCCTGCGCCTGGGTCGAGGTGGCTCCAGGGGCCGATGCCCCCACCGTCGGGTTCCAGCCGGTGATGTGGCCGGTCTCGCCGACGAAGAGGAACTTCGCCGGTCCGCTCGACGTGTCGGCCGCAGTGACGACGAACCCGCTGGACGGGTTCGACGCCTGCCCGGTGGGCGCACCGCCGGGGATCGTCACGACGAGCGGCGCGATGCTTTGCGGGCCGCCGTGCACGCCACCTGCGTACAGCGTCGACAGGCCAGGACCGTTGTCGGACACCCACAGCGGGCTCGCGGGGCCGGTCGTCGTGGCGGGGAGGAACGAGACTCCCCATGGGTTGACCAGGTTCTTGTCCTGGATCTGGGCCCAGCCGGCGACGTCGGAGACGAGGTTGGTCTGGGTGTAGGCGGGGGCCGCGAGTCGGGCCGCGGGATGGGCGCCGGGCTGCGCGGTGGCGCTGGTGGCGGGAAGGGCGACGGCGAGAGCAAGGCACGCACCGGCTGCGAGAACAGGTGGGCGCCATCGAGTGATCGTCATGGTGTGCTCCTCTAGGCGTGGTTCGCCCGGCTGGGGCGAACCCGACCCACATACGGCGGCCGGTCGCGATCGGTTCACCCGAACGGAGCAACGGCCTGTCGCCCCACTGCTCCGGCTCGGCCGGCAGTCGCCCCCGCCGCTCAGTGGATACTGCGGGGAGGCCAGCGGTCCGGGAGGTGACATGGCGGTGGCGGCACCCCTGCGCGCGGAGATCCTGGTCCGGCTGGTCGGGCCGTTCGAGGTGCTGCGGGACGGCGCTCCGGTCGGCGCAGCGGAGCTGGGCAGCCGCAAGGCCCGCCTCCTGGTCAAGCTGCTGGCCGCCGAGCGGGCCCGGGTCGTCACCGTCGACCGCGTCGTCGAGGTCCTCTGGGCCGGCGAGGCTGGACCGCGCCGCCCCGCCGAGAACGTCGCGACGCTGGTGAGCCGACTGCGTCGGGTCCTCGGTCCTTCCTGGGTCGAGGGCGGCCGCGACGGCTACCGCCTGGCCCGGCCGCCCGACGTCACGGTCGACCTGGACGAGGCGCAGGGCTGGGTCTCGGAGGCCGAGCGTCGTGACAGTGCCGGTGAGCCCGGCCTGGCCCTCGCCGCCGCGTCCCGCGCGATCGATCTGCTGGGGGCCGGTCAGGCGCTCGAGGACGAACCCGACGCGGACTGGTCCCAGCCGGTGCGAGCGCAGCTGATCTCGTTGCTGCGCAAGGGAAGGCACGTACTGGCGCAGGCCGCACTGGACGCCGGAGACCCGCGACTGGCCGAGTCGGCGGCGCAGGCCGCGCTCGCGGCCGACCCGTACGACGAGCCGGCCTGCCGGTTGCTGATGCGCGCCCTCCAGGCGCTGGGCGAGCCGGCCCGGGCGCTGGTCGCGTTCGCGGCGCTCCAGGACCTGCTGGCGGCGGACCTGGGGGCAGACCCGGCACCCGAGACGCGTGACCTGCACCTGGCGCTGCTGCGGGACGCGCCGACGACCCGCGTTCGGCCGAGCGGCAATGACGCCGAGACCCTGGGGCTGGTGGGGAGAGGAGAGGAGCTGCGCCGCCTTCGGTCGGCCTGGAACGACGCCGCGGCGGGGGCGGGTTCGCTGGTGCTGGTGGTGGGCGAGGCGGGCATCGGCAAGACCCGGCTCTGCGAGGAGCTCGTCGCCATCGCGTCGACCACGGGCGGCACCGTCCTGCGGGCGCGCTGCCACGAGGCCGAGCGCTCGCTCTTCCTGCAGCCGGTCGTCGACGCCGTGGACGGCGCGTTCCGGACCCTGCCGCCGGAGCTGACCCGGTCCGCGGCCGACGACGCGGCCGAGGTCCTGGCCGGGCTCGTGCCAGCGGCGGCGGCCCTACTCGGGCCGGCCGGGCCTCACTCGGGCCGGACCTCCGCGCAGCTCGAGCGGCGCCGGGCGTTCGAGGCGGTCGACGGGTTCGTCCGGCGACTGTCGGTGCCGGGGCCCGTGCTGCTCTACCTCGACGACCTGCACACGGCCGGCCGGGCCACGGTCGAGCTGCTGCACTACCTGAGCCGGCACGCGCCGACCCGCCGCGTGCTGCTGGTCGCGACGGTGCGAGCCGAGGAGGGCGTGGAGCTGCTCGACCTGCTGGCCGGCGTCGGCAGCCGGCTCGATCTCGCGACGCTGCCCCCGGCCGCGGTGGCGCGCCTGGCGGCGGCCGCCGGGCGACCCGAGCTGGCCGAGCCGATCCAGCGCCGGACCGGCGGGCACGCACTGTTCGTCGTCGAGACGCTGCGCGCGCTCGCCGCGGGCGAGGAGGGCGTCCCGCGGTCGTTGCAGGACACCGTGCTCGCCCGGGTGCGGCGGGCCGGTGCGGGGGTGGAGGAGGTGCTGCGGGCCGGATCCGTCCTCGGCAGCAGCTATGACCCGGCCGTCGTGGCGACGATGCTCGGGACGCCGATGTCGGCCGTGGTCACCCGCAGCGAGGAGGGCCTGGGCGCCCGGTTGCTCGTCCCGCGGGGCCGGGAGTACGAGTTCGCCAACGACCTGGTCCGCGAGGTCCTCTACGCCACGACGTCCGTGCCGGCCCGGCTGGCCTTCCATCACCAGGCCGCCGATCTGCTCACCGATCGTCCGGAAGCCGTTGCGGGACATGCAGTTGCGGCCGAGGACTGGCCGCGGGCGGCCCGGGCCCTGCTCCGCGCCGGGGAGCAGGCGCTCAGCCGTTACGCCGCTGCGGACGCCGAGGAGCTGCTCGGTCGCAGCCTGGAGGCGGCCGCCCGGTCCGGTGACCTGGACGTGCGCGCTCGGGCCCTGCTGGCGCGAGCGCATGCGCGGGTGGCTCGCGCGGGGTACCAGGACGCCCTGGCCGATCTCGAGCTCGCGGTCCAGGTCAGCCGGGACACGGGCGACCAGCGGCTGGAGATGCGCGCGCTGCGGGCGCTCGGCGGTGAGGCGCAGATCGCCCTGGGCCGTCCGGTCGAGGAGATGACCGGTCACCTGCAGCACGCCCTGCGCCTGGCCACATCGCTCGGCGACCGTGCGATGGAGGCCGACCTGCTGGCCTGGATGGCCATCCTCGCGAGCAACGCGCTGCGCTTCGACGAGGCCGTCCGGCACGGGCGGCGCGCGGTCGACGCGGCCCGGGCGTCCGGCGACGTGGTGGCCCTCGTCGCCGCGCTGGACGGGCGCAAGACCCCCCTGGCCTACCTCGGCGAGATCGACGAGCTGGAGCCGGTCCTGACCGAGCTGCTCCCGCTGCTGCGCCGGGTGGGCGACACCTTCCGCCTGCACTGGACGATCTTCGAGTCCGGCTTCCCCGCCGTTGCGGCGGGCGACTGGGCGACGGCGGCCGCGAGGTTCCAGCTGGCCCTGGACAGCTGCCGCAGCAGCGGGCTCTCGGCGTACGCGCCCTGGCACGTGGCCCATCTGGGGTGGCTGGCCCGGCTGCAGGGCCGTGACGACGAGGCGCTGGAGCTGGGCCGGCTGGCGGTCACGCTCAACGAGGAGCTGCCGCACGCGTGGTGCGGCGCTACCGCCGCCGCGCTGCTGGGAGGCACCTTGATCGAGACCGGGCAGCGCGAGGCGGCCGTCCCGGTGCTCGAACGCGGCTGCGGGCTGGCCGGCCAGCACGGGTCGGAGGCCTACCTCTTGCGCTGTCTCGCGCCGCTCGCCGAGGCGACCGGGTCCCACGAGGTGCTGGCCGAGGCGGACGCGATGCTCAGTCGGGTCGGTACGCCGCCCGGGTCGGCCTGGATGGGCGGGGACTTCACCTACCTCAGCGTCGCGCGGGCCTGGCTGTCGGCCGGGGAGCCGGCCCGGGCCCGCGCCGTGCTGGCGCCGATGCTCGTTGTGGCGCAACGGGTTCCATGGGTCGCGGCACTGGCCCAGGGCAGCCTGGTCGACGCCGTGGCCGCGTCCAGGCTGGGCCTCGACGACGAGGCGCGGAGCCTGATGCAGGTGGCGGCGGACCTCGCGCGACGCTTCGGGCTGGCTCGGGTCGAGCAGGAGGCGACGGCCGGCCCGGCCTAGAGAAGCTCGACGATCCGCTCGGCGGCCCGGCGCGCGCCGTCGGTCTCCACCGGCCGGTAGTCCACGGTCCGTCCGAGCTCCTCGGCCATGGCCGCCGCGAGCCGCTCCGGCTCGGTCTCGGTGAACTCCATCCGGTGGCCCGCGCCGTAGCGGTCCAGGCGGTGCCGCACGTGGAAGTTCTGCTCGAAGTGGTGCCGGAGCGGCACGTAGATGAACGGCCGCCGGTTGGCCGTCAGCTCCATGGTCGTGGTGAGCCCGCCCTGCACCACGGCCAGGTCGCAGACCGCCAGGTGCTGGTAGAGGTCGTGAACGTAGCCGCGCACCTCCAGGCCGTCGTGGGTGGGGAGGCCGGCCGGGTCGATCCGCGGCCCCGCGACGACGATCATCCGCAGCTGCGGCACGAGGGCCTTGGCGTGCGGGTAGGCGGCGATGACGCGGCGCAGCAGGTCGCCGCCGACACCCGACCCGCCGACGGTGACGACGCACACCTGCTCGTCCTCGCGGTAGCCCAGCCGGGCCCGGACCTCCGCCGGGTCGGCGACCTGGTGCGGGTCGAAACCCGTGACGTAGCCGACGAAGTCGAAGTTCTGCTGGGACCAGTCACGGATCGCCGGCAGGTCCGGACCGAGAAGGTCGGGGACGACGTCCTCCGGGTTGCCGACGAAGAGGGACCGGTCGCGCAGCCGGGGGAACCGCGCCACCTGCTCGACCATCTCCGCGTTGTAGTCGGCGGTCAGCGCGGCCTCGGCGTCGCCGCCGTCCGGCATCGGCAGCCAGCCGACGAAGTCGGTGAGCCAGACGTACGGCGCCCGCTTGAGCTCCGGGTTCTCGTGCAGGAAGTAGTCCAGCTCCCAGGCCTCGTCGCCCACCCAGGCGTCGTAGTGCTGCTCCTCGACCAGGTCCGAGAAGACCATGAAGTTGTTGACCAGGATCTCGTCCATCCGGCGGATGGTCCGGAAGGCGTGCAGGTCGTGCTCGGCCGCCTCGGACTCGATGTGCCCGGACTCGCTGGCCAGGAACGCGGACGCCGGATGGATCGCCTCCCCGCGCCGTTCGAGCAGCTCGGTGAGCGGGTGCTGGGCCAGCCAGTCGACCTGAACGTCCGGGCGCAGCCGCCGGACCTCGTCGGCGATCGCGATGTCCCTGCGCGAGTGACCGAGCCCGATGGGGGAGGAGAGGTAGAGCAGCCGCTGGGGACGGTTCAGCGGGCGAGTCCAGCGGCGTACCAACGGTTTTGACCCGAACTGGTCGAGGAAGTCCCGGATCGCGTGGTTGACGACGACCGGCTCCCGGCTCTGCGGGACGTGTCCCGCCCCGGCGAGGCTGAGCAGGCGCCCGCCGGTGATCTCGGCGACGGTGCGGCTGCGGTCGAGCGGCTGGCAGTAGTCCAGCTCGCCGTGGATCGTCAGGACCGGGCAGGTGATCCGCCCGAGCAGCGCCTCGGTCTCCTCGCGCGAGGACGAGGAGACCGGCCCGGCGTCGTGCACCAGCATCGTCTCCGGCTCGATCTCCAGGCCCCAGCTGATGCAGTCCTCGATCTGCTTGGTCGAGTGCGGCTCGCAGATCAGGGTGTGGAAGAAGAAGTCCAGGTAGCCGGGCCAGTCCTTCAGCCAGTAGTTGCGGTTGTCCTTGTCCCACCCCTCGTAGACGTCGAGCACCGCGTCGAAGTCGGTGGCGACCCGCTCGGGGAACGGCTCGGTCAGGAACGGCGCCCAGGTGGCGATGCTGACGACGCCGACAGCGCGGTCGGGATGCGTGGCCGCGGTCAGCAGGGCACGCCAGCCGCCGGTGCACATGCCCACGAGAACGGCCCGGTCGACCTCGAGCTCGTCCATCACCGCGATGGTGTCCTGGGCGAACTCGGCGTCCGCGTATGCCTGCGGGTCGCTGGGCCGGTCCGAACGGCCGTTGCCGCGGGGGTCGATCGTGATCACGCGGGTCCGGCGGGCGAGGTAGGGCACCTGCGCCTTCCAGGCCTGGGAGTGGACCATCGCGTCGATGGGGACGAAGACGACCGTCGGCAGTTGTCCGTCCTCGGCCGGCTCGAACGCCTCGTAGGCCACCTTGACGCCGTCGCGCTCGATGAAGCCCGACCGGTCCGGATATCTCGCGCGCATCGCCGTCCTCCTCGCGGTCCTCGCCCACCACGGGCCGTGCCACGACCCTGCCGAGCCCCATTGCAGTCCGATCGCAACGAACCTGCAATGCCTCCGAGCAGCCTGCATCCGTCGGGCCATCCCCACGGGGAGAGACCGTCCCGGCACCGACCAAGGAGGATGCAATGGCACTGGATGACGCGAAGCTCGGCGAGTTCCTGGGCAGGTTCGTGACCGACCTCGGTGCGACGGTTGCCGCAGGCAACGTCGTCATCGGCCACCGGCTGGGTCTCTACGGCGCGCTTGCCGAAGGTGACGCCACGGCCGACGAGCTGGCCGCCCGGACCGAGACCAACCCGCGGTACGTCACGGAGTGGTTGCGGGGGCAGGCGGCCGGCGGCTACGTCGAGTACGACGCGGCGACCGAGACGTACTCCCTGACGGAGGAGCAGGCGTTCGTCCTGGCCAACCCGGACGGCGCGGTCTACGCGCCCGGGGCGTTCGTGCTGGCGCTCGGCGCCCTCAAGGCCGAGGGGAAGATCACCGAGCGGTTCCGCACCGGCGAGGGCCTGGGCTGGCACGAGCAGGACGAGGACGTCTTCGTCGGCTGCGAGCAGTTCTTCCGCCCCGGCTACATCGCGAACCTGGTGCCCGCGTGGATCCCGGCGCTCGAGGGCGTCGAGGCGAAGCTGCAGGCCGGTGCCAAGGTCGCCGACCTCGGCTGCGGCCTGGGCGCGTCGACCGTGCTGCTCGCCGAGGCCTACCCGGAGTCGACCTTCGTCGGTTCCGACTACCACGCCCGCTCGATCGAGCTGGCCGGCAAGCGGGCCAGCGACGCCGGTGTGGCCGACCGCGTCTCGTTCGAGGTCGCGACGGCCGCGGACTTCTCCGGCACCGGCTACGACCTGGTCGCGACGTTCGACTGCCTGCACGACATGGGCGACCCGCTGGCGACGGCGACGCACGTCCGCGAGGCGATCGCGCCGGACGGCACGTGGCTCGTGGTGGAGCCGTTCGCCGGTGACTCGGCGAGCGAGAACATGAACCCGGTCGGCCGGGTGTACTACAACTTCTCGACGCTGCTCTGCGTGTCCAACGCGCTGTCGCAGCACGGCGGCTACGCGCTCGGCGCCCAGGCCGGCGAGGCCGCGATCCGCCGGATCGCAACGGAGGCCGGGTTCACGCGCTTCCGCCGGGCCGCGGAGACGCCGTTCAACCTGGTCTACGAAGTCCGGCCCTAGTGGACGGCACCGGCGCGATCAGGAGGTCGGGCCTGACCGACGCCAGCCACGTGTCCGGGTTCGCCTGCGCAGCTCCCGGCCGGTTTGTGCCGTCCCTCTGACGCGGTCCGTCTGCGCCGGCCCTACACCCTCTCGAAGGGGATGTCGGGGTCGGCGAGGCGGGCCGCGTCCGGCTCCGAGGGCCGCTGCTGCGTGGTGCTGAGCACGGGGTAGGGCTACCCCCCGCACGGTTCGGCAAGTCAGCACCCGTGATCCGGGGACGAGAAGCCGGGAGCGTTGAGACGTCAACGAACCCTGCGGTTGCGCGGCAGCTGCACCCTCCCGGAAGAGGCACCTCTGTGTCCAACACCACCGTCCAGCCCCGTCGTCCGGTCACGGTCCGCGTCGCCCGCTGGAGCGCGACCCATCCCTGGCGGGCCATCGCGCTCTGGCTCGTGTTCGTCGTGGCCTGCGTGGCGCTCGGCAGCGCCGCCGGCACCCGGGAGATGAGCGACGTCGACAGCGGCGTCGGGCAGTCCGGGCAGGCCTTCCGGGTCGTGCACGATGCCGGCCTGGAGTCGCCCGACGCCGAGAACGTGCTGATCTCCGCGCGGGGCCAGGCCTTCGACCGGTCCGCCGCCCGGCAGGCGGCGGGTCAGGTGCGGACCCGCCTCGCGGCCCTCCCGGTCGTGTCGGCCGTCGCCGCTCCGGTCGCGTCGAAGGATGGCCGGTCCCTGCTCGTCACCGCGACGCTGAAGCCGTCGACCGACTCGGTCACCAGCCTGCAGGCGGTGACCGCTGCGGTGCAGCGCGGCCAGCCCTCGTTGCGGGTCGAGGAGGTCGGCGATGTCTCGCTCGGAGACGCGATCGACCAGCAGGTCGGCGACGACCTCAGCGCGGCCGCGATCTTCAGCCTGCCCGTCACGCTGCTGATCCTGCTCGTGGCCTTCGGCGCGATCATCGCCGCGGGCGTGCCGGTGCTGCTCGCGCTGTCGGCGGTCGCCGCCGCGACGGGGCTGTCGGCCCTGGCCTCGCACCTGATCCACGACTCCGGCTCGACCTCGAGCATGATCCTGCTGATGGGGATGGCGGTCGGCGTCGACTACTCCCTGTTCTACGTCAAGCGCGCTCGCGAGGAGCGCCATCGCGGGCACACCCACCTCGACGCCATCGAGATCGCCGCGGAGACCTCGGGGCACTCGGTCCTGGTCTCGGGTGCCGCCGTGATCGTGTCGATGCTGGGGCTGTTCATGGCCCGCGACGCGGTCTTCGCCTCGCTCGCCCTGGGCTCGATCGTCGTCGTGGCGGTCGCCGTGATCGGCTCGTTGACGGTGCTGCCGGCCGTGCTGGTCAAGCTCGGTCGCGGCATCGACCGCCCGCGCGTCCCGCTGCTGTGGCGGCTGGCGACCCAGACCCGCGAGCCGCGGTTCTGGCCCAAGGTGCTCCGGCCCGCCCTCACGCACCCGGTCCGCACGCTGCTCGTGTCGGTGGTGGTGCTCGGTGCCCTTGCCGTCCCGGCCCTCAGCCTGCGGCTGCAGTCGGACACCGCGCGCTCACTGCCGACGTCCATCCCGCAGACCCAGACGCTGAGCCGGCTCACCGCGGCGTTCCCGAGCCAGAACACCACGCAGACGGTCGTCGTCAAGGCCACCGCCGGCGAGGCCAAAGCCGTTGCCGCGCAGCTCACGTCGCTCCGGCTCCGGGCCGAGCGGAGTCCGCTGTTCGCCCCCAGCACCGACGAGGCGCAGGTGGTCTCCTCGGCCGATGGCACGGTCCACAAGGTGGCCCTGGACACGCCGTACGACGCGGAGTCGAAGCAGGCACACCAAGCGCTGTCGCAGCTGCGCGAGCAGCTGGTGCCGCAGGCCCTGAGCGGCGTCCGCGGCGCACAGTGGTGGGTCGGCGGAGAGACGGCCGAGAGCGTGGACACCGACCAGCACCTGGCCGACGGCATGCCGTGGGTGATCGGGTTCGTCGTCCTGCTGACCATGGTGATCATGGGCTGGGTCTTCCGGTCCTTCGTCATCGCTCTGACGACGGCGCTGGTCAACCTGCTGTCCGCCGGTGCGGCCTTCGGTGTCTTGGTGCTGGTGTTCCAGCACTCGTGGGCGGAGGGACTGCTGGGCTTCCACTCCACGGGCGCGGTCGTGAACTGGATCCCGCTGTTCACGTTCGCCGTGCTGTTCGGCCTGTCCATGGACTACCACGTCTTCGTCATCAGCCGGATCCGTGAGGCCGCGGAGGCCGGCCTGACCACCCGCGAGGCGGTGCGGAGCGGCATCACGCGCTCGGCCGGCACGGTGACCAGCGCGGCCATCGTGATGGTGTCGGTGTTCGCGATCTTCGCCTCGCTGCACATGGTCGAGATGAAGGAGCTGGGGCTCAGTCTCGCGGTCGCGGTGCTGGTCGACGCGCTCGTGATCCGGGTGATCGTGCTGCCCTCGCTGATGACGATCCTGGGCCGCTGGAACTGGTGGCCGGGCAGGGCGCCGGCCCGGGCCGAAGGCGTTGCGGCGCAGCCGGCGTCGACCCGCACGGCGGTACTGGCCGGATCGCGGCACTGACCCGAACTGTGCCAGAGTTGCCTGGTGGTCTCGCTCATCGTTCTGAACGGGCCACCGGGCATCGGCAAGTCGACCCTCGCCCGCCGGTACGTCGACCAGCACCCGCTCGCGCTGACGCTCGACGTGGACGCGGTGCGCGGTCTGCTCGGTGGCTGGGCGAGTGAGCCCCTGGCGGCGGGCCTGGCGGCCCGGGCCCTGGCGCTGGAGATGGCCCGGGTCCATCTGGCGGCGGGCCACGACGTCGTCGTGCCCCAGTTCATCGGGCGACCGCCGTTCCTCGACCAGCTGGAATCCGTTGCGGCGCAGGTGTCGGCACGGTTCTGCGAGATCGTGCTGATGGACGAGCGGGCCGGCTCGCTGGCCCGGTACGCCGCCCGGGAGGGGCACGTGGGCGTGGGCGCGGAGATGTACGACCAGCTCGAGGACTTCCTGGCCGAACGCCCGGGGGCGGTGGTGGTGACCACGCGGGCGGGGGAGGTCGACGCGGCGTACGACGCGGTGGTCCGGGCGCTGGGTTGACGGTGACGGTTGCCGGGCTCGCGTGGTGGCCGGTCGGCGACCAGAATGCCGGGCATGGCTTCCTACTCCGTCAACCAGGCGGCGGTCGCCCATGCGGCCCAGCTGATCGATGCGCGGCAGTACGTGCTGGACAGTGACTGGGGTGAGGTGCAGCCGGACGCCGAGGCGCAGAACGCCTTCCTGGAGAAGCACTCGTGGGAGGAGTACTCCGCCTGGCACCTCGGCCTGACCGACGGGGCGACGGATGAGACCAAGGCGCGCTATGCGTTCGTCTACGGGGACCTGCGGCGGGTGCACCGGACCGGGTTGATCGCCTGCGTCTACCGGGCGTCGGAGTGGCGGCACAAGGACGTCGAGATCGCCGCGCACGACCTGCTGCAGCGGCTCGACCAGCTCGCCCGGTGACCTCGATCCACCTTCTCGGCGGTGGCTGGGATCCGGCTGGTGGCGCCGCGATGTACGGGCCGTTCCTCGAGCGGGCGGGGGCGTCGCCGGTGGTCGCCTGCGTGGTCCTCGACGAGGGTGACGGGACGGCGCGGTTCGCGCGCTGGGCCGACGTGCTGCGGCGTACGGCGCCCTGCGAACCGGTGCCGGTACTGGTCCCTGAGGGTGGGCGGCTGTCGGTCGGTGAGCTCGGCGCCGCGGACGCGTTGCTGGTGTGCGGGGGCCTGACCCCCGCGTACGCCGCGGCGCTGGTGCCGTCGGGGGTCGAGCTGCTGGCGTGGCTGGCCGAGGGGGACCGGCCGTACGGCGGCTTCTCGGCGGGGGCGTCGGTGGCGGCCGTTCGGGCGGTCGTCGGAGGGTGGCGTGCGGGGGGTGTGGCGGTGTGTCCCGAGGACGCCGCCGAGGATCTCGACCAGGTCAGCGTGGTCGACGGTCTCGGGCTGGTGCCGTGGTCGGTGGACGTGCACTGTGCTCAGTGGGGGACGCTGCCACGGCTGCTCTCGGTCGTCGGCGCTGGTGGTCGTGATGGTGGTGGTGTCGGTGGGGGTCGTGCCGGCGTCGGCGTCGGTATCGACGAGAACACGGCGCTGCACGTCGACGGTGACTCGGCGGTGGTGGGTGGGTTGGGTGCCGTCCGGCACGTGGTCGCGACCGCAACCGGGGCCGCCGTCACGACGTTCCTCGCCGGCGCGTCGGTGCCCTCGAGCTGACCCGCAGTCGACGCACGGAGACGAGGGCGACCGTCAGCCCGGACCGGCTCGAGATCGGAGGTCAGGACCGCTCCGAGGCCGCGCCCCCCGAGATCGTCACGGCCGCGACGGCGGCGGCCACCACCCACAGCAGGCAGCTCAGGGCGCCCAGGTGGTTGAAGGCCCGCGTGAGGTGCGCGCCCCCGCGGCCGGACCCGGCGACGGCACCGAAGATCGCGACGCCGAGCGCGGTCCCGGCCTGCCGCGCCGTGTTGTTGACGCCACTCGCGAAGCCCGACCGCTCGGGCGGTACGGCGCGCACGGCTGCCGCCACGACCGACGCCGTGATCATCCCGGCTCCGCAGCCCATGAGGAGCATGCCGGCCTCCAGCGGCAGGAGGGAACCTTGCCTGGTGACAAGGATCAGCAAGGCGGCTCCCGGAAGGGCCACCAGGCAGCCAGCCGTGACCGGCACTCGCGGTCCGAGCCACCCGGTCAGCCGGCTCGTGACGGGTGCGAGCGCCACGAGCGGCACCGCCAGCGGCAGCACCAGCGCGCCGGCGACCAGGGGCGAGCAACCGCGCACGTCCTGCAGGTAGAGGGTCGTGACGAAGAGCGTCCCGTTGAACACCAGGTTCATCGTCAGGGCAACGGTGTTCGGCCCGAGGAAGGCCGCTCGCCGTACCAGCGCGAGCGGCAGCATCGGGACGGCGGCCCGTCGCTCGACGACGACCGTGACACCGGCCGCGACGGCCGCAACGACGAAGGCCCCGAGAGCCGGCGGACTCATCCCCTCGCGGCCGAGCTCGATCACGCCGAACACCGTTCCGGCCAGGGTGACGGTGACACCGCACACACCGCCGATGTCGAGCTCGCGCGGCCGGCCGCCCCCACCGGGAACCAGCCGTAGTACGTACGCCACCGCCATCGCTGTGACCGGCAGGTTGACCAGGAAGATCGCCCGCCAGCTGACCGTCGCGAGCACTCCGCCCACGATCGGCCCGGCCGGGAGAGCCAGCGAGGAGACCGCGGCCCACGTCCCGATCGCGCGGGCCTGCTCCACCCGCTCCGGGTACGTCGTCGTGATGACCGCCAGGGTCCCGGGCAGCAGCAGCGCGGCCCCCACGCCCTGCGCCACCCGCCCGGCCACCAGCACCGCGATGTTCGGCGCGCAGCCGATGACCAGCGACGCGAGACCGAAGAGGGTGAATCCGCAGAGCACCACCCGGCGATGGCCGATCCGGTCCCCCACGGTGCCCCCGGCGAGCAACAGGCTGGCGATGGCGACGGCGTACCCGTCGACCACCCACTGCAGGCCGGCGGTCGAGGCCGACAGCGAGGTCGCGATGCTCGGGAGCGTGACATTGACGGAGGTGACGTCGAAGAGGATGAGGAACATCCCCGCGCACATCACGACGAGGACAGCTCGACGGGCGTTCGGCGGCTGGCTGCTCACCTGCTCCATCCTGATCCCGCGATGCTTCGCGGGCGGCCGAAGTGTCCCGGCTCGATACTGAGGAGGTGAGCCGAGCGCACCCGCAGGGAACGAGCATCCACACCCATGGCGACGCGGACATCGCAGCCATCGCAACGCTGTTCGCCGATCCCGGCCGGGCGCGCATCCTGGCCGCCCTGGCCGACGGCCGGGCCCTCCCGGCGTCGGTGCTGGCCGGGGAGGCGGGTATCGCGGCGTCGTCCGCGAGCGCGCACCTGCGCCGCCTGGTCGACGGTGGCCTGCTCGAGGTGCGACCGTCCGGTCGGCACCGCTACTACCGCCTCTCCGGCCCCGAGGCGGCGGACGTCCTCGAAGCCCTGGCCGCGGCCGCGCCGCCGCTGCCGGTCCGGTCGCTGCGACAGGGCACCCGGGCCGCAGCGCTGCGCCGGGCCCGCACCTGCTACGACCACCTCGCCGGACGGCTCGGCGTACGGCTCACCCAGGTCCTGCTCGACCGCGGTGCGCTGCAACGAGTTGACGGCTTGCGGTCGGTCGACCGATCGGACGGCGACCCGTACGCCGCGCCCCTGCGCAACGCGCCGTACCGCCTGGGCGGCGAGGCCCGCCGCGTGCTGGCTGACTTCGGCGTGGACCTGGACCGGCTCGACCCCGCCGCGAACGGCTCGAGCCGCCGACCCCTGCTGCGCTTCTGCGTCGACTGGAGCGAGCAGCGGCACCATGTCGCCGGACGGGTCGGCGCTGCGCTGCTCGAGGCGCTGCTCTCCGACGGGTCGGTGGAACGGCGACCGCAGGAACGCGCCGTCCGGCTCACCGACCGCGGGCGGGACCGCCTGTCCGCTCTGGACATCGACGTCGAGCTGGACGACGTGGGCTAGGGCACCGTCTCCAGCGACGGCTACCCGTCAGGGCACCCAGTTGAACTGGTCCGGGTTCGGCCCGGTCCGCTCGTCCCGGTTCAGCATGGTGATGTCCGCCAGGTCCGTCTCGCTCAGCTCGAAGTCGAAGACCTCGAAGTTCTCCTGGACCCGGCTGGCGGTCACCGACTTCGGGAACACGATGTCGCCGCGCTGGAGGTGCCAGCGCAGGGTCACCTGGGCCGGCGTCCGGCCGAGGTTGCGGGCGATCCGCGCGATGACCGGGTCGTCGAGCACCTTGCCCTGCGCTATCGGCGACCAGGCCTCGGTGGCGATGCCGTGCTCGGCGTCGAAGGCGCGGACGTCGTCCTGGGTGAGGTAGGGGTGCACCTCGATCTGGTTGGCGGCGGGGACGACCTCGGTCTCCTCGTGCAGCCGCCGCAGGTGGTGCGGCTGGAAGTTCGAGACGCCGATGGCCTTGGCCCGGCCGGAGCGGTAGATCGCCTCCATGGCCGTCCAGGTCTCGACGAAGTCGCCGACCTTCGGCAGTGGCCAGTGGATCAGGAACAGGTCGACGTACTCGAAGCCCAGCACCTCGAGCGAGGTGTCGAACGCCTTCAGCGCGTCGTCGTAGGCGTGATAGCCGTTGTTGAGCTTGGTGGTGACGAAGACCTCGCCGCGATCGATGCCGAACGACCGCACGGCCTCCCCGACCTGCTTCTCGTTCTGGTACATCTCGGCCGTGTCGATGTGGCGGTAACCGGTCTCGAGCGCCGTGATGGTGGCCTGCTTGGTCTCCTCCGGCGGGATCTGGAAGACACCGAAGCCCAGCTGAGGTATCTCCACGCCGTTGTTGAGCGTCACCGTCGGGACGTTCGTCATGCTGCTGCCTCTCCGTTGCCGACTGCCCTGCGTGTCTCACGCTCTCACGGCCTCGGCCGCACCGCACCGCACTGGGTCGGGGACCCGGCCGGGGAGGCGACCGGACCGGGGCCGTGCGAGCGTTGCCAGGTGGCCGACCACGACGAGAGCCTGCTCACCGTCCTGCTGGCCCTCGCGGCCAACGCCGGCGTCGCCGTCCTGAAGCTGGTCGCCGGTCTCGTCTCGGGCTCCGGCGCACTTCTCTCGGAGGCAGCGCACTCCTTCGGCGACACCTCGACCGAGCTGCTCCTGCTGACGGCGTTGCGCCGCTCCGGCAAGGCCCCCGACCGGCGGCACCCCTTCGGCTACGGCAAGGAGCGGTACTTCTGGTCGCTCCTCGCGGCCGTCGCGATCTTCACGTCGGGCGCGCTCTTCTCGGTCTACGAGGGTGTCCACACGATCCTGGAACAGCCCGAGCAGCAACGGCCCTGGATCAACTACCTGGTGCTGGCCGGGGCTGCCGTCCTCGAGGGCATCTCCCTGCGCCAGGGACTGCGCCAGGCCCGGGAGGGCGCCGAACGGCGGAGCACGTCGTTGCGCTCGCACGTCCGCGACCCGGACGACCCGACGGTCAAGAGCGTGGTCGTCGAGGACAGCGCCGCCCTGGTCGGTCTCGCCCTCGCGGCCCTGGGCGTCGGGATGCACCAGCTGACCGGCTCCGCGACGTACGACGGTGCGGCCTCCATCGCCATCGGGCTGCTCCTCGTCGTCGCGTCGATCGCGCTGGCCCAGACCTGCAAGTCGCTGCTCGTCGGGCGGCAGGCCGACGTCGCGCTGGTCCGCAGCATCGAGCAGTGCATCGAGGCGCAGCCCGAGGTCCTCGACGTCGTGGACCTGCTCACCATGATGATGGGCGTCAACACCGTATTGGTCTGTGCCAGAGTCGATTTCGCCGACGCGGTCGGCTCGGCGGAGCTCGAGCGCGCCTGTGTCCGGATCGACGCGGACCTGCGCCGTGAGTTCCCCGAGCTCTCCGAGATCTTCCTCGAGCCGGTGCCGCGAGCGGACCCGGACGTCCGGGCTCGGGTGCTCGATCGCTACGGCACGGTCCTCGCCGACGAGTGAAGCGTCCACTCCCGCGCGCCGTCGACGATGTCGGAGAGGCGGTGCCGCCGCTCGTACGCCGCGCGCTGGCGCTCGGCGCCGGTCCCCGCGCGGAGTAGGCGGGCGACCCCGCCGGTCACCACGTCGAGGTCGTCGCCCGGCGCGAGCGCGTCCCGCACGTGCTCCACCAAAGCCGCGACCACGTCCGGCGCCGGCGCCAGGCGCCCGGAGGCGGGGTGGACCAGCTCCTCGGTCAGCCCGAACCGTCCGGCGCGCCAGGTGGCCGCGCGCAGCACCGAGCGGGAGACGTCGGGCGCAGCCGTGCCGTCCGCCCACTCGCGGGCGGCCGTCTCGACCAGGCCCCGGCACAGCGCGGCCAGCGGAACCGCGACGTCCACCGTCGGGCAGATGTCCATGACCCGGATCTCGACCGTGGGGTACTGCGCGGAGAGCCGGGCGTCGAAGTAGATCATCGCTTCGTCCAGCGCGGCGCCGGTCGCCACCAGCCGCTCGACCTCCGCGTCGTACGTCGCCGCGTCGCCGAAGAGGTCGGTCGGGCCGGCGGTCGGCCACATGCTCCAGCTCACCGAGCGGTAGCTGGCGTAGCCCGTGTCCCGACCCTGGAAGTACGGCGAGTTCGCGGACATCGCGAGCAGGACGGGCAGCCAGCCGCGGATCCGGTCGATGACGCCGACGCCCTCGTCCCGGGACGCCACCGACACGTGCACGTGCATGCCGCAGGCCAGCGACGTCGTCGCCACCGTGCCGAACGCCGCCATCATCCGGCCGTACCGCTCGTCCGGGGTCACCCGCGAGTGCCCGCGGCCGGGGTGGGTCGCGAGCGCCACCGGGCTGACACCCATGGGCAGAGCGCGGTCGGCGACGGACTGGCGCGCGGCGAGCACCTCGGTCCGCAGGGCGGCGACCCGCCGGGAGGGCTCGGTCGCCGTCTCGATCTGCTGCCGCTTGAACTCGTGCTCGATCGACGGCCAGTCGGAGACGTCGTCGGTCGGCTCGTCGGTCAGCTCGTCGCTGACGCCGACCAGGTGTCCGGTCTCGCGGTCGACGAGGAGCATCTCCTCCTCGATCCCGACCGTCCGCAGCGGCGAGGACGCGCTCTCGGCCGCCGTCATGGCACGAGCATCGTGCACGGGTTGTGACGGTGCATCTCGGTGCGACAATGAGTTGATCGCTCAACCACTCCCGGATCCGAGCGACCTCAACCCGCCCGAGCACACCGAACCGAGGACCGCATGCCCCTGCCGGACATCCCGCTGCGCACCATCGACGGCCGCGAGACCACACTCGCCGAGCACGCCGGGCAGGTGTTGCTGATCGTGAACGTCGCCTCCCGGTGCGGCCTGACGCCGCAGTACGCCGCCCTGGAGCAGCTGCAGGAGCGGTATGGCGACGACGGGTTCACCGTCCTGGGCTTCCCGTGCAACCAGTTCATGGGCCAGGAGCCCGGCACCCCCGAGGAGATCCAGGAGTTCTGCTCCACGACGTACGGCGTGACGTTCCCGCTCTACGACAAGGTCGAGGTCAACGGACCGGGCCGGCATCCGCTCTACGCCGAGCTGACCCAGGCGGCGGACGCGGACGGCCGGGCCGGAGACGTGCAGTGGAACTTCGAGAAGTTCCTCGTCTCCGCCGGGGGCGAGGTCGTGGCGCGGTTCCGGCCGCAGACCGGGCCGGACGCCCCGGAGGTCATCGCGACCATCGAGCGCCAGCTCGACCGCTCGGCCGCCTGACCGGGCGGCCGGCGCGGGGCGTACTCTCGCACCACCGGAGCTGCCCGAGCTTCCGATGAGGGAGCCACCATGGCCGACAAGTCACCCCGCCAGCACCTGTCCAAGAAGGCTGGGAGCTCCCTGAAGGAGAAGCGCGCAGCCAAGCAGGCGAAGGCCGACAGCAAGAACGCCATCGCCACGGAAGCGCCGCGCAAGCGCGGATGACCCGCACCGGGACGTGACGCCGGTGCGGCAGCCGTGACCTCGCGGCGCTAGCGTCGGCCCGTGCTCTACCGAGCCACGGAGCTGATCGCCTACCCGGCCCTTCGCGGATACTTCCGCCCGGAGGTCACGGGTCGCCAGTTCGTGCCCCGCCACGGGCCGGCAATCCTTGCGGCCAACCACCTTTCGGCCTCCGACCAGGTCCTCACCCCCGTGTCGGCGCGGCGCCAGGTGGCCTACTTCGCCAAGGCCGAGTACTTCAGCGAGCCCGGGATCCGCGGGCGGCTTCGGGCCTGGCTGTTCCGCGAGCTGGGGCACGTCCCCGTCGACCGCGACGACACCCGGGCCGCGGCCGGCACCATCGTCACCGGCGCCGAGCTGCTCGCGCAGGGCCGGGTGCTGGGCATCTACCCCGAGGGCACCCGCTCGCCGGACGGCCGGCTGCACAAGTTCCGCACCGGCGTGGCCCGGCTGGCCCTGCGCTCGGGCGCGCCCGTCGTCCCGGTCGGGCTGGTCGGCACCGACCGGGTGCTCAGCCCGGGCGACGACCACTGGCACCGGGCCCGCGTGACGGTCCGCTTCGGGCCGCCCCTCGACTTCAGTGGCCGCGCGGAGGACGAGCGGTCGGCCCGAGCCCTTCGCGAGGTCACCGAGGCGGTGCGCGAGGCGGTCCAGCGGCTCTCCGGGCAGGAGTACGTCGACACGTACGCCCGCTGAGTCGCCGTCGCTGTGCCCGGCCGGGGCGGCGGCCGAGTTGCCGACGAGGGCCGACCGGGATAGGCCAGCCCCATGAGCGAACACGGACGGTGGACCAGGGAGCCCGGCGCCGCGGGTGAGGACCCGCGCGACAAGGACGCGGAGCACGAGGACGCCGAGGCGGCCCGGCTACTGGCCGAGCGCCGGCCGGTGACCCACGACCAGGAGGCCGCGGGCGAGCAGGGCATCAGCTCGGACAAGCCAGGCGTGGACGGCGGCGGCTACCCCGAGGACCGCTGAGCCTCAGCCGCCCGCTGCCGGCGGTGCCGTGAACCACGCGATCCACCGGCTGACACCACCGGCGTCGACCCGCCGGTCGACGGCTGCAGCATCGAGTCGGCCGGCGGCGAACAGGTCGAGCTCCTCCCGCGCGATCGGCCACGGCGGGCCGTCCGCCGGGTCCGCCGCGACGTCGCCGGCGAAGGCGACGACCAGCAGCCTGCCGCCGTCGGCGACCAGCTCGCTCACGTTGGCGATCGCCTGGCGGCGCGGCGGGTCGGGCAGCGCCTGCACGGTGTAGATCTCGACCACGAGGTCGAAGGCCCGGTCGAACTCCGGGGGCGGGTCGAGCAGGTCCGCCTGGACGAATCGAAGCCCGGTCCGGCCGTACCGCTCGCCGGCCAACCGCGCGGCCGTCTCCGAGATGTCGAAACCCACCGTGTCCCAGCCGTTCCGAGCCAGGTACGCCGCGTCAGCCCCGAGCCCGGAGCCGACGACCAGGGCCCGGCGGCCGGCCCTGGTCGCGCCGCCGGACCTGGGCTGCTCGAGCGACTCGACCAGGAGCGGGTTCGGCTCGGCCCGGTCCCACGGCATCGTGGTCCGGCCGGCGTCCCCCGCGGCGTACAGCTGCTCGAACCAGCCGGTGGGGCTGCCGCCGGCGATCGAGGCGGCCGCGAGGCGGTCGGCGTCCTGCTGCCACTCGCCGGTGAGCTCGGTCATGCTGGCAGTCTCATCAGTCGGGCTCCGTTGTGCCACAGGACATGCCGCATCCAGTCGTCACCGAGATCGAGCCGGGCCAGGGCCTGCAGCTGTTCGGCGTACGGGTAGGGGATGTTCGGGAAGTCGGCGCCCAGGACGACGCGGTCGCCGAGGTCGGCCAGCCGGCGGACGTAGTCGGCCGGCAGGGGAGCGAAGGCGTTGCTGAAGTCCGTCCCGGCCATGGTCGTGTCGAGGTGGACGTTGGGGAACTCCTCGACCAGGTCGGCGAACTCGTCGTACTCGCTCATCCCGAGGTGCGCGACGACGAGCACCAGGTGCGGGAAGGTCCGGAGCAGCTCGCGAACCGGGCCCGGCCCGGTGAACCGGCCCGGGTGCGGCGCCGACCCGGCGTGCATCACGACCGGCACGGCCGCGTCCTCGAGGGCTCCGAAAGCACCGGACAGCAACGGGTCCGCCGGTGAGAACCCACCAACCTGCACGTGCACCTTGAACAGCCGGGCGCCGGCGGAGAGGGCGTCGGTGACGTACGTCGTGGCGCCGGCCTCGGGGTAGAGGGTCGCCGAGTGGACGGCGTCCGGCACGCGCGCTGCGAAGGCCGAGCACCACTCGTTCAGCCAGGCAGCCATCCCCGGCTTGTGCGGGTAGGTCAGCGAGGGGATGCCGCGCAGCCCGAAGGCGCGGACCGTCGCGAGGCGCTGGGCCTCGCTGTCCCGGTAGTGGATCGGCCACGCCCGGCCGAACGCCTCCTCGGCCCGGTCGAAGAAGGCCCAGACCTTGTGCAGCACCGGGTCCGGCAGGAAATGGACGTGGATGTCGGCGAGACCCGGCAGCCCGAGCCCCCGCCAGTACGACGGGATCTGGGCGTCGTCGCCGGGGGGCTCGAGCACGTCGGCACGCTAGCGGGCCGTGGTGCTACTGGGCCTGCGGGCCGGCCGGCTCCGGCTCGCCCTGACGCTTGAGGGCGCGGAAGGCCTCGACGTACTCCTCCATGTCGTCCGCCGACAGCGACGCAGGGTCCTGGCCGCCATCGGTGATCGCGGCCAGGACGGCGGCCACCTCGGTGACGGTGGCTCTCGCCGCGGGGTCGTGGCCCTCGCCCGGGCCGGTGGCTGCCGTCCGGGCGGCGACGCCCTGCGCGGTCTCGACCTCGGCCTCCAGGGTCGGCGTGACATGCCGCCGCCACAGCCGCCAGCCATCCGAGCGCCGGCGCCAGACGTCGGTGACCGCCTGCTGCCCGGACCGGTCCTGCCCGGCGACCGTCGCGCTCAGCCGGACCAGCTGCAGCACCGAGGCGGTGTCGCTGTCCTCATGGACGAAGCGCTCGACGACCTCGTAGTCGTGGATCACGTCGTCGGGCAGGGCGTCGAGCCACTGCAGACGGGTGAGGGCGGAAGGTTCGGGTTGTACCCGTACGAGAGCAAAGTCCGCGTCGAGCACCGACTGGGCCGCGGCGGTGTCCCGCTCGAGCTGCGCGCGGTCGAGGACGTCCATCGCCTGGCTCAGATCACTCACCCCGCGAGCCTGCCACGCCCGCGCTCGCGATGACAGCCGCCAGGCGGTGCGACTCCGGCCCGCGATCCTCAGGCGCACGGGTCGATCCGGCGTCCTTGTCTCAGCCCGGCCCCCTTCTTCGCCGAACGGTGCAACTCTGCGTCAGGCGTGACGCAGAGTTGCACCGTTGCGGGAGGAACGCGGGCTGGCGGGCTGACCTGAGGGAGCGCTCGATGCGTGGTGGCAAGGAGTTCATGACGGAGGTCCGGGCCCAGGTCCGGGCCGAGCGCTCGGTCGCGGGAGCAGCCCGCGCCCGGGGGCTGCCGCGGCGGACGGTGCTCAAGGCCGGGCTGGCAGCCGGCGGCGGTGTGGCGCTCGCCGGCGCCGGACTCGGGCCCGCTCTCGCCGCCGGACCATCGGCCCGGCCGGCCCACCCGACGGCCGGCCACCCGGCGGTGGAGGTCGCTGAGCCCGTGGTCATCGTCGGTGCCGGCCTGGCCGGGCTCAGCGCGGCGTACCGGCTGGCCCGGGCCGGGATCCCGGTGGAGGTCCACGAGGCCCGCGCGGACCGGGTCGGCGGCCGGTGCTGGACGGCGCGAGGGATCTTCGGCGGGGGCCAGGTCGCCGAGCACGGCGGCGAGTTCATCGACACCGAGCACCGCGCCCTGCAGCGGCTCATCGTCGAGCTGGGCCTCGAGCGCGAGGACCGCCAGCACCCGCCGGCCGGCAACGTTGTTGCAGGGCAACAGTCATTCGAGGTCCTGCACGGCCGAGCGATCTCGCACGAGCCGAACCACGCGTGGGTCCGGCGGCTGACCCGGCAGGCGGACGCGTTGGCCGACTACTCCTACCGCACGACCGACCCGGCGACCATCGCCTTCGACCGGATGAGCATCCGGGACTGGGTCGTCGCCAACGCCGACGTGACCGGAGGCATCGGGTCGCCTGTCGCGGCCCGGATCACCTGGAGCGTCGGCGACTACTGGGGCGCCGACCTGGACGAGGTGAGCGCGCTCGGGCTGGTCGACCAGTTCGTCGGGCCGGCCGACCGGCACGCCGACGAGCGCTGGCACGTCCGGGGCGGCAACGACCAGGTGGTCCAGCGGCTACGCGAGCGGTTGGAGCGGATGCAGCCCGGCTGCGTGATCCTGGACAGCCCGCTGACCGGACTGCACCGGACCGGACTGCACCGGACCGGGTCGCGGATCGCACTGCGCTTCGGGTCGCGCTCGGCCTGGCGGCTGGCCGACCAGGTGATCCTGGCCGCGCCCTTCACCGCACTCCGACGCGCCGACCTGGACCCCGCCGCCTTCAGCCCGCGCAAGTACCAGGCGATCCAACAGCAGGCCATGGGCACGAACGCCAAGGTCCTGCTGCAGTTCGACCAGCGATTCGACCGGTTCCGGATCGGCTCGGGCGCGACCGCCGGGCGGCCGTGGAGCGGCGTGTCGGAGTCGGACCTGTGGCACGGCGACAGCTGGGACAGCTCGCTGACCCAGGCCGGCACGCAGGGTCTGCTCACCGTCTTCACCGGCGGCTCGTACGGCGCGAGCCTCCCCGTCCGCACGGCTCACGGCCCGATCCCGGCGGCCTTCCGCGACCAGGTGCTGGGCTACCTGGACGGATTCGTGCCCGGTCTGCGCGCGGCGTACACGGGTCAGGGCTGGGCCGACTCGTGGGTCGACGATCCCTGGACCCACGGCTCCTACACGTACTTCGCTCCGGGCCAGTACACGCGGTTCAGCGGCTTCAACGGCCGGGCCGAGGGCGGCCTGCACTTCGCCGGCGAGCACACCAGCGTCGAGTGGCTGGGCTACCTCAACGGCGGCGTGCAGACCGGCGAGCGCGCCGCCCGCGAGGTCGTCGTCGCCCTGAAGGGACGAGCGTCCGGCTGACCTGGCGATCTCAGCCGGCCGGCAGCAGCAGTGGCTCCGCCCCGCCGGCCAGGACGACCACCCGCCCGGCGAGGCTGTCGTCCGTGACCAGCCGAACGACGGTGGCCGCCACGTCCGCCGGCGGGATCAGGGGCGGAGCGGCCGCCCGCCGGGCCGGGCTCATGGCGGCCAGCTCGGCGTGGGCGCGGTCCAGCCCGATCCAGTCGGGCACGACGCAGTTGACCCGGATGCCGTCACGGGGCGCCCAGCCCGCGATCGAGGTGGTGAACCGGGCCAGCCCCGCCTTGGCCGCGCCGTACTCCGGCGAGCCGTAGTCACCCGAGCCGCGACCCGCACTGGACCCGACGTTGACCACGGCGCCCCCGCCCGATGCGGCCATCGGGCCACGGCAGAGCCCGGTCAGCGCCATGGGCGCCAGCAGGTTGAGCTCGAGCACTGCGCGCCACTCCGCCTCGGTCGCGTCGGGGAACTGCCGCCCGGCGCCGCCCCAGCCGCCGGCGTTGTTGACGAGGACCTGCGGGCCGCCGAGGTCGACGGCGCGAGCGAGGATCGCCTCGCGGTCGCCGCCGAGGCAGACGTCGGCATGGACGGCGACGCCTGCGCCTGCGTGGTCCCGGATCCGGGCACTGGCGCGCTCCGCGGCGTCACCGTCGACATCGACCACCAGCACCGTTGCGCCCGCGCCGGCGAGGGAGTCGGAGATGGCGAGCCCGGTGCCGGACGCGCCACCGGTCACGATCGCGACTGTGCCTTCGATCCGCATCGGGCGACCCTAGGCCGGCCCTGTGACAATGGCGGTGGCCTGACACCAGCCCTCGGCGCCTCGGCGCCGCGACGACCAGGAGGAGCACTCCGTGGAGTACCGGACCTTGGGGGCGAGCGGCTGCGTCGTCTCGACCCTGGCCCTCGGCACGATGACCTTCGGCGCGGAGACGGACGAGGTGGGCGCGCACGCGCAGCTCGACCGGTTCGTCGAGGCGGGCGGCAACCTGGTCGACACGGCCGACGTCTACAGCAAGGGCGTGAGCGAGGAGATCATCGGCCGCTGGCTGGCCGGCCACCCGCAGGCGCGGGACCAGGTGGTGCTGGCGACCAAGGGCCGGTTCGCCATGGGCCCGGGCCCCAACGACGTCGGCACGTCGCGGCGTCATCTGACGGCTGCGCTGGACGCTTCGCTGCGACGGCTGGGCGTGGACAACGTCGACCTCTACCAGCTGCACGCCTGGGACCCGGTCACGCCGCTCGAGGAGACCCTGACCGTGTTGGACGACGCGGTCCGCGCAGGCAAGACGCGCTACGTCGGCCTGTCCAACTTCACCGGCTGGCAGCTGCAGAGGGCCGTCGACACGGCCGACCGCCTCGGCCTGACCCGCCCGGTCACCCTGCAGCCTCAGTACAACCTGCTCGTCCGCGAGGTCGAGTGGGAGATCGTCCCGGCCTGCGTCGCCAACGGCCTGGGCATCCTGCCCTGGTCGCCCCTGGGCGGAGGATGGCTGACCGGCAAGTACGGCGCGGACGAGCGTCCCTCCGGCGCGACCCGGCTCGGCGAGGACCCGGACCGCGGCGTGGAGGCCTACGACCGGCGCAGCCGATCCGAGCGCACGTGGGCCGTCATCGACTCGGTCCGCTCGGTCGCCGCAGGGCGCGGCGTCTCGATGTCGCAGGCGGCGCTCGCCTGGCTGGTCGACCGGCCGGCCATGACGTCGGTCATCCTCGGCGCCCGGACCGTCGAGCAGCTCGACGACAACCTGGGCGCGGCGGGCCTGCACCTGTCCGCGGCCGAGACCGAAAGCCTCGATGCCGCAAGCGATCCCGAGGCGGCCGACTACCCGTACGGCGGTCCCGGCACGGAGCAGAGGAGCCGCGCCCTCGACGGGTGAGCTGCACGCCGTAGGCCGGATATGTCCCCGTCGCCCGGACCGGTCTCGACGGGCGGAGCTCAATGTCCTGGGTCAGGATGGGTGACGCGCAGGCGCCCGCCGGCCCGAGGAGGAATGTCGTCGTGGACATCGATGCATCCGAGACCACAACCCAGGCAGAGATCCACGAGAGGTCGGGCGGGGTCTCCCGCCGAGCCGTCATCGGGGGCGTCACAGCGGCCGCGGCCGCGACCACCCTGCTGCGCGGCACGGCGGCCGAGGCAGCCGACGCCCCCCGTCGCAAGGCCGGCCGCAGCGCCCGGGTCGAGGCCCTGCTGCGCCGGATGACGACCAAGGAGAAGCTCGGCCAGCTGCAGCTGCTGGGCGACCCCACCGCGGCCGCCGCGGCGCTCGCCAACGACCAGCTCGGCGGCGTCTTCTCGGTCGTCGGGGCGGCGAAGCTGAACGCCCTGCAGAAGGTCGCGGTCGAGCAGACCCGGCTCGGCATCCCGCTGATCTTCGGCCTCGACGTCATCCACGGCTACACCACCAACTTCCCGATCCCGCTGGCGCAGGCGGCGGCGTGGGATGCCTCGGTCGCGGCGACCGACGCCAAGGTCTCCGCCGGCGAGGCCCGGCCGAGCGGCATCCACTGGACGTACGCCCCGATGATGGACGTCACCCACGAGCCGCGCTGGGGCCGGATCGCCGAGGGCGATGGCGAGGACCCCTATCTCGCGAGCACCTACGCGGCCGCGAAGACCGTTGCCTTCCAAGGGGCCAGCCTCACGAGCAGCAAGACCCTGGCCGCGTGCGCGAAGCACTTCGTGGCGTACGGCGGGGCCGAGGGCGGCCGGGACTACAACACCGTCGACGTGTCGATCCAGCGCTTGCACAACCTCTACCTGCCGCCGTTCAAGGCCGCCGTCGCCGCGGGGGTCGCGACGGTGATGACGAGCTTCAACACGGTCTCCGGAGTGCCGGCGCACGGGAACCGCTACGTCGTGCACGACGTCCTGAAGACCCGCTACGGCTTCGACGGCTTCGTGGTCAGCGACTACACCGGCATCCAGGAGCTCATCGTCCACGGCCTCGCCGCCGACGGAGCGGACGCGGCGCGCCACGCGCTGCGGGCCGGCGTCGACATGGAGATGGTCAGCACCAACTACGTCGACAACGGGCTGGCTCTGCTGCGCGCGCACAAGATCACGATGGCCCAGGTCGACGACGCCGTCCGCCGCATCCTCGGCGTCAAGGAGGACCTCGGCCTGTTCGAGCACCCCTACGTCGACGAGAGCGGTGAGACGACGGTGCCGGGGACGGCGGCCCGGGCGGCGGCCCGGGCGGTGGCCGCCCGGACCCTGGTGCTGCTGCGCAACGAGGGCGGCCTCCTCCCGCTGAAGACGAGCGTGGCGAAGGTCGCCGTGATCGGCCCGCTCGGGCAGGCGACGTACGACCTCAACGGCACCTGGTCCGGGCTGGGCACAGGGGCAGCGACGACACCACCGATGACGATCGTCGACGCGATCGCTGCCGCTGCACCCCATGCCACCGTCACCTTCACGCCTGGCTGCGAGGTCGACAGCACGGACACGTCCGGCATCGGCGCCGCCGAGGCCGCCGCGGCGGGCGCCGACGTCGCGATCCTGGTGGTCGGCGAGACCGCCGCCATGAGCGGTGAGGCCTCGGCCCGCAGCGACATCGGGCTGCCAGGGGTGCAGCAGGAGCTGGTCGACCGGGTGGGCGCCGCGCAGGCGAAGTCGGTCGTGGTCCTGGTCAACGGACGGCCGCTCACCCTGACCGACGTCGCCGCTGCGGTGCCGGCGATCCTCGAGGCCTGGGCGCCGGGGATCGAGGGCGCGCCGGCCGTCGCCGACGCCCTCTTCGGCGTCACGAACCCCGGCGGCAAGCTGCCGGTGACCTTCCCGCGGTCGGTCGGGCAGATCCCGATCTACTACAACCACGAGAACACCGGTCGGCCGTACGACCCGAACAACAAGTACACGTCGAAGTACCTCGACCTGCCGAACGGCCCGCTCTACCCGTTCGGGTTCGGGCTGTCGTACACGACGTTCGAGATCAGCGGCCTGCACCTGACGTCTCACCGGATGTCGCGCGGCGGCGGCCGGATCGACGTCTCCGTGCTGGTGACCAACACCGGGGCGGTCGACGGCGACGAGGTCGTGCAGCTCTACGTCCACGACCCGGTGGCCAGCATCGTCCAGCCGGTCCGCCGCCTCCGCGGCTTCCAGCGGGTCACGCTGAAGGCTGGCGCCCACCGGACGGTCACGTTCACCCTGCGGGCCGAGGACGTCGGCTTCTACGACAACGACGCGCGGTTCATCGTCGAGCCGGGCGACATCCAGGTCTTCGTCGGCAACAGCTCGGATGCCAGCGACCTCACCGACACGTTCGTCGTGCACTAGGCCGGCCCCCCGGACCCACTAGCCGGGAGGGAGCCCGGCCCGGTGGGCGATGATCACCAGCTGGACCCGGTCGCGGGCCGCGAGCTTGGTGAGCAGGTGCCCGATGTGTGTCTTCGTGGTGCCGGCGCCGATGTGCAGCCGGGCGGCGATCTCGTTGTTGGACAGGCCTTCTCCGACCAGCGCGAGCACCTCGCGCTCGCGCGCCGTGATGGGCAGCGTCGGGGTTCGCTCGGTGGCGGCGGGGTCGATGACCGGGCGCGCCGCGAACTCGTGGATCAGGCGGCGAGTGATCCCTGGAGAGAGCAGGGCTTCACCGGCGGCGACCACGCGGATGGCCGCGTGCAGGTCGGCCGGCGGCGTGTCCTTGAGCAGGAAGCCGCTCGCGCCGCCCCGCAGGGCGGCGTAGACGTACTCGTCCAGGTCGAAGGTCGTGAGGATCAGGACCTTGGTCGGCCCGGCGGCCGTGATCGCCCGGGTCGCGGCCAGGCCGTCCATCTCCGGCATTCGGATGTCCATCAGGACGACGTCCGGTCGCAGGGTCGCGACCTGGGCGACCGCCTCGCTGCCGGTTGCCGCCTCGCCGACGACCGTGAGGTCGGGCGCCGTCTCGACGATGCCGCTCAGCCCGGCCCGCAGGAGCGCCTGGTCGTCGGCGACGAGCACCCGGACCGTCATGAGGCGGTGGGCGAGATGTCCTGTGCGGCAACAGCTTCGACGCTGGAGAGCAGCCGGAGGCAGGCTTCGACCGTGAAGCCACCACCGGTGTCGGGCCCGGCGTGGACCCATCCGCCGCAGAGGCTCGCCCGTTCACGCATGCCGTCGATCCCATGCCCGGGGTTCGTGTCGGGGTTCGTTTCGGGATTCGCTTCGGGGGTCGCGCCGGCGCCGGCCAGTCGCGGCGTACCCGGTGGTCTCGGCCCGGCGTTCGCCACTCGGAGCTGAAGCTCACTCGGCCGGTGGTCGACCCGCACCGTGGCGGCATCGGTCGATGCATGCTTGACCACGTTGGTGAGGGCCTCCTGGATGATCCGGTAGGCCGCGAGATCCACGGCAGGCGGCAGCTCTCGCGGCGTACCGAGGATCTGGAGCGTCACCCGAACGCCGGCGGCGTCGGTCTGGCGTACCAGGCGGTCGACGTCGGCGAGGCCCGGCGCTGGGACCAACGGGCCCGACTGCGCCGACTGCGCCGACTGCACCGGTCCCGGGTCGGAGTCCGCTGGCGCCCGCAGGACGCCGACCACCTGCCGGAGCTCGGCGAGGGTGGTGCGGCCGGTGGTCTCGATGACGTCCAGAGCGTCCCGGGCCTGGTCGGGCCGCTCGTCGATCACCAGCCGCCCGAAGGCCGCCTGCACGGTGATGACGCTCATGCCGTGGGCGATGAGGTCGTGCAGCTCGCGCGCGATCTGCAGCCGTTGCTCGGTCAGCGAGCGGCGCGCGCGCTCGAGCTCCGCGTCCGCGAGCGCCGCCTGGTTGCGGAGCAGGTGCTCGGAGTAGCGGCGGTGCAGCCCGACGGCGAAGCCCACGGTCCAGACCACGCTGAGGAGGAGCCCGAAGACGACCGCGCCGCCGAGCTGCGCGAAGTGCGGCAGCGCGCTCCCGGCCGCGCTGGCCAGGGCTGCGGCGAGCGCGACGGCCGCGAGCCGAGGCCCCTGCGTGGCCGCGACGGTGTAGGTCACGAGGGCCATCGGTAGGACGCCGAGGCCGCCGGCCAGCGGGTGGAGCTCGGTCAGGCCGACGAGGACCAGGCCGGCGCAGAGCACCGCCAGCGCGGCAGCCGGCCATCTGCGCCGCACCGCGACCGGCCCGCTGAGCGCCGCCACCGCCAGGGGCACGACGACGTACGACGCCGGCCCGTGCGCGTCCGGCTTCAGCGCGACGAAGGTCACCGCCGCGAGCACCACGGCGGCGGTGCGGTCGAGGGCGAGCCACAGGCCCGGGCGCACTCGGGCGATCATCGGCGGCCGCACGGTGACGTCCATCGGCCCAGGCTAGGAGGTTCGCCGCCCGCGCGGCATCGGCCGGAAGGCCTATGCCTGTGGGCAGAGGCGGCTGCGCCATCTCCGGCTGCGGGCCGACGCGCGCGGCCGGGGCTGCCCTGCACGGTGGGCGTACGGCGGGTGAGCCCGACCGACGACACCGACCGACGACACCGACCGACGACACCGACCGACGACCCCGACCGACGACACCGGAGGAACGCCCATGATCACCGCCCGCGACCTGACCAAGCGGTTCGGTCCCACGATCGCCGTCGACCAGCTGAGCTTCGACATCCGGCCCGGCCTGGTGACCGGCTTCCTGGGCCCGAACGGCGCGGGCAAGTCGACGACGATGCGGATGATCCTCGGCCTGGACACCCCGACGTCCGGCCAGGCTCTGGTGGCGGGGCGTCCCTACCGGTCGCTGGAGCATCCGCTGCGGATCGTGGGCTCCCTGCTGGACGCGGCTGCGGTGTACGGCGGGCGCACCGCCGCCGCTCACCTGCGCTGGATCGCGGTGAGCAACGACCTCCCGCGCCAACGGGTGACCGAGGTGCTGGAGCTGACCGGGCTGGCGCCGGTGTCGCGTCGCCGGATCGGCGGGTTCTCGCTCGGGATGCGGCAGCGACTGGGCCTGGCCGCCGCGCTGCTCGGTGACCCCGAGGTCCTGCTGCTGGACGAGCCGGTCAACGGCCTGGACCCCGAGGGCATCGTGTGGATGCGCGGCCTGATCCGCTCGCTGGCCGCGGAGGGCCGGACCGTCGTGGTGTCCAGCCACCTGATGGGTGAGATGGAGCGGACCGCCGACCGGGTCATCGTGATCGGGCAGGGCCGGCTGATCGCCGATGCCCCGCTCGCGGAGCTCATCGGGTCGGCCTCCGCTCGGGGCGGCGATCCGGGCGGCGGTGATCCGGGCGGCGGCGATGCGGTTGGCGGCGCCGCGGGTACGTCGTTGGAGGAGGCGTACCTCCGGCTGACCCAGGGTGCGCTCGACTTCCGCTCCGGACGGGTCGAGCCGTGAGACGGCCGGGCTGGCGCTCGACCGTGCACGCGGAGTGGCTGAAGCTGTCCTCGCTGCGGTCCTTCGCCCTCGTCCTCGCCGTGGCGGTCGTCATGGGCCTCGGGCTCGGCCTCCTGGACCTGGCCTCCGTGGTCCACCACTGGGCCTCGATGACAGCAGCCGATCGGGCCGGCTTCGACCCGGTGGGGGAGTCGTTCAGCGGGTTCCAGTACTCCGAGCTGGCTCTCGGTGCGCTCGGCGTGCTGGCGATCACGTCGGAGTACGCGACCGGCACCATCGCGGTCACCTTGACGGCGACGCCCCAGCGGAGCCGGGTCTACGCGGCCAAGGCGCTGGTCCTCGGCGCCGTCATCCTCGTGGTCGCCGAGGCGTGCGCCTTCACGGCGTTCCTGTCCGGGCAACGGGTCCTCGCCACCCGGGACCTCGACGTCGGGCTGACCGACCCGCACGTCCTGCGGGCCGTCATCTGCGCCGGTCTCTACCTGGCGACGGTCACCCTGGTGGGGTTCGGGCTGGGTGCGGTCCTGCGGCACACCGCGGGTGGCATGGCGGCGATGTTCGGGCTGGTCTTCCTGTCCTGGCCGGTCGCGCGGGCGGTCGAAGGGTTCAGTCACCTGCCGGATCGGTTGTTGCTGGTCAACATCGGCGACGCGATCACGGCGACGAGAGCCGCACCGCCCGGGCCGCTCGCGGACCGGATCCCCACGCTGGGTCAGGCCGGCGCGTACCTCGCGCTCTACCTGGTGGTCTTCGTCGCCCTCGGAGCGTGGCGCTGCGCCAGGGACGCGTGAACCCAGGGAGGCCCTGGATGCGCCCTCTCATGCCGATGTCCGGGCCTGTGGGGTCATTCGAGACCGGGCGCTTCTGACTAGGCGCGCATCAGTGCGTGGCCGAGGCTCCATCAGCGATGGGATGCCTCAGTTGTGGCAAACTTTCGCGGTGACAGATACCGAAGAGGTCGCGCGCGGCATCTTGTCCCAACTTCAGCTCGGGTTCGCCGCCCACGACCGCGCCGCCGTCATGAGGCTTCTTGATGACGAGGTCGTTGTCTTCGGTGCAGCAGGACAGGGCCTGGACGCGGAGCACAGCAAGGACTACGTGTCGGGCATGCTGGCCCAAGATGGCGTGGTCCGCTGGGGGTGGGACCGTGTGGTGCTGGTGCTGACAGAGCCGACAGTCCTGGTATTCGCCGTGGTCGGGACCGTGGGATTTGACGATGAGCAGGGCCGAGCGCTGGGAGAGCGCTCACCTTTCCGATTGACATGCGTCGCTGTTCTCCGAGACGAGCGATGGCGGCTCAGGCACTTCCACGGATCAGTCCCACAATCCTGACCTGCGAACCCCGGGGGCGACCGGCGCTTACCCCGCAACGCACTCTCATGTCGTGGAGCGGCTCTACCGGATCGGCCGCGATCCGCGCGCACGTGCCGAGATGAGGACGTTGCCGTCAGGACCAATCACGACCGGCGAAGAGGTGTTCACCAGGTCGCCAGACGGCCCAAGCCTCGTCTCGAAACGAGTCTTGACGCACCTGCAACTGTGCGATCTCGGGGCCACCCAGGTCGTTCGGTGCGGGGTTTGTGACGATCTCACCAAGGCCGAAACGGATCACAAGTCCAACCTCTGGCGACTCATCGGTGGAGAGCACCTCGTGCGTGATGAACGCGCAGAGAGCGTCGCGGTAGCCGCGATCTCCGAAGTGCAAGATGGAGTCGCCGATGGTGACCGTTGGCCAGACGTAGGCCGTAAAACGTGCGCCGCTGAAGTCGAGCTGGACGTAGTCCATCACGAAGACCACTGACCCGAGCTCCTCTTCGACCAGAGCTTCGAGGAGGGATTCGCTCACGCCAAGGATCCTCCCAGGTTGAGAACAACACGTCCGCTCATGCCGCGGAGCGCGCTCTCGTGCCGATGTCCGTGCACCTAGGCAGTACCGGATGCGAGGCTGAGCGACGTGCATGCACGGGCGCGAATCGAGTTGGGCGTGGCGGCAGATGGCGGTCTGGTGGAGCCGATGTCGTCGCCGTGTAGGTCCCTGATCCTCCGGGTCGAGCACGACAACGCCGACGCGGAGGAGATGAATCTGGGCGTGCAGATCACGACTGGGAAGGGGGAACCGCTATCACCCGGCACTTCCGGGCTTGTCGTTGACCTGCATTTCTGGTCGGACCTGGCGGATGTGTTCGTCGTGCCGAGCACGCGGTTCACCCTGCTGTATCCAAACCGGGTGGTGGGTCGCGGTCAGGTCCTCGACGTACTGCCTGACTGAGTGCGCTCTCATGCCGCTGAACGCGCTCTCTTGCCGATGAACGGGCGTGGCTCGCCGCTCCGTGCGTTCTGCGACACTGAGTGGCCGCTGATGACTTGGCTGGCGTAGTGAGGCCGCCGACCGTGCATCGGGGCCTCACACCGTCGGAGCACTCACGCCTTCAGGGGTCTGCAGGCTCACTCGGACACCGAGCAGCCGCACGGGGCGCTCCTGCTCCAGCCGATCGAGCAGGGCGACCGCGGCGTCTTGAACCTTGGCCGCGTCGAGTGTGGGTAGCGACAGCTTGTGGATCCGCGTCGTGGTGAAGAAGGGCGCGAACCGCACCTTGATCGCGACGTGCGTGACCAGCCGGTCTGCGCCCACGTCGTTCATCACCTCGCCCGCTAGCCGGCGCAGGGTGGCCTCGACGTCGGCTCGCTCGACCAGGTCCTCGCGCAGCGTCTCCTCCCGGCTGTGGCCGCGCGGCGTGTAGGGCTCGGTGCTCACGGTGCGGCTGCCCTCACCGAGCCCTAGGGACCGTAGCCACGGGCCGGTCGCCGGCCCGAAGCGAGCGCGAAGCTGGTCGACATCTGCCCTCGCGAGCTCGTGAACCGTAGAGATGCCCATCGCAGCAAGCTTTTCCGCCGTCTTGGTGCCCACGCCCCAAAGCGCCGCCGTCAGATGTGAGCCCATGACGTCGAACCAGTTGTCCCGGGTGAGCCGGTAGACACCGGCCGCGTCCTCGGGCAGTGATCCCTCTGCGGCCTTGGCGAACCCAGTTGCCACCTTCGCGCGGATCTTGTTGTCGCCGATGCCGACGCAGCAGGTGAAGGACGTGCGGTCAGCGACTGTACGGCGCAGCGTGTGGGCCAAGCGTTCAGGATCGTCGAGGTCCGTGCCCAGGAAGGCCTCGTCCCAGCCCCACACCTCGACCAGGTCGACGACATCACGCACGACCCGCCAGACCTCGGCCGAGGCCTCGTCGTACGCCTCGCGGTCCGCGGGCAGGAAGACTGCCTCCGGGCACCGACGCAAGGCGGTCGACAGCGGGATGCCCGACCGGACGCCGAACGCGCGGGCCTCGTAGGACGCGGTGGCAACGACCTGACGCCTACGGGTCGGGTCACCATCGCCCCCCACGACCACCGGCAGGCCGCGTAGCTCCGGCCGGCGACGTATCTCTACCGCAGCGATGAACTGGTCGAGATCCAGATGCAGGATCCAGCGGGGAGTCGCCAACACCCACCGAGCGTGTCATAGCGGAGCCGGCCGTAGGAGCTGGCCCGCCACCTATGCACCGGGTGCCCAGGTCAGACCGTGCGACCATTCAGCGGCCAGAATGGCGACCAACCTGGATGGCCCCAACCGGACACTGTTGCCGATGAGCGGTTGGGCCACGAGGCCCGGACACGATGCGCATGAGACAAGTGCTCCGGCCTTCGAGGTCGTGACTGTCGAGAGCGGCGCGAAGGCTCTTGTGCCGACCATCGACGGCCAATCCCTCGTGGCTATGGTGGCCGGTTCGAGTCGCAGCCGAGTTCGTCGACACCTGGGAAGTCGACGGACAAGAGCAGGTCGAGGATGTCGCGTTCGCGATCGCTAAGCGGTCGAGGCTCGGGAGCGATCGTCGCATGTGCGCGGGCAGGAGCGACCGCTCATGCCGAGGCGTAGGTTGCGATCATGCCCGCGCCAACCGGCTTGTCGATGGGTCCGGTCCGCCTCGTCGAACCGTTCGGTGCCGGGGGCGGACCGGACCTCCTCGCACGCGAGCTCGCCGCATGGCTTGCAGTCGCCTGGGGTCAGGCCGTCGTTGTCGAGAACGTTCCGGGTGAGGGAAGCACCGCCGCGCCGGCGCTCGTCGCCCGATCCCCGGCCAACGGCCGCACCATTCTCATCAACACCAGCGCGCACGCGTACATCGGCGCCGTTTCCCACGACCTTCCCTACCACCCGTTGGAGGACTTCACGCCGGTCGCGGCACTCACCGAGCAGGCCTACGTCTTCGTGACGGGGCCGGACTCGGGCATCACCCACCTGCACGACCTGGCGGCCCCGGCAGCGGCTCGCCGTGCAGAACTCACCTTCGCGTCAACCGGGGCCGGCACGGCAAGCCACATGGGCGCCGCGCTTCTCAACCTGGAGGCCGGGGTGACCGCCGTCCACGTGCTCCCAGCACCGGGTGACTCGATCGTCAAGGTGGTCGCCAAAGTGGCCGCTGGCGTCACCGACTACCTGCTGTCTCCCATCGCGATAGTCAAGCCCTACCTGGAGGCCGGCACACTCGTCGCGCTCGGCGTCAGCACCGCTCGTCGCTCGCCCTGGCTCCCCGACGTGCCCACGATCGCCGAACAAGGCGTCGACGGCTTCGACTTTCCGATCTGGTACGGCGCCTGGGTGCGCGCCGGAACGTCCTCGGACATCGTCCTGGCGCTCGGAAACAGCCTCTCCGAGGCGATCACATCCGCTGATCTCAAAGAATGGTGCGCCCTCCATGGCGTCGAACAACTGCGGATGACGACCGACGAATTCGCTCGGTTCGTCACGAGGGAAGCCGAGCGAGCCGGCGCGATCGTCGGCAAGGGACCATCGGACTGAGTCTCCCAACGCCCTCATGCCGCCGTCACCGTCTAGGCGGCATGCTCACAAGGCAAACGTGTCCGGAAGCCGGTCGGGCTCCGTTGATGCGGCCGCAGCGTAGCTAGGTAGCCGAGTAGTGGATCACCGGTGGGGTGTGCCGGTCGTGGGTCGCCACGGCTCATGTTGATGGGCTAGCCAGACCAGTTCCGGGTCAAGGGCTCGTACCAGCAGCTGCCCTTCCGTCTGCGGTTCGTCAAGGTCACCGAACGAGACTGCAAGGTCGCCCACAACGACAACCGGCCGTGGGCCGCTCTCAACCACCACCACTTGCGAACCTGGTGTGTGGCCCGGACCTGGTACCAGCCGCATCCCGGGAAGCAGCTCCAGCTCACCGTCGACCGGGACGTACTCCACGCCTGGCGCTTCGACCCACTCACGGATGGTGTAGTCGTCCTGGCTGAGAGCGTCGTCCAGCTCTTGACGCTGAACGTAGATCGGCGTGCCGGCGAAGAGATGGTTACCGCCGCAGTGGTCGAAGTGCAGGTGGGTGTTCACCACGATGTCGATGCTCGCGGGGTCGAGCTCGTCACTCCTGAGCTGACGCAGTTGCGGGTCCATGTCGGCTACGAGGGGATGCAGTCTCGTCATCCCGGTGTCCACGAGCACACGCGCATCAGGATGGTCGACGATGTAGACATACACCGGCATTGGCTGACCTTCAGCCATGAGGTCGGCCATGTGGACTGGCGTGATGGTGATTGTGTTGCGCTTGTTCATCGTTGACTTGTCCTCGCGCTGTCGTCGTCGTTGCGGATGGCATAGCGGTGCAGTGTCACGCCCGAAACGAATGATCGCTGCTCGAGCAGGTCGAGCTCGAACGGTAGGTCGTGGTCGTCGAACAGCGGTCTGCCGAACCCGAGGACGGACGGATGGGTGTAGAGCAGCAGCTCGTCGAGCAGGCCCGCGCGGAGCAGCTGCGTGGCCAGCGCTGCGCCTCCGACGCTGATGGTGCCGTCGGTCCGAGCGCGTAACGCGGCTAGCTCTTCGATCGCGTCATCGCCGCCTATGATCCTGGTGTTGTGGTCGGCACTGTGGCGAGTGCGAGAAACCATCACCTTGGGCTTGGCCGTCCAGATTTCTCCGTACTCGCGCAAGACGTCGGGCAACGACTCGTCCTCGCGAGAGCGCGGCCAGTACTCCTCCATGACTTCATAGATGATCCGGCCGTGGACGATGAGCGAGAAGGCCCGCGCTTGGGCGTTGAACTCGCGCAGCAACTCCTCATCGATGCGTAGCCACTCGCCAGCACCGTTGTCACCCGGGACCTGCTCGATTCGTAGGTCCAGCGAGACGTTCATGAGATAGACGAACCGACCCATGGGACCCCCTGTAGTAGTGGTTGCAGTTCGCAACTACTATCGTTCGTCCCAGCTGCCTGTCAAGGAGGGAAGCGTGCCACCGCGTTCCGGGTGCCCGATCAACGCCGCCATCGAGGTGGTCGGAGATCGCTGGTCGCTGCTTGTCCTGCGCGACGTCATCTTCGAGGACCGCTGCTTCTTCCGCGCGCTTCTGACCGGCTCGATCGAGGGCATCGCATCGAACATCCTCGCCGACCGCCTCGTGCGCCTTGTCGATGCCGGGCTTCTCTCTCGTGGGACAGCCGCCCGCGGTCAGCGGGCTCGCTACAGCCTCACGGAAGCCGGCATTCAGACAGTGCCAATCATCTATGCGCTCGGCCAATGGGGCCTCCAATGGCGCCCGGCCAGCGATAGAGAGCGACGTCGACAACAGTTCATGCACGACCAAGGTCCGATGTTCATCGAGCAGCTCATGCAAGACCTTCGCATTCGCCACCTCGGCGCGCCGTCGGAGTCGAACCAAGGATTGAGCCCACTCGAGCGCCTCGAGGAGGCTTCCCGGTAGCGACCGCCGCCCCGCCCAGCCGTCGTTGGTCGTCGTGGGTACGTTGGCGGCGGACATCTGCGGTCGTGAGGAGTCAGGGTGCACATCAATGGCGCAACCCGACTGTTCCCGATCATCGGCGACCCCGTCACGTACGTCGAGTCCCCGGAGCGCCTGACCCGCACCTTTGCTCAGCGGGGCCACAACGGGGTGTGTCTGCCGATCCAGGTGGCCGAGAAGGACCTCGGCGTCGTCCTGGAGGGCTTGGCTGTCTCCGGGAATGTGGATGGCGTCCTCGTCACGATGCCGCACAAGCATGCCGCGTTCGCGCACTGCGCGACCAGTTCCGAACGAGCTCGCTTGCTCGGGGTCGTCAGCGTGATGCGTCGCAACCTCGATGGCAGCTGGCATGGCGACATGCTGGACGGCCTCGCCTTCGTCAAGGCGCAGACCGAACACGGTGCTCGGATTGATGGGGCGCGTGCACTTCTCGTGGGTGCGGGAGGTGCCGGCAGTGCGATCGCGATCGCGTTGTTGGAGGCGGGGGTGCGCGAGCTGGTGGTCTACGACGCGGACAAGTCGCGGGTAGCGAATCTCCTCAACCTGATCACCGACGACAGTGATGGCCGAGTGAGGTCCGGGCACCGTGACCCCCGGGGTTGCGGCCTGGTCTTCAACGCGACCCCGCTGGGGATGCAGGACGGCGACCCCTTGCCGGTCGAGGCGAGCCTGCTGGACCGGTCCATGTTCGTCGGCGACGTGATTGCCGGTCACACTGTGACCCCGTTCATCTCGGCCGCGCGCGAGGCCGGCTGTAACACGGCGGACGGCACGGACATGGTCGAGGCCGTCCAAGACCTGATGGCTGACTTCTTGCTTGGCGGATAGGGCGCCCCGCCTGCGAGCAGGACTATCGCTGACGGCGTCCACACGCCCACGGCCTTATCGTGACCACATGCGCCGTGTCCTCGCGCTGTTCTGGTTGGCCGCCTTGGTGTGCGGTGCCTGCACGCCGCGGCCCTGCACGCGTCGCCCCGCGCAGTTCGTCCGACAGCCCGGTGCCGGTGTCGGCACGGGCCGTGCAGACAGCCACGAGCCTGCCCAGCGGGGATGTCCTGGTGGTCGGGGGCTGCGTTGTCGATGGCTGCAGTAGGGCGGCGGGTATGACCAGCAGATCCGACTGACTCGGCTGTTCGAGCGGGTTGCCCTTGACGAGATCTGACGACGACAAGGACGGACAGCACACGCCTGACCGGGATCAGAGGCCGCTTGCGTTCAGGACCGCCTCAGCTCAGAGCCGGTCGAGCAGGGCCGAGCTGAAGGCGTCGAGGTCGTCGGGCTTGCGGCTCGTGATGAGCGGTCCGGGACCCTGCTCATCGACGACGACCTCCTCGTCGACCCAGGTGGCACCGGCGTTGCGCAGGTCGGTCTGCAGGCTGGGCCAGGAGGTGACGGTGCGGCCGGACAGGACGTCGGCCTCCGCGAGGGTCCACGGCGCATGACAGATCGCCGCGACCGGCTTGCCCGAGGCCACGAAGTCCTTGACGAAGTCGACCGCAGAGTCGTTGGTACGCAACGCATCCGGGTTCGCGACGCCGCCCGGCAACACCAGCGCGACGTAGTCGTCGACCGACGCGTCACCGACCACGACGTCGACGGGGAAGGTGTCCGCCTGGTCGAGGTGGTTGAACGCCTGCACCTCGCCGCTCTCGACGGACAGGAGGACCGGCCGGCCTCCGGCGCCCTCGACTGCCTTCCACGGCTCGGTCAGCTCGACCTGCTCGATGCCCTCGCTCGCGACGAGGAAGGCAACCTGGCTGTTGTCGTTGAGTGCCAACGGAATTCGCTCCTTCAAATGGTCAGGTGGGTGGTCTTCCGATGTGGTCCTCCGACGTCATACGGTGTCGGCTCTCGGGCGCCGGCGCATCTCGAGATCCAGCGGCCGCACGTCGACCTGGCGGTGTCGCAGCTTGGTCAGCTCGACCCGCACCGTCACCGCGCCGTCGTAGATCTTGGCCATCGCCGAGTGAGCGATCTGCTGGGCGCGCGCGTCGTCGGCGGTCCGGTGGTGCGGGCTGAACTCGAAGGTGACGACGACCTCGTTCAGGTGCTGGTAGGCAGTGGGGGGCGCACCGTCCTGGTCCACCCCGGACGCCTTGAGGGCCGCCACGAGGGCGTGCGGCTCGATCAGCGGCGGAGGCCATCCCTCCAGCAGGATGGAGGCCGTCACCCCGGTCCTCATCGGTCGCTGCCGATCGCAGCCGGGCGGCGCGGCGCGGCGATCCGGGCGCGGGCCGGCGACATGGTCAGGCTGATCAGGTCTCGAGCCAGCCGTGGTGGGTTGCGCACCCGAACCTCAACTCTCTCCCGCGAGATGGCGATGAAGCGGGCCAGGGTCACGTCGCAGAACGACACACCGGACAGATCGACCACCAGCCGGTCGCGAACGCGGGGAACCTGGCTCGCGATCACCTCAAGCTCTCCGGCAGCGGCCACGTCGATCTCGCCCAGCAACCACACGACGACCTGCCGCGGTTGCAGGACGGTGATCACCGAGCAGGACGTGGTCAGCCACGAGTCGCGGAACCCGGCAGGCCCGCTCATGCGACTCCTCCATGGTCTCCATGGGCCGCGAGCCGATGCCTGACTCAGATGCAGGATAAGTCGGAGAAACGCTGGTCACAACATCTGACCCGCCCGGCGTACGTCGGGGCTGTCCGATGGGTGGATGATGGCTCCGCGGCTTGGACTAGCAGGTCGCCCGGCATCGTGTTCGTGACTGGTCAGTAGGTCTCGGGCCTGGCAAGGACTCGCAGCGAGTTCGGAAGGCCCATGGACAAGACCGACGGCACGCGTGCCCTCAGATTCGCCGAGATCAGCCAGGCCCTGCACGCCGAGCCGGCGCCCGAGCAGACGCTCCAGCGGGTGGTCGACCTGGCGCGCGAGACCGTGCCCGGCTGCGACCGGGTCGGCATCTCCCTGCGGCACCCCGACGGCCGGGTGGACACACCGGCCTCGACCGGTCCCCTGGTGGACCGGCTGGACGCGCTGCAGTACGAGCTCGGCGAGGGCCCCTGCCTGGACGCCATCTGGGTGGACGACACCTATGTCATCGAGGACATGCGGACCGAGACCCGCTGGCCGCGCTGGGCACCCCGGGCGGCCGAGCTCGGCGTGCGCAGCATCCTGAGCGTCCGGCTGGCGACCCGGACCGACCTGGTGGGTGGGCTGAACCTCTACTCGGACAGCGTCCAGGCCTACGACGAGGACTCGATCCTCATGGCGCACATCTACGCCACCCACGCCAGTACGGCGCTGGCCGCGAGCTCGGAGGCCGAGGGCCTGCGGACGGCCCTGCAGACGCGACATCTCATCGGCGTCGCTCAGGGGCTGTTGATGCAGAGGTACGGACTGAGCCAGGAGACGTCGTTCACGGTGCTGCGGCGCTACTCGCAGGACGCGAACCAGAAGCTGCGGGAGGTGGCCGCGGACCTGGTGGCCGAGTTCGAGCGGACCGGGCGGCTGCCGACCTCCTCGTCCCCGAGCTAGGCGTGGTCCTGGTCGGCGGCCGCTGAGCGATCCGCCGAGTCGCGTAGATCCCGTGGCAGTGCAACGGTTTTCGCGTGACGAACTTTGGCTACACCCTGATGACCGAGCAGTCCGACCCCCGCAGCCTGGTCCGCGATGCCCGCCGGGCCGAGGCGGCGGGCTTCGACTTCGAGGTGATGAGCGACCACTACTCGCCGTGGCTCGAGGCGCAGGGACACGCGGCGTACGCGTGGGCCGTGCTCGGCGCGGTCACGCAGGTGACCGAGCGGGTCGAGCTGATGACGTACGTGACCTGCCCGACCATCCGCTACCACCCAGCGGTCGTCGCGCAGAAGGCCGCCACCGTCCAGGTCCTCTCGGGCGGGCGGTTCACCCTCGGGCTCGGCGCGGGGGAGAATCTCAACGAGCACGTCGTCGGCCGGCGGTGGCCCTCGGTGGGGGAGCGGCATGAGCTCCTCGGCGAAGCGCTCGACATCATCGGCGGCCTCTTCGACGGCGGCCTCTTCGACTACGCGGGGCGACATTTCCGGGTCGAGTCGGCCCGGCTCTGGGACCGACCCGAGACCCGCGTCCCGATCGCGGTCGCGGTCTCGGGCGAGCGGTCGATCTCCGACTTCGCGGGCAAGGCCGAACACATGATCGCGGTCGAGCCCAAGGCGGAGCTGACCACCCGGTGGGAGCAAGCGATCGATGACCGAGCGAGTCGCAAGATCGGCCAGATCCCGATCTCGTGGGACCGCGACAAGGACACCGCCGTACGCCGCGCTCACGAGCAGTTCCGCTGGTTCGGCGGTGGATGGGCCGTGAACGCCGACCTGCCGACGACTGCGGGCTTCGCGGGGGCTTCGCAGTTCGTCCGGCCGGAGGATGTCGCGGACTCGATCCCCTGCGGTGCCGACGTCGGCCCGATCGTGGAGGCAGTGTCGGACTACTGGGAGGCCGGCTTCACGGACATCGCGCTCGTGCAGGTGGGCGGCGATGCGCAGGAGGACTTCCTGGACTTCGCCGAGCGTGACCTACTCCCTGCGCTGCGAGAGTCGAGCCCCGGCTGAGCGGCCCCGGCCACGCCACCCCCCCTGGTCTTGGCCGTCGGTTCCGGGTTTGGCGGTCGACTCCGGGTTTTCATGCCCGAAATGTCGGATCTCGACCCGGACTCGACGGCCAAACCCGGACTGGACGGCCAAGACGCGCGCGGCGGCCAGACCTGGACTGGACGGCCAAGACCTGCGCTGGGCGCCGTGGGCGGGGCGGCGGTCAGTGGTCGCGCAGGGCCTTCACGAGCTCGGACTTCGACATCGACGAACGGCCCGAGATCCCGATCTCCGACGCCCGCTTGCGCAGGTCGGTGACCTTCCAGTCGTCGTACGACGGGCTCTTGCCTCCGCGCTTGCCGACGGTCTTGCGCGACGTGTTGGCGGCAGCGTTGGCGATGCGGGCGGACTTCTCCTTGCTGTTGCCCTCGTCCCGCAGCTTCTCGTAGACCTTCTTGTCCTTGACGCTGGGTCCGGGGGTCCGGCGACCGGGCATGGCATCCTCCAAGGGTCGACTCTGCTTGAGGTCGTGCACTTCTCCAGGCTCGCTTCTGGAGACTTCCTACTCCGCGCGCAACTGCTCAGCCACTCGAGAACAGCTGCCGGGCAACGGATCGCGACTTGTCGGCCATCGCGTGCAGGGTGCCGGCCGCGACGATGCCGTAGGCAAGATGCGGGATGACGTCCGCCACCCAGTCCGGCGCCGACCAGCTCCGCGGGTCGGAGATGCCGAGAGCCGTCATCGGGGCGTTGGCACCCACTAGGGCCACAGCCGACGCCACCAGCACCTCGGTCCACGGCCTCGGCCGCCACCCGACGGCCCGCGCGGCGCCGAGCAGCACCCCCACCCCGACACCCGTCGCGAGGCCCAGCAGCGGAGCCAGCCCGTCCACCCGGTTCTGCCGCTCCTCGCCCTCGCCGGGCACGTCGACACCGACCAGGCCGGAGAGCCGTTCCACTGTGTCCGAGGGAGTGCTGCTGGCCGGCCGCGCGCGCAGCACCATGTCCAGGTAGGTCACAGCGTTGAGCGCCGTCGTCCCGGCCGCCCCGGCGGCGGCTCCGCGCGCGAGCCAGCGAGATCCGCCCATCGTCAGGAGGTCCGGCCCGGGTGCAGCAGCACCTTGGTCCAGCCGTCCTCCCGGTTGTCGAAGTGCTCGTACCCGTCGGGTGCCTCGGTCAGCGGCAGCTCGTGCGACACGAGGAACGACGGAGTGGCGCGGCCGGTGATGATCAGGTCGCGCAGCTGCCGGTTGTAGCGCTTGACCGGCGCCTGCCCGGTCCCCATCCGCTGGCCCTTGGTGAAGAAGGTGCCGTAGTCGAAGCCGATCCGCCCCTCCTGGGCGCCCTCGTCCTCGGCCCCCGGGTCCTCGGGCACGTACACGCCCACGACGCCGATGCCGCCGGTCGTCCGGACGACCTTGACCAGGTTGTCGAGCACCAGCTCGGGGTGCTCCTCGCCGGAGGGGTCATGGGCCTGGTAGCCGACGGCTTCCACGCCGCAGTCCACGCCGCGGCCGTCCGTCGCATCCATGATCTGCTCGACCGGGTCGCCCGCGCTGAAGTCGATCGGCCTCGCGCCGATGCTCTTGGCCAGGCTGAGCCGGTCGCTCTGCTGGTCGACGACGAAGACCTCGGCTGCGCCGCGGATCATGGCGCTGTGGGCCGCCAGGAGCCCGACCGGTCCGGCGCCGAAGACCGCCACCCGATCCCCCGGGCTGCAGGCCGGCGAGCTCCGTCCCGTGCCAGCCGGTCGGGAAGATGTCGGAGAGCATCGTGAAGTCGTTCTCGAACTCCTCGCCCGGCGGCAGCTCGAGCAGGTTGAAGTCGGCGAACGGCACCCGCAGCAACTCGGCCTGCCCGCCGTCGTACGGGCCCATGTTGGCGTAGCCGTACGCCGCGCCATCGACACCCTCGGTCGGGTTCATCCGCGTGCAGAACGACGTCCAGCCCTGTTGGCAGTTGCGGCACGTGCCGCACGCGATGTTGAACGGCACCGAGACCCGGTCCCCGACCTTGACCCGCTCCACGCCCGCGCCCACGGCCTCGACGATGCCCATGTTCTCGTGGCCGAGGACCTTGCCCTCCTCGACCGCCGTCCGGCCCTCGTACATGTGCAGGTCCGAACCGCAGATGTTGGTCGTCGTGATCCGGATCACCGCGTCCAGGGGCTCCTGGATCGTCGCGTCCGGGACGTCCTCGAGGGACACCTTGCGGGGGCCTTGGTAGACAACTGCCTTCATCGGAGCTCCTGCCTCGCCGGCGGTCGCGGAGTCGTCCACGGCCGGCGGCGCCTCAACGCTGCCTCGCGCCGTGGGCTCGACGCGGTCCGCCCGGGGCCGAAAAGCGTTTGGCCCGAGGTCCTTTCGAGCATGGTCCACCTGGCGTGAGTACGCATCTCGAGCAGGGCGCCGCAAGCCGGTGTGCCTGGCACTGCATGGCGCCGGGCGGCGGGGCTGGTCGGTGCGGTCGGGGCTGGTCGGGGCTGGGGCAGCTACGCCCGGGCCAGGCCGAACCGGTCCCAGAACGGCGCGTCGTCGTCGACCACCACGCGGGCGCCGCCGGAGTCGGCCACCATCTCGAGGGCGAACTGCACGAGGTAGGTGCCGACCCCCTGCCGCTGGCGCTCCGGCCGCACCCCGATCCGGTCGATGACGAGGACGTCATCGCCGTCCGCCGCGGGGACCAGGCGCAGATAGCCGACGACCTCGCCGTCACCCAGCCCCGCCATGTCGCCGCCGGGCGCGTGGTCCGAGACGACCGCGACGAAAGCCCTCGTCCCGTCGACCGGTCGCTGCCGGTCGTCATCACGGTCGCCGGCCTGGTCGTCGTCGGTCTCCGTCTCGCCGTCTCGGCCGTAGGCCGCCCTCAGGATCTCGGCGACAGCGCTCCGGTCGGCCGCCGACTCCTCGCGCACCATCGGCGCGGGCCGGCCGACGACATCGGACTCGAAGGTGCTCTCCATCCCTCGACTCTGACCGAGGAGCGGCCGGACCGCATCACGAGCCTCAGCCGGCGTAGACGCGGGTCGGCCGGACCAGCACCGCGGTACGCCGCTGCTGGACCATGACCCGGTCGTACTCCTCCCAGTCGTCGTGGGTGCCACCGGCGGCGACGAAGATCTCCCGCAGCAGCAGCCGGAGCCGGTCCGCGTCGACCTGGTCGTGAGGGTCGTCCGGCCCGATCAGCTGGGCCCGCCCCTCGACCGTCGCCCACTGCCAACCGCTACGGAAGGTCGTCGTCGCCTGCGGCCGCTCCCGGAGGTTGGCCAGCTTGACCCGCCCGTAGGTGACGAACGCGACGACCTCGTCCCCGGTGAACGGATGCGGCATCACTCCCGCGTTGACCAGCGAGGACTGGATGCTCCCGTCGGCCCGCAGGGTCGAGACCACGGCCAGGCCGCGCTCCTTGCCCGCCAGGGCGGCCACATCGGAAAGCGTCGTCACGTCGGCTCCTCATGATCGTCAGTGGCACCAAACCCACGGCGATGCGGAGCATCCCGGGGGAGGGGCTGCATCAGACGCTAGCGTCCGCCCGGGACCGACGGCCGCCGCTCCGCGGCCTCCCGGGCGCAGGCGTCGCACCAGAACTCGCGCAGGTGTCGCCAGCCGCGGCCCGTGACCGTGCGCCAGGCGCTCGCATCCTGACCGCAGAGGCTCTGCCCGGACTCGTCGACCAGGTGGGCGTCGCCCCGGCGGGCCGGCTGGACGACGCGCACCGCCCTCGGCGGCCCGGGAGCGGTCACCACGATGACCCGACTGGTCGTGTGCTGGGCACGGACCTGCAGGACCACGTCGATCTCCCCGCGTGCACACGCCCTGGCCGCAGCCAGGCCCCGACTGCCGGCGCGCTTCTGTACCGGCAGGAGACAGCGAGCCGGATCCTAACCAGAGTTCGCCCACCGCGCCCGCCGTGCCCGCCGTGCCTGTCGTGCCTGTCGTGCCCGCCGCTCCCGCCGTACGCCGTCTGGCGCCGTTCGCGGGGTCGGGCGTGGGCTACCTTCGGCCGCATGGACGACCCGGGGCTCCAGGACTGGCGTGAGGTCGGGGTCCCGGTCCGAGAGGTGCACACCGACTTCGCCGAGTCGGCCCAAGGGGTGGCGACGGACGGGCGGCGCTGGTTCATCGTGTCCAACCGGGCGACGGTCGGGTTGATGCGCAAGATCACCAACCCGCACACGATCTTCGGCCGCTACCGCAACAGCCGGCGGGTCGGCGTCTACCGGATCGACGGTGTCAAGGAGCGAGAGCTCTCACCTTCGCCGGAGGTGTGGGCGGAGCTGGTCCGGCTCAACCGGCGCGACCACCCCACGTCGGCGATCCACCTGGGTGCGCCGGGCTGGGCCCGGGACTGCCTGCTGGTCCCGACCCAGCGACCGTCCGGCGTCTGGGTGGTGTCCGACGACCTGGCCCGGCAGGACTGGTGGCCGGACCCGACGCCGAGCCGGCCCGAGCGGTACTCCTGGATCGCCGAGCACACCGACAACGGCCTGCTCTACACGAGCCTGCACCATCACCCGCGTGAGCTGCAGGCGGTCGAGTGGCAGACGCTGGCCCGCCGGCCGTCGGCGGACATCAAGCTCACCGAGACGCAGCCGCTGCTGCACAAGGTGCAGGGCGGGGCGTTCACCGGGCGCGGCCGGGTCCTGCTGACCTCCAGCAACGCCGGAGGACAGCTGTTCTGCTACTCGGCAGCGACCGGGGAGTCGTTGGGGGTCCTCGAGATCGGCACGTACTTCGAGCTCGAGGGGATAGCGGTGGCGCCGGTCCAGGTCAACGGGCAGCTGGCATCGGTCCACCTGCTCGAAGCAGCCACGGACTACTGGCCGTTCGTCCGGTGGGGTGACTCCTTCTTCCTGCGCAGCTACCGCGTCCCGCGCCCCGACGAGCTGTGAACCGCGGACCCGGCGCGGCCCGCAGTGGCCGATGACGCGGACGGCGACGGCGTCACCGGGTCCACGGTCCAGTCCGGGTGTCCGGGCATGGCCGGCGTCGTCGTGCCGTAGAGCCACGCGCGCAGGAACGGTCCGAGGTCGCGCCCCGTGGACCTCGAGGCGAAGGCGATGAAGTCATCGGTCGACCGGACCTGACCGCGGCCGCTCTGGGCCCAAGCCCGCTCCAACCGCTCGTACGCCGCCGTACCGACCTTCTGCCGCAGCGCGTAGAGCACCAGCGAGCCGCCGTAGTAGACGTTGTTGCTGAACTGCGCGTCGGCATTGACCGGCCGGGCCACGGGACCGTCCTCGGCCCGCCACTGGTCGCCGAGCGCGTAGACGGCCTTCATCATCTGGGCCAGCGTCGTGACGTTGTCGAAGCCGGAATCCGCTGCCAGATAGCCGCGTTGGGCCGCCCACAGCAGCTCGTACCAGGACGCGTGACCCTCGTTGAGCCAGATGTCGCTCCACGTCGCCGGCGCCACGCTGTCGCCGAACCACATGTGGGACAGCTCGTGAGTCATGGTCGGCGCCCAGATCCCGCGCTCGAGGTCCCACCACGTGCTGTCGTAGACCGAGAGCGTCTGCGTCTCCAGCGCGAAGCCGATCGGCGCCGTCACGACCAGCGTGCCGTAGAGGTTGAACGGGTAGGGCCCGACCCGGTCGACCATCCACCGGACCTGGCTCTTCTCGACCGCGAGCGTCTTGGTCCAGCGGGCGACCTGGCTGCTCGGCACGACATCCCGGATCCGGACGCCGTCGACCGTCCCGCGGTCGATGATGCTGTACTTCCCGACCGCCAGCTGGGTCAGCTCGGTCGCCATCGGTTGCGGCTGCCGGTAGGTCCAGACGGTCCGTCCGGCCTGCGTGTGCCTGCCGGTGAGCAGGCCGTTGGCCACCGCCGTCTCGCCGGCGGGCACGTCCATCCGGAAGGAGAACGACGCCTTGTCGCTGGGGTAGTCGTTGGAGGGGTAGACGAGGTGCATGAGGTTGGGCTGGCCGGCGACCGCCGAACCCTCGGCGGTCTGGAAGAAGGCTGTCGTCGTGACGTCGTCCTGGTCCACGACTGTCGGGTCGGCCTTGAAGTGACTGACCCGTACGACGAACGTGGCGCCGTCGTGGACCGGCCGGGCCGGGGTGATGACCAGCTCGTCGCCGTGCCGGGCGAACCGGGCCGCAACGCCGTTGACGCTGACACCGCCCACGCTCTTGCCGCCGAAGTCCAGATCGAAGCGCGAGAGCCCCTGCGTGGCGCGGGCGGTCATGGTCACGGTCCCGTCGATGCCTTGGGACACGGCCCGGGTGGCGTAGCGCACGTCGAGGTCGTAATGCAGCGCGTCGTACCCGCCGTTGCCGAGCAAGGGGTAGAGGCGATCGCCGAGGCCCGCGGAGCCGGGATGCGGTCGCCCAGCAGCAGCAGCGGCGGCAGCCGATCCGTCCGCGCTCGTGGTTGAGGTGGCGGCCAGGCTCTGGGCCGGGGCGCCGGTGCAGATCAGGGCGAGGGTCGTGGCCGATGCCCAGACGGCCGTACGGCGGGCGGACAGGCGGGTCATGTCTGCCGACGCTAGACCCGCCCCGGCCGGAGCGACACCCCGAGCGTTGCGGCCCCGGCGCGGCCTCGCGCTCAGATGCGGGTCACCGGGTCCGGCCCGTCCGGCGAGGCGTAACCCTCCTTCTCCAGGGAGCGCTCGGTCTCACCGGCCTCGCCGCTCATCTCCTGTGCCGCGCCCTCCAGGTCGGCCACCTCGTCCGGCTGGTCCTGCTCGTCCGGCCGGTCGGCCAGGTCTGGCTGCTCCGCCTGGTCTCGACCCTCGTCGTCAGCGGTGCCGGTGTCGCTCATCAGCGTCTCCTCGCTCGGGGGCTCCACTCTCCCCGCGCTGCGCCCGGCGTGCATCTTCGGTGGGCGGTGCCAGGATCGGACCAGGACCTGAGCAGAAGGGTGACTCATCGATGGCTCGAGCGATCTGGACCGGCGCGATCAGCTTCGGGCTCGTGACGGTGCCGGTGGGGGTCTACGCCGCCACCGAGGACAAGACGATCGAGTTCCACCAGTTCGAGAAGGGCACCTCCGACCGGATCCGCTACCAGCGGGTCAACGAGCGGACCGGCAAGGAGGTGGACTACGAGGACATCGTCAAGGGGCACGACGTCGGCGGCGGCGACTACGTGATCGTGACGCCGGAGGAGCTGGAGGCTGTCGAGCCGGGCCGTTCCCGCACTATCGACATCACCGACTTCGTGGAGCTCTCGGAGATCGATCCGGTCTACTTCCAGAAGGCCTATTACCTTGCGCCGCAAGGCGAAGAGGCTCGCCGCTCCTACGACCTTCTGCGGCAGGCGATGGCCGCCAGCGACCAGGTCGCGATCGCGAACTTCGTCATGCGCGACAAGCAGTACCTGGTCGCCGTCCGGGCCGAGGACAAGGTCCTGGTGATGGAGACGCTGTTCTTCGCCGACGAGGTCCGGGACCCCGTGCAGGAGCTGGACGACCTCCCACGGCCGCACAAGTTCTCCTCGCGGGACCTGTCCACCGCGCGGCAGCTGATCAGCTCCCTCACGACGACCTGGGACCCGTCGAACTACCGCGACACCTACCGCGACCGCGTGACCGACATGATCAAGCGCAAGCACAAGGGCGAGGAGATCGTCCGCACCGAGGAGGAGGACGACTCCGGCGGCGAGGTCGTCGACCTGCTCGAGGCGCTGCGCGCGAGCGTCGACGCGGCCAAGGGCAGGCGTCCCGGCAACAAGGCCACCGCCAACAAGGCCACCGCGAAGAAGGCGACCGCGAAGAAGGCGACGGCGAAGAAGGCGACGGCGAAGAAGGCGACGGCGAAGAAGGCGACGGCGAAGAAGGCGACGGCGAAGAAGGCGACGGCGAAGAAGGCGACGGCGAAGAAGGCGACGGCCAAGAAGGCGACGGCCAAGAAGAGCGCCGTCAAGAAGAGCGCCGTCAAGAAGAGCGCGTGACAGGCGAGCCGATGCCCTCCCGGTCCCTGGACAAGTACCGCAGCAAGCGTGACCCGGCCCGCACCCCGGAGCCGGTGCCCCCGCCCGGGCCGCTGCCCGAGGGCCAGAACGACACGTTCGTCATCCAGGAGCACCACGCCACGGCCCTGCACTGGGACTTCCGGCTGGAGCGGGACGGCGTCCTGGTGTCCTGGGCCCTCCCCAAGGGGCTGCCGCTCGACCCGAAGGACAACCACCTCGCCGTACCCACGGAGGACCACCCGCTGGACTACGCGTCGTTCGAGGGGGACATCGAACGTGGGCAGTACGGCGGCGGCCGGGTCATCCTCTGGGACCGGGGCCGCTACGAGACCGAGAAGTGGACCGACCGCGAGGTGAAGATCGTCCTGCACGGCGATCGCAGTGAAGGCCGCTACGTGCTCTTCTCCACCGGCAAGTCGTGGATGATTCACCGGATGGACCCGCCGCCCAAGGGGTTTCAGCCGTTGCCGCACGCCCTGCTCCCGATGCGGGCCACCACCGGCCGCCGCCTCCCGCGCCAGTCCGCGGGGTGGAGCTATGAGTTCCGCTGGCGCGGGGAGCGGGTGGTCGTCGCGGTCGACGGCGGACGGCCGACGGCCACCGACGGGAGCGGCCAGGACGTGACCCGGTCGTTCCCGGAGCTGCGCGCGATGGCGGAGGAGCTGGGGTCCCAGCAGGTCGTCCTCGACGGTGTGATGGTCGCCAACGATGCCAACGATGCCAACGATGCCAACGACGGCAGGGGCATCCAGGCGGACGAGGCGCTGCGCAAGCGCCTGGCCGCCTCGACGCCTGCCCAGGTCCGCCGGCTCGCGGCGTCGTCTGCGTTGACCTTCATGGCCTTCGACCTGCTGCACGTCGACGGCCGGTCGCTCCTGGACCAGCCCCTGCGCCAGCGCCGTCGAGCCCTCGAGAAGGTCGGGCTGGACGGCCCGAGCTGGCACCTCGCGCCGACGTTCACGGACGGCGCCGCCGTGCTCGAGGCGGCCGCAGCCCAGGGCCTGCCGGGGCTGGTGGCGAAGCGGCTCGACTCGGCGTACAGCACTGGTGAGGAGAGCGACGACTGGCGAGAGGTCCGGACCCCTGGCGCCGGGCGATAGGACGACCACGGCTCGATCCACCCGCGCCCGTCGCGCGGGCTGAGCCATCGGCATTCAGACTGAGCGAGGGATCGATGGGCGACACAGGAGAGGGCCGGGGTCTGGTGACTGGTCTCGGCGTCGAGCTGCTCGACCGGTCCGCGCCGGGCGCGGCCAAGCTGACGTCGGAGGACCTCGACGACCTGGCCGCGCAGGCGGTCGTCACCGGCGGGCACGTCCTGGGCGCGCTCCCGGTCGCAGCGACGCTGTTCTCCCGCGTGCAGCCGCCGGGCACCGGCCAGACCGTCGAGCGGTGGGAGGTCCTGGCCAGCCTCGCCGCGGGCGACCTCTCGGTGGCCCGGATCGCCGAGGCGCATCTGGACGCGCTGGCGATCATGGCCGAGTGTGGCCTGGCCGCACCGGACACCGCGCTGGTGTGGGGCGTCTACGCGGCCGAGGGCCCGGGCGTCAAGGTCGAGGCGACCAAGACCGCGGCGGGGTGGCAGCTGTCCGGGACCAAGCCGTGGTGCTCCGCCGCGGACGTGCTGGACCGGGCGCTCATCACGGCCCACACCCCGGCCGGCCGCCGGCTGTTCGCCGTCGACCTCACGGACCCGAGCGTGCGGGCCGACCAGGACGGATGGGTGTCGCGCGGCCTGGCCGAGGTCCGCAGCGGTCCGATCCGGCTGGCCAGCACACCGGCCACGCCCGTGGGCGAAACCGGTTGGTACCTGGGCCGTCCCGGTTTCGCCTGGGGCGGGATGGGGGTCGCAGCCTGCTGGTACGGCGGCCTCGTCGCGATCGCCCGGCGGCTGTGGACCGCCGGCCGGAGCCGGGAGCCGGACCAGATCGCTCGCATGCACCTGGGTGCGATGGACCTGCGCGTGCACGCCTGCCGTCTGGCGTTGCTCGATGCCGCCCGCCGGATCGACGACGGCTCGGCGGACGGTGACGCCGGCGTCGTCCTGGCCGAGCGGGTGCGTGGCCTGGTCGCTGCGACGGCCGACCACGTCATCGCCGTCGCCGGCCACGCCCTGGGGCCGGCGCCGCTGGCGGCCGACGAGGAGCACGCCCGCCGGGTGGCCGACCTGCAGGTCTACGTGCGCCAGCACCACGCCCGCCGGGACGACGCCCGGCTCGGCGGGCTGCTGATCGACGCGGACTATCCGCCGTGGTGACCGACGCGGCCCTCCCGGCGTCCTACTTCGACCGGATGTACGCCGAGTCCGCGGACCCCTGGGACTTCCAGGGCCGCTGGTACGAACAGCGCAAGCGGGCCCTGACGATGGCCGCCCTGACCCGACCGAGGTTCGCGCGCGCGTTCGAGCCGGGCTGCTCGATCGGCCTGCTCACCGAGCAGCTCGCGCTGCGCTGCGACGAGGTCGTGGCCTGCGACGTGAGCGCGGCAGCCGTGGACGCGGCGCGGCAGCGGCTGGGCGACCGGCAGGGCGTCCGGCTCGAGCGTCGGACGCTGCCCGCCGACTGGCCACCCGGCCGGTTCGACCTGGTGGTGCTGTCCGAGATGGCCTACTACTTCAGCGAGTCCGGGGCCCGGCGGCTGGGTGAGCTCGCGGCCGGCGCCTGACGGAGGACGGCATCGTCGTCCTCTGCCACTGGCTGCATCCGGTGGCCGACTACCCGTTGACGGGCGCACGCGCCCAGGGGCTGGTGCGCGAGGCGTCGGGGCTCCGGACGCTGGCCCGGCACGAGGAGCCCGACTTCCTGCTCGAGGTCCTCGCTCCCGCAGGACAGCCCTCCGTCGCGGCCCGCGAGGGGCTCGCCTAGTGGCCCATCGTCACCTGACCGGCGACCGCGCCGGTGGTGACGTTGGCGGACTCCTCGTCCGCGACGGACTCCTCCGAGCCGTCCCGCCCGTCGTCCGTGCCCTGCTCGTCGTCCTGCGCCGATGCGTCCTGGCTCGCCTCGCGGCCCTCGAGCTCGTCGCTGGTCTTGACCAGGTCGTCCTGGTCGGGCTGGGACCGATCGGGCTCGGGCTGGTCAGGGACCGAGCCGGGGTCGCCGCCCGGGGGTACGTCGTCGGGGACGTCCGGGAGGTCTGGCAGGCCGGGGTCGGTCATGGAGAGCGCCTTTCGTCGATGTCGGGTAGCTCGCTCGAGCCGCCTCCCGTCTGACTGTCCTCCGCCCGGAGCCGGCCCGCGATTCGAGCGGGGCTCAGGTCCGGTCAGCGTCAGCGGATCTGGCACTGTGGCAGCAGGCGGTCAGCCGAGGACGACCCGGCGCCGTCAGGGAAGGAGTCGATCGCCCATGGCCCGTGCCGGCACCGGATCGCCCGACCGGTTGATCGCCCCGATGCTGGCTGTGCTCTCCGACCAGCTGCCACCGGACGACGACGCCTGGGCCTACGAGATGAAGTGGGACGGCGTACGCGCGGTCGTCTACGCCGAGGCGAGCCGGCTGAAGGCCATGTCGCGCAACGACATCGACATGATCGGCTCCTACCCCGAGCTCGCCGGCCTCTCGCCGGCCGTGCCGGCATCGACGGTGCTGGACGGCGAGATCGTGGCTCTCGATGACTCGGGGCGGCCAAGCTTCGAGCGCCTGCAGGCCCGGATGCACGTCGGAGACGCCCGACGGGCCCGGCAGCTGGCCGACTCGACGCCCGTCGCGTACATGGCCTTCGACGTCCTGCGACTGCACGGCCGGTCGACCCTGAAGCTGCCCTACACCGAGCGCCGCCAGCTGCTCGAGGAGCTGCGGCTCGACGACGAGCACTGGCGGACGCCGCCCTCGTGGACGGGCGACGGCGCGGCGGTCCTCCAGGCGGCCCGCGACCAGCAGCTCGAGGGTGTGGTCGCCAAGCAGCTGGGCTCGGCGTACTACCCGGGTCGCCGGTTCACCGGCTGGCTGAAGGTCAAGAACCTGCGGACGCAGGAGGTCGTCATCGGCGGCTGGCAGCCGGGGGCCGGGCGACGGGAGGGCAGTATCGGCGCGCTGCTGCTCGGCCTGCCCGAGGGCAGACGGCTGCGGTACGCCGGCAAGGTGGGCACCGGCTTCACCCAGCGGGCGCTCGCCGAGCTGGGCGAGCTGCTCGGGCCGCTGGAGCAGCCGGAGCCGCCGTTCGACGAGCCGTTGCCGCGCAAGGACTCGGTGGGCGCGGTGTGGGTCCGGCCGAAGGTCGTCGGCGAGGTCCGATTCGGCGAGTGGACCCGCGACGGCCGGCTGCGGCACCCGGCCTGGCGGGGCCTCCGGCCGGACAAGAAGGTCTCGCAGGTCGTCCGCGAGACCTGACGCCGGGTCCGGCACCGCTGGTGGCGAGGGGCGCGATCGGCTAGGCGCCGTCGCGGCCGAGCTTGCGCAGGATGCGGGCCAGGTGGGCCCGGTCGGTCGCACTCAGGGCGTCGAACATCCGGTCGCCCTCCGCCGCCCGGCTGGCCTCGACCGCCTCAATGACGCGCCGCCCCTCATCGGTCAGGTGCACGTACGTCGCGCGCCGGTCGTCCGGGTCGGGCCGGCGTTCGACCAGGCCGCGGTCCTGGAGCGCGTCGACCACCTCGGTCGTCGACCGCGGGGCGATGTGCAGCTGGTCGGACAGCTCGCTCATCCGGACCGCGCCCGAGCGCCGGAGCTGGCCGAGGGCCCGGGCGTGCGAGGGGGAGATGTCCCACGCGTCGGAGAGGGACCTGCGGGAACGGTGCCGCAGGAGCCGGGCGACGTCCCAGAACGCCTGGGACAGGGACTCTGCCGGACGGTCGGCCATCGGAATACGGTAGCAGATTTGGTAGTTGAGCCTCATGTTGAGGTAACCTCAGCATACTGTCTCTCCGACCGGAAGGAGTGGTGCCTCTATGGCCGCCACCCACGCTCACCCCGAAGCCTCACGCCCAGGCCCAACCATCGCCGCCCCGCGCGGCCGGCGCGGCGGGGGCGCCCCGCCGACCCAGGCCGAGAAGGACCAGGCCCGGGCCGTGTCCCTCCCGCGGATCGCCGCCCTCTTCGCGCCGCACAAGCTTCAGCTCGTCGTCGTCATCGCGACCATCGTCGCCTCCTCCGTCGTCGCCATGGCCTCGCCGTTCCTGCTACGGGCCGTGATCGACGACGCGCTGCCCCACCAGAACGTCGCGCTCCTCGTCCGGCTCGTCCTCGGGATGCTGGCCGTCGCCGCCGTGACCGCGGCCCTGGGTGTGGTCCAGACCTGGATCAGCACCACGGTGGGCCAGCGGGTCATGCACACGTTGCGCACCAGCGTCTTCGCGCACCTGCAGCGCCAGTCGATCGCCTTCTTCACCCGTACCCGCACCGGCGAGGTGCAGTCGCGGATCACCAACGACATCGGTGGCATGGAGTCCGTCGTCACGTCGACAGCGACCTCGATCGCCTCCAACCTCACGACCGCCGTCGCGACCTCGGTCGCCATGGTGGCCCTGTCGTGGCGGCTCTCCCTCATCTCGCTCGTGGTCATGCCACCGGCGATCTACCTGACCCGGCGGGTGGCCCGGATGCGCCGGGAGATCACCGCGCGCCGCCAGCGGGAGCTGGCCGACCTGAACGTCACGATCGAGGAGGGCCTGTCGATCAGCGGGGTCCAGCTCAGCAAGACCATGGGCGCCGGTCCAGCTCTGATCGAGCGCTTCACCGCGTCCTCCGCCCGGCTGATCGACCTGGAGCTCCGCTCGGAGCTGGCCGGTCGCTGGCGGATGGCCACGATGAGCGTGATCTTCGCCGCGATCCCGGCCGTGATCTACCTGAGCGCCGGCCTCCCCGCGACGTCGGGTCACATGACGCTCGGCACCCTGATCGCCTTCACCGCCCTGCAGGGCGGCCTGTTCCGGCCGTTGATGGGCCTGCTGAACGTCGGTGTCTCCCTGGTCAGCTCGCTGGCGCTCTTCGCCCGGATCTTCGAGTACCTCGACCTGCCGGTCGACGTCGACGAGCCGGCCGTACCCGTGGATCTCGACATGACCCGGGTGGCCGGGCACGTGCGGTTCGAGGACGTGACGTTCGCGTATCCCGGCAGCACCACCGCGGCCGCCGCCGGCGTCGACCTCGACGTCCCGGCCGGCACCACGCTGGCCCTGGTCGGCGAGACCGGATCGGGCAAGAGCACGCTCGCCGCCCTGGTGGCGCGGCTGTACGACCCGACCGGCGGGCGGATCACGATCGACGGGGTCGACCTGCGTGACCTCCGGCTGGCCGACCTGGCCGCCATCGTCGGTGTCGTGAGCCAGGAGACCTACCTCCTGCACACCACCGTGCGGGAGAACCTGCGCTACGCCAAGCCGGACGCGACCGACGCCGAGATCGAGGGTGCCGCGCGCGCCGCCCAGGTCCACGAGCTGATCGTGGGCCTGCCCGACGGCTACGACACGATGGTCGGCTCCCGCGGGCACCGCTTCTCCGGGGGCGAGCAGCAGCGGATCGCCATCGCCCGCACCCTGCTGCGCAACCCGCGCGTCCTCGTCCTGGACGAGGCCACCAGCGCGCTCGACAACGAGACCGAACGCGCCGTGCAGCAGGCGTTCGACCAGCTGGCGGCCGGCCGGACGACGATCACCATCGCGCACCGGCTCTCCACCGTCCGGGACGCCGACCAGATCGCGGTCCTCGACCAGGGGCGCATCGTCGAGACCGGCACGCACCACGCTCTGGTCGAGCGCGACGGCCGGTACGCCGCCCTCGCGGCCTAGCCGCGCCGTCGCGCTGTCGCGGCGTCCTCCACTTCCCAACCCGGTCGGATGGGCATACCTTCGCACCGTCATCTGCAAGGCCTCGGGGGAGGAACCAACCAGCGGCCGGCGCGGCCGCTGGCATTCGCGTCTGAGGAGTGCACGGTGGCAATGACGAGACTGAAGACGACGGCGCTCGGATCGGGCGCCGTCGGGATAGCGATCCTGTCGCTGGCGTTGGGCACGGCAAGCCCGAGCTCCGCCGATCCGCTGAGCGGCCCCACCGGGCTGACCCGGCACCCGACCAACCACAACTCCCTCCAGGCCCTCACGAGCACGGACGACGACGACGGTGACGGCGGCGAGTCCGAAGAGATCATGGACCGGACCAGCCAGTACGCCGCGATCCGCACGGCGCCCGGAACGACGGTCAGCTCGCAGGCCTTCCAGGCGGCCCGGAGCGCGGCCGCGGCGCTGCCGCTCAGCGCAGGCGCCTGGCAAGAGGTCACGGACCAGCCCTACAACTCCGACGCGGTCGAAGCTACCGGGACCCGTTCTGGTCCAACAGCAGCGGCGGCGCCGGCCTCGTGTCCGGCCGGATCACCGCGATCGCCACCGACGGCAACGCGGTCTACGCCGGTGCGGCTGACGGCGGGGTCTGGAAGTCCACCGACAAGGGTGGCCACTGGGCGCCCGTCTTCGACCAGCAGACCGGGCTCTCGATCGGCGCGATAGCGATCGACCCGGCCGACCACTCGGTCTGGGTCGGCACGGGCGAGGCCAACACCAGCGTGGACAGCTACAACGGTGACGGGATCTACCGCTCCGGCGACGGCGGCCGCACGTGGACCCTGGTCGGGGACCGGCTGGACAACAGCCTGGTCTCGCGGATCAGCTTCGACGGCAAGGGCCATGTCCTCGTCGCCACGAGCAACGGCCTGGTCCGGCGGAACGCCCTGGACCTGACCGCCCACTGGCAGACGGTCCTCAAGCCGGACCCCAACCCGACCGGATCGCCGTACCGGACGTCCTGGATGAGCGACGTCCGGGTGCGACCGGGCAGCAACGGCCAGTACGTCATCGCCGACGCTGGGCTGGCGCGGCGGCACGCTGCCCGACGACACGACCTACAACGGCTTCTACGTCTCGACCACGGGCGGCACCGCCGGCTCGTTCCACAAGGTCACACCGAGCGGGATCGCCGCGGACATCGGCCGGACCTCGCTGGACTACAGCGCGAACGGCGCGAAGCTCTACGCCCTCGTCGAGTCCCCGGACGACCGCGACCTCAACGGCGTGTACCGCTCGGACTCCGGCACTGGCCGTCGGCCCGTGGACGCTCATCGCCGACAACGCGAAGCTGGCCGCCTCCGCCGAACTCGGAGTTCCCCGATCCGGGCAGCCAGGCCTGGTACGACCAGTACGTCACGGTCGACCCGAAGGACGCGAAGCACGTCTACGTCGGGCTGGCCGAGGTCTACGAGACCAGTGACTCCGGCAGCACGTGGACGACGATCGGGCCGTACTGGAACTTCGGCAAGCCCTGCTGGAGCTTCGACCCGACCAAGAACACCTGCCCGAACACGACGCACGCCGACCAGCACGCTGCCTTCGTGGCCGCCGACGGAACGGCGTACTTCGGCAGCGACGGCGGCATGTACAGCCGTCCGGCATCGCCTGCGCACCGTGGTGCAAGTGGAACGACCTCAACGCCACGCTGCACACGCTGCAGTACTACTACGCCGGCATCGGCCGGTGGCCGGGCGGCGGGGACGCCATCTGGGGCGGCCTGCAGGACAACGGGACGTCGTTGCTCAAACCCGGCGCGCCGCAGATGGTTTCGCCGTTCGGCGGCGATGGCGGGAGCCGTCATCGTCGACCCGAACGACGCCCGGAGGGCGGTCAACGAGTACGTCGACCTGGCGATGGCCCGGACGCAGAACGGCGGGATGCTCCGACGGCACCACGCGGGCGTACACGACCATCACGCCGACCTGCGCGACCGTGCATCGCCCTGGAGTACGACCCGCAGCCCTGCGACCCGAACCCGAGGTTCATCGCGCCGTACGTCGCCGGACCCGAAGAACATCGACCACTGGGTCGCCGGCGGTCAGCTGGTCTGGGACAACCAGGGCGCCGGCTGGGACACGCTGTGCAACAGCGACACGTGTGACTGGAAGCCGGTGCGCGACCTGGGCGCCGGTGTCGCAGGCGACGGCGATCGGTGTCGTGGGCTCGACGATCTACGCGGGCTGGTGCGGCAACGGGTGCAACCCGGGTGGCGCGGCGCCGTTCATCGTCCGGCATCGACACCAACGCGGGCGGCACCTGGCACACGGTCAACGCGCCGAACCTGCCGAACCGCATCGCCACGGCGTTCTACGTCGACCCGGCGCAACGCCCAGCACGTGTTCGTCGTCTACGGCGCGTTCTCGCGTCGCTGGATCCCGAGCGGCGGTGTGGGTCACGTCTTCGAGTCGACCAACGGCGGCACGCACCTGGGCCGACCGGTGCGGCAACCTGCCGGATGCTCCGGTCAACGACGTCGTGGTCTTCAACGGCACCGGCTCGTCGTCGGGACCGACGTCGGGGTGTTCTCGACCAGCGCCGGATCGCCGGGCTCGTGGTCGCGGGTCGGCACCAAGCTGCCGAACTCGTCGACCAACGACCTGGTGGTCGCGCCGAGCGGCAACTACATCATTGCCGCGACGCACGGCCGCGGGATCTGGAAGTTCACCGGCTGATCCCGGCGCACGTCCACCTCGGACCGCCTGCCTCGAACTCGGGGCAGGCGGTTCGTTGTCGGTGCGCGCGCACTGTCGCTTGGGAGCGGAGCTCGGCTCCGAGATGGAGCGCAGCCGCCAGCGGTGAGGGCACCTCTGCCGCGATCGACGTGCGCGATGACGCGCAGGAGGCCAGGGAGGCTGTGCAGCAGGCTCACAGCGACGGCTGACCGCCGGCGGACTAGGGTCCGCGGGGTGAGGCCTCGAACGGCACTCGGGGTGCTGGTCGTGACGGTAGCGGTGGCTCTGACCGCCGCGGCGTCGGCGCCGGCCGCGCCCGTGCGGGTCGGCTTCGTGCAGTTCAATGCCTGCGGCTTCACCTGCCGGCACGGCGCGGCGGTGGTCTCCGACGCGGAGCGAGCCGTGCGGACGGCGGCCCGGGCGCCGTTCGTGGTCACGGTCGAGGAGCTCTGCCGCAGTGACTTCACCACGCTCGTGGCCGGTCTCGGTGACTATCACGGGCCCTTCCAGACCTCTATCCCCGGGCGGTGCGTCGACGGCACGGACCTCGGTGACGCCGTGCTCGTCCGGACGGCGGCGTACACCCAGCTCGGGAGCTGGCTGCTCCCGAGCCCACAGGCGAGCCAGCCGCGCCGGATGACCTGTGTGCGGGCGACGCCTCCGGGCGCGGCACGGTCGATGACCGCGTGCGTCGCGCACACCGACTGGCACGTGCAGAACAGTGCCGTGCAGGTGCGGGCCGTGGCCCAGCGCGTGAGCACCTTCCTCGGCGCCGGGCCGGTCCTCGTGGGCGGCGACTTCAACACGCCGCCCTCGGCCGCTGCCCTGGACCCGATGTACGACGCGTCCTATCCCCGCGGGTCCGGAAGCCTCGTGGAGGCTGACGCCGCGAACCGCTCGCGCACAACGGGATCGGCGACGTCGACGTACAACCAGCTCACCGACTGCGGCGCCGCGCCGTGCCCCGGGGGCGCGGAGCCGCCGCACAGCAAGGTCGATGACGTCTTCCTGTCCGCGGGTGACTTCGCGGACGTCTGGGCGGTGGCACTCTCCGCGCGCTACTCCGACCACCGACCCGTGATCGGAGGCGCGACGCTGCGCTGAGGCTTCTCAGCAGGCGACGTGGAGGTAGGCGAACCCGTCGACGGGGGTCTGCGCCCCGGTGGTGGGGTCCAGCCGCCAGAGGAAGACCTCGACCTGGTCACCGAGGAAGCCGACGGCCCCGGAGTAGAAGTTGGGGCCGAAGTAGCCGGTCGTCGTCGGAGTGCAGTTGGAGACGTCCCGGTCCAGGGTCACCAGGACGGTGCCCACACCCACCCGCGCGGCGCTGAGCATGCGGGGCGTGCCCTGGTAGACCTCCGCGGCCTGCGTTGCCGTCCCGGAGTAGATCAGGCCCTCGATCTGCGGGGCGTAGTAGCCGACGACGTCGACGATCAGCTGCGCGTGGTGTGCGTTGATCCGCAGGCTGAACGCAGTCCCACCGCCGCTGGTGATCGGGAAGGTTGCGCCCGTGCCGACGGTCTGACCCTTGACGTAGTGCAACAGTGACGCGTTGGGGAACGCCACGCCGTACGGCGTCTCGATGGCGAAGCCGGTGCCGGTCTCGGCGGTCGCCTGGAACGACACGTCCAGAGCCGTTGCCGTGGAAGGGATCCCGCACCCGCCGCTCCGACCGCCCTGCCGTGACAGGTCGGTCGAGGACGCGAGGAAGCTCCGCTCGCGCCCGCCGGCCAGCGCCCCGCCGGCCTTGCGGGTGTCGATCAGGCGGCAGGCCGTGATCGGCACGAGCAGCGTCTCCTGCGCCGCCGGCCGGATCGGTGCTGCGGCCGCCCGTAGGGCAGCGGCCGGGTCGGGCGCGGAGGACATGGCCGGTGCGGCGGTCGTTCCGTGGGCCCGCGGCGATGTGGGAGCGGCCTCGGACGACATGGCGAAGCACGTCACGCTCACCAGGATCGCCGCGGCGGCGATGCCGATACGGGACGGATGCTTCACGGTGAGACCTCCTCGGCCCGGCGGGGCGCGCGCGACGGGCCGAGAGGCACCGGTCAGGCGCAGCATAGGGTCCTGACGTGGATGTCAGGGAGGTCCTGTCGCTCGGCTACCGGACGGACCTCGCCCTGCTGCGCCTGGGCGAGACCCAGGTCGAGGACAGGGGCGACCACCTGGTCCTGCGCAGCGCGGACAACCCGTCGTTCTGGTGGGGCAACTTCCTCCTCCTGCCACAGGTCCCGGCGCCGGAGGAGACCGATGCGTGGCTGGAGCGGTTCGCGCGCACCTACCCCGCGGGTACCCATGTCGCCCTGGGCTTCGACGGGACCGACGGGCGGATGGAGGACCTGACCGCGTTCGCCGACCGGGGGCTGACCTGCGAGGCGTTGACGGTCATGAGCGCCACCGAGGTCACGCCGCCGCCGAGGCCGAACAGCGAGGCGACGTACCGCTCGTTGGACTCGGATGCCGACTGGGCCCAGAGCATCGAGCTCCGGGTCGCCTGCATCGAGGACCAGGACCCGGTGACCTACCGGGACTTCGCCGTGCGCAAGGTCGCGACGTACCGGCAGCTGGTGGATCGCGGTCACGGCGGCTGGTTCGGTGCGTTCGTCGACGGCGAGCTCGTGGCCCAGATGGGCCTCTACGCCGCGGGCGCCGGCCTGGCCCGGTTCCAGTCCGTCGAGACCCACCCGGACGCTCGCGGTCGCGGTCTGGCCGGGACCCTCGTGCATCGCGTCAGCCGGCACGGACTGGACCGGTTGGGCGCGCACACGCTGGTGATGGTCGCCGACCCGTCCTACCTCGCCGTCCGGGTCTACCGTTCGGTCGGCTTCGTCGACGGCGAGACCCAGCTGCAGGTTGAGGGAGTGCAGAGATGAGTGACCCGACCCAGCGACCGACCTCGGGGCTGACCTCGGGCGACGAGGCGTTCCTGCGCCGGGCGATCGCGCTCGCCAGCGAGGGCCTGGCCGCCGGGCAGGAGCCCTACGGCTCACTCCTCGTCGACGCGGCCGGGACCGTCCTGGTGGAGGACTTCAACACCGTCCGGTCCGATCGCGACATCAGCGCGCACCCCGAGCTCAAGCTGGCCCGCTGGGCGGCCCGGGAGCTGACGGCGGACGCGGCCGCGACGACCACGATGTACACCAGCTGCCAGCCGTGCGAGATGTGCGCCGGCGCGCTGGCCCGCTCGGGCCTGGGCCGCGTGGTCTTCGCGCTCTCCAACGAGCAGCACGCCCAGCTGAACCCCTCCGAGCAGCACCCCGTCGTGCCCCATCAAGGCCCAGCGCTGCTCGACGAGGCACGCGTGCCCATCGAGACCTATCGAGACCAGATCCGATAACGCTGCGTACGCGACTCTCACTTTGTGCGATGTCTGTGCGGAGGATCAGCCGTCTCCTCGAGAATCTGCTCTGAGTCCGCCCAGGACTCAGAGCAGATCGTCGCCGGGAGATGTCGCCTCCCGGCAGGGGTGACGCTGCGTGAGCGGGGTGACGGCGCCTAGGGTGTGCGGACCGCCAGGGCGGGGCGCGCCGAGCCATCTCGCGACCCGTCGAGACACCTCGATACCGCCTGGCACGCTGGCGAAGGGAGCCCTGCGGTGCGCCTGGACGCCCGGCCCTCCAGGCACCACCCGCCGAGCCGCTCGCTGATGGCCCGGCTCGTGGGCCCTTACCGGACCGTTGTCGGGACTGTTGTCGGGACCGTTGTCGGCACCCTTGTCGGGACCGTTCTGCTGTTGTCCCCGGCGCTCCCGGCTGCCGCGGGCACGACCTCGACGACGTCCGCGACGACCACCTCCGCGGTGACCGCCTCCGCGGTGACCGTGGCGGCGGCGCCCAGCGCTCCGCGGGTGCTGGTCGTGGCCGTCCCGGACCTGCGCTGGAGTGACCTGTCGCCCAGCGCCACGCCGGCGATGTGGGGCCTGCTGACCCGAGGCTCGGCGGCCGCGCTGACGGTGAAGTCGAGCTGGGACCAGGCCGGCTGCGCCGACGGGCTGCTCACCCTGGGGGCCGGTGACCGGGCCTCGGCGGAGTCGCGGTCGGCGGTGCCGGTGGGGTGCGTCGACCAGGCGGCGGCGGGGGCGGACGCGGTCCGCGCGCATCTGCGGGGTGGGCCCGGCCCGGGGGCGCTGAGCACGGCGCTGCGCGCGCACGGCGTGCGCACGGCGACGCTCGGCGCCGGCGGGTGGCTGGCCCTGCCGGGTGCGGACGTGAACGCACCCCTCGCCTCCGGCCTCGCGGCCGCCGGGGGGGCGGACGTCGTCGTGGCGGTGCTCGACCGGCTGTACTCCGCGCCCGCCCGCGACCGGGCCGAGGCGGCGACGGTGGTCGACGGGCAGGTGGCGGCGCTGGTGGGCCCGCTGCCGGCGACGTCGACCGTCCTCCTGGTCGGCAGTAGCGACCGCCCGGCCCGCTCGCCAGGAGCCGACCCCGGCGATGGCGCCCACCTGCACGTCGCGGTGGCCCGGGGGCCGGACTTCCCGCCCGGGTACCTGCGCTCGCCGTCGACGAAGCGCACGCCGTACGTCGAGCTGATCGACGTCGCGCCGACCGTGCTCGACCTCGTCGGTGCACCCGTGCCGAGCACGGTGGTCGGTCGTCCGTGGCAGGCCGCGGCCGGCCCAGCGGCGGCGAGTGCCCGGCTCGACCCGCTCCGCGACCTGGACACCAAGGCGGTGCAGGGCGCTCGCTGGCGGCCACCCTTCATGTGGGCCGTGTCGCTGCTCGGCGTCCTGGTCGCGGGGCTGGGTCTGGCGCTCGCCGGGGGGCGGTCTTCGGCCCGACGCACGGCAGTGGTCGCCTGCTACCTGGTCGCCTCCCTGCCGGTCGTCTCCTGGCTGCTGCAGCTGCTCCCGTGGTGGCGGTGGAACGTCCTGCTGCTGCCGGTGCTCCTGTTGGCGATGGCCGGGCTGGTCTCGGCCGCAGCCGTCCGGGCGGGGCGGGTCGCGCCGGTCCGCGCCCTCTGCCTGGTCACCGGCTGTGGCCTGGCTGTCCTCGTCGCCGACCTGGTCAGCGGGTCGCGACTGCAGACCTCGGCGCTCCTGGGGGACTCTCCGATCACTGCCGGGCGCTTCTACGGCGCGGGCAACACGGCGTTCGGAGTCCTGGCCGCGTCGTCCCTGCTGCTCGCAGCGACGCTGTTCGCCGTACCGGCCGACCGGCCCCGGCGCGCTGCGGTCCGGGGGGCCGCGATGGCCGCCGCGCTGGTCCTGGTCGCCGCGGTCGTCGACGCCCTGCCGGCCTGGGGTGCCGACTTCGGGGGCGCGCTCGCGCTGATGCCGGCGGGGCTGGTGCTGGTGCTGCTGCTGGCCCGGGTGCGCCTGTCGGTCCGGCGGGGGCTGGCCGCGATCGCCGTCGGAGCCGTGCCGGTGGTTGCGCTGGCGCTGTGGGACTACCACCGCCCGGCCGACCGGCGCACGCACATCGGGCGGTTCGTGGCGCAGGTGCTGGACGGGCAAGCGGGCCCGGTGCTGTCGCGCAAGGTCTCGGCCAATCTGGGGCAGCTGGTCGCCAGCCCGTTCCTCCCGCTGCTGCTGGGCACGCTCGTGGTGGCGGTCCTGGCCCTGCGGCGTCATCGCCCCCTGCTGGGCGAGACGCTCGAGCGCGCACCCGGGCTCGGGCCGGGTCTGGTCGCCTTCGCCGTCTGCGCCGTGCTGGGCGGCGTGCTCAACGACTCCGGTGTCACCGTGACTGGCATCATGCTCTCGGTGGCCCTTCCGCTGGTCACGGCCCTCGTCCTGCGGGCAGAACCCACCGACGCCGCCTGACGGGAGCTGAGCCTTGGCAGTCCAGACGACGCCTCGGGTCCCGCCCCCCTCCCTCGGCCGCCGGTCCGGTCGGCTCGGGCAGCTGGCCGCGGCCCTGCTCGCCGTGGCCCGCCGGCCCTGGATCCTCACCGCCGTCCTGTGCGCCGTCCTGCTCGCTCTCCCCGCGACCGGCGGTGACCTCGCCGCACAGGAGTTCCACACCTGGGTCTTCGGGTCGCGCGGTGCGTTGCTGTGGAACAACCTCTGGTACTCGGGGCATCTGCTCGGGGGCTACAGCCTGCTGTTCCCGCCCATCGCGGCGATCGTCGGCACCCGCCTGCTCGGAGCCCTGGCTTGCGTCGCCGCCGCATGGGCGATGAGCGGCCTGCTCGGCGGGCCGCGGTCGGGCCGGGCCGGGCGGCTGGGCGCGCTCTGGTTCGCCGTGGGCTGCCTGAGCCCGATGGTGGTGGGGCAGCTGCCGTTCGGGCTGGGCGTCGCCCTGGGCCTGGCCGCCCTGCTGGCGGTGCTGCGCCGCCACCCGTGGCTCGCCGCGCTCGCAGCGGTCGGCGCGAGCCTGGCCAGCCCGCTGGCCGGAGCCTTCCTGCTGCTGGCGGGTCTGGCCTGGTGCACGGAGGTCGGTGTCCGCCGTACCGCCCCTCTGGCCAGCGCGGGCATCGGTGTCGTGGTCGCCTGGCTGCTCGGCGGTGGCGGCTACTTCCCGTTCCCGCTCGCGGCGTTGCTGGTGGTGCTGCTCTTCTCCGTGGGCGGGCTCGTCCTGCTGCCGGGCCTCTCCCGGATGCTGCGGGTCGGGCTGCTGCTCTACGGCGGCTCGGCCGTGCTCATCTACCTGGTGCAGAACCCCGTCGGCGGCAACATGACCCGGCTCGGTGCCCTCGTCGGAGGTCCTTTGGCCGCAGCGGCTTTCGGTGCTCGTCGCCGCTGGTGGACCCTCGTCGTGGTTGCCGTCCCGTTGCTCTGCTGGCAGGTCTGGCCCGGCGTCACCGCCCTGAACCGCTCGGTCGGCGATCCCTCCAGCCACGCGTCGTACTACGCCGGCCTGGACGCGTTCTTGAAGACCCAGGACGTCGGGCGGGGCCGGGTCGAGGTCCCGACGCTGCGGCAGCACTGGGAGTCGTACTTCGTGCCGCGGGCCTTCCCGATCGCCCGCGGGTGGGAGCGGCAGATCGACCTGCGCGACAACGCCGTGCTCTACCGGCCGGACCTCACGGCGGCGCAGCTGCACCAGTGGCTGACCGGGTCCGGCGTCGGGCTGGTTGCCGTCCCCGACGCCCCGCTCGACTTCTGGTCCCGGGGAGAGGCGGCGCTCATCAGGGCCGGGCAGCCGTGGCTGCGCCCGGTCTGGAGTGACGCCCACTGGCAGGTCTGGAGGGTCACCGACGCTCCCGGGCTGGCCACCGGCCCGGCCCGGCTGACCCGGCTCGGCGCCGACTCCTTCGACCTCTCGGTCCAGCGGGCCGGGTCCAGTCTCGTCCGGGTGCACTGGACGCCGTACTGGCAGGTGACCTCGGGCCAGGCCTGCCTGCGCTCGGGCCCGGACGGCTGGACGACCGTCGACGCGACCCAGCCCGGGCCGGTGACGGTCACGGCCCGCTGGAGCCTTGCGGCCGCCTTGCGACCGGCGACCTCCGTGGGTCGTTGCGGCTGACCTCGGTCAGCCGTCGTGCTCGCCCTGCGCGTCGTGGTCGTCGAGCACCTCGTGCAGGTCGTGCCAGGCGCCGGCGGCCAGGGCCGAGTCCTCGGCGGACCCGGCGATCGTGATGAGCGCCTTCCACAGCACCCAGCCGCGGCCCCGCGCCCACGTGGCGCGGTCGAGGCCGAGTGCGTCCCTGAACCTCTCGCGGCTCGAACCGGCCAACAGGGTCCAGCTGATCGCGGTGTCGCAGGCCGGGTCGCCGACGCCCGAGGAGCCGAAGTCGATCACGGCCGCGAGCCGGCCGTCCCGCACGAGCAGGTTGCCGGCCGCGACATCACCGTGCACCCAGACCGGCGGTCCGGGCCACGCCGCGGTCATCGCGGCATCCCACACCGCCGCGACACGCTCGAGCGGGATCCGGTCGGCGAGGGTCGCCGTCGCCCGGCGCGTCTCGGCGGCGTACGTCGACAGGGGGCCGCCGCGGTAGAAGTTGTGCGGCCCGGCCGCCGGCCCCCCGGTGGCGTCGATCCGGCGCAGCGCGTTGAGGAAGCCGGCCAGATCTACAGCGAGTCGGTCCAGGTCGAGGCCCTCGCCACGCGGGCCGGCAGCCAGCGCTGCCGGCCGGCCGTCGATCCACCGGTAGACCGACCACGGGAGCGGGAATCCTTGGGCCGGAACGCCTTTGGCGACTGGGGCCGGGATCGGCAGCGGCAGCTGCGGCGCGAGGAGCGGCAGCCAGCGCTGCTCCTTCGCGACCTGCGCGGCGTAGACCTCGTCGCTGGGCAGGCGCACGCTCAGTTCGTCGCCGAGCCGGAACGTCCGGTTGTCCCAGCCGCTGAGCTCGACCGGCCGGACCTCGAGCCCGGCCCACTGGGGGAACTGCGTCGCGACCAGCCGGCGGACCAGGTCCTCGTCGATGGTGTCCCGCAGCATCCGGCCCATCCTGGCCAGATCGTGAGCCGCTCGCACCCGGATATCGCGCTGGGGCCACGGTCGTGGCCGGCTGGCTATATTCGACGGACCGTCCGGATCCGCGCCGGCGCCCGCCCCCGCCCGTCCGTCCCGTGATCGTCGTCGACAGGAGCGCCATGTCCTCGTTCGGGCTGACCGAGAGCCAGCGCGCACTCGTGGCGCAGGTGCGCGAGGTCGCCGAGCGTGAGCTGGCCGCCGTTGCCGCGCAGGGGGAGGAGGGCCGGGTGAACCGGCCGCTGCTCGCCGCGCTCGGCCGGCTCGGCCTGATCGCGCGACTGTTCGGCGACGAGGGCCGCCCGGCCGCGGCCATGGATCTCTGCCTGCTCCGCGAGACTCTGGCGACGATCACCACCGAGGCCGAGACGGCGCTGGCGCTGCAGGGCCTCGGCAGCTATCCGGTCAAGCTCTACGGCACCGACGACCAGCAGGGCCGCTGGCTGCCCGGCGTGCAGGACGGGACGGTCGTCGCCGGCTTCGCGCTCTCCGAACCGGGCGCGGGATCGGACGCCGCCGGGCTGGAGCTGCGGGCCGAGCCGGATGGTGAGGGGTGGCGGCTGCACGGCGAGAAGACGTGGATCTCCAACGCCCCCGAGGCCGACGTCTACTCGGTGTTCGCCCGCACCACCGCAGACGTACGGGCCCGCGGGGTCACGGCGTTCGTCGTCGCCGGCGACGCCGATGGCCTGAGCGGGGAGCACCTCGACCTGCTGTCGCCGCACCCGATCGGCCGGCTCCGCTTCGACGGCGTCCGGGTCGGGCCCGAGGACGTGCTGGGCCAGGTCGACGACGGCTTCACGGTGGCGATGGCCACGCTCGACCTGTTCCGTCCGAGCGTCGGTGCCTTCGCGATCGGCATGGCCCAGGCCGCCCTCGACGCCTCGATCGCCCACACCAGCACCCGGACGGCCTTCGGCGGGGTCCTCAGCGACCAGCAGGCCGTCAGTCACGCGCTCGCCGAGATGGCGACCCGGATCGAGGCCGGGCGGCTGCTCGTGTACGCCGCGGCCTCGGCCTACGACGACGGCGCACCTCCGCAGGAGATCACCCGCCGGTCCGCGATGGCCAAGCTGTTCGCGACCGAGAGTGCGCAGTACGTCGTCGACACGGCCATCCAGCTGCACGGTGCGAGCGGCCTGCAGCGGGGCCACCTGCTGGAGCACCTCTACCGTGAGGTCCGGGCGCCGAGGATCTACGAGGGTGCCTCCGAGGTCCAGCGGACGATCATCGGCCGCTCGCTGGTCGCCGGCTCATCGGCGACAGCCAGAGCCGCGTTAGCCACGCAGCCCGCGCCGTCGGGCGGAGCAGAGGGGCCATCCGCATGACCAGGAGGTTCCGGGCCTCGGCCCCGCTCACGACCCGCTGGGAGCACTTCGACTTCGTCGTCAGCGATGGCGTGGCGACCGTGACGCTGAACCGGCCGGAGAAGCTCAACGCCCTGACCTTCGACGCGTACGCCGACCTGCGGGACCTGCTGCTGGAGCTGCCGCATCACGATGACGTCCGCGTCCTGGTGATCCGCGGTGCGGGGAAGGGCTTCTGCGCGGGAGGCGACGTCAACGAGATCATCGGCGAGCTCGTGGCGATGCGCCCGCGCGACCTGATGGGCTTCACCAAGATGACCGGCGACGTCATCCGCGCCATGCGGGAGGTACCGGTGCCGATCGTCGCGGCGATCCAGGGCATCGCGGCCGGCGCGGGGGCCGTGATCGCGCTGGCCGCGGACTTCCGCGTCGTCGCGCGCTCCGGCCGGTTCGCCTTCCTCTTCACCAAGGTCGGCCTCTCCGGCGGCGACATGGGCGCGGCGTACCTGCTGCCGCGGGTCGTCGGGCTCGGGCGGGCGACGCAGCTGCTGATGCTCGGCGACACGGTCGACGCCGAGACCGCCGACCGCTACGGGCTGGTCAGCGAGCTGGTCGACGACGACGGCCTGGACGACGCGGTGGCGCGGCTCGCCGGCCGGCTGTCCGACGGCCCAGGGCTGGCGCTGGCCCAGACCAAGGCGCTGCTGACCCGCGAGCTCGACATGCCGCTGGGCGCCGCGATGGAGCTGGACGCGATGACCCAGGCCCTGCTGATGACGGCCGACGACCACGCCGAGTTCCACGCCGCGTTCACCGAGAAGCGCGCGCCGCGCTGGACCGGTCAATGACGCCGAGGATCTGCCTCGTGACGGGTGCCAGCCGCGGCATCGGCGCGGTCATCGCCGAGCAGCTCGGCGCCGACGGGCACCGCGTGGCACTGGCCGGACGCGACCGCGAGGCGCTGGAGGCCGTGGCCGGGCGACTCGACGGGCCGGGGCTGCCCGTCGTCGGCGACCTCACCGACCCGGCCCAGGTCGAGATGGCATTCCGCACGGTGGAGGACGCCTGGGGCCCGGTCGAGGTGCTGGTGTCCAATGCCGGCGCCGGTGTGGCCGCTCCGCTCGTCGACACGACCGACGAGCAGTGGGACCGCATGCTGGAGCTGAACCTCACCGCGCCCTTCCGGGTGATCCGCCGCGCGCTGCCGTCGATGATCGAGAAGCGTTGGGGTCGTGTGGTGGTCATCGCCTCGGTCGTCGCGAAGCGCGGCGAGAGCGAGGTGGCCGCCTACTCGGCGAGCAAGCACGGCGTCCTGGGGCTGGTGCGCTCGGCGGCCGCGGAGGTGGCGCGGGACGGCGTGACGGTGAACGCGGTCTGCCCGGGCTACGTGGACACGCCGATGACCGACGCGACGATCGAGGCGATCGCCGCCCGGCGGGGGATCTCGGCGGCGGAGGCGACGGCCCTGCTCGCCCGGCGCCAGCCCATCGGGCGGCTGGTCGAGCCGTCCGAGGTGGCGGACGCGGTTCGCTTCTGCATCGCGAACGCGGGTGTCACCGGTCAGGGGATCAACGTCGACGGGGGAGCGGTCCAGTCATGAGCCTCGAGCGGATCAACCCGGCCGGTCTGCCTGCACCGTCAGGGTTCTCACACGCCGTACGGGCGACCGGGACGACCCGCGTGCACCTGGCGGGACAGACGGCCCTGGGGCCGGACGGGCGGATCGTCGGCGACTCGGTCGTCGAGCAGTTCGAGCTCGCCTTGGGCAACCTGCTGGTGGCCCTCCGCGCCGCGGGTGGCGAGCCGTCGGACCTGGCCAGCCTGACGATCTACATCGTCGACGTCGACGACTACCGGGCGCACGGGCGGGAGATCGGTGCGGTGTGGCGCCGGTTGGTCGGGACCGACTACCCGGCGACCGCGGGTGTCGGGGTGGCGCGCCTGTGGGACCGGGCGGCGCTCGTCGAGGTGCAGGGGGTTGCCGAGGTGCAAGGGGTCGCCGAGCTGGCGACGCCGGACCTCACGAGTGGATGACCGACTGGGCGTGGCGGTGGGCGGGCTCGCGGAGGGCCGCGTTCAGCTCGTGGAAGAGCGCGTGGGCCGTGCGCCCGGTCCAGTTGCTTGGCAACAGGTCCAGCGGGAGTCCGGGGTCCAGGTAGGGCAGCCGGCGCCACGAGGTCAGCATCGGGAGGTACGCCGCGTAGGCGCTCGCGTCGGCGTCACGGGCGGCTCCGCGCGCGGCGGCCGCGGGCCGGCGGCGGGCGACCCGCCGGGCAACCGGGCGGAACGCGGCGGTGAAGTCGGCGTACTGCGTCGACAGCTCGTCCAGGTCCCACCACTCGCGGACCTTGCGGGCCAGAGCGCGCGCGTCGGGGTCCGCGCCGAACCCGAGGTGGTCGCCGCGGAACAGGTCGACGTAGCCCTCCAGGCCGCGCCGGGTGAGCACCTCGGCGGTCTCGTCGGCCAGGTCGGCCGGCGCCACCCACACGCCGGGGGCGACGGTCCCGAAGCCGAGCCGGGTCAGGCGGGTCCGCAGCTCGTGCCGCTTCTCCCGCTCGCTCTCCGGCACCGAGAACGCCGCCACCACCCAGCCGTCGGCGATGCTCGAGCGCTGCTGGCGGAAGATCCGCGCGTCGCCCTCGCGCAGCGCTGCGAGTGACGCGGGGGAGAGGGCGTAGCCTGCGGCACCCTCGACGACCAGGCTCCGCAGCGTGCCGCGGCGCTTGAGGCGGGAGACCGACGAGCGCACGGCCTGGGCGTCGACGTCGAGCTCGGCCATCAGCCGGATCAAGGACGCGACGGACAGCCAGTCGTGCTCCTCGCGGGCGTAGAGGCCGTAGATCGTGACGATCAGGTCGCGCGGCTGGAACTCGACCTGGTATGTCGAGCGCTTGACTGTCGTCATGAAACAAACATACTGGGGGAGGCAGTTCACAGGGCCGAACCGATGGTCAGAGAGGTCGCTGGTGATCCTGACGCCGTCCGCTCACGTGGACACGTTCTGTCGCGACAGCCTGCCGCCGACGGACCAGTGGCCGCGGATGACCCGCGACAACCCCGAGCTGCAGTATCCCGACCGGCTGAACTGCGCGGCGGCCCTGCTGGACGACGTCGTCGGGCGCCTCGGCCCCGACCGCCCGTGCCTGCTCAGCCCGACCGACGCGCCGTGGTCGTACGGCGACCTGCTCGCGCGCTCGAACCAGGTCGCCCGCGTGCTGACCGAGGACCTCGGCCTCGTGCCCGGACAACGCGTCCTGCTGCGCGGGCCGAACAACCCGTGGCTCTTCGCCTGCTGGTTCGCCGTCCTGAAGGCGGGCGGGGTCGTCGTCACGACCATGCCCCTGCTGCGGGCCGACGAGCTCGTGCAGCTGATCGAGCTGACCCGCCCGGCGATCCTGTTGTGCGACAGCCGGTTCGTGGCCGAACTGGCTGCGGCTGCACCGGACCTGCCGCTGTTGACCTTCGGCGTGGACGACGGTTCGGACCTGGCGGCCCGGGCGGGGACGAAGCCGGCGTCGTACGAGAACGTCGAGACCGCTGCGGACGACGTGGCCCTGCTGGCGACGACCTCCGGTACGACGGGCAAGCCCAAGGCCACCATGCACTTCCACCGCGACGTCCTGGCGATCGCCGACACGTTCAGCCGGCACGTCGTCAAGCCCGAGCCGGATGACGTGTTCTCCGGGACCCCGCCCATCGCCTTCACGTTCGGCCTCGGCGGCCTGCTGGTCTTCCCCCTGCGGGTGGGTGCGGCCACGCTGCTGCTGGAGCGGGCGACGCCGGTCGAGCTGGCCGCAGCGGTTCAGGCCTACGGCGTGACCGTGCTGTTCACGGCGCCGACGGCCTATCGGGCGATGCTGCGTGAAGGTGTGGCCGGGCAGCTGGCGGGCCTGCGTCGAGGCGTGTCGGCCGGGGAGCATCTGCCCGAGGTGGTGTGGCGGGAGTTCAACGACACCACCGGGATCCGGCTGATCGACGGCATCGGCAGCACCGAGCTGCTGCACGTCTTCCTCTCCGCGGCCGATGACGACATCCGGCCCGGCGCGACCGGGCGGGTCGTCCCCGGGTTCGAGGCTCGGGTGATCGGCGTCGACGGCGAGCCGGTGCCGGACGGGACGCCGGGACGGCTGGCCGTGGTGGGACCGACCGGGTGCCGCTACCTCGCCGATCCGCGTCAGGCTGACTACGTGCACGACGGCTGGAACATCACCGGCGACACCTACATCCGCGATGCGGACGGCTACTTCTGGTACCAGGCGCGCAGCGACGACATGATCGTGTCGTCGGGGTACAACATCGGTGCACCCGAGGTCGAGCTGGCCCTCGAGCGGCATCCGGACGTCGCCGAGTGTGCCGTGGTCGGTCGGCCCGACGAGGAGCGCGGGATGGTCGTGCACGCGGCGGTCGTGCTGCGCCCGGGCGTGGTGGGTGACGCGGCCAAGGTGGCGGAGCTGCAGGCGTTCACCAAGCAGGCGATCGCGCCGTACAAGTACCCGCGGTCGGTCGAGTTCGTGGACGCGCTGCCCAAGACGGCGACCGGCAAGCTGCAGCGCTTCCGGCTGCGGTCCCCGGCGGGTGGCTGAGCGGATGCGGATCGCCGTCGTGGGAGGTGGCCCGGCCGGGCTCTACTTCTCAGCACTGACCAAGGCCCTGCGACCGGACACGGAGATCACCCTCTGGGAGCGCAACGCCCCGGACGACACGTTCGGGTTCGGCGTGGTGTTCAGCGACGAGACCCTCGGTGGGATCGAGCACGCGGACCCGGTCGTCTACGCGGCGATGGCGGAGCGCTTCGCCCGCTGGGACGACATCGACGTGCACTACCGGGGGACCGTGACGACCGTTGGCGGGCAGGGGTTCGCGGCGATGAGCCGCAAGGAGCTGCTCCAGATCCTGCAGTCGCGCTGCGCCGAGCTCGGGGTGGACCTGCGCTTCCGGACCGAGGCGCCGGACATCGACCGGCTGGCCGCCGAGTACGACCTGGTGATCGCCTCCGACGGCGCGAACTCGGCGGTGCGGACGAAGTACGCCGACGTGTTCCGCCCGACGATCGAGCCGCGCAGGAACAAGTACATGTGGCTCGGCACGGACCTGGTGTTCGAGGCGTTCAAGTTCTACGTCTGCCCGACGCCGTACGGCGTGATGCAGATCCACGGGTACCCGTACGACGCCCACGGCAGCACCTTCATCGTCGAGATGAACGAATCCGTTTGGCAACGGGCAGGATTCGGCGCGTCTGCGGGTGCGTCGTTGCCGCCGGGAGTGAGTGACGAGCGCTCGATCGCGGTGGTCAAGGAGCTGTTCGCCGACGTGCTCGAGGGGCATGAGGTCCAGGCGAACAACTCGAAATGGCAGAGCTTCGCGACCATCTCGAATGACACCTGGCGGCACGGCAACGTCGTCCTGCTCGGTGATGCGGCACACACCGCGCACTTCTCGATCGGCTCGGGGACCAAGCTGGCGATGGAGGACGCGCTCGCCCTCGTCGCCTGCCTGCACGAGAACGCCGACGTACCAAAGGCTCTGGCGGCCTACGAGGCCGAGCGGCGGCCGGTGGTCCTCTCCACCCAGCGCGCGGCGCAGGCGAGCCTGGCCTGGTTCGAGGACATCGCCCAGTACGTCGAGCAGCCGCCGGAGCAGTTCGCCTTCAACATCGTGACTCGCAGCCGGCGGATCACCTATGACAACCTGCGCGTGCGCGACCCCGAGTTCGTGGATGCCATCGACGGGTGGTTCGTGCGGCACGAGGTGGAGCGCGGGGCGGTGGGAGCGGACGCCCGGCCGGCGCCTCCGATGTTCCAGCCCCTGCGGCTCGGCGGGATCGAGCTCAAGAACCGCGTCGTGGTCTCGCCGATGGACATGTACTCGGCCGCCGACGGTGTGCCGACGGACTTCCACCTCGTCCACCTGGGCTCGCGGGCCCTCGGCGGCGCGGGGCTGGTGATGACCGAGATGGTCTGCGTGTCGCCCATCGGCCGGATCAGTCCGGGATGCGCCGGCATCTACACGGACGAGCAGGAGCGGGCGTGGGCTCGGGTCGCGGCCTTCGTCCATGGCAACAGCACGGCCAAGATCGGGATCCAGCTGGGGCACAGCGGTCGCAAGGGATCGACCCGGCTGATGTGGGAGGGGATCGACCAACCGTTGCCTGACGACAACTGGGAGGTCATCGCACCCTCGCCGATCCCGTACTCGCCCGACAACCAGACGCCGGCGGAGATGACGCCGGAGCTGATGGCCGAGGTGACGGCTGAGTTCGTGGCTGCGGCCGAGGCGGGCGCACGGGCGGGGTTCGACCTGCTCGAGCTGCACTGCGCGCACGGCTACCTGCTGTCGTCGTTCCTGTCCCCCCTGACCAACCGACGGACCGACGGCTACGGCGGCTCGGTCGACCGGCGGTTGCGATACCCGCTCGAGGTGTTCGACGCCGTCCGCGCGGTCTGGCCCCGGGACCGCCCGATGAGTGTGCGGATCTCGGCGACGGACTGGTTCGAGGGCGGCAACGACGTCGACGACGCGGTGCGGATCGCGACCGCGTTCGCGGAGCACGGCGCCGACGCCATCCACGTGTCCACCGGTCAGGTGGTCAAGGACGAGACCCCGGCGTACGGGCGGAGCTACCAGACGCCGTACGCCGATCGGATCCGCAACGAGATCGGCGAGTCCCACGGTGTCGCTGTGATCGCGGTGGGTGCCATCGCGTCCTACGACGACGCGAACTCGGTGATCCTGGCTGGTCGCGCCGATCTCGTCTCGGTCGGTCGTCCGCACCTCTACGACCCGAGCTGGACCCTGCACGCGGCCGCGGAGCAGGAGTACGCGGGGAGCGGCGCGGACTGGCCGGTGCAGTACCGCGCCGGCTCCAGGAAGCCGCCGGCCGGCCGCACCGACGGTCCGCGGCCGCGGCTCGATCTGATCCGTCAGCCGGACGCCGGGACGCGGCACGCGCGATGGCGGCCGGGGCGGGCGTGACGAGCGAACCGCGGCTGGGTCGGTCCCGGGAGGGTAGGGTTCCGGTAGGGGCGACGAGTCACGGGCAGACTGGTGTCGGTGGTCTGCGGATGCGGGGTGGTCTGCGGGGTGCGGAGTGGTGGGCGGTGCGAGCGCTGTGATGCGGGGTGCGGATGCGTGCTGGTGCGGTGCGGATGCGAGGCGGTGGTGGTGTTGCAGCGGGCTGAGTCGCGGGTGGTCGCGAAGGACGGCGGCGCGTGGTTGCGGGGCCTGGTGCCGTTGTTGCCGCAGACCGCGAACGCCCGCGCGGGCCTGGCGCAGGCTCTGCCCGAGCCACCCGACCCTGCAACCCGAGCCGAGGCGCAGGGGTTGTAGGTGGAGCTGGCCACCCGGGTGGACCAGGGGCAACTGGGAACTGCTGGGCGCCGGCTGGTCACCCGCCTGGACCCCGACGCCGCCACCCGCCTGGCCAAGGACGAGGACGCCCAGGGGGAGCTGCGGGAGGCCTACCTGACCCAGGAGGCCTCCGGGATGTGGCTGCTGCGGGCCCACCTGACCGCGGTCCAGGGCGCCTACCTGCACGCCCCTGGACCCGCTGGCCGCGCCGGCTCCGGCCGCCCGGATCGGTCAGCCGGGCGCCCTACCCACCAGGGCCGGATCTCCACCCGGCTGATCCTGACCGCCGACCTGGACACCATCCTCGCCCGCACCGGACAACCCCGCACCGGACAACACCGCACCGGACAACACTGTGCCGACCAGCGCGGTGTGGGGCAGCGCGGCGCGCTGCCGGGCATCGTGGCGAACGGGCAGCCCGGCGGGTGGGAGCTCTCGCCCCTGCAGGTGCAGGTCCTGGCCTGCGACGCCGAGACCGTCCCGGTCCTGACCGACTCCTCCGGCCGGGCGCTGGACGTGGGCGGACCCGCTACCCGTTCCCACCCCGCATCCGCTTGGCGATCGAACACCGCGACCAGCACTGCACCTACCCCAACTGCCAAGCCAAGCCCTCCTGGTGTCACACCCACCACCTGACCGCGTTCAGCAGGGGCGGCGCCACCAGCGAGGCCAACGGCACCCTGCTCTGCGGGCGGCACCACCGCCACGTCCACGCCCACCACCTCAACGCCCGCATCATCAACGGCAAAGTCCGCTGGAACGACCCCCACCGACCCCCACCGATCCACTCACCGGCGAACTCACCGGCGAACTCACCGGCGAACTCACCGGCGAACCGGGCGGCAACGCCTACGACGCCGACTTCGACCAAGCCCTGCGCGACCTCACCCGCCGATGGCAGACCCGCAGCCACCCTCCCGACGACACGAGCTGACCCGACCAGACGAGCTGACCCGACATGCTGGGTGCTTCGAGCACCGCGCATGGGACACACCAGGAGTGGGGCCAGTGGGGCCCCTTCGCCGGCATCAAGGAGCGGACGATGGACGGTGACGCCGAGGTCAGGGCCAGGATCATGGAGCACTGGCTGGCCTCCGAGCAGGGGGACAGCGCGAGAGAGCACGCCGTCTACGCCGAGGACGCGATCCTGGACTACCCGCAGTCCGGCGAGCGGTTCCGCGGTCGCGCGGCGATCGCCGCGCAGCGTGGCGGCCACCCGGCGGAGCGGCACTTCACCGTGCGCCGGATCAGCGGCAGCGGGGACCTGTGGGTGAGCGAGTGCGTGATCACCTACGACGGCGCCCCCACGCACTCGGTGAGCATCATGGAGTTCTCCGCCGGCTACGTCGCCCGCGAGACGCAGTACTTCGCCGACCCCTTCGCCCCGCCGCCGTCTCGGGCAGGATGACGTCATGGAGCGCGTGCTCGGAGTCGGTGGCTACTTCCTGCGAGCGGCCGATCCCGCGGCCCTGGGTGCGTGGTACCGGGACTGCCTCGGGCTGGAGGCCGACGAGAACGGCCTGTGGCGTCCGGACGCAGGAGTCACGGTGTTCGCGACGTTCGAGTCCGAGACCGACTACTTCGGCGCGCGCAGCCAGCAGACCATGCTCAACTTCAGGGTCCGCGACCTGGACGCGATGCTCGCGCAGCTGCGTCTCAACGGCGCGGACGTAGCGGAGGAGACCCAGGAGATGGAGGGGGTCGGCCGATTCGGCTGGGTCAACGACCCGGAGGGCAACCGGGTCGAGCTCTGGCAGCCCAGCTGACCGCCGGCCCACGCGCAAGCGTGACCGGGGCGTCGCCCTCCCAACAGCCGTAGCGTGTCGGACGTGACGTTCAGCCGAGATCTCCGCGACGCGCTGGTCCGAGGCGAGATCACCGTCTCGATCCGGCGATGGAGCCGGCCGCAGGTCAAGGCCGGCTCGCGCTACCCGGTCCACGGTGTCGTCATCGAGATCGACTCCCTCGAGGTCCTGCCGTTCTCCGCGGTGACCGCCGATGACGTACGCGCGTCGGGGAGAGTGACCGCGAGGCACTCCGGGCCCGGGCCGCGCACTCCGGCCCCATCGATGACGGGACGCTGGTCTACCGGATCGAGTTCCACCTCGCGTAGCCGGCGGCGCCCGCCTGGTGGCCCTCTGCGCTACCGCTGCCAGCCGTAGGACCCGACGACCGTCGCCCCGCTGGCGACGGGCGGCTCGGCGACCCGGCCACCCAGCTCCCGCTGGAACTCCGCGAACGCCGGCAGCGAGGCCAGCGGGTTGTCGTCCGCCTCCTGCTCGGCGACGTGCACGAAGGTCGTCCCGTCGTCCAGCCGGTACGTCGTGTAGCGAAAGCCCTCCGGCGCGAGGTCGGCGAGCGCGGCGTACACGCCCTCGACGAGCCGCGCGTTCTCCTCGGCGCCCTCCGGCGTGGTCCGGTAGCGGACGATCACGTTCTGGCTCATGGCATGCTCCACTCTGCGTCGCCGCATCCCCGTCGTCGAGGTCAACCTAGCTCTCGCCGACGTCGGCGCCCCGGACCGCAGCGCCCCGGACCGCAGCGCCCCGGCCCAGCCGGTCCAGGCCACAACCCACCAGCACCACCAGGCTGGCCGCCATCAGCACGGTGGCGCCGGCACTCTCCCGCCCGACCTCGAAGGCTGCGGTCTGGATCAGCAACCCGCTGGAGACCGCCGACGCCAGCGCCCCCACCACGCTCGCCGCCAGCATCGCGTCGACGGCCCACGGGCTCTGACGCAGGCGCCGCCGCCCGAACCAGCCCAGCACCAGGACGGCCGTCACCCACAGGAGGACCGGCTGGGTGCGGTAGGTGCGCCCTGGCACCGCCGACTGGGGCAGGCCGGCCGTGCCGAAGAACGCCGACCCCACCGGCGCCGGCACGGCCGCCATGACGTCGGTCCACACCGGCGTGCTCAACGAGTTCGGCAGCTCGGTGCCGATGATCCGCAAGGTAGGGCCCGGGTGGGTGAGCAACCACGTGCCCCACCAATGGCTCCAGTGGGCGGTGGCCCAGGCATCCATCCCGGGACAGCTGCGCGCGGTCTGCTGCACCCACGCCGTCGTCCCGTGCGCCGACACCTGCTCCGGGTAGTCGGGGATCATGCATCTCGGCGCGTCCGACCGGCGCAGGTCGGCGATGACCGACGCGGCCACCGGGTCGTTCGCCGCGACCGGGTAGCCGTAGGCCACGGTGGAGCGCGTCACACCCCAGCTCGCCCGCCAGGCCGGGTCGGAGCGCACGTTGTAGACGTAGCTGTAGAGCGAGAACGCCACCAGCAGGGCGGCGACCGCGCCCCAGAGCCGGAGCTCGCGCCGGGCCAGGCCCAGCAGCGCGAACGCGACCGCCCACGAGAGCAGGACCGGGAAGACGTTGGGCCGGGTCATCGTGAACCACAGCGCGAGCAGCAGCAGCACCACCGCGCGACCCCAGGCCGGCGCCCGGACGAACCGGATCCCGGCCGCCAGAGCCAGGATGCCGCTGGAGATCGACACCGACTCGCAGATGATCGCCAGGTCCCACGAGGCGACCTGGGCGGTCAGCGCCAGCACCAGCAGGGTCAGGACGACCACCCGGCGCAGGGCGGCCCGCTGCTGGATCCCGGCCGCCACGGTGAGCGCGAGGGTGAGCCACGCGACGATCGACAGGACCGCCTGCGCGAGCACCATCGCCCGGTCGGAGGGCCACAGAGCCATCCACACCGTGGCCCCCCAGGGCCGCATCGACCCGCCGTCCAGGCTGGTCAGGGAGAGGTCGAGGAGGCCGCCCGGCACGCGGTAGGTGTCGGTGTCCGGGTAGGTCGTGGGCCCGCTCGTCACCACCTCGAGCAGCCGGACGACGGGGAAGGCCACGACCAGGGCGCGGACCACGGGATCGCTGCTCCGGCTCCAGTACGCGGCCCACGACCACCACCTGCGGGCCGCTCGCGGAGTTGTCGCCATTCCGGTGAGGATAGGGCGGCTCGGTTTGACCCACTCTGCGCGAACGGTGACGATCGAGACCAGGAGATCGTCGGATCGGTCCGATCAGTCGGTCCGATCAGCGCGTTCGAGAGGAGCTTCGATGCCGGAGTCCGGCGGCCGGATGCCCAGGATCGGCATCGTCGTGGTGGCCTACAACGCCGCCTCGACCCTGGAAGCGACCCTGGACCGGATCCCGGCCGAGGTGCTGCCGCGGATCAGCGAGGTGATCATCTCCGACGACGCCAGCCACGACGACACGTTCGAGCACGCGCGCCGCTGGGGCGCCGGCGGCCACGCGGTCAAGACGACGGTCGTCCGGCACACCAAGAACCTCGGGTACGGCGGCAGCCAGAAGGCCGCCTACCGGCTGGCGATCGAGCACGGCCTGGACATCGTCGTCCTGCTCCACGGCGACGGCCAGTACGCACCGGAGTGCATCCCCGACCTGATCGCGCCGTTCGCCGACGAGGGCACGGCCGCAGTCTTCGGCTCCCGGATGATGGTCCCCGGCGCGGCCAGGACGGGCGGCATGCCGACGTACAAGCGGGTCGGCAACCGGATCCTGACGACCTTCGAGAACAAGGTGCTGGGCACCGAGCTCACCGAGTTCCACTCCGGCTACCGCGCCTACCGGACCAGCACGCTGTCGGCCATCCCGTTCGAGGCCAACAGCGACGGCTTCGACTTCGACACCCAGATCATCGCCCAGATCGTGCAGGCCCGCGGCCGCATCGTCGAGGTGCCGATCCCGACCTACTACGGCGACGAGATCTGCTACGTCAACGGCATGAAGTACGCCCGCGACGTGGTGCGCGACGTCATCGAGTTCAAGCTCGCCACCAAGGGTTTCGGCACGCAGGAGTGGGTCCCGACCCCGGAGGAGTACCTCTTCAAGGAGGGCGACGGCTCCTCGCACGCGCTGATGCTCGAGATGCTGGACGCGGCTGCCGAAGTCGCGCATCCTCGACCTCGGCTGCTCCGGTGGCCTGTTCGCCGAGCGCGCCCGGGCCGCGGGGCATCACGTGACCGGCGTCGACTACATGGAGATCGAGGGGGTGCGCGAGCGCACTGACCGGTTCTTCGTGGCCGACCTCGAGGACGGCATCCCGGCTGCTGTCGGCGGCCGGTACGACGTCGTGGTGGCCGGAGACGTGATCGAGCACCTGACCCGGCCGGGCCACCTGCTGGCCGAGATCCGCCGGGTGCTTCGGCCGGGCGGCCAGCTCATGCTCTCGGTGCCCAACTTCGGCCACTGGTACCCGCGGGTCCGGGTCGCCACCGGCCTGTTCGGCTACGACCGGCGGGGGATCCTGGACAACACCCACCTGCGCTTCTTCACCCGCTCGACCCTGCGGCGTACGGTCCGGTCGGCCGGCTTCGATGTGATCGAGCAGTCCGCGACCGGCCTCCCCCTGGGCGCCATCGGCGGTCCCGAGTCGTCCCGCCCGCTCCGGGCGGTCCGCCGGGTCGACGCGGCGCTCGTGCGGACCCGGCCGACGCTCTTCGGCTACCAGCACGTCCTGCGGCTGACGCCACATGCGGAGGAGGCGATCTTCGCCGACGCGCTCGACGAGGACGGCCGCACGGACCCGGTTGACCTGACGTCCCGGGACGGGCAACCGGTGGTGGTCTCCCGCCGTTTCGGCACCTGACGGCCGCTAGCGCTCTCGACCGCCGGGGTCAGGCGGTCGGCGGAGGCTGCTCGCCGGTGATCCGCCGCGCGGCCTCGAGCTCTGCGGGCGTCGGGTCGAGCGGGTAGGGGCTCTCCCGCCGGGAGCCCCGGATGTCGTCGTAGCCGTGGACCAGGGAGTACAGCTTGCGCGCGGCCCGGGCGATCCCGCGTCCCACAGCCTTCAGAGCGCCCATGGTTGCCCTCCGGTCCTCGCCCGCTGTCCGGACGTACACCCGTCAGCCTAGGACGCCCGGACTCATCGCCCTACTACGGTGACGCGGGCGGGCCGGGCTCGGCCCGTTCGCGGCCGACGGGCCGGTGCGACGAGGTTTGGAGCGGTGACCATGGACCTGGGGCTGTCGGGCAAGGCCGCGATCGTCACCGGTGGGAGCAGCGGCATCGGGCTGGCGATCGCCGACGGGCTCGCAGCCGAGGGCGTCGACCTCGTGCTCGGTGCCCGTGGCTCGGACCGCTTGATGGCCGAGGGGGAGCGGATCGCCGCGACGTACGGCGTGCGCGTCGTGCCCGTCGTCGGCGACGTGGCGACACCCGACGGCGTGGTGGCCCTGGCCGATGCGGCTCGCCGGGAGCTCGGCGGCGTCGACATCCTGATCAACAACGCGGGTGCCGGCAGCAACGAGACGATCATGGAGGCGGCCGACGAGAAGTGGCAGGCCTACTGGGAGCTGCACGTGATGGCGGCGGTCCGGCTGGCCCGCGAGGTCGTGCCGTCGATGCGGGCCCGCGGCGGGGGAGTGGTGCTGCACAACGCCTCCATCTGCGCGGTGCAGCCGCTGGGCTACGAGCCGATCTACAACGTCACCAAGTCGGCCCTGATGATGTTCTCCAAGAACCTCGCGAACGAGGTCGTCGCGGACAACATCCGGGTCAACTGCGTGAACGCGGGGCTGGTCCTGACGCCGGACTGGGTCTCGACCGCCAAGGCGCTGACGGGGTCGACCGGTGGCGACTGGCAGGGCCACCTGGACGCGGTGGCGGCCGAGCACGCGCCGATCGGGCGGTTCGCCCGCCCGCAGGAGCTGGCCGACTTCTGCGTCTTCCTCTGCTCGGAGCGGGCGAGCTACAGCGTGGGATCTACCTACTTCGTCGACGGCGGCATGCTCCGCACGGTCTGAGCGCGCGCCTGCTCAGCCCAGCTCGGCGAACCGGACCAGCCGCTCCTGCATCTGTGGGTAGGCCGTGGCCGACGGCACGGCGCGGCCCTCGCGCAGGCTGACGGCCACCTCGACCCCGGCGTCGATCGCCGCCCGGTACGGCAGCGAGCCGGTGCTGACCCGCCGCACGCCGAGCCCGGCGAGGTCCGTCAGCGAAAGTCCTTGCACCGCAAGCACGTTGACCGGCACCGGGATCTGCGCGGTCAGCTCCCGGAGTTCCGCGGGATCGCTCGCGCCCGGCACGAACACGCCGTCCGCGCCGGCCTCGACGTACGCACCGGCCCGGCGGAGCGTCGCCGCCACGTCGGGGTCCTGCTGGAGCCAGTAGGTGTCGACCCGGGCATTGACGAACACGTCGGGACAGCGGCGCTTGATCGCCGCGACCTTGGCCGCGTGCGCCTCGGGCGCGACCAGTCGGCCGGCCGTGCTGTCCTCGAGGTTGACGCCGGCGACACCCAGGCCGGCCACGTAGTCCGCAACGGAGTCGGGGTCGTCGTCATACCCGTCCTCGATGTCCGCGGTCAGGTAGCAGGGCAGGACGGCGAGGGCCCCGGCCAGAGCCGCCGTCGTGTCCCGGGTCGACCGGCCACCGTCCGGGAGACCCGCGCTCGCCGCGACGCCGAAGCTGGTCGTGCCCACGGCCGCGAACCCCGCGTCCACGAAGGCGAGCGCCGAGGCGACGTCCCAGGCGTTGGGCAGCAGGAGCGGCAGCTCGGCATGATGCAGGTCACTGAACGTCATCCGGCCAGCATGCCGACCCGGAGCTTCAACGGTCGCCGAAGCGTCGGGTCAGCGCGCGGAGTCGTCGATCTGGGGGGCGTATCCACCACGCAGCGCGGCGACCGTCGACGGTGGCGTGATGACCGAGGCGGCGCCGGCGCGCGGACGGGCCCGGCGCGCGGCGTACCCGGTCGTGGTCCACTCGGTGACCTGTTCGCCGACGACGACCGCAGGCACGCCGTCGATCCGGACGAATGTGCCGTCGGGCAGGTCGGCCCACGGCAGCTCGTGCCAGCGACGGGTGTGGGTGCCCCGGACGATCCGCTCACCGTGCAGCTGCCGGTTCATCTCCTGGGCCGACGGCGGCGGCCCGCCCAGCTCCGCTGCCCAGGCCTCGCGGTAGGCGTTGTAGTCGGCCCGACGGCACTCTGCGCAGGGCCGGTGGCCGGCCGCGAACGACACTGCCTCGTCGTGGAAGAAGAGGAACGTGTAGCTGTGCGGCTGCCACTGCTCCGCCCACCATCCCCGGAACTCCAGGGCGCAGGTGATCCAGAGGTCGCTGGCGTGGAGCCGGACGATTTCGGTCCCGCGGTGCAGGATGCCGCGGTTGCCGGTCCACTTGCCGCGCAACGGGATGGCCACGATGTCACCGGTCGGGGTGACCCGGTTGCGGGCGGGCGACGGCACGGTCATCGGGGCTCCTCGGTGCGGTTCGGGCTACTCGCTGTGCGGGGCCCCGGGCCGGTCGCCGCGGTTGCGCTGCGCCGGGTCACCTCGGCCGCGAGCTGGGCCCGGGAGGAGATGTCCAGCTTGGCGAACACGTGGGCCAGGTGGGACTGCACGGTCCGGCGGGAGACGTAGAGCCGGTCGCCGATCGTAGGGTTGGACAGGCCCTCCGCAACGAGCAGGGCGACGGTCCGCTCGGCGTCGGTCAGGCTCGCCCAGCCGTGGGTGGGCCGGGCCCGGCTGCCCCGCCGGCCGCGCCGAATCCCGGTGTCGCGCAACGTCGCCTGCGTCCGGGCCAGGTCGCGGGTCGCCGACAGCCGCTCGTAGCCCTCGAGCGCCGTCGTGAGCAGGGGCTGCGCCTCTCGCAACCGCCCGCGGCGAGCGAACGCCGCGCCGGCCTCCTCCGCGACCAGCGCCAGGTCCAGCGGCCGGGGTGTGCCAGCGTGGGCGTCGACCGCGGCGCGCAGGATCTCGGGGTCGTCGGCGAGCAGGCCCTGGCACCGCAGCGCCGTCGCTGTCATCGCGCGGATGTCATTGCCCGCCGCCAGCTCCGCGACCGACGCGACGACGGCGTGCGCGCGCCCGGCGTCGCCCATCTCCACGGCCAGCCGGACCAGGTCAGGCCCGAACGCCCGGAACTCCAGCGCGAGCTCCAGCCGTACGCAGAGGTCCCAGCAGTCGCACAGCATGGCGTAGGCGTCGGCCAGACCCCCGCGGGCCTCGACTGCGAGCGCCTGGGCGAAGAGCGCCCACTGCGCGCGGTAGCGGGCGCCAGTCTGCACGAGCTGGCCGGCGGCCGCGTCGGCTGCCGCCGCAGCCCCCTCGATATCGTTGCGGTGCAACCGGATCAGCGACAGCACACTCTGGCCGACGATGAGGTTGTACGACTCGCCGGTCTCGCCCGCATGCCCCAGGCTGGCCTCGACCTCGCCGACGGCGTCGTCCCACTCGCCGACCGCGAACCGCTCCATGGCCCGGACCATCTGGTAGCTCGGCAGGTGCCACTGGGTGCCGAGCTTCTCGCTGACCCGGGCGCCTGCGTCGAGCACCGCCCGGGCATCCTCCAGCCGGTCGAGCTCGACCAGGATGAAGGCGCGCGGCGCGGTCACCGGGTAGCGGTGCCCTTGCAGGCCGGGACTCCGATCGGCCAGGCGCATCGCGTCCTGGCTCAGCCGGTCGGCGTCGCCGAGCCGGCCGCGGAGCAGCGCGATGACGGCGAACATCGCCGTACCGATCGTGGCGGTCATGTCGTCCCCGGAGGCGACGCCGGCGGCCCGGGCCTCCTCGGCCGCGACGCTCGCGCCGTCCAGGTCGCCCAGCCACATCCGCGCGATGCTGGCCCAGCCCAGGGCGCGGGCCCGCTCCGCGCCGACCAGCAGTGGCGACCGGGTGGCCAGCTCCAGCTCCGCCAGTCCGTCGATCGGGCGCCCACCGGCGAGCAGGGCCAGCCCGAGGCAGGAGCGGACCGGCCCGTCCTGGGTCGGGTCGTGGGGCCGATCCAGCAGGTTCCGGCAGGTGCTCTGGGCCTCCGCGACCCGCCCGGCCGACATCAGGCTGCTGGCCAGCTCGGCCAGCAGCCGGTCTCGCCCCGGGTCGCCTGGATCCAGGTGCTCGATCACCCGCCCGAGCAGCTCGGCGGCGATGTCCGGCGAGCGCCCCGACGCCTCGCGCGCGGCGGCGGTCATCCAGGCCACCGTCTCCGTGTCGCCGTCCGGAGACCCGCGGTCCAGATGCTCGGCAACCAGCAGGGCCGGCGCCCCTGCGGCGGCCAGCCGCTGGCCGGCCTCCTTGTGCAGGGCGAGCCGCACGCTGCCCGGCAGGTCCTCGTAGATCGCGTCCCGGATCAGGTCGTGCCGGAATCGCAGCCTGGCGCCGTCGTCGGCCAGGACCCGCGCGGCGATGGCCTCCCCCATGACCTCCGCCAGCAGCATCGCGGGCTGCTCCGTCGTCACGGAGAGGTCGGTGAGGGTGAAGCTCGAGCCGAGGATCGACGCCGATCGCAGTGCCTGCAGCGCCTCGTCCGGGAGGAAGCTCAGCCGGCGCAGGATCGTCAGCCGCAGCGTCGGCGGGAGGGCGGGCAGGTCGACCTCCGCTCGCCCGTCGGCGGTCCGCAGCATGCCCTCCTCGCAGATCGCGCCGAGCAGCTCGGTCACGAAGAGCGGGTTGCCACCCGCCCCGGCGATCTCGCGCAGCAGCCCGGGCCCGGGCTCGGCGTCCAGGGCCTCGGCGACGAGGTCCGACACCGCCTGCTCGCTGAGCCGGCCCAGACCCAGGTGGCCGGCCCAGGCCGGTGTGTCCTGGAGCGATGCCACGACCCGTTGCAGCTGCGGCGACCGGGGCGAGGGGCGGTAGGCGCCGACGAGGACGACGGGGAGGTAGGCCAGCCGCCGCCCGATCGCGCTCAGCACCAGCAGGCTCGACGGGTCGGCCCACTGCAGGTCGTCCAGCCCGATCATCAGCGGGCCGTGCAACGCGAGCTCCTCGACCAGGTCGACGAACGCGTCGACCACCCGGAACTGCAGGCCCGCATCGCTCGTGACGGTGATCGGACCGACGTCCCCCTCGTGGGTGGTGAGCAGCGCGGCGATGGCGCTACGACGCGGGTCGGGAGACGACCGTACGCAGTCGAGGGCCTCGGCCATGATCCCGAAGGGCCGGGTCCGCTCGACCTCCTCGCCCCGCCCGAGGACGACCTGGAAGCCTCGATCCCTCGCGCGCTGCACCGTCTCGGTCAGCAGGCGGGTCTTGCCGATGCCCGCCTCACCCTCGACGAGCATGATCCCGGGTCGCTCCGAGGCCAGCCGGTCGAGCACTCCTTCGAGTGCTCGCGACTCCTCCGAGCGGCCATGCACCGCAGTCACCGGGGCCGATCCGGCCATGATTTCGACTCTACCCGCGGACCGGTGCCGGTCGGCTCGCCCGGACCGGGCATCCACGGGCGGCACGGTTCAGCGTCCGTCCGGTGCCGGTTCGTCCGCAGCCGTCGTCAGCTCGTCGAGGATTCTCAGCAGGCCGAGCCATCCCGTGAAGCTGGTGCCCGGGGCGTTGCTCGTCCTGTCGGTGTCGCCCCGGACGTCCGCGGCGTCGCGGCCGGGCGACAGCAGTCGCACGCGGCCTCCGGGCGGGTCCGTAGCGTCCAGCTCGATCAGGATCCGGGTCGGAGTCGTCCGCGGTGTCGGCGGTGTCGGCGGTGTCGGCGGTGTCGGCGGTGTCATCGGTGTCATCGACCCCGACGGTGCCAGCGCTCGCGGGTCAGGACATCCGCCAGGTGGCCGATGTCTTGCCGCGGGCTCCGGTGGATCGTGAGTCACATGCTGAACGACCTTGCCTGGAACGACCTCGCCTGGAACGACCGCGCGGGCCAGCCGCCGTGCCGTACGCACGACGCCGGCCTGTGGTTCGCCGACCGCCCCGCCGACATCGAGACGGCCAAGCTGCTGTGCGCGCAGTGCCCGGTCCGGCTGGCCTGCCTCGAGGGGGCGCTGGCCCGGTCCGAGCCCTGGGGCGTGTGGGGCGGCGAGCTGTTCGAGCACGGCCTGGTCATCGCCCGCAAGCGCCCGCGGGGCCGGCCCCGCAAGCAGGTCGCCGAGGAGCTCCGGGCCACCGCCTGAGCCTCCAGACCTCGGCCAGCCGGCGGATGTCTCGGCCCGCCGGGAGGGCCAGCGTTGATCCCACACCATCACAACCACAGAAGGGCATCACCTCCCATGACCGAACTCATCGACCGCTACCTCGCCTGCTGGAACGAGACCGACGAGGCCGCCCGCCGAGCCCTGGTCAGCCAGGTCTGGGCCGAGGACGCGACCTACGTCGACCCTTTGGCCGAGGCCCGCGGCCGCGACGAGATCGACGCCACGATTGCGGCGGTTCAGGGCCAGTTCGACGGCTTCGTCTTCAGCCCGATCGGCACGCCCGACTCGCACCACCAGCAGACCCGCTTCACGTGGGGTCTCGGGCCGGCGGGCGGTGAGCCGCTGGTCGTCGGCTTCGACGTCGCGGTGACCGACGCCGACGGCAGGCTCGTGACCGTGCTGGGCTTTCTCGACAAGGTCCCGAGCTGATCACCCGTCGATAAGGTCCAGGGTTCTCGCGCCCGGACAGGTCCAGGGTTCTCGCGCCCGGACAGGTCCAGGGTTCTCGCGCCTGGACGGGGTCCAGGGTTCTCGTGCCTGGACAGGTCCCGGGCGGCCACTCGCCGGCCCGGTCTCTCCGGCCGCTCCTACAGGGGCGTCGGACCCGCATCGGTGCAACTCTGAGTCGCGGAGGACGCAGAGTTGCACCGATGTGCCGCATCCGGACCCTCGGGCCCTCCGGGTCAGCGGATCGCCGGCCAGCTCGTCGGGTCACCGCAGCCGGCCGGCTGGCCGGCTGCGATGACCCCCTAGCGGTCACTCGATCGGGCGACGCGCCTGGTTCGCCTCCCGCGCGACCGCCCAGGCGTCGCCCACGGGGCCGACGTGACCGAGCTTGTCGGGGTTGATCACCGAGCGGATCGTCTGGATCTGGCCGTCGACGATCTCGAGCACCCAGGTGCTGATGACCTTGCCGTCCCGGTCGCGCATGACCGCACCCGGCTGGCTGTTCATCCGCCGCGGCTCGACCACGCCCCCGATCCGGGTGAACACCTCGACGAAGCGGGCGAGCACCCGGGCGACGTTCTCGGTGCCGGCGATCGGGCCGGCGAACTGCGGGGCCTTGCCGCCACCGTCGCCGACCATCTGTACGTCGGCGGCCAGCAGCTCCCGCAAGGCTTCGACGTGCCCCTCGCGGAAGGCGTCGAAGAATCGGCCGGCCAGCTCCTCCTGCTCCTGGCGGTCGGCCTCGAACCGCGGCCGGCCCGCGTCCATGTGCCGCCGAGCCTGCATCGCCAGCTGACGGCAGGCCGGCTCCGACCGGTCGACCACCGACGCGATCTCGCGGAAGCTGAAGGCGAAGACCTCGCGCAGTACGAACACCGCGCGCTCCAGCGGGCTGAGCCGCTCGAGCAGCAGCAGGGCCGCCATCGACACCGAGTCGGCGAGCTCCGCCGAGCGCTCGGGGTCCTCGTACGGGTCGGTCAGCAGCGGCTCGGGGAACCATGGCCCGACGTACGCCTCGCGCCGTACGCGGGCCGAGCGGAGGACGTCGATCGAGATCCGGCTCACCGTGGCGGAGAGGAACGCCCGGGTGGACCGGGGGACGGTCGAGGAGGCGTCGAACCGCAGCCAGGTCTCCTGCACCGCATCCTCGGCCTCGCTCACGCTGCCGAGCATCCGGTAGGCGATGGAGAACAGCAGGGGCCGCTGCTCCTCGAAGTCCTCGACCCGGCTCATGCCAGACCCTCCTTGAACCCCTGCCGCCACGACGGGTAGCGCAGCTGCCAGCCGAGCTCGCGCTTGGCCTTGGCGTTGGAGAAGCCGCGCCCCTCCGTCATCATGATCACCGCCACCTCACCGGCGAGCATCCGGGCCAGCCACTTCGGCACGCGCATCGGTCGCTTCGCACCGGCGCAGTCGGCCAGGTACGGCAGCCACTCACTCGCCGGGGCAGGCTCGTCGTCGACGATGTTGAACACGCCCCGGACCCGCTGCTCGACCGCCAGCACGGTGGCGCTCGCCGCGTCGTCCAGGTGCACCCACGAGGCGTAGCCCGCTGCGCTGCCGACCAGGGGGAACTGCCGCTTCCGGATCAGCTCGACCTGGTCGTCGGTGGCGGCCGGCCCGTAGAAGCCGCCGTACCGCATGACCGCGCCACCCGCTCCCGTGACCACCTCCTCGACATGGTTGACGGCCGCCATGGACGTCTGCGCCGCCGTCCCCTCGAGGCCGTCCAGCGGGTCCTCCTCGGTCTTCACCCACCCACCCTCGCGGATGCCGTTCCAGTTGGCGTAGCCCTGCGCGACGATGTGGGTGACGCCGGTGGCCTCGGCCGCCGCGACCAGGTGGTCCGTCCCCTCCGTCCGCAGCCGGATGGTCGGGACCGCCCACCGGTCGAAGTGCTTGAGATCCGGCTTGCCCGCGTGGGCGAGACTGAGGCCGCTCATCTGATGCACGATCACGTCGGGCTGCGCCTTGGCCACCGCCTCCCCGACGGCCGCCGCGTCGAGCCCGTCCAGCACCACGCCGTCGGCGCCCAGCTCCGCCAACAGATCCAGCTTCGCCGCGCTCGTCGTCGTCGCCGTCACCTCGTGCCCGCGCGCCACGAGCTGCGGCACCAGTCGCCGCCCCAGCACGCCGGCCCCACCTGCTACGAACACCCGCATCTCCAGCTCCTCCCGACTCCAGAACCGTTGCCGGCCACTGCCTGCCACTGCAGCCGTTGCCTGCTATCAAGACGAGGCAGCGCGGCGATTCGTGAGGTCGGGCAGGGGAGACACAGGTCACAGGCGAGAGACCTCACATCCGGCCGCGCTGTCTCGTCAGTCCTGTGTACGAGTTCTGATCGTCAGTAGGAAGGAACGTCATGAATGCAGCGGTTGAGCGCCTCCGGAGTGAGTTCGGCGGCGACATCATCGAGCCGGGCGCAGCGGAGTTCGAGTCGGCCAGTCGCACGGTGCTGGCCTCGGGCCGACCGGCCTACGTCCTGAGGCCCCTCAGCGTCCGCGATGTGCAGGCAGCGGTCGGGTTCGCCGCCGGGAGCGGGCTGGCCCTGTCCGTGCGGGGCGGCGGGCACAGCTTCGCCGGGTTCGGGACCAACGACGGCGGTGTCGTGATCGCGCTCGACGCCCTCGCGGACGTGGAGGTCGTCGACAAGGAGAGTCACGTCGTGCGGATCGGCGGTGGCGCCACCTGGGGTCAGGTCGCCACCGCCCTGGCGCCGCACGGCCTCGCCATCTCCTCGGGCGACACCACCAGCGTCGGCGTCGGCGGGCTGACGCTGAGCGGCGGCATCGGCTGGAAGGTCAGGAAGTACGGGCTGGCCCTGGACAACCTGCTGGCCGCGGACGTCGTCACGGCCGACGGTGAGCTCCTGCGCGCGACGCCGACGGAGCACCCGAACCTGTTCTTCGCGATCCGGGGTGGCGGCGGCAACTTCGGCGTCGTGACGGCCTTCGAGTTCCAGGCCCACCCCACGACCGACGTCTTCCACGGCACGATCGCGTTCCCGGCGGCTGAGGCCGCGGCCGTGCTCCAGGGGTGGGCGACCTACCTGCGCAGCGCGCCCGAGGAGCTCACCTCGGTGGTGGCGTTCGCGAACCCGTTCGCGGGCGGCCCCGAGGCGCCGGTCGGGATCCAGGTGGTCTTCGACGGCGACGACGCGGAGCTCGCGGCCCGGGCGATCGACCCGATCCGTCGGCTCGGCACGGTGATCTCGGACGACGTCACGCTGATGCCGTACGCCGACACGCTGGTCGAGGGCATGGTGCCACCCCCGGGATTCGCCGTCGCCACGCGAAACGCCTTCGTGGACAAGGAGTCTGTGTCCGACGTCCTGCGGATCCTGACCGAGGTCGGTGCCTCGGAGCGGTCGCCGTTCATCGCCGTCCGGAGCATCGGCGGCGCCGTGTCCCGCGTGGCCGACGACGCCACGGCGTACGCGCACCGGCAGGCGGAGCTGATGGTCATGACGACCATCGCGGGTCCTGCGCCCGTCGTGGCGGCCGGCCGCCCGGGTCTGGCCGCCGTGTGGGAGCGGCTCGCCCCTCACGTCGACGGGGCGTACGCGAACTTCCTCGGATCGGCCACGGACGAGGACGTCGCGGCGGTGTATCCGGCGCGGACCTACGAGCGGCTCGCAGAGGTCAAGCGGCGCTACGACCCGGAGAACCTGTTCGCGGGCAACCACAACGTCCGGCCGGCGTGACCCATCCGCAGGGTTTGGTCCGAGTCCGAGTCCGAGTCCGAGTCCGGCGACGCGCGGCCACCTCGGCTCGGACACGCTTCAGCTCTTCAGCTCCTCAGCTCCTCAGCCGCGTCTGCCGGGTGATCGTCGAGGCCATAGTCCTCAACCGCCAACGCCATCAACGCTTCGTAATGCGTCTCGCGGCGTCGGCCCATGAAGGCGACACGTCGTCGAGCTTGATCAGGTCAGGACGACCCGCAAGCCCAGCCAACGCGCGCGGCACGCTCGTGCTGGTGGTGCCTGGGAGGGAGGTCCAGTCTTGGCCACCGGTTGGTCCCCAGCACGGGCCAGCTCCACGTCACGACGACGGAACTCCGGCGACTTGGCTGCAGACATCTGGGGCTCTCGCCAGGTGACATCGACACCTCCAAAAGGTGTCCTGAAGACCCGGGTTCAGGCTCCCATATGCGTCGAGTGGTCTTCGAGGTTGGGTCAGCGTGCTGGTCCCCAGTCGATGAAGCGGGGCCTGAAGCCTGAAAGTGGCAGGACTTGTTGGCGGTGGGTTCCGTCGGGGCGGATTCGGTAGAGGCCGAACTGCCCGTGATCTTCGAGCCGGTAAACGATCCACACGCCATCGTGGGAGTACGAGCCGGCGCATGGGGGCGCGCGCTGTCCGCAGCAATTCCAGGGGGTCGCCTACCTGGCGAGCGACTCTGCCGCCAAGGCCAAATCGAGGGCTGTATATGCGCGGCTTTCCCTGGCAACATGCGGGATCTCTTGTGGATCACCTGCCGCGATGCACTCTGCTCTCTTGCGGATGACGTAGGGGTCAAAGTTCGTGGCCGTCGTCCCGATCCACTCGTCTGCGAGCGCGATGGCCATTGCGGGAAGGGTCGGCGACTGCGAGGCAGCGGCTGCGCAGGCCAGACCCACGAGGGCCTCGGCCATGTTGAGGGGGTCATCGAAGGGTTCGAATAGCTTGATGGCCTGAACAAAGTGGCTGAGGGACACCTGGTGCTGTCCCGTGCCCAAAGTCGCCCAGCCCAGGTTGCCGTGCATCAGCATCCGCATCTCTCTATCTCGGGCGCTGTTAGCGCCGCCACGGAGCGCCGCGAGGAGATGATTCCGGGCCTGCTCGTGTTGCCCCGCTCGGATCTCCACCCAACCAAGCCGCAGCAGGACCCCCTGGTGATGGCGGTTGACCCTATTGCTGGGCGGAAAGAGCGCGTCCGCTTCGATGAGAAGCTGCAGGCCGCGCTCGATGTCACCCATTTCAGCTGTGAGCACGCCGAACACCGCCAACGTCCGGCTGAGCAAGGCGGTCGGTGCGTCGCCGCGGGCAACGGTGACGGCTTCCTCTGCGGTTGCCAGCGCCTCGACCGGCCGGCCCAGTTCGTAAAAGCTGTCACTCAGGACCATCAGACTCCAGCAGTATTCGACTGGATCGCCGTCCTCTCGAAGTCGGGCGACCGCTGCTGGCAATCGTGCGACCCAGTCATTGAGGTCCCCGTGCGCCATCTGATGGACGGCCAGCAACACGCTCATGGCGGCGCCCCCCAGCGTGGCTGGCGACGTTTTCGTGAGGGCCTTGGTCATCCACGCAATGCCCTCTGCGCCAGCGCTGGAGTGTCCCCAGAACGTCCTCATCTGCCATAGCATGCGGATAGTGAGATCGGTCAACGCGTTCGAGAACGACCACTGCAGTGCTGCCCTGATGTTGTCGAGATCGCGCTCCAACGTGTCGAGCCAGCGATCGTGGTCCTCCCAGTACAGTGACGTGGCATCACTGACGAGACGTCCGAAATAGCGGGCGTGCCTGTCCTGAGCAAGGGCTGCGTCACCGGTCGAGTCGAGCCGTTCGGCTGCGAAAACCTGAACCGTCTCCAGCATGTCGACCCTGAGCGCGTCCGTGTCGGTAGAGCTGCGGGTTAGCAGGCTCTTGTCGACCAACGAGTTGACCACCTCGAACAGGTCCTCTCCTTCTCCGATCGCGCAGACTGACTCCAGGGCTTCGAGCGAGGCCCCACCGGCGAACACCGAGCAGGCCTGCAAGACGAGTTGCTCGACGGGGGCCAGGTCGTCGTAGGTCCACGCAATGGTTGCGTGCAGAGCGCGATGCCGTTCGGGCAGGTCTCGCGCGCCACCGGAGAGCACCCGCTGGCGATGGTGATCTAGCTGATTGAGTAGAGCGGACGGTGAGAGAAGCTTCGTCCGCGCCGCGGCCAGTTCCAACGCGAGGGGTAGCCCATCCAGGCGACGGCAGAGCTCAGCCACTGCAACCGCGTTGCGCTCGGTGACGACGAAGTCTCGTCGCGCCGTCTGGGCCCGGTCAGTGAACAGCCGGACGGCGGGGAACCGAGCAATGTCTGCGACCTCTCCCATGGTCACGTCAGGAAGGGCCAGCGGCATGACGACGTACTCGTGCTCACCGCGCAACGACAACCTCTGCCGGCTGGTTACAACCACCTGCAGGTGAGGACAACCAGCGAGAAGGTGTGCAAGTTCGGGGGAGGCATCGATGACTCTCTCCCAGTTGTCCAGCAAGAGCACGAACCGTCGGCGCTCCAGGGCGGTGCTGACGACATCGCTGAAGGTCTGGTCAGCTCGCTCGGCGATGCCAAGCGCGTTGGCCAGCGTCGGCAGCACCAGATCTGCCTCTTTTAGAGCAGAGAGGTCAATGAAGAGGATCTCTTCGTAGTCCTGCCCCCGGTCGACACTGATCCGCTCCGCCATTGCCAGCATCAGTCGTGTCTTGCCCACCCCACCTGGCCCGGTCAGGGTCACCAGCCGCGCGCCGTCCTGCAGGAGCGTCATGAGCGTGTTGAGCTCGGCTTCGCGCCCGATGAGGTCGTTGATGGGCGTGGGATATCGCCGCACCAGGGGATGCTGGGTGGGCCCGGTCAGGTCGGGGTCTTGGCGCAGGATCCGTTGTTCTAGGGCGACAAGCTCTGGTGAGGGGTCGACTCCCAGATCCTCCACGAGCAGCGTCCGAATGGCCGTGTAGGCCGCCAGCGCGTCGGCTTGTCGACCACTGCGATAGAGCGCAAGCATCAGATGCGCCTGCAGGGTTTCCCGAAACGGCTCGGCCTTCACCAACTCGGTCAGCGGAGCAATGAGCTCGGCGTGCTCACCGGTGGCCAGGCGCGCCGCGAAGGACAGCTCCGTGACGTCCATGCGCAACTCGTCAAGGCGTACGCCTTCTTCGTGCGCGAACGCCGCCGCGTAGACGTCGACCAAGGACGGCCCCCTCCATCGGGAGAGCGCCTGGCTGAAGGCGGCGCTCGCAAGATCTGCCCGGCCGTCGGAGAGGTGCTGGCGGCCGCGGACCACATCGGCCTGCATCATCGAAACGTCGCTGCCGACGTGGGCGCCGAGCATGTAGCCACCGCCCACCCGCTGAATCAGGTCACGCCCGCCCAGTTTGCGCAGGGTTGTCACATGGACATGCAGCGCGTTCACGGCTGATTTCGGCGGCCTCTCACCCCACAACGCATCGATAAGTGCGGCGGTGCTCACGACATCGGGCGCTTGGAGCGCTAGTCGGGCAAGGACAGCACCGCGAAAGCCCCCGCCGATGGCGACCGGAGTCTCATCCCGGATAAGCAGCACATTCCCGAGGAGGAGTACCGCGACGGACACAGGAGTCTCCCCACATCGCCACCGATTGCCGGAACGTAGCACGCGATGGGCTTCAGCAAGGCTTAAGCGCGGATTAACGGGGCAGCTACAAGGTCAGGGCAACGGCCGAGCGGCCGGAAAGCCCCGAACCACGGAGGTCACAATGACTAGCACCGCAACAATCACCACTTCGCAGCACGGCACCGGACAGTCGAGCCCTCGGCCCGTTCGACGACTGGCTCGGCTCGCCGCCATCCTGATCGCTCTCGTGACGGCGACCCTGGCCGTTGCCGGCCCGGCGTCCGCCGCGAGCCTGCCGAACCCGGCGATGAAGGCCACCTGCCAGAACGGCAAGATCGACGTCGAGGCGCCCGACCTGCGCATCGCTGCCAGCGGCTATGCAGACTGGGAGGGGTGGTACCGCGACCGCCTTTACATCTGGACGTCGAAGGGCTGGCAGTTCTCGACCTACTCCAACTGGGGCTACAGCGACGGCAGTAGCTGGGTAGCGCCGGACGACGAGTGGTTCACGGCCGCCCGCGGCACCTACGTGCGCGTCATCGAGGACGTCTGGTACTACTACCACGGCACGTACGTCGGGACGCGGTCCGTCTACCCCACCCACACCTCAGTGCTGCTTCCGCAGTACGTATCGGGTGACAGCACCTACTGCCGCATCTGATCAATCCGACTCTTACCGCCGGTGCGACCGAACCCAGTGTGGCTCGGTCGCACCGGTCGTTGCTAACGAGGACTCCGGTGGCTGGTTGACACTTCCCTGAGCCGGCAGCCTTGGGGTCATGGGCGCTCCGGGAGCCCTGGGAGGGTGATGAGCGAGACGCGGAAGTACCGACAGCTCACGCCAGATCAGAGGGCTGACGTCGTCTCGGTGAACGCGCGGTCAATGTCCTGATGGCTCAGCGGATGGCGCAAGACCTGGAACGAGCAGAACTGGGGGAGGGGTACCCGAACCACGATCGGGTGTTCGCCCGGGGCGACGGCACTGACCTTTCCCCTGAGTTCGTCACCAAGACGTTCGCCCGTCTCGTCCGGGATGCTGGTTCGCCGTCAGCGGCTTCATGATCTCCGACACCTGCAGGCGTCGTTAATGCTCGCCGCGGGAGTGGACATCGCAGTGGTGTCCAAGCGCCTGGGGCACTCCCAGATCTCGCTGACCTCGGACACCTACGGCCATCTGATCGGGCGTGCCGGCTCTCGTGCGCCAGACCTCGCGGAAGCCCTCGTGCCCCGCCGTGTGATCACATCCGGGCTCACATCGTCCCAACCGCACCCAGCGACCGCCGCCGGCCTGGAGAAGGGCCAGGTCAGGAAGGGTGCGCCGTCAGGGACTCGAACCCCGAACCCGCTGATTAAGAGTCAGCTGCTCTGCCAATTGAGCTAACGGCGCAACGGGAGAGGACCCTAGCACCGGGGGTGCCAGGGGACCCATTCCCCGGGTGAGTGACGGGACTTGAACCCGCGGCCACCTGGACCACAACCAGGTGCTCTACCAGCTGAGCTACACCCACCATGACCCCTGGGCGGACTGTCGACCGAACGGGCCGACCGGACCGAACGGGCCGAACAGACCGGACAAGGGATCGGCGTACATCGTAGCGGGGCCCCGGGCCGGCTCCGTACGGCGTTTCGCCCCGCCCCGCGCGGAGACGGAGACCGGGGACCCCGGGCGACGTCAGCCCGCGGGCTCCGCCGGCCCGACCTCGAACGTCGCCGCGAGCGCCTTCGCCGCGTCCGAGTCCGGCCCGGGCTGGGGCACGAAGACGGCCGCCCGGTAGAACTTCAGCTCCTCGATGCTCTCCGTGATGTCGGCCAGGGCCCGGTGGCCGCCGTGCTTCTTGGGAGCATTGAAGTAGACCCGCGGGTACCACCGCCGGGCCAGCTCCTTGATCGAGCTGACGTCGATCATCCGGTAGTGCAGGTAGTCGTCCAGCTCCGGCATGTCCCGCGCGAGGAACCCGCGGTCGGTGGCCACCGAGTTGCCCCCCAGCGGCGCCTTGCCCGGCTCCGGGACGAACTCGCGGATGTAGGCCAGGACCTTCTCCTGCGCGTCGGTCATGGTCGTGCCGGAGGCGAGCTCGTCGAGCAGGCCGGACGCCTCGTGCATCTCGCGCACGACCGGCGGCATGCTCTCCAGCGCCTCGGGCGGGCAGGCGATGACGACGTCCACGCCCTCGCCGAGGACGTTGAGCTCACTGTCCGTGACGAGCACGGCGACCTCGATCAGCGCGTCGCGCTCGAGGTCCAGTCCGGTCATCTCGCAGTCGATCCAGACGATCTTGTCCTGTGGTCGGTCGGGCACCCGCTCACCCTAGGGGGCGGACCCGCCCTCCGGCCCCCCGCCCGGGCCACCCGGTCCGCCGCCTGGTCGCGCGCCGTGACGCCCGGTCCGCTGCGAGCGCGCCGACATCGCTGCCAGCACGGTGAGCACGCCGCAGGCCCCGACCACCAGCAAGGCCAGGACCACCGCCTTGCCCCAGCCACCACCGGTCAGTCCCAGCACCAGGGCCGCAGCCACGCCGGCCAGGGCGCCCCAGGCCAGGAGGTCGCGCCGGATGCTCGCGCGCAGCGGCGACGCTCTCCTGACGTCGGCGGCCACCTGCGGGCAACGCGAAGCTCCTCCTACAGCGACGGTTTTTCGCAGTATGCGCGGTCGTTAGCCTCCTGCCTCATGACCACGCCGTACGCCGGGCAGATTCGGCCCCGCACGCGCGCCCGGCCCGGGTGCGCGTGGGGCGGGCTGCTGCTCACCGCGCTGGTCGTCGTCGTCTTCCTGGCCTGCGCGCTGATCGTCCTCGCGATCATCGGCTCGGACACCGGCGTGACCGGGGTGCTCGTCGGCCTGGCCCTCGCCGCCGTGCCCGTCTTCGTCGTCGTACCCGCCCTGCTCTGGCTGGACCGGTTCGAGGCCGAGCCGACCGGGCTGCTGCTCTTCGCGTTCGGCTGGGGCGCGGCCGTCGCCACGCTGGTCGCCATCCTGGTCAACTCCACGTCGATCGCCCTGCTCAAGGCGTCCGGCGGCGACGTCACGGCGGGAGCGGTCGTCATCGCGCCGATCGTCGAGGAGACCTGCAAGGGGCTCGCCGTGCTGCTCGTCTTCCTCTACCGCCGGCGCGAGTTCGACGGCGTCATCGACGGCATCGTGTACGCCGGGATGGCCGGCATCGGCTTCGCCTTCACCGAGAACGTCCTCTACCTCGGCCGGGCGCTCGCCGACTCCGGGCGTCGGACGGCCTGGCCGCGACGTTCGTCCTGCGCTGCATCTTCGGCCCGTTCGCCCATCCGCTCTTCACGATGGCGACCGGGGTCGGCTTCGGCATCGCCGTCACCACGCGGCGGCGCTGGCTCCGGTACGTCGCGCCGGTCATGGGCTGGCTCGTCGCCGTGACGCTGCACGGCCTGTGGAACCTCTCGGCGGTCGCCGGGCTGCGCGGCTTCGTCTCGGCGTACGTCGTGCTGCAGGTGCCGATCTTCCTGGCCGCCGTGGCGTTCGCGCTGTGGGCCCGCCGCCGGGAGGGTCGCCTGATCGGCCGGCACCTCGTGGTCTACGCGGAGACCGGCTGGCTGACGCCGGCCGAGGTGCAGATGCTCGCGTCGATGCCGGCCCGGCGGCGGGCCCGGGCGCTGGCCCGCGCGAGCCGGCGGGGCGGCGGCGGCCCGCGCGATGCGCGGCTTCCAGGACGCGGCCAGCGAGCTGGCCCTGCTGCGGGAGCGGATGACGCGCTGGCGCGGCCGGCCCGGACGCCCAGGAGACCGAGCGCGAGCTGCTGGCCCAGCTCGCGGCCGACCGCGCGGCGCTGGCCCGCCTGACGCCGCCGGCCGCGAAGTCTGGCAGGAAGCCGGCAGGGCCGTCTCAGGTTTCTCTCAGAATCGCTGCCTAACGTCGCGTTACGTCGGCTCCCGGGCTCCCGGCCAAAGATCGCTCAGGGGACGACGCGCCAGCGGTGTCCGGCCAGGTCGCCCCCTGACTCGGCCGGGCACCGCTGGCCTCTCTTTGCTCAGCTCCGTGTTCCGCCCGCAGACCCTGCGCGCCGGCTCGAGCCGTCCGGCTTAGGCCAAACGTGACCGGAGTACGGCGAAACGGTCACCCGTTGTGGTGAATCACGCCCGCGCATGGCGTCCGACCCGTACGCTGGGATCTCGCGCCACTGCGGGCGAGTTCACCCCCTGAGAGCTCGTACCGCGACCCCGGACGGCGCGACGTGGCCTCCGGCCCCTCCTCGTGAGCGGGCCGGGGGCCACACCGCTCTCGGGCCGGCCACTGACGCCGCGTTGCCCTAGCGGATCCCTTACGGCGCAGCGCAAATCGCGCAAACCCGGTCAGATTGGCGCGCCCGGCAGGATTCGAACCTGCGACCGGCGGATTAGAAGTCCGCTGCTCTATCCAGCTGAGCTACGGGCGCCCGGCGCCGCGGCGCCGCGTCGGCACGGAGTGCGCCGGCACCGAGTGTAGGGAGCCCGGTACGGCGCGTCGCGCAGCCACGTGCGTCACGAGCCGCATGGGAGGCTGTCGCGCCGTGGCGGCCGAGACGAGCACGGTGCGGCGCTGCTGCACGCCGTCGAGACGCTGCGCCGCCAGGTCGACGAGCTGGCCCTGCCGCTGGAGCTGCCCGGCGTCGAGCCGGCCCGGGCCGAGCGCCGGAGCCCTGCGGGCCCAGCTCGACGACTACGTCCTGCCCCGGCTGCGCTCGCAGGACGCGCCGCTGCTCACCGTCGTCGGCGGCTCGACCGGGGCCGGCAAGTCCACCCTGGTCAACTCCATCGTCGGCCAGATGGTCAGCCGCAGCGGCGTCCTGCGCCCGACGACGCGTTCCCCGGTGCTCGTGCACCACCCCGACGACGCGACTGGTTCACCGGCAAGCGGGTGCTGCCGGACCTGCCGCGGCTGACCGGCGACGCCGAGGCGGAGCGGCGAGGATGCCCGGCGCTCGGTGCGGCTGGTGGCGTCGGCCGCGCTGCCGGCCGGGCCTGGCCCTGCTCGACGCGCCGGACATCGACTCGGTGGTCGAGGGCAACCGCGCCCTGGCCCGGCAGCTGCTCTCCGCCGCCGACCTCTGGCTGTTCGTCACCACGGCCGCGCGGTACGCCGACGCGGTGCCGTGGGACCTGCTGCACGACGCGGCCCGGACGCGGCACGTCGCTGGCGATGGTGCTCGACCGGGTGCCGCCAGACGCGATCGAGGAGATCCGGGCCGACCTGGCCGACATGCTGCGGCGCCACGACCTCGGCAACGCGCCGATGTTCGTCATCCCCGAGGTCGGCGCTCGAGGACGACCGGCTGCCGGACTGGGTGATCGAGCGGCTGCGGTCCTGGCTGACCGCGCTGGCCCGGGACGCCAAGGCGCGCTCGATGGTCGTCCGGCGTACCCTGCTCGGCACGCTGAGGGCGCTGGACGGCCGGGTCACCACGCTGGTCAGCGCGGCCCAGGCCCAGCGAGACGGCGTGCACGCGCTGCGGGCCGAGGTCGCCGCGGCGTACGACGCGGCCACCCGCGCCGTGAACGCCGGGCTGACCGACGGCACGCTGCTGCGCGGCGAGGTGCTGGCCCGTTGGCAGGAGTTCGTCGGGACCGGCGAGCTGCTGCGCAACCTGGAGGCCGGCGTCGGGCGGATCCGCGACCGGATCGTGTCGGCCGTTCGCGGCCGACCCGCTCCGAGCGCCGAGCTCGGCGAGGCGCTGCAGACCGGGGTCGCGGCGCTGGTGACCGCTCAGGCCCGGGAGGCCGCCGCGGACGCGGCCCGGCGCTGGCGCGGGAGCCCCGCGGGTGTCGGCGCTGCTGGCGGCCAACCCCGGGCTGGAGCAGCCGGCCGAGGGCCTGACCGACCGGGTCAACCGGATGGTCCGCGACTGGCAGGCGTACACGCTCGAGCTCGTGCGCGAGGAGGGCAGCCGGCGCCGCTCGGCCGCGCGCGTGCTGTCGTACGGCGTCAACGGGCTGGGCGTCGTGCTGATGCTCGTGGTGTTCAGCCAGACCGCCGGTCTCGACCGGGGCCGAGGTCGGGATCGCAGGTGGCACAGCGGTTGTGGCGCAACGGCTGCTGGAGGCGGTGTTCGGCGACCAGGCCGTGCGGATGCTGGCCGCCAAGGCCCGACCAGGAGCTGCAGGACCGGGTCGACGCGTTGCTGGAGAGCGACCGCAAGCGGCTCGAGGACATGCTCGACGCCCTGGAGCTCGACTCGCGCCCGACCTCCCTGGACCAGGCGCAGACAGCTCGACGCCGCCGTGCGCGACGGTCGGCGGCGTACCGATGAGGCTCGGCCGGCGGGCCAAGGCGCCCGACGTCCTGACCCGGGCGGCCGCGCTGGGCGACGCTCTGGCGACGGGCCGTCCGCACATGCCGGCCGCCGCGGTCGAGCGGGCCGAGACCGTCGTCCGACGGATCGACGAGCGGCTCGGCCTCTCCGGCGACCACACCGTCGTGGCGCTCGCCGGTGCGACCGGCAGCGGCAAGTCCAGCCTCTTCAACCAGATCGCCGGCATCGAGCTGGCGATCGTCGGCGTCCGCCGCCCGACGACGATGGAGACCGAGGCCTGCATCTGGGGCACCCAGGGTGCGAGCGCCCTGATGGACTGGCTGCACCTGCCCAGCCGGCACCGGATCACCCGCGAGTCGGCCCTCGACGCCGGCCGGGAGAACGAGCTGCAGGGACTGGTGCTGCTCGACCTGCCGGACTACGACTCGACCTCGCCGGGCCACCGGGAGGAGGTCGAGCGGCTGCTCGACCTGGTCGACGTGTTCGTCTGGGTCACCGACCCGCAGAAGTACGCCGACGCGGCCCTGCACGAGCGCTACCTGCGGCCGCTCGCCGGCCACGACGCGGTCAGCGTCGTCGTCCTGAACCACGCCGACCGGCTGCCCCGCGAGGCCGTCGAGGAGTGCCGGCGGGACCTCGGCGCGGCTGCTCGCCGAGGACGGGCTCGAGGTGGACAAGGTGCTGGTGACGTCGGCGCTCACGGGTGCCGGTGTGCCGCAGCTGCGTTCGCTGATCTCCGAGGCGGTCCACTCCGGTGCGGCGGTGCGCGAGCGGCTGGCGGCCGACCTCGACTCCGCCGGTGCCGCGCTCGAGGGGTCGGTGGCCGAGCGCGAGGCGGATCCCGGTGCGCTGCAAGGGGAGCGGGTGCTCGTCGACGCGCTCGCGCAGGCGGCCGGCGTACCCCCCGTGCTGGACGCGATCGAGGAGGACTACCGCCGGCGGGCGCTCGCGGCCGGCGGGTGGCCGGTGACCCGGTGGGCGTCGGCATTCCGGCCGGACCCGTTGCGGCGCTTGCGCCTCGGCTCGCGCGGCGGCTCCGGCTCCGGGGGGTCCGGGACGTCGGGAGGCTCGGGCGGTTCGGGCGGATCGGGCGGATCGGGCGGGACCCACAGCCGGTCGGGGTCGGACGACGTCAAGGATCCGCGCGGCTCCGCCAGCCTGGAGCTGGAGCTGCGGCGCAGCTCGCTGCCGGCTCCGACGCCGTCACAGCGGGCCCGTGTCTCGCTCGCGACCCGCCAGGTCGCCGACCAGGCAGCGGTCGGCCTGCCCTCGTCGTGGGCCGACGCGGTGCACGCCGCTGCTGCGCCGCCGGACGCCGACGTCTCGGACGCGCTCGACCAGGCGGTGCTGGCGACCGACCTCGGGCTGACCCGGCCGCGCTGGTGGTCCGTGGTCGGGCGCCGTCCAGTGGCTGCTCGCGACCCTGGCGCTGCTGGGCCTGGTCTGGCTGGTCGTCCTGGGTGTCTTCAGCTGGCTGAAGCTGCCCAAGATCAGGACGCCGTACGTCGGTCCGATCGCGGTCCCGACGGCGTTGCTGATCGGAGGGCTGGTGCTGGGCTTCCTGGTCGGGCTGGCGGTGCGGATGCTGGCCGGCAACCTGGCCCGGTCCCGGCGGGCCCGCGTGGCCGGCCGGCTGGACGCTGCGATCACCCGGGTGGCTCGCGAGCGGATCATCGCGCCGGTCGTCGCCGTGCTCGCGGCGCATCGCCAGACCCGCGAGTCGCTGCACCGCGCCCTGCGCTGAGGCCGCAGCCACTGCGCGTCTGAACCGGCCGGGCCGGCTCGCAGCCCCTCGCTGTCCACAGATGCGTCGCGCAGTCCCACCGTCCACAGGCCGTGCTGGGACCGCTGCCGTACGTCGGTGCCGGCGGCCAGTCTTCGGGACACCGGCGAGCGCCGGACCTGGAGACACCTGAAGACAAGGAGAGCCGAAATGGGCGAGACCTACGTCACCCTGTGGGGCAACATCGCGACCGAGCCCAAGGCGGTCGCCACGGCGGGCGGCGTGCGGATCACGAAGTTCAGGCTGGCGTGCACGGCGAGCCGGCGCGATCCGCAGACGGGGGAGTTCACCGACGGCGTGACCTCGTGGTACTCCGTCGCCTGCTGGCGTGACCTGGCCGTCAACGTGTCGGCGTCCCTCCTGAAGGGCCAGCCGGTCGTGGTCTACGGCAAGCAGGTCGTCCGCGAGTGGGAGACCGAGGACGGCAAGAAGGGCACGGACGTCTCGATCGACGCGATCTCGGTCGGGCACGACCTGCGCTGGGGCCAGGCGCCGTTCACGAGGGATCAAGCGCGGGCAGTCGCCGGTGCCGCCGATGGCGGGTGAGGGCTCCGACCTGCGCGAGCTCGCCCTGGCGGCGGGGCCGCTGACGGTCTATCCGGGCGGGAACGACGTCGGCGACGAGCCGCTCGACCAGCCGCTCGAGCAGGCTCTCGGGCCGGACGCGGCCGACGCGGGCTGCGGTGAGCCGGCCACGACCCGTGGAGCGGCGTAGGGCCGGCGTTCCGGGGTCCGACCCGACCCTCAGCGGGCAGGTTCGGACCCGGAACCGCAGGCCGGGCCACCCCGGGTGCGGGGTCGCGTGGCCGGAGGGCGTGCTCAGCGGCCGATAGCCTGGGGCAGTGCCAGAGTTCATCTACGTCATGCAGAAGGCCCGCAAGGCCCACGGCGAGAAGCTGATCCTCGACGACGTCACGCTGTCCTTCTACCCGGGCGCCAAGATCGGCGTCGTCGGGCCGAACGGCGCGGGCAAGTCGACCGTCCTGCGGATCATGGCCGGTCTGGACTACGCCTCCAACGGCGAGGCCCGGCTGACCCCGGGCTACTCGGTGGGCATCCTGCAGCAGGAGCCTCCGCTCAACGAGGCGAAGACCGTGCTCGGCAACGTCGAGGAGGGCGTCGGCGAGATCAAGGGCAAGCTCGACCGGTACAACGAGATCGCGGTCGCAGATGGCCGAGGACTACTCGGACGAGCTGATGGCCGAGATGGGCACGCTGCAGGAGGCCATCGACGCCGCGGACGCCTGGGACCTGGACTCCCAGCTGGAGCAGGCCATGGACGCCCTGCGCTGTCCGCCGCCGGACGCCGACGTGACGGTGCTCTCGGGTGGCGAGCGCCGCCGGGTCGCCCTGTGCAAGCTGCTCCTGCAGAAGCCCGACCTGCTGCTGCTCGACGAGCCGACGAACCACCTGGACGCCGAGAGCGTGCAGTGGCTGGAGCAGCACCTCGCGACGTACGCCGGCGCGGTGCTGGCCGTGACCCACGACCGGTACTTCCTGGACAACGTCGCCCAGTGGATCCTCGAGCTGGACCGCGGCCGGGCCTACCCGTACGAGGGCAACTACTCGACGTACCTGGAGAAGAAGGCCGAGCGGCTGGAGGTCTCCGGTCGCAAGGACGCCAAGCTGCAGAAGCGGCTGCGCGAGGAGCTGGAGTGGGTCCGGTCCAACGCCAAGGGCCGGCAGACCAAGTCGCGGGCCCGCCTGCAGCGGTACGAGGAGATGGCGGCGGAGGCCGAGCGCACCAGGAAGCTCGACTTCGAGGAGATCCAGATCCCGATGGGCCCGCGCCTGGGCAACCTGGTGATCGAGACCAACGACCTGACCAAGGGCTTCGGCGACCGGGTGCTCATCGACGGGCTGTCGTTCACGCTGCCCAAGAACGGCATCGTCGGCGTCATCGGCCCCAACGGCGTCGGCAAGACCACCCTGTTCAAGACCGTCGTCGGGCTGGAGAAGCCGGACGACGGAGAGGTCCGCGTCGGCGACACCGTGCTGATCTCCTACGTCGACCAGGGCCGCGGCGGGCTGGACCCGAAGAAGAACGTCTGGGAGACCGTGTCCGACGGCCTGGACTACATCAAGGTCGGCAACACCGAGATCCCGTCGCGCGCGTACGTCGGCAGCTTCGGCTTCAAGGGCCCGGACCAGCAGAAGCGGGCCGGCGTGCTGTCCGGCGGCGAGCGCAACCGGCTGAACCTCGCGCTGACCCTCAAGATCGGCGGCAACCTGCTGCTGCTCGACGAGCCGACGAACGACCTGGACGTCGAGACCCTCGGCAGCCTGGAGAACGGCCTGCTCGAGTTCCCGGGCTGCGCCGTGGTGATCAGCCACGACCGCTGGTTCCTGGACCGGGTGGTGACGCACATCCTGGCCTACGAGGGCGACGAGGAGAACCCGGCCAAGTGGTTCTGGTTCGAGGGCAACTTCGACTCCTACGAGAAGAACAAGGTCGAGCGGCTCGGCCTCGAGGCGGCCCGCCCGCACCGGGTCACCTACCGCAAGCTCACCCGCGACTGACCCGGCTCAGCGAGCGGTGACCATCCGCAGCGCCAGGTCGGCGTAGAGCGCGCCGATGTCCTCGGGGGAGCGCGGCCCGTCCGGGCGGTACCACCGGGCCACGTCGACCGCGAGCGACAGCAGGGCCAGCGCGGTGCCGGGCACATCGGGGACCACGAACGCGCCCGCGGCGACCCCGGCCTCGAGCAGGGAGCGCACCCGGGCCTGGATCTCGCGCCGCAGCTCGACGATGGCCTCCCGGTGCCCGGGCGTCAGCGCCGCCAGCTCGTACTGGACGACCCGGGCCGTACGCCGGTGCTGGGCGTGCCAGACGGCGAACGCGCTCACCACCGCCTGGAGCCGGGCCGCCGGGTCGGCTCCGTCAGTTGCACCGCGATCACCCGAAGCGAGGCTGACCACGTCCAGAGCCGCGCGGTGACCCACCAGGCTGAGCTCGAACAGCAGCTCCTCCTTCGACCCGAAGTGCACGTAGACCCCGGCCGGGCTGAGCCCGACCCGCGCCGCGATGTCCCGGGTCGTGGTGGCGTGGAAACCCTTGTCGGCGAAGGCTTCCGCGGCAGCGGCGAGCAGCCGGTCGACGGCGGCCGGCCGGCCGGCCTGCTCAGCGGCGGTCATCGCGAGCGGGGGCGCTCAGGCCCTCGGCCCGCCGGCGACGTACACGACCTGCCCGCTGACGTACGACGCGTCCGGGCCGACCAGGAACGACACGACACCGGCGATGTCCTCGGGCTGCCCGACCCGGCGCAGCGGGATCTCGGCCGACGCGGCCGTGTGGAAGTCCTCGACCGACATCTTGAGCCGCGCGGCCGTCGCGGCCGTCATCTCGGTCGCGATGAACCCGGGAGCGATCGCGTTGACCGTGACGCCGAACGGCCCGAGCTCGATCGCCAGGGTCTTGGTGAATCCCTGCATCCCGGCCTTGGCCGCGGCGTAGTTCGCCTGCCCCCGGTTGCCCAGCGCCGAGGTGCTCGACAGGTTGACGATGCGGCCCCACTTGGCCTCGGTCATGAACCCCTGGACCGCCTTGCTCACCAGGAACGCGCCGCGCAGGTGCGTCCGCAGGACCGCGTCCCAGTCCTCCTCGGTCATCTTGAACAGCAAGTTGTCGCGGGTGATCCCGGCGTTGTTCACCAGCACGGTCGGGGCGCCCAACCCCTCGACCAGCCGCGCGACCGCCTCGCCGACCTGCTCCGCATCGCCGACGTCCGCGCCGAGAGCCATCGCCTTGCCACCCGCGCCCTCGATGGCGGAGACCGTTGCCGCGCAGGAAGATGCCTCCAGATCCAGCACGCCCACGGCAAAGCCGTCGCGGGCGAGCCGGAAGGCGGTGGCGGCCCCGATCCCGCGCGCCGCTCCCGTGACCAGGGCGACCCCGCCGCCCGTCGTCGCGGCAGCGCCATCGGCCGACGGGCCGCTCCGGCCCCCGGGGTCAGCAGTCAGATCCGACACGTCAGCCTCCTGAGGCAGTCAGGTCATGCGGGAGGTACGCCGCGAGCGCGGGTACGGCGGCAGTCAACGCCGTCAGGGTCGACGGCAGGTCGGTGTGCAGCACTGCGTGCATCCCGAGCGCCTGTGCCGCAACGACGTTCGGCTCCAGGTCGTCCACGAAGGCGCACTCCTCGAGCGGGACGCCCAGCCGCTGGCTCGCCAGCCGGTAGATCGCCGGGTCGGGCTTGCGCAACCCCACGTCACCGCTCACGATCCGGACGTCCAGCAGCGGGTCGAGGTCGACCCAGGGGTACTCCATGTCCCAGCTGTTCGACAGAAGTGCGGTCAGCAACCCGGCCGAGCGCGCCGCCCGCAGCATCACCAGCGCGTCCCGGTCCAGGACCAGGCCGGCGAAGATGCGCTCGATCAGCCGGTCCGGCAGGACTGCCTCGCCGTCGACCCGCCGCAGCCGGCCGACCATCTCGTCCGCGAACACCGCACCGGTGATCGCGCCGGTCTCCAACCGGTGCATGGCGTTGTCGGAGGTGTCCCGCCACTCCTCCAACAGCTCGCGGAAGGACTCGCGCTCGATGCCCTCGCCGTCGAGCCAGGCGTCGAACGCTTCCTTGATCGGCACCGTCAGCACCCCGCCGTAGTCGACGACGAGCGCGCGGACCGGTCCGGTCACGACGGTGCGTCCTTGATCCGCAGCATGCCCTCCTGGCCCACCGTCGCGACGTGGACGCCGTCCTGGGTGTACATCCGCCCGATGCCCAGGGCGCGGCCGCCGTGGGCCGATGGGCTCTCCGTGACGTAGACGATCCACTGGTCCGCGCGCACCGGCCGGTGGAACCACATGGCGTGGTCCAGTGACGCCGGCCGCAGCCGCCGGTCGCTCCACGCGAGGCCGTGGGCCCGCAGAGCGGACTCCAGGATCGAGTAGTCCGAGGCGTACGCCAGCACCGCCGCGTGCAGCAGCGGGTCGTCCGGCAGGGCGCCGTACGGGCGCATCCAGACCGCCTGGTGCGGTTGGGGACTCGGGTCCGGAGTGAGGTAGATCGGCGGCTCGACGTGGCGCAGGTCGATCGGCCGGGTCTCCTGCCAGGCCCGGGCGATCGGGCTGTCGATCCGGGCCAGCAGGTCGCGCATCGGCGTCAGCTCCTCCGGCGAGGGCAGGTCCGGCATCGGCTCGTGGTGCTCGAGCCCGTCGGCCGGGCTCTGGAACGACGCGATCATCGACAGGATCGGCACGCCTCGCTGCAAGGCGTGCGTTCGGCGGGCCGAGAACGAGTTGCCGTCCCGCAGCCGCTCCACGCTGAACTCGATCGGCTCGTTGCTGTCGCCCGGGCGCAGGAAGTAGCCGTGCATCGAGTGCGGTGCGCGGTCGGCGGGCACCGACCGCCCGGCAGCGACCAGCGCCTGGGCGATCACCTGGCCGCCGTACGCCCGGCCGTGGGGCTGCGGCTGGCTGCGCCCGACGAACCGGTAGTGGTCGCCGTCGCCGGCCGCAAGGTCGAGCGGGCTGATGTCCAGGACGTCCACGAGGTCGGCGAGCGCGGCCTCCGGCGGCGGGCCGGACCGCGGGTCGGGCGCGTCCACTGCTGCCTCCTTGACAGTGCGGGGACCAGCACGGAGGCTGGTAAGCAGGCGCTTAGTCAACACCACCCTAGCGTTGCCCCACCTGGCGAGGAGAGCACGTGCAGCGGACGATCTTCGAGCCCGAGCACGACGCCCTCCGCGCCTCCGTGAAGGAGTTCCTGGCCCGCAGCGTCCTGCCGCGCTGGCCGGAGTTCGTCGAGGCCAAGGCCTTCCCGCGGGACCTGTGGATCGAGGCCGGCAAGCAGGGGCTCCTCGGGCTGACCATCCCGGAGGAGTACGGCGGCGGAGGGGTCACCGACTGGCGGTTCGTGGCCGTCGTCGGCGAGGAGCTGGCCCGGGCCTCGGCCGCCCTGTCGTCCTGCATGGGCATCCACTCCGACGTCGTGGCGCCCTACCTGGTGGAGCTCACGACACCCGAGCAACGGGAGCGCTGGTTGCCGCGCTTCTGCACCGGCGAGCTCTGGACGGCCATCGGCATGACCGAGCCCAGCGGCGGGAGCGACCTCGCGAACCTCAAGACCACCGCGGTGCTGGACGGCGACGCGTACGTGGTGAACGGCTCGAAGACGTTCATCACCAACGGTTACAGCGCCGACCTGGTGCTCGTGGCGGTGCGCACCGACCCGACCAAGCGGTCCAAGGGCATCACCCTGATGGCCATCGAGGAGGGCATGCCCGGATTCAGCCGCGGCCGCAAGCTCGACAAGGTCGGCCAGGACGAGGCCGACACCGCCGAGCTGTTCTTCACCGACGTCCGGGTGCCGCTCGACAACGTGGTGGGCGAGGTGGACAAGGGCTTCGCGCACATGATGGACAACCTGGTGCAGGAGCGGATCGGCGCCGCGGTCAACAACATCGCCCACGCGCGGGGCATCCTCGAGGAGACCATCGACTACGTGAAGGAACGCAAGGCGTTCGGCAAGTCGGTGGGATCGTTCCAGTACAACAAGTTCCGCGTCGCCGAGCTGGTCACCCAGGCCGACGTCACGCAGGCGTTCGTCGACCAGTGCATCGTGGCCCACTGCGCCGGCGCGCTCTCGGCCGTCGACGCGGCCAAGGCGAAGTGGTGGTCGGCCCAGGTGCAGAACGACATCCTGGACGCCTGCGTGCAGCTCTACGGCGGCTACGGCTACATGAACGAGTACCGGGTCGCGCGGGCCTGGCGGGACGCCCGCGTCACGAAGATCTGGGCCGGGTCGAACGAGATCATGAAGGAGATCATCGGCCGCGACCTCGGTCTCTGACGAGGCCGCCCGTCGGGCCTCAGGAGGCCGAGATCCGTTCTCCCGCCTCGACCTTGGCCAACAGGGTGTTGCCAGGTGGTGCCAACGGGCACTGCCATCGCTCGTCATAGCGACAGGACGGGTGGTAGGCGAAGTTCAGGTCGACCACGACGCGGCCGGGGCTGCCGTCGCTCCCGTGGGCATCGCCGCCGGCCCAGCTGCCGCCGAGGTCCGCGCCCTTGGCCGTGTCCAGCAGGTAGCGCCCCGCGCCGTACGTCGTGGTCCCCGCGGTCCCGTCGCGCAGGGGGACGAAGAGCCCGCCGCCGTACTGCTCGAACCACCACAGGTCGAGCGTCCCGCTGATCGGATGGGGCAGCTCCACCTGCCCGATCCGGCGCATCCGGATCGAGCCGTCGTTGGCCGAGTCCATCTCCCGCAGGACGTCCTCGGCCGGCTGCACCTCGAGCTCCCAGCGCAGGGACGGGTCGTAGGGCCAGACCGGGATGCCCGTCTCGCGCAAGGGGTCGTCCGGCTTCACCGGGCTCTGCGGGTGGGTGGCCAGCAGGTGGTCCCGCCCGCGCCGCCACACCTGGTGGCCGGCCGCCGGGTCGCTCTCGGCCCGGACGGCGGCGTAGAGCTCGGCGACCTGCCGGCGCCAGTCGGTCAGCTGGGCCATCGCTCCTGGCGTCATGGTCTGCACGGCCCCACGCTACGGATGCGGCAGCATGGGTGCCATGCCGTCGTACCGCACCCTCGTGCCCATGCGCTGGTCGGACATGGACGTCTACCGCCACATCAACAACGTGCAGATCGTCCGCCTGCTCGAGGAGGCCCGGGTCCAGGCGTTCACCGCCTGGGACGACCCCCGGGACACCCCGGTCCTGGAGAGCGGGGTGTTGGTCGCCCGCACCGAGGTCGAGTACCTGCGCCAGCTCGACTTCCGGGTCGAGCCGATCGCCATCGACCTCTGGGTGAGCAAGCTGGCCGGCGCGACCATCGAGCTGGGCTACGAGGTGCGCGAGCCCGACGACGACTCGCCGCCCTACGCCCGGGCCGAGACCACGCTCGTCATGTTCGACCTCCAGGCGGGTCGGCCGCGACGGCTCGACCCGGTTGAGCTGCAACGACTTCAGCAGTGGACGGGGGAGCCGGTGCAGATGCGCTGGCGCCGATGAACCTCACCCTGGCCGACCCGGAGACCCATCGCGACCTGGCGACGTATGTCGCCCGTGCTCGCCGGGTCGACCCGGAGGGCGCCGCGCGGCTGATGGCCGGCGGGCGCGTGCTCGCGGCCTATGTCTCACCGGTCCACGGTGGGCCCGGTCCCACCGTGCTGGGCCTGCGCACGCTCGCGCTCGCGGCCGACGCGAGTCTGGACGCGACCGTGCCGCTCGCGGCGCTGGGCGACCGGTTCGCGGCCGCGGGGGCGGGGGAGAGCGCCCTGCCGGTGCCCCCGATGCGGGTCACCGATGCCGGGTGGGCGGGTGTCTCACCACCGCGCGCCGGCTGGGAGCTCCGGACGGCGCTCGACCCGGCCGATCTGACCACCGCGGCTCGAGCCGGGATCGAGGAGATCGCGGCGGCCCTGCCCGAGGCCGTCGGCGGTCACGTCATCGCTCAGGTCCGGGGGGCGGTCTGGGGCCGCGACCTGCCCGGCATGGCGGGCATCGCTGCCGGTGCGGCCTATGCCGCCGACGCCCTGGGCTTCCTGGACCCGCAGGAGCCGGTCGCGGTGCGCCAGGCCGGACCCTGGTGGCGGCTGTCCACCAGCCGGGGTCACGTCCTGGTGCGCGCCGCGCTCATCTAGCCAGCGCTCATCTAGCCAGCGCTCAGCCAGACCGTCGTGTCCGGGGGGAGGTGTCCCTCGGACGTGAGGTCGCCGCTGGCCGCCAGCACCTCGGCGTCCGGCAGCGCCACCGGCTCGGTACCGAGGTTGGCCACCACCAGCACGTCCCGGTTGGACGCCCTCAGCACCCCGGCGGGCGTCGTGTCGTCCCAGGTCAGCTCACCGACGCCCAGGCCGTGGTCGCGGCGCAGCCGCAGGGCCGCCCGATAGAGCTCGTACGTCGAGCCCTCGACCCCACGCTGCCCATCGAGCGCGTAGCGCGCGAACGACTCCGGCTGCGGCAGCCAGGACGCCGTCCCGTCGTTGAAGCCGTACGACGGCCCGCGACCGTCGGCCGCCGTCCACGGCACCGGCACGCGGCAGCCGTCCCGGCCCCGGCTCCGATGACCCGAGCGCACCCAGGTCGGGTCCTGGCGTACGTCGTCCGGCAGCGTCGTGTGCTCGGGCAGTCCGAGCTCCTCGCCCTGGTAGAGGTACGCCGACCCCGGCAGCGCGAGCATCAACAGCGTTGCGGCGCGGGCCTTCCGGAGCCCGGCGGCCTCGTCCGGCTGCGGGTCGTCGATGCCGACGCCGTGCCGCCAGGTCACTCCGGCCGGGAGACCGTAGCGCGTGGGGTGCCGCACCACGTCATGGTTGCTCAGCACCCAGGTCGTCGGGGCTCCCACCAGCTCGCCGGCCTCGAGCGAGTCGTCGATGACCTGGCGCAGCTGGGTCGCGTCCCAGTCGGCCTTGAGATAGTCGAAGTTGAAGGCCTGGTGCATCTCGTCCTCGCGGACGTACGCCGCGAGCCGGTCCGACGGCTGCACCCAGGCCTCGGCCACCAGGATCCGGTCGCCGTCGTAGCTGTCCAGGATCTTGCGCCAGCGCTGGTAGATCTCGTGGACGCCGTCCTGGTCCCACATCGGCGGGTGCGGGTGCACCAGGGGGTCGGGGTCCGCGAGCCACTCGAGCATCGTCGGGTAGTCGGGCAGCCCGTCCTCCTTGGCCAGGCCGTGGGCGACGTCGACCCGGAAGCCGTCGATGCCCCGGTCCAGCCAGAACCGCAGGACGTCGTCGAACTCCTGCCGGACCTCCTCGTTGGTCCAGTCCAGGTCGGGCTGCGTGACGTCGAAGAGGTGCAGGTACCACTGGCCCGGCGAGCCGTCCGCCTCGGTGACCCGGGTCCAGCCCGGACCGCCGAAGACGCTGACCCAGTCGTTCGGTGGCTGCTCGCCGCCGGCCCCCTTGCCGTCGCGGAACAGGTAGCGCGCCCGCTCGCGGCTGCCCGGGCCGGCCGCCAGCGCCGCCTGGAACCACACGTGCTCGGACGACGTGTGGTTCGGCACCAGGTCGATCAGGACCTTGATGCCCTGCTCGTGGGCCCGGGCGACCAGGTCGTCCGCGTCGGACAGCGTCCCGAAGATCGGGTCGATGTCGCGGTAGTCGGCGACGTCGTACCCGGCGTCGTTCTGCGGCGAGGTGTAGAACGGCGAGCACCAGATGGCGTCCACGCCGAGCTCGGCCAGGTGGGGGAGCCGCGACGTGATGCCGGGCAGGTCGCCGAGGCCGTCGCCGTCGGCGTCGGCCCAGGAGCGCGGGTAGACCTGGTAGATGACAGCGTGACGCCACCAAGGAATCGTCATGTGTGCCAGCCCTTTCAGGGTTTGGTCAGAGCCGCATGTCGCGGCGGGTCTTGATCGCCCAGCCCAGGCCCAGGACGAAGAGCAGCAGGATGAGCGCCTCCGTGAGGGCGTCCTCGCCGCGGATCTCGGCGTACGCCGCGGAGACGAACGCGGCGAAGGTGAAGAAGCCCAGGATGCCGATGACGACGTCGAGCCGCTGGGCCTTGGCCACCGGGTTCATCGGCTGCTTCTTCTTCTTGTTCCGCGGCTGGGCCACTGCCTGGATCTCCTGTCCCGGACGGGCGAGGTGGACGGCGTACGCAGAACGTCCGGCAACCTGGCGCGAGAGCCGAGGTTGCCGGACGTCCGCTGGTGCGGGCGGGCTAGCCCTTCACGCCGCCGGCGGTCAGGCCGGAGACGATCCGCTTCTGGAACGCCAGGACCATGAACACCATGGGGATGGTCACGACGGTGCCGGCCGCCATGACGGCGGTGTAGGGCACCTGGTGTGGTTGCGCGCCGGCGAACGACGCGATGGCCACGGTGACCGGCTGGGTCTTCGCGGTCGCGAACTGGCTGGCCAGGAGGAACTCGTTCCAGGAGGCGATGAAGGCCAGGATCGCGGTCGTGAACAGGCCCGGGACGGCCAGCGGCAGGATGACCTTGCGGAAGGCCTGCCCCTGGGTGCAGCCGTCGATCCGGGCGGCCTCCTCCAGGTCCCACGGCATCTCCCCGAAGAACGCCGTCAACGTATAGATCGTCAACGGCAACGCGAAGGAGATGTCAGGGATGATCAGCGCCTGGTAGTTCGCGCCGGTCAGCCAGCCGAGGTTGGTGAACAGCGAGAACAGCGGCGTCACCAGGGCCACGCCGGGGAACATCGACGCACCGAGGATGAAGCCCAGGACGAGGAACTTGCCAGGGAACTGCAGCCGGGCCAGCGCGTACGCCGCGAAGACTCCCACCACCAGGGCGAAGATCGTCACCACGATGCCGATGCCGATGCTGTTGACCAGGGCCCGGGCGAAGTGGTTGCCCCGGTTGGTGCTGAACGCCGTCTTGAAGTTGTCCAGCGTGACGTGGGTCGGGAACGGCGAGGTGTCGAACGTGAAGCCCACGTTGCGGAACGCCGTGACGACCATCCAGTAGAACGGCGCGAGGCCCCAGATGATGATGACGGCGACACCGATGTAGGTGCGCACGGTCTTGCCCGTCTCGGACTTGACCTTGTACTCCTGACCTCCGGTCGTCGTGCCGGTGGGTGCGGTCGAGGTGACTGCAGTCATGTCAGATCGCCTCCGCTTCGACGGGGTCGGCATCCTTCGCCCGGCGCTTCTTCTTCTTGTTCGGGTTGGACGCGACGTTGGCGCCGAGGAACCGGACGAAGATGAAGGCGACGATGAAGATGATGAGGAAGGTGATGGTGGACAGGGCGGCCGCGCTGTGCGTGCCCGCCCGGAGCTGCTGGATCACCAGGATGGACAGGGTCGTGGTCGCGTGCCCGGTGCCGCCGCCGCCGCCGGTGAGGATCCACGGCAGGTCGAAGATCCGCAGCACGTCGAGGGTGCGGAAGAGGATCGCGACCATGAGCGCGGTCCGGACCAGCGGGAGCGTGATCAGCCGGAACTGCTGCCACTTGCTGGCGCCGTCGATCGAGCCCGCCTCGTAGACCTCGGCCGGGATGACCTGCAGTCCGGCCAGGATCAGCAGGGCCATGAACGGCGTGGTCTTCCACACGTCGGCCGAGATGATGGCGAACCGCGCCGGCCACGCGTCACCGGTCCACAGGATGTGCGCGTGGAGGAGGTGGTTGGCGATGCCGTCGTAGGCGAAGATGAAGTAGAACAGCTTGGCGGTCACGGCCGTCGGGATCGCCCACGGCACCAGGACGGCCGCACGGAGCAGCGAGCGGCCCCGGAAGTTGCGGTTCATGACCGTGGCCATCCAGAGCCCGAGCACGACCTCGATCGCGACGGAGACGACGGTGAAGAAGAACGTCACGAAGACCGCGCCGTAGAACTGCGAGCCCGTCGTGCCGGGCGGGCAGCTGACGTGACCCGTGGCCGAGTTGCACTGCTGCAGGAGCCAGTGGGTGTAGTTCGAGAAGCCGGCACTGCCGCCGCTGACGAAGGTCCCGGTCGCCTTGTCCAGGCCGGCGTCCTTGGTGAACGACAGGAACACGGCGCTGATGATCGGGTAGACGATCACCACGCCGAGCAGGATCAAGGTGGGGATGACCAGGATCGCCGCTCGGCGGCCCTGACCCGGGTTGACGCTGCTGTGCTTGCGGAGCTTCTGTGGTGTGGGGTCGTTGGCTGCTGCGGTCTCGCCGACCGCCATCCCCGCCTCGGCTGTCATCGTGCCTCCTGGTTGCCCGCCCCGGGCTCCTCACGAAAACCCGGGCGGTGGTGCCGGATGAGAGGTGGTGCCTTGGAGTTACGACCTGACCGGCAGGCGTGCCGAGGGGGGCCGGGCTGGTCGCCCAGCCCCCCAGGCACAATCTGTCGAGTCTTGGTCTACCGCAGCCTGATGGCTACGTCGACCCGCGGCCGGATCAGGAGCCTGAAGCGGCAGCCGTGATCGCGTCCGACATGTTCTTCATGGCCGTCGCGACCGGGACGTCACCCTTGATGGCCGAGTACGCATTGTCCTCGATGGCCTTGGTGACGGCGGGGTAGTACGGCGAGACCGGACGCGGGACCGCGCCGGCGATGGACACCTTCAGGGTCGGCAGGTACGGGAACTTGGCGACCAGCGCCGCGTCGTCGTAGACCGACGCGAGGACGGAGGCGTTGGAAGCCTTGGACACGAAGTAGTTCTTCTGGATGTCCGGGCTGTCGAGGTACTTCATGAAGTCCAGCGCCGTCAGCTTGTGCTTGGAGTAGACGCTCATTCCGGCGCTGTGACCGCCGAGGGACGAGGCGCCAGGACCGGACACGCCCGGCAGAGGTGCGACGCCGAACGAGTTCTTGATCTTCGAGCTGGCGTCGGTCTTGGCCAGGCTGTAGACGTACGGCCAGTTGCGCAGGAAGAGCAGCTTGCCGGCCTCGAACGACTGGCGGCCCTGCTCCTCCTGGTACGTGATCGCTGCCTTGGGGATGTCGCCGTTCTTGTAGTGGTCGGCGAGCATCTGGATGCCGGCGACGGCCTTGGCCGAGGTCACGTCGGGGGTGATGCCGTCGGACTTGACGACCTCGCCGCCCTGGGTGTTGATCGCCTCGGCGGCGTTCACCGTCAGGCCCTCGTACTTGGTGAACTGGCCGGCGTAGCAGTCCATCTTGTGCGCTCGCGCGATGGAGCAGTCCTGCCACATCTCGTCGAGCGTCTTCGGCGGCGTCTTCACCAGGTCGGAGCGGTAGTACAGCATGCCGCCGTCACTCGTGACCGGCGCGGCGAACAGCTTGCCGTTGTACGTCGCGGCCTTGACCGGGCCGTCGAGGAAGCCGGTGGTCGGCAGCGCGTACTGACCGGTCAGCGGCTGCAACCAGCCCTTGGCGGCGAACTCCGCCGTCCAGACGACGTCGACGGAGACCACGTCGTAGCTCGGGTCCTTGGCCTGGAAGTGCTGCACGTCGTCGTCGTGCTGCTGGTCCGCGGAGTCGGTCTGCTCCTTGAAGGTGACCTTCTCGGTCGGGTGCGCGGAGTTCCACTGCGCGACGAGCGGAGCGATGACGTTGCTGTTGTCCTTGCCCTGGACGTAGGTGATCGGGCCGCGCCCGCCACCGGACGACGCAGACTTGCTACCGCCGCTGCTTCCCCCACACGCGGCGAGGAGCATGGCCCCTGCGACTCCAGCGGCCACCAGGGCGATCCCTTGCCGCTGCCTCGTGCGTAGCCTCATCAGTTCTCCCTGTTTCTGGATCGTGCTTCTTGAGTCGATGACACATTTATGCCGATCGCCGGCCATCTCGCCGACACCAGCATGAAACCGTTGACATCGTTGTTCTAGGCGCTCGCCTGAGCAAGGCCAACCTGGTCACGAGTTTGTAACGGGGCTGTCATCGTGCTGGTTGGATGGACAGGTGACAGCTCCCGCCGATGCCGCCTGGTGGCGCGACGCCGTGGTCTACCAGATCTACCCCCGCAGCTTCGCCGACACCGACGGTGACGGCATCGGCGACCTGCCGGGGATCATCGCGCGGCTCGACTACCTCGCCGAGCTGGGCGTCGACGCTCTGTGGCTGTCACCGCTCTATCCCTCGCCGCAGGACGACAACGGCTACGACATCAGCGACTACCAAGGAATCGACCCGGCGTACGGCACGCTCGCCGACTTCGACGCGCTGGTGGCGGGCGCGCACGAGCGCGGCATCAGGATCGTGATGGACGTGGTGGTGAACCACACCTCCGACGAGCACCCCTGGTTCGTCGCGTCGCGGTCCGGGCCGGACGACCCGAAGCGGGACTGGTACTGGTGGCGGCCGCCCCGTGCGGGCCTGCAGCCGGGCCAGCCGGGAGCCGAGCCGACCAACTGGGAGTCGTTCTTCTCCGGGTCGGCCTGGGAGCTGGACGAGACGTCCGGGGAGTACTACCTGCACCTGTTCTCGCGCAAGCAGCCGGACCTGAACTGGGAGAACCCGGCCGTGCGGCAGGCGATCTACGAGATGTTGCGCTGGTGGCTCGACCGCGGGGTCGACGGCTTCCGGATGGACGTCATCAACATGATCTCCAAGGCGGTGGCCGACGACGGCTCGCTGCCCGATGGGGCCGTCCGCGCCGGCGGGCTGCTCGGGGACGGATGGCCGCACTTCATCTGCGGGCCACGCATCCACGAGTTCCTGCACGAGCTGCACGAAGAGGTGCTGGCCGGCCGGCCGGGCCCGGTCATGACGGTCGGCGAGATGCCGGGCGTCACGATCGACCAGGCCGTGCTGTTCACCGACCCGGGCCGGGGCGAGGTCGACATGGTCTTCCAGTTCGAGCACGTCGGGCTGGACCAGGGCGACTCCAAGTGGGACGTCCACCCGCTGCACCTGGTCGACCTCAAGGCGAGCCTCGGGCGCTGGCAGGCCGGCCTGGCCGCCACCGGCTGGAACAGCCTCTACTGGAACAACCACGACCAGCCCCGGGCCGTGTCGCGGTACGGCGACGACGGAGAGTTCCGGGTCCAGTCGGCCAAGCTGCTCGGCACCGTGCTGCACCTGCATCGCGGCACGCCGTACGTCTACCAGGGCGAGGAGCTGGGCCTGACGAACACGGCGTTCGCGGGGATCGAGGACCTGCGCGACATCGAGTCGCTGAACCACTACGCGGCGGCGGTGTCGGCCGGCGCCGACCCCGACGCCGTCCTGGCCTCGCTGCGGACGATGGGCCGGGACAACGCCCGGACGCCGATGCCGTGGGACGACTCGGTGAACGCCGGCTTCACGACGGGGACGCCGTGGCTGCAGCTCAACCCGACGTACCCCACCGTCAACGCGGCGGCCGCCGTCGCCGACCCCGGCTCGGTCTTCCATCACTACCGGCGGCTGATCCGGCTGCGTCACGACGAGCCGGCCGTGGCTCTCGGGGACTTCACGATGCTGCTGCCCGAGCATGAGCAGGTCTACGCCTTCACCCGACGGCTCGAGACGACCAATCTCCTTGTGCTGGCGAACTTCTCGAGCGATCCGATCACGGTCGAGGTGCCCGAGGCCGAGCGCTGGACCGGCGCGGAGCTCCTGATCGGCAACTACCCGGAGCCGGCTGCGATCGCCCGGCGGGTGACGCTGCGCCCCTGGGAGGCGCACGTGCACCGCGTCGTCGAGCGCCGGGATGGCGCCGGGGGGTCGTGACCGGTCAGCCGAAGCTGTTGACCATCGCGTACGCCGCGCGCTCGAGGTAGTCCCAGAGCTGAGCGTGCTGGGGCTCGGGCAGTCCCAGCTCGTCGACGGCGACCTTCATGTGGGTGAGCCAGCGGTCGCGTTGCTCGGGGGTGACGACGAAGGGTGCGTGGCGCATCCGCAGGCGCGGGTGACCGCGCTGGTCGCTGTACGTCGTCGGGCCCCCCCAGTACTGCTCGAGGAACAGCAGCAGCCGCTGCTCGGCGTCCTCGAGCTCGGGCTCGGGGTAGAGAGCACGGAGCGGAGCGTCGCCGGCCACGCCCTGGTAGAAGCGGTGCACCAGGCGGACGAACGTCTCGTGCCCCCCGACCTCGTCGTAGAACGTCGGCGCGCTCACCACGACCCGCGAGTGGTCTTGTCCCAGGCGAGCGGCGGGCCGGTCGAGGCCCGGACCGCGAGCTCGATCGGGAAGTTGACGTGCCGGACCGGCAGGCTGGGATCGACCAGCAGGTCCAGCATCAGCTGGGCCCCGCGGACGCCGAGCTGAGCCACCGGTTGTACGACCGTGGTCAGGCCGAGCAGGTCGGAGAGCTCGTGGCCGTCGTAGCCGACGATCGATACCTCCCGGCCGGGGGTGAGGCCGTGCCGCTGCATCGCCCGCATGGCACCGAAGGCCATCTCGTCCGAGATCGCGAAGACCGCGGACGGGACCTTGGGCCCGCGCAGGAGCTGCTCCATCGTCGCTTCGCCGCCGGCGATGGTGAACGAGCCGTACGCCACCAGGCGCGGGTCGGGCTCGAGACCCGCACCGTGCATGGCCTGCAGGAAGCCCTGGTAGCGGTCGTGGTCCGGGGTGAACGGGCTGGGCAGCTCGCGTCCAGACATGAGGGCGATGTCCCGGTGCCCGAGGTCGAGCAGGTGCTGGGTCGCCATCCGCGCGCCGGCCTGGTCGTCCACGACGGTGGCGACCGCCCGGGGCGAGGTGGTCCCGATCAGCACCACCGGCAGGTCGAGGTCGAAGAGCCCGGCGACGTCGGCGCTGTCCGGGTCCAGGCTCAGCACCAGGAAGCCGTCGGCGCGGTGGCGCAGGCGGCGGTGCGGGGGGACGCGGTGGGGCTCGCCCGGGTCGCCCGTGCCGAACAGGAGCAGGTCCAGGTCGGCCTGGTGGAAGACCCGCTCGGCGCCGGTGAGCACGGTCGCGAAGTACCACCGCGAGACGAACGGCGTGATGACCGCGATGGCCCCCGTCCGCCCGGTCGCCAGTCGCGAGCCGGTCGGAGAGAGGACGTAGTCCATCCGCTCGGCGACGCTCATCACGTGATGGCGGGTCGTGGGGTCGACGTTGGGCAGCCCGCGCAGCGCCCGCGACACCGTTGCTGTGGAAACGCCGGCTTCACGAGCGATGTCCCTGATCGTCATCGCCACGACCGGGACCTCCCTTCGCTCGTTGCCGACACCGATGGAGTCCCGGGCCGCACTGTAGGGAGTGCATGTAACGGGTTGCAAGGGTGGGTCGGCGCCCAGGTCCGTACAGCTAGGCTCCCGGTGCCTTGGGCGCGACCGGGCCGCCGCCGTACGGCGGGAAGGTGATGGGTGCCTTGACCCCGTTCGCGTCGAAGGCCGCCTTGACCCGCTCGCGGATCTCGCGCTGGACGGGGAGGTTCTCGTTGGGCAGGCACTTGGCGATGACCCGGACGGTGATGGTGGTGCCGGTGATCTGCTCGATACCGGCCACGGTCGGGACCTCGACCAGCCGGTCCCGCCAGGCCGGGTCGTCGTCCAGCTCCTGCATCGCGCCGCGGATGATGTCCTGGACCCGCTCGATGTCCTCCGTGTAGGCCACCGGCAGGTCCACGATGGCGGTCGACCAGCCCTGGCTGCGGTTGCCGACCCGGACGATCTCGCCGTTGCGGACGTACCAGACGACGCCGTTGCCGTCGCGCAGCCGGGTGACCCGCAGGGTCACGTCCTCGACCGTTCCGATGGCCTCGCCCGTGTCGATCACGTCGCCGACGCCGTACTGGTCCTCGACCAGCATGAACACTCCCGAGATGAAGTCCTTGACCAGGCTCTGAGCGCCGAAACCCAGTGCGACACCTGCGACTCCGGCCGATGCCAGGAGCGGCGCGATCGGGATCGCCAGCTCGTCGAGGATCATCACGAAGCCCACGCTGAAGACCACGGTCGTGACCACGCTGCGCAGGACCGTGCCGAGGGTCTCGGTGCGTTGTCGCCGCCGCTCGTGCAGCGCGCCCGAGGCGCTCGCCAGCACCCGGGTCGCCCGGTTGCTCTCCAGCCGCTCGGCCAGGTTGGACTCGATCGAGCGGCGGATCAGCCGCCGGATGAGCCGGTTGAGCAGCCATCGGATCAGGACGGCCGCGACGAGGATGACCAGGATCGGCAGGCCGGTGTGGCCCAGCCAGTGCTTCACGTCGTGGCTCACGGCTCACCCATCTGCAGGTCGAGGTGGTGGGCGAGGAAGGCCAGGGTGTCCGCCGACAGCTCGACGCTGCGCGAGATGGCCCGGCCGCCGTGGCCGACGTCCTTCTCCAGCCGGACCAGCACGGGATGGGTCGCGGGGTCGGCCGAGGAGGCGTGCTGCAGGGCCGCCGCGAACTTGCGCACGTGCATCGGGTCCACCCGCGTGTCACCCTCGAAGATGGTGAAAAGGACTGCGGGATAAGGCGTCCCGTCAACGACCCGATGGTACGGCGAGTAGCCGAGCAGCCAGCCGAGCTGCTCCGGGTCCGATGCGGTGCCGTACTCCTCGGCCCAGGTCGCCCCGAGCCCGAAGAGCTCGTAGCGCACCATGTCGAGCAGCGGCGCCGAGCAGACGACCGCGCGGTAGAGATCCGGGCGCTGGGTCAGAGCGGCGCCTACCAGGAGGCCGCCGTTGGAGCCGCCGGAGATCGACAGCTGGTCGGGCGTCGTCCATCCGGTCGAGATCAGGTGCTCAGCCGCGGCGTGGAAGTCGTCGAAGACGTTCTGCTTGTTGGCCATCATCCCGTCGCGGTGCCACTGCTCACCCTCCTCGCCGCCGCCGCGCAGCTGGGCCGTGGCGTAGACGCCTCCGGCCTCGACCCAGGCCAGCACGCCCGCGGAGTAGCCGGGGCCCAGGGGGATGCCGAAGCCGCCGTACCCGTAGAGGATCGTCGGGCGGGGCCGGTCGGGGGCGTCGGCCGTCGACAGGACGAGCATGCGCACCGTCGTACCGTCCTTGGACGGGTACTCCACGAGCCGGCTGGAGAGGGGTGGAACCTCAACCGTGCCAGGCGCTTCGGCCCAGGACGTGATCGCCCCGGTGGTCGCGTCGTAGTGCAGCACGCTGCTCGGAGTGCGGGAGTCGGTGTAGCCGAACCACGACTCGTGGCCGCCGTCCGGCCGCTCGCCCAGGCCGCCGATGGTGCCGATCCCCGGCAGCTCCAAGGACCCGCGGCGTGCGCCGGTGGCCAGGTCGTGCACGGTGACCTCGCTGACGGCGTGCCGGGTCCACGCGGCGAGCAGGACGCCGTCGTCACCCAGCTCGGGGCCGTCCAGGATCGCGAAGTCCTCGAGCACGGCCTCGGGGTCCTCCGGCAGCAGGTCGACCCAGTTCTCCACCGCCGGGTCGGCCGGGTCGACGACCGCGAGCCGGCCCCTGGGGGCATCGCGGTCGGTCGAGACGTAGGCCCGGCCGTCGCGGCTGACGAAGAGCGACGTCTGCGCGTCGACCCCGCTCTGCACGACGGTGAAGTCGGGTCGCTCGGGGCCGGTGGCCGCCAGGTCGGCGAGCCAGGCGTCGGTGCGCGGCGCCGTACCCGACGAGGCGGTGACCGAGAGCCAGCGGCCGTCCCACGAGCAGTGCACGCCGTAGTAGTTGAGCGGGTCCAGGCCCTCTCCGAAGACCATGACGTCGTGCTCGGGGTCGGTGCCCACCTGGTGCAGCCAGACCCGTCGGTGGAACTGCTCCTCGTCGTCCGGCACGAGCGAGGGATCGAGCCGGCGGACGTAGTAGTAGGCCTGCCCGCCGAGCAGCCACGCCACGGGGGAGTAGCGAGCGCGGTCGATCGGGCCGTCGACGATCTCGCCGGTCGCGACGTCCATCACCCGCAGCACCGACTCCTCGCGGCCACCCTCGGAGAGCTGGTAGGCCAGCCGGTCGCCCTCCTTGCTCGGCTGCCAGGCGTCGAGCGTCGTCGCGCCCGTGGGGTCGACGGCCATCGGGTCGAGCAGGACGCGCTCGGCGCCGCCGGCCTCCGGCGGGTCGATGGTCAGCAGGACCGCGTGCTCCTGGTCGGGCAGCCGGCGCATCAGGAACTGGCGGCCGCCCCGCCAGGTCGGCGAGCCGATGACGCCGGCGCGCAGCAGGGCGGCCACCCGCTCGCGCAGGTGCGGCCGGCCGGACCACTGGGGGCTGGCCGCCGCGAACAGCGCATCCTGCTCGCCGGTCCAGCGGGCCGATGCCTGCGAGGCCGGGTCCTCCAGCCAGCGGTAGGGGTCGGCGACGTCGTAGGCCGGCGAGCTCTCGGGCAGCCGCTCGACGATGTCCAGCCGCTCTGCCTCGGGGTAGTCGGGGTAGCGGCGCTCGCTGCTGCTCATGGGCGAAAGCCTAGGGGCGACCCCCTGAGTAGGGTCGCCGGCGTGAGCGAGCTGCACGAGCTGTCCGCTCTCGACCTCGGCCAGGCGATCTCCCAGCGCGTGGTCTCGCCGGTCGAGGTGACCAGGCACTTCCTGGACCGGATCGAGGCCGACGACGGGCGGCTCGGCGCCTTCGTGACGGTGACCCGCGAGCTGGCCATGACCCAGGCGCGCGAGCAGGAGGCCCGGGCCAGCGACGGCGCACTGACCTCCCCGCTGGCCGGCGTACCGGTCCCGGTGAAGGACCTGAACGACGTCGCCGGCGTGCCCTCGAGCTACGGCAGCCGGGTCTTCGCCGGCTGGGTCCCGCAGGTCGACGACCACTTCGTCCGGCGCCTGCGGGCGGCCGGGACCGTGATGATCGGCAAGACCAGCACCCCCGAGCTGGGGCTGCCCTGCTACACCGAGCCGGCCATCGGGCCGCCGGCCCGCACGCCGTGGGACCTCGGCCGCGGCGCCGGCGGCTCCAGCGGCGGGGCAGCGGCGGCCGTCGCGGGCGGCCTGGCCCCACTCGCCCAGGGCAGCGACGGCGGCGGGTCGATCCGCATCCCGGCCAGCAGCTGCGGGCTGTTCGGCCTGAAGACCGCGCGGGGGCGGGTCAGCAACGGGCCGGTCGGCGGCGACGTCGGGCCGGGCCTGGGTGTGGTCGGCGCGCTGTCCTGGACCGTGGCCGATGCCGCCGCCCTGCTCGATGTCATCGCCGGCCCCGAGCTCGGCGACCCGCACTGGGCCCCGCCGCTGCCGCCCGGCGAGACGTTCGTCGCGCACGCCCGGCGCGACCCGGGACCGTTGCGGATCGGGCGGTTCCGAACTCCGGTGGTCGGGGAGACCGAGGTGCATCCGGAGTGCATTGCGGCGTACGACGAGGCCAGCTCGCTGCTCGCCGGACTCGGGCACGAGGTCGTCGACATCGAGCCCCCGCTGACCCATGCCGTCGTGCCGACCTTCGAGATCGTCTGGTCGGTGCTGGCGACTCTCGCTCCGGTCCCGCCGGAGCGCGAGGGCGAGCTGACGCCGTTGACCCAGCACCTGCGCCGCCACGGCTTCGGGGTCAGCGCGACTCGCTACGCCCTCGCGGTCGCGGAGATGCAGGCCGTCGCCCGCGCCGCGGTCACGGCCCTGGCGCCGTACGACGCGGTGCTCACGCCCACGCTCGGTGACCTGCCGGCCCCGGTGGGCTCGCTGCGCGACGACGCGGACCCCGCGGCGGACTTCGAGGCGCAGAAGCGGTTCACGCCGTTCACCGCGCTCTGGAACGTCACGGGGATGCCGGCCGTGAGCCTGCCGCTCCACCACACCGGGCCGCTGGAGGGCGCGCCCCAGGGCCTGCCGGTGGGCGTCATGCTCGCGGGGCGGCCGGCCGGAGAGGCCGAGCTGCTGTCGCTCGCGGCCCAGGTCGAGGCCGCGGCGCCGTGGGCGGATCGCCGGCCGGCGTGAGCGTGGCAGGATCGGCGCTCGACATGAGCGACGAACCCTTCGACCTGAACCCACCCTCCCCGGCCCTGGCCGAGCTGGCCCGGGCCTACGACGTCTCGACCGAGTACTGGGACTGGCGTGGACGCCACGTCCTGGTCTCTGCCGGCACGATCCGCGCGGTCCTGCGGGCGTTCGACGTCGAGACGGCTACGGACCACGACGTCGCAGCGGCGCTCGCCGCGGCCCGTGACCGTTCCTGGGGTCGCGTCCTGCCGCCGGTCGTCGTCATCCGGGAGGGCGCCGGGCAGCAGGTGAAGGTCCACGTGGACGACGGCGATGCTGTGCAGCTGTGGGTCGACCTGGAGGGCGGCGGGCGCAAGGACCTGCGCCAGGCCGAGGCCTGGGTGCCTCCGCGGACCATCGACGGCCGGCCGGTGGGCGAGGCGACCTTCGACCTCTCGACCGAGCTGCCGACCGGCTGGCACGTGCTGCACGCGGAGACGCCATCCGGCGTCGTCAGCTGCCCCCTCGTCGTGACGCCGAACCAGCTGGAGCTGCCGGCGATCCTGTCCGACCGCCGGTCGTGGGGCTTCATGACGCAGCTGTACTCGGTCCGCTCGAGCCAGTCGTGGGGCATCGGCGACCTGGCCGACCTGGCCGAGCTGGCCGGCTGGAGCGGCGGCGAGCTCGGCGCCGACTTCCTGCTCGTCAACCCGCTGAACGCCGCCTCGCCGGTCCCACCCATGGACCCCTCGCCGTACCTCCCGACGACGCGCCGCTTCGCGAACCCGGTCTACATCCGGGTCGAGGACATCCGGGAGGTCGCCTACATGTCCTCGGCCGAGCGCCAGCTGCTGGAGTGGCACGCCGACGACGCTCATCTGGCCAATGCCACCGACCGGATCGACCGCGACGTCGCGTGGACGGCGAAATCCGTTGCGCTGGAGACGATCCACCGCCTGCCGCGATCGCCGGGCCGGCAGCGTGCCTACGACGACTACCGGCGCCATCAGGGCCGCGGGTTGGTCGACTTCGCCACCTGGTGCGCGCTCGCCGAGGAGCACGGCGACGTGGCGAGCGAATGGCCCGACGGCCTGGCCGACCCGGGGTCGGCTCAGGTCGAGGCGGAGCGGGCCCGGCTGGCCGACCGGGTCGACTTCCACTGCTGGCTGCAGTGGGTGGCTGACGAGCAGCTGGCCACGGCGCAGCGGGTCGCCCGGCAGGCCGGCATGGGGCTGGGGATCATCCACGACGTCCCGGTCGGCGTGCACCCCCGCGGCGCCGACGCCTGGGGCCTGGCCGGAGCCCTCGGGCGCGGCGTGCTGGTCGGCGCGCCGCCGGACCCGTTCAACCAGCAGGGGCAGAACTGGAGCCAGCCCCCGCTGCGACCGGATCGGCTGGAGGAGCTCGGTTACGCGCCGTACCGCGACATGCTGCGGACGGTGCTGCGCAACGCCGGCGGTGTCCGGGTCGACCACGTGATCGGCCTGTTCCGGCTCTGGTGGGTGCCGGACGGTCGCCCGGCCGACGAGGGGACCTACGTCCGCTACGACCACGAGGCCCTGGTCGGGATCCTCGCGCTCGAGGCGCAGCGAGCCGGCGCGGTCGTCATCGGCGAGGACCTCGGCACCGTCGAACCGTGGGTCCGCGACTACCTGCGGGATCGCGGAATCTTCGGGACGTCGATCCTGTGGTTCGAGAAGGACGACCGCGGCCGGCCGCTGGAGCCGGAGCGCTGGCGCGAGCTGTGCCTGGCCACCGTGACGACTCACGACCTGCCACCGACGGCGGGATACCTTGCGGGAGAACACATCCGGCTGCGCGACGAGCTACACCTGCTGACCCGGCCGGTCGAGGAGGAGCAAGCGGACGACGAGCGCGACCGGGTCGCGATGCTCGACCTGCTGCGCCGCCGGGGGCTGCTGCGGGACGACGCGGGGACCCGCTCCACGGTCGAGGCCCTGCACCGGCTGATCGCCTGGACGCCGGCCCGGATGATCGGCGTCGCCCTCACCGATGCGGTCGGCGAGGTGCGCACGATGAACCAGCCGGGCACCGACAAGGAGTACCCGAACTGGCAGCTCCCGCTCTGCGACGAGCACGGCCATCCGGTGCTGCTCGAGGAGCTCGTGCGGTCCCGCCGCGCCCGCGACCTGGCCCGGGCCGCCGCCACCGGCTGACCCGGCTCAGGCCTGGGCGTCCCGCTGCTGGGCCTTGACCGCTCGCACGACGGTGTCGCGGTTCTCGCTGACCAGTCGCACCATCGCCGGCGGGGTGTCCGAGAGCTCGGCGTGCTGCTCGAGCCAGCGCTCGGTGCGGTCGGCGAGGGCCTGGCTCGCGAGCGCCACGGGGAACAGCCCGACGACGATCCGCTGGGCCGAGTCGTTGGTGCGGGTCCGCCAGGCCGGCAGCAGCGAGTCGAAGTACTTCTCGACGAACGGCTCCAGCAGCCGGATGTCATGCACCCGCGCGAAGCCCAGGATCGTGGCGTCCTGCAACGCGTTCGGCAGGTCGTCGTTGTCGACCACGCTGGCCCAGGCGGCCTGCTTGGCCTCCGGTGTCGGCACGCTCGCTCGCGCGGACGCAGCGTGGCGCTGGCCGGCTGCGGTGTTGTCCCGCTCCAGCTCGGCCTCGATCTCGGCCGGTGCCGCGGCCCCGGCCGCCACCAGCGCCGTGAGCAGCCCCCACCGCAGGTCGGTGTCGATCTCCCGGCCGGGCAGCTCCTGCTCACCCTCGAGCAGGTCGCGGACGTACGCCGTGTCCTGCGCGCCGGTGGCCCAGCTCGCGTACGCCGTCAGCAGCTGCAGCTGCGTGTCGCTGCCGGCGGCAGCCGCGGAGAGCAGCTCGCGGAGCCGTGCGGTGACCCGCGCGGCCAGCTCGGCCCGGCCGGCCGGGTCGGAGTAGAACCGGGCGGCCGTCGTCATCTGGGCGAGCAGCGTCCGCTGCACGCTGGAGTCGGTCTCGGCCGCGACGTTGTCCAGCACGAGCTCGACGAAGTCCCGCGCGGCCAGCTCGCCGTCACGGGTCATGTCCCACGAGGCGCCGAGGATGAGGGCGCGCGGCATCGAGGACTCGAAGGCTCCCAGGTGGCCGATCGCGGTCGTCAACGACGGCTGGTCCAGCCGGATCTTGGTGTAGGCGAGGTCGTCGTCGTTGACCAGCAACAGGTCGGGGCGGGGCCGTCCGACCAGCTGGGGGACCTCGGTGAGGGGCCCGCTGACGTCCAGCTCGACGTGCGTCGTGCGGACCAGGCGGCCGTCGCGCAGGTCGTAGCCGCCGACGCCCAGCCGGTGGGCCCGCAGCACCGGGTGGTCCGCCGGAGCCGTCTGCTCGATCGCCGCCGACGTGATGACGTTGTCGGCGTCGACCTCGATCAGCGGGCGCAGCGTGTTGACGCCGGCCTGCTGCAGCCACTGCTGGCTCCACGCAGCCAGGTCGCGGCCGCTGGTGACCTCGAGCTCGCGCAGCAGGTCGGCCAGCTCGGTGTTGCTCCACGCGTGCGCCTTGAAGTAGCGGCGCAGACCCTGCTCGAACTCCTCGCGCCCGACGTACGCGACGAGTTGCTTGAGCACCGAGGCGCCCTTGGCGTACGTGATGCCGTCGAAGTTGACCTCGACGTCCTCGAGGTCACGGATGGTGGCGACGATGGGGTGGGTCGTGCCGAGCTGGTCCTGGCGGTAGGCCCACGACTTCTCCGCGGTGCTGAAGGTCGTCCAGGCCCACGGCCACCGGGTCGCCTCGGCCTGGGCGATGGTGCTGGCCCACTCCGCGAACGACTCGTTCAGCCAGAGGTCGTTCCACCACCGCATGGTCACGAGGTCGCCGAACCACATGTGCGCCAGCTCGTGCAGGATCGTCAGCGCGCGGCGTTCGATCACCGCCTCGGTGACGTTGGAGCGGAAGACGTAGGCCTCGAGGAACGTCACGGCGCCGGCGTTCTCCATCGCACCGGCGTTGAACTCCGGCACGAACAGCTGGTCGTACTTCTCGAACGGGTACGGCAGGTCGAACATCTCCTCGAAGCAGGCGAAGCCCTGCGAGGTGATCTGCACGATCTCGTCGGTGTCCAGGTGCGGGGCGAGGCTGCGCCGGCAGAAGACACCCAGCGGGATGACCCGCCCGTCCCGGCTGGTCAGCTCCCGCCGGTCCGCGTGGTACGGCCCGGCGACGATCGACGTGACGTACGACGGGAGCACCGGCGTCCGGGCGAACCGCCAGGTCGCGCGCGCATCCCCGGCCGGCTCCGGATCGGGGGTGGGGCTGGCCGACACCACGGTCCAGTGGTCCGGGGCCGTCACGGCGAACGTGAACGTCGCCTTGATGTCGGGCTGCTCGAAGACCGCGAAGACCCGGCGCGAGTCCGCGACCTCGAACTGGGAGTAGAGGTAGACCTCGTCGTCCACGGGGTCGACGAAGCGGTGCAGGCCCTCCCCGGTGTTCATGTAGATCGCGTCGGCGAGCACGTCGAGCTCGTTGTCGGCGGCGACGTCGGGGAGCTGCAGCCGGACGCCGTCGAAGACCTCGGCCGGGTCGAGCGGCCGCCCGTTGAGGGTGACCTCGTGAACCCGGCGGGCCACCAGGTCGATGAAGGTGGCGCTGCCGGGCCGGCTGCTGGCGAACCGGACGACCGTCCGCGATGAGAACGTCTCCGGGCCGGTGGTGACGTCGAGCGTCACGTCGTAGGAGACGCCGGAGATCGACGCCGCGCGCTCGCGCGCTTCTTCGTGGGTGAGGTTCATGCCGGGCACGGCGACCATCCTGGCACGGCGGAATTGCGGGCCGCGGAAGTTGTTGCAACGCTGTAGTAGAAATCTCAACATTCGTCCGAGGAGCAACTGTGACCGACCGCCAGTCCGTCGATTTCTGGTTCGACCCGATCTGCCCCTGGGCGTGGATGACCTCCCGCTGGATGACCGAGGTCGAGCAGGTGCGCCCGGTGGACGTCACCTGGCACGTCATGAGCCTGTCCGTCCTGAACGAGGACAAGGACGACCTGCCGGAGAACTACCGGGAGATGCTCGGGCGCGGCTGGGGTCCGGTGCGGGTGGTGAACGCGGCGCGGGAGCTGCACGGCCAGGAGGTCGTCAAGCCGCTGTACGACGCGCTCGGCACCCTGATCCACCCCAAGGGCCTGGAGTACGACGAGGCGATCGCCAAGGCCCTGGCCGAGGTCGGGCTGCCGGCCGAGCTCGCGGCGTACGCGACCAGCGAGGAGTTCGACCGGCAGCTGCGGGAGAGCCACAAGGCCGGCATCGACCAGGTCGGCCAGGACGTGGGTACGCCGGTGATCTCGATCGACGGCGTCGGCATGTTCGGGCCGGTGATGACGCCGGCACCCAAGGGCGACGCGGCCGGCCGGCTGTGGGACGGGTTCGTGCTGGTGACCTCGACCCCGGGCTTCTACGAGCTCAAGCGGACCCGGGACGTCGGCCCGATCTTCGACTGACCTCCAGCGCGAGGGACGTGCGCGCGACCTGTCAGCACCTGGCGACGCTATAGCGGGACCAGGTGCTGACAAGATGCCTGCATGCACGTGCACATCGGCGGCGACCACGCCGCGTACGACCTGAAGGTCCATCTCGTCGAGCACCTGCTGAAGCAGGGCCACGACGTCGTCGACCACGGCCCGGACTACTACGACGCCGAGGACGACTACCCGGTCGCCGTGCTGCGCTGCGCCGAGGCGGTCTCGGCCGAGCCGGGACAGCTCGGCATCGTCCTGGGCGGCTCGGGCAACGGCGAGCAGATCGCCGCCAACAAGGTCAAGGGCATCCGGGCGGCGCTCGCGTGGAGCGAGGAGACGGCGCAGCTGGCCCGGCTGCACAACAACGCGCAGATCGTCTCGATCGGCGCCCGGATGACCGAGCCGGAGCTGGCCACGAGGATCGTCGACGTGTTCCTGTCGACCCACTTCACCGAGGAGGAGCGGCACCAGCGCCGGCTCTCGATGGTGCAGCGCTACGAGACCGACGGCGAGCTGCCCCCCATCCCCGCCAGCGAGGGCTGACCGAGCGCTAGAACATCGGCGGTACGGCGGGCTCCATCAGGCCGCGCAGGGCCGTGGACAGCTCGGCCAGCGCCCCCGCCCGGTGCTCGGTCACCAGACCCGCCGCGGCCAGCGAGGCCAGCGAACGACCACCGAGGTACGCCGTCGCTAGCTCGCGCGTGGCCAGCGACAGGCCCGGCTCGTCGTCGGTCCGCTCGCAGGTCGCGTCCTCGCCGGTGACCCGCAGCCGCCAGCGCCCGGCGTTCCACGGGCACAGCTCGTCGGCCAGCTCGAACACCGCGTCCACGTCGTGCGCGTAGCCCCGCGCGGTCATCGCGCGGTCGACGTCGACGAGTCGCAGCCACAGGGCGTCCTGCCGGGCCGGACCACCGCTGCGGACGTCGACGAGCCACGCGAGCAGCGGCTCGTCGAGCCCGATCGGCGGCGTCTGCACCCTGGTCATCAGGTCCATGTTCAGGACCCGGTCCCAGAGCTCGTGCTGGGTGGCCGCGTCCAGCCCGACCAGCTCGATCACCTTGACCGTCCCCTGCGGCTTGCCGTCCCGCCAGTCCATCGTGCGGCGCAGCAGCGCGTACCCGGTGGGCTGGCCGGCCCGGCGGGCCACGATCAGCTGGTTCAGCTCGGCGTCGCGATTTCGCTCGGGGTGGTCACGCATCAGGTGCCGGGTCGCCGTGAGCGGTCGCGTCATCCGGCCGGGCCGGGCCGAGCTCGCCACGGCGAACACGGAGTCGACGAGCTCGACGTGCCCGGGCTGGTTCGCGGGTGAGAGCTGTGTCGTGATCTGGTCGGTGCCGGGGATGTCGCGGAGCTCGGCACCTCGAGGCAGTGACATGGACAGCGCGGGTCCCGCGTCGCCGTACCCGAATCGTTGGTAGATCGAGCCTTCCGAGGCGAACAGCGCGCTCACGGCCTCGCCGCCGTCGTGCAGCCCGTGCAGGTGGTGGCGGATCAGGCCGGTCAGGATGCCGCGGCGGCGGTGGTCCGGATGGACCGAGACCCAGGACAGTCCGGCGACCGGGAGCGGCCGGGTGCTGTCGCCACGACCGGGCACGGCCAGGGCGAGCGAGTACGACGTCATCAGCCCGGCGAGCTCCTCGTCCGGCCCCCACGACGCGTGGTCGGCATGGCGGTGCGGGCCTGCGGCCGGTCGGACCGCGGCGAAGGTCCGGTCCCACTCCATCGACTCGAGCTCCTGCTCGGGCTCGACCGCGTTCATGGAGAACGCGAAGGCCGCCTGGTCCAGCCGCAGCACCTCGTCCCGATGCTCCGGTCCGAGCGGGATGATCCGCAGATCGGTGGGGGCGCTCATGGCCTCAGCATGGGAGGACACGCATCCGGCGGGCAAGGCAATTGCCGCCCACGGGACAGTAGGGTCCGTCCGTGGCTATCCACGGCGGATCGGGAGCGCCGCCGGCGGCACGGCGACAGGGGACCCTGGCGCGACGCCTCCGGCTGCGCGGCGCCCGTATGTCCCGTCGCCTCCGGTCCCGCGGGCAGCCGACCTGGGGCCCGACATTGCTGGTCCTCTCGGTCGTCTCCGGGGCGCTCGCGGTGCTGACCGTCGCGTTCCCGACCGGGGTGCCGACATCGATCCTGGTGCTCGTGGTGGTCCTGGGCGGGTTCTTCCTGCCGGTCCGCGCGCTCGCCCTGCTCTACCTCGCGATCGCGGTCGCACTGGTCTACATCGGGGTACGCCGCAGCGGCGGCCCGACGCCGTTGAACAGCAGCGTCGTCCTGCTCCTCGGCCTCACCGCCCTGCTGATGGTCTGGATCGCGCACAGCCGGGCCCGGCTGGGCACCCAGGGGACCGCGGGCGAGTCCATGCTGGTCGACCTGCGGGACCGCCTCCGCGCACAGGGGGAGCTGCCCGCGCTCCCGCCGCCGTGGCACGCGGAGGTCGTCCTGAGGTCGGCGTACGGCGACCAGTTCTCCGGCGACTTCCTGGTCGCGACCCGGCGGAACGAGGGTCACAGCTTCGAGCTGGCGCTGGTCGACGTCTCGGGCAAGGGCGCCGGTGCCGGGACCCGGGCCCTGCTGCTCTCCGGCGCGCTGGGCGGCCTGCTCGGCGCGATGCCGCCGGGTGACTTCCTCGCGGCGGCGAACGACTACCTCTTGCGCCAACGCTGGTCGGAGGGCTTCGCGACGGCCGTGCACGTCACCATCGACCTGCGCACCGGCGACTTCTCGGTCGACAGCGCCGGCCATCCGCCCGCCGTGCACTTCCAGTCCGGCTCAGGGCGCTGGGCGGTCATGAGCTCGGAGAGCGGTCCGCTGCTGGGCGTGTTGCCGGACGCGACGTTCACCGCGCAAGGCGGCCGGCTCGCCCGCGGCGACGCCCTCGTCCTCTACACCGACGGCGTTGTCGAGGCCCGCTCCAGCGACCTGTCGGTGGGGATCGACCGGATGCTCGGGCAGGCCGACCTGCTGGTAACCCACGGCTTCCGCGGCGGCGCCCAGCGGATCGTCGACCTGGCCCGGGCCGGCGAGACCGACGACCGCGCCTGCGTCCTGGTCTGGCGCAGCTAGCCATCTGGCGCAGCCAGCCATCTGGCGCAGCTAGCCATCTGGCGCAGCTGGCCATCTGGCGCAGCTGGCCATCTGGCGCAGCTGGCCACGTCGCGCAGCTGGCCACGTCGCGCCGCCCGACCTCGGGGCTGGCGTCCGACCCCCGCGATCTCAGCGCATCGGTGCAACCCCGCGTCGGGCGCGACGCGCCGTTGCACCATTAGCCGCAGAACGGCGCTGCCGCCCCCGCCCGACGGGCCGCCGACGCGGTCAGCCGAAGCTCTGGCCCTCACCGCGGTACGTCGGCAGCTCCTGCACGATCTCATCGCCTCGGACCAGGTGCACCCTCTCGAACCGCTCGAACAGCTCACCCGCCTTGGCGTGCCGCAGCCACACGCGGTCACCCGGGAGCAGCGCGCCAGCAGCCTTGCCGCGCAACGGTGTCTGCACCTCGCCCGCCCCCTCGGCGCCCAGGAGCCGCAGCCCCGCCGGCCAGGTCGGCCTCGGCAGCCGCGAGGCGCCCGAGGGCCCGGACGCGATGTAGCCGCCGCCGTACGCCGTCGCGATCCGCGGGTGAGGGCGGCGCACGACCGGCAGGACGAACCACGCCGACGGCCGGCTGGCGAACGCGCGGTAGCCGTCGAAAAGCCCGGGGGAGTAGAGCCCCGACCCCGCGGTGACCTCGGTGACGGCCGGGTCGGCAGCGTCGACCTCGAGGCTGCCGGTCCCGCCGCCGTTCACCAGTCGCAGCGGCCGTCCGGTCACCAGGTGCACCGCCCGTAGCACCGCCGTACGCCGCCGGGCCAGGTCGGCGGCCGAGCGGGCCTTGACGAGGCGCACGGCCGGGCTGCTGTCGGCCAGGCCGGCGATCTGCGCGTCGTAGAACATCAGCCCGACCAGATCGACGCCGGGGGTGCGGCCGATGGTGGTCGCGGCGTCGGCCGCCTGGGCCGGGGTGTGCACCGGCGACCGGCGCACGCCTAGGTGCAGCGGCCCGACCCGCAGCGAGGCGTCGATGTCCAGGCAGACCCGCACCGGCGCACCGGCGTTCGCGCCGGCGGCCCGGACCAGGGCCAGCTGGGCCGGGTGGTCGACCATCAGCACGATCCGCGAGCGGAGGGCATCGTCGGCCACCAGCTCGCTCAGCGCCCCGCGGTCCACCGTCGGGTAGCCCATCAGCAGGTCCTCGTGGCCGTGCCGGGCCAGCCAGATCGCCTCTCGCAGCGCGTAGGTCATGATCCCCGAGAAGCCTTGTGCGGCAACGGCTCTGTCGACCAGGCCGCGGACCCGCACCGACTTGCTGGCGACCCGCACGGGCACACCCGTCGCCCGCCGGGCCAGGTCGGCGGCATTGGTGTCGAAGACGTCGAGGTCGACGACCGCGTACGGCGGGTCGAGGTCGGCCGTGGCCCGCTCGAGCCGCTGGTGCGTGAGGTTCATCGCTCCGGCTCCGGCTCCAGCGCCCGGTCCCGACCCGGAACCCGCGCGCCGGGGTGGAAGATCGGCGCGAGCGCCACGATCACGAGGGTGAGGACAAGGGGGACGATGAAGCCTCCGCGCAGCGATCCCGCGGTGCCGAAGATGCCGACCACGACACCACCCAACACGAAGCCGACGTAGTTGAAGACGTTGACCTGGGCGACGACGGCGTCGGCGTTGCCGGGGGACAGCTCGCCGGCCGCGGCGAACGACAGGGGCGCGATCACGCCGATCCCCAGCCCGAGCACCGTGAAGCCGATGATGGCCACCACCGGGTGCTGGGCCACGACCACCACGAACAGCCCTGCTGCTCCGATGATCCCGCCGGCCCGTACCACCGCCGGACCGCCGAGGCGGCGTACGGCGTGGTCACCGATGAGTCGCGAGACCAGGGAGGCGCCCGTGTACCCGGCGTAGGCCAGCGCGGCCACCCGCGTCGTCGCATGCAGGACGTCGTGCAGGTAGATGGAGCTCCAGCTCGACGTGCCGGAGTCGGCGACGTAGAAGCAGACCACGGCCGACCCCAGGAGGAGCACGGGCCGCCAGGGCACCTTCGGGACTGGATGCGTTGCGGCAGAGGCACTTACGGGGGCGCTCGTCACGGCAGCGAGATGCCCGCTCGCGGCGACAGCGATGGCCAGGATCGCGGCCGCCGCCACCAGTAGCACCGGCGTGAGCGCCAGGTCCAGCCGCTCGGTCAGATATGTGGAGAGCGCTCCGACGATGCCCGCGGCGCTCCACGCGCTGTGGAAGGACGTCAGGATGCTGTGGCCGTAGCGGTGCTCGAGGGCGACCGCCTGCATGTTCATCGACGCGTCGACGCCGCCCACGCCCACGCCGTAGATCACGAAGCCGGCGCACAGGACGGGGACACCCGGCGACACCGCCACGACGGCGAGCGCGGCGGCGATGGTCACCAGGCTGCCTCGCAGCGCGGCGCCGCTGCCCCTGGTCGCGCTGACCCAGGTGGCGAGGGCCGTGCCGCCGCCGGCGAGCACCGAGACGGTGAACAGGATGATCGTGACGAAAAGGTCCCCGACGTCGTACTTGTCCTTGAATGCGGGCAGGTGGGTGAGCAGCACCGCGAAGCCCAGCCCCTGGGCCGCGAAGGCCGCGGCGACGGCGACGCGAGTACGCCGCGCGGCAGGCTCCATGGTCAGGAATCTATAGTCCGGCCATGGCGGCCGAACCGAGCTGGTCCAACTGGGCCGGCACCGAGCTGGCGCATCCGGTGCGCCAGACGCACCCCGCCAGCGCCGACGAGGTGGCCGAGGACATCCGGGCCGCCGTTGCTCAAGGACTGCGGGTGAAGGCCGTCGGCTCGGGACACTCGTTCACCGGCGTCGCGGTCACGGACGGGCTGCTGGTCCACCTCGACCGGATGACCGGCATCCGCTCCCTGGACGTGCCCACCGGGCGCGTGACGGTCGGGGCCGGTACGCCGCTGCGCGAGCTGAACGACGCGCTCGCCGCCCACGGCCTGGCCATGGCCAACCTGGGGGACATCGACGTCCAGACCCTGGCCGGTGCGATCTCGACGGGCACCCACGGCACGGGTCACGCCCTCGGTGGCCTGGCGACCCAGGTCGTCGGACTGGAGCTGGTCACTGCCGACGGGAGTCTCGTCCAGTGCTCGGCCGGGGAGTCGCCGAAGACGTTCGCGGCCGCGCGGATCGGCCTCGGCGCGCTGGGCGTCGTGACGGCTATCACCCTGCAGTGCGTCCCGGCGTTCGCCCTGCGCGCGGCCGAGGCGCCGATGCCACTGGAGGAGGTGCTGTCGGGCTTCGACGAGCTGGCCGAGGGCAACGACCACTTCGAGTTCTACTGGTTCCCGCACACGCGCCGCACGCTGACCAAGCGCAACAACCGGGTGCCGCCCGGTGAGCCGATGCGCCCGGTGCCCCGGGTCCGGGGCTGGGTCGACGACGAGCTGCTCTCCAACACGGTGTTCGGCTGGAGCCAGCAGGTCACCGCCCGGGTGCCCCGGATCACCGGACGGGTGAACCAGGTGCTGGCCCGGGCCCTGTCGCCTCGCGAGTACGTCGACGCGTCGTACCGCGTCTTCTGCTCCTCGCGGCGGGTGCGGTTCCGCGAGATGGAGTACGCCGTCCCGCGCGAGTCGATCGTCGACGTGCTGAGGTCCGTGCAGGCCTGGGTGGACAGCAGCGGCGAGCGCATCCCGTTCCCGGTCGAGGTGCGGGTCGCGGCCGCGGACGACATCTGGCTCTCGACGGCCTACCAGCGCGCGACGGCGTACATCGCGGTGCACCAGTTCCACCGGCTCGACCACGAGCGCTACTTCCGGGCCGTCGAGTCGATCGTCGGGGGAGTCGGAGGGCGGCCGCACTGGGGCAAGCTGCACTACCAGGACGCCGAGCGGCTCGAGCGGCTCTACCCGCGGTTCCAGGACTGGCGCGAGGTCCGGGCCCGGCTCGATCCCGCGGGCGTCCTGGCGAACGACTACCTGGACCGGGTGGTCGGGCCGCCGTCCTGAGGCTGCGCCCGAGGGTTCGCCCGAGGGATCGCCGGCCGGGTCAGGCCTGCTGACCCACCCGCCGTTGGCGAAGCGTGATGTCCGCGCACTCGAGGCAGACCTCCTCCGGGATGACGCCGACCCGCATCAGGAGGCTGAAGGCGATGCAGCCGACGCAGATCCCCAGCAGGGACTCCAGGGCGGGGAAGAGGAGCATCGCCGCGATCAGCACCCAGCCCGCGGTGTGTGCGCCGAGGTAGTAGACCACCGGGATCGCGATCGAGAAGGCCGCGCCGACAGTGGCGGCGAACCGCTTGGGCGGGCCGGCCGTCGGCCGAGGCGGAGCCGGGACCCGCGGCCGGATGACCCGCGCGGCCAGCTGGGCCAGTGGGCTGACCCGAGGGCCGAATCCCGCCCGCAGCCCGAAGTCGACGGCCAGCAGCCCGAACACCCAGGGCTGCCGGGTCGCGGCGGCGACGACGGCGACCAGCAGGACCTCGCCGGCCACGAGCCGCACGGTGATGTCGTCGAGGACGCGGGGGAATCGCAGAGGCGTCATGATGGCTTAAACCCTACTGGATTGGCATGCATTCCCGCCCGAGGCCGCCGGCTACTGGGGCGGGTGCTGGTCCAGGACCCGCCGGGGGGCCCGGATCCGCCAGGCCTCGGTGAGCAGCTCGGTCAGCTCCGCCGTGCTGACCACCGCCCAGCGCACCAGCACCGAAGGGTGGCCGTCGTAGTGGGGCGTCGTGAAGAACTTCTCCGGCTGCCCCTGCACGAGCGCCTGCTTCTCGCCCTCGTCGGCGACCCACACAACGACGCTCTCGCCGTCGTCGCGCAGCCGTGCGAACAGCCGGTCGGCGACCCGGAACCCGGGCGTTCCGTACGACGGCCGCTCGTGCGCCTCGGGCAACGAGAGCGCTATGCGGCGTACGTCCTCTTCGGTCGCCATGTCAGCCTCCCCACGTATCGCTTCCAACCGTAGGGGCCGGGCGGCCCGGTGGCAGGTCGGTCGGCCCGGGAGCCTCCGGATAGGCCTCGATGTCGGTGGCCTTGGCGGCCAGCCAGACGCGCGGCGCCGGGCCTGAGCCCGAGCTCCGCGACCGCGGCCGGCGTCACGTCCACGAGCGCTCCCGGCGGGCCCTCGACCTGGAGCCGGACGCGGTCCGCCAGCATCTCCAGCCCGGCCACCGTGCCGGGCCAGACGTTGCGCGTGCTGAGCGCCTCCGGCCGGGCCGAGTGGATGCTGATACTCGTCGGTCGCAGGCCGACCAGCACCCGGCGACCGGCGGAGCCAGGACCCTCGAGCTCGGGATCGCTTGGTACGACGAGGGTTCCGCCGCCGTCGAGCTCGACCGCGTCGTCCGGTCGACGCACGCCGGCATAGAGGTTCAGCCCCATCAGCCGGGCGACGTACTGCGTGGCTGGGCGCCGGGCCACGGTCGCCGGCGGGCCCTCCTGGACCACCCGGCCCTGCTCGACCACCACCAGCCGGTCGGCCATGACCATCGCCTCGAGCGGATCGTGCGTCACGAGCAGCACCGGGCCGTCGAACCCCGCGACGTAGCGGCGCAGCTGGCCGCGCAGGTCCAGCCGGGTCTGGGCGTCCAGAGCGGCCAGCGGCTCGTCGAGCAGCAGCAGCGCGGGCGTGGCGGCCAGGGCCCGGGCCATGGCGACCCGCTGGGCCTGGCCGCCGCTCAGCTCGGCCGGGCGCCGGTCGGCGAGGTCCGTGAGGTCGAGCCGGTGCAGCCACGGAGCGGCGAGCTCGCGGGAGCGGGTCCGGCTGGCCCCAGCGGCCCGGGCGGCGAACCCGACGTTGTCGCGCACGCTCAGGTGCGGGAACAGCCGGTAGTTCTGGAAGACGACGCCCACGCTGCGCTGGTCCGCGGCCACGAAGGTCCCGGTGTCCGGCCGGTCCAGCACGGCACCCCCGACCGTGATGTGCCCGCTGCTGATCGGCGTGAGGCCGGCGAGCGCGCGCAGCAGCGTCGTCTTGCCGGCTCCGTTGGGGCCGAGGACGCCCAGCACCTCTCCCGGGGCGATGGTCAGCGCGATCCGCAGGTCGAAGCGGCCGCGCCGGACGACGCAGTCGAGGTCCAGCCCCCGTCGGTCGCTCACGCGATGACCGTGGGGGCCGCCACGCTCCCGGTGTCGGCACCGGCGACGTGCCGCGCGACCCCGCCGGGCCGCAGCCAGCGGTCCCTCAGGCCCAGGAGCACGGCGACCGAGACGACGAGCAGGACGAGGGACAGGGCGATGGCCGCGTCCGGGTCGGTCTCCAGCGCGAGGTAGACGGCGAGCGGCATGGTCTGGGTCTTGCCCGGGAAGTTGCCGGCGAAGGTGATCGTCGCGCCGAACTCGCCCAGGGCGCGGGCCCAGCAGAGCACGGCGCCGGCCAGCAGGGAGGGGGCGATGGCCGGGACGGTCACCCGGCGGAAGGTCGTCATCCGGCTCGCCCCGAGGGTGGCCGCGGCCTCCTCGAGGTCCTGGTCGCCCGCCCGCAGGGCGCCTTCGACGGTGATGATCAGGAACGGCATCGCGACGAAGGTCTCGGCGATGACCACGCCAGGCGTCGTGAACGGCAGGGTGATGCCGGTCCAGTCGTCGAGGTAGCGGCCGACGATGCCGAGCCGGCCGAACGCGAGCAGCAGGGCCAGGCCGCCGACCACGGGCGGGAGCACCAGGGGGAGCGTGACGAGTGCCCGGAGAGCAGCGATGCCCCGGATCCGGGCTCGGGCCAGGATCCAGGCCAGCGGGACGCCGAACACCAAGGACAGAATCGTTGCGGCACTGGCGCATTCGATCGACAGGCGAAGGGCCTGCAGGACCTGGCTGTCCCGCAGGATCCGAGGCAGTCCGCGCCAGGGCGCCCGGATCAGCATCGCCAGCAACGGCAGGCAGAGGAACAGCAGCGCCACGACCGCGGGGATGGCCAGGGCGGCGGGCACGGAGCGGCCGGTACGGCGCTCGCGGGGCACTGGCGCCCGCCCGCCCCGGCGCCCGGATGTCATCGACATGCCGTGATCATGGCCCGCCGAGGGTCACGGCTTCTGGAAGCCGTCCTGGGTGAGCACGGTCGATCCGGCCGACGAGAGCACGAAGTCGACGAAGGCCTTGGCCCCGGCGGCGTTCGGGGCCTTGCTCAGGGCGGCGATCGGGTACGTCGTCGAGGCGTTCTGGTCCGGGCCGATCTCGATGCCCTTGACCTTGCTGCCGGCGGCCCTGACGTCGGTGACGTAGACGACCCCGGCGTCCACCTCGCCGGTCTCGACCTTGGCCAGCACCGACTTCACGTCGGCCTCCTGCGTCACCGGCGTGACCTTGACCTTGGCGTTGCCGAAGACCGACTCGGCGGTCGCACCGCACGGCACCTGGGCCTGGCAGAGCGCGACCTTGACGCCCTTCTTGGCCAGGTCGGCCACCGTGGCGATGCCGGCCGGGTTGTTCGGCGGGACGGCGATCTCCATGACGTTCTTGACGAAGGGTGTCGGTGAGCTGGCGGCGCCGGCCGAGGTCACCTGGTCCATGTTCTTCTGGCTGGCCGAGGCGAAGACGTCCGCGGGTGCGCCCTGGGTGATCTGGGTGGCCAGGGCCGAGCTGGCCGCGAAGCTGAACTGCACCTTCGTCCCGGGGTGGGCGGCCTCGAACTGCTGGCCGAGTGTCGTGAACGCCTCGGTCAGCGAGGCCGCGGCCAGCACGGTGACCGTCCCCTTCACCCCGCCGCTGGTCGCGGAGCCGGCGCCGGCTGAGCTGCCGCCCGAGCTGGAGCCGCACCCGGTCACGGCGGCGACCGAGAGGGCCGCCACGGCGGCTGCGAGGGACATCGTGCGCAGGGTACGGCGGGTCATGCGGTCTCCCTGAGTCACTGGCTGAAGGTCACTGGCGGCTGGTCGTCGGTTGCTGGCTGGTCGCCGGTGGTGGTGGTCGGCTGGTGGTCGTCCGGCTGGTGGTCAACGGCTGCTCGGCGGGCGCGCGTCACGGACCGGGCACCTCGACGACGACGTTGGTGGACTTGATCGCGGCGATTGCGAGGACGCCCGGCTCCAGACCGAGGTCGTCGGCCGCCTCCCGGCTCATCAACGACACGAACCGGTGCGGCCCGGCCTGGATGTCGACCTGCGCCATCACCGTGTCCCGCACGACCCGCGTCACCAGCCCGACGAACCGGTTGCGCGCCGACTCCGACACGACCGGCCGCGGCCCGGGTCGCTCGGCCTGGGCGGCCAGCTCCTCGGCGAACCGGGCGAGGGCGACGCCGTCGATGACCTGGCGGCCGGACTCGTCGTTGCCCGCGGTCAGCCGACCGGACTCGGCCCAGCGGCGTACCGTGTCGTCGCTGACGCCGAGCAGCTCGGCGGCCTCGCGGATCCGGTAGGTGGGCACGGAGAGCAGCCTAGCCCCGCATATTCGGAACCTTCATACCGGGTCGGGTACGCAGGTGCGTCTGGAGGAGGGTCAAATGACCGAAGTATCGGGACGGGGCACGAAGGACGATCCCTGGGTGCTGCAGACCCCGCCCGGCGGGTCGGAGTACACGGCGTACCGGGACCAGTCGCTCGACCCGCCGGCCCTGGTCTGCGAGGTCGGGAAGACCCGGTTGAGCTATCAGCTGCGCTGCCTCGACGACCTGGCCGCCATGTTGAAGGCGCACGGCGACTGGATGCCGCTGGGCAACACCGACGAGCAGAAGCCCGCGCCCGAGGGGTCGGTGGAGGCGTGGGGCCGCTCGGAGGCCAATCCGGTCGGCGGCTGGTACGGCCTGAAGAAGGGGCTGCGCGGCCGCTTCGCGACCTACGTGCCCCCGGTGCTCGAGCACCTCGGGCTGGCCGAGCTCGAGCACAAGCCGCGAGGCAACCGGATGCGGGCGACCTGAGCCGGCCGCGGTGCCTAGATGGTCGCCAGCACGCGTACGTCGTGCTCGTCGGCGTCAGGCGCCGCGAAGCCCAGCAGGGCCAGGCCCTCGGCCGTCAGCTCCTCGACGTCATGGCGGGCAAGCTTGGCGAACGGCTCGAGCTGGAGCTGGGCCGGCGCCTCGGGTGACTGGGTGTGCCGGGGCGAGCGGGTCGAGCGAGGGGAGCGGCCCGGCCGGTGGATCCGCCAGTGCCCGGCGTGCTGCCCGTCGAGCAGGAAGGTGCCGAGCTGCGCGCCGTTGCCGGGGAAGAGCGGGATCGACCGGCCGGACGGGTTCACCCGCCGGCGGTCGGCGTGGGAGAGCAGCAGGTTGTCGTACTCCGGCAGGTAGCGGGCCGGTGCCGGCGAGTCCGGGTGGGGTCGGGGTGCCCGGGGCAGGTCGAAGAGCTCGGCGCCGTCGTCGCCGCGGAACGCGCGCAGCCGGGGCCCGAGTCGATCGACGACCTCGCGCAGGCGGGTCAGCCGGCTCCAGGCCTGGACGTCCATCACGGTCATCGGCCCGAGGGCCGCGATGCAGCGCAGGACCAGCTGGTCCACCGACGGCTCGGGGTCCAGAGGTCGGCCGAGCCAGCTGGTCAGCGAGGTCAGCTTGGCTGCGCCGCCCTCGCCCCACACGCCGCGAGGCGTCGGCTGTGCGATCGGCATCAGGTAGGCGACCGTGCCGCCCAGCGAGAACGGGTCCGCGTCGGGGAAGCGTTCGGCGAGCAGCTGCCCGAGCCGGGTGCGCCCGATGCCGTCACCGGCCCGTTCCATCAGCTCGCTCGCGGCGGCGAGGACGTCGGCGGGTCGGGCCGAGCCGATCTGCTTGGACCACTGGCTGCCGCGCCACCCGCCCTCGGCCATCGGCTGCAGGACCGGCCGCCAGGCCAGGGCGTCGCGGGCGCTGACCAGGTGGATGGTCATCCGCATCAGCGACGCGCGGACCACCGCCCGGCGGCGGACCAGGTCGGCCAGCTGTCCGGCCTCGAACCGGCCGAGCCGGGTCCACAGCCCGACGTACGGCGAGAGGGGTGCCTGCGCCTGCATGCCGGCCAGCCGCTGGATCGCCGTGAGGGGTGTGGCGTCGGCGCGCTCGAGCAGCATCTGCCGGGCGAGGGTCGCCCGGTTGAGCTCGCGCAGGGTCAGGGTCTTCGCCGCCACGACGCCAGACGCTACCGACGGGGTCCGACACGGCTGGGCGGCTTCGCACCTCGGCCGGCCCGGCCGTCAGGCATGCTGAGCCGGTGAGCGACGGTGCCGGTGACGACCTGACCGGCCGCGCAGGGGCAGCGGAGCGGGCCGCCGACCATCCCGCGGCTGGCGCGGCGGCCGGGCCGGCACTGGGGCTGCGGCTCCCGGTCGCGGGTCCGCTGACCCCGGCGGTGCTGCGCTGGGAGGTCTGGGTCGTCTTCCTGCTGTCCTTGGGACAGTCCGGCGTCTACGCGTTCGTGAACTTCCTGGCCGCGCTGACCGCGCCCAAGTCCTTGGCCAGCCAGCAGGCTGTGCTCAACGGCAGCGCGGCGCCCGGTCGCCCCTGGCTGGACCTGGCCTATCAGCTGCTGGGCAGCGGGTTCGGCGTCATGCCCGTGGTCCTGGTGGCGTACCTGCTGTTCCGCTCCGGCGAGGGGTTGTCGGTGATCGGTGCCGATCGCCGGCGGCCGGGGCCCGACCTGCTCCGGGGGGCCGTCCTCGCCGCCCTCGTCGGGGGGACCGGCCTGGCGTTCTACCTGATCACCCACGCGATGGGCGTGGACCTGACGGTCGTGCCGGAGGACCTCCCGGACGTCTGGTGGCGGATCCCGATCCTGGTCATCTCCGCGGCGCAGAACGCCGTGCTGGAGGAGGTCGTCGTCCTGGGCTTCCTCCTGCACCGGCTGGAGCAGCTCGGCTGGGGGCGGAACCGGTCCCTCGTGCTGAGCGCGCTGGTCCGGGGCAGCTACCACCTCTACCAGGGTGCGGGCGGGTTCGCCGGCAACGCCCTGATGGGCCTGCTGTTCGGCAAGCTCTACCAGCGCTGGGGACGGGTCGCCCCGCTGGTCGTCGCGCACACGCTGATCGACACGGTGGCCTTCGTCGGCTACGCCCTGCTCGCCGGCAAGGTCTCCTGGCTACCCACCCCCTAGCGAGGCCGGCCTCCGTCCAGCTGGGTGCTCCCCTTCGGCCGCCGTACTCCAGCCCGGCCGGCGAATCACGCATCAGAGAGCTCGATTCACCGGCCAATGTGGAGCAAGGCGGCCGGATGGGAGCACCGAGCGGTGCGAGCGCAGGCCCAGGACCGCGCCTCCGTCAGCTGCTGAGGAGCTTGCGGCGGCGGGCGACGGCGGCGGCCTCGGTCCGGCCGGAGGCGCCGAGCTTGGCCAGGATGTTGGACACGTGCACGCTCACCGTCTTGGTGCTGATGAACAGCTGCCGGCCGATCTCGCCGTTCGTGCGCCCCTCGGCCACCAGGGCCAGGACCTCCAGCTCGCGAGCCGTGAGCGCGTCGGACGCCGGCTCGGAGGAGCGCGCAGTCGGGCCCAGCGTACGCAGCTCGGAGCGCAGCGGCTGGGCGCCGAGCGCCATGGCCGCCGTCCGGGCGGCGGCGATCAGGGCGCTCGCAGCGGCGCCGTCCCCGGTGGCCCGCAGCACGGCGGCCAGACGGGCCTGCGAGCGGGCCACCTCGAACGCGTGCCCGAACTCCTCGAACCCCGCGACCGCGCGCTCCCACAGCTCGCGCAGGTGTGCCTCGTCGGGGGTGTCGATGCCGGCCAGCCAGTGCAGCCGGGCCGTCTCGGCCTCGACCCGGGCCAGCCAGGCTAGGCCCTCGACGCCGTGCCGGCCCCGCTCCAACCCTCGGGTGGCGGCCTCGTTCGCGGCCGCGGCCAGCTCCTCGCCCCGGGCGACGAGGTCGGCCCGCTGGTCGGTCGGCGCGTGCCCGGCCGCCGTCGCCAGATGCGCGATCAGCAGCCCGCTCAACCGGATCCGGGCCTGGAAGTTCGGCCCGTCCCAGACCTTGCCGGCCACGGTCACGACGAGGTCGTGCTCCTGCTGGGCGCCCGCGAGGTCACCGGAGTCGCCGTAGAGGTCGATCGCCGCCGCCGCGGACAGGACGGCCACCAGCGGGTCGCGGGCCCACCACATCTTGAGCCGCTCGTAGCCGTCGAGCGCCTGCACCTCGCCCCGCCCGGCCGCGACCCCCAGGCCGACCGCCTGCAGGGTCGCGTCCGCGAGCTCCGGCGCCCGCTCGGTGGAGGTGTCGACGATCCGCAGGACGTCGCCCCAGTCACCGGCCGTGTACGCGACGATGCCGGCCATGATCCGGGCGTCCGCGCCGTACGGCGCCCAGGGTCGGCCGCCGGAGACGGCAAGGGCGTGCGCCTGCTCGAAGGTACGCCGGGCCTCGGCCAGGTTGCCCTGCTCGAACTCCAGGCTGCCCAGGCTGAACCGCCCGCGCATCTCGGCCGACAGGGCCCCCGCCGTGTGCGCCTCGGCCACCGTCGCCTCCAGCGCGCGGCGGCTGCTCTCCGGCTCACCGGCCCGCCGCTCCAGGTGGGCCCTGGTCGTGGTCGCCTCGGCGACCACCTCGACCAACCCCAGCTCCTGGCCGAGCGCGATGGCCCGGTCGAGCCAGCGGTTGGCCTCCTCGTTGCGGTACCAGTCCAGGTTGGCCCGTGCGTGCGCGTTGGCCAGGTGGGCGAGCAGCGGGGTGCCCTCGTCGTCGGCCAGCAGGCCGAGCGCCTCGGTCGTCAGCTCGAGCACGTTGAGGCCGGTGTCGCTGAGCAGCGCGGCGTTGGCGGCGGCGTAGAGCATCCGGGCCCGCAGGACCGTGGGGGTCCACTCGGGCAGGACCGCGAGCTGGTCCTGGACCAGGGCCAGGGCGCGGTGCACGCGGCCGGCCGCCAGGGCCGCCTTGGAGGCCTTGATGACCAGGTCGACCATGGCCTGCAGGCGCTCCTGGCCGCTCTCCCCGCCCTGCTGACCGTCCGGGTCGCCGATCTCGGTCATCAGCTCGAGTGCGGTCTCGTAGTGGGTCGCGGCCTCGTCCGGCCCGCCCACCGACATCGCCTCGTCGCCGGCCTGGATGCTGGCCCGCAGGGCGACCTCCCGGTCGTGCGCAGCCCGGGCGTGGTGCGCCAGCTCCGCCGCCGTACCGCGCAGCTCGGGGCTGGACAGGGCATGGACGTACGCCGTGTGCCAGCGCACCCGCTCCCCGGGCAGCAGGTCGTCGTACACGGCCTCGGCCAGCAGTGCGTGCCGGAAGGCGTAACCGTCTCGGACCGGCACCAGGACGTTGGACTCGACCGAGGGGCGCAGGGCCGCGTCCAGGCTGCCGGCATCGAGCCCGACGACCCGGGCCAGCAGGTCGTGCGAGACCCGGCGCCCGGCGACCGATGCGGCCCGGACGACCTGGCGGGCCACGTCGTCCAGGTGGTCCAGGCGGACGAGCAGCAGGTCCGCGAGCTCGGTCGGGATCATCCGCCGGCCCATGCCCGCGGCGGCCACGAGCTCCTCGGTGAAGAACGCGTTGCCCTCGGCGCGGGAGACGATCCGGCGCAGGTCGCGGTCGCGCAGGGCACCTGGGTGCAGCTGGCGGACCAGCGCGCGGACGTCCTCCTCCGCGAGCGGCTCGAGGGCGATCCGGGTCACCCGGGCCAACCGGACCCACCCGGCGGCGGCGGCGCGCAGCGGATGGCGGCGGTGCAGCTCGTCGCTGCGGTACGACGCGACGATGGACACCTCGCCGGCCGGGGGCCGGGCGAACAGGTAGCTCAACAGGTCCCGGGTCGACTGGTCGGCCCAGTGGATGTCCTCGAAGACCACGAGCAGGGGAGCGCTCCGGGCCAGCTGGTCGAACGCCGCGTGGACCGCCTCGAACAGCTCGGCCCGGTCCAGCCGCTCGAGGTCGCCGCCCGCGAGCAGTCGCCGGCCGGGCATCAGCCGGGCGAGTGCGGGCTGGGCGTCGATGAGCTCGGCGGCGCGCTCCGGCTCCTCGCGGGCCAGCGCGCCGAAGAGCTCGGTGAACGGAAGGTAGGGCAGGGCGCTGTCCGCGAAGTCGAGGCAGTGCCCGACCACGACCCGCCAGCCCGCGTCGTTCGCCCTGGTCTGGAGCTCCTGCAGCAGCCGGGTCTTGCCCACCCCCGCGTCGCCGCCGAGGAGCACCGCGGCCCCCGTCTGGGCGCTCGCCGTGGGTCCCGGACGGGAGCCGGGCCCGGCGTCCCCGGGACCGGCGCCGGACACGTCGACGAGCCCGACCGCCCCAGTGAGCAGGTCGAGCTCGTCGAGTCGCCCGATCAGCGGGCTGCTGGACGTCGGCTCCGGTGGCACGCCCCCATCATCGAGGGGAAGACCGACAGCCGGGAAGCCGATCAAAAGACGTGCTCGTGCCGAACCAGCCGGGAGTCCCTGGCCACGCTCCCGGTGATCGAGCTCGGCCGCCGGCCCTGACCACTGCGCAGCAGCGAGCGGGGCGCACGCTTCGGCAGGCGCAGCCAGAGCGGCCACTGCAGCCGCAGGGGCTGGTAGGACCGGCTCAGCGCCTTGCGGTGGTACATGTCCTGGTCGACCAGGAACACGGTGGTGACGGGATGCATGTCGATCTCCTTCAATGACCCGGGTCTGCTGACCCGATGCACTGAGATTCGTTCCCTGAGGTAGGCGCCGACATCGGGCGGACGCCCTATCTCCCGGACGGAGCGTCCGAGCCGGCCGCCGCAGGCGCGTCTGAGGTACCTCCTGAGGTAGGCCGGGCGGCGTAGGCGGCTCGGGCCGAGGCCGGGTGACGACCCGGTTTGCCCCACAACGGTGCAACTGTGCGTCTCGGGCGACGCAGAGTTGCACCGCTGCGGGCCGGACGCCGGTGTTACGACGTGGGCCGCCTGCCGCGCGTCGTACACCCCGCAGGGCTGGTACGCCGCGCGCTCAGTGTCCGGACGAGGGCGTGCGGTCGTGGACCACCCGGCCGGCGGCGATGGTCAGCTCCACCTGGGCGTCGCCGATCTCGCGGCCGGCGCCGGCGCGGATGTCCCGGTCCAGGACGGCGAGGTCGGCCCGCGCACCCGGCCGCAGGGCGCCCGCGTCGGCGTCGTGGTTCACGAACGCCGACCCGGCCGTGAACGCCGCCAGGGCCTGATCGAGGGTCAGCCGCTCGCCGGGAAGGAAGGCCGGGTGGTCGCGGTTCTCCGGGTCCACGCGCGTGACGGCGACCTCGATCTGCTGCAACGGGTCGGCCGTCGACACCGGGTTGTCGCTGCCCATCGCCAGCCGCGCGCCCGAGCCCAGGAGGCTGGCGAACGGGTACTGCAGGTCGGCCCGCTCCGGGCCGAGGAAGGGCAGCGTCAGCTCGTCCATCTGCGGCTCCGACTGGGCCCAGTAGGCCTGCGCGTTCGCGACCACGTCGAGGGCGGCGAACCGCGGGAGGTCGACCGGCTGGATGACCTGGATGTGCGCCAGGTGATGCCGGTTGTCGTTGCGGCCGTTGGCATCGCGGGCCGCCTCGACGGCATCCAGCGCCAGTCGGACCGCACGGTCGCCGATGGCATGCTGGTGGACCTGGAAGCCGAGCCGGTCCAGCTCCACGACGGCGGCGAGCAGCTCGTCGGGGTCGAGGTACGTCAGGCCCAGGTTGGAGCCGTGACCGCCGTGACCGTCGCAGTAGGGCTCCAGCAGGGCGCCCGTGCCGTTCTCCAGGACACCGTCGACCATGATCTTGACAGTTGTTGGGTGGAAACCAACGCCGGACATCGAGGTGTGCGAGGCGTTTCCACGCCGCTCGACCAGGTCGGTGATCTGTTCGAGGCCCCGATGCCGGTCCCACCACAGTGAGCCGACGACCCGCCCTGTCAGCGACCCGTCCGCGGCCAGGCTCTGGTAGGCCAGCTGCGTGTCGGGGGTGACCCAGGCGTCCTGCCAGCCGGTGATGCCCAGTGCGTGCAGGTGGGCCTGAGCGTCCAGGATCGCCGTGCGCCACTCGCCCTGGGGCGGCGGCGGCACGACATGCTCGTCGATCCGGTACGCCGCGCCCTCGTGCAGGGCGCCGGTCGGCTCTCCGGTCGCCGGGTCCCGCTCGATCCGCCCGTCCGCGGGGTCCGGCGTGCTCGCGTCGATGCCGGCCCGCTGCAGGGCCAGGGAGTTGGCCCAGGCACCGTGGACGTCGCGGTTGAAGAGGAACACCGGCCGGTCCGGCACGGCCGCGTCGAGCAGCGCCTTGTGCGGCGTGCCGCCGGGGAAGTGCTCCATCGACCAGCCACCGCCGACGATCCACTCCCGGTCCGGGTTCGCCGCGGCGTAGGCCGCCACGGCGTCGACGTAGGCCTGCGGCCCCGGCAGGCCGCCCAGGTCCACCGTCAGCCGGTTGCGGCCGGCCTGCGGCGGGTGGACGTGCGCGTCCTGGAAGCCGGGCAGGACCAGGCGGCCCGCCAGGTGCCGGACCTGCGCCCGGTCGCCCGCCTGCGCGCGTACGTCGCGCTCGGAGCCGACCGCCAGGATCCGGTCGCCGCGGATCGCCACCGCGTCGGTCGCGGGGTCCGTGGACCCGAGGATCGCGACGCCGGTGAGAACCAGGTCGGGTCCGCTCACACCTGCTGCATCCGGCCTGGTCTGGGTGTCCGCCACAGGCGCATCCCATCACGTGTCACGCGAAGGGGGACTCGGCGCGTTTGAGAGAGCAGAGTCAGACCCGGCGAACGGGCTCGGTCAGGAGGCAGGTGAGGATGTCGCAGGTGCCGGAGTTCGAGAGCTTCGCCGCTGCGCGCGGCGGGGCGCTCTTCCGCACCGCCTGGCTGCTGACCGGTGACTGGCAGCTCTCCGAGGACCTGGTGCAGGAGACGCTGGCCAAGCTCTACGTCCGCTGGCGCAAGGTCGCCCGGATGGACAACCCCGCGGCGTACGCGCGCCGGGTGATGCTCAACGCGCACCTCTCGCACCGCCGGCTGCGCCGCAACCAGGAGATGCCTGCGGGCGACCTACCGGGGCAGGTGAGCGCTCCGGTGGCGGCTGACGACCCCGGCCTGCGGCTGACCCTGCTCGACGGCCTCGGCCGGCTCGAGCCGATCGACCGCGCCGTCCTGGTGCTGCGCTACTGGGAGGACCTCGACGTCAGCACCACCGCCCAGCTGCTCGACCTCAGCCCGGCCAACGTGCGGACCCGCTGCGTCCGCGCGCTGGACCGGCTGCGGGCGGTGCTGGGATCCGACCTGCTGGACCTGCCGGCGCGCTGAGCGCGCCCGACCGAGGAGATGACGACATGACCACACCCACCGACTACGAGGAGCAGGTCGCGAGCGCGATGCGGTCGGCCGCGCAGGCCGTCGCGCCGCCGATCGAGGACCTGCTGCGGCACGCCGAGCGGCGCGGCGAGGCCCTGCGGCGCCGGCGGACCCGGGTGGCCGTCGGCATCGCGGCCGGCGTCGTCGCGGTCGCCGCGACGGGCGTCGCGGTCGTCCCCAGGTTGGGCGCCCGGTCGCCTGCGCCGGCATCCTCCGCCGGGCCGGCGGCACCAGGCACCTGCGGCGGGATGGTCCGCCACGACGCCCTGCCGACCTGGGCCAACACGGGCTTCAGTGACCCGACCGGCGGTGGAATCCCTTGGGTACCAGGCGCTTCCGGCAAGATCGTCGCCATCGAGTTCGCGCAGCTGTCGGCCCCCGAGGCCAAGGACCACGCGAACAAGGTCCTCTGGGTCTCCCGCCTGCCGTCCACGTCGGCCACGCCGCTGAAGATCGTGGGCACCCTCGACGGCACGTCCCAGCAGTACGGCATGACCGTCGAGTCCGGCCCCGGTCCGTCGTACGTCGACATGCCGCGCGCAGGCTGCTGGCACCTGGCCCTGAGCTGGGACGAGGGCCGGCAGACGGACTCCCTGGACCTCGTCTTCACCAAGCCCTAGGGCGTGGTCGTGGCTGCCGCCGGCGGAGACCCGGCCGCCGGGGTGGCGTTCTCCGGGAAGTGGCAGGCGACCTGGTGCCCCGGCTCGAGGTCGACCAGCGGCGGCTCCACCGTGGAGCAGATCTCCTGCGCCTTCCAGCACCGGGTGTGGAACCGGCAGGCCGGCGGGGGGTTCAGCGGGCTGGGGACGTCACCCGTCAGGCGGATCCGGTCGCGCTTGGTACGCCGCTCCGGGTCGGCCACCGGCACGGCCGACATCAGCGCGACGGTGTAGGGGTGCATCGGCCGCTCGTAGAGCTGGGCCGATGTCGTGAGCTCCACGATCTTGCCGAGGTACATCACCGCGACCCGGTCCGACATGTGCCGGACGACCGAGAGGTTGTGCGCGATCACGACGTAGGTGAGGCCGAACTCGTCCTGCAGGTCCTCGAGCAGGTTGATGACCTGGGCCTGGATGGACACGTCGAGCGCCGAGACCGGCTCGTCCGCGACGATCAGCCGCGGCCGCAGGGCCAGCGCCCGGGCGATGCCGATGCGCTGGCGCTGGCCGCCGGAGAACTCGTGGGGGTAGCGGTTGTAGTGCTCGGGGCTCAGGCCCACGCGCTCCAGCAGGTCCTGGACCGCCCGCTTGGTGCCCTGCGCGGTCTCGACCTTCTGCAGGTGGAACGGCGCGCCGACGATGGTGCCGACCGTGTGCCGCGGGTTCAGCGAGCCGTAGGGGTCCTGGAAGATCATCTGGACGTCGCGGCGCAGCGGGCGCATCCGGCCGGGGGACAGGTGGCTGATGTCCCTGCCGTCGAAGACGATGCTGCCGCCGGTCGGGTCGATCAGCCGGGTCAGCAGCCGGCCGGTGGTCGTCTTGCCGCAACCGGACTCTCCGACGATGGAGAGGGTCTCGCCGCTGGTCACCGTGAAGTCCAGTCCGTCGACGGCCTGCACGGCACCGACCTGGCGCTGGAGGATGCCGCGGCGCACCGGGAAGTGCTTCTGCAGCTGCTGCACGACGAGGAGGTCGCTCATAGGCTCGGCCTGATCTCGGTCTCCCAGATGGTGCGGCGGTCCTCGTCGTCGAGGTGACACGCGATGAAGTGGCCGGGACGCACCTCGCGGAACTCCGGCCGCTCGGACTGGCTCGCGCCGTTGTTGCGTCCCTCGTACGCGCAGCGCGGATGGAACGGGCAGCCGGACGGCACGTTGATCAGGCTCGGCGGCAGGCCCTTGATCGGCAGCAGCCGCTCCGAGCGCTCCCGGTCCAGTCGGGGCATCGAGGCGAGCAGACCCCAGGTGTACGGGTGCTGCGGGTTGCGGAAGATGTCGACCGCCGAGGCGTACTCCACGGCCCGCCCGGCGTACATCACCAGGATGTCGTCGGCCAGCTCGGCCACCACACCGAGGTCGTGGGTGATGATGATGACCGCGGAGTTGAACTCCTGCTGCAGGTCCCGGATCAGGTCCAGGATCTGCGCCTGCACTGTGACGTCGAGCGCCGTCGTCGGCTCGTCCGCGATCAGCAGCTCGGGGTTGCAGGACAACGCCATCGCGATCATCGCGCGCTGCCGCATGCCGCCCGAGAACTGGTGCGGGTAGTCGTCGACCCGTGAGTTCGGCTGGGGGATGCCGACCCGGTCGAGCATGTCGATCGCGTGCTTGCGGGCGGCAGCCTTGGTGACGTCGTTGTGGATCCGGTAGGCCTCGATGATCTGGTGACCGACCGTGTAGAACGGGTGCATCGAGGAGAGCGGGTCCTGGAAGATCATCGCCATCTTCCGGCCGCGCAGCCGGCGCACCTGCTCCCCGGTGGCCTGCACCAGGTCGTCGCCGTCCAGCCACACCTCGCCCGAGACGCGGACGGACGAGGAGGTGTGCAGCCCCATGATCGACAGGCTCGTGACGCTCTTGCCCGACCCCGACTCGCCGACGATGCCGAGGGTCTTGCCGCGCTCGACGGAGAACGACAGCCCGTCGACGCTCTTGACGACACCGTCGTCGGTGGGGAAGTGGACCCGCAGGTCGCGCACGTCCAGGAAGGCCGAGTCGGCCGGCGGCGTGGGAGACGTGGACACGGCCAGCGGTCCCGCGGTGGCCTCGCTCATCTGGTCCGCACTCTCGGGTCGATGACGGCGTAGAGCAGGTCGACGATCAGGTTGGCGATGATGATGAAGCCGGCGCCCAGGATCGTGACGGCGAGCACCTTGGGCAGGTCGTTGGCCTGCAGTCCGATCAGGGCGTACTGGCCGATGCCGGGGAGCGAGTACGCCGTCTCGGTGAGGATCGCACCGCCGAGCAGCAGCCCCAGGTCCAGGCCGAAGATGGTCAGGATCGGGGTCAAGGTCGCGCGCAGGCCGTGCTTGATGATCACGTCACGCTCGCCGAGGCCCTTGGCCCGGGCCGTCCTGATGTAGTCCTCGTTCATCGTCTCCAGCATGCCGGCCCGGGTCAGCCGCGCGTACGCCGCGGCGTACAGGAAGGCGAGGGTGATCCACGGCAGCAGCAGGTCGTAGGCCCACTTGGCGGGGTTCTGCAGCAGCGGGGTGTAGGAGCCGCCAGGGGCGGTCCAGCCCAGCGCGTAGCTGAAGATCGAGAGGGACAGCAGGCCGGTGAAGAAGATCGGGAGGGACACCCCGGCGAGGGCGACGCCCATCGCGGTGCGGTCCAGGATCGTGCCGCGCCTGAGGGCGGAGACGACGCCGGTGGCCACACCGGCCAGCAGCCAGATCACCGCTGCGCCGGCGGCGAGGGACAGGGTGACCGGTATTCGTTCCTTGAGCTCGGGAGCCACGGCGTTCTGGGTGATGAAGGAGTAGCCGAGACACGGCGCGGGGCAGTGGACCGTCGTGGGCCCGGTGTCGTAGTCCGAGCCGGCGAAGATGCCCTTGACGAAGCGGCCGTACTGCTCCCAGATCGGGTCGGTGAGACCCAGATGCACTGCGGTGGCGTGGATCTGGGCCTGACCCGCGCTCTTGCCGACGTACCGGGACGCGAGGTCGTCGGCACTCGCGCCGGCGAGCCGCGGCACGAGGAAGAAGATCGAGTAGGCAACCGCCGTGATCACGAACAGCAGGATGATCGCGACGAAGACTCGGCGAACGATGTAGACGAGCAAAGGACTCGGCGTGGTGGCCGGCGGCCCTCCAGCGAGGTGCTGGGGGACCGCCGGCCACTGATGCCTTCACCTACCTTCCGGCAAGGGTGACCAGGGGTGTCGGCGTGCTACTTCCTGGTCGTGCCCAAGGCGGTGTAGTCGTACTCGCCGAACGCGTTGTTGACGAACACGTTCGTCAACGTCGGCGGGCGGTAGAGCAGGCCCTTGGCCCACACGCCCGGCAGCGCGACGGCGTTCTCCATGACCGTCTGGTCGATGTCGCCCCAGATCGTGTTGCGGGCGTTGACATCGTTGGTCGCGAAGGCCTTGTCGAGCAGCGCGTCGACGGCTGGGAGGTTGATGCCCAGGTTGGTGTTGCCCGCCGCGTGGATGACGCGGCTGTCGACGATGCCCTCCAAGAAGCCGTAGCCGTCCGACCAGTCGGCCGCCCAGCCGTAGACCTTCAGACCGAGGTCGTGGCTCTTGGAGTACTGCAGGTTGCCGGCGTAGAGCTTCGCGTAGTCACCCTTGGGGTACCCGTTGATGATCAGCTTGATGCCGACCTTGGCCAGCGACTGCTGGAGCTCCTCGGCGACGGCCTTCTCCGTCGGGCGCTCGACCCGGTAGGAGATGTGGGTCGTGAAGCCGTTGGGCTGTCCGCACTTCTGCAGCTCGGCCTTGGCCGAGTCGACGTCGCCGTTGGGCTTGCTGGCGGCGTTGTAGAGGTCGATCGCCTTGTGGCCCGGGATGATCGGCGGCAGGAGGCTGGTGGCGATCTCGCCGCCGGTGGAGCCGCCGTACGCGCGCTGGTAGCCCTGCTTGTCGGCCGCGAAGAGCACGGCCTTGCGGCAGTCGATGTTGTTCAGCGGAGCCACGCTCGGGTCGAACGCGGTGTACCAGGTGCGCTGGGTCACGGCCGAGTCCGTGTTGGCCTTGAGGTTCGGCTGGGTCAGTGCCTTGGCCTGCGCGGCCGCACCGAGACCGGTGCCCTCCACCGCGACGTCGAGGTCACCCGACAGGAGCCGGTTGTCGACGTCGGTGGCGTTGACGTTCAGGGCCACCTGGATCTTGTCCGGCAGTGCGGTCCGGCCCGAGTCCGGGTCGGTCTTGGGGTCGTAGTTCGGGTTGCGAACGAGGGTGAACTGCTTGCCCGCGTCGTTGCTGGCGAACATGTACGGCCCGGAGGAGACGACGTGCTCCTTGTACTTCGTGCCGGTGTCCTTCGCCTGCGGCACGGGTGCCGTCTGGGGCAGCTGGGCGAAGTAGTCGAAGCCCGAGAACCCCTTCTTCAGGTGGAAGACGATCGTCTGGTCGTCGGGCGTCTCGATCGCCTTGAGGCCGAGGTGGTCCGGCGACTTGTCCTTGTAGGCGTTGACGTAGCCCTGCAGGTCGAGGTTCTCGTCGAAGTACGTCGGGCCGTCCGGGAACGAGTCCTTGTCCAGCGAGCGCTCGACGGCGTACTTGATGTCCTTGGACGTGATCGGCGTGCCGTCCTCGAACTTGATGCCGCTGCGCAGGTGGTAGGTCCAGGTCTTGTTGCCGTCGCTCGCCTTGCCGAGGGAGTCGGCCAGGTCGGGCTCGAGCTGAACGCCCTGCTGACCCGGTGCGGTCTTGAAGACCAGGAGGGTGCGCGCGTAGTCGCGCAACAGGTTCCAGGAGTACCCGTAGTACGTGTCACCCGGGTCGAGGGAGTCCCAGTCGCCCGTGTTGGCCATCAGGAGCGTGCCGCCCTTTTTGGTCGACGGGTTGAACACCTTGGAGATCGCCGCGTTGGCGACGGCCTTGGTGCTGCTCGACGAGTTGGAGCTCGAGGACTTGTTGCTGCTGCCGCCGCAGGCACTGATGCCCAGTGCGACGATTGCGACGCCGGCGAGCGCCGCCGTCATGGGTGTTCTTCTCATGGTGTGGGTTACCCCTTTTTCTCTTGGTTCAGAGCCGGGTACTACAGGCAGTGTTGGGTTGCACTACCTCGATCGTGGGTCGAGCGCATCGCGCAGGCCGTCTCCCAACAGGTTGAAGGCGAGCACGGTCACGAAGATCGCGATGCCGGGGGGGAGGAGGAACTCGGGGTCGACCTGGTACCAGTTCGTGGCGTCCGAGATCATGCCGCCCCAGGTCGGGCGGGGAGGGCGGACGCTGACACCGAGGAACGACAGGGCCGCCTCGAACAGGATGTTGGTCGGGATCAGCAGGGTGGAGTAGACGAGGATCGGCGCGATCAGGTTGGGCAGCAGCTCTTTGGCCAGGATGTACGGCGACCGCGCGCCCAGGCTGCGGGCCGCGTCGACGAACTCGCGGGTGCGCAGGGACAGGGTCTGCCCGCGGATGATGCGGCCGATGTAGGGCCAGTTGAAGAAGCCGATGATGAAGACGATGTTCGCGATCCGCAGGGCATCGCCGCTGAGGCCGAACGCCTTGTCGGGGATGACGCCCGCGAGGCCGAGGGCGAAGAGCAGGATCGGGAAGGCCAGGAAGACGTCCATGGTCCGGCTGATGACGGTGTCGACCCAGCCGCCGAAGTAGCCGGAGACGACGCCCATGAACGTGCCGATCGCGACCGACAGCAGGGTGGCCAGGAAGGCGATCAGCAGGGAGATCTGCGAGCCGTACATGATCCGGCTGAACAGGTCCCGGCCGTTGACCGGCTCGACGCCGAACAGGAAGTCCTTGCTGATGCCGCCGCGGGCTCCGACCGGCACCTGGGTCTCGGCGCTCACCTGGTTGTAGTGGAACTCGTTCGGCGGGTGGCCCAGGAGCTTGACGATCCAGGGGGCCAGGATCGCCATCAGGATCAGCAGCAGGACGACGAGCCCGCCGCCGAGCGCCACCTTGTCGCGCTTGAGCCGCATCCAGGCGATCTGTCCGAGCGAGCGGCCTTCGATCCTGGTTTCGCCCTCGAGGCTTGCCTCGGGCTGGGCTTCGCTCTCGGAGCCCAACACCTCAAGGGGCACGCTCACCGACCGAACACCTCCAGATTCCCAGCCGCAGGTACCGCGATTCCCAGCCAATCCCAACCATGACGGTCTCCGGGCCGAGCCCGCCGTCCGTCGGCACAGTCTGGGTGAGATGGCTGCTTCCGCCAAGGGCAGGGCGAGGTTCTTGCATGATTCGTAACCAGATTGATCTCAGTCGTTGTCCGGATCGGTCACGCGGAGTCATCGCTCGGTCTGGTGCGTCATGGAAGCCCTGTGACAGGCTGCCTGGGCAGGGAGGTGGGCCATGGGGATCGTCACGCCGGGCTTCTTCGGCCGTCGCCGGGAGAGCGCGCCGGAGCTGCCACCCGGCCAGTACCTCGTGCACGACTTCCCCGTGCTCTCGGCCGGCCCCACGCCCAACGTCCACCTGGACACCTGGGCCTTCACCCTGACCACCGAGACGGGCGCCCAGCACGCCTGGTCCTGGGCCGAGCTGCAGGCGCTCGCCGCCGAGGACATCACGGTCGACCTGCACTGCGTCACGAAGTGGTCGCAGCTCGGCATGGCCTTCCGCGGGGTCTCGCTGGACACGCTGCTGGGCGACGTCGAGACCAGCGCGGACTTCGCGTTCGTCCGCTCGTACGGCGGCTACACGACCAACCTGCCGCTGGAGGACCTGCTGGAGGGCCAGGCCTGGCTCGCGTTCGGGTACGACGGCGACGAGCTGCCGGCGGAGCACGGTGGCCCGTGTCGACTGCTGGTCCCGCACCTGTACCTGTGGAAGTCGGCCAAGTGGGTCAGCGGGATCGAGCTGCGGGCGGACGACGAGCCCGGCTTCTGGGAGACCCTCGGCTATCACAACTACGGCGACCCGTGGCGCGAGCAGCGGTACTGGGGCGACTGACCTGGCAGGTCGGCACACTGGTGTCGGCCCGGCGGGAGAGCGCGTCGGCGCGGACCCTCGTCCTGTCGGTGCCGCACTGGCCCGGGCACCTGCCGGGGCAGCACGTCGACCTCCGGCTCACCGCCCCGGACGGCTACTCCACCCAGCGGTCCTACTCGATCGCCTCGCCCTGGGTCCCTCCGGCGTCTGAGTCGGTCATCGAGCTGACCGTCGAGCAGGTCGAGGGTGGCGAGGTGTCGCCGTACCTCGTTGACGTCTTCTCGGTCGGTGACCCGATCGAGCTGCGCGGACCGGTCGGGGGCTGGTTCGTCTGGAGCAGCGACGACCCCGCCGCGGCCCTGCTGGCCGCGGGCGGCAGCGGGATCGTGCCGCTGATGGCGATGCTGCGGGCCCGCCGCGCCGCCGGCAGCCGGGCGCCGTTCCGGCTGGTCTACTCGGTCCGGAGCCCGGAGGCCGTCATGTACGCCGACGAGCTGGCGGCACTCGCGGCGGGCGACGGCTCCGAGGGCTCCGAGGGCTCCGAGGGCTCGGGCGGCTCGGACCACTCGCACGGCTCGGGAGTCGAGGTGGAGATCGCCTACACCCGGACGGCGCCGCATGGTTGGCCCGGCCCGGTGGGGCGGGTCCGTAGCGAGCAGCTGCTGGCGCCGGTGGGCGGCCGCGCCGTCGAGGCGGCCTTCGTCTGCGGCCCGACCGGGTTCGTCGAGGCGGTCGCCGACCGGCTGGCCGTCGGCGGGGTCGACCCCGGCGTGATCAAGACCGAGCGGTTCGGACCCACGGGAGGCTGACATGAGCGATGGACCCGGCGGTGGCGAGCGGGACGGTGGGCGGCTGGACGGTGGGGAGCGGGACGGTGGGGGGCTGGACGGCAACGTCCTCGCCGGTGCGCTGCGCGAGGTGTTCGCGGTCGACGTGACGACGGCCCGGGCCGAGTGCGCGGGGTGCGGGCGGGTGAGCGCGGTCGGACAGGTCCTCGTCTATGCCACCGGACCGGGTGCGGTCGCCCGATGTCCCGGCTGCGGCGACGTCGTGATCCGCCTGGCACGAGGCCCGGGGTCCGCCTGGCTCGACCTGCGCGGCGTGGTGTGCCTCCAGCTGACGCTGCCCACAGAGAGCGACGGCTGATCACTGAGCGCAACCTCGACGGAAGGGCACATCTCCGCCGAACGATCTGCTCTGAGTCCTCCCGGGACTCAGAGCAGATCGTCGCGACAGAGACCGCCGCTCCGGCTGTGGTCACGCTGCGTGACCGCGGGTGTAGATCTGTGCTCCTCGTCCGTGCTCCTCGTCCGTGCTCCTCGTCGTGCTCCTCATCCGTGCTGGCAGGTCTTCCCGGCTCCTGCCAGGCTGAGGTCCCCTGGCCTGGAGGTTGGACGTGCGGCGACGAGTCATCGGTTCGACGGTCTCGATCACCGGCCTGGTCGTCGGTCTGGTCGTCAGCCTGGTCGCGGCCCTACTGGTCGCGGCCCTGCTGGCGCCGGGTGCCGCCCAGGCCGTCTCTGTGCAGGCCGTCTCTGTGCAGCTTGTCCGTCTCTGTGCAGCCCGCCTCAGGGCAGGCCCACGCCGATCGGGTCCTGCCCGCACACCTCTTCGCGCCGTACTTCGAGACGTACGCCGGGTCCGACCTGGCACCGCAGGCGAAGGCGTCCGGCGCGAAGTACCTGACCCTGGCCTTCCTCGAGACGCCGAAGAAGGGCTCGTGCACGGTCACCTGGAACGGCGACCCGTCGACGCCGGTGAGCTGGTCGACGTACGGCCGGCAGATCGGCGTCATTCGCGCGCGGGGCGGCGACGTGGTGCCGTCGTTCGGCGGCTACAGCGCGGACCACAGCGGACGGGACATCGCTGACAGCTGTCCCAGCGCCGCACGGATCGCGAAGGCGTACGAGCAGGTCGTGACGACATACGGCGTCACGCGGCTCGACCTCGACGTCGAGGACCGGTCGCTGAACCACATGGCGGCGATCGCCCGCCGCAACCAGGCGATCCATCTCGTGCAGCAGTGGGCGCAGCGGCACGGGCGCACCGTGCAGTTCAGCTACACGCTGCCGTCGTCGATGAGCGGGCTGGACCCCACCGGTGTGGCGCTGCTGAAGGACGCGGTCCGTCGGCAGGCGCGGGTGCGCGTGATCAACGCGATGACCTTCGACTTCTACGACGAGCAGCCGCACGAGATGGGCCGCGACAGCATCGTCGCCGCCACGGCCGTGCTCGCCCAGCTCCGCACCGTCCACCCCGGTCGTAGCGATGCATGGCTCTGGTCCCATCTCGGCCTGACCGAGATGGTCGGCATCGACGACTTCGGCCCGGCCGAGACCCTCACGGTGCCCGACGCCAGGCTGGTCGCCGCATGGGCCCGCTCCCACCACCTCGCGCTGGTGTCGTTCTGGGCCCTCCAGCGCGACAACGGTGCCTGCCCCGGCCAGGCGGGGTCGGACGACTGCTCCGGGGTGGCCCAGTCGCGATGGGCGTTCAGCCGGGCCTTCGAGCGGTTCGCGCCCGGGCGCTGACCCGACTGCGCGCCCGGCTCAGCCGCCGCGCTCGACCACCCAGCGCACCCGCACCGCGTTGCCCGCGACCACCCGGGCGTCCGCGACCTGGAAGGTCGGCGACCCGAGGTCGGGCCCGTCGAACAGTGCCGGCCCGGCTCCGATCACGGTCGGTGCGATCGTGGCCAGCACCTCGTCGACCCGGCCGAGCGCGAGGGCCTGACCAGCGACGTCCCCGCCGCCGCAGAGCCAGACCCGGTCGTGCCCGGCCTCCTCGATCTGCGCGAACATCGGAGCCAGGTCGCCCGACGCCCGGAGGAAGGGCGCTTCCGTCGAGCCGACCCGCTCCACGAGCGCCGCGTCGTTGCTCACCAACCAGGTCGGCCGGTCGCCGTGCGGCCACCCGTGCCCGTTGTCGAGCAACCAGCGCAGGGTCGACGCGCCGACGACGACCGCATCGACGCCGGCCAGGAACTCCGGGAACTCGGCGAGCGCCGCGTCGTGGTCGCTGATCGTCTGCAGGAAGTCGATGCTGTTGGCCTTGTCGGCGATCCGGCCGTCCATCGACATCGCGGTGAACCAGACGACGTACATGTGCCGACCCTACGGACTGGCCTGGCTAGGCGCGCTTGCGGGCCGTGAGCAGCAGGTACTCCCACTCCATCACCCGACGGCCGGCACCGGCGTGCCGCGCCAGCTGGGCCAGGTCGTGGTCCAGCTCGGCGACCCTGCGGTGGTCGGTCGCGATGGCGCGGTACGTCGCGATGGTCGGGCCGTAGTTGGCCTTGAAGTAGTCACGCAGGACCTCGGGCTCGCTGAAGCGCGGCACCCGGACCCTCCGGCGCTGCATCGACAGGTCGCTGACCCGGCCACCCAGCAGGGAGTGGACGTGGGCCTCGTTCCCCCACAGCGGCGGTGGCTGCGTGCCCGGCGGCAGCGCCGGGGCGTACGGCTTCATCACCTCGAACATCTGCCCGATGAAGCCCTCCGGCGTCCAGCTCAGGAGGCCCAGGGTGCCCCCGGGACGCAGCACGCGCAGCATCTCGTCGGCGCTGCGCTGGTGATGGGGCGCATACATCACGCCGACGCAGGACAGCACCGTGTCGAAGTCGTTGTCCTGGAAGGGCAATGCCTCCGCGTCGGCCAGCCGCCACTCCAGCTCGGCGCCCCGCACCTCGGCGGCCTGCCGGCCGCTGTCCAGCAGCTGCGGGGTCAGGTCGGAGGCCACCACCCGGGCGCCGGTGAGGGCGGCGGGGATGGCGACGTTGCCCGTCCCGGCGGCGACGTCCAGCACGCGGTCGAGCCGGCGTACTCCGGCCGACCGGACCAGGAGCGCGCCGAGCTCCTGCATGATGTCGGTGGCCACGGCGGGGTAGTTGCCCAGGGCCCACATCGCGCGGTGGCTCGCCTTGAGCTCACGGTCGATGTCGAGTGCGTCCAACAACTGCGGCATGTCTGGCTCTCTCTCGTGCTCGTGTCGGGTGCCCTGCCCCCCTTTCGGGCCCCGACCCGATGCCGTTCACTCTCCGTGACCACCAACTTTTCTCCGGCTGTGCCGCTCGGGGCCGGGACGGGCGCGCCGACCGGGCCCGGACACGGTAGGAAGCAGTCGTGACCAAGGACGCGCAGGACGCCTTCGTGCACGTCCGCGGCGCCAGCGAGCACAACCTGCGCAACGTCGACGTCGACATCCCGCGGGACGCGATGGTCGCCTTCACCGGCGTCTCGGGCTCGGGCAAGTCCTCGCTGGCCTTCGGCACGCTGTACGCCGAGGCGCAGCGCCGCTACTTCGAGTCGGTCGCGCCGTACGCCCGCCGGCTGCTGCAGCAGGTCGGCGCGCCGCACGTCGCAGGAGATCACCGGGCTGCCGCCGGCCGTCGCCCTGCAGCAGCGTCGCGGGCGCGCCGAGCTCGCGGTCGACGGTCGGCACCATCACGACGCTGTCCAACCTGCTGCGGATGCTCTACTCGCGGGCCGGCACCTACCCGCCGGGCGCCGACGCGGCTGGAGGCCGAGGCGTTCTCGCCCAACACCGCGGCCGGCGCCTGCCCGCGCTGCCACGGGCTCGGGCGTCGTGCACGACGTCACCGAGGACCTGCTCGTCCCGGACCCGTCGCTGAGCATCCGCGACGGCGCGATCGCCGCCTGGCCGGGCGCCTGGCAGGGCGCCAACCTGCGCAGCATCGTCAGCGGGCTCGGGCATCGACATCGACAGGCCCTGGCGCCGGCTGCAAGAAGAAGGACCGCGACTGGCTGCTCTACACCGACGAGCAGCCGTCGGTCCTCATCAAGCCCGAGCGGGACCGGATCGACTACGGCTACTACGGCAAGTTCTGGAGCGCGCGCAAGCACGTCATGCACGTGCTCGCCGACTCCAAGAGCCAGCAGATGCGCGACCGGGCGATGCGCTTCGTCCGCAGCGTGCCGTGCCCGGACTGCGCACGGCAGCGGGCTGCGGCCGGAGGCGCTCGCGGTGACCTTCGCCGGGCGCTCGATCGCCGAGGTCAACGCGCTGCCGCTCGACGAGCGGTCGCCGCGATGCTGCGGCCGGTCGCCGAGCTGGCCGACGCCGGCGCCGCCACGTCGATCGCGCCGAGTCCGGCGAGACGACCGAGGTCGCGGTCCGGATCTGCGCCGACCTCGTCGCGCGGATCGAGGTGCTGCTCGACCTCGGCCTGGGCTACCTCAGCCTCGGGCCGCCGCTCGACCACGCTGTCGCCCGGCGAGGCGCAGCGGCTGCGGATCGCGACCCAGCTGCGCTCGGGGCTGTTCGGCGTCGTCTACGTGCTCGACGAGCCGTCGGCCGGGCTGCACCCGGCCGACGCCGAGCCGCTGCTGGACGTGCTGGACCGGCTGAAGGCGTCGGGCAACTCGCTGTTCGTCGTCGAGCACGACCTGGACGTCGTGCGCCGGGCCGACTGGGTGGTCGACATCGGCCCGGGCGCCGGCGAGGGCGGCGGCCGGGTGCTCTACAGCGGCCCGGTCGCCGGGCTCGAGGCGGTCGACGGAGTCGGCCACCGGCCGCTACCTGTTCGGCCGGGCCGCGCCGCTCGACCACGCGCCGCGCGACGCCGCAGGGCTGGCTGCACCTGCGCGGCGTCACCCGGCACAACCTGCGCGACGTCTCGGTCGACGTCCCGCTCTGCGTGCTGACCGCGGTGACCGGCGTGTCCGGCTCCGGCAAGTCGACGCTGGTCACGCAGGTGCTGGCCGAGGTCGTGCGCCGCCACCTCGGCCTGAGCCCGGACGAGCCGACGACGACGCCGACGAGGCCGAGCTCGAGGTCGACGTGCAGGACGCGTCCGGGCTCGAGTCGTTCGACCGGCTGGTGCGGGTCGACCAGCGGCCGATCGGCCGCACGCCGCGGTCCAACCTGGCGACCTACACCGGGCTGTTCGACGCGGTGCGCAAGCTGTTCGCGGCGACCGACGAGGCGCAGGCGCGCGGCTACACGGCCGGGCCGGTTCTCCTTCAACGTCGCCGAGGGCCGGTGCGAGACCTGCCAGGGCGAGGGCTTCGTCGCGGTCGAGCTGCTGTTCCTGCCCGGGCACCTACGCGCCGTGCCCGACCTGCCACGGCGCGCGCTACAACGCCGAGACGCTCGAGGTGACCTACCGCGGGCAGGACCATCGCCGACGTGCTGGCGATGTCGGTCGACGAGGCCGCGGAGTTCCTCGCCGACGTGCCGGCCGGCCGCGCGCAGCCTGGAGACGCTGCGCGACGTCGGGCTGGGCTACCTGCGGCTCGGCCAGCCGGCGACCGAGCTCAGCGGCGGCGAGGCGCAGCGCATCAAGCTGGCGACCGAGCTGCAGCGGGCCCGGCGCGGCCACGCGCTCTACCTGCTCGACGAGCCGACGTCCGGCCTGCACCCGGCCGACGTCGCCCTGCTGCTGCGCCAGCTGCACCGGCTGGTCGACGCCGGCAACACCGTCGTCCTGGTCGAGCACGACCTCGACGCGATCGCCGCCCGCAGTCACCGAGACCTCGGTCACCCGGATCCGCGGCTCCCACAGGGTGAGCGCCTCGACCACGTTGTTGCGGATCGCGGTCCGGGTGGCGGCGTTGTTCGGTGCCATAAGGTAGCGGCGCAACCCGCAGCCGAACAGTGGTTCCATCACCCGCTCGCCGGGTTCGGTGTCCAGGATGATCTCGATTGACTGCCGGACCAGGGCCATCCCGCTGACCAGCCGGACCGTGCCACCGCCCGGGCCGGACGTGGCCGAGCTGCCGCCGGGCGCGCCAGCGACACCGTTGGACGCCGGGTCCGGGCATCGTCCCGGGCGGCGGCATCGGGCGCAGCGGGAAGCGGAACCCGCTGCCCAGCCAGCGATCCGCGGGGGTGCGCTGCACCGCTGTGGGATCCATTCCCCGATCGTCGGCAGCTGCCGTCACTGCTGCGTCTCGAGGTGGTGCGCAAGCAGGTGCCCGGACCTACCATGGAACGGGACCCGATGGCTGGAGGCACGATGAACTCGGCGGAGGGCCTCTGGCGGCGGCCGTCGGCTTCCCGCGGCGGCGGGGCGGCGGCCCGACGGATCCCGAGCCTGAGCCACCCCGGGGACGACGCGGAACGAGCCGCGGACCGGGCCGCCGAGCGGGCCACCACCGCCAGGCCGTCTCCTTCCGCCGCCAGGGTCTCCCGGATCGTCCCCGGCTATGCCTGCGTGGGGGGCTGCGGCATCGAGCCTGTCCGGCGGGCTTGGCCCTGGGGCTGCCTTGCGGCCTGGACCTGGCCGCGAGCCTCGGCCCGCAGCTCGGCGCGGACCTGATCCGGGGGGTCCGGGTCCACCTCGGAGCATCGGACCAACTGCTGGCCCGCTCCCTGGGCGCAGACGCCTTCAGCACCGGGTCGCACCTTGTCTTCGCGGCAGGCCGATACGCGCCGGACACCGGATCCGGCCTCCGGTTGCTCGCCCATGAATTGGCCCATGTCGTGCATCCGGCGACCGCCGCCCGGCCGGAGCTTGTGCACCGCAAGGCCAGCGCGGTGCGGTTCTCCGACGAGGCCACCTTGGACGACGTCTCCCAGGGCCGGAAAGTGCCTGAAGGAGGGTGATACCGGCAACGCCATGATCCGGGTGACCACGGCTCTGTACGACCTTCGGCTACTATCCGCTGACCGCGATCGACGAGCACTTCGACCCGCCGCTCACCTCTGGGGTCATCGGGTTCCAAACGACCGTGGGACTGTCCGGAAAGGTCGCCCCGGGGCGTCGTGGAGCAGCAGACCTTCACCAAGCTGGACCAGAAGTTCGCCGGCGGCTTTGCGGTCGAGCGCGCCGGCCACCGACCGTGTCGAAGACGAGATCGGCAGGCCCCTCCGAGACCACGACCGCACCGGCGTGCCGGGCCAGCTGCACTGCGAGGCGGCCGACGGCGCCGAACGAGCCCGTCACGAGCACCCGCTCTCCGGCTTGCAGATGCCCGTGCACGAAGAGCCCCTGGTAGGCGGTGACTCCGCCCATCGGCAGCGCGGCCGCTTCGACATGGGTCAGGTTGCGCGGCTTCGGGGCGAGAATCGCCGACGGCACCGTCACGTAGTCGGCAGCGACCCCGTCGCGGTCGAACGGCGTGAGCGCAAACACTTCTTCGCCGGTGGCCAGGATGACGCCGGACAACTCGTGCGAGGGCACGGGCACGCGGCGGCGTCGCGACCATTCGAGCTCGCCGCGCGTGACGGCGGCTGCGTGCACCTCGACGAGAACGTCGCCCTCTCGTGGAACGGGACGCTCGACCTCGTCCAGCCGAAGACCGTCCGCGTGAAGGCGGACCGCGCGCATCGTCATGGCTCCCGCGATCGGCATACCGCTACCGACTCGGCCGGCTGCGCACGCCGTCCACGGTCACGCCAGCTGGGCTCGGAGCATCCAGAGCTGCTGCTCGAGGGCCCGCACCACCTCGACCAGCACATCCTGCGACGCGAGGTCGAGCTCGCCGAGCCGGTCCATCCGGCCACGCGCGCGCTCGGCGACCTCGGCGAGCGTGCGGACGAGCTCGCGCACGACAACGTGATCCTCGACCGGGCCGCGCGCAAAGCCTGCGATCTCGCTGCTCGCCGCGACCTCGGCCGCCTGACCGTCGGGCGAGAACCCGAGAGCGACCGACCGCTCGGCGACCGTGTCCGCGAGCTCGCGCCACGACTCCACGAGCTCGTCCAGGCGCTCGTGCAGCGCCTTGAACAGCGGACCGACGACGCTCCAGTGCAGTTGCTTGCCCAGCAGGGCGAGACCGATCAGTTCGACGAGCGTCGCCTGGAGCTGAGCGCCTACCTCATTGCGCTCGTGCGCTCCGAGGGACGGAAGGTGGACTGAGGTCGCGGTCGTTGCCATGCTGGTCGTACCTCCTGTTGGTCGGTGAACGGATGCCGCTACGGGCCAGACGTGAGGCGCAGCGGGCAACTTGCATGGCAGCGAGTGTCGGGGCGTACGCGGGCAGTCGCATCCGTGGGCTCCCTAGGGCAGGCCCCGTGTCCCGCGCTGCCTGACGCCGTCAGAACCTGCCGCTGTGCTTCACGAGTGAGCCGACGTGCGTGTAGTAGTTCATCGCCGCGAAGAAGAGCCACACCACGCCCGGGATCAGCCAGACGACGCCGATCGCCTTGGCCAGGCCGCGGCTCAGCGTCCTCAGGAAGAAGGGGAACAGCACGGCCCCGATCCCCATGAGCCCGTAGAGAACCGAGATGAAGATCGCCTCGACGTACGGGTGCCCAGAGGCTACGCCTGAGATCGGTTCGGATGCCGGGGCCGCGTAGAGCTTGAAGCGGACGCCTGCAAACGCGAGCGCGACCAGCGGCGAGGCCCGAGGCGAATACGAACACGCGAGAGCGGTTGGAGAGCGACGACAAGGCGCCCGAGGAATTCTTCGTCGGTTACACCGTCGGCGCGGCTCCCCGACCGGCCGCGGCGTGCTCGTTCGACCGCCACAGACTGGTCCGCCAGAGCAGGTACGACGCCGCGAGCAGCATCACACCGAAAGCGAGAACGGGTTCCCCGAAGACGATGTTGTCCTGCTGGCAGCAGTTCGGTGCGACCTGTTCCAGCGGCCAGGTGACGGTCATGACCGCGCCGAGGAAGACCATGATCGCCCCCAACGCCGTGAACGCTGCCACCCAGCCCGTCGGGTAGATCGCCTTGCCGTTCAGCAGTCGCCACCCGAGGTCGACGATCAGCAGGAAGCTGACCGCCGCGGCCAGCGCCATGAGGGTGTTGTACTCGTTGCCGACCGCGGCCGAGAATCCCAGCACGGAAACGCTTGACGACATCAGATCCTCCTTGCTTCGCAGTGGGAAGAGCCCTTGCCTCACCTCTTGAATGCGTGACAAGTCACGAAGCGAGCATGCGACCGGACGGGCGCGCTCGCCTCTAGCGGTCACGAGCCGGATCCCTAGTCCTGCGCCCTGGTCCGCGCACGCTAGAAGGGCGGCTCGTGTGTGTCGCGTCACGGCCGCGGCCGTGTTTGCCGGACCGTTCTCGGCGCACGCGCGGCTAGGGACTCCGACCCCTAAACCGGGGAGCCGACTCGGGGGCTCCTCGATTCGAGCACGACTCGCCTGAGGCAGGCTCGCCGCATGACCACTACGAGCCCGCAGTCACCACCGGCTCTCGCGATCACCTGTACGTGCTTGCGAGACGTGCGAGCCGGCGACTTCGACGGGCCGTCCGGGTGCGGCCGACAGTCCCGTAAGGGGGCGAGAGGCAGGGGACTCGATCGTCCATCGCTCCGCCGCACCCGGACCACCCGCCGCTCGGCTGCAACCGCTCGCGGGCGCCACCGGCCTTCCGGGCCACGTCATCACACCGACAGAGAGGGACAAACCATGACTGCCGATGTCGACGGGTCTCTGAGCTTCGAGACGCACATCAAGCCGCTGTTTCGCGAGCGCGACCGCGAATCGATGCGATTCGCTCTCGACCTCTGGTCGTACGACGACGTCCGCCAGCACGCCGATGCCATCCTGTCCCGGCTCCGCGATGGCTCAATGCCGTGCGACGGCGCGTGGCCCGAAGCGCAGATCGACCTGTTGCAGCGCTGGGCACAGAGCGGCCGACCCGCATGACGCATCTGCGCGCCTGCGCGAGTCGGGTCGTTCCCGGGATCACGACAGGCGGGAAAGGACAGCCCGCAATTCGCTCGTGCCGATTACCACACCCGAACTGCTGAGCTTATCGTTGCCATGAATGAGTCCTCGCCTGTCACGCGCCGGCCAGATCGTGCTGGGTGGCCGTTCCGCCGAGTGCGACCGGTTGAACGGCATGCTCGAAGCTGCCCGGACGGGGCAGAGCGGAGTGCTGGTGCTGCGCGGCGAGGCCGGCATCGGGAAGACGCGCGCTCCTCGGCTACGTCGCCGAGCAGGCCGGTGAATGCAGGCGTCGCTGCGCGCGGCCGGCGCCGAATCGGAGATGGAGCTGCGCGTTCGCGAGCCTGCACCAGCTGTGCGCGCCGCTGCTCGACGGGATCGAGCGGCTCCCCGCGCCTCAGCGCGCCGCGCTCGGCACGGCGTTCGGCCTCAGCGCCGGCACGCCGCCCGACCGCTTCCTCGTCGGCCTCGCGGTGCTGACGCTCCTCTCCGACGCGGCGCCAGGAGCGGCCGGTTCTCTGCCTCGTCGACGACGCGCAGTGGCTCGACAGCGTTTCGGCGCAGGTGCTCGCGTTCGTCGCGCGCCGCCTGCAGGCCGAGGCCGTCGTCGCTGGTCTTCGCGACGCGCGACGAGCGCGAGCGACGAGCTCGGGCGGGCTGCCGCAGCTGACGCTCGAGGGGCTCGGCGACGGAGACGCCCGCGAGCTGCTGGCCTCGGTCGATCGCCGGACGGCTCGACGAGCGCGTGGTCGAGCGGATCGTCGCCGAGTCGCAGGGCAACCCGCTCGCGCTGCTCGAGCTGCCGCACGCGTCGACGCAGGGCGCGCTCGCCGGCGGCTTCGGCGTGCCCGCGACGCTGCCGCTGCCGGGCCGGATCGAGGAGAGCTTCCGGCAGCGGGTGACGCGCTGCCCGCCGACGACGCGGCGGCTGCTGCTGATCGCGGCGGCCGAGCCGGTCGGCGATCCGGCGCTGCTGTGGCGCGCCGTCGGCAGCGGCTCGGCATCGGCATCGACGCCGCCGCGCCCGGCCGAGCAGGACGGGCTGCTCGCGCTCGGGGCGCAGGTCAGGTTCCGCCATCCGCTCGTGCGCTCGGCCGTCTACGGCGCGGCGTCGCACCGACGAGCGCCGGAAGGTGCACCGCGCGCTGGCGGAGGCGACCGATCCGGACGCTCGATCCCGACCGGCGCGCGTGGCACCGGGCGCAGGCCGCCGTCGAGCCCGACGAGGAGGTCGCGTCGGAGCTCGAGCGCTCCGCCGACCGCGCGCAGGCGCGCGGGGGCCTGGCCGCGGCCGCCGCGTTCCTCGAACGCGCCGCGAGGCTGACGCCCGACCCGGCGCGCCGCGCCGAGCGCGCGCTCGCGGCGGCGCAGGCCAAGCAGGAGGCCGGGGCGCCCGACGCGGCGCTCGAGCTGCTCGCCGTCGCGGCGGCAGGGCCGCTCGACGAGCTCCAGCGCGCGCGGCTGGAGCGGCTGCGCGCCCGGCTCGCGTTCGACGCAGCGGCGCGGCAGCGACGCCCCGGCGCTGTTGCTCGCGGCCGCGCGGCGCCTCGAGCCGCTCGACCCCGCGCTCGCGCTCGAGACGCTATCTCGAGGCGCTCGGCGCGGCGCATCTTCATCGGTCACCGCGACGCCGTGCGGGAGGCACGTGGATGCACTGCGCGCCGCGCCGCGGTCCGCCGCCGCCGGGCCCGTCGAGCTGCTGATCGTCGGCCTGGCGCTGCGTCGTCACCGACGGCTACGCCGCGGGCACGCCTCTCCTGACGCGCGCGCTCGCGGCCTTCCGACACGAGCGGCTCACCGACCAGGAGGAGATGCGCGGGCTCCCGTGGGCGTGCGTCGGCGCGATGTCGCTCTGGGACGACGAGAGCTGGTTCGCAGCTGTCGGCCCGTTACGTCCAGCTCGCACGCGACACGGGCGCGCTGAGCATGCTGCCGGTCGGCGCTCGAGCTGCACGGGGCACTTCACCTCTACGCCGGCGAGTTCTCCGTCGCGGAGGCGCTGCTCGTCGAGGCGGAAACGCTCGCGGCGGCGACGGGAAGTGCGCCCGTGCGCGATGCGTTGCTGCTGCTCGTCGCCTGGCGCGAGGAGTCGGAACAGGCGCTGCAGACGGATCGAGCGCGCGCTCGCGGATGCCACGAGCAGGGGCGAGGAGACCTCGATCAACGTCGCCGAGTACGCGGCCGCGTTGCTCTACAACAGTCGCGGTCAGTACGAGCTCGCGGCCGCCGCCGCCCAGCGATCGAACGACCACCACCCGCGAAAGGACGGCGGCGCCGCACAGATAGAGCTGATCGAGGCGGCCATCCGCAGCGGTGCGTCCGAGCGTCGCCGCGACGGCCTTCCGCCACCTCTCCGAGCGCACGCGAGCCGCGGGCACCGACTGGGCACTCGGCATCGAGGCGCGTTCGGGCGCGCTGCTCGCCGACGGCGAGCGCGCCGAGGCGCTCTACCGCGAGGCGATCGAGCGGCTCGCCCGCACGCGCGCCCGCACCGATCTCGCGCGCGCCCACCTGCTGTACGGCGAGTGGCTCCGCCGCGAGCGCCGCCGGCTCGACGCCCGCGAGCAGCTGCGAGATGCGCACGACTTCTTCGCGGCGATCGGGCGCGCCGGCGTTCGCCGAGCGCGCCGCCCGCGAGCTGCTCGCGACGGGCGAGAGGGCGCGCGCGCGCACCGTCGAGACGCGCGGCGACCTGACCGCCCAGGAAGGCCAGATCGCACGGCTCGCGCGCGACGGCCTCTCCAACCCCGAGATCGGCGCGCGGCTCTTCATCAGCCCGCGCACGGTCGAGTACCACCTCCACAAGGTCTTCACGAAGCTCGAGATCAGCTCGCGCGCCGAGCTGCCGCGCGTGCTCGCCGACCACCCGGATGACCGCCGCCTCGACGGGCACGCCCCCGGGCGCCGGGGCACCCGGGAGCGAGCGTGAGGCCTGCGTCTACGGACGGTCCGGTTGATCCGGAACGTCGGCGAGGTCCAGGTCTCCGTCGGCGTCGAGCGCTCGGCGAGCGCCCGCTCGACGGTCAGCACGAGGTAGTAGTCGCCGTCCGGAAGCCGGTACCGCCGCTTGCCGGCACGGACCGTGCCGTCGATCGGCAGGGCCGTCGCGAGCGTCCACGGCTGGGACAGGAAGCTCTCGACGGCGTTGCGCGGGCACGAAGTCCTGCTCGAAGGCCGTGCCGACGCTCCGCGTGCCGTTCGGGCGCTGAAGACCTCGATCCCGATGTGCTGCGCGTAGTTGTTCATGTGCACGAGGACGAACGGCGCGTCCGGCCCGGGCGCGTGATCGGACCGGGCGGAACGGTCGTGAGCGTCGCCGGCGCCAGCGTGAACACGGCGCCGGCGTCCTGCTTGCGTAGACCGGCCGTACCTGGTCCGCCGGTCGATCGTGATCCCTGTCGTCCGCGCGAGCCACGGGAAGCCGCTGCGTCGTCGGGGTCATCGCGGCGACCGCCTGGTAGTCGCCCTTGTAGCCGGCGTACGGGACGCGCAGCGGCGCGTCGCCGACGTCCGGCGTGAACACGAGATAGCCGCCGTAGACCGCGCCCTCGGACAGGGCCGGGTTCGGCGTGATCGTCACGTCGAGCTTCGCCGTCCTGTGCGCGCGCACGGTGATGGAGGTCACGGGCTCGCCGTCCTGCTCGAACGCGACGGTCGAAGCCCCGGGCTCGGGGTGCTCGGCGCCGAACTCCCTCCCCGCGACGGCGAGCGCGTCGACGTTGGACAGGGTGTACGTCACGGTCTGCGAGCCGTCGTTGTCGATCGTCAGCGTCCGGGGTCCGCCGCCGACCTCGTCGTCCCCGCGTCGTGCCCGCGGCGATCCTGGTCGGACGCGACGCTGTCGCCCAGCGAGAGCTTCCCGGGAGTGATCGTCGTCGTTGCGAGGATCGCGTCGTCGATGTCGAGCAGGCCCGGCGCCCTGGCGCGCGACGTAGTCGAGGTAGCCGAGCGTCGGGGCGCCGGACCACGGCACCGGGTCGGCGCTGTTCTGCAGCGCGGTCGCGGACGTCGCGGGCCTTCGTGCGCGGGATGCGCCTGGAGGTACAGCGCGACCGCGCCGGCGACGTGCGGCGACGCCATCGACGTGCCGCTGAGCGTGGCGTAGCTGCCCAGCTCGACCGGCCACGTCGAGCGTGATCAGCCCGCCGGGCGCGGCGATGTCGGGCTTCAGCGAGAGATCGGCGGCGAGGCCGAACGAGGAGAACGTCGGACAGCAGCCCGGCCGTCGGGTTCGGCACCGCGGCGACGGCGCCCCACTTCAGGCGTGACCGGGCCCTTGTCGAGGCGGCTGTTGATCAGCTCGCCGTCCTCCTGCGCGATCGAGACGACCGGGATCGGCGAGCCGCCGGCCTCGGGCGGGATGCGGCCGCCGGCGCTGTTGTAGAGGATCATCGCGACCGCTCCCGCCGCCGCGACGTTGAGCTCCTTGTCGGTGAAGAAGCACGTGCCGCGGCGGACGAGCGCGACCTTGCCCGTGAGGCAGCCGGCCGGCAGCGGGGTGCAGGCGTCGTCCGGCGGTCGTGACCGTGCCCGTCCGCGCGAGCGGGAAGGTCCCGGCGGTCGGGACGGCGCGGCCCGTTGCCGGCGGCAGGTACGGGATCGCGAGGTTGTCCGGGCGAGAGCGTGAAGGCCGGCGACGGCACCTTCAGGTTGTCGACCGACGCGGTCGAGATGACGTCCTCGCCCACGCCGGGCGCGCCCGCGGCCCACGAGCCCGTCGATGCGCCCGTTGCCGGCCGCCGCGACGACGACGATGCCCTTGTCGGACGAGCCGGGAGGCCGCCTCGCGCCTCGGGCGATCCCGGCCAGCTGTTCAGGTCCTCGCCGATGCTCATGTTCACGACGTCGGCGCCGTCGCGGTAGACCCGCTCCAGCGCCGCGAGCGATCACGTCGGTCGTCGTCGACGCCGTTGCAGCCGAAGACGCGGTAGGCGCCGAAGGTGACGTCGGGCGCGACGCCGTCGACGCGCGCCGTTCGCGCCGACGATGCCGGCGACGTGCGTGCCGTGGCCGATGCAGTCGTCGGGATCGGCGTCCGGGTGCGGCACGGGCTGCCAGCTCGGGTCGCTCTCGTCGGCGTCGTAGTCGTCGCCGACGAAGTCGTAGCCGTTCGTCACGCGGCAGCCGGCGCCGAAGCAGCCGCCGAGATCCGGATGGTCGTAGTCGATCCCGGTGTCGATGACGGCGACGTGGATGCCGCGGCCCGGTGTAGCCGAGCTCGCTCTGCGCGATGTCGGCGCCGGTCATCGTGAGCGCGAACGCGAGGTCGGGCTCGAACGCGTCGGGTTGGCGGCGGCGGCTCGTCGAGCGTCGTCGTCTGGACCGGATAGACGGCCTTGACGCCGTCGAGGTTCCGGATCTCGGAGATGCCGCGGTCGGTCGTCGAGATCGAGACGCCGTTGAAGAGCGTCCTGAACGCGAAGCGCTGCCGGTAGGAGACGCCCGCGGCCCTGGCCGCCGACGCGAACTGATTCTGCTCGGCCGTCAGCGTCGCCGTCGCTCGTGCCGTCCGCCGACGGCGCGCTCGCGAGCTCGACGAACCACTGCGACGCCCACGGTCCCCCGACCGTCGACGGTGGCGGCGTCGCGATCGCGCCGGGTACCGGCAGCACAGCGAGCAGAAACAGCAGCGATAGCAGCGCGAGACCGATGTATGACCTCCGTATGGAGGCCGCCTTGCCGCTGTTCGCTGTCCCGATGGTGAGCCGTGGCATCGGTGCCTCCTCGGTCGTTTGTCGTGCGGGGACCCGCGCTGAGCTGCGCGGCTGCGAGCCACGGCTTAGAGGCGTGGCTCGCGGCGGTGAGTGTCCGTGGTGGCGGCGTCGCTTTGCATCAGTGACCTGCCTAGTCGTGTCACCGGTGGGTCAGGCACCGTGCCGGATCGACAGAGCCCCGCCCGTCGTTCTCGGGCGGCGAGCGGGGCGAGCCGCCCGTCTCGCGTACGCGCTCGACCCCCGTTTTCCGCGCGCACCGCATGAGCTCGACAACGGCGGCTCAATAGCCGCTGACTCCGCTGCTCGGGGCAGCGCCGGCGACCGCCTGGCCCGCCGGCGAGACGACGTACCACAGTGCGCCGTAGGCGTCGACGCCCTGGCCGTTCTCCTGGCCGGCCTTCTGATCGCCTGCGTAGAGGTAGAGCGGATGGCCGTTGTAGACGACCTGTTTCGTCCCATCCGGCTGCTGCGCCGTTCCGATCAACGAGGCCTTGGCACCGGCGCCCGCGGTGGCTTGCCGCTGGCCTCGAGCGGTGGCCAGTACGTCGCGCAGGATCCCGTACAGGTGCTCGTCGTCCCCGAGTCCTTGGCGAACATGTACAGCGTCATCCCCTGCGAGTCGACGAGAATGGGGCCGAGATCGGTCGTCTCGACTCCGACGGTCGCGGCGCGCTCACCGGGAGCCGGAGGCGGCGTCTTGGACGAGCTCGAACCGCCTCCGCCGCAGCCGGCGGCGGCGACTGCAAGCACCGCGAACGCGGCACCGAATGTGAGGGCGTTGCGGATCCTCATGTTTGCTCCTTCGTTCGACAGTTGACTCCGCCGAGGATGCGCGGCGGCCCGCGCGACTCGCGTCAGGGAGCACTCGGCAATCCCCCAGTTGCGTTGCCTGGTCGACGCCCTGCCGCCTCGATGCACCGAGGCGGGGGACGACGGCCCGCCGGCCGCGTGGGACCAGGGAGTTCCTGGACACGGACTGGGCAGCCCCACTAGGCGCGGACGCGACGCAGGAGTCCGGCGCGCAGGGTTGGACCCGACAACACTCGATCGGTGGAGGCGGTGGAAATGTCGTACGGAATCCTTCTGCTGCATGTGGTACTCGGCGTGACGATTGCCGCCCACGGGGCTCAGAAGCTGTTCGGAGCTTTCGGCGGCGGCGGTGTTCGAGAGGCCAGGCAGACGTTCGCCGCGCTCGGCTTCCGCGAGCCCGGGTTCTTCGCTCCGGCAGCCGCCACCGCCGACTCGCCGCCAGGTCTGATGCTCGCCGTCGGGCTGCTCACGCCCCTGGCGGCGCTCGCGATCGCCGTCGTGATGCTGACCGCGATCTGGACAGCGCACCGGCGGAGCGGCTTCTGGGTCTACAACGGCGGCTTCGAATACAACCTCGTGATCTGGTCGACCGCCGTCGCGATCGCCGCCGTCGGTGGGGCGCGGTTCTCGTTCGACCGGCTGATCGGGTGGGACGAAAACATGAGCGGCCTCTGGTGGGGCGTCGGCGTCGCCGCGCTCAGTGTGGTCATCTCGGCGCTGACGCTGACGCTCGGCCGCCACCACGTCCCGGCGCTCGAGCCGGCCGCAGAGGCGCCCTCCGACCAGAGCATCCCCGGGCCGCCTGAGCATGGCCACCGTCACCTCACTCGCGGAGTTCCGCCTGCCCGGCCACGCGCTCGAGCGCCAGAGGCTGCTCAAGCTTCGGGCGTTCGGCAGGCCGGCGCCTGCCCGCCGACCTGGTCTTCAAGGTTCCCCCGAACCACAGCGGCTCGCTCGACCGCTGGCTGCGCGGCGCGGCCGTCGTCGCCGAGCGGAGGCCAGAGGGCGTCGTCGTGGGCGGCCGCGCGAACCGGGTCTTCCGCCTCGGGGATCTCACGGCGCTCGTCCAGGAGTGGATGCAGGCGAACGCGGTCGATGTCGTCGTCGCCACCTACGAGGGAGGCATCTTCCTCCTGCCTCGCGCGACGGATCGGCGCCGTCAGGTCATAAGGCGGTGAGACTCACCCGCCCGCGCTGGACGCGGCAGGACGCAGGGGTTGGAGGCGTAGTCATGGGCCTCGTCGAAGATGCGGCGCAGGCTGGCGTCGACCAGGTGCGATGTCGGCATCGAACCTCCGGAAGCGGGGGACGATGCTCGTCTCGATCCAGCGCCAGCGGTCGTCGAATCGGGTGATCCTCGGCCAGGCCTGCGCGCGCAGAGCCTGCGGGATCCCGCGCCTGAGCGAGGAGAGGTAGAACGACGTGAAGTACGACGAGCTCGTGGCGCACGCCGCGCACCTCGAAGCTCAGGGCCGAGCCGATCGAGAAGAGCCTGGCGAACGCGCACGAGAGGCGATCGAAGTTGGGTTGCACCAGGGCGCGCTGCTCGTGCTCGAGGAGCTGGACGTTGCCCTGCCCAGATGAGATCGTCGGCCGCCCGTCGAGCCTCCGCGGACGCGTTGCCGTCCTCGAGGACACGGCGTCCCCGGTCGATCGCCTCGAAGCCGGAGAGGACGCGGCGTAGTGGCGGCTCCGCCCGCAGGAGACGCGCGGAGACGTCCGATCCCGTCGTCGGCGGTGGCGTACGCGAGGTGCACCCAGAAGATGTCGTCGAAGATGCCGTTGTTCGTCGCGCGGATCGTGTCCACGTCCGAGGTCAGCAGCGCCTTGCGGCGTCCCAGGCTGTGCGGGATGTCCACGTAGCCGGTGCGATCGGTGTCGAGCCGGAACGGGAAGAGGGCGAGCCGGACGTGGTACGACGCAAATGCCGCCATGCCCGCCCACTTGAAGCAGGCGGGGAGGAGCTTGTAGATCCAGGCGTAGCGGGACGAGATCTCGACGTTGCGGTGGAAGACGCACGACTGGTCGGTCAGCAGCCCGTCGGCCAGCGCCTGCCACCCCGCGATCGTGTTCGGCGTCCCGTGCCGGAGGACGAGCTCGTGCGGGCTCGGGGACGAGCTCGTCGGCGGTGATCGGGTCGACCATGCTGCAGCTCCTCTCGAAGACCTGGCTCACGGCCGAGCGGCTCGTGAGGCCGTGGGCTCGATGTCGAATCGATGACGCACGCAGCGTGCTTTCGTGGACGTGCGCTCGCGTCGGTGTGACCCGAGCGCGGCACCCCGGTCCGAGCGCTCGGCAGTCGCGGCTCCACCGGTGAGCTGACGCGACAACGGTCCTCGGCGCACGGCCGGCGGGATCGGGCCGGACCAGGGGCGGCGGCCGGGGAATGCCCGATGCGATCTGGCCGGGCGCGCTCCATCCTCGCGACAGCTGCCAACCGTTCGAAGCCGGAAAGCCGAGGTGAACAGATGTCGCACGTACAACCGCTGCCGAGCGTCGTGCCGGGCCCAGGCCAGGATCCGCTCGCGGCGCCCCTGCTCCCGCTCCACCTCCGACCGGGCCGAGCGGCCGGTGCGGGCGTATCGGGGTCGTCCCTGGCGCACGCGGGCGCACCGTCGGCCTCGAACACGCGGGGAGGGCGCTGCACCCGTCGCGACTCGCGCGCCTGGGCCCGGTCCTGATCGGATGCGTCCTGCTCTCCCTCGCCGCGACAGCCGCGAGCGACGCGCAGGGTCAGGTCTCGGTCTACTTCCTCCAGGGCGAGCAACTCGCGCGTGTGACCCGGGCGGCACGACTCCGTCCGATGCGGTGCGGCAGCTGATCGCCGGGCCGACAGCGGCCGAGGCCCGGCGCGGGTTTCGCACCTACGTGCCTGCGGCCACGCGGGTGCTCAGCGTGGAGGTGGCGAACGGCGTCGCCACCGTCGACCTCAGCGCGCGTTTCGCGTTCGGAGGCGACAGCGGCGAGCCTGCTCGCCCGGCTCTCGCAGCTCGTCCGCACGCTGACCGGGCTCGCAGGGAGCGACGAAGGTGCAGCTGCTCGTGAACGGCGAGCCCGTCGCCGGCGCGTTCCCCGGCGTCTCGACGAGCAACCCGATCACGCTCCGCTTCCTCAGACGCCGAACGTCCCCGTCCCGAAGCCGCCCGAGCTGAAGCTCCCGGCACCCGACCCGGCCGTCAAGACGATGCAGCAGCGGCTGATCGCGCTCGGCTACCTGCTCCCCGGCGACGACGACGGCCGCTTCGGGCCGGCGACGCAGAACGCGATCCTCGCGTTCCAGAAATGGGAGCGGCTCGACCGCACGGGCCTGCTCGACAGCGAGACGAAGGCGCGCCTCGCGACCGCGACGCACCCGACGCCGCTCACCCACGGGGGCGCGCGGCAAGCGCGCCGAGATCCTGCTCGACCGCCAGGTCGCGCTGCTGATCGACGAACAACAAGGTCGTCCGGACGATCGCGGTCTCGAGCGGGAAGCCGTCGACGCCGACACCGCCGGGCGACTACCGCGTCTACGCGAAGATCCCGCGCTGGTGGTCGACGCCGTTCCGCGAGTGGCTCCCGTACGCGCTGCCGTTCGTGGGCGGCATCGCCTTCCACGAGTTCCGCGACGTCCCGACGTACCCCGCCTCCCACGGCTGCGTCCGCCAATCCGCGACCGTCGCCCCGTGGACCTACGACTTCGCCTACGTCGGGATGCCGGTCAAGGTGATCGCCAGGTCGTAGCGGTGCCTCGCGGCAGTCGCGTTCGTGCGGCGGGCGATGCTGCGGTCGGGACGTACCTGCCAGCGGGCACGGACGAATCCGGGCGAGCGTCCAGCGCGAATTGAGGCTGGCGGCGAAGACGAGCGGCCCCCGGATGGCACGGTGGACTCGACCAACAGGAGCCCCGAGTCGTGCTCGGCGAGCCGCGAGCAGACAACAAGCGTGGCACCGGCTGCACCGGCCGGACGAGTGAAGCAACTGCCGGTGCAGCCGGTTGGTCACCCGTACACGGCGATCGATGATCGGAGGACGACGTGCGTGCAATCGATGCTGGAAACACGAGGTGGCTCGCGCTGGCCGTGATCGTGGCCGCGCAGTTCATGGTCGTGCTCGACGTCGCGATCGTCAACGTCGCGCTCCCCTCGATCAAGACCGACCTCGACTTCAGCCAGGAGAACCTGCAGTGGGTGATCACCGCCTACTCGATCGTCTTCGGCGGCGTGCTCCTGCTCGGCGGTCGGCTGGCGGACCTCCTCGGGCCGCCGCCGGCTCTTCGTCACCGGCCTGGCGCTCTTCACGGTCAGCTCGCTGCTCGACGGCCTCGCCTGGTCGGAGGGCTCGCTGATCGCGTTCCGCGCGCTCCAGGGGCTCGGCGCGGCGCTGCTCTCGCCGGCGGCGCTCTCGATCCTGACGACGACCTTCGCCGAGGGGCGCGAGCGCAACGTCGCGCTCGGCATCTGGGGCGCGGCCTCGGGCAGCGGCGGCGCAGCCGGCGTGCTGCTCGGCGGCGCGCTCACGAGCGCCTTCAGCTGGTCGTGGATCTTCTTCGTCAACGTCCCCGCCGGCCTGATCGTGCTCGCCGTCGACCCCGTCGTGCTGCGCGAGAGCCGGGCCGAGCTCGACCATCGGCACTTCGACGCGGCCGGTGCGGCCTCGATCACCGGCGGCCTGATGCTGCTCGTCTATGCGATGACCCGCGCGACCCAGCACGGGTGGGGCACGCCCGAGACGATCGTGCTGCTCGCCGCGGCCGCGGCGCTGATCGTCGGCTTCGTCGCGATCGAGCTGCGCTCGAAGGCGCCGCTGCTGCCGCTCGGATCTTCCGGCTCCGGACACTCGCCGGCGTCGAACACCGCCGGCCTGCTGCTGTCGCGGCGCGCTGTTCTCGCAGTTCTTCCTGCTGACGCTCTACATGCAGCAGGTGCTGCACTACTCCGCCCTGCAAGACCGGCGTCGCGTACGTCGCGCTCGACCCTCACCGATCATCGCCTTCTCGGGCGTCGCGCAGGCGCTCGCGACCCGGGTCGGGATCCGCCGCGTCCTGCCGGCCGGGCTCGCTGCTCGTCGCGCGGGCGCGCTCGTCCTGTACACGCGGCTGCCGGTGAACGGCCACTACTTCTGGGATCTCTTCCCGGCGTTCGTCGTGAGCGGCATCGGTCTCGCGCTCGCGTTCGTGCCGATGTCGATCGGCGCGCTCACCGGAGTCGTCCGCGTCCGACGCGGGCGTCGCGTCGGGGCTGATCAAGACGAGCCAGCAGGTCGGCGGCGCCATCGGCGTCGCGGTTGCAACCACGATCGCCACGACGTTCACGAGGCACTACGTCGACGCCCACCCCGGCGTCGAGCGCCAGCGGGCGGCGCGGCGCTCACGCACGGCTTCGAGATCACGTTCTACGTGCTCGCCGCCCTCGCAGCCGTCGGCGCGATCGTGGCGTTCCTGATGATCGAGTCACGGCCGCCGCTGGCCGAGCAGGCCCCGGCCGAGGGCGAGGTCGAGCTGAGAGCGGCTGCATGAGATGACGGCTCTCCCAGGTCACTCGGCACCGGCATCCGCGGCGGCGCCCGGGCGCCCCGCCCGCGTCGCCGTCGTCTACTACAGCGCCACCGGCAACGTCCACGCGCTGGCGCACGCCGTCGCCGCCGGCGCCGCGGACGAGGGCGCCGAGGTGCGGCTCAGGCACGTCGCGGAGCTCATGGAGGAGCAGCTCATCTCCGCAAACCAGTACTGGGGCCGGCATCGCTCGGAGGTCGAGGGCGAGCCGGTCGCGCGGCTCGAGGACCTCGAGTGGGCGGACGGCATCGCGTTCGGCACGCCGACGCGGTTCGGCAACGTCGCCGCGCAGCTGAAGCTGTTCCTCGACCTCGCGGGCGACCTCTGGCAGCAGGGCAGGCTCGTCGACAAGGTCGCGACGTCGTTCACCTCCTCCCAGACCGAGCACGGCGGGCAGGAGTCGACGATCCTCGCCCTCAACAACACGCTCTACCACTGGGGCGCGATCGTGCTCCCGCTCGGCTACACGGTTCACGAGGTCTTCAACGGCGGCGGCAACCCCTACGGCGCCTCGTACACGAGCGGCGGCCGGATGACCGGCCCCGGCGAGGAGTCGCTGCACGTCGCACGGGCGCAGGGCGCACGCCTGGCCCGTGTAGCCCGGGCGATCGCGACCGCGCGAGACGCCGGCATGCTCGCTCCTGCTCGCTTCCCCGCGGCGCTGACGGCTCGCGATCGGGGCTCTACGATCGGGCGCGCCCGTCCTGCCGGTGTGATCCGGCAGGACGGGCGCGTGACACGCGCGTCCGCCCTCAGGCGCTGACGAAGGCGAGCAGATCCGCGTTGAACTGGTCTTTGTGCGTCAGCGGGAGACCGTGCGGCGCGCCCGGGTAGACCTTCAGCTCGCGCCCGCGACGAACTTCGAGGACAGCAGCGCCGAGTCGCCGATCGGGACGATCTGGTCGTCGTCTCCGTGGACGATCAGCGTCGGGACGTCGAACCGCTTCAGGTCCTCGGTCAGGTCGGTCTCGGAGAACGCCTTGATGCAGTCGTACGCGCCCTTGAGGCCGACCTGCATGCTCATCAGCCAGAACGCGTCGCGGACGCCCTGCGAGACGGTCGAGCCTTCGCGGTTCGCGCCGTAGAACGGGACGCTCAGGTCCTCGTAGAACTGCGAGCGGTCGGCCGCGACGCCGGCGCGAATGCTCGTCGAACACCTCGATCGGCAGACCGCCCGGATTCGCGTCGGTCTTCAGCATCAGCGGCGGGATCGCGCCGACGAGCACGGCCTTCGCGACGCGGTCGGTGCCGTGACGGCCGATGTAGCGGGTGATCTCGCCGCCGCCGGTCGAGTGGCCGACGAGGACGACGTCGTGGAGATCGAGCTGCTCGATCAGCTCCGCGAGGTCGTCGGCGTAGGTGTCCATGTCGTTGCCGTTCCAGGGCTGGCTCGAGCGGCCATGGCCGCGGCGGTCGTGCGCGACGGCCCGGAACCCGTTGGATGCGACGAAGATCAGCTGGTCGTCCCAGGCGTCGGCGTTGAGCGGCCAGCCGTGGCTGAAGACGACCGGCTGCCCGGAGCCCCAGTCCTTGTAGTAGATGACCGTGCCGTCCGTCGTCGTGATCGTCGGCGGCGCCTTCGTTGCGAGCGTGGCCATTTGCTCTCCTTTCGTCGTTGTCGCGCGAGCATCGCTCCGGACGGCCGCGTTCGAATCTGCGAGTCCCTTGCACACACCCCTGGTCTCTCGTGGCCGGACGGACGACGGGAGAACGCCCGACGGGGCCGGCTCCCACGAGGCGCGTGCAGCCCCGGACCAGGGACTTCGGTGCGAAACCGGTGGCCCCCGCTGGGGACTCCTCGATGCGATCGCGCCCGTGCGAACGCAGGCTTGCCCGTACTCGTTCACGCCCGTCCGCGACGGGCACGAAACCGGGAGGAAGAAATGACCGGCTCCAAGCGCCCCGCTCAACCACTCCGCCACGCACTTCGACGAGCCGAAGGACGGCATTGTTCGACGGCCGCCCTGTCGGCTGTCCCCGAGCCCACGCCCGACCCCGTGTACGACCTCGCGACGCGCCGCCGCGAGGCTCCGCAGCCGGACGACCTCGCCGGTCGGCTGGTCGACGCGCAGGAGACCGAGCGGAGGCGCATCGGACGCGAACTGCACGACCACTTCGGCCCGGCGCTCACGATCCTGGTGCTCAGGATCGACCGGCTCCGTGCCGATCCGGCGATCGGCCGCGACATGGAACGTGGACTCGACGAGCTTCGCCGACGCGCCGACGAGATCGCCGACGAGGTGCACCGACTGTCGCATCGATTCCACTCGTCGCCGCTCGACCATGAAGGGCTCGCGCCGGCGATCGCGAGGCTCGTGACCGAGTTCTCGTCCCACCATGGACTCGCGATCGAGCTCTCCCCGACGTCGATGCCATACGAACTGCCTGCGGACGTCGCGTTGTGCCTTTTCCGCGTGACGGAGGAGAGCCTGACCAACATCGCCAGGCACAGCGAGGCGCGATCGGTGCGGGTCGCGTTGAGCGGCAACGCGCAGGGGATACGCCTGACGGTCGAGGACGACGGCGAGGGCTTCGACCCTGTGGTCGCTGCGAGGCGCCCCGGGCTCGGGTTCGTCAGCATGCGCGAACGTCTACGCGCGCTGCACGGCGTGGTCCGGATCGACTCGGCGCCGTCCCGTGGCACGCGGGTCGACGCCTGGGTGCCCTGGCCCGCCGCGCCCGCGGGCGAGTCGCCGCCGCGGATCGTCTCTCCTGCCTCGACCGCGGCATGAGACCAATCCACGCCGCGGTGTCCATCCGGGAAGCCGCCACGCCAGCCTTGGCGCGGGCGGCGTACGAGCCCCGGCCGCGGGCGACCCGCGTCGTCGTGGCCGACGACGATGTGCTGCTACGCGAGGGCCTCGCCGGCCTGCTCGAGCGCTCCAACTTCGACGTCGTCGGGCAGGCGGGCGACCGCGACACGACGATCTCGCTCGTTCGTGAGCACAGGCCCGACCTCGTCGTCTCGGACGTCCGCATGCCTCCAACCCACTCGACGGAAGGCCTCGACGCGGCTCACACGATCCGCAGCGAGTTCCCCGACATCGCCGTGCTGGTGCTGTCCGCGTTCGTCGAGGTCGAGCATGCAATGGAGGTCCTCGGGTGCGGCACGAGGACCGGATACCTGCTCAAGCACCGCATCACGAAGCTGGACGAGTTCATCGACACACTCGAGCGGATCGTCCGTGGAGCCTCGGTGATCGACCCCGCACTGGTGCAGGAACTCATCGGCGCCCGCCGGTGTGAGGACCCGCTCGATCCGCTGACGTCCCGCGAGCGCGAGGTTCTCTCCTTCATGGCGGAGGGCCGTTCCAACAGCGGTATCGCGCGAAGGCTGTGGATCGCCGAGGGCACGGTCGAGAAGCACGTGCACAGCATCCTCATGAAGCTGCAGCTCCCCGAGACGGACGATGACCACCGGCGGGTGCGCGCGGTCGTCATGTTCATCAAAAGCCGCTAGCGCGACCCATGGCGCCACGAGCCGAGCCGACGCCGAGCGTTGCAGTGGTCGTCAGCGCCGCACCCGTTCCCGATCGGATGAAGGAGGAGAGATGGCACGTGAGAGGCAGGTCATGTGGGTCGTGGTCGCCATGGCGGCGGGCCTCGCCGTTGCGGCAGTGGCGACCGCGTGGAGCGGACGAGGCAACACCCCGGCGACCGCGCTGACGACTGCGTCCGTGGACGCCGCTGCGGTGCCCGCGCGGATCGAGCAGCCGCTCCAGACGCGACTCATCGAAGCGATCCGCGCGGTGTCGCCGTCGGTAGTCCAGATCGAGACGCCGGCGGGCCTCGGCTCGGGCGTCGTGGTCGACGGTGGCGGCAACATCGTCACGAACAACCACGTGGTCGGCACGTACAAGACCTTTCGCGTCACGAGCTCCTCGGGCCGGCGCTACACGGCGACGCTCGTCGGAACCTTCGCTTCCGGCGACCTGGCGGTCATCCACGTCGAGGGCGCGAAGCTGCCGGCTGCCCGGCTCGGTGACTCCTCGAGCCTGGAGGTGGGCGACATCGTGCTCGCGGTCGGGAATCCCCTGGGCCTTCAGAGCAGCGTGACGAACGGCATCGTCAGCGCCCTCGGCCGCACGGTCGGCGAGGACAACGGCGTCGCGCTTCCGGGCGTGATCCAGACGAGCGCGCCGATCAATCCCGGCAACAGCGGCGGGGCGCTGGTCGACCTCGGCGGCAGCGTCATCGGCATTCCGACGCTCACCGCCGTCGATCCCGAGAACAACCAGCTTGCGGACGGCATCGGCTTCGCGATCCCGAGCAACACCGTGTCGGCGATCTCGCACCAGTTGATCGACCGCGGCCGCGTCGTCAGCTCAGGGCGCGGGTACATGGGCGTCGTGCTCACGACGCCGGTCAAGCGCCGCGGCGTGATGGTCGTGTCCGTGACCCCGGCCGGACCCGCCGCCTCCGCGAGCATCGCCCACGGCGACACGATCACCGCCATCGACGACAGCCCTGTGCGGACGGTCGACGACGCCGCCACGATCGTGGCGCGACTCCGTCCCGGCTCACACGTCAGCGTGACGATAAGGACGCCGCGCGGGAGGAGCCGCGCCGTCACTGTCGTGCTCGGCGAGGCCGGCCGGAGGTGAGCGCCGACTCTCGCGACGCCGCGGCCCCGATATGCGGGCCCGCGCGGCGGAGGGTGCGAAACGTCGTGAACGGGCTCAGAGTCCGAGCGGCGCCATGTCGGGGTAACGCTCGCCGGCGACCGCTGCCAGCGGGATCACGGACTCGAGCTCGTCGATCTCCGCCGCGGTCAGCTCGACCTCCGCGGCGGCGACGTTCTCCTCGAGATAGGTGCGCAGCTTCGTGCCGGGCATCAGGACGATGTCGTCGCCCCGGCTCAGCACCCAGGCGAGCGCGAGCTGCGAAGCCGGCACGCCTTTCCGCTGTGCGAGTGCCTGCACGCGCTCGACCAGCTCCAGGTTGTGCGCGAGTTCTCGCCGGCGAAGCGCGCGTTGCTACGCCGGAAGTCGCCCTCGGCGAGATCGTCCGACGAACGGATCCGGCCGGACAGGAAACCCCGTCCGAGCGGGCTGTACGCGACGAAGCCGATCCCCAGCTCGCGCACGGTCGGCAGGATCTCGTCCTCCGGATCGCGGGACCAGAGCGAGTACTCCGTCTCGAGCGCCGAGATCCGATGCACGGCGTGCGCACTCGCGACGGCTCGTCGTCGTTCGCCGGCCGTAGAACTCCGACATGCCCATGCAGCCGAGCCCCAACTCGGAGACGACGAGCCCTTCGCCGCCGAGGCTGCGCCGCTCGAGGCCGGCCTCGCGCCGTCCGTCGGCCAGGCTGGTCATGACGCCACCGCCCCGGCCGCGCGCGACCGCCGGCTGAAGATCGACTCGGCACAGTGGTCGCAGACGGCCGACTCGAGGCGCGGCAGGGCGCCGAAACCGTAGGTGCGGAGCTCTCTGATCGCGCGCTCCGCCTCGATCCACGCCGAGTCGCGGAGCACGCGGAGGCAGAGCGGGCACACGATCAGCTCGAGCGGCGAGTGGCGCAGCGCGAGCCGCGGACGAAGTGGTTGCACAAGGTCGACGTGCATGGCAAGGCCCCTTTCGGCGGTTGAAGTGGTGGTTCTCGTGCGCGGCGTCCTCTGCGAGCGCAGGGCGCACCGACGGGGGCGATCCGGTCGGCCGGACGCCGACCGGGCTCTTCGCGCCCGACTCGCACGACACCTGGCCCGGGCGGCTCTGCCTGGGCCACGGTGCCGTGCGAGTCGAGCTCGCTCCCTGGTGCGTGCCGCCCCCGCGCGCACGCGACGCAGGAGTCGGTCGGCTACGCGGCGAGCACGCTCCGCACGTAGCCGGGGCTCATCGGCGCGCGCAGCAGCCGCACGCCGGTCGCGTCGAAGAACGCGTTCGCGATCGCGGCCGCCACGGCCGCGGTCGTCGGCTCGCCCGAGCCGGCGGCCGGCTGGTCGAGCCGCTGGAGCACGATCGTCGTGACCGCCGGACTGTCCTTGAAGCGGATCACCGGGTAGGTGACCCAGTCGAGGCTGGTCTGGCGCACCCGCGTGAAGGCCACGTGCTCGATCAGCGCCCGGCTGACGCCCTGGACGAGGCAGCCCTCCATCTGGTTCTCGACCGAGGCCGGATTCACGGTCGTGCCGGCGTCCTGCGCCGCGTAGAGATGGTCGACGGTGATCTTCCCGCTCTTCCGGTTCACGGTGATGTCCGCGACGACGCCCGGGAACGCGTTCGCGAAGCCGCCGATCGCGATGCCGCGGCCCTTGACGACGTTCCCCTTGGCGAGGTTCGAGGCGGACACCTTCGGCTTCCACTTCGCAGCGCCGGCGACGGCGTTCAGCACCGCCATCCAGCGGGCGTTGCCGTTCACGTCCGTCTCGTCGATGTTCTGCAGGCGGAACGCGACCGGATCCATTCCGGCGAGGTGCGCGAGCGCGTCGATCGTCTGCTCGGAGGCGAAGAGCGCCTGCGGAGCGCCAGGGGCGCGCAGGTACGTGCCCTTGAAGAACGTGCGGTAGCCGTCGACGCTCTTGCCGGTCACGCGCAGGTTCGGGATCTTGTAGAAGGAGCCCGCGCTCGTCGTGTCGATCATCCCGGCCGGTGCGACGGCCGGCAGCGGTGTCCCGGCTAGCTGCGCGGAGCTCTCGATCACCTGCGTCCAGCCGTGGTTGTAGGCCGTGTAGTCGTAGGCGACGAGCTTGCCGGCGGCGTCGATCCCGGCGTGGACGTCCGTCGCCTGCGCCGGGCCGAACTGATCCCAGCCGTGCTCGTCCCAGCGCATGAACTGCACTCGCACCGGCTTGCCCACGGCCTGCGAGAGCAGCGCCGCGGCGATGCTCACGTCGTCGTAGGTGTTGTGACCGTAGTTCCCCGATCCGGGGAAGACCTCGATGCGCACCGAGCCCGCCGGCAGCCCGAGCGCGTTCGCGACCGCCTGCCGTGTCGAGTACGGCCCCTGCGCCATGCAGAGCACCGTCGCGGTCTGCGACCCCACGTCCGCGATCGAGCAGTTCGGGCCGATGGCCCCATGCAACTGGTACGGCCAGAGGTAACTCATGCTCACGACCTTCGTCGCCGAGGCAAGCCCGGAGGCGACGTCGCCGCGGTTCGACGGCGACGGTCGAGCGCTGGAGGTTCGCCGGGTCGCGCAGGGCGGCGTCGAGGTTGCCGCTGCCCGTGAGCGTCGGCGCGTCCGACCACTTCACCTTCAGCTCGGCCGCGGCCTGGACCGCGCTGTACTCGAGCGGCGCGACCACGCCCACGAAGTTCCCCTTCTGGACGACCTGGGCTCCGGGATGTGCGCGATCGACGAGCGGTCGAGCGACAGCGAGCGTCGCGCCGGCCGACTGGGCCGCCTGGCCGCGCGGGCGGACGACGCGGCCGTGGAGCATGCCGGGAACGCGCACGCTCTGGGAGTACGTCGTCTCGCCGGTCACGATGGCCGGGATGTCGATCCGGGGCGCCCGCGTGCCGATCAGCCGGTACTTGCGCGGGTCGGTCAGCACGGGATTCACGGACGCGATCGTCCTGCCGAAGGTCTTGCCGGCCATGAGGTCGGAGTACTTGACGGTCTTGCCGCCGCCGGTGACGACGCCGTCGGTGACGCTGAGGCCGGCGGCCGGGACGCCGAGCTGGGTCGACGCCGCAGCGAGCAGCAGCGTCCGTGCTGCCGCGGCAGCTCCCCGCATGCTCGTCGCGCTCATCGCCGTGCGCGTCGAGGAGCTCGCCGCCGCGAACGACGAGATCGAGACGTTGGTGTCGAGCTGGACTGCGCTCACCTGGTCGAGCGAAAGGCCGAGCTCCTCGGCCGCGATCTGGCGGACCACCGTCGGCGAGCCCTGCCCCATCTCCGTCCAGCCGTGGAACAGCGTCGCCGTGTTGTCGGGGTTGATCTGAAGCCAGGAGTCGATCTGGGTCGGGTCGGGCGGGCCGGGCACGGCGCCCGCGTGCAGCGGTGAGACCGCACCCGGGTTGTTCGACGCCGCGCGCCGTGCCGGCCCCGGCCAGTCCGGCCACGAGTGCCCCGCCGCCCTTCAGGAATGTCCGCCGCGAGAGCTCGCCGTTGGTGAGCGCCTTCGCCGCGCGCCTCTTCGGCTGCAGATCGCTCATGCGATCGCTCATCACTGCGCTCCCTTCGCCATGGCCGCCGCGGCGACCTGAATTCCCTTGACGATCCGCGGGTACGTCCCGCAGCGGCAGATGTGGCCGTTCATCGCCGCCCGGATCTGCTCGGCAGTCGGCCGCTTGGTTGTCGAGAGCAGGTCGGCGGCCTGGATCAACATGCCGTTCTGGCAGTAGCCGCAGTGCGGCACCTGCACGTCGATCCAGGCCTGCTGCAGCGGATGCAGCTTGGCCGGGGTCGTCGCCTTGGCGCCACGCGATTTCGCGAACAGGGCCGGCAGCCCCTCGAGCGTCGTGATCGCCTTGCCGCTCACCGCGGCCACCGGCGTCACGCACGAGCGGATCTCCTTGCCGTCGAGCAGCACCGAACAGGCGCCGCACTGCGCGAGACCGCAGCCGAAGCGCGGTCCGTGAAGATGAAGCTCGTTGTGCAGCACGTACAGCAGCGGGGTGTCGAGGCTCGCGGTCACGTTGTGCCGGAGCCCGTTGACGTTGATGCGGAGACGGGAGGCCATCACGTCACCTTCACGGTGCCCTTCATGCCGAGGGAGGCATGAGTCGGGACGGTGCAGAGGTACTCGTACGTGCCCTTCGTCTTGAACGTGTACTTGAGCGTGGCCGTGGCCTTGGGCGCGATCAGCTTCGTGCCGGTGCCCTTGCAGGTGTTCGCCTTCCCGCCCTTCGCGCTCGCACAGACCTTGAAGTCGTGCGGGACCGATCCCTTGTTCGTGACCTTGAACGTCACGACGCCGTGCGGGAACGTCGTCTTGGACAGCTTGAAGCCGAACTCGCTGGGCAGGCCGGCGGAGACCGTGATCGTGGTCGCCCTGGTCACCTGGGGCGCCGCGAGGCCTGCGGGCACGCACAACGTCAGACCGGCCAGCAGCGCGATTCCTGCGCTCGCAATTCCCGGCCGACGGGCCCTCTTCCTTGTCTCGAGTGACATCGTCTGGACTCCTTGAATC
>CAWCHK010000008.1:0-167890 GCA_963795385.1 uncultured Actinomycetota bacterium
GCGGCATGGGGCTCAACCTGACCAACGCCAGCCACGTGTTCCACTTCGACCGCTGGTGGAACCCTGCAGTCGAAGATCAGGCGTCCGACCGCGCGCACCGGATCGGGCAGACCCGCGTCGTGCAGGTGCACAGGATGGTCTGCGCGGGCACCATCGAGGAGAAGATCGACGAGCTGATCGAGGCCAAGCGAGGGCTGGCCACGAGCATCGTCGACCGCGGCGTCGAGTCGGCGATCTCGGAGCTGACGGACGAGGAGCTGGCAGACCTGGTGGCGCTGCGCGATGCCTAGTTCGCGCCGACGGGGCGGCCGGCGTGCCAGTCGGCGAGGAGCTCGCGCTCTCGCTCCCCGGACAGGGTCTGCGTGTGGGGTTCGTCGCGCCTGATCCAGGCCAGGGTGGCTTCGACGGTCTCGGCGAATGGCCGGCAGTGGAGGCCGGCCTCCGCGGCACGGCTGACGTCGACCGCCTGCCAGTCGGAATCGTCGGCCTTGAACCAGAGTGACGGCAGGCTCCCATCGGGCACGAACCCGCGGTCCTCGAGAAACTCGTCACTGACCCACGTCAGCTGTGGCGTGACGCCCATCGCCCCGGCGCACTGGGCGAGCAGTGAGGCGAAGGTGGGCGGGTCCGGCTCGGCAGCGTTGTAGGTCCCGGTCGCATCGCGCTCGACCAGGTCGACCAGCCAGCTTACGAGGTCGCGGACGTCGAGGCTCTGGATCCGCCGTTCAGGATCGCCCGGGGCGAGCACCTCTCCGCCGAGTGAAAGGCGTTCCAGCCAGTACGGCAGTCGCTGCGACGAGTCGTACGGCCCGTTGATGAGGCCGGGGCGAACAATCAACGCCCGCCCCGGGAACGCCTCCTCGACGGCCGCCTCGCACCGCACCTTGAGCGGCCCGTACGCCTCGCCGGTGATGTCGTCGTCGCGCGTGAAATCTGCCGCCGCCTCGTCAGAGATCGACCGCAAGGGGGAGTCCTCTGACGGCGGTGTCTCGGCCCCCGCGTACACCGCGGTCGTCGAGATGAACACGTAGCGGCGGGCGCAGGAGGCGAGTGCCATCGCATTGGCGGACACCACCTGCGGCAGGTGGCCGTAGACGTCGATCACAGCGTCCCATTCGTCAGCGGTCGATGACGTCCAGGTCGGTTTCGCGGTCGCCGCGCACGTATGCGACGCCCGCACGCGCCGAAGGACCCCTCGTCTGACCGCGGCTGAACACCGTGACGGAGTGCCGGCGTCCCGCCGCCGCCTCGGAGAGATGACGGCCGATGAATCCCGTGCCGCCGATCACGAGGAGCTTCACCAGGCAACCCTACCGTTGTAGGGTTTGGGCGTGATGCGCCCTGTCGAGCTGCTGAGGCACCTGGTCGAGCTCGAGAGTCCGACCGGCGACGCCGAGCGGATGAGGCACATCGGGCGGTTCCTGGCGGCCGAGCTGCAGGGGCTGGGCGGCGCCGTGTCGATGGACGGCCCCCACCTGATCGCGGAGTTCGGCGGCGGCGGCGAGATCCTCGTCATCGGCCACATGGACACCGTCTGGCCGGCCGGCACCATCGCCCGGCTCCCGTTCCGGGTGGAGGACGACCTTCGCCCACGGGCCGGGCGCGCTGGATATGAAGGGTGGGCTGGTGGTCGCCCTCGAGGCGATCCGCCGCAGCGGTGTGCCGAAGCGCCCCGTGCGTCTGCTGATCACGGCCGATGAGGAGGTGGGGAGCCCCAGCGGGCGCCCCGTCGTCGAGCAGCTCGCAAAGGAGGCCGAGCTGGCGCTGGTGCTGGAGCCGCCGGTGAAGAACGGGACGATCACCACCCAGCGGTCGGGCCTGGCCCGCTATCAGCTCTACGTCGACGGGCTCGCCGCTCACGCCGGGCACCAGAACGGCGGCATCTCGGCGATCAACGAGCTGGCCCACCAGACGCTGGCCCTCCGCAAGCTGGTCGACCGCGAGCGCGGCATTCGCGTCAACGTCGGCCAGATCGGCGGTGGCACCGGTGACAACGTGGTGGCCGCACATGCCTGGGCGCGGATCGACGCCCGGGCGTGGACGACGCCTGACCAGCGCGAGCTGGAGGACGCCATCCGGGGGCTGCAGCCGGTCGCCGAAGGTGCGACGCTGACCGTCACCGGCGGCATCACGCGGCCGCCGATGATCCGCTCACAGCAGGGTGTTGAGCTGGCGGAGCGCGTGCTGGAGATCGCCGAGACGCTGGGCGTCAAGCTGGCCGAACATGCCTCCGGCGGCGGCTCGGATGGCAACTTCGCCGCGGCGGTGGGCACGCCGGTCGTCGACGGCCTGGGGCCGATCGGCGCAGGCGCTCACGCCGACGAGGAGCGTGTCTCGCTGAGCTCCATCGAGCGGCGCGCCGAGCTGCTCGCCGCGCTGCTCGAGCGGCTCTGAGCCTACGCGGTGACCGCGGCGCCGTTGTCCACGAGCGCGCCGATCTCGACGAAGCGGATCTCCGGCTCGACGCCGTACAGCCGCGTCACCAGGGCACCGAAGCTCCGGCGTGAAGAAGGCGCGCGCCGCCTCCTCGGACTCCCAGACGTAGACGTTGGTCGCCTCGCCCCGGTCGGCATCCCATGTGAAGACCTTGGAGCGCAGGCCCGGCATGCCCTCGAAGGTCGGTGCGGCCTTCTCGGCGACGCCCATCGCGCGGTCGCGGTCGTCGGCCGAAGCGTGACAAAGACGGCGATCATCGGATTCCCCTCCTGGTCTGGTAACGCTGGTCACGAACCTGCACGGTGATCGTACCCGGCGAACTGCGGGTTTGCCGCATCTGATGTAGGGCCAGCCCCGATGCGCTAGGTATCGGGTGAGTCGAGACTTTCGCCATGGGCGAACGTCCACAGTCGGAGCATCCGGGGAGAAGCGGCGGAGAGCTTACCGCCGTGATTGGTGCGGTCGCGGTGCTGGCTGCCGTGATGCTCGGCATTGCCGTGGCGGCGTACTACGGCGGCCAGGACAGCGCGACCACGACGGTGACGACCGGTGGCGGGACTGGGGGAGCCACGAACCAGGGAGCCGTGAACCCCCGGGTCGCCGCCGGAGCCCATGCCTTCGTCGATTTCGCATGCGCGCAGTGCCACGGCGACCGTGGCGAGGGCGGCGTCGACCCGCAGGTGCCTGCGCTGCAGCCGATCGCGCCCAACCTGACCGTCGCCCAACTGACGCTCGATCATCCAGCACGGCGCTCGGTGTGGTCGACAACCCGAAGCAAGCCGTACATGCCGGTGTGGGGTGAGGTGATCTCGAAGCAGCAGGTAGCCGCGCTGGTCGCCTACATGAAGGCCGGGTTTCCCCTCGGTGCAGTACGCGACGCCGAAGCCGGTGCCTGCGAACCAGGGCGATGCGGTCGCCGGCGCGGCGCTCTACTCGCGCTACGGCTGTGTCAACTGCCACGGCCCGAACGGCCTCGGCGGTGTGCCGAACCCACAGTCGCCGGACGGGACGATCCCGCCACTGTCGGGCGCCGACTTCCGCACCGAGTTCAACACGCCGGCGAAGATCGCCGCCGTGATCCGGTCGGGCAGCGTCATCGGCCAGGCCCCGATCGTCAGCATGCCGCACTGGGGCGGGATCCTGTCGCCGACGCAGATCGCCCAGCTGATCGCCTACATCGACACGCTGAAGTAGCTACAGCGCCTTGACGGCGGCGGTCAGCTCGATGATCGACTGCTTGGCGTCGCCGAACAGCATCGTCGTCTTCTCGTCGTAGAAGAGCTCGTTCTCGATGCCGGCAAAGCCGGTGTTCATGCTCCGCTTGAGCACGACGACGGCGGACGACTCGTCGACGTTCAGCACGGGCATGCCGTAGATCGGGCTGCCCGGCGTCTTGTGCGCGGCAGGGTTGACGACGTCGTTGGCGCCGACCACCAGCGAGACGTCGGTGCGCGACGAACTCGTCGTTGATGGCGTCCATCTCGTAGAGCTGGGAGTAGGGGACGTCGGCCTCGGCCAGCAGCACGTTCATGTGCCCCGGCATCCGGCCGGCCACCGGGTGGATCGCGTAGCGGACGTCGACTCCGCGCTTCTCGAGGCCGTCCGCCAGCTCGCGCACGTTGTGCTGTGCCTGGGCGACGGCCAGGCCGTAGCCGGGCACGATCACCACGCGGCGCGCGTAGGCGAGCATGACGGCGACGTCGTCGGCGCCCGCCGAGCGCACCTGGCCGCCGGTCGCTCCGGCCACCGCCGCGGTACCACCGCCGGTGCCAAAGGCGCCGAACACGACGTTGACGATCGAGCGGTTCATGGCCCGGCCCATCATCTGGGTGAGCAGGGTGCCGGAGGCGCCGACCAGCGTGCCGGCGATGATCAGTGCGTCGTTGTTGAGCACGAAGCCGGTCGCCGCCGCCGCCAGGCCGGTGAACGAGTTGAGCAGCGAGATCACGACCGGCATGTCGGCGCCGCCGATCGCCATCACCATGGTCACGCCGAGCAGTGCCGAGAGGGCGAGGGCGATCACCAGCACCGTCTCGCTCTGGTGGCCGTCGACCAGGTACACGGCCAGTGCCAGCACCGCCACGAAGTTGACGGCGTTGATCAGCCTTCTGGCCGGGCAGCGTCAGAGGCCGTCCCGGCAGGACCTCCTGCAGCTTGCCGAAGGCGACCATGCTGCCGGCGAAGCTGATCGCTCCGACGATGGTCGAGAACAGGGTCGAGATGATCAGCGCTCTTGGCCGGCGAGACGGCGAGACCCAGCCGGTCGTGGTACTCGGAGACTGCGATCAGCGCCGCCGCGCCGCCGCCCACGCCGTTGAACAGCGCCACCATCTGCGGCATCGCGGTCATCTTCACCGCCCGCGCCGAGTAGGCGCCGATCGCGCCGCCGATCACCATGCCGCCCAGGATCCAGGCCAGGTTGTGGCTGCCCGAGTCGACCAGCGTGACGACGATGACCACGCCCATCGCGACGGCCGCGAGCTGGTTCCCGCGCACGGCTGTCCGCGGCGAGCTGAGCCGCTTCAGCCCGATGATGAAGGCGGCGGCGCAGGCGAGATAGGCGAGGTCGAAGGCCTGTCGCCTATCCATCGTCGCGGCGCTCTCCGGGTCGGGACTTGAACATGTTCAGCATCCGGTCGGTGACCAGGAAGCCGCCGGCCACGTTGATCGCGCCGAACGTGACGGCGATCGTGCCCAGCACCTCGACCAGCAGCGAGTTGGTGGACGCCGACCACGATGATCGCGCCCACGATGACGATCCCGTGGATCGCGTTGGTGCCGGACATCAGCGGCGTGTGGAGGGTCGTCGGCACCTTCGAGATGACCTCGAACCCGACGAACGCGGCCAGCACGAGCACGGTGATCTGCGGAGACCAGGAGCGCGGTCATGCCGCGGCTCCCGTCAGCAGCTTCGACACGATCTGGCCGCCGTGCGTGATGCAGGCGTCGGCGACGATCTCGTCGTCGAAGTCGGGCCGGAGCTCGCCGTCGGAGACGATCAGCGCCAGCAGGTTGGTGATGTTGCGCGCATACATCTGGCTCGCGTGCAGCGGCATGGTGGAGGGGAGGTTGAGCGTGCCGACGATGGTCACTCCTTCGCGCACGATCGACCTGGCCGGGATCGGTCAGCTCGCAGTTGCCGCCGGTCTCGGCCGCCAGGTCGACGATCACCGAGCCCGGCCGCATGCGCAGCCACGCCGGACGCGCCGTGATCAGCCGCGGCGCCGGCCGCCCCGGGATCAGGGCGGTGGTGATCGACGACGTCGGACTCGCCCACGGTGCGCTCGACCAGATCCTGCTCCTGGGCGTGCTGCGCCGCGCGTCAGCTCGCGTGCGTAGCCGCGGGCGTCCTCGCCCTCGGTCGACCTCCAGCTCCAGCTCGACGAAGCGTCGCGCCCAGGCTCTCGACCTGCTCCTTGACGACGGGGCGCGTGTCGAACGCCGAGACGACGGCCCCCAGCCGGCGCGCGGTGGCGATCGCCTGCAGGCCCGCCACCCCGGCGCCGAGCACGAACACCTTGGCCGGCGGGACGGTGCCGGCGGCAGTCATCAGCATCGGGAAGAAGCGGGGCAGCAGCTCGGCGGAGATCAGCACGGCCTTGTAGCCCGACACCGTTGCCTGCGAGGACAGCGCGTCCATCGACTGCGAGCGGGTGATCCGCGGGATGGCATCCAGGCTGCACGCGGTCACGCCGGCGGCGGCCAGCGCGGTCGACCAGCTCGCGGTTGATCAGCGGCTGCAGCATGCCCGATCAGGGCCGTGCCCGAGCGCAGCTTGCCGAGCAGTCGTCGTCCGGCCGGCCGACCAGCAGGATCACGTCGGACTCGGGCCAGCAGGTCGCGGGCGTCGGCGATCCTCGCCCCGGCGTCGATGTAGTCGCCGTCGGGCAGCGCGGAGCCGATGCCCGCCCCGGTCTCGACCAGCACGTCGATGCCCGTGGTCGGTCAGTCGCTTCGCGGCGTCGGGCGTCAACGCCACGCGGCGCTCGATCTGCACCGTGCTCGGACGGGACGCCGATCCGCATCGCGGGCGAGTCTACAGACAGAGCGACCAGCGTATCGCGACATCGTCGCAAGCCACGGCGTCGCTCAGAGCGTCAGCGGTGTTCGGGCCGACGCGCTCGCGGTCGTGCTCGTAGCGCTCGATCTCGTCCATCCGCAGCTCGGTCAGCGCGATCTCGTCCCAGCCGTTCAGCAGCCGCTCGCGGATGTCGGCGTCGATCTCGAAGCGCCGACCCGCGGCCGGACGGCAGCGTGACCGTGCTGCGCCTCGAGGTCGACGGTCGCCGCGCGCCGGCGCGCGGTCGAGCAGCTCGCGCACGTCGTCCTCGGGCAGCTCCACCGGCAGCAGGCCGATCTTGGTGCAGTTCGTCTGGAAGATGTCCGAGAAGCTGGGGGCGACGACCGCCTCGAACCCGTAGTCCTGCAGCGCCCAGGGCGCGTGCTCGCGCGAGCAGCCGGAGCCGAAGTTGCGGCCCGGCCGCCAGGATCGGCGCGCCCTGGAACTCCGGGCGGCTGAGCGGGAAGTCGGGATGCTTGGCACCAGTCGTAGAACAGGAACTCGCCGAAGCCGGTGCGCTCGATCCGCTTCAGGAACTGCTTGGGGATGATCTGGTCGGTGTCGACGTTGGCGCGGTCGAGCGCGGCCACCGGCCCGGAGATCGACGCGCACCGGCCTTCAGCGCCACCAGCTCCCGGACGTCGGTCAGCCGGCCGGTGACGGCGGCGGCCGCGGCCATCGCCGGGGCTGAGCAGGTGGGTGCGGCCGCCGCGCGCCCTGCCGGCCCTCGAAGTTGCGGTTGGAGGTCGAGGCGCAGCGCTCGCCGGGCGCCAGGATGTCCGGGTTCATGCCCAGGCACATCGAGCAGCCGGCGCTCGCGCCACTCGAACCCGGCGTCGCGGAAGACGTGCGTCCAGACCCTCACGCTCAGCCTGAGCCTTAACCGCATCGAGCCGGGCACGACCATCGCGCGGACGCCGTCGGCGACCTTGCGGCCGCGGACGATGTCGGCGGCGGCGCGCAGGTCCTCGATGCGGCCGTTCGTGCACGAGCCCAGGAAGACGCGGTCGATGGCGATCTCCGCGATCGGCGTGCCCGGCCGCAGATCCATGTAGGCGAGCGCGCGCTCGTCGGTCTCGTCGCGCGGCTCGGGCACGGCGCCGGTGATCGGCGCGACCTGGCCGGGGTTGGTGCCCCAGGAGACCTGCGGCGCCAGCGCCGGCACGTCGACGGTGACCACGCTGGTCGAACGCCGCGCCCTCGTCCGTGCGCAGCTCGCTCCAGCGGTCGACAGGCGGCGGCGAAGTCCTCGGGGCACGCCGGGGCGGCCCTCCAGGTAGGCGAACGTCGTCTCGTCGGGCGCGATCATCCCGGCCCGCGGCGCCGGCCTCGATCGACATGTTGGCGATCGTCATCCGGCCCTCCATCGAGAGCGCCGCGGATCGGCCTCGCCGGCGTACTCGATGACGTGGCCGGCGCCGCCGTCGGTGCCGATCTGGGCGATCGTGCCGAGGATCATGTCCTTCGCGGTGCAGCCGATGCCGAGCTCGCCGCTGGTAGTCGATCAGCATCGTCTGCGGCCGGCGCTGCACCAGCGTCTGGGTCGCCAGCACGTGCTCGACCTCGCTGGTGCCGATGCCGAACGCCAGCGCGCCGAACGCGCCGTGCGTGGAGGTGTGCGAGTCGCCGCAGACGATCGTCATGCCCGGCTGCGTGACGCCCAGCTCGGGGCCGATCACGTGCACGATGCCCTGGCGGCGGTGGCCCAGCCCGTAGAGCGGCACGCCGAACTCCTCGCAGTTGCGGGTCAGCGCCTCCAGCTGCCGCGCGGACAGGTCGTCGGGCGCCGTCGCTGCCGGTGGGCACGTTGTGGTCGGCGGTCGCCAGCGTGCGGTCGGGGCGGCGCACCGTGCGGCCGGCCAGGCGGAGGCCGTCGAACGCCTGCGGGCTGGTCACCTCGTGCACCAGGTGCAGGTCGATGAACAGCAGGTCGTCGTCCACCGCGTGGGCGTCCCAGACCTTCGCGAACAGCGTCCTTGGCTCGGCCATGGGCGAATCCTACCGGGGCGCGGCACGCCGTTGGATAGGCCGCGGGCTATGCGGCCACGGTGATTCCCGCTGATCCGGACCCCCGCTTCCGGGGGGTGGCCCGATCGGGCAACTGCCCGTACGTTTGTAGAGGACTCCCGACCCCCCGGAGCTTGCAGTGTCTTACGACTTCGATACCTCGCACAACATCTGCGAGCCGCTGCTTCTCCCGATCCTGATCGAGCGCCACCGCGGCAACACGGCCGGCGACGGCGCGATCATGGCGATCATGCGGGGGCTGCTCGACTCGCCGCGAACCGACGCCGAGCGCGCCGGCGAGCGGCTGAAGGTGTTCGGCTGGCAGGTCGAGGGGGCCGACTGCACCATCCGCTGGATCTACCGCGTTGTCGGCGAGGACACTGGTGCCGACCACGCCCAGTTCACCCTGACCGTGCCGGACACCACGGCTGAGCTTCCGTGCCGCCTGCTCGGGCTGCAGCTGCAGATCACGCTGAACGGCGTCGAGGCCACCTCGCAGGAGGAGCTCGACTGCTACCTGGAGCTGGCCGCCGCGTCTCGCGCCGCCGGCTGCTGACGCAGCTGTCTAGGTGGGGTCATCCTCGGACGGTGGGTGCGCCGCCAGCCAGCGACGTTCCTTCCCCGACACCCGCGTCCGCCCATGTGCACGGTTCCCAGCGGCGCCTGGGAGTAGTTGAAGGCGTTGCGGTAGTCGTAGGCGGTGCCGTCCAGGCCGCCCAGCGACGCCAGGCCGAAGTTGTGCTCGATGAACGCCAGGATCGAGGCGAACGAGGCAACCGTGGGGTCGGTGTAGCCGGGCTTCGCGTACGGGCTGACGATCACCATCGGTACCCGTACCCCCAGACCGGCGGGCGGCTTGACGTGGTCGTAGAAGCAGCCGCAGTCGTCGTAGGTGATGAAGATCGCGGTGCTCGCCAGAACGGGCCGTTCATGATCGGCTGACAGACGAGCCGATCCAGTTGTCGCCCAGGGCCATCGATCGGGTTGTGCTGGAGCGGGCGCCGTGCGGCATCACGATAGGCGACGGTCGGCAAGGCCGGTCCTGGCTACGTCGGGGACGCTGGACGACGGGACGAGGTGTTCCTGCAACTGGGTCGTGTACAGGCACTCGGCAAACGTCGGACAGATCGTCCAGCCGTACGCGCGGCCCGCCCGACCGTGCTGCGTCAGCCGCGTACATCCCCCACGTCCGGCCGGCCTGTTCGAGGCGATCCATGATCGTCGGCACCTACGGGACCTGTGCTTCGCGGTAGGGGCCGCTGCCGTCGGGCTCGGGGACGCATGACGGGACATGCTGGGTCTGCAGTCGGCGAGCCCCACGGCGCGTCATCCAAGCTGTCGCAGCCCCAGCCGGGACCGGCGGCGTGCCGGCGACATGGAACGGGTTGTCGCCGGTGAACCCGTCCAGCCGGCCCGCCACCAGCGTGATGTGGGCACCCCAGCTGGGGCTCGTGCCGATCTCGAACGTGTGATCCGAGATCACGTACTTCGTCGCCAGCGCCGCCAGGTTCGGGATCTGGCTGGGCTGGTACTGCTGGTAGCAGGCATACCCGCTGGCCTTGCTGCAGCCGCCGATCTGCTCCCAGCCGTCCATCTTGCCACCGTCGATGCCCAGCTTCTGGGCGTGGTTGGAGTGGCCGATGTTTGGCACAACGTCACGTCCCAGGCGCAGCGGGATGCTGGTGCCGTCGAGCAGCTTGCCGGTCTTGACCGCGTCACAGCCCGGGTGCTGCAGGCAGACCGCTCCCAGCGTCTCGTCGAAGGAGTGGTTCTCCTGGTAGATGATGACGATGTGTGTGATCGGCGAGGCTGTTGCTGCAGGAGAGGCCGCCGGCGACGAGATGACGGCCGACCGGGTGACAGCGGCTCCCGGTATCAGCGCGAGCAACACACCGCAGGTCGCCACGGCTGGGAGTAGCAATCGCCGCCGGCGATGGCTGCGAACCTCCCCGGTTGGTTCGAAGCTTCCTGCTCACTGCGAATACGTCCCATCAGGCATACAGGCTGGACTCTTCTGGGGCGTCTGTCAAGCCCGTCCATGACGAGCGTCGCTGCGGGGCGCCGGAGCTAGACCGCGGCGAACTGCAGCGCCCGGCCGATGGGATCGGCCTGGACCAGGCGTACCTGCACCTCCGCGCCCAGCGGCGGCGGGGTGGGGGTGTGGAGCCTGGCGCGGATCGGCGGGTCGGGGATCGCGATGTGCGACCCATGCGCGTCGTGGTCGAGCACGACCGCCGTGAACACGTCGCCGGCCCGGTGCTCGAGCAGTCGCGCCTCCATCTCGTCGACGACCGCCCGCTCGACGGCGCCGCTGCGCGCCTCGGCCGCGTCCATCACCGCCGGGCAGCGCGTCCAGCCGCTCGCGGTTGCCGTCGCCGACCAGCGCTCCAGCACGTAGCGGTCGCACAGCCGCCGCAGCGGGGCGGTGGTGTGCGCGTAGCAGGGCGGCCAGCCCTGCGTGCTCGCTGCCCGCCGGCGGCGTGCCCTCGAAGAACAGCGTAGCCGGCGCGGCCCATCACGCCGCGCGCCTCCTGCGAGCAGCACCGCATGGGCGGGCACGCGTGGGGTCGAGCCCGCCGATGAAGCGGGGGTACGTCACGTCGTTGGGCCACGGTACGTGCAGCGCGGGCGCGGTGCGCCGCAGGCGGGCCAGCCGGTAGTCGTCGATCGCCGGTCATCGTGCGCAGCAGCCCCAACCCGCCGGCGATCATCATCTCGCGCCGCCGCCATCCCGGTCAGCAGCGAGATCTCGGCGTTCCAGTCCTCGATCGCGTGGCGCTGCTCGAGCTCGAGCCGGTAGCCGGCCGGCTGCAGGTTGTCCGGCACCACCGTCTGGGCCGGCGTGTTCAGCAGGACGGCGCCGCGCTCGTCGGCCAGCCGCCGGCGCAGGGTGCCGATCTCCTCGAGCAGCGGCACGTGGCCGTACCTGTAGGTGAGCTTGTGCGGCTGCGCACGATGGCGCGGTTGACCTGCGCGGCGATCTGCCGCCCGTCGGCGTCGAGGTCGACCTGGAACACGAACGCCGGCCGGTCTGACGTCGGGCAGCAGGCTGGCGGCGCCCTCGGAGATCGACGGGCGGGTAGAGCAGCGCCCGCGTGTCCGGGCAGTAGACGGTCTCGCCGCGCTTCCACGCCTCCGCCTCGACCGCGCCGCCTGCCGGCACCACGGCGCCGACGTCGGCGATCGCGTAGCGCACCCGGAACCCGTTGCCCAGCCGCTCCAGGTGCATCGCCTGGTCGAGGTCCATGCTCCCCGGCGGGTCGAGCGTCACGAACTCGATCGACCGCAGGTCCTCGCGGGCGTCAGGCCGGTAGGCGGCCTTCGCCGCCTCCGCCTCGACGTCGGGCGGGAAGTCGACGTTGACGCTCGAGCTGCTTGCGGATCCGCGCGAAGTCGGCCTGCAGCTGGAGCGGCGTTGCCGACTCGCGATGGTAGACGCCGGGCACGCTGCCGGACCCCGGCCGCGATCAGTGGGCCGCTTCCGCCTTGTCGTCGGCCTGCGTCCAGGGCATCATCGACCGCAGCTGGGCGCCGACCTGCTCGATCTGGTGCTCGGCGGCACGCCGGCGCAGCGCCTGGAACTGCGGCCGGCCGGCCGCCTCCTCGCTGATCAGGTCGCGGGCGAACCGGCCCTCCTGGATCTCCCGGAGCTGGCGCGCGCATGTTGTCGCGCACGCGACTCGTCGACGATCTTCGGGCCGACGGTGAGGTCGCCGTACTCGGCGGTGTCCGAGATCGAGTAGCGCATCCGCGCCATGCCGCCCTCGTACATCAGGTCGACGATCAGCTTCAGCTCGTGCAGGCACTCGAAGTAGGCGATCTCGGGCTGGTAGCCGGCCTCGACCAGCGTCTCGAAGCCGAGCTGGACGAGCCGGGTGGTGCCGCCGCAGAGCACGGCCTGCTCGCCGAACAGGTCGGTCTCGGTCTCCTCGCGGAACGTGGTCTCGATCAGCCCGCCGCGGGCGCAGCCGATGCCGTGGCCGTAGGCGAGGGCGATCTGGCGCGCGTTGCCGGTCGCGTCCTGGTGGACGGCGATCAGCCCGGGGACGCCGATGCCCTGGGTGTACTGCCGGCGGACGAGGTGCCCTGGGCCCTTGGGCGCGATCATCGCGACGTCGATGTCGGTCGCCGGGGCGATCTGCCCGAAGTGGATGTTGAACCCGTGCGCGAACATCAGCATCGAGCCGGGGCGGAGGTTCGGCGCGATCTCGTCGCGGTAGAGCGACGCCTGGATGTGGTCGGGCACCAGCACCATGACCACGTCTGCCTGCGCGGTTGCGTCGGCAACCGAGGCAACGGGGAGGCCGTCGGCCTCCGCCGTCCGCCATGCACGCGAGTCCGGCCGCGCCCCGACCACGACCGAGTTCCCGGAGTCGTGGTTGTTCAGCGCGTGGGCGTGCCCCTGGCTGCCATAGCCGATCACGGCGATCGTCTTGCCCGACAGGGCCGCGGGATCGCAATCGGACTCGTAGTAGATCGTTGCACTCATGCCACAACCCTCATTCGTGTTCGTTTGCCAAGTGATCCGTCGCGGTCGAGCGCGATCCTGCCGGTGCGCACCAGCTCGCGGACGCCGTACGGCTCCAACAGCTCCTCCAGCGCCTGCAGCCGGTCTGGGCTGGCGACGCAGGAGAACGTTACGGCCTCGGGCCCAACGTCCACGACCTTCGCCTCGAACACCTCCGCCAGCCCGATGATCTCCGGCCGCCGCTCGGGTCGCTGAGGACCTTGATCATCAGCAGCTCGAGCTCGACCGCCGTCGGCCCCAGCTCCTGCACCTTGAGCACGTCGATCAGCTTGTAGAGCTGCTTGATCACCTGGTCGACCGAGTGCTGCGCGCAGTCGACGCGGATCGTGATCCGGCTCTGCGTCGGATCCTGGGTGGGGCCGACGGCGAGCGACTCGATGTTGAACCCGCGGCGGGCGAACAGGCCGGCGCAACCCGCGTCAGAACGCCCGGCCGGTTCTCGACCTGCACGCGACAGCGTGTGATGCGTGTGCTGCACTGCTCATCAGACCCCTTCCTCGACCCAGGCGTTGTCGTCCTCGGCCCACTCCGGGGCGTCGATCATGTCAGCGCTCGCCGCCGCCGGCCGGCACCATCGGGTAGACCTTCTCCTCGTGGTCGACGCGGGCGTCGATCACGGCCGGGCCGCCGGCCGCCAGCGCCGCCTCGATCGCCTGCGTCGACCTCGTCCTCGGTCTCGCAGCGGAACGCCGGCGATGCCGAAGGCCTCGGCCAGCTTCACGTAGTCGGGCAGGTCGACCTCGAGCAGCGTCTCCGAGAACCGCTCGCCGTGGAACAGCTCCTGCCACTGGCGCACCATCCCCAGCCAGCCGTTGTTGACGACCACGTGGATGGCGCCGATGCCGTACATCTTGGCGGTGGCCAGCTCCTGCATCGTCATCTGGAAGCAGCCGTCGCCGTCGATGTTGATGACGGTGGCGTCGGGCCGGCCGACCTTGGCGCCGATCGCTGCCGGAACGCCGAAGCCCATCGTGCCGGCGCCGCCCGACGTCAGCCAGTGCCGGGGCCGGTCGATCTCCAGGTACTGCGCCGCCCACATCTGGTGCTGGCCGACGCCGGTCGTCCAGATCACCTCGCGGTCGCGGGTCAGGTCGCGCAGCCGCTCGATCACGTACTCCGGCTTCAGCGGGCCGCTGCGCCGGTAGCGGAACGGGTATTCGCGCCTGCCAGCCCTGCACCGTCGCAAGCCACTCGGCCGCCTTCGGCGCGGCCGCCGTTGGCGCGCGATTGCATCGCCTCGGTCAGCTTGGGCACGATCTGCTCGATGGTTCCGACGATCGGGATGTCGGCCTCGCGGTTCTTCCCGATCTCGGCCGGGTCGACGTCCATGTGGATGACCCGGGCGCCGGGCGCAAACGCGTCCAGCTTGCCGGTCACGCGATCGTCGAAGCGGGCGCCGCAGGCGATCAGCAGGTCGCACCTGTTCATCGCCCAGTTGGCGGCGCGCGAGCCGTGCATGCCGGGCAGGCCGATGCACTGGGGGTGGCTGTCGGGTACGACGCCCTTCGCCATCAGCGTGGTCACCACCGGGAGCTGGGCCGCCTCGGCCAGGGCGATCAGGTCGGCGGGATCGCAGTTGATCGCGCCGCCGCCCACGTACAGGGTCGGCCGCTCGGCCGCCAGGATCGCCTCCGCCGCGGTGATGATCTGGCGCGGGTGGCCGTGCCGCGAGGGCTTGTAGCCGGGGATGTCGACCTGGCGTCGGGTAGCTGAACTCGAACTCGCTCAGCTGCAGGTCCTTGGGGATGTCGATGAGCACGGGGCCGGGCCTCCCGCTGCGGGCGATGTGGAACGCCTCCTTGAAGATCTGCGGGATGTCCTCGACGGCGGAAACGAGCCAGGAGTGCTTGACGATCGGCATCGTGATGCCCTGGATGTCCGCCTCCTGGAACGCGTCGGTGCCGATCAGGTGCGTCGGCACCTGGCCGGTGATGCAGACGATCGGCGTCGAGTCCAGGTAGGCGTCGGCGATCGGCGTCACCAGGTTGGTCGCGCCGGGGCCGGACGTGGCGATCGCCACGCCGACCTTGCCGGTCGCCCGCGCGTAGCCCTGGGCCATGTGCCCGGCGCCCTGCTCGTGGCGCACCAGGTAGTGGCGGATCGTGTGGTCGCACGCCGCCCACGCGTCGTACAGCGGCAGGATGGCGCCGCCCGGCAGGCCGAACACGTCGGTCACGCCCTCGGCCTCGAGGCAGCGGATGACCGCCTCGGCGCCGGACATGCGCTGGCTAGCCACGGGCGATCACCTCACGATAAGGGTTTGCGGCGAACTCCCCGCCGCCGCTGGAGTGATGGGACAGCGCCTCGCAGACGGCCTGGCCGACCTCCCAGGTCGCGTACGCGCGGCCGCCGGATACCTGGTCGGCTGTGGCGTAGCCCTGGGACATGACCTCGTCGACGGCCGCCGTGATCGCCCGGCCGATGTCGCGGCGACCGAGGCCGTACGTGAACATCATCGCCACCGAGAGGATCATCGCGATCGGGTTGGCCTCGCCCTGCCCGGCGATGTCGGGGGCCGAGCCGTGCACCGGCTCGAAGATCCCGGGCGCCTCCTTGCCCAGCGAGGCTGACGGCGCCAGCCCGAGGCCGCCGCCGACGGCCGCGGCCAGGTCGGACAGGATGTCGCCGAACAGGTTCTCGGTCAGGATCACGTCGTAGGCCTGCGGCTTGGTCGCGAGGTTCATCGCGAACGAGTCGACCAGCTCGTGGTGCAGGGTGATCTCCTCGAACTCGCTCTGCTGCAGCTCGGTGACGACGCGGCGCCACAGCTTGGAGGTGGAGAGCACGTTTGCCTTGTCCACCGAGACAACGCGTCCCTTTCGGCGGCGGGCCAGTCGGAAGGCCCAGCGGGCGACCCGCTCGATCTGCTCGCGGGTGTAGGTGCAGGTGTCGGACGCCGAGTCCTCGGACAGCTCCTTGGCGCCGAAGTAGAGGCCGCCGGTCAGCTCCCGGACGACGATCAGGTCGATGTCGGCGTGGCGCACCGGCCTCAGGTTGGCGAACGCGTCGAGCTCCTTGCGAAGCCCCAGCAGCCCTTCCTCGGGGCGACGCGGCGCGGAGTCCCAGCGGGGGCCGCCGACCGCGCCCAGCAGCACCGCGTCGGACGCCTTCACCGCCGCCCGCACGTGGCTCGGGAACGGCTCGCCGTAACGGTCGATCGCCTCGCCGCCGAACGGGAGATGGACCTGGCGCACGCGGATGCCGAACAGCTGGGAGGCGCCGTCGATCACGCGCCCCGCCTCGGCCATCACTTCGGGCCCGATGCCGTCGCCGGCAAGGCAGGCGACGATCGGAATTGGTCTTGTGCTTGTCATGTCCTCTCCAGCCTGTTCGGTCGTGCGAGTCATTTCATCAGACTCCTGCCAACTCTTGTTCCGGTTCGGTCGCGCTACGCGCGTGGGAGCACGCGCGCAGGTAGGCCTCCGCCGAGGCCTGGGTGATGTCGGTGGACACGGCCTGGCTCGCGAAGGTGCGGCCGGCGTGCTCCACGACCACCCGTACCTCGCCCAGCGCGTCGGCGCCGCCGGTGACGGCGCCGATCGTGTACTCGACCAGCGTCACCGGCGTGTCCATCAGCTCGCCGATGGCGCGGAACACCGCGTCCACCGGGCCGTCGCCCTCCGCGCTGGCCGTCCGCTCGTCGTCGCCCTGGGCAACGGTGACCTCGGCCTCGCGCCGGGCTGCCGGTGCGCGTCGAGATCGCCAGCGATACCAGCCGGTGGTCGTCCTCGCGCTCGCGGAGCGAGTCGGATGCGATCGCCTCCAGGTCGAGCGACGTGATCTTCTGCTTCTTGTCGGCGATCTCCTTGAAGCGGTGGAACGCCCGCTTCAGCTCGTCGCCCTCGATGGTGAATCCCAGGTCGGCGAACGCCTGCTGCAGGGCGTGGCGGCCGGAGTGCTTGCCCAGCACGATGTCCGACCCGGCCAGCCCGACAGCCTCGGCGTCCATGATCTCGTACGTCCGCCGGTGCGCCATCACGCCGTGCTGGTGAATGCCGGCCTCGTGGGCAAACGCGTTACGTCCAACGATCGCCTTGTTGGGCTGGACGACATAACCTGTCAGGCGCGAGACCATTCGTGACGTACGGACGATCTCCTGACTGTTGACTTGCGTATCGACGCCGAAGCGCGGGCGGCGTGTGCGCAGGAGCATGACGATCTCCTCCAGCGATGCGTTACCGGCGCGCTCGCCGATGCCGTTGATCGTGCACTCGACCTGACGCGCGCCGGCCAGCACGCCGGCCAGCGAGTTGGCGACGGCCAGCCCCAGGTCGTCGTGGCAATGCACCGACAGGATCACGTCGTCCAGCTCGGGCACCCGCTCGTACAGGCCCTGCAGGATCTCGGTGTACTCCTCGGGCACCGTGTAGCCGACGGTGTCGGGGATGTTGATGGTGGTCGCCCCGGCGGCGATCGCCGTGCGCACGACCTGCGGCCATGAAGTCGGGGTCGCTGCGGGTCGCGTCCTCGCACGAGAACTCGACGTCAGACGTGAAGCCTTCGCACGCCGCACGGCGCGGCCGGCTGCCGGCGATCACCTGGTCGCGCGTCATCCGCAGCTTGTGCTCGAGATGGATGTCGGATGTTGCGATGAAGACGTGGATGCGCGGATTGCGGGCGTCCGACAGCGACTCGATCGCCGCGTCGACGTCCTCGTCGTTGGTGCGGGCCAGCGACGCGACGACGCAGTCGACCGCCCGACCGACCGCACGCACGCCCTCGACCTCGCCGGGCGAGGAGATCGCGAAGCCGGCCTCGATGATGTCGACCCCGAGCCGCTCGAGCTGGCGGGCGATCTCGACCTTCTCGTGCGGCGTTCAGCGCGATGCCCGGCGATTGCTCGCCGTCGCGCAGCGTCGTGTCGAAGATCCGAACCGTGTCCGTGTTCGGTGCCATGCGGCAAACCCTCCTGGCAGTGAGGGGAAGAGGACGCACCTCTCCCGTGGTTCTTCTCGTGTGCGTGTGCGCCGGTCGGCGCGTGTGCAAAGTCCAGTCGCCCTAGCGGGCGAGGAGCACGAGAAGAGCGAGGAGCGAAAGCGCGAACCCGGACAGGAGCCCGACAGGACGCCCGCTCAGCGATGAGCGGGCAGGGATCTCCTTGGCAATCGCGCGGCTCGGCATGGTGCGCACAGGATAGGCGGCGCCAGGCCGCTCGTCAAACCGGATCTGCGCGGCACGGGCGGGCCGGCCGGCTGGGCGTCTGCGGTGTTGGCGGCGCTGACCGCAATATGGTACACAAGTACTGCATCGCGTCTATAGTTTCCGCGGCGCTCCCCACACATACAACAACGAGGTGTCGCATGCCCCGCTCTGGTGAGATAGGTGAGCAGATCTTCGAGCAGGTCGAGAAGTTGGTCGCCGGCGGAATGAATCGGTCCGAGGCTTTCGCGAAGATCTCCGCTGATACGGGACGCCGTGCGGGCACCGTCGCAGCGAATTACTATCGAGTTGCACGCAAGCGCGCAGGTGGTTCGCTGCGCAAGCCGCGCACGGCCGCCCGGCGCACGACGCGCACGCGCCGCGCCGCATCGACCAACGGCCGCCGCCGCGCGCCCGCCGCGACCGCAGCGCTCGGGCTCGCAGGACATCGACGCTCTGACGGCGTCAGTGGTATCGAGTATTCAGGCGCTCGCCGACGCGGTGAAGAGCCAGGCCGCCGAGGTGAAGGATCTGCGCGAGCGCCTCGACGGCGTCCGGCGATCGCTCGGCTAGCACTCACGCGTTAGACCGCGAACGCGACGGCACTCAGATGTAACGCCCGACTCGCAGTGACGTCAGACCGGCGTTGCGCGCCCGTCGCGGTGCGTCTCCTGGAGCGCATGCGCGCGCAGGGCCATCCACAACTCCAGCCGGTCGCGGGCGTCGGTCAGGCTGCGGCCGGTCAGCTGCTCGATCTGGCGCATCCGGTAGCGCAGCGTGTGGCGGTGCACGTGCAGCTCGGCGGCGGCGTCGGCCCAGCGGCCGTTGGCCTCGATGAACGCCTGCAGCGACTCGACGAGGGCCGAGCCGTGGTCGCGGTCGTGCGCAACCAGCGGCCCGAGCAGCGTCTCGCAGTACAGCTCCACGCCGCGCTCGCCGTGGAGTGCGAGCAGCAGCTGGATCGAGCCCAGGTCGCGCCAGGTCGCCAGCGCCGGGTGGCCGTTGCCCGGCCGGGCAATCGTCGCGTACAGCGCCTCGTCGTATGACGCGGTGCAGCTCCGACGGGCTGACGCGCACTCTGCCGACGCCGCCGGCGGCGGCGCCGGTCTCGTCCAGCAGGCGCACGGCGCCCCTGCCTCGGCGGCATCGTCATCGGTCGCCTCGATCAGCACCGCGACGCCGCCGTCTCGCGCTCCGGCCGGCCCGAAGCGCCCTGCGTCCTCGAGCAGCTCGGCCAGCTGCCGGGCACCGGCGCTGCGCCGGGCGCAGCAGCGCGAAGCTGAGCGGTAGCTCGCCCGGCAAAGCCGAAGGCGGCCAGCTTCGCGGCGCAGCTCCCGCTCGCCGATCTCGCCCGACAGCACCGACTCGACCAGGTCGCCGGCCAGCCGCTGCTCCGCTTCCGTCACCGCTCGCCGCTTCAGCAGCTCGACCGCGAGCACCGTGCGGACGTGGTGGAGGAGCTGGCGGTCGCACCGCTCGCCGGGCTGGCGCCAGCAGCTCCGCCTCGACCTGCGAGCCGGTGACCAGAGGCAGCCGGATCGACGCCCGGGTCGCCGGGCTGGATCTCGGCCGTCGCGCGCAAGCACCCGTCCGCCGGCGTCGCGCAGGCACAGCGCGCTGCCGGCGACACGGCCATCTCGGCCAGCATGCCGTCAAGCCCGCGGTCGTCGAGCACCAGATGCGGTCAGGCTCTCGATCGCCTGCACCCGGCGCATCGACCAGGGCCGCGAAGACCGCCTCGCTGATCGCGATGAACGGCACCTCGTAGGGGATCGTGAACAGCGGGAAGCCGAGCGCTGCTCCGCCTCGTCCAGCGACGGCCCGGCCGGCGCCTCGTCGAACCCGAAGCCGAGCCCCAGGCCCAGTGCCGGCAGCCCGTGCTGCGGCCAGCCGCGCGACGAACCCGGCCGGGTCGCGCTGCAGCGGCTGCCCTGTGGTCAGCAGCAGCTCGCCGCCCCGCAGCCACGGCGTCGGGTCGTCCAGCTCGCTGGTGTGCACCCAGCGCACCGGATGCGTGCAGCCGCCGGCACCCGCCTGCAGCGTGAGGTCGAGCCCAGTCTCGTCGCCAGGATGTCGGCGACGGTCAGCATCGGTGCCGAGCGTCCCGCGTTGGTTAGCCGCGAACGATCTGGCGGTTGCTGGTGCGTGTGCATCTCCGACCCAGGCCTCGTCGAGCACCGTGTCCAGCACTCGTGGATGTAGCTCGAGGTCGTCGCGCGTCGCGATCAGCGGCGGCGACAGCTGGATCACCGGGTCGCCGCGGTCGTCGGCCCGGCAGATCAGCCCGGCCTCGTACAGCCGCGCCGGACAGGAAGCCGCGCAGCAGGTACTCCGACTCCTCGTCGTCGAACGTCTGCTTGGTCTCCTTGTCCTTGACCAGCTCGAGCGAGTGGAAGTAGCCCGGCGCCGCGGACGTCGCCGACGATCGGCTTCTCGCCCAGCCGGTCGAGCAGCTCGCGGAAGTACGGCTCGTTGCGCTGCACGTTGCCGATCACGTCCTCGCGCTCCATCACGTCGAGGTTCGCCAGGCGCGACCGCGCAGGCCACCGGGTGGCCGCCGTAGGTGATGCCGTGGTTGAAGACGTTGTGGCCCTCGAGGAACGGTGCCGCGACCTGGTCGGTCAGCGAGCACGCCGCCCAGCGGCACGTGCGCCGAGCCGACGCCCTTGGCGAAGGTGACCATGTCGGGGCGGATGTCGTACTTGCCCGAGCCGAACCAGTCGCCCAGCCGGCCGAACCCGCAGATCACCTCGTCGGCGACAAGCAGGATCCCGTACTCGTCGCAGATCGCGCGGACGCCCTGGAAGTAGCCCTTCGGCGGCGTGAACGTGCCGCCCGAGTTCTGCACCGGCTCCATGAACACGGCCGCGACCGACTCCGGGCCCTCCTGCTCGATCACGTCGCGCAGCTCGGTCAGCAGCGACGTGCGGTGAACTCCTCCTCGGTCTCGCCCTCGGGCCGCCGGTAGCGGTTGGTGTTGGAGACGTGGCGGACGCCCGGCATCAGCGGCTCGAACGGCGACTCGCAGCGGCGCAGATGCCGGTCAGGACTGAGCGCGCCCAGCGTGGTGCCGTGGTAGGCGATCCGGCGGGCGATCATCTTGTAGCGATTGCGGTGGCCGTGCAGCTGGTGGTACTGCTTGACCAGCTTGATGATCGACTCGTTGGCCTCGGAGCCGCCGGAGCACGAAGAACACGCGGTTCAGGTCACCCGGGGCGAGCTCGGCGATCTTCGCCGCCAGCTCGATCGACCGCGGGTGGGCGTAGCTCCAGTTGATGTAGAACGGCAGCTCCGCCATCTGCCGCTTGGCGGCCGCGCCCAGCTCCTCGCCGAAGCTGTAGCCGATCTGCGTGCAGAACAGCCCGGACAGGCCGTCGAAGAAGCTTCTTGCCCTTGGAGTCGTAGAGCTAGCAGCCTTCGCCGCGGCTGATGACGGGCACCTCGTCGTGCTGGTACGACGCCGTGGCGGGTGAAGTGCATCAGGAGGTGGCGCTTGGCCGCGTCTGCAGCTGCTCGTGGTCGACTCGCTGCCCTGCGAGCCGTTCGTCTCATTCACCCAGTCCTTTCGGGCATGCGACCCGGCCCGGAGCCAACCCGCGGTCGTTGGACAGACTGGCCAATGCTATCAGGACCGCCTGCCCGTTCAGGCGGCCCTGGGCTTATACTCGCTGGAGCAAATCTCTCGGAAGGCAGGGCTCCCATGCAGTGCAGGCAACCGGATCTCGGACGGAGGAACTGATGGCCAAGCGCGACAGCTATGTCGCCCGCGGCGTGTCGCTGGCAGCCGATCTTCGCCGACCGCGCGCACGGCGCGCGGCTGACCGACGCCGACGGCCGCGAGTACATCGACTTCGCCGGCGGCATCGGCGTGCTCAACCTCGGCCACACGCCGGACGCGGTGGTGGCCGCGATCACGGAGCAGGCCGAGGCGCTGCTGCACTCCTGCTTCCCGGTCGCCGGCCTACGAGCCCTACCTCGAGGTCTGCCGGATGCTGTGCGAGCTACGCGCCTGGGCGACTTCGACAAGAAGGCCCTGCTGATCAACTCCGGCGCCGAGGCGGTCGAGAACGCCGTCAAGATCTCCCGCTACTTCACCGGCCGCGACGCCGTGATCACGTTCGACCGCGGCTTCCACGGGCGCACCCTGCTGACCATGTCGCTGACGTCGAAGCTGGTCTACAAGCGCGGCATGGGGCCGTTCGCGCCCGGAGATCTACCGCGCGCCGGCGCCCGTATCCGTACCGCGGCGTCACCACCGAAGGACGCGCTGGCCGGCATCGACTTCATGTTCAAGGCGCACGTCGATCCCGCAGTCGGTGGCCTGCGTGATCCTCGAGCCGGTGCAGGGCGAGGGCGGGTTCACCGTCATGCCGCCCGAGTTCATCCGCGGGCTCAAGGAGCGCTGCGAGCGCTACGGCATCCTCTACATCGACGACGAGGTGCAGTCCGGCATGGGCCGCACCGGCACGCTGTGGGCGCATCGAGCACTCCGGCGTGGTGCCCGACCTGATGACGGTCGGCAAGTCGCTCGCTCGGGCATGCCGCTGGCCGGCGTCGTCGGCCGGGCCGACGTGATCGACTCGGTGCACCTGGGCGGGCTCGGCTCGACCTACGGCGGCAACCCGGTGGCCTGCGCGGCCGGCGATCGAGAGCCTGAAGGCGATCGCCACGCCCGAGTTCCTGGCCCGGTCGAAGCAGGTGGGCGAGCACATCAGGCGCGCCTGACGCGACTGGCCGAGCGGGTGCCGGCGATCGGCGAGGTGCGCGGCATCGGGCCGATGGCGGCGATCGAGCTGGTCAAGGACCGAGAGACGAAGGAGCCAGCGGCCGACATCGCCGCGGCGACCGTCGCCGGGGCGCTGGAGCGCGGACTGCTGCTGCTGAAGACCGGCATCTACGACAACGTGCTGCGGATCCTGGTCCCGATCAGCGCACCGAGGAAGACCTGGACGCCGGGCTCGACCGGCTCGAGGAGTCGCTTGTCGCAGCAAGCTGAGGGGACCGCCGCCGTGCGACTGCGCGGCGTCAGCAAGGTGCTACGGCGACGTGCGTGCCGTGGACAGCGTCGACCTGGACGTCGGAGCACGGCGAGTTCTTCTCGATGCTCGGCCCGTCCGGCTCGGGCAAGACGACGACGCTGCGGATGATCGCCGGCTTCGAGCTGCCGACCGAGGGCAGCGGTGCTGCTGGAGGGCCGCGACGGTCAGCCGGCTGGCGCCGTACGAGCGCGACGTCAACACCGTCTTCCAGGACTACGCGCTGTTCCCGCACATGACGCGTCGGCGACAACGTCGCCTACGGGCTGATGGTGCGCAAGGTGCCGCAAGCCGGAGCGCGCGCCAGCGGGTGGCCGAGGCGCTGCGGATGGTGCGGCTCGACGGGCTACGAGGAGCGCAAGCCGTCGCAGCTCTCCGGCGGCCAGCGGCAGCGCGTCGCGCTGGCCCGCGCGCTGGTCAACCGGCCCAAGGTGCTGCTGCTCGACGAGCCGCTGGGCGCGCTCGACCTGAAGCTGCGCGAGGAGATGCAGATCGAGCTGAAGACGATCCAGCGCGACGTCGGCATCACGTTCATCTTCGTCACCCACGACCAGGACGAGGCGCTCACCATGAGCGACCGGATCGCCGTCTTCAACGCACGGCCGGATCGAGCAGGTCGGGCACGCCCGGCCGAGGTCTACGAGGCGCCGCGCGACGGCGTTCGTCGCCGGGTTCGTGGGGACGTCGAACCTGCTCACGGGCGACGCCGCGCAGGCGATCGCCGGCGACCGGCGGCACGTTCACCGTGCGGCCCGAGAAGATCCGCATGGCCGAGCCCGGATGCCGCCGTCGGCCACGGCGAATGCGGCGTCGACGGCACCGTCGCGCGACGTCGTCTACCTCGGCGTCAACACCCGCTACATCGTCACGCTCGACGCCGGCGGCGAGCTGGTCGTCGTCCAGCAGAACCTCGTCCACGTCGTCGATGGATGCGCTGGCCGCGCAAGGGGCGGCGGGTCACAGCTGGTCTGGGGCCGCGCAGCACAACCGCCGCGTCGACGGCGCCGCGCGACAAGGGAATCACCAGAGGAGGTCTCAGCATGAGGATGCGGATCGCCATGGTCGGCGCTCGCGCGTGTCGGCGCTGGCCGTCGCCGCAGGATGCGGCGGCTCGCAGCGGGCTGCCGAGCAGCGGCGGGCAGGCGGTGGCGGCGAGACGGCAACGGCGTCGCAACCATGCCCACGACGATCGGCGAGGGCGAGGGCGCAGCTCAACCTGATCGCCTGGCAGGGCTACACCGAGCCCAACGTCGTCAAGCCGTTCGAGGCAGCAGACCGGATGCCAGGTGCAACGTCAAGTACGGCCAGACCTCGGACGAGATGGTGCAGCTGATGCGCAGTCGGGCAAGTACGACGGCGTGTCGGCGTCGGGCGACGCAACCAACCGCCTGATCGCCGGCCGGCACGTGGCGCCGATCGACGTCGAGCCTGATCCCCGACTTCAAGGACATCTACGCCGCCGCTGCAGTCGCCGCCGCACAACACCGTCGAACGGCGTGCACTACGGCGTGTCCTACGAGTGGGGCGCCAACGTGCTGATGTACAACACCGAAGATCGTCAAGCCGGCGCCCGACCAGCTGGGGCGTCGGTGTTCGACGGCACCAGCTACTCGGGCAAGGTGACGGCGTACGACAGCCCGATCTACATCGCCGACGCGGCGCTCTACCTGAAGGCGGCGCAGCCCGACCTGGGCATCACCGATCCCTACGAGCTGACCCAGGAGCAGTTCGACGCGGCGGTCGACCTGCTGAAGACGCAGCGCAAGCAGATCGGCAACTACTGGTCGAGCTTCACCTCGCGAGATCCAGGACTTCAAGGACGGCAACATCGTCATCGGCCAGACCTGGCCGTACCAGGTGAACGCGCTCAAGGCCGAGCACGGCGCCGGTCGACGCGGTGCTGCCCAAGGAGGGCGCGACCGGCTGGGCGGACACCTGGATGATGTCGTCGCAGGCCGAGCACCCCAACTGCATGCTCAAGTGGATGGCGTACGCGACGACGCCCGAGGTGCAGGGCAAGACCGCCTACACGTTCGGGTCGGCGCCGGCCAACCCGAAGGCGTGCACGTACCTGGACAAGCAGGTCCGCGGGCTACTGCACCGACTACCACGTCACCGATCCGGACGTACTTCAGACAACATCACGTTCTGGAAGACGCCGCTGGCCGACTGCGGCGACGGCCGGGGCAACACCTGCATCGGACTACTCGCGAGTGGACGACGGCCTGGACGGACATCAAGGGCTGATCCGATCGCGGGCCCGGCGGTCCGGCCGCCGCCCGGGCCGGCGCCGTTCTCGCTATGGCGACGCGCCGAGCACCCACGGCGCCGCCGGCCACGCCGGCGCGGCTGTCGGCGTTCTTCTACCGCCACCGCTGGCTGAAGGCGACTGCTGCTGCTGATGCCGCCGCTGGGGTGGATCGGCGGTGGTCTACCTGGCGGCGCTGGTCGTGCTGCTCGCTGACCGCGTTCTGGCAGCGAGAACGTGCTGACCGGCGCGATCGAGCACGGACGTACTCGCTGGACAACTTCAAGGCGCTGCTGCACGACCCCGTGTACCGCGACGGTCACGCTGCGGACGGTGGGGATGGCGGTGGCGGTGACGATGACGGACGCGATGCTGGCGTTCCCGCTCGCCTACTACATGGTGCGCGATCGCGTCGCGGCGAGACGCAGGCGCTGCTGTTCGTGCGGGTGCTCGATGCCGCTGTGGTCGAGCTACCTGATCAAGGCGTACACCTGGCGGCTGATCACGGCCGACCACGGGCCGATCAACTGGGCGCTCGGAAAGGTCGGGCTGGGGCCGTACCACACTCGCGTTCACCTACCCGCGATGTGGCTCGCCTTCTCCTACATGTGGCTGCCGTACATGGTGCTGCCGATCTACGCCGCGCTTCGAGCGGGTGCCCGGCTCGTAGCTGGAGGCGTCGGGCGACCTGGGGGCGCGGGCCTGGACGACGTTCCGCCGGGTGATCGTGCCGCTGGCGCTGCCCGGGGTGGCGGCCGGGTCGATCTTCACGTTCTCGCTGACGCTCGGCGACTACATCGCGCCCGACCTCGTGGGCGGCAACGTCCACCAGTTCATCGGGAACCTGATCTTCGTCAACGCAGGGCGTCGCCGAGAACCTGCCGCTGGCCGCGCGCGATCGCGCTGATCCCGATCGTGATCGTGATCCGTCTACCTCGATCGCTGATGAAGCGGACTCGGCGCGTTCGAGGCGCTGTGAGGTGCTGAGGGCCGCGCCGGATCACGCATCGCGCTGCGGATCTGGGCGTCGGCGTGATGGTGTTCCTCTACATGCCGCTGGCCGTGATCGTGCTGGCGTCGTTCAACTCGTCGCGGATCACCAGCTGGCCGATCCAGGACTACTCGACCAAGTGGTTCCACGCTGGCGTGGCACGACCAGCGGACGCGCGACGCGCTGGTCAACTCGTCACGGTCGGCCTGCGGGCGACGGTGATCGCCGCTGCTGCTGGGCACGCCGGCGGCGTTCGCCCTGCACCGCTTCCACTTCTTCGGCCGCAACGGCGTGTCGTTCCTGCTGGTGCTGCCGATCGCGCTGCCGGGCATCGTCACCGGCCTCGCGCTGCTCTCGACGATCGAGTACCTGGGCATCACGCGGTCGCTGTGGACGGTGGTCGTCGGCCACGCGACGTTCTGCATCGTGGTGGTCTTCAACAACGCGATCGCCCGGCTGCGGCGGTCGTGGACCTCGCTCGAGGAGGCGTCGATGGATCTCGGCGCCGACGGCTGGCAGACGTTCCGCCACATCACGCTGCCCGAACATCGCCACGGCGCTGGTGGCCGGCGGGCTGCTGGCCTTCGCGCTGTCGTTCGACGAGATCGTGGTCACGCTCTTCACCGCCGGCTACGCAGGAGACGCTGCCGCTCTGGATCTACAACCAGTTCCGGCTGCCGAACACGCCGCCCGAGGTGAACGCGGTGGCGGTGTTCGTGATCCTGCTGACGGCGATCCCGGTGCTGCTGGCGCAGCGCCTGATGCGCGACAGCGGAGGCGTCACCGGCCGGTAGCACCCCCTCGCTCACCGGGTGCTTGTTAAGATTGGGTGTGCACGACTCACCCCGCGCGCCTGCCGCAGCACCCAGGAGGACGTCGTCGAATGCCGTAACCGGCGCCGGACGCCCCCACCGGTGCGACTCCTGTGATCCCGCTTGGCGTCCCGGAATATGCGGTCGGTCGTGCCGCTGGCAGCTGACCCCTCGGGCGTTGCCAGCCCAGTAGCGGTGCCCACATCGAACATGTGCAGCCGGTGCATCCGTCGCACGCCTCTGGTAGCGTGCTTCCCCATGTTTGCCGCCCGCGGTGCAGCGCGTGGTCCGTCCGGTTCGCGCGTCCCCCGAGCCACACTCACGCTCCTCTTCTCCTCTCTGGTCCTGTTCGGGATCACGGCTGGGAGTGCGTCGGCGTCGTCGATCTCGGCGAAGCGAGCCGAGGCGCGCGCGGTCGAGGCGCAGATCTCCTCGGCGCAGGTTCAGCTCGAGAAGCAGATCGAGCGCTACGACTACGTCCACTCCCGCCTTGTGGAGTCGCAGCATCGGCTGGCCGAGATCGAAGATCGTGCTCGCCAACGCGAAGGACAACCTGCGGGCTTCCCAGATTGCGCTCGCCCGAGCCTGACGAACTCGTACAAGAAGGGCGGTCAGAACGTGGTCGAGTATCTGCTCGCCGCCGGTCGATCAACGACCTGGTCACGCAGATGCAGGTGCTGCAGCGGTCGAACCAGACGGACACCCGCTGATCAAGCGATCAGCGGCTGCCAAGAAGCTGATCTCCAAGCAGGAGCACGCCCTCGTCGGTCGAGACGGCGAACCTCCCGGGAGCAGGCGGCGCAGGCGCACGAGGAGGGCCGGATCCGGGCCGGCATCGCCAGCCTGCAGCCCGCGAGGCGGGCATCTCGGCGCAGATCAAGCACCTGATCGCACAGCAGCAGGCGGCGGCGAACGCGGCCGCCGCGAGGGCAGCCGCAGCAGCTGCGACCGGCGGCGGCGGCGGCGGGCCCGCAGCGGTGCTGATACCAGCCTTGGCAACATCCCGGCGCCGCCCAGCAGCACCCTCGGCGGCCAGGCCGTGGCGATCGCCGAGCAGTACCTGGGCGTCCCCGTACGTGTGGGGCGGGGCGAGCCCCGCCGGGTTCGACTGCTCCGGCCTCGTCATGTACGTCTACGGCCAGCTGGGCGTCGTCGCTGCCGCACTTCGCGGCGCGCAGTACAGCGCCGGGCCCCACGTGCCCGAGAGCGACTCCAGCCGGGCGACCTCGTGTTCTTCTACGGCCTCGGCCACGTCGGCATCTACGTCGGCGGCGGGATGTTCATCCACGCGCCGCATACCGGAACCGTCGTCAGCTTCAGCTCGCTGGCCTCATACCAGGGCGTCTGCGTCGGCGCGGCGCGAATCCTGGGCTAAGCGCCCGGCGCACGGGTCTGGTTAACGCATTGGCTCGCTCCGACCAAGAGCCTCCGACAGCGAGGATATGAGGAGGCGCGCGTGCAGGAGCTGGCCGCCGATCACGATCCGACCCGGAGGCCTTCGAGCGGTTCTACCGGCACCACGTCGAGGCGGTGCAGCGGTTCGTCGCCCGGCGGGTGGACGATCCGTACGGGCCGCCGATCTGACGGCGGACGTGTTCGTCGCGGTGATCGAGTCGGCCGGCTCCTACCGGCGCAGCCGGGGCGAGCCGGTGGCGTGGCTATTCGGGATCGCCCGCAACGTCGTCGTCGGTGAGCATCGGCGCAAGGCGAAGGAGCTGCGGACGGCCGCGCGCATCCGCGGGCGCGAGCTGGTCGCCGAGGACGACCTGGCCGCGCTGCACGAGCGGATCGACCGCGAGTCGGCGGCGCGCGAGCTCTACGGCGAGCTGATCGCGGCTCCCGGCCGGCGAGCGGGCGGTGCTCGAGCTGATCGCGCTCGACGGCCTGTCCGTCGGCGAGGCGGGGCGGGCGCTCGGCATCGGCTCCGTCGCCGCTCGCGTGCGGCTGCACCGGGCCCGCCGGCGGATGCAGGACCACCTCGACCTCCTCGAGCTCGGCACGAGCGACCTACCGGAGGTAACGACGTGAGCAACTTCGAAGAGCGGCTCCTGCTGCGAGTTGCAGAGCTGGTGGAGGCCGAGCCCGGGCGAGCGTCGGGCGGCGGCGCCCGGTCTGGCGCGCGGCCGCGGCTCGTCCTCGCCGGCGGGCTCGCGGCGGTGCTGGCCGTGGCCGCGAGCGCCGGCGTCGTTCTTCCTCTCCGCGGGCACGCAGGCGGCGTACGCCGTGACCAAGAACGCGGATGGCACGATGACGCGTGGAGATCGACTCGCTGAGCGACGCGGCCGGCCTACAGGCCAAGTTGCAAGCGGCCGGCGTGAAAGCGGTCGTCGAGTACCTGCCGGCGGGGAAGAGTGCAAGCAGCCCTGGTTCACGCCGGCCGGCGCCGGCGCAGCCCGCGGGATGCAGCAGAGCGAGGTCGGGCGGACGAGCGACGGCGCAACCCGCTTCACGATCAGCGGGGAACTGCCCCGCCGGCGGCACGCTCGTGATCGCCACGCAGACCGGCCCCGGCGGCGAGCGGGCCCTCGGCATCGGCTGGGCCCGGGCGCGTCCCGGCCTGCCAGGTCGTCGACGCACCGGCCGGGAGCGGCCCAACCGGCGCGCCGCCCATCCCCAACAGCGCGTCCTGAAGGTCACGGGCTGAGGCAGATCAGGAGCCGCGGGCGAGAGGCCTGCGGCTCCTGGGTGCTGAGCTCGTCGGGGCAGACCGCCGGACAGGTTGGAGCACTACCCCCGCGTGTGCCGCTCGAGCCAGCGGGCGAGCGTGTCGCCGGTGTCCAGCACATGGGCCCGCAGCAGCCGGCGTGCTCGCTTGGGGTCGGGCTTCTAGAGCGACTCGATGATGCGGTCGTGGTCCTCGGCGCTGCGCGGGATGATGCCCGGGTCGTCGGCGAACGTGTGCCACGCCACTGAGCGCGGCACCTGGTTGGCGAGTGACTGCACCGTGTCGCGGAGCGGGTGGCAGTTGGCTGCGGCCAGGATCACGTTGTGGAACAGCTCGTTGGCCTGCGAGCACTGCTCGAGGGCGATCCGCCGCTCGGTCCTCGGCGCTAGGGGGTCGAGGCTGCTCGTGGCGCCTGGCTGCCGGCCAGCAGCAGCGCCTGGGCGGCCGCCAGGTCGGAGGTGTCGTAGGTGGTCAGCCGGCCCGCCGCGCGCTCGGCGGCCAGGCCCTCGAGCTCGGCGCGGACGAGGAAGATGTTGCGGCACTCGTCGGCTCGAGAACGAGCGCACGAGCGCTCCCCGGTGCCCGAGCTGCTCGACCAGTCCGATCGCCTGAAGCTGGCGCAGGGCCTCCCTGATCGGCGTCCGGCTGACGCCGAAGCGCGCCGCCAGGTCCTCCTGGCGCAGGCGCGTCCCCAGCGGGATCCGGCCGGTGATGATCTCGACCTGGAGCTCGTCGGCGAGGTCATCGGCTCCGGCTCAGACGCGGGTGGGTCACGCGACGGTCGGTCATGGGGGCCGATGGTATCAGCGCAGGGAGCGGGGTGATTATCCCGTAAACAGGTGAAAAATGTATCCCAACATTTGAGGTTTGGATCCAAACTTGCTACGGTGAGCTCCAGCCGCCAGTGACCGCTCAGCAAGGGAGTGTGCCGATGACCGACACCGACCGCCAAGCTTCCCGAGATCGAGCACGTCAAGTCGCGCAAGGAACGGCCTCGATGTGCTCGCCGACATCTACCGGTACGCCGAGCTGGGCTTCGCCGCCATCGAGCCCGACGACCTGGCGTTGTTCCGCTGGTACGGCATCTACACCCAGCGGGCGGAGGCGAACGCGGCGGCGGGCGAGCCGGGTAAGTCCGAGGAGACCGACGGGCTGTTCATGCTGCGGGTGAACTCTTTGGGGTCTTACAGTTATCCCGTCACCTGTCACCGTCGGAGACATGCCGCCCGCCCACCGTGTCTCGGCGACCCGCCGCCTCGGCGCCGCGGTCACTGTTCTCGCCCTGCTGTGCGCTGCGGCGGTGGCCACCAGGGAACGCCCGGCCGCCACCCGCCCGAACGCCACCGTGTGGTCCGCCAAGACGACCGCGCCGACCCTGACCCTCGCTCCGCTGTCCACGACCGCGCAGTACGAAGCCAGCGTGGTCAGCGCGACGAATGCCCAGCGCAAGGCGCACGGGCTCAAGGCGCTCACCGTCACCAGCTGCCTGACCGGCCTGGCCGAGCCGTGGGCCCGCCACCTCGCCGGCACCCACTCGCTGACCCACCAGTCGCTCACGCCGTTCCTGAGCAAGTGCAACGCGAACTACGCGGCGGAGAACATCGCGGACGGCAACGTCAGCGCGAGCAGCGTGGTGACGCTGTGGATGAACTCCTCGGCGCACCGGGCCAACCTGCTGAGCAGCCACTACACGCACATCGGCGTCGGTGCAGCCAAGTCCGGCAGCACCTGGTACGTCGTCCAGGACTTCTCCGGCTGAGCGGCCGCGAGACTTCTCCGGCCGAGCCGGAGTGGCGCAGGGGGACCTCCGCAGGGGGCACCCTCGGGGCGGGATCGAGGCCGGCCTAGGCAGGGTTTAGGCCGGCTTCCGTCCCGCCCGGGTGAGCGCCGGCCCGCCAGCCGCGCTCAGGGAGTTCGAGCCGGCTCAAGCCGGTTCAAGCCGGCTCGAGCCGGGTCAGGTCCTGTCGGCAGCGGCGCTCCAGCTCGTCCAGCTCCGACAGCGCCGCGAGGACGTCCTGCCGGCGCTGCTCGAGGTCGGCCCTGCGGTCCTCGATCTGGCCGAGCAGGTAGCGCAGCTGGCCGGCCTCGCCCGGCTGGTCGTCGTACATCGTGATGATCCGGGTGATCTCCTCGAGGGAGAAGCCGAGCCGCTTGCCGCGCAGGATCAGGCCGAGCCGGACCTGGTCCCGGTGGTGGAAGATCCGCCGGGTCCCGCGCCGTTCCGGCGCCAGCAGGCCGAGGTCCTCGTAGAACCGGACGGTGCGATGAGTGACGCCGTACTGGTCGGCGACCTGCGCGATGGTCAGCTCGCTTGCCACGGGTCGCATCCTCGCCTTACCTTGACGTCAACGTCAAGGCAGACCGTGTCGCGACGTCGTGAACCCCAAGGGCGACCCCCGGGAGGCTGACCGTGCCGTTCGAGCTGAGCAAGGAACACGAGGACTTCCGCGCCGTGGTGCGCGAGTTCGCCCAGGAGCACGTCGCGCCGTACGCCGCGCAGTGGGACCGTGAGCACCGCTTCCCCGTCGAGCTGATGCCCCGGATGGGCGACCTCGGGCTCTTCGGGCTGGTCGTCCCGGAGGAGTACGGCGGCAGCCTGGAGAGCGCGGTCACGGGCGACCCGAACGACGCCGGCGGCGCCTTCACGTCCCTGTGCGTGGCGATCGAGGAGCTCGGGCGGGTCGACCAGAGCGTCGGGATCACCTTGTCGGCCGGAGTCGGCCTCGGCATCAACCCGATCCTGTCCTTCGGCACCGACGAGCAGAAGGCTCGCTGGCTGCCGGATCTCGTTGCGGGACGGGCCATCGCGGCCTTCGGGCTGACCGAGCCGGACGCCGGCTCGGACGCGGGAGCGACCAGGACGCGCGCGGCCCTGTCCGACGACGAGTCCGAGTGGGTCGTCGACGGCGCGAAGTCCTTCATCACCAACTCGGGCACGGACATCACCTCGGTCGTCACGGTCACCGCGCGCACCGGGACGGCGGCCGACGGCCGGGCCGAGATCAGTGCGATCCTCGTGCCGAGCGGTACGCCGGGGTTCACCGTCGAGCCGGCCTACGACAAGCTCGGCTGGCACGCCTCGGACACGCACGGCCTGTCCTTCGACGGCTGCCGGGTGCCCGCGTCGTACCTGCTCGGCCGGCGCGGCGACGGCTTCCGGCAGTTCCTGAAGACGTTGGACGACGGGCGGATCGCGATCTCCGCGCTCGCGGTGGGACTGGCCCAGGCCTGCCTGGAGATGTCCGCGGACTACGCGCGGACCCGACTGGCGTTCGGCTCGCCGATCGGGTCCAACCAGGGCGTGGCCTTCCAGGTGTCCGATCTGGTCGTCGCGGTCGAGGCGGCGCGGCTGTTGACCTACAAGGCGGCCTGGCTGCGGGACGAGCACGCGGCTGGGCGGCGCGGCCTCGGTGAGGTCAAGGCCGCTGCTGCAGTGGCCAAGCTGCACTCGAGCGAGGCGGCGGTGACGGCGACCCGCGTGGCGACGCAGATCTTCGGCGGCAACGGATTCATGGAGGAGTACCCCGTCGCCCGCTTCTACCGCGATGCGAAGATCCTGGAGATCGGCGAGGGGACGAGCGAGGTGCAGCGCATGGTGATCGCCCGCGGGCTGGGGTTGCTGCAGTGACCCCACCCTCTCCGCACCCCGGAGACCCACGGGTCGCCGACGTCCGCAAGCGGCTGCACGAGGCGTACGACGCGTCGGCCGCGCCGACCGAGAAGGCGGCGGAGAAGCTCGAGTCGAGCCACAAGCTCTATGTGCGAGAGCGGATCTCGCTGCTGATCGACGAGGGGACCTTCGTCGAGGACGGCCGCTACGCGAACGCGCTGGCGACCGGCCTGCCGGCGGACGGGGTCGTGACCGGGCGCGGCCTGGTCGACGGGCGACCGGCGATCGTCGTGGCGAACGACTCGACGGTGAAGGCCGGCTCCTGGGGCGCGCGGACCGTGGAGAAGATCGTCCGGGCGACCGAGGCCGCGCTGCGCGAGGAGCTGCCCGTCTTCTGGCTGATCGACTCGGCCGGTGCGCGGATCACGGACCAGGTCGACCTCTTCCCGGGCCGGCGGGGCGCCGGCCGGATCTTCCACAACCAGGTCGCGCTCTCCGGCAAGGTGCCCCAGATCTGCTGCCTCTTCGGGCCGTCCGCGGCCGGTGGCGCCTACATCCCGGCGTTCACCGACGCCGTGATCATGGTCGAGGGCAACGCGTCCATGTACCTCGGCTCGCCGCGCATGGCCGAGATGGTTGTCGGAGAGAAAGTATCGCTGGAGGAGATGGGCGGCGCGCGGATGCACTGCACGGTCTCCGGCTGCGGAGACCTGCTCGCGGTCGACGACGCCGATGCCATCGAGCAGGCCCGGCTGCTGTTCTCCTACCTACCGACCTGCTGGCGCGAGCAGCCGCCGTCGTACCCCGCGGAGGCGCCGGCGCGGCCGCTGGACGGGACGGTCGTGCCGGAGGTGGAGAGCCAGCCGTTCGACGTCCACGAGGTGATCGAGGGCCTGGTCGACGAGGCGTCGTTCTTCGAGGTGAAGCCGCTGTTCGCGGGTGAGCTGGTCACCGGGCTCGGCCGGCTCGACGGCGAGGTCGTCGGCATCCTGGCCAACAACTCGGCGGTGAAGGGCGGGGTGCTGTTCTCCGACAGCGCCGACAAGGCGGCCCGGTTCATCTGGTGGTGCGACGCCTTCAACATCCCCCTGCTCTACCTCGCCGACGTGCCTGGCTTCATGATCGGGTCCGAGGTCGAGCGGGGCGGCATCATCCGGCACGGGGCCAAGATGATCACCGCCGTCTCCGAGGCGACCGTGCCACAGGTGTCGGTCATCGTCCGGAAGGCTTACGGCGCAGGGCTCTACGCGATGGCGGGGCCGGGCTTCGGGCCCGACGCCTGCCTGGCGCTGCCCACCGCGCGGATCGCGGTCATGGGTCCCGAGGCAGCCGTGAACGCGGTGTACGCCAACAAGATCGAGGCGATCGCCGACGAGGGCGAGCGCGCGTCGTACGTCGCGGAGCGTCGCCGCGAGTACGAGGCCGACGTCGACCTCGAGCGGCTGGTCTCCGATCTGGTGCTGGACGGTGTCGTGGAGCCGGAGTCCCTGCGCCAGGAGCTGATCCTGCGCTTCCGCTACGCGGTGGGGCGGGACCGCCGGTTCTCCCAGCGCCACCACGGCGTACCGCCGGTCTGATGGACGAGCACGCCGAGGAACAGCGCGGCTCCGCCTCCGGGCTGTCGGTGACGCGCGGGTCGGCGACGCCGGAGGAGCTCGCTGCGGTGCTCGGCCTGCTGGCGTCTCGGGGTGGCGCCGGAGATGCCGGTGGTGGGCTCGAGGTGGCTTCTGGGAGGTCGGGATACCGCGCCTGGCGCGAGGCGCGGCTGGCGGCCCTGCGGCGGACACGCGCTTCCGGCTGATCCTGCGCCAGGTCGAATTCCGTTGCCGTCGAGCGACGTCCGACGTGCGACGTGCCTGCGCCGTGCGGTTGCCGAGCCCCGCCGTAGCGTGCACCGTGGGAGGGACACCCGCGAGAGGAACCCCCATGGCGGAACTGCTGGTGGACTTCATCACCTCCCTCGACGGCTACGCGTCGGGTGAAGGTTGGCCTGGCTACTGGGGCCTCGCGGGACCCGAGTGGCTGGCCTGGCTCGAGCAGTCTCCGGAGCGCGACTACCCGATCCTGATGGGCGCAGCCACCTACCGCCTGATGTCGGGCTTCGCGGTCACGTCCGACGACGACAGCTTCACGGCCATGAGCGAAACGCCCAAGGTGGTGTTCTCATCGACCCTCGAGGAGCCGTTGGAGTGGGCGAACTCGCGCCTGGTCGACCAGGATCCGATCGAGGCCGTGCGCTCTCTGAAGGAGACGGGCGCCGCCGGGTTGCGCACGCTCGGCAGCCTCACGTTGTGCCGGTCGTTGCTCGCCGCCGGTCTGGTCGACCGCTTCCGGGTCGTCGTGTTCCCCGTCATCACCGGCGAGACGGGACGGGAGCGGATCTATGACGGCTATCCGGATGTCGGGCTCGAGCTGGTCGACCACCGCACCTTCGACGGCCGGATCCAGCTGCTCGAGTACGTGCCCACGGTGCTCGACGGTCCGCCGGGTGGCGACACCCGCGCGACCTGAGCCGGCGGCTGGAGTCCCGGTGCTACCGGGGCGTCAGCACGCAGAACTCGTGGCCGTCGGGGTCGGCCATCACCACCCAGCTGACCTCGCCCTGGCCGATGTCGACCCGGGTCGCCCCCAGGTCGAGCAGCCGGTCGACCTCGGCCTGCTGGTCGCCGTCGACGGGCGGGGCGAGGTCGAAGTGCAGCCGCTCCTTCCCGGTCTTGGCCGCCAGCGGGGGGCCACCCCAGGTGACCTTAGGACCGCCGTGCGGTGAGCGGATCGCCGTCTCCTGGTCCTGGTCCCAGACCAGCGGCCAGCCGAGCGCCTGGCTCCAGAAGTACCCCACCTGTTGCGAGCCGTCGGAGGCCAGCGCGCCGATGAAGCCGCAGTCGGCCAGGAAGTTGTTGCCCGGCTCGATGACGCAGAACTCGTTGCCCTCCGGGTCGGCGAGCACCACGTGCCCCTCTTCGGGGAGCTGGCCGACATCGATGTGCTCAGCGCCGAGGCCGATCGCCCTGGCCACGGTCCGCTGCTGGTCCTCCAAGGACGCGCTCGTCAGGTCGAAGTGCATCTGGTTGGGGCCGGCCTTCGCCGCCCGGGTCGGGAGGAAGCGGAGCCGGAAGCCGGTGTCGTCGTTCGGCAGGAGCGCGATGCCGTCGTCCGGGGCGTCGGCCCTCTGCCAGCCCAGGAGGCCGGCCCAGAAGTCGGCCAGCCGGCCCGGGTCGTTCGCGTCGAAGCAGAGGGCGAAGAGGCGAGAAGTCATCGTGCCGTGCAGCTCCGATCCGCCGACCCGCGGCTGCGGTCCGGGCCCTCGTGGCCCGGCCCTGAAGGGACGCAACGCTAGGCGAGCCCTGGCGCCCGCACAACGCGATTGACTCGGCTAGGAGCGGTCGGGCGTGTCGATGACCCGGCCTGGCATCACTCGTCCGCGGACCGCTCGGCCAGGACGGCGAGGCTGTGTGCGATCGATACCAACGCCAGGGCCTGTACGGCGTCGTACGTCCCGGGCTTGAGCCTCGCGGCCACCTCGGCCGCCTGCCGCGCGTAGCCGCTCGCGGTCCTCAGGTTGTCCTCGCCGCTCATGGCTGCCCTCCAGATCGTCGCCGGCCGCATCGCCAACCGGTCCGGCCCAAGCCTGGCAGGCGACCCGGACCGGCCAGCACCCGCTAGGCCAAGGAGTCGTCGTACGACGCGGTCTGCTCGCCTCCGGCGTCACCGGTGTTGACGACGCCGGCCGGCTCGAGCAGCAGCGCCTGTGTCTCCTCGGCGGCGATCGGGCAGTGCTCGACCCCCTGGGGTACGACGTACAGCTGACCGGGGCCGAGCGACACGTCGCCGTCCCGCAGCTGGATGGTCAGGCGCCCGGCGATGACGAGGAAGAGCTCGTCGGTGTCCTCGTGGGAGTGCCAGGTGAACTCGCCTCGGACCTTGACGACCTTCACCTCGTAGTCGTTCAAGCGGGCGACGACCTTGGGCGACCACAGGTCGTCGAAGGCGGAGAGCTTGTCGGCCAGGTCGATCGCGCGGGCAGGCATCCGCGGCCTACGCGATGCCGAAGCGGAGCAGCCACTCCGTCTCGGGGTCGCGACCGAGAGTGGGCGACGGCGGGTCGGAGGCGGGCTGCGTCGCGACCATCTGGTCGAACGGGATGCGCTCCGGGAGGGTCCGGTGGTCAGCACCGGCGGATGACGTACGCGGTTCGGTCATGGCTGCCTCCTCGCCGAACGTGACTCCCACCATGATGCCGGGTACCGCGGCCGGTCGGTCAAGCGAATAGCCCGCTGGCCCAGTAGTCGCTGCTGCTGCGGATGCCCGGCGGGCAGGCGAAGACCGCGCTGCTGTTGTGCTCGATGTACTCGTTGAGCCGGTCGCTCAGGCCGAGCTTGCGCTGCAGCGGCACGAACTGGTGCCGGGGATCCTTCTGGTAGGCGATGAAGAACAGCCCGGCGTCGAGCTCGCCGGTGTCCGCGTTGGTGCCGTCGGTGAAGGAGTAGCCGCGGCGCAGGATCCGCAGCCCGCCGTTGGCCTCGTGCGAGGCCAGCCGGATGTGCGCGTCCATCGGGATGACCGGTGTGCCGTCGGCGGCCTTGGCGGCGAAGTCAGGGGTGTCGAACTCGTGGTGCCCGCCGAGCGGAGCGCCACTGACCTTCGTCCGGCCGAAGACCTCCTCCTGGTCCTGGAGGAAGTCGCGGTCCCAGCCCTCGATGTGCATCAGGATCCGCCGGGTGACGACGTACGAGCCGCCCGTCATCCACGGCTGGTCGGTCTCCTGGCCCACCCAGACGTAGGTGTCCATGTCGCCGGCCTCCTCGGCGTGCACGTTGCGGGTGCCGTCCTTGAAGCCCATCAGGTTGCGCGGCGTCGCCTGGCTGGTGCTCGTCGACGACGTCCGGCCGAAGCCCAGCTGCGACCACCGCATCGTGACGACCCCGCGGCCGATCCGGGCCAGGTTGCGGATCGCGTGGAACGCGACCTGCGGGTCGTTGGAGCAGGCCTGGATCCCGAGGTCGCCGTTGGACCGTGTGTGGTCGAGGTTGTCACGTGGCAATGGTGGGATGGCGGCCAGCGCAGCCGGTCGCCGGCCGGCCAGCCCGAAGCGGCCGTCGAACAGGGAGGGGCCGAGACCCGCGGTGACGGTGAGCGCGGCGGGCGGCAGGTCCTGCGCCTCGCCGGTGTCGGCCGGTGGTGCGTCCGAGGCGGTCGAGCTGCCGGGCACCAGCGCCCCGGCGCACATCGCGATCGACGCCTTGGTCCACTCCCGCAGCACCTCCTGCAGGTCACTGCGGCTCGTGCTCGTCACGTCGAACGCCGCGAACGCGAGCCGGTCCTGGGCCGGGGTGTCGATGCCGGCCTGGTGCGCGCCGTAGAACGGCACCGGCGCCGCGTGCTGCGGCCCGCTGGTGGAGAACTCGCGGGCGCCCACGACCCCACCGACGACGCCCGCCGCCGCGACCCCGCCCAACGCGGCGGACCCGCCGAGGAAGCCTCGACGGGTCAGCCGTACGGATCGCTCGCTCATACGATCGCCGGTGCCACCTTGCTCATCGTCTCGGCGAGGGTGTTCACGAGGGTGGTGAGCCGACGCCGGTCGGCCTTGCCCACGGTCGAGTAGTCCACGTACCCGTCCGGAGTCTTGTACGCCGAGAGCGCCTGGTCCACCTGGTCGAACTGCGCGTCGGCCGTCGCCAGCAGGGAGGGGTTCCGGGCCCGCAGGGTCGGGGACAGCACGTCCAGCGCCTCGCGGACGCCGGCGACGTTGGCCTCGAAGTCCCACAGGTCGGTGTGGCTGTAGCGGTCCTCCTCGCCGGTGATCTTGCTGTTGGCGACCTCACCGAGCAGGTCGACGGCGCCGTTGGCGATCGCGGCCGGCTGGAGCTTCGCGCTCGGGATCAGCTCGACCAGCCGGCTGACGTCGGCGACCAGCTTGGTGGCGTAGCGGTCCATGCCCTTCAGGCTCTTGTCCTGCCACAGCGCCTTCTCGATCCGGTGGAAGCCGGCCCACTTGGCCGCCTCCACGTCGCCGAACCGGGCGTCGATCTCGGGGTCGAGGTCACCGAAGCTCTCCGCCACGGGCTCGATCGCCTCGTAGTTGGCCCGGGCCGGCGCGAACAGCCGCTTGGCCTTCACGACGTCGCCGGCCCTCACCGCGGCCGCGAACGCCTTGGTCGCGGGCAGCAGGGCGTTCGCGCGGTTCTGCAGGAACGCCCGGTAGGACGCGACGGCGGCGGTCAGGGTAGCGGCCGACGAGGGCGTCGTCCCGGTCGCGCCCGGGGCCGGCCTGACCGTCAGGGTGGCCCGGTCGACCTTGGCGTTCGGGCAGTAGACGACGTACTCGCCGGGCTCGAGGCGCAGGCTGAACCGGCCGGAGAGCCCGGGGGTGAGGTTCTCCTTCTCACCGAGGATCCGGCCGTCCTGCATGACCTCGGCCTCGGTCACCCGGCCGGCGTCCTTGTTGGCCACCGCGAAGCTCAACGGCCCCGCCTGGACCGACGCGGGGACGGGTGCGCAGCCGTCGTCCGTGAAGTCGATCGCGACCGTGCTCGCGCCCTTGGCGGCGGCGCCGGCCGACGGCGAGCTCTTCGCGCAGCCGGTCGCGAGCAGCGGCATTGCGGCTGCGACCGCGATCAGGGAGAGGAGGCGGCGGTGGGTCATCGTGGAGCCTTTCCGGGCGCGGCGGAGCCGACGTACGGGCGGATGGTTCGGTGGTGGTCGGGGTCGGGAGCCGGCTCAGGAACGGCTGGGTGCTGTGGCTGAGCTGCGTTGTGCGGGAACGGCTCTCGCCGCCGGTGCGTGCGCCGGGCGCAGGACGAAGATCAGCATCGGTACGGCATAGAGCGCCCAGCCGAGAGCCTCGACGACCGTGGGGATCGGCTGGATGCCGAGGACTCCGGTGAGCAGCGCGGCGATCGGGGTGCCGGGGCGCACCAGCCAGCTGAGGTCGACCGCCTGACCCTGGCCGAGGTTGACCCAGCCGGCCTCGTGAGCCGTGTGGAACGCCGTCATGACCAGGCCGGCCGCCACGAGGACGAGCACGACGCTGGTGAGGGTGAAGAAGCGGGCCAGGTCGAGCCGGACGCCGCCGTGGAAGATGCCCCAGCCGAGCCCGACCGCGACCAGGATGCCGAGGACGGCGCCGATGCCGGCGGTCGTCGCGTTGCCGCTGGCCTGGAACGTCGCCAGCAGGAACACCGATGTCTCGAACCCCTCGCGGAGCACGGCCAGGAAGGCCATCGCGACCAGCGCGCGGGCCGACCCCTGGGCGAGGGCCGCGGCGGTGGCGCCCTCCAGCTCGCCCTTCATGGCCCGTGCGTGGTGGCGCATCCAGACGATCATCGCCGTCACCATGGCGACGGCGAGCACGCCCACCACCGTCTCGAGCATCTCCTGCTGGCGCTGGGGAAGCACCCGCTCGAGCACCTGCAGGGCGACCGCGATGCCGAGGCAGATGGCGACCGCCGCGCCGACGCCGACCCACACCTGCCGCAGCGCGTCCCGGCGGTCCTGGCGGGCCAGGAACGCGGCGATGATCCCGACGATGAGCGCGGCCTCGAGTCCTTCACGGAGGCCGATCACGAAGGTAGGGAGCACGACGGACCTTTCGGGGAGCGACTAAGGTGTGCCTAACCTAAGCCCCGGCTCCGAGCAGGTGTCAAATCTTCGGACCGCCGATCCGCTCGGACCACAGATCGGTCCACCGGACGCCGGACTCGGCCATCAGCGTCCGCAGCAGGGGCAGGCTCAGCCCGACGACGTTGTGCGGGTCGCCCTCCACCCCGGTGACGAAGGCTCCGCCGAGCCCGTCGAGGGTGAACGCGCCCGCGACCGCCAGCGGCTCGCCGGTGCCGACGTAGGCGTCGATCTCCTCGTCGCTGACGTCGGCGAACCGGACGACGGTCGCCCCGACCGCCCCGATGGTGCTCCCCGAGCCGCCCTCGGCCCGGGCATCGACCAGCCAGTGGCCGGTGTGCAGGACCCCCGAGCGGCCTCGCATCCGGCGCCATCGCCCCGCGGCCTCGGCGGTGCCCGCCGGCTTGCCGTGCACCTCGCCGTCCAGCTCCAGGACCGAGTCGCAGCCCAGCACCAGGGCGTCGTCCACCCCGGCGGCGACGGCCTCGGCCTTGCGGCGGGCCAGCACCAGGGCGACCTCGTCGGCCGTGAGGGCCGCGCCCTGGCGCAGCTCGTACTCCGCGACGACAGCCGGCTCGTCGACGTCGGCGACGACGACGCGGGGCTCGATCCCCGCCCGTCGCAACGTGGTCAGCCGGGCCGGGGACGCGGAGGCGAGCACGAGCAGCGTCGCGGGCGGAGGCACAGCCACCGGCTCAGCCGACGACGGCGTGCCGCAGCACGTCGAGCGGCACCGAGCCCACGTCGAGCGCCACGCGGTGGAACTCCTTGAGGTCGAACCGGTCGCCCCACGCGGCCTTGGCGTCCTCGCGCATCTGCAGCCAGAGCCGCTCGCCGAGCTTGTACGACGGCGCCTGTCCCGGCCAGCCGAGGTAGCGGTCCAGCTCGAACCGCAGGAAGCCTTCGGCCATCGCGGAGTTCGCAGTGAGGAAGGCCCACGCCTTGTCGTAGTCCCACGAGCCGCCGCCGACCGAGGCCGGTGCCGGCAGGTCGAGGTGGACGCCGATGTCGAGCACGACGCGGGCCGCGCGCAGCAGCTGGCCGTCGAGCATCCCCAGCCGCGAGCCCGGGTCGGAGAGGTAGCCCAGGTCCTCCATCAACCGCTCGGCGTAGAGCGCCCACCCCTCGCCGTGCCCGGAGACCCAGCAGTCCAGCCGGCGCCAGCGGTTCAGCTCGGCCCGGTTGTAGACGGTCTGCCCGACCTGGAGGTGATGCCCCGGCACGCCCTCGTGGTAGACGGTCGTGAGCTCGCGCCAGGTGGTGAACTTGTCGACGCCCTCCGGCACCGACCACCACATCCGCCCGGGCCGCGAGAAGTCGTCGCTGGGCGACGTGTAGTAGATGCCGCCCTCGGTGGTGGGCGCGATCCGGCACTCGATGGTGCGCAAGGGCTCCGGGATGTCGAAGTGGGTCCGGTCGAGCTCACTGACGGCCTCGTCGGCACGCAGCTGCATCCACGCCTGCAGCTCGTCGGTCCCCGTGAGGACGTTCGCTGGGTCGTGGTCCAGGGCGTCGATCGCCTCGGGAACCGTTGCGCCGCTGCGGACCTGGTTGGCCGTGACCTTCATCTCGGCGACGATCCGGGCCAACTCCTCCTGCCCCCAGGCGTAGGCCTCCTCGAAGTCGATCGACGCTCCGACGAAGGCGCGCGACCAGAGGGCGTACTTCTCCCGGCCGCACCCGTCGGCCTCCGGCGCCTGCGGCAGGATCTCGCGCTGGAGGAAGTCGCCCAGCGACCGGTACGCCGCGGCGGCCGTGCGGCCCGCCTCGCCCAGCTCGGTCACCAGGGAGTCGGGCAGATCGGTTGCGGCCGAACCGGACCGGGCGAAGCTGACGAAGAAGCCGTCGTCCGCGCCGTACGACGCGCACTGGGCGATGACGCCCTGGACCTGACGTCGCGGGGAGACGTCCGAGCGGGCCGCCGCCGAGGTCAACGAGCGGGCGTAGCCCTCCATCGCGGCCGGCACGGCTCGCAGCCGCTGGGCGATGGTCGCCCAGTCGTCCGCGGACTCCGTCGACATCAGGTCGAAGACTGACCGCACGTCCTGCACCGGGCTGGCGATGACGTTGAGGTCGGACTCCTCGGCGCCGGACTCGGCGATCTCGACGGCGACCCCGAGTCGCTCGCGCATGGCATCGACGGTCACCCGGTCGATGGCGTCGACCGGCTGCGTGCCCTCGAGGGCGGAGAGGGTGCGCCGGTCGAGCTCGGTCCGCGCGGCGATGCCGTCGGGGGAGTAGTCGGTCAGCTGGTCGTCGTAGCCGGGCGCGCCGATCCTGGTGGCCTTGGCCGGATGCAGGCTGAGCGAGGTGTCGAGATAGGCGTCGGCGATGCGGTCGACCTCGGTCGGCTCGCGGTGCGCCCCGGGTGCGTCAGTCACCCGGCGACCTTAGTGCGGCGAGACGCGGCTGCGGGAGCGGACGCTCCTAGTGCGGTCGGGCGGAGGCCCGCCATCCGCCGGGTGCGGGATGCGGGGGCAGCCGCAGCATCGCGGCCCGGTCGGCCCAGCGTCCGGCCCTCGGCCGAGCCGGGTCGCGTCCAGCAGGAGCGCCCTCGGTGCGGGCCGTCAGGACGGCGAGCAGCGCGGCGAGCTCCTCCGGCCCGGCGTCGCCGCGGACCAGGCGCAGCGTGGGCGCCGCTCCGGTCATAACGGGATGTTCCCGTGCTTCTTGGGCGGCATCGTCTCGCGCTTGGTTCGCAACGCTCGCAAGGCTTTTGCGACATATGAGCGGGTGTACGAGGGCGGGATGACCGAGTCGACGTAGCCGCGCTCGGCTGCGATGTACGGGTTGGCGAGGGTGTCCTCGTACTCCGTGATGAAGCCCTGGCGCAGCGCCTCGACGTCCTCGCCCGCGTCGCGCGCCTTCTTCAGCTCCGACCGGTAGAGGATGTTCACGGCACCCTGAGCGCCCATGACGGCGATCTGCGCGGTCGGCCAGGCCAGGTTGACGTCGGCGCCCAGATGCTTGGAGCCCATCACGTCGTACGCACCGCCGTAGGCCTTGCGCGTGATGACGGTGACGAGCGGGACCGTCGCCTCGGCGTACGCATAGATCAGCTTGGCCCCGCGCCGGATGATGCCGTTCCACTCCTGGTCGGTGCCGGGCAGGAAGCCGGGGACGTCCACGAACGTCAGGACCGGGATGTTGAACGCGTCACAGGTCCGGACGAAGCGTGCGGCCTTCTCGCTGGCGTCGATGTCGAGCGTGCCGGCGAACTGCATCGGCTGGTTGGCCACGATGCCGATGCTCCGGCCGTCGACCCGGGCGAAGCCGACCAGGATGTTCGGCGCGAACAGGGCCTGGACCTCGAGGAACTCGCCGTCGTCGACGACGTGCTCGATGACCGTGTGCATGTCGTAGGGCTGGTTGGCCGAGTCCGGCACGAGGGAGTCGAGCTCGCGGTCGCGGTCGGTGATCTCGGTCGGCCCCGAGGAGGGCGCGGCGTCGTAGGCCGGTGGCTCGTCGAGGTTGTTGCTCGGCAGGTAGGAGAGCAGGGCCTTGACGTACTCGATGGCGTCGGCCTCGTCCGTGCCGAGGTAGTGCGCGTTGCCGCTCTTGGTGTTGTGGGTCCGGGCCCCGCCGAGCTCCTCGAAGGACACCTCCTCGCCGGTCACGGTCTTGATGACGTCCGGACCGGTGATGAACATGTGCGAGGTCTGGTCGACCATCACGGTGAAGTCGGTGAGGGCCGGGGAGTAGACGTGGCCGCCGGCCGCAGCGCCCATGATCAGCGAGATCTGCGGGATGACGCCCGAGGCCTGCACGTTGCGGTGGAAGATCTCTCCGTAGAGGCCGAGGCTGACGACCCCCTCCTGGATCCGCGCGCCACCGCCCTCGTTGATGCCGATGACCGGGCAGCCGGTGGTCATGGCCATGTCCAGGATCTTGACGATCTTCTCGCCGTAGACCTCGCCGAGGCTGCCGCCGAACACCGTGACGTCCTGACTGAAGATGCATACCGGGCGGTCGTCCACGGTGCCGTAGCCGGTGATCACGCCGTCGCCGTACGGTCGCCGCTTGGCCTGGCCGAAGTTGGTCGACCGGTGCCGGGCCAGCTCGTCGGTCTCGACGAACGATCCCTCGTCGAGCAGCATCTCGATCCGCTCGCGGGCGGTCTGCTTGCCTTTGGCGTGCTGCTTCTCGACCGCCCGCGCCGAGCCGGCGTGCACGGCCTCGTCGTTGCGCCGCTCCAGGTCCGCGAGCTTGCCGGCGGCGGTGTGGATGTCGGGCTCCGGCTCGCCGGTGGTCTGCGCGGTCTCGTCGGGCGGCACGGCCTGCAGCCTAGACCGACCGGAGGCCCGCCTAGCCTGACGACGTGCCCGAGGCCCCTGGCGAGTGGAGCGACCTGAGCCGGCCGCCCCTGCGAACGTCGTCCGGGCGCCGGCCGCCGGCCGGCAGCAGTCTGTGGCGCGAGGTCCGCGTCGTGCCGGAGACCGGCTCCACGAACCGCGACCTCGCGGCCCGAGCGGTGGCCGAGGACCTGGCCGAGGGTGTGGTCCTGGCCACGGACCACCAGAGCGCCGGCCGGGGCCGGCTGGACCGCCGGTGGTCGGCGCCGCCGCGCAGCAGCCTGGCCGTGTCGGTGCTGCTGGCGCCGCGCGAGGTCGACTCCTCCCGGTGGTCGTGGCTGCCCCTGCTGACCGGCGTCGCGGTGGTCGAGATGCTGCAGCGGGTCTGCGGCCTGGAGGCCCGGCTGAAGTGGCCCAACGACGTGCTCGTCCCGCTCCAGCCCTCGACCGGGCCGGGCGACGTCGGGCTGGGCAAGGTCTCCGGGATCCTGGCCGAGGTCGTCGTGACCGGCTCCGGCTCGGCCGTCGTCGTGGGCACCGGCCTGAACGTCAGCCTGTCCGAGGCGGAGCTGCCCGTGCCGACGGCGACCTCCCTGCTGCTGGCCGGGTCGGCCGTCACCGATCGCGAGGTCCTGCTGCGCGCCTACCTGCGAGCTCTCGAGCAGCGGTACGCCGCGTGGCGCGCGGCCCTCGGCGACCCGCGACGCAGCGGCGCCGGAGCGGCGTACCGCGAGGCCTGCTGGACCATCGGGCAGCGCGTGCGGGTCGCCCTGCCGACGGGCGAGAGCCTGACCGGAGTGGCGGAGGGCGTCGACGACGCGGGCCGGCTCCTGGTCCGGGACCCGGCCGGACGCGAGCACGCCCTCGCCGCCGGGGACGTCGTGACCCTGCGACATCGTGCTCGGACCACCCCCGCGGGCGGCCCCGACACGGCATGATCTGCGCATGGGCTACCCGCAACGGCTGCTGGCCGACGACGAGCACATCGACACCGAGCTGCGGACGCACTGGAAGGCGCTGGTCGGGCCGGTCGTGGCCCTGCTCGTGACCGTCCCCCTCGCGACCTTCATCGCCGGTCGGATCCCGTCCAGCTCCAGCCAGAACATCATCCGGGCCGTCGTCCTCGTGATCGCGGTGGTCGCGCTGATCTGGCTGACCATCCTGCCGTTCCTGCGCTGGTGGACGACGGTCTACGTGCTGACCGACCGGCGGCTGATCCTGCGCCAGGGCATCATCGCCCGCAGTGGCCGCGACATCCCGCTGGCGCGGATCAACGACATCTCCTTCTCGCACACCGCGATCGAGCGGGTCCTGCGCTGCGGCACGCTGGTCGTCGAGTCGGCCGGCGAGCGCGGACAGGTGACGCTGACCGACATCCCGCGGGTCGAGCAGATCCAGCGCCGCCTCTACGAGCTGGTCGAGGCCGACGACTCGCGCCGTCGCGACGACGACGGACCCGAGCCCGCCCACACGTGACCGACCCCTCCTCGGCGGACCCGGCCCAGGAGGTCGAGCGGGCGCTGCTCGGGGAGCCACGACGGCTCCGCCGCCGGGAGGTCAGTGCGGCGGCCGGCGTCTCCCTGCTGTCGGCGCGGAGGTTCTGGCGGGCGCTCGGCTTCGCCAACGTCGATGACGACTACGCGGCCTTCACGGCCGCGGATCTGGTTGCGCTGCAACAGGTCGTCGGCCTGGTCCGGGACGAGGTGGTCGATGAGGGGACGGCGCTGGCCCTGGCCCGGGCGGTCGGCCGCTCCACCGACCGGATGGCCTCGTGGCAGGTCCAGCTGCTGGCCGAGTCGGTGGCCGCCGAGCGGGCCGCCGACCCGGAGTCGGCGCCGGACGCCCGGCATGCCGCCCAGGTCGCGGCCTCGGTCGTGGAGCTCGCCGACCGGATGGAGCCGCTCGTGGCCTACGCCTGGCGCCGCCATCTGGCCGCTGCCGTCGAGCGGCTGATGGCCGACGCGGAGCCCGAGCTCGAGCACCGGGGCGGCGTGCGCAGCGTCGGCTTCGCCGACCTCGTGTCGTTCACCCGTCTCGTCCGGCGACTCTCCGAGCGCGAGCTGGCCGCGCTGGTCCAGCGGTTCGAGGCCCTCGTCTCCGACATCGTGGCCGCACACGGCGGCCGGGTGATCAAGACGGTCGGCGACGAGGTGCTGTTCGCCGCCGCGGGCGCGCCGGCTGCCGCCGCGATCGCGCTCGACATCGCCGCGACCATGGCCGAGGACGAGCTGCTGCCGGACGTCCGCTCGGGCCTGGCGACGGGGCCGGTGGTGATGCGGCTGGGCGACGTCTTCGGCACGACCGTCAACCGGGCCAGCCGGCTGACCGGGATCGCCCACCCGGGAGCGGTGCTCGTCGACGACGCGACCGCGTCCGCGCTGGACAGCGTCTCGGGCTTCGACCTGGCCGTGATGCGCCGGCGCCCGCTGCGCGGCCTGGGCCGGGTTCGGCCGTGGCGGCTCCAGCGGGCCAGCCCGACCCGGTCTAGGGTCGCCACCGATGAGCCCGACGAGTGATGGTGACGTGATCGGCCGGCGCGACACGGCGTACGTCCGGCTGGAGCGCCCGGCCGCGCACGTGGCCGAGATCGTCCTGGACCGGCCCACGGCGCTCAACGCCGTGTCGGTGGAGCTGGCCCGGCAGCTGACCGCGGCCTGTGCGGACGCCGGGGCCGACCCGGACGTGCGCGTGGTCGTCCTCTCCAGTGCGGTGGACCGGGCGTTCTGCGTCGGTGCGGACCTCAAGGAGCGCCGGGCCTTCAGCGACGACGACATGCGCGAGCAACGGCCGGTGACCCGCGCGGCGTACCGGGCGGTCCTCGACCTGCCCGTGCCGGCGATCGCCGCCGTCCACGGCTTCGCCCTCGGCGGCGGCCTCGAGCTCGCGTTGAGCTGCGACCTCATCGTGGGCGACGCGAGCGCGGTCCTCGGCCTGCCGGAGGTCAGCGTGGGCATCATCCCGGGCGGCGGCGGCACCCAGCTGCTCGCCCGCCGGCTGGGCTGGTCGCGGGCGGCCGACCTGATCTTCACGGCCCGCCGGCTGGACGCGGTCGCGGCCCGTGAGATCGGTCTGCTGGACCGGCTCGTCGACGTCGGCGCCGACCGCGAGCGTGCGCTGGAGCTCGCCACGACCGTCGCGGCCAACTCACCGGTCGGCGTCCGCAGCGCCAAGCGCGCGATGCGGGAGGGACTGGACCGGCCGCTCGCGGCCGGCCTCGACGTCGAGGACGCCGCCTGGCAGGCCACGGCGTTCTCCGCCGACCGCGTGGAGGGGCTGGCCGCTTTCGCCGAGCGGCGGCCGCCGCGGTGGCCCGGCGAGTAGGCGGGGTGCCTACCATTCGGCTATGACCCGGGTTCTGCTCGTCGAGGACGACACTGCCATCGCGGACCCGCTGGCCCGCGCGCTGAAGCGCGAGGGGTACGACGTCGAGGTGTACGGCGACGGTCCCTCCGCGCTCGCCGGGGCCGAGGAGGGCGCCGACCTCGTGGTGCTCGACCTGGGCCTGCCCGGCATGGACGGCCTCGAGGTCTGCCGCCAGATGCGCGCCGGTGGCAGCGCGGTCCCGGTGCTGGTCCTGACCGCCCGGGCCGACGAGGTCGACACGGTGGTCGGCCTGGACGCCGGCGCGGACGACTACGTCACCAAGCCGTTCCGGCTGGCCGAGCTGCTGGCCCGGGTGCGGGCCCTGCTGCGTCGCGGGGGCGCCGAGCCGGACCGCGCCCCTGCCGTCCGCATCGACCAGCAGGGGCGGCGGGCGTTCCTGGACGACCGCGAGCTGCAGCTCACCGCCAAGGAGTTCGACGTGCTCCGGGTCCTGGTCCGCGAGGCCGGCCGGGTCGTGCCCCGCGAGCAGATCCTGCGTGAGGTCTGGGCCCAGCGCTGGCTCGGGTCCACCAAGACGCTGGACATGCACGTGTCCTGGCTGCGCCGCAAGCTCGGCGACGACGTCGCGAACCCGCGCTACATCAAGACCGTCCGCGGGGTCGGCTTCCGGTTCGAACGCGGCGAGTGAGCCCGATCTGACGTGCGCCGGCGGCTGGTCCTGGCGACCCTGACGGCCGTGCTGTTGGCGGTGTTCCTGCTCGGCCTGCCCCTGGCCATCGCCGCTGACCTCCTGCTCGTCGACCAGAGCAAGGCCGACGTCCAGCAGCGGGCCCGCACCATCGCCCTGTCGGTCGATCGCCGGCTGGCCGACCACCAGGCGGTGGACCCGGCCGCCCTGTCGGAGGCTCTGGGTGGGTCGCTGCGGGGGCACGACCTCTGGGCCACGGTGCAGACGCCGGGCGGCAACTACCGCGTGGGCAAGGACCACCCGGGAGCGGCGTACACGGGGGAGACGGTGACGTCCTCGGGCGTGGTGGTCCGGGCCTCGGTCGCGTCCAGTGACGTGCGGCTCGACGTGATCCGGGCCTGGGTGGTCATCTTCGTCGTGTCGGTGGCGGCGGTGGCGGCGGCGGTCGCACTCGGGATCGTCCAGGCCCGCCGGCTGGCTCGCCCCCTCGTCCAGCTGGCCCGCAACGCCGAGCGGCTGGGGGCGGGCGAGTCCCGCCTGGCCGGGATCGCCAGCGGGGTCGCCGAGGTCGACCAGGTGGCGGCCGAGCTCGACCGCAGCGCGCGCCGGATGGCGGCCACCCTGGCCGCGGAGCGTGATTTCACCTCGGACGCCTCGCACCAGCTGCGCACGCCGCTGACCGCCCTGTCGATGCGGCTGGAGGAGATCGTCGCCGCGGACACAGTGGCCGCGGCGCAGGAAGAGGCCCGGATCGCACTGGTCCAGGTCGAGCGGCTGACCCGGGTCGTCCAGGACCTGCTGGCCCGCTCCCGCCGGGCCCACCACGACTCCACCCAGGCGCTCGCCCTCGACGACGTGGTCGACCAGCAGGAGCAGGAGTGGTCGCAGGCGTTCGAGTCGGTCGGTCGGGCCCTGGTCGTCGAGGGGGAGCGGGGGCTGCGGGTGGAGGCGGCGACCGGCGGGCTGGCCCAGGTGCTGTCCACCCTGCTCGACAACAGCCTGGTCCACGGGGGCGGGACGGTCATCGTGACGACCCGCAGCCGCGGGCGCTCGGTGGTGATCGAGGTCAGCGACGAGGGGCCCGGCGTGCCGCCCGAGCTGGGTCAGCGGATCTTCGCGCGCAGCGTGAGCAGCGCGGGGAGCACCGGCCTCGGGCTGGCGCTGGCCCGCGACCTCGCGACGGCCGACGGCGGCCGGCTGGAGCTTCTGCGCGGCGAGCCGCCGATCTTCGGCATCTTCCTCATCGCGGCGCGGGAGGCTCCTGCTGCGGCCCTCGCCCAGCTCCTGGGCCAGCTCGGCCCTGAAGACGAACCGTCGGTAGGACCAGAACCGGAAGACCGTGGCCAGGCCGGTCCCGATGAAGGTCTTGCTGATGTTGTCGGCGACCACGCCGTCCTGGCCCAGCACGTAGCGGGAGAAGCCCAGGCAGCCCGCGGCGATCAGCAGCCCGATGGCGTTGATCAGGACGAACATCGCGAGCTCGTGGTGCACGGCGACCCGCTGGCGGTGCCGGAAGGTCCACCACCGGCTGCCGATCCAGGACACGACCACGGACGCGCTGACCGAGATGACGGTGGCGGTGATCGGCTTGTGCCGCAGCGGGCCGTCCCCGCCGCCGTACACGAGGAGGTTGTAGCCGCCGGCGTCGACCACGAAGGCGGCGGCGCCGACGACGCCGAACTTCACCAGCTCGCGGTAGAACACGTCGACCGACCCGCGCAGCCGGGTGCCCAGGTCCCTCAGCGGCGCGGTCACGATCGTCGAGCCTAACCGGGCTGGGTAGGCTCTCCGACCGTGGCGGCGGACCCGAGCTTCCCCCGGGTCGGGGTCGTGGGAGGCGGGCAGCTCGCCCGGATGATGGCCCCCCCGGCCGTGGGCCTCGGGATCGCGCTGCGGGTGCTGGCCGAGTCGGCCGACGCGAGCGCGGCCCAGGTGGTCCCGGACTCACCCGTCGGAGCGGCGGACGACGTCGAGGCGCTGCGGTCGTTCGCCCAGGGGTGTGCGGTCGTGACGTTCGACCACGAGCACGTGCCGCAGCCGGTGCTGGCGGCGCTCGCCGCCGACGGGGTGGTGCTGCGGCCCGGGCCGCCCGCCCTCGTCTTCGCCCAGGACAAGGCGGCGATGCGCGAGCGGCTCGGCGCGGCCGGCATCCCGGGCCCGCCGTGGGCGCTGGTCCGCACCGAGGCCGAGCTGGCGGCGTTCGCCGAGGTCGCCGGCTGGCCCGTCGTGCTCAAGACGCCGACCGGGGGGTACGACGGCAAGGGGGTCCTCGTCGTGGAGGACGCCGCCGGGGCCGGGCCGTGGCTGGCGCGGGCGGAGCAGGCGGGAGCCGCCCTGCTGGCCGAGGCCCGGGTGGACTTCGTCCGGGAGCTGGCCGTGCTGGTGGCCCGCAGCCCGATGGGACAGGCGGCGGCCTGGCCGGTCGTGGAGACGGTGCAGACCGGCGGCATCTGCACCGAGGTCGTGGCACCGGCTCCCGGGCTGGACCCCGGGCTCGCCGCACGCGTCACGGCCGCGGGCCTGCGGATCGCGGGGGAGCTGGACGTGACGGGGGTGCTGGCGGTCGAGCTGTTCGAGATCGAGAACCCTGACGGCACACCGGACTTCGTCGTCAACGAGCTGGCCATGCGGCCACACAACTCCGGGCACTGGACGATCGACGGCAGCGTGACGAGCCAGTTCGAGCAGCACCTGCGCGCGGTGCTCGACCTGCCCCTGGGGTCGACCGCGCCGACGGCGCCGTGGTCGGTCATGGTCAACGTGCTGGGCGCGGACCACGAGGAGCTCTACCCGGCGTACCTGCACGTCATGGCCCACGACCCCGCGGTCAAGGTGCACGTGTACGGCAAGCAGGTGCGGCCGGGGCGCAAGGTGGGGCACGTGACAGTCTGCGGGGCGGACCTGGCCGACGTCCGGGCCCGGGCCCGGCACGCGGCCGACTACATCAGCGGCCGGGTCCTCGAGTGAGCCGGCGGACGGGCCGAAGCACGAGCCGAAGCACGAGCCGACGAGCGAGACGACAGGTGGGACGGACATGAGCGAGGGTCAGCCACTCGTCGGGGTCGTCATGGGCAGCGACTCCGACTGGCCGGTCATGAGCGAGGCGGTGGCCGCGCTGGAGGAGTTCGACGTCGGGTGCGAGGTCGACGTCGTGTCGGCCCACCGGATGCCGCGCGAGATGGTGGAGTACGGCGACTCCGCGTCGGCGCGGGGCCTCCGGGTGCTCGTCGCCGGGGCGGGTGGCGCGGCCCACCTCCCGGGCATGCTGGCCGCGGTCACGCCCCTGCCGGTCATCGGGGTGCCGGTGCCGCTGGCCCACCTGGACGGCATGGACTCCCTGCTCTCGATCGTGCAGATGCCGGCCGGCGTGCCGGTCGCGACGGTCTCGGTCGGAGGCGCTCGCAACGCCGGGCTGCTCGCCGTACGGATCCTGGCCGCCGGCGCCGGCCCCGAGGCGGCCGCGCTGCGCGAGCGGATGGTGGCGTTCCAGGCCGACCTGCGGGCGCAGGCGCTGGCCAAGGGCGAGCGGCTGCGGGCCCAGCGCTCGGGTCACGTGGGCTTCGGCGGCTAGCGCGTCGCGATGCCGAGGCGGGGGGCCTCGATCGCGGGGCACGCGTCCATGACGACGTCCAGCCCGGCCGCCCGGGCCCGCTCGGCGGCGGCCTCGTCCACGATGGCGAGCTGCATCCAGATCGCCCCGATGCCGAGCCGCTCGCGCTCGGCGATCGCGTCGTCGACGACCCGGCCGACGCGGGTCGAGTTCACGAAGCAGTCGACGACGTCGACCCGCGTGCCGTCCGGGATGTCGGCCAGCGTCCGGTAGCCCGGCTCGCCGTGGACCTCGACGGCCCGCGGGTGCACGGGGACGATCCGCTGCCCGATCCGTTGCAGCAGAGCGGCGATCGAGTACGCGTCGCGGGACTGGTCCTGGGAGAGGCCGACGACCGCCCACGTCCCGGGGGTCCGCAGCAGCCGCTCCACCGTGCCGGCGTCACCGATCATGTCCTCGCTCCTGTCGTCAGCGACGCACGGTAGGCCAGCGCGTCGGCGTAGGCGGGCAACCGTCCCGCCGCGGCGGCCTCGGCCAGCGTCGGCGCGGCCGCGTCCTTGGGGGAGAGCCGTGGCTCGACGGCGCGGCCGCTGCGGTCGGTGGCGGGCCAGGCGATGGCCAGGTCGGGGTCCAGCGGGTGGATGCCGTGCTCGCGGTCCGGTGCGTAGGCCGCCGAGCACAGGTAGGTCAGGGTCGAGCCGTCGGCCAGGGACATGAAGGCGTGGCCGAGTCCCTCGGAGAGGTAGAGCGCCCGGCGGTCCTCGTCGTCGAGCCGGACGGCCTCCCACTCGCCGTACGTCGGGGAGCCGGTGCGGACGTCGACGACGACGTCGAGCACGGCGCCGGAGACGCAGGTGACGTACTTCGCCTGGCTGGGCGGCACGTCGGCGTAGTGCACGCCGCGGACCACCCCGGCCGCCGAGGCCGACAGGTTGGCCTGGTGCAGGTCGAGCCGGTGACCCACTGCCTGCTCCAGGGCCGCGGAGCGGAACCACTCCAGGAAGACCCCCCGGTCGTCGGCGTGCTGCTGGGGGGTGAGCACCCACGCGCCCTCGATCCGCAGGGGGGTGATGTCCACGAGTGGCAGGCTAGCCGAGTGCGCATCCTCGTCACCGGCGCAGCCGGCATGCTCGGTCGTGACCTGTCGCAGGACCTGGGCGTGGCCGGGGCCCTGGTGTCGACGACGACCCGCGACGAGCTCGACCTCACCGACGACGGCGCCTGCCACGCGGCGGTCGCGGGTCATGACGTCGTCGTCAACGCCGCGGGGTGGACGGCGGTGGACGAGGCTGAAACGCATGAGGGACAAGCATTCTCGGCCAACGCGGTCGGTGCGGCGAACCTGGCCCGGGCCTGTGACGACGCGGGAGCCAGGCTCGTGCACGTGTCGACGGACTACGTCTTCGACGGGGCCGCGACGACGCCGTACGACGAGAGCCACCCGCAGGCGCCGGTCTCCGCTTACGGGCGGACCAAGGCCGCGGGCGAGTGGGCGGTGCGGGCCCTGTGCGCGGACAGCCTCGTGGTGCGGACGGCCTGGCTCTACGGCGCCCACGGCTCGTGCTTCCCGCGGACGATCGCCGCGGCCCTGCAGCACCGCCCGACCCTCGACGTGGTCGCCGACCAGCTGGGCCAGCCGACCTGGACCCGGGACGTCGCCGAGCTCGTCCGCGAGCTGCTCGCCGCCCACGCGCCGGCCGGGACCTATCACGCGACGTCCGGCGGGCAGACGTCCTGGCACGGCTTCGCCCGGGCCGTCGCAGTCGCCGCCGGTGCGGACCCGGAGCGGGTGCACGCGACGCAGACGGGCGACCTGGTGCGTCCCGCGCCCCGCCCGATGTACTCGGTCCTCGGCCACCGGACGCTCGAGCTCGCCGGTGTCGCACCGATCGGGCCGTGGGAGGAGCGCTGGGCCGCGGCCGCGCCGACGGTGCTGGCCGACCTCTAGGCCGGCGGGGGCGCCAGCAGGCCGAGCAGGTAGTCGCCGTAGCCGGACCGGGTCAGCGGCTCGGCCGCCCGGCGCAGGTCGTCGTCGGAGAGGAAGCCGGCCCGCCAGGCGACCTCCTCGGGGCAGCCGATCTTCAGCCCCTGCCGCGACTCGACGACCTTGACGAACTCGCCTGCCGCCATCAGCGAGTCGAACGTGCCGGTGTCCAGCCAGGCGGTGCCGCGCGGCAGCACCTCGACCGCGAGCCGGCCGCGGTCGAGGTAGGCGCGGTTGACGTCGGTGATCTCGAGCTCACCGCGCGGAGAGGGCAACAGGTCGCGGGCGATGGCGAGCACGTCGTTGTCGTAGAAGTAGAGGCCGGGAACGGCGAAGCTGCTCCGCGGGCGGGCCGGCTTCTCCTCCAACGAGATCGCCCGTCCGTCGGCGTCGAACTCGACCACGCCGTAGGAGCTCGGGTCGGCCACCTGGTAGGCGAAGATGAGCCCGCCGTCGACGTCCCGGTGCCGGGACAAGCGGGTGCCGAGCCCGGGCCCGTAGAAGACGTTGTCGCCCAGGACCAGCGCGACCTTGTCGTCGCCGACGAAGTCCGCGCCGATGACGAAGGCCTGGGCCAGCCCGTCGGGGGAGGCCTGCTCGGCGTACGAGATGGAGATGCCGTACGACGAGCCGTCGCCCAGCAGCCGGGTGAACTGGCCGGCGTCGTGCGGCGTCGTGATGACCAGGACGTCGCGGATGCCGGCCATGATCAGCGTGGACAGCGGGTAGTAGATCATCGGCTTGTCGTAGACCGGCGCCAGCTGCTTGCTGACGCCGAGGGTGATCGGGTGCAGCCGCGTGCCGGAACCGCCGGCCAGGATGATCCCGCGCATGGGGCCACACGCTAGCCGCCCGCGGCCGGGCGCTCGGTTAGCCTGGCGCGGTGAAGCTGCTCGTCACCGGCGGGGCCGGGTTCATCGGCTCGCACTACGTGCGGCAGGCGCTGTCCGGTGGCTACCCGGCCCTGGCCGACGCCGAGGTGGTCGTGCTCGACGCGCTGACCTACGCGGGCAGCCGGACCAACCTCGAGCCGGTGGCCGCGTCGCCGCGGCTGCGGTTCGTGCACGGTGACATCTGCGACGTGGACCTGGTGGACCGGCTGGTCGGGGACGTCGACCAGGTCGTGCATCTCGCGGCGGAGAGCCACGTGGACCGGTCGATCCTCGGGGCCGCCGACTTCGTGCGCACCAACGTCCTCGGCACCCAGACCCTGCTCGACGCGGCGTACCGGCACGGCATCGACCGGTTCGTGCACGTCTCGACCGACGAGGTCTACGGCTCGATCGAGAGTGGCTCGTGGCCGGAGTCCCATCCGCTGCAACCGAACTCGCCGTACGCCGCGAGCAAGGCCGGCAGCGACCTGATCGCGCTGGCCTACGCCCGTACGCACGGGGTCCCGGTCAGCGTGACCCGCTGCTCGAACAACTACGGCCCCTACCAGTTCCCCGAGAAGGTCATCCCGCTCTTCGTCACCAACCTGCTGGACGGCGGGACGGTCCCGCTCTACGGCGACGGCCGCAACGTCCGTGACTGGCTGCACGTCTCCGACCACTGCCGGGGGATCGAGCTGGTGCGGGCCGGGGGCCGGGCCGGCGAGGTCTACAACATCGGGGGCGGCACCGAGCTCAGCAACAAGGACCTGACCGCGCGGCTGGTGGCGGCCGTCGGCGCGGACTGGTCCAGCGTCCGGTCGGTCGAGGACCGCAAGGGCCACGACCTGCGCTACTCGGTGGACATCACCAAGATCGGGTCCGAGCTGGGCTATGCGCCCGAGGTCGCCTTCGACCAGGGCCTGGCCGACACGGTGGCGTGGTACCGCGAGCACCGGGAGTGGTGGGAGCCGCTCAAGGCCCGGGCCGCCCTGCCCGCCTAACTGCCGGGCCGGTCGGGCTGAGCCCTGGGGCCGGCCGGCGGCGAGCGCTCAGGCGGTGGGGCGGCCGAGGGCGCGGTAGGTCCAGCCGGCCGCTCGCCAGCGGGCCGGGTCGAGCACGTTGCGCCCGTCCACCAGCCGCCGCTCCTTCACGATGGCCCCGAGGGCGACCGGGTCGACCTCCCGGTACGCCGGCCACTCGGTCAGGTGCAGCACCACTGTTGCCCCCTGACAAGCGTCCTCGATGGTGTCGGCGTACGACAGGTCGGGCCAGGCCTTGCGGGCGTTGTCGAGGGCCCGCGGGTCGTGCACCGTGACGTGGCCGCCCTGGAGCCGGATCTGGGCCGCGACGTTGAGCGCGGGGGAGTCGCGGATGTCGTCGCTGTCCGGCTTGAACGCCGCGCCCAGCACCCCGACCCGCGTGCCGAGGAACGACCCACCGCACTGCTCGCGGGCGAGGTCGACCATCCGCGAGCGCCGGCGCTGGTTGATCGCGTCGACCTCGCGCAGGAAGGTCAGGGCCTGGTCGGCCCCGAGCTCGCCGGCCCGGGCCATGAACGCGCGGATGTCCTTGGGCAGGCAGCCCCCGCCGAAGCCCAGCCCGGCGCCGAGGAACTTGCGGCCGATCCGGTCGTCGTAGCCGATCGCGTCGGCCAGGGCCACGACATCGGCCCCCGCGGCCTCGCAGACCTCGGACATCGCATTGATGAACGAGATCTTGGTGGCGAGGAAGGAGTTCGCGGCCGCCTTGACCAGCTCCGCGGTCGCCAGGTCGGTGACGATGCGCGGAGTACCCGAGCCGAGCGGGCCCGCGTAGACCGCGTCCAGCAGCTCGGTCGCGGCGGGAGACGTCACGCCGTAGACCAGGCGGTCCGGGTGCACGGTGTCCTCGATCGCGTGGCCCTCGCGCAGGAACTCCGGGTTCCACGCGAGCTGCACGTCCGCGCCGGCGGGCGCTGCCGCCGCGAACCGGGCGGCCACCCGGCCGGCCGTCCCGACCGGCACCGTCGACTTGCCGACGACGAGCGTCGGCCGGCGCAGGTACGGCGCGAGCATGTCGACCGCACCCTCGACGTAGGTCAGGTCGGCCGCGAACTCCCCGGCCCGCTGCGGCGTGCCCACGCAGATGAAGTGCACGTCCGCGTCCGCGGCTGCCGAGAACTCCGAGGTGAACGACAGCCGCCCGGTGGCGAGGGCCCGCTCGAGCAAGGCGTCCAGCCCCGGCTCGTAGAACGGCGCCCGGGCCGACGCGAGGGCCGCGACCTTCTCCTCGTCGACGTCGATGCCGACGACCGTGTGCCCGAGGTCGGCCATGCAGGCCGCGTGCACGGCCCCCAGGTAGCCGGTGCCGATCACCGAGATGCGCAGAGCCACCGCTGGATCGTACTGGGCCGCCGAGCCGGGCCCGCTCCCGCTGACTACGTTGAGACCCATGCGCTTTGGCATCTTCGTCCCGCAGGGCTGGCGACTCGACCTTGCGGGGATCGAGCCCGCCGACCACTGGCGCACCATGCTGGGCCTGGCCCGCCGCGCCGAGGCCGGCCCCTGGGAGTCGATCTGGGTCTACGACCACTTCCACACGGTGCCGGTGCCGACCGAGGAGGCGACCCACGAGGCCTGGACCCTGATGGCCGCCTTCGCCGCCGCGACGGAGACCGTCCGGCTCGGGCAGATGTGCACCTGCATGTCGTACCGCCAGCCGACCTACCTGGCCAAGGTCGCCGCCACGGTCGACGTCATCTCGGGCGGCCGCCTGGAGATGGGGATCGGCGCGGGCTGGTACGAGCACGAGTGGCGCGCCTACGGCTACGGCTTCCCCTCGGCCGGCGAGCGGATCGCCCGGCTGGACGAGGGCGTTCAGATCATGCGGCAGATGTGGACCGAGGGCAGCGCGACCCTGCACGGGAAGCAGTACGACGTCGAGGGCGCGCGCTGCTACCCGCTGCCGTTGCAGGCCGGCGGAGTGCCCCTCTGGATCGCCGGGGGTGGCGAGCGCAAGACCCTGCGGATCGCGGCCCAGCACGCGGCGTACACCAACTTCGACGGCCAGCCGGAGGGCTTCCGGCACAAGTCTGAAGTCCTCGCCGGGCACTGCCGGACGTCGGCCGGGACTTCGAGGAGATCACCCGCAGCGCCAACTACAACGTCGTGATCGGGGCCACGGAGGCGGAGGTCCAGGAGCGACTGGCCCGGCTGCGGGCCCACTACGAGCGGCTGGTGCCGGCGGAGGCGGTCGAGCGCAACCTGGGCAACTTCACCGACTCCCTGCTCTTCGGCCCGGCCGAGCAGCTGGTCGAGCGGTTGCGTGACATGGCCGACCTCGGGCTGGGCTACACCATCACCAACTTCCCCGAGTCGGCGTACGACACCTCCGGCGTCGAGCTGTTCGAGCGGGAGGTCGTCGCGGCGCTAGCCTCGTCCGCGTGAGCCCCCCGAACCCTCCCGCCCGGCACGGAGGCCCGCTGGGGCTGCTGCGCGGCCGGGCGGCGCGGGCGGCCGGCCAGCTGAGGTTTCGCGGCTCCAGCGCCTACTGGGAGGACCGGTACGCCACCGGCGGCGACTCCGGCGCGGGCTCCTACGGCCGGCAGGCGCAGTGGAAGGCCGAGGTCGTCAACGGGTGGGTCGGCGCGCACGGCGTCCGTTCGGTGGTCGACCTGGGCTGCGGCGACGGCAGCCAGCTCAGCCTGGCCGACTACCCGCGCTACCTCGGCCTCGACGTCTCGCCGTCGGCAGTGGCCCGTTGCGTCGAGCGATTCGCCGACGACCCGGACAAGAGCTTCCTGGCCTACGACCCGGCGGCCCTGCTCGACAACGCCGGCTGGCTGCGCGGCGACCTGGCGCTGTCGATGGAGGTGCTGTTCCACCTGGTCGAGCCGGAGGTCTTCGAGGCCTATCTCACCCAGCTCTTCGCCAGCGCCGACCGGTTCGTTGCCATCTGCGCGCGCGACGCGGAGCTGCCCGGCGGCCCGCACGAGCGCTACCGGCCGTTCACGCCCTGGGTGGCCGACCACGCGCCGGGCTGGGAGCTGATCGAGCGGGCGGCACCGCCGGCGGACGTGGACCTCGTCTCCGAGCTCTTCCTCTACTCCCGCAGGCGATGAGCGAGCCGCCGGCGGCGCGGCCCCGGCTGCCCGCCACCATCGCGCGGCTCGACCTGGCCCGGGTCTCCGGTGCGGGCGTGCCGGCCCGAGCGGTCCTGAGCACCGTCGGCGTGGGCGTCCAGGGCGTCGTGCGCTTCCTCTACAGCCTCCTGATCGGGCGGTCCTCCGGGTCGGCCGTTCTCGGCGAGGCCTCGGCCCCGGTCTCGCTCGCGCTCTTCGCCAGCCTGCTGTGGCCGACCGCGACCGGGACGGCCGCGGCCAAGTTCGTGGCCATTGCTCGCGGCGCCCAGCGTCCGGAGGAGATCGAGGGCGTCGCGCGGCACCTGGCGCGGCGTACGGTTCTCTCCGCCGCGGTCCTCGCGGTCTGCTCCGCCTCGCTCGCCCTCACGGTCCTGCACGCGACGCCGGCCGCCGCTCTGATGACCGCGCTGCTCGCGATGGCCTACTCCGGCTACGCGTTCACCCGCGGGCTGCAGTTCGGCGCGGGCCAGGTCCCGCGGGCCACCGCCTGGGACGTCGCCAGCGCCGCACTGTCGCTCGTGGTCCTGGTGCTCGTCGTCACGTCACACTCGGTGGCCGTCCTGCTGCTGCCGCTCGTCGTCGGGTACGCGGCGTACTCCGCCGCCAACTGGCCGCGGCGCAGCTCCGCACTGATCGCGGCCGAGCTGCGCCGGGAGGTCGACGGCTTCGTGCTGCTCGGTGTCGTCGGCACCCTGGCCAGCACGGGCTTCCTGCAGATCTCGAATGTCCTTGCGAGAGCTGCGAACTCGCCGTCAGAGGCCGGGCTGTACGCCGCCGCGCTGTCCCTCGCCACGCCGGCATCGCTCCTGTCGCGGTCGGTCAGCCTGGTGCTCTTCCCGTCGATGTCCGAGGCCCACGGGCGGGATGACCGAGCGTCCCTGCGGGCGCAGACCGATCTCGGGACGCGGGCCCTCGTCCTGGTGATGGTCGCGACGTTCGGCGGCATCGTCATCGTGAGCCGGGCGGTGCTGCAGCTCTTCTACGGGCATGCCTTCAGCGGCGCGGGCACGGTGCTGCCGATCATGCTGGTCGCGGTGCTGCTCGGCACGGTGGTGGTCGCGGGCGTGAACTTCCTGACCAGCACCAGCCAGCGCGGCATGCGGATCTCGGCCACCACCAGCGTGCTCGGCCTGCTGGTCGGGTGCCTCGCCTGGGCGGTGCTCGTGCCGGCGTACGGCGTGACGGGCGTGGCCGAGGGCTACCTCGTGGGCTCGGCGTTCATCACGCTGCCGATCCTGGTGATCGTGTGGCGTCGCGAGGGACATCGCTGGACGGCGCTCGGGGTGCGGTTCGTCGCGGCCGTCGCGGTGCTCGTCGCCCTCGCCGTCTGGGAGGAGCGAACGCACATCGACGCGTTGCCGTCGGTCGGGCTGGCGGTCGCGTTCGTCGTGGTGTGGCTCGCCGTCAGCGCCAGCGACGTCCGCCGGGTGTTGCCGCTGCTGAGCCGGCGATGACCGGCGGGGCGGCGGCGCGCCGTGGCCGGAGCCGGGTCAGTCGACGGCGGTGACGAAGTCGATCAGCTCCTCGACCCGGCCGAGCAGCGCGGGCTCCAGATCGCTGAAGCTGTTGACGCCGGCCAGGATCCGCCGCCAGGCGTCGTGCGTCGGGACGTCCCAGCCGAGGGCCGCGATCACGCCTTCCTTCCACGGGCGCCCGGGTGGGATGCGCGGCCACTCGCTGATCCCGAGCACCGTCGGCCGGACGCTCTGCCAGACGTCGACGTACGGGTGACCGACCACCAGGACGTGAGCGCTGGCACTCGAGGACCGGACCTCCGCGGCGATCCGGTCCTCCTTGGAGCCCGGGACGAGGTGGTCGACGAGCACGCCGAGGCGACGCCCCGGACCGGGCTCGAACGCCGCCACCACGGCGGCCAGGTCGTCGATGCCCCCGAGGTACTCCACGACGACCCCCTCGACCCTGAGGTCGTCGCCCCAGACCCGCTCGACCAGCTCGGCGTCGTGCCGGCCCTCGACGTAGATCCGGCTGGCGGCGGCGACCCTCGCCGGGGCGCCCGGTACGGCGCGGGAGCCCGACGCCGTCCGCGCCACGGTCCTCGTCGTCGGGGATGCCCCGGGCCGGACCAGCTCGACCGGGCGGCCGTCCAGGTGGAAGCCCGCGCCGAGGGGGAAGCCGCGGCGCCGCCCGTGACGGTCCTCGAGCTCGACCACGACGCCGAGCGCCATCTTCTCCACCCGCACGACGGCGCCGCAGAACCCGGTCTCGACGTCCTCGACGACGAGACCGGCCTCCGCTGGGACCTTCGCGAGCTCCGGGCGCGCCCGCCAGGCGCCGGAGGCGAGCGGGTCGGTGTCGTAGCGGGAGTTGCGCACGGCAGCGAACGTACCGAGCGCGAGCGGTCCGGCCGGCCCGCGACACGGGCGGCGCTCGCCCTCGTCGGTCGGTTCAGTCGGCGCCGACGGCCCCCCCGCGCGGCCCGGCACCGGACGCCGGCGGCCCGACCTCGTCGAGGGCGATCTGCCGGGTCAGGTCGGTGAGCCGGCGCTCGATCAGCCGGAACCGCCGGTACGACGTCGCCGTGTAGCCGAGGAACGCCACGATCAGGGCGTACAGCAAGAGGTCGGTGCCGCGGCCGACACCGACCAGCTTGGCCACCCGGGTCACCCAGGTCGGCGCCAGGATCGAGACGATCGCCAGGACGGCGAAGCCGAGCAGCAGGACCCGCCGGATGGCCTGGTGGCGCACCCCCGCGGTGGTGCGCATGAGGAACAGCGCGACCAGGCCGATCGAGACGATCAACAGCACCTGAATGGTGAGCATGGCGCTACTTCCTCGTGGTGGGACGGCGTGCGTCGCGCCGGGTCGTGTGAAGCAGGGTCATTTGAAGAGGAGGTCGACGACGATGTTCACGGCGTTGAACATCGACTGGCCCCGGGCGCGGGAGTAGTCGGTGTAGAGGATGTGCACCGGCTGCTCGGCCCAGCGCAGCCGGGCCTGACCCACCTGCGCGACGATCTCCGACGCGTGCGCCATCCGGTCCTGCCGGATGTCGAGCACCTGCGCGGCGGTCCGGTCGAACGCGCGCAGCCCGTTGTGGGCGTCGGTCAGCCGGACCCGGGTGCTCAGGTTCGTGTACGCGACGGCGACCTTCAGGAAGACCCGCTTGCCCCAGCCGGGCCTGGTGCTCCCGCCGAGGAAGCGCGACCCGAAGACCACGTCCACCTGCCCCTGGCGAAGGGTCTCGACCATGGCCGCCGCGTCCGACACCTGGTGCTGCCCGTCCGCGTCGAACGTGACGAAATACCTCGCCTCGGGGTCCCGCAGGGCGTACGTCAAGCCGGTCTGCAGGGCTGCGCCCTGGCCCAGGTTGACCGCGTGCCGCACCACCACGGCCCCGGCCTCGGCGGCGAGCAGGTGGCTGCCGTCGGTGCTCCCGTCGTCGACGCAGACGACGTGCGGGAAGACCGAGCGCACGCCGCGCACGACGTCGCCGATCACCGCTGCCTCGTTGAACAGCGGGATCACGACCCACGTCTCGGGCACGGTCGGAGGGCTCCTCGGGTCGGCTTCCGGTGGGCGGCGGGCACGGCGGGCGCTGCTATTGTCACTCGGCGAACGAGGGGCAACCAGAAAGGTACGTGGGAGTCGGTGGTGTCGGTGCGGATTGCCCCCAGCGCCGACGTGGCGACCTCGGCCCGGATCGGCGCCGGCTCGAGCATCTGGCACCTCGCCCAGGTCCGCGAGGACGCCGAGCTGGGCGAGGGTTGCGTCATCGGCCGCGGCGCCTACATCGGCACCGGCGTGCGCCTGGGCCGGAACTGCAAGGTGCAGAACTACGCCCTCGTCTACGAGCCCGCGGCCCTGGCCGACGGCGTCTTCATCGGCCCCGGGGTGGTTCTCACCAACGACACCTACCCCCGAGCGGTCAACCCCGACCTCACCCTGAAGTCGGCGCACGACTGGGAGGCCGTCGGCGTCGAGATCGGCGAGGGCGCCGCGATCGGGGCCCGCGCCGTCTGCGTGGCGCCGGTGCGGATCGGCGCCTGGGCCACGGTGGCGGCCGGCGCGGTGGTCACCTCGGACGTCCCGGACCATGCCCTCGTGGTGGGCGTTCCGGCCCGCCAGATCGGCTGGGTGAGCCGGGCCGGGGTCCGGCTCGTCGCGGAGAGCACGGAGCCCACGGCCGGCGAGGAGCGCTGGCGCTGCCCACACACCGGCGCGGTGTACGCCGCGCGCACCGATGGCCGACCCGGCCTGGAGGAGATCCGATGATTCCCGCAGCGCGACCACTGATCGGCGACGAGGAGCGGGCGGCGGTCGACCGGGTGATGCGCAGCGGCATGGTGGCGCAGGGCCCCGAGGTAGCGGCGTTCGAGACCGAGTTCGCGGCCGCGCTGGTCCAGGGCCGCACCTGCGTCGCGGTCAACTCCGGTACGTCGGGGAGCCACCTCGGCCTCCTGGCGGCGGGGGTCGGTCCCGGCCAGGAGGTGATCGTGCCGTCGTTCACCTTCGCCGCCACGGCCAACAGCGTCGCCCTCACCGGCGCGACGCCGGTCTTCGTCGACATCGAGCCGGACCACTTCTGCCTGGACCCGGCGGCCGTCGAGGCCGCCGTGACCGAGCGGACGACGGCGATCATGCCGGTCCACCTGTACGGGCACCCGGCGGACATGACCGCACTGCAAGGGATCGCCGACAAGCATGGGCTGCGGATCTTCGAGGACGCGGCCCAGGCGCACGCGGCGTCGTACGACGGCACGCCCGTCGGGTGCTTCGGCGACTTCGCGATGTTCAGCCTCTACCCGACCAAGAACATGACCTCGGGCGAGGGTGGCATGGTGTCCTGCGCGCCGGACCAGGACGACCTGGCCCGGCGGATCCGGCTGCTGCGCAACCAGGGCATGGAGCGGCAGTACCAGAACGAGCTGGTCGGGCTCAACAACCGGATGACCGACATCCACGCCGCGATCGGCCGGGTGCAGCTCGGCAAGCTGGCCGGCTGGACCGCCCAGCGGCAGAGCAACGCCGCGTACTTCGACGCCCACCTGCAGGGTGTCGTCGTGCCGCCGGTCTCGCCGAAGGCGACGCACGTCTACCACCAGTACACGGTCCGGGTGCCGGACGACCGCGACGGCGCGGCGACGGCGCTGCGTGAGGAGCACGGGGTGGGGACGGGCGTGTACTACCCGATCCCGAACCACCGGCTGCCGTCCTACGCGCAGACGCTCGACCTGCCGGCCACCGAGCAGGCGGCGCTCGAGGTGCTCTCCCTGCCGGTGCACCCGTCGCTGACCGACCAGGAGCTCGAGCAGATCGTCACCGCGGTCAACGCGGTCGTGAGCGCCGGCGCTTGACCGCTCCGGGCGCCGGCCGGCGGGTGGTCATGGCCACCCGGCTGTTCGCGCCCGAGGTGGCCGCGGCCTCGCTGCGGCTGCGCTGGCTGTCCACCGCCCTGGCCGACCTCGGTTGCCGGGTCGACGTCGTCACGACCCGCCCGCCGTCCGGCTCGGCCCCGGTCGAGGACGACCCGCGGGTGCACGTCACCCGCTGGCCGGCGTTGCGGGACAAGGAGGGCGTCGTCCGGGGCTACCTGCCCTACCTCAGCTTCGACCTGCCCCTGGCGTTGCGGCTGCTTGCCCGGCGCCGCCCGTCGCTGGTCCTGGCCGAGCCGCCCCCGACCACCGGGCTGGTGGTCCGGCTGGTCTGCACCCTGCGGCGGACGCCGTACGCGTACTACGCCTCGGACGTCCTGAGCGACGCGCTCGCCAGCGGCGGCGCGCCGGCGCCGCTCGTCCGGGTGCTGCGGGCCCTCGAGTCATGGGTCCTGCGCGGCGCCCGGCAGGTGCTGGCCGTCTCCGACGGCGTGGCCGAGCGAGTGATCGGACTCGGGGTCTCTCCGGAGCGGATCACGGTGGTGGGCAACGGGATCGACACCGACGTCTTCACTCCGCAGGGCCCGGCGGCCATCCTCGACGGCCCGTACGTCGTCTACGCGGGGACGATGTCGCAGTGGCAGGGTGTGGACGTCTTCGTCCGCGCGTTCGCCCGGGTCCGCGAGCAGGTCACCGGCGCCCGGCTGGTCTTCCTCGGGCAGGGCAGCGACCAGGGCGACCTGCGCCGGCTCGCCGGCCAGGTCTGTCCTGAGGGTGTCGAGTTCCACGGGGTCGTGCCGCCGGAGGAGGCGGCGCGGTGGATGCGCGGCGCGCGGGCCGGACTGGTGTCGATCCGGCCCGGCATCGGCTACGACTTCGCCAAGCCGACCAAGGTCTACGCGGCGACGGCGTGCGGTGTCCCGGCGCTCTTCGCCGGGCGCGGTGCGGGCACCGATCTGGTTGCGGGGCAACGGCTCGGCTGGGCCGTGGACCACGACGTCGGAGCGGTTGCCGGGGCGATGGTCGAGGCTCTCGGCGGCCCGCGGTGGCCGGCGGCCGAGCGCGAGCGCCTCGTGACCTGGACCCGCGAGCACGCTTCACTGGCCTCGGTGTCGCGCACGGCCGCCCGTCAGCTCCTGACCCCCTGACCGGTGCTCCTCGACCTCAGGGACCCTCGGGGCGCACCAGCAGGTCGGCGACGCGCTCGGCGGCATGGCCATCGCCGTACGGCGTCGCGTCGGTGTCCGGCGGGGAGCGCCGGGCCAGCGTCCGGGCCAGGCCCGCCGGGTCCGGGCACAGGGCGTTCCACCCCAGGTCCACGGTCTCGGTCCACTCGGTCTCGGTCCGCAGGGTGGTGCAGGGGACCCGTAGCAGGAACGCTTCCTTCTGCAGCCCGCCCGAGTCGGTCACGACCGCCCGCGCGTGCAGGACCAGCCGGAGCAGCTCGGGGTAGGGCTGGGCCGGCAGCACGTGGACCGACGTCTGCCGGAGCTCGACACCGAGCCGCTGGGCCGCGGCCAGGATGCGCGGGTGGGCAAGCAGCAGAACGGGATCCGGCAGCTCGGCCAGCCCCCGGACAATCGATGCCAGCCGGTCCGCGTCGTCGGTGTTGTCGGCCCGGTGGACGGTCGCGAGGACGTACCGCCCGGCCTCGACCCCCCCGGGCAGGGCCGGCACCTGCTCCCGAAGGCCGGCCGCGGTGGCGAGGCAGACGTCGGTCATCACGTCGCCGACCAGCCGGGCCCGGGCGGCGAGCCCCTCCGCCGCGAGATGGCCCATCGCCACCTGCGTCGGCGCCAGGCAGAGGTCGGCGGCGTGGTCGGTGAGCACCCGGTTGTGCTCCTCGGGCATCCGCCGGTTGAACGAGCGCAGCCCGGCCTCCAGGTGGGCCAGCGGCAGGTGCAGCTTCACCGCGGCGAGGGCCCCGGCCACGGTGGAGTTCGTGTCGCCGTAGACGAGCACCCAGTCCGGCTGCTGCCGGGCGAGCACCGGGTCCAGCGCGGCGAGGATGCTGCCGGTCTGCACGCCGTGGCTGCCCGAGCCCACGCCGAGGTCGACGTCCGGCGCCGGGATCGCCAGGTCGTCGAAGAACACCTGCGACAGCCCCGCGTCGTAGTGCTGCCCGGTGTGCACGATGACGTGCTCGCACCGCCCGGCCAGAGCCTGAGCGACTGGTGCCAGCTTCACGAACTGCGGCCGCGCTCCCACGATGCTGACGACCTTCACGACGACCCCCAACCGCCCGGGGCCAAGCGGCCGTAGACGTCGACGAGCGTGTCCACCCCGCGGCCCGGGCTGTGCTGCTCGCCCACCCACCCCCGCGCGGCCGCCGGGTCGTGGGCCGCCGAGCCCTCGACGACGGCCACCACGGCCTCGACCGCTGCGGCCGGCGAGCCGCCGAGCACGGGTGGCCGCGCGGCGGCGTACAGGGGGAGCGGGACGGGGACGACGACGGGCACGCCGATGCCGACGGCCTCGAGCTCGCTGGCCGAGAGGATGCCGCCGGCCTGGCCGACAACGGCAGTGGCGCCCGCCAGCAGCCGCAGGTAGGCCCCGTGCGGACGGGTCGGGACCAGCTCGACCCCGGCCTCGCGGGCCGCTCCCGCCGCCGGCCCCCAGTCGAGGCCGAGCACCCGAGCGCGGCCCCGGAGCGCCGCCACCAGCCCCCCGGCCGTCGCCAGCTGCGTGTCGAGCCCCTTGACGGACTCCCAGCGCGAGGCGAACAGCACGACCGGCAACCCCGGCGCGGGCACCGGCTCCGGCAGCGCGGCCAGGTCGATCGGCACCGGCAGGTACGTCGCGTCCGGTCGCCGAGGCAGCGTGTGCTCGGCCAGGTCGGGGGTGGAGTAGAAGACGTGCAGCGCCCCCTCCAGCGCGCGGTCGATCGTGACCTGCCAGCGCGGGTCGTACTGCAGCGAGCGGATGTCGGTGCCGTGCAGGTGGACCACGAAGCGCTTGGGCACGAGCCGGGTGTGCTGGACGACGCCGCCGGAGTGGACGTGCAGCAGGTCGTGCCGGGCCGCCTTGGCGGCGAGCCGGGCCAGCCACGCGGCACCCATCACGGCGCGCTGCCCCTGCGCCAGCGGTCCGTCCCACGCGCGCCCGCTCGCCGCCACCGGCAGGAACGACCAGGGCAGGCCGCGCCGGTGCGCCTCGGCGAGCAGGTGCCTCGCGGTGAACGCGCAGTCGTTGACGTGCAGCGCTCGCACGGGTGCGGTCCCTGCGCTCTCGACCGGGGTCATCCGGCGAGCAGTCCGCTGACGAGGTCGAGCTCGACCTGCTCGTCCCGCTCGGAGCTGAGCTCCCTGGCGTGCGCGTGGGACGCGGCCTTGAACTCCCGGACCGCATCGGCGTCGAGCGCCTCGAGCGCGGCCGTGAACGACTCCTGGCTGAAGTCGGTGGAGACCGGCCCCAGGCCGAGCTGCTCGGTCAGCCGGGCCATCTCCTCGGCCGGGCCCACCGCGACCGCCAGCCGGGCCTGGACGAAGTCGAAGAACTTGTTCGGCAGCGCATAGCGGGCGTTGATGTTGATCGGCGGCATGCAGAAGACGCCGACGTCGCAGGCGTTCATCGCGAACGGCAGCTGCGCGGGCGCGACCGGTTCGTGGAACCGCACCTGGCTCGAGCCGCCGGCCAGCTCGCGCAGGTACGCCAGGTGCTTGCCCCCGTCGCCACCCGGCACCAGGAACAGGTCCAGGCTGAACCGCGGCCCCAGGGCGAGCGTGGCCCGGATCAGCAGGTCGATGTACCGGCCGGCCTGCGCGCCGCCGCTGTGCACCAGTCGGAGGTGGTCGCCAGCCACGGGCGAGGGCTGCAGGTCGACCCACGGTCCGGCGTTGCGCACCACCTGCGTCCGCACGCCGTACGACGCGTCGTAGCGCTCGGCCAGCGCGTCGCACACGGTGGTGACGGCGGCGCTGCGCGGCAGGTAGACCCGGCAGTTGTGCGCCATCAGGGGAGCGACGAACGTGCGCCACACGCGGTCGTGGGAGAACTCCTCGGCCGCCCACTCGTGCAGGTCCGCCCATACCGGCGCTCCCCGGGCCAGCCGGTGCGCGACCGGGAGCGCGCGGGCGTCGTTGGCCACCACGAGGTCGGCGCCGATGCCGTTGGCGAGGGCCAGTGCCTGCCGGGCCGCCGGCGCCGCCAGCTCGGCCGAGCGCAGCCGGCGGGTGGCCAGCTTGAGGACCCCGGAGGGGTGGCGCGGCAGGGAGTTGTTGGCCGCGTCGATCTCCAGGTGGCGGGTCGATCCGGGCGGCTGCGCGCCGTAGCCGATGGTCGTGACCTCGCCCAGCCGGGACAGCACCGAGACCTGGCGCAGCACGCGGGCGTCCCGGATGATCGGCGAGAACGACACGCACACGATCCTCGGCCGGCCCACCCGGCGCATCCTACGGCGGCGGCCGGGGGGACCAGCCGTCGTGACTATGCTCGTGCGTCGTGCGCATCGCCGTCATCGGTCTCGGCAAGATCGGGCTGCCGCTCGCCGTCCAGTTCGCGGGCAAGGACCATAACGTCGTCGGCGCCGACCTGAACCCCCAGCTCGTCGGCGAGGTCGGCGAGGGCCTCGAGCCGTTCCCGGGCGAGGAGGGGCTGGCCGACCGGCTCAAGGCCGTCGTCGAGGCCGGAAACCTCACGGCCACAACGGACACCGTGGCCGCCGTGCGCGACGCCGACGCGGTCGTCGTCGTCGTCCCGCTCTTCGTCGATGGGGACGGCCGGCCGGACTTCGCCGGCCTGGACGCCGCAACGGCAGCGATCGCGGAGGGCCTCCGGCCCGGCACGCTGGTGTCCTACGAGACGACGTTGCCGGTGGGTACGACGCGCGAGCGCTTCCAGCCGCTCCTCGAGCGCCCAGATCTGTTGTGCGGCAAGGACTTCTGGCTGGTGTTCTCGCCGGAGCGGGTGCTGACCGGGCGGATCTTCGCCGACCTGCGCCGCTACCCCAAGCTCGTGGGCGGAGTCGACGAGGCGAGCACGGCGCGGGGCATCGCGTTCTACCGCCAGGTGCTGGACTTCGACGACCGCCCGGACCTGGCTCGCGCCAACGGCGTCTGGGACATGGGCAGTGCCGAGGCGGCCGAGCTGGCCAAGCTGGCCGAGACGACGTACCGCGACGTGAACATCGGCCTGGCCAACCAGTTCGCGCTCTTCGCCTCCCGCGCGGGCATCGACGTCCACCGGGTGATCGAGGCCTCGAACTCCCAGCCGTACAGCCATATCCACCGCCCCGGGATCGCGGTCGGCGGACACTGCATCCCCGTCTACCCGCGGCTCTACCTCTGGAAGGACCCTGACGCGACCGTCGTCCGGGCCGCGCGCGAGGCCAACCTGGTGATGCCGGAGCGCACGGTCGCCCTCCTCGAGCCCCTGCTGGGCCCCCTCCAGGGGCTGCGCGTCGTCGTCCTGGGTGCGGCCTACCGCGGTGGGGTCAAGGAGACGGCGTTCTCCGGCGTCTTCGACACGGTCGCGGCCCTGACCGCCCGCGGGGCCGAGGTGCTGGTGCACGACCCGCTCTTCGCGGACGACGAGCTGGCCGCCGTCGGGCTGGTGGCCTACCACTACGGCGAGCCGGTGGACGCGGCCGTGGTGCAGGCCGACCACGCGGAGTACGCCGACCTCGGGGCGGCCGACCTGCCCGGGCTGCGGGCGATCGTCGACGGCCGCCGGGTGACCCGGGCGGACGGCTGGGGCGCCGCGGCCCGGGTCGTGCTCGGGGAGGCCGTGCCCGCGCCACCCGCCGTACCCTGATCGCGTGAACGCGAGCGAGTTCGACCTGTTCCGGATCTCCGAGGACCACGAGGCGCTGCGCCACGCCGTGCGCGCCGTGTGCGAGGACAAGATCGCCCCGCACGCCGCCGAGGTCGACGACCAGGCCCGCTTCCCCCAGGAGGCGTACGACGCGCTGCGGGCCGGCGACTTCCACGCACCGCACCTGCCGGAGGAGTACGGCGGCGTCGGGGCGGACGCGCTCGCGACCTGCATCGTGATCGAGGAGGTCGCCCGGGTCTGCGCGTCGTCGGCACTGATCCCCGGCGTCAACAAGCTCGGCACGATGCCCCTCCTGCTCGCCGGTTCGGACGAGCTCAAGGCGCGGTACCTGCCGCCGGTGGCGAGCGGCGAGGCGATGTTCTCCTACGGTCTGTCCGAGCGCGAGGCCGGCAGCGACACGGCCTCGATGCGTTGCCGCGCGACGGCCGACGGCGACGGCTGGGTCCTCGACGGCCAGAAGTCGTGGATCACCAACGCCGGTGTCTCGCAGTACTACACGGTGCTCGCCGTCACCGACCCGGACGGCCCGCGCGGCCGCAACGTCACGGCCTTCGTCGTCGACAAGGACGACGCGGGCTTCGAGTTCGGCGCGCTGGAGCGCAAGCTCGGCATCAAGGGCAGCCCGACCCGCGAGCTGCTGTTCGAGCAGTGCCGCATCCCGGGAGACCGGCTGGTCGGCGAGGTCGGCCAAGGCCTCAAGCTGGCCCTGCGGACCCTGGACCACACCCGGGTCACGATCGGCGCCCAGGCGGTCGGGATCGCCCAGGGTGCACTGGACTTCGCCGTCGGTTACGTCAAGGAGCGCCGGCAGTTCGGCCAGGCCGTCGCGGACTTCCAGGGCATCCAGTTCATGCTCGCCGACATGGCGATGAAGCTCGAGACGGCCCGGCAGATGGTCTACGTCGCCGCGGCCAAGAGCGAGCGCGACGACCCGGACCTGCCGTTCTTCGGCGCCGCCGCCAAGTGCTACGCCTCCGACGCGGCGATGGAGATCACGACGGACGCGGTCCAGCTGCTCGGCGGCTACGGCTACACCAAGGACTACCCGGTGGAGCGGATGATGCGGGACGCCAAGATCACCCAGATCTACGAGGGCACCAACCAGATCCAGCGCCTCGTGATGGCCCGCCAGCTGCTGAAGTAGTTCACGGCCGAGCAGGTTCCGGGGTCCCGCTCGACCCCGTACGCGGGTCGGATGGGACCCCGCAACCCCCGCCCGTTCCCGCTCGCCCGGTTAGCATCACGGCGGTGTCCTCACTCCAGGTCGTGGCCGCGCTCGCCGCGGTCGGCCTCGTGGTCTTCGGCCCCGGCCTGGCCTGCTGCTACCCGCTCGGGCTGCGCGGTCTCACCGCCTGGGCCCTCGCGCCCAGCCTGTCCTGCACGGTCGTCGGCCTCGGCGGCGCGGCGGCCGCCCTCGCCGGGATCCGCTGGAGCCCCTGGCTGCTCCTCGCCCTCACGGCGGCGTCCGCCGTGGTGGCTGCGCTCGCCGGTCGGCTGCTGCGCCGGGCCCCCGACACCGACCCCGACCCTGACCCCGACCCCGGCGCCAGCGCGGGGGTCGGCCAGGGCGGCGGCGCCGTCCGGACGCCGTGGGCCCAGCCGGGCTGGACGCTCGCCGGCATCGCGGTCGGCGCCGTCAGCGTGGTGGCCGGCTTCGCGGCGTCGATCGGGTCGGTCTCGGCCGTGCCCGCACAGCCCGACGCGACGTACCACCTGAACTCGATCCGCAGCATGCTGCGGACGGGAGACGTCTCGAGCCTGGACGGGAGCTCGTTCCTCTACCACCGGGCGCACAGCTTCTACCCCTCGACCTTCCACGGCCTGGCCGCCACGGCCGGGCAGCTCGTGGACGTCCAGCCGGTGGTGCTGGCGAACCTGTTGGCGATCGTGAGCGCGGCGGCGGTCTGGGTGCCGGGCTGCGTGCTGCTGTGCCGGCAGGCCCTGGGGCGCGGCCGGGCCGTCCCGGTCTTCGCCGGCCTGGCCGCGGCGGCGTACCCGTCGATGCCCTACTGGATGGGCGGGTACGGCGTGCTCTGGCCGTACCTGCTCGCCCTGAGCCTGGTCCCGGCCCTGCTGGCGTGCGTGCTGCGGCTGCTGCGCCTCGGTCGCCGGGACCTGGTGCCTGCGGGCCCGGGCGGCCTGGCGCTGGTGGTGGGCGTCGCCGGCCTGCCCTTCACCCACCCGGACGCCTTCGCGGCGCTCGTGCTCGCGGCGTACGTCCTGGTCGTCGTGGGGGTGGTCGGCGTCCTGCTGCGGCGCCGGGCCGGGGCGCCGCTCACGCCAGGGGTCACCGCCTGGTGCGTGGCCGGGGTCGGCCTGCCGCTGCTGGCCTGGTGGGCCGCCGCGCGCAGCTCGCACATGCGCGCGATGTCGGCGAACTATGCCCGCGGGCCGGAGGAGAGCGTGAGCCGGGCCGTGCGGGAGGTCCTGCTCGGCTCGCCGCGGTTCGGTGCCGCCCTGTGGGTGACGTCGGCGATCGCGCTCGTCGGGCTCGTCGCGTGTGCCCGCCGGAGGTCGACCCGCTGGGTGCCCGCGATGTACGTCGCCTTGGGCTTCGTCTTCGTGGGTGTCGCGGCGATCCAGTCCGGCTTCACGAGGGCCATCACCGTCTACTGGTACAACGACTCCCCGCGGCTGGCGGCCATGCTGCCGCTCGCCGGGGTGCCCGCGCTCGCGGCCGGGCTGCTGGCGCTCGCGCGGTGGGGCCGTGGCCGCGGCCGGTCGGCCAGATCGCGCCGGTCACGGCGGGCCGGCGTGAGCGCACTCGTGGCGGTCGGGTTCGTCATCGCGACCGTGGGCAACAACCAGGCCGCGCACGTGGACCGGCTGCGCCCCTACTACTCACCGGCCCAGGCCGACCGCGCGCTGCTCCCGAGCGAGGCACCACGCGCGTTCGCCCGGCTGGCCACGTCGATCCCCGCCGGGGCGGTGGTCGCCGACAACCCCTGGCGCGGGCACGCCCTGCTCTATGCCTTCACCGGGCGCCAGGTGCTGTTCGCGAGCGAGAAGGCGCTCTCCAGCAGCGACAACGTGCTGCTGGCGACGGACCTCTACCTGGCCGGCACTCCCGGCGGCTCGGACATCTGCGCCGCCGTCCGCCGGACCCGCGTGACGATGGTCCTGACCGGGGGCGACAACCGGTTGCTGGTCACCGGGGGGCGCAACGAGTTCCGCGGGATCGACCTGGTGGCGGGCGCGCCGGGATTCGTGGCCGTCGCCCGGGCCGGCGACTACACGTTGTGGCGGATCACTGCCTGCGACTGATCGTGTGAGGGTTCGGCGGAGATCGGACGGTCCAGACACGCGGCGTGCCGGCTTGGCGGGCGCGGACAGGTTTGTGGCGGATACTGACGCCTTATGAGTACGACGGGCACGACGCGACCCAGGCCGCCGTCGCCGCTGGATCGGGACCCTCGTCGGGAGGGCGTCCGGCCGACCACGCACCCGCTGCGTGACCCGGCCGCGCTGAGCCCGGCGATGCGGACCCGCCGCGGCGTGACGCTCCTGCTGATGACGCTCGTCGTCCCCGGCAGCGCGCAGGTCACGGCCGGCAACCGGCGGCTCGGAAGGGTCGGTCTGCGGATCTGGTTCGGCCTGATCGGCCTGGCCGCCCTGCTGGGGGTCTGGTACTTCCTGGACCGCAGCTTCGTCATCGGGCTGTTCACCCGCAGCAGCACGCTCCTGCTCCTGATCGCCGGGCTCGTGGTCCTCGCCCTGCTCTGGGCGGCCCTCTTCCTGGACGCCTGGCGGCTCGGCGCGCCGCGGTTGCAGACGACGAACGCCCGTCGCGGGACGGCGGTCCTGGCCGCGCTCCTGGTCCTGGGCACCGCAGGGCCGATGCTGTTCGCCGCCAAGCAGGCCTCGGCCGGCCGGGCGCTGATCTCGACGGTCTTCGGCGGCAACAAGACCTCGTCGGTCGCAGCCGGCCGCTACAACGTGCTGCTGCTCGGCGGGGACGCGGGCAAGGACCGGCTCGGCCTGCGGCCGGACAGCATGACGCTGGTCAGCATCGACGCCGACACGGGCCGACCGGTGATGTTCTCGTTCCCCCGCAACATGCAGAACGTGCCCTTCCCGGCCAGCTCGCCGATGCACCGCGCCTTCCCGCACGGCTTCAACTGCGGCGACGCCTGCCTGCTCAACGCGGTCTACACGTACGCCTCGACGCACAAGGGGCTCTATCCGAAGTCGGTGAAGGACCCGGGTGCCCAGGCCACGATGGACGCCGTCGCGGCGATCACCGGCCTGAAGGTCAACTACTACGCGCTGATCGACCTCAAGGGCTTCCAGCGGCTGATCAACGCGGTCGGCGGGGTAACGATCAACGTCAAGCAGCGGGTGCCGATCGGTGGCGAGACGACCCGGATCAGCGGCTACATCAAGGTCGGCAAGCAGCATCTCACCGGCTACCAGGCGCTCTGGTACGCCCGCTCGCGGACCGGCTCCAGCGACTACGCCCGGATGGCGCGGCAGCGGTGCGTGATGACGGCCATGCTGCAGCAGATGAGCCCGGAGAAGATCCTGCTCAAGTTCCAGGGCATCGCCTCGGCGTCGAGCCAGGTGGTGAGCACGAGCATCCCCGAGGGCGCCCTCGGGACCTTCGTCGACCTCGCCCTGAAGGCCAAGTCGCAGAAGGTCACCAGCGTGCAGTTCGTCCCGCCGCTCGTCGTACCCAAGCACCCCGACTTCGCCACCGTGCGGACCATCGTCGCCAATGCCATCGCCAAGGCGGAGAGGCCGCCGGCCTCGGCCAGCGCCTCGAAGGCGTCCGGGTCGTCGGGGGCCTCGGGATCGTCGTCGGCCGGCAAGGGTTCGTCCAGCTCCTCCACGTCCAGCGGTGAGGTCGACGCCAAGGCCGTCTGCGCCGCGGCGTGAGCGAGCCGGCCGGCCGCCGTCCTGGTGCCGACGAGAAGCACCCGCACGTCACCGTGGTGATGCCGATCCTCAACGAGGAGCGGCACCTGGCCGAGGCCGTGGAGGCCGCCCTGAGTCAGGGCTACGACGGCGCGATCGAGGTGGTCCTGGCGCTGGGTCCCAGCCGCGACGGCACGGACGCGATCGCAGCCGAGATGGCCGAGCGTGATCCGCGGATCCTGTTGGTGCGCAACCCTTCCGGGCGGACCGCTGACGGCCTGAACGCAGCGATCGCGGCCGGCCACGGGCCCGTCGTCGTGCGTGTCGACGGCCACGGCCTGCTCGACCCGGACTACGTGCGGGTCGCGGTCGAGACACTGCACGAGACGGGGGCCGCGAACGTCGGTGGCCTGATGGCCGCCGAGGGGACGACGGCGTTCGAGCGCGCGGTCGCCAAGGCCATGACGTCGGTGCTGGGGGTCGGCTCCGCGTCGTTCCACACCGGCGGGCGGGCCGGCCCGGAGGACACGGTCTACCTCGGGGTCTTCCGGCGGGAGTGGCTGGAGCGGGTCGGCGGTTATGACCCGCAGTTCGTCCGCGCGCAGGACTGGGAGATGAACCACCGGATCCGGCAGGCGGGTGGCCTGGTGTGGTTCACGCCGTCGCTGCGGGTCCGCTACCGGCCGCGGGCCAGCCCACGAGCCCTGGCCCGCCAGTACTTCGAGTACGGCCGGTGGCGGCGGGTGGTGTCCCGTGCGCACCGCGGAACGGTCAACCTCCGCTACCTCGCGGCACCGGCGGCCGTGGCCGGCGTGGTGGTCGGCGCCGTCGCCGGCGTCGCCGTCACGCCCTGGGCGTTCGTGCTGCCGGCGGGGTACGCCGCGGTCCTCGTCGCCGGCTCGGTCGTCATCGGGTCGGGGCTGGGCGTCGCCGACCGGCTATGGCTGCCGGCAGTGCTGGCGACGATGCATCTGTCGTGGGGCGTCGGCTTCATCACCAGCCCGTCGTCCCTCGTCCCCGACGAGCTCCGCCACCCACCCGCCGGCCAGCCCTGACCCACTCCGGTGTCAGCCCGTGCAGCCGGTCGAGCGGCGCGTCAGGCTGACCGGCCCGGGCTGGGCGGGGACCTCGTCAGGGCCGGCCGCGGAGGCGGAGCAGCTCCTCGGCGAGAGCCAGGTCGCCGGGGTGGGTGATCTTGATGTTCTGGACCGAGCCGGCGACCAGCCGGACCGGCACCGACGGCAGGTAGCGCAGCAGCACACCGCAGTCGTCGCTCGCCCGCACCGAGCCCTCGCCGTGGTCGGCCTGGGCCAGCCGGTACGCCGCGCGGATCACCGCCAGCCGGAAACCTTGCGGGGTCTGGACATTGCGCAGCTGCTCCCGGTCGGGGACCGAGGACACGAGGTCGCCCGGCGCGACGACCACCACCGTGTCGGTCGCGGGGATCGCCGGGACCACCGCCTCCGCGCTCTGCAGGGCCGCGACGCAGTCCCGGATCACCCGCGCGTCGACGAGCGGCCGGGCGGCGTCGTGCAGGAGCACGTCGCAGTCCTCGCCGCCCGGGCTCGCAGCGATGGCCTCGATCGCGGCTCGGGTCGAGTCCGTGCGGGCCACGCCGCCGGGGATGACCCGCACGGTGTCGAGGCGCCCGGCCGCGAACAGGGCCTGCGCCTCGGCCACCAGCGCCGCGGGCATCACCACGAGCACCTCGTCCACGTCCTCGCTGTCGACGAACGCGAGCACCGCGAGCTCCAGCACGGTCCGGCCGCCCAGTGACAGCAGCTGCTTCGGCCGGTCGCCCCCGAGCCGGGTGCCCACGCCCCCCGCCAGGACGGCCGCCACGACCCGCCGCCGGCCCGGACCGCCCGGCCGCACGGGGTCCGTCGTCACCGAGGGGCTCTCATCCGGCGCTGCACGCCATGCACGATCCGGCGCAGGGGCCCGGGCAGGCCCATGACGAACGGGCTGGTGCTCGGCACGCGACGGACCCGCACCGCAGACACAGCCGGGAGGGGAGGCGGCTCCTCGCCGGGCAACAGGTGGTGGATCGAGAGCCCCTGATCGAGGCCCGCGACCTGGACGGCGTACGGCGGCCGGTGCACCGGCCTCGCGGTGCCGGCGGTCAGCCGCTCGTCGACCGCGCCTGCGGCAGACTCCACCCGGACGTAGAGGTCCGCCTCCTGCCCGGGTCGCAGGCGGTCGAGTGCGAGGACCGCCCGCCCATCCTCGATCGGGAAGCTCTCGGCGAGCCCGTCGTCCCTCCCGCGCAACGAGATCCGTGACCCGGAGAAGGGCAGCCCGGCCAGCCGCAGGGCGAGCCGGTCGTCCTCCCACTCGAGCGAGGTGACGTCGATCCGGCCGGCTGCGACCCCGACGTTCGGCCGGCTCAGCCGCAGGGCCAGGTTGCCGCTGCGGGTGACGTAGGCGGTGGCGATGTGGTCCCCGACCTCGACGACTCCCACCCCGCGCGGGGAGGGGGCCGGGAGCCACAACAGGCCCGGCTCACCCAGGAAGTTCATCCGCGCCGCGAGGTCCCAGATGCCGTCGTCCAGCCGCGACCCCAGGGCAGCCGTCGTCGGGTCGAGCGTGGCTTGGACCCGGACGGAGAGCCGCACACCTTCGGGCGTCTCGACCGGGACGGTGGTCATCGTGCCCGAGACGGGCCACTCGACGCCGCTCTCGCGATGGCGCGCGGTCAACCCGATCGATCCGGCATCGGAGGGGAGCAGGCGGCGGTCGTCGTCGCTCGCCGGTGACCCGGCAGCCGGGCCGTCCGGAAGCCGCAGCAGGAGGTCCTCTCCGGACCGCTCCATCAGGTCGAGCCCGCCCTCGGCCCGCAGCGTCGCCCGGACGGCCAGGTCCAGCCGGCCGTCGAGCCACCGTGCCCGCTCCACCACGACGTCGAACCCGTACGCCGCGCGCTGGCCCTGCAGCGCCTCGAACCGCACCTGGTCGCCGGCCCGCATGGCCTGCACGCGCAGGCGGCGCAGCACCGGCAACCGGGCGTCGAGCCGGGCCGGGACCTCCAACTCGAAGAAGCCGCGGGCCGCCGCGAAGACCGCCGCCCGGTGGCGGCGCCCCCACTGCCGCGACTTCTCCGGCGTGAACCGTGCGAACGCCTGGTACGCCGCCACCAGCCGGGCCTCGTCGAGCAGCGGACCCTCACCGGCGTGCTCGGCGAACGTCCGGAGCGAGTGGGCGTAGAAGTCCCAGTACGCCTGCGGGGGGAACGCCGCCCCGTGGGAGGCGGAGCTGGAGTTGGTGTCGTCGTTGCGGTGGATCCATTGGTAGACGGGGTAGTTCGCGAGGACCGACACCACCTCGGCGTGGGGCATGGCCTGGGCCATGAAGTGGTGGTCCTCGAGCCGGACGCGCCCCTCGAGGAAGCGGATGTCGTGCTGCCGGAGGAAGTCCCGGCGGAACATCTTGTGGACCGTCCGCGACGACAGCACGTCGTCGGCCAGCAGGTCGGCGACGTCGATGTTCCGGCTGGGTGGCGGCTCGCCGGGGCGGCCGAGACGCACGACCTTGCCGTAGACGATGTCCGACCGGTTCCGCGCCGCCAGCGCGTACATCCGCTCCATCGCCTCGGGGAAGAGGTAGTCGTCGTTGTCGGAGTAGAAGACGTACTCTCCCTCGGCCAGGTCGGTCCCGACGTTGCGGGGACGTCCCGGCCAGCCGGAGTTGGGGATGGTGACGACCCGCATGTTCGGGTGCCGCGCGCAGGTCTCCTGCAGGCGCTCGGCCGTGCCGTCGGTCGAGCCGTCGTCGACGAAGACGACCTCGAGCTGGCCGGCCGGCAGGCTCTGGGCCGCCAGCGACTCGACCAGGCCGTCGATGTTCGGGCCCGGGTTGTAGACCGGTACGACGACGCTCACCTTGACCGCCACCGCCTACCGGCCCTTCTGCGGCCGCGGGCCCTGCGCGAGCATCTCGTCGACCAGCCGGGCGGCCGCGCCGCCGTCGTCGCGCGGGCTGAACCGCTCGATGAACGCGTCGTAGCGGGCGCCGTACTCCGCACTCACGGCGGGCAGGGAGAGCAGCGCGTCGTAGAGCTCCTTCTCCGTCGTCACCACCGGCCCTGGCAGCTCGGTCTCGTAGTCGAGGTAGAAGCCGCGCAGCTCGTCGCGGTAGGCTCTCGAGGTCGTAGGCGAAGAAGATGATCGGGCGGCGCAGGCAGGCGAAGTCGAAGAACACCGAGGAGTAGTCGGTGACGAGCACGTCGCTGGCCAGGAAGAGCTCCTGGATCTCCGGGTAGCTCGACACGTCCTTGACCGACGTCGCCAGCTCCTCGGGGATGTCCAGCCTCGACCGCACCAGCCCGTGCTGCCGGATCAGGAAGACGACGTCGTCGCCCAGGCGTCGAGCTCAGCGTCTCCAGGTCCAGGGGCAGCCGGAAGGTGAACTCGTTGCGCTGGAGGCCTGGTCGTCGCGGAACGTCGGCGCGTAGAGCACCACCGTCTTGCCTGGCGGCGATGCCCAGCCGGCGCCGGACGCTGGCTCGCGACCTCGTCGCGGTCCGGGCGGAAGAACACGTCGTTGCGCGGGTAGCCGACCTCGACCACCGGGCCCTGGTAGCGGAACGCGCTGCGCATCCGGTCGGTGGCCCACGGGCTCGGCGAGGCCAGCAGGCTCCACTGCTGGGCGGCCGTCGTGACCCGGTCGACGTAGCCCTCGTCCCGCCCGACGATGACGTCGAGGTCGTGCAGCATCCGCTTCAGCGGCGTGCCGTGCCAGGTCTGCAGGTAGACGCCGTCCGGCCGCCGGCGGACGTAGTGGGGGAAGTTCTGGTTGTTGACCCAGTAGCGCGCGCGACCCAGGTACCAGAAGTACGCCGGCGACAGGCGCGGCACCACGTGGGTCAGGTCGTCGCGGTGGTGGATCTTGCCGGAGTAGGCCCAGACCTTGCGCATCGGGCTGCCGCGCCGGACCAGCTCCTCGAAGACGTACCGCGGGCTGTCGGCGTACTGCCGGCCGACGCCGCTCTCGAAGACGATCAGGTTGTCGTCCGCGGGCAACCGGCGCAGGACGCGCAGCATCAGCCGCATCGCCGGGTAGTAGTAGCGGCTCCGGCGCAGGAACCGCACTCCCGAGGTGGGGACCTCGCCGGAGACCAGTCGGCGCAGCCAGGTGTTGCGCGAGCGCACCTGCGAGCCGGCCTCGAAGATCCGCTCGGAGCTGCGGCGGTCGCGGTGGGCGATGAACCGGTCGGCCCGCCGCAGGTAGGTGCCGTCCATCGTGAAGTCGTTGCGGGACAACGACTCCAGCTCGGCCAGGACGTCGTCGGCGGTGAAGACGATCGGGCCGGGCAGCTCCGAGTCGAGGTCGAGGTGCGAGCCCTTGGGGCCGAGGAAGCGGGTCTGGTCGAACTGGTAGTAGACGACCGGCCGGTGCAGGAAGCTGAAGTCGAAGCCGACGCTGGAGAAGTCGGTCACGAGGACCGCGCTCTGCTTCATCAGGTGCTGGACGTCGACCTCGCCCTGGCTGATGACCCGCACGGGCACGTCGGAGAAGAGCGACGTGAACCGCTGCATGTTGGGGTGCAGGCAGAACACGATCTCCAGGCCCTGATCGGCGGCCAGCGCGTGCAGCCGCGGGTCGTGCAGCAGGTCGGTCCAGCGCTGGTGGTACTCCGACGAGAGATAGGCGTCGACGTCGGTCAGCCAGTCCCGCCAGGTGGGCAGGATCAGCAGCTGCCGCAGGACCGGCGTGTCCGGCGCGAGCAGCGTGTCGAACCGGGAGAGACCGGTGACCGCCACGTCGCGGGCCTCGTAGCCGAAGTCCCCGACGATGTACTCCTTCTCGCGTTCCGAGCTCACGATGAAGAGGTCCGTCTCGAAGCCGTCGACGGTCCGGCCGTAGTTCGGGACCATCCACTTGGTGCCCATGACGCCGTGCTGGAGGAACACCTTCGTGGCCCGGACCGATCGACGGAACCCCTTGGTGCGCACCGGGTAGAGGAAGTCCGGGTGGTGGCTGCTGAAGACCCGGTCCGCGAGCAGCGTGGCCCGGATGTGCTCCTTGGAGCGGTAGGCCAGCACGTTGCCCAGCGGTGCGACGTTGCGGGCCTCGGGGGAGTCCGGGTCGATCACGTAGTACGCGTCGATCTCCGGGTGGTGCTCGCGCAGGTAGCGGAAGAACGCCAGGCCGGTGTCCTGGGCCTTGTAGGGCATCTCCCCGACGAGCCAGATCGGCCGGCCGCGGTGGGCCCAGCGCATCACGTGCCGCCGCCGGACGGAGCGGCGCAGGTAGTCCATCGTCTCCGAGTCGAAGACGTTGAGGTGGAACGACGTCCGCTTGGCCTTGAACGTGTAGTACGGCGTCAGCAGAGCGGCCCGCCCGTCGTACCGGCCGGTACCGGCCTTCGAGCGGTACCTCGCCCAGAACCGGGTCTTGCCGATGCGCACATCGAACGGCTCCGGGCTCTGGAGCGTCTCGAGCTCCATCCAGGCGTCCAGGATGTCGTCCTCGGCCGCGACGTCCAACGTGCTCGCCCAGGCCAGCGTGACGTCGAACGGGTAGGACCGCAGCCCGAACGACCGCCGGACCCGCGCGTCGTCGTGGACCACCGGGACCGGCTGGGCGAAGCGCACGTCGGTCGTCCGGCCCTTCAGCACCAGCGTCGCCGACGTCACGTCGCCGTGCAGCGTCTCGATCGTCCCGACCATGCGCAGCCGACCCTCGCCGGAGGCGTCCAGCCTGGTGACGTAGACGGCGCCGGACTGGGGCAGCGGGAGGTCGACCTTGACCGCGACGTGCCCGGTCGAGGTCGGGTACGCCGCGAGGAGGCGGCCGTCGACGCTCTCCTCGTGAGCCGCCTCCCACCGCGTGTCCAGGAAGTCGCCGAGCTGCAGCCGGTAGCGACCGCGGCCGTCCCGCGGCGGCCGACCGGGCACCGCGATCAGGGCCAGCTCGGCCTCGGCCTCCAGGGCCCGCACGTCGTCGAGGGGCAGGTCGATGTCGACGAAGACCTGCACGGTCGCGGGCTGGCCGACCGCGGCCAGCAGGGCGCGCAGGTCACATCGCGCCGAGTAGCAGCCGCTGGCGCCGCTCGGCCGGCTCTCGCCGAGCCGGGTCCACTCGGTGCCGCCGACCACGCGCCCCCAGACCTCGTGGGCGACCAGGTCCGGACGGAAGGCCATGTCCAGCAACAGCTCTGCGCCCTCATGGCGAACGTCCAGGCGCCGCCCCAGGCCGGTGGCGACGCGGGTCCGGGGGAGCGACCCCGACCCGCGCAGGCGGGACAGCCGCTCGCCCGCGTGCCGCACCGCGGACACCCTGCTGCGCGCCAACGGCACCGCGCGGCGGGCCTTGGACACCACGCGCCCCGCCCTGGCCGTCATGGCCGGCCTCCGCCCGCAGCGGCCTCGAACCGGCTCGGCACGGGGAAATAGGCGGGGAGGAAGTCCCGGACCAGGCGTTCCGCGTCGTGCCGGCCGGCCGGGACACCGGTGACGTCGTTGAGGCAGAACATGTCGGCATCACGGTTGCGGGCCAGCCGCTGGAGCTTGACCGGCGCCCGGCGCTCGTGGATGTCGCAGTAGAGGTAGCTGAGCCGGCCGGGCACCGCCCGCTCGGTCACGAAGCCGTAGTAGTGCGACAGGGAGGCGGCCGCGGAGACGTCGCTCGGGTGGCGGAAGCGCTGCGCCACGGTCCGGTCCAGCTCCCCGGCGAACCGCGTCTCCAGGTCGGTCATGACGTCCCGACGCTGGGGGTGGGCGACGTGCTGGAACTTCATCGTCACGGCGCGGTCGAACTCCTTCTCGATCAGCTGGCGGCTGACCTTGGCCGCGGCGTCGACCGGCAGGTCGGCGGCCGTGGGCGGCTCGAGGTCGATGGTGGCGGGGGTCAGGAAGAACGAGCTGGCACCGCTGGCGAGGAAGAACAGCTCGGGCGCCACCGGCCGGCCGAAGAACACGTCGTCGTTCAGGTAGAGGTAGTGCTCGGCCAGGCCCTCGATGTGGTGCAGCCGGGCCTCGATCGCGTGCGAGTTGAAGGTCGGCAGGACCGAGGTGCCGTCGGCCGGGGCCGGGAAGATGTCGCGGTGGTCGACGACGGTGAGGTCCGGGTGGTCGCTCCGGAGCCAGTCCGGGACCTGCTGGTCGGTGACCAGGAACACCCGGCGCACCCAGCCGGCGTACATCTCGAGCGAGCGCAGCGAGTAGCGCAGCTCCTCGCGCGAGGTGAAGCGGGAGGCGTTGGCGGACAACGGGTGTCGCTCGCCGGGGTGACTCTGGGCCCAGGCCGCGTCCTTGCGGGCGACCCACGCCGGGTCGCTGCCGTCAACCCACGTGTAGACCGCGTCGACGGGGAAGGTCACGTCCATGACGTGGGGCCGGAGCAGGCCGTCGTACGTCGTGAGCCGGTCGCCCCCGACGACCGCCTCGACCGGCCGGCGCTCGTCGGCGGTCAGGTGGGACGCCCATCGGTTCGGCCGTGGCGCCACTGCGGTGCCGCCGTCGAGCGCCCACAGCTCGAGGTCGCAGCCGAGGTCGGCCCCGCCGAGGACGACGCCCCCGGCCGCGTGGACGGTGAAGACACGCAACACCCTGGGGCCGACCGACCGCACCTGGACCCCGGCCGGCAGCCGTTCCGCGAGCGCCGCCCGAGCAGCGTCGGCCAGGTCGCCCGTCACCACCACCACCGGCCGCCGCATCACGGCCGCCTCCAGCACGGCGTGGGCGACGCCGGCGGCAGCCAGCGCACCGGTGACGGCCAGCAGGTTGGCCCGCATGGCTCCGACCGCGCAGAAGGCCGTGACCGGGGCGCCGTCGGCCGGGCGGCCCGGGACCGCGACGCCACCTGTCGGCGCGGGCGTACGACGTCCCAGCCGAACGGACGCCCAGCGCTGCGGCCGGGTCTCACCGTGGCGCAGCCGCGACGCGGCGAGGACGACCTCCGGGGGCGTGCGTGCCGCGAGGGCATTGCGCAGCGCACGTACGCCCATCGATGAAGCTCCTCGTCCTGCTGCTGCCGGTGCCCTTCAGGCTAACCGAGCCGGCCGGACCCGGCGGCCGGGCTCAGCCGACCACACGGCGTACGGCGTTGGCGCGGGTCAGGTCCTCCTCGAAGTCGACCTCGACCGCGAACAGGTCGGAGATGTCGACCGGCGTCACCCGCATGCCGTCCTCGGCGATCGCCACCTCGATGCCCCGCTCGAAGTAGTCCTGCTCGTCGCAGGCGTCCAGCCGCCGGACCAGCGCGGCCTTGTCCCGCCCGCTGACGAAGTTGATCCCGACCGCCTCGCCGAGGGCGTCCCGCACCGACTTGGACAGCTCGCGGACGAACCCCTCGCCGTCGACCGTGTACTTGACCTCCTCCTCGGCCGTCGCGGCGGTGTTGACCGCGATGACCGACTGGTCCGAGGCGAGGTACGGCGCGAGCCGGCGCAGGACCTCGGGGTCGAACACCACGTCGCCGTTCATCCACACGACGCCGCCCTCGTGGGAGGCGCGCAGGGCCTTGAGCAGGCTCTTGTTGGTGTTGGTCTGGTCGTAGCTCTCGTTGTAGACGAAGACCGCGTCCGGGGCCGCCTCCATCACCAGCTCGAGCTTGAAGCCCACCACGATGGTGACCCGCGCATCGGGGCCGAACGCGGCCTCGACGTTCGCCAGCTGCTGCTCGAGGATGCTGCGGCCGTCGTCCAGGCGGGTCAGGGGCTTGGGGAACGGGCGGCCCAGCCGGGTGCCCATGCCGGCCGCCAGGATGGTCACCTGGACCGCGGGGGAGTGCTCGCTCACGCGTCCTCGTCTCGTGCCGGAAGTCGGACGGCCAGGGTAGCCCGCACGCGGGTCGTGGCCGGGCACGTGCTCCGGCGCGTGATAACTTCCGGCCGGTGACCGGCGGGGGTTCTGGCACTGGTCACAGCAGTCGGTGAGGAGTGCGGAGAACATGCTGCTGGTGCGTCGCACCCGAGCGGTTGTCTCGTACCGCCGGGTCCTGTGGCTGCTGATCGTGCGTGACCTCAAGGTCCGCTACGCCGGCTCCGTGCTGGGCTACGTGTGGACGGTCCTCGACCCGCTGATGATGACCGGCGTCTACTGGTTCGTCTTCACCGAGGTCTTCCACCGCAACCGCAAGGGCGAGCAGCCCTACATCGTCTTCCTCATCCTGGGCCTGCTCGCCTGGCAGTGGTTCAGCGCGACCGTCAGCGACGCCACCAAGGCTCTGGTCACCGACAGCCGGCTGGTCCGCTCGACCAACATCCCGCGCGAGATCTGGGTGCTCAAGACGGTCGGGTCCAAGGGGCTCGAGTACATCTTCTCGCTGCCCGTCGTCGTGCTGTTCATGATCGTGTACGGCGTCCGGCCCTCGCACTACGTCGTCTACTTCCCGCTCGGGATCCTGCTCGAGGCGGTCCTGCTGACCGGCATCGGGCTGACCCTGGCGGCGGCGACCGTGCTGGTCCGTGACCTGCAGCGGATCGTCCGGATCGTCCTGCGGGTGCTGTTCTACATGTCGCCGATCGTCTACGGGCTGAAGAGCCTGAGCACGAGCCAGCAGCACATCTTCCTGTTCAACCCGCTGACCGGCGTGATCGAGATCTTCCGGTCGATGGCCTTCCCGACCCAGTTCGCCGGCTGGCACGCCGTCGGCCTGTCGGTCCTGATCAGCTTCCTGCTCCTGGTCGTCGGGGTCTTCGTGTTCGACCGGCTCCAGAGCGCCATGCTGAAGGAGATCTGATGTCGCTCATCGAGGCGCGGGACCTCGGCATCGAGTTCCATCGCAACCGGCGCCGGCGGCTCTCGGCCCGCGAGATCATCCTCAAGCGCAAGAGCACCTCGCCCAAGGGGACCTTCTGGGCCCTGCGCAACGTCTCCTTCGAGGTCGAGGAGGGCGAGGCCGTCGGGCTGGTCGGCGCCAACGGCTGCGGCAAGAGCACGCTGCTCAAGCTGATCGCCGGCGTGATGATCCCCGACGAGGGCACCGCCGAGATCCGGGCCGGCGTCGCCCCGCTGATCGAGCTGACGGGCGGCTTCGTCGGCGACCTCACGGCCCGGGACAACATCTGGCTCACGGCCGGCCTGCACGGCCTGTCCAAGAAGCAGATCCAGGACCGGTTCGACAGCATCGTCGACTTCGCCGAGATCGGGGACTTCCTCGACACGCCGTTCCGGCACTTCTCCAGTGGCATGCAGGTGCGGCTCGGCTTCTCCGTCGTCACGACCCTGGACGAGCCGATCATCCTGGTCGATGAGGTGCTGGCCGTCGGTGACAAGCGGTTCCGCGAGAAGTGCTACGTCCGGATGGACGAGCTGGTCAAGGGCGGCCGGACCCTCTTCCTGGTCTCGCACAGCGAGGCCGACCTGCGCCGCTTCTGCACCCGGGGGCTCTACCTGCGCCAGGGCGAGCTGATCACCGACGGCCCGATCGAGGAGACGATCGAGGCCTACAACGCCGACATCGGACGACCGGCGAAGTGACCGCCGAGCCGCGCGTCGTGCTCCTGCTCGACCCGCGGCCGGGCGAGCGACCGGCCGACCGGCTCGAGCTGCCCGGCGGCCGCACCCTGGCTCAAGAGGTCGGCGACCGCGCCGTCGCGGAGGGCGGCGAGCTGTCCGGCGTCGTCACCGGGGCCGCGGGGATCTCCGCGCTGATCTCCGGACTGAGCTCCGCACCGACCACCGCACCGACCACCGCTCTGCCGGCCGAGCAGGCCGCGGCGGTGGAGCCGGAGGAGCGGGCACTCTGCCTGGTCGACGCCGCCGCGCTGGCCCTGCCGACGACGTACGGCGACGTCGTCGCCGACCCGCGCGACGACTCCTGCGTGCTGCAGTCCGACGGCGGCCGCGCGGTCGCGGTGCGCCTGCACCCGGCGGCGCTACGGGACCGCGCCACGACCGACCTGCTCCTCCGGGCCCTGCGCAGCGCGCCCACCGGCTCCTCGCTCACCGTGCTGGCGGCGACGGCGGCCGCGGGCGGGTACCGGGTCCGCCAGCTGGGCCCGGGCGACCTGCCGCTCGTGATGGTCGGCGGCCCCCGGTCGCTGGCGGCGGCGCTGACGGCCGAGCAGGAGGTCGACGAGGCGGCGGTCCGGCTGCTGCGGTCCTCGCGGGCCGACGACGGCTTCCTGTCGACGTTCCTGGTCCGCCCGCTGTCGCGGCAGCTGACCCGGCGGGCGGTGGCGCTGGGGATCCGCCCGGCGGTCGTGACGGGCGCCTCGTGCCTCCTGGGACTGCTGGCGGCCGGGTCGTACGCCGGCGGCGGCCTGGGGTGGCGGCTGGCCGGGTCACTGCTGCTCCTGCTCTCCCTCGTCATCGACTGCGTGGACGGCGAGGTCGCGCGGTACACCCGGACCTTCTCCCCTCTCGGCGGCTGGCTCGATGTCGGGTCCGACCGGCTCAAGGAGTACGCCGTCTACGCCGGGCTGGCCTACGGCGCGCACCCCTCCGCCTGGGGTCTCGCAGCGGCGGCCTTTGCCGTGCTGGTCTTTCGGCATTTCGTCGACTTCGGTTATGCCGCAACGGTTTCCGACGATGTCCTGCAGCCGCCAGGTGCCGGGGCCCCGGTCGATCCGGTGGCGACCTGGTCCGGCCGCACGTCGTCGCGCCCGTGGCTGGTGTGGGTCAAGCGCAGCGTGATCCTGCCGGTCGGCGAGCGAACCATCGCACTCGCCGTGCTGGCGCCATTGGTCGGTGCGCGGTGGGCCCTGGGGCTGCTCCTGGCCGGCGGCTGCCTGTCGGCGGCGTACACCTTCGCGGGGCGGTTCGGGCGGCTCGTCCTGCGGCGGGGGCCGGCCCGGCCCCGCAGCGCCGTCGTCGGCGAGCGCCTCCGCGCACAGGTGGACCTCGGCCTGCTTCCGGTGGTGGCCCCGTCGGGGCGGCTGGGCTGGCTGACGCCGGCCGCCGCCCGGGCGCTGGAACAGGGCGGCCTGGCGCTGCTGGTCGGCTGGCACCGGCCGGGCGCCCTCCCCGCCGCGTACCTCCTGCTGGCGGCCGTGGCCCTCCACCAGTACGACGTCGTCTACCGCCAGCGGCTGGCCGAGGCCGGCGGTGACGAGGGCTGGCTGGGGAGGGTCGGCTGGCCGGTGCGCGTGCTGGTGGTCGGCGTGCTGGTACTGGCGCTGCCGCCGGCCGGTCTGCGGGCGGCCCTGCTGGTCCTCGGGGTCCTGGCCGCCCTGCTGACGGCGCTCGACAGCGTGACGTGGTGGCGGTCGTTTGTACGCTCGGGCGGGCAGGCGCCGTCGGCGCGCCATGCGGCCTACGGCAGTGACGGGAGACCAGCGTGACGGAGCCGGGACCGGCGGCCCGACCGACCCTGGCCGAGCTGCGGTCCGTTGCCCAGCCCGAGTCGACGATGTCCCGCCGCAACGCCGAGCACTGGCTGGCCCGGCTGCTGCTGCGCAAGGTCTCGCTGCCGATCACCCGTGAGCTGCTGCGGACCCCCGTCTCGGCCAACCAGCTGACCGGCCTGATGATCGTCGTCGGGCTGCTCGCCGCGGTGGCCGCGGGGCTCGGGGGCCTGGCCTGGGCGGTCGCGGCCTTCGTGGGGGTGCAGGTCTACTTCCTGCTCGACCTCTGCGACGGCGAGGTCGCGCGCTGGCGCCGGACGACGAGCGTGACCGGGGTGTACCTGGACCGGGTCGGCCACTACCTGGTCGAGGCGGCCCTGCTGTCGGCGTACGGCTTCCGCGCCGGCGGCCAGCACCTCGGCGGCTGGTCGACGGCGGGCGTGGCGGCCGGCCTGTTCGCGGTGCTGGTCAAGGCCGAGACCGACCTGGTGGACGTCGCGCGGGTCCGGTCCGGGCGTCCGGCGGCCGGTGACGAGGCCGCGGCCCCCCGCAGTGCTGCCCTGGGCGCCGTGCGACGGGTGGCCTCGCTCCTGAAGGTCCATCAGCTGACCGGTGCCCTCGAGTCCTCGTTCCTGCTCCTGATCGCCGCGGTCGTCGACGCCTCGACCGGGGAGCTGCACGGCGCGCGTGTCCTGGCCGGGCTGATGCTCGGCATCGCGGCGACCATGACGGTGCTGCACCTGGCCAGCATCCTGGCCTCGCGACGGCTCCAGTGACGGGCCCGATCCCTGCTCGTCCACCGGCCGGGGACGGCCTCAGCGTCGACTGCGTGATCCTCACGATGGGCGACCGGCCGGTCGAGCTGGGCCGGGCGATCGCCAGTGTCGTTGCTCAGCAAGGGGATCCGGTCGAGATCGTCGTCGTGGCCAACGGCGTACCACTGCCCGAGGTGCCGGCCGGGGTGCGGGGTGTGGCCCTCGCGGAGAATGTCGGCATCCCGGCGGGGCGCAACGCCGGTGCGGCGGCCGGCTCCGCCGACCTGGTGCTGTTCCTCGACGACGACGGCTGGCTCCCGCAGGCCGATGCCGCCCAGCGGCTGCGCCGCGCGTTCGCCGCCGACCCGCGGCTGGGCATCGTCTCGCTGCGGATAGCGGACCCCGAGACCGGCAGCACGCAGCGCCGGCACGTCCCGCGCATCCGGGTCGACGACCCGCTGGCCTCGGCCGAGGTGACGACCTTCCTCGGCGGTGCGAGCGTGGTGCGCCGCGACGTCCTGACGAGCTGCGGCGGCCTGCCCGATGCCTTCTTCTACGCCCACGAGGAGACCGACCTGGCCTGGCGCGCGCTCGACGCCGGCTGGCGGATCCGCTACGACGCGGACGTCCTGATGTACCACCCGGCCACCACCCCGGCCCGGCACGCGTCGTACTACCGGATGAACGCCCGCAACCGGGTCTGGCTGGCCCGGCGCCGGCTGCCCTGGCCTCTCGTCCCGGTCTACCTCGGCGTCTGGACCGCGCTGACCGTGCTGCGCACCCGCCGGATCGCCCTCCTGCGCACCTGGGCCGCCGGCTTCGTCGAGGGCTGGCGGACCGACCCGGGCGAGCGAGCCCCGATGCGCTGGCGGACGGCCTGGCGGATGACCCGCCTCGGCCGCCCGCCGATCATCTAGCGCTTCCGGTCAGCTCTTTGGTCAGCTCTTTTGGTCACGCCGTACGTCGCGATGAAAGTCACGCTGCGCAGTCGGGCATCAGGTCGCACGGGCCCGGCGCAGGCCAGAAAGCAAGTGAAATCTGCAGCGTCTGAGCGCGACGGCACAGGTCTCGCGCGCGATCTGCTCTGAGTCCTGGGAGGACTCAGAGCAGATCACGACCGGAGTGTCACCCGTTTGCGCAGGGTCAGCTCGAAAAAACGAACTCTCTGTAATCGTCGCGGCACATCGTGTCTCAGATGTAGCCCCAATGGGTTGCACAGGCAACAACAGTCACGGACTCTGTACCCCATGCGTCGTGTTCCCGCCCTGCCGCCATGCCCGCCAGTCCGATCGAGCGTGCGCCACCGCGGCACCCGGCGCGCCGCGGGCCTGACCGTCGTCGTGGTGGCCGCCACGGGCCTGGCCGTGGCGACGCCGGCGATCGCGGCCGGCCGGTCCAGCGGCCCGGCGCCGCACGCCGTGGCGCCGACCCAGCACAGCACGCCGCTCGCCCGGGTCGACGCTGCGGGCGCCGCCCTCGCCGGCGCGCTGGCGGCCCCGAGCGCCGGCGTCGCCCGGGCCTCGGCCCGCTCGGCCCTGGCCGCGAAGCCGTCCAGCGCGCTGGCCACCGCTGCGCTCACCCCCGCCGTCGCGGTCCCCTCCGGGATCTCGGTCGTCGGGGCGACCTGGCCCGAGGGCGCCATGCCGTCCGACGCCCGCCTGATGGTGCGGACCTCGACCCACGGCTCCTGGTCGGCCTGGCAGGCCCTGGACTCCGACGACGGACACGACCCCGATCCCGGCACGGCCGAGGCGGCGCACGAGCGGGGCGGAACCCAGCCGTACGTGGTGACCGATGCCAGCGCGGTCCAGGTCCGCCTGGACACAGCGAGCGGGACGGCACCGGCCGGGGCCACCGTGGACGTCGTCGATCCCGGGACGAGCGACGCCGACGCGAGCGCCGGCACCGCCACGGCGGGGGCGGCCCAGGCCGCCGCGGCCCAGCCGACGATCTACTCCCGCAAGTCGTGGGGAGCCGACGAGAAGCTGCGCAAGGGGACGGTGGAGTACGGCGCGATCCAGGCCGCGTTCGTGCACCACACGGTGAGCGAGAACAACTACTCGGCCGGGCAGGTGCCGGCGATCATCCGCGGCATCTACGCCTTCCACGTCAACGGCCGCGGCTGGAACGACATCGGCTACAACTTCCTGGTCGACCGCTTCGGCCGGATCTGGGAGGGCCGGTACGGCGGCATCGCCCTGCCGGTCGTCGGCGCGCACACCCGCAACTACAACTCGAACTCGTTCGCCATGTCGGCCATCGGCAACTTCGACGTCGCGCACGTGCCCTCGGCCATCGTGAGCGCCTATCAGCGCCTGTTCGCCTGGAAGCTCTCCTTGCACGGCGTACCCGCCACCGGCAAGGTCACGCTCAACGGCAACTCCATCAACCGGATCTCCGGGCATCGAGACGTCGGTTCGACCGCCTGCCCGGGCCGCTACCTCTACGCCCTGCTGCCGCAGATCCGCTCCGGGACGGCGTCCCGGATGGGCACGCTGCCCGCGGCCGGCGCTGGGTCGCAGCCTGGACGCCAACGCCACCCCCGACCTGCTGGCCCGCCAGCCCGGTGGCTCGTCGGCCATCGTGGCGACGGACTCCACCCTGCCGGTCGCCGGCTCCGCGCGCGTCGTCGGCGCCTCGGGCTGGGACAAGCTCGACCTGGTGACCGCGAGCCCGGACCTGACCGGCGACGGCCGGCCGGACCTGGTGGCCCGCGAGCCGTCGACCGGCCGGATCCGCGTCTACCCGGGCGACGGCACGGGTCACTTCCCGACGATGTCGGTGCACGGGTCGGGGTGGGGCGGCATCCGCCGGCTGCTCGCGCCGGGTGACCTGGACGGTGACGGCCATGCGGACCTCCTGGGCGTCACCGGCTCGGGCCAGCTCGTCCTCTACAGCGGCGACGGTCACGGCTGGATCGCCGGCCAGCGGGTCGTCGGCGCCTCGGGATGGACCGCTATGTCGCAGATGACCGGCGTCGGCGACTCCGACGGTGACGGCCACATCGACCTGGTCACCGTCGTGGCCTCGACCGGGGTCCAGCGGTTCTATCCGGGCCTGGGCAACGGGCGGTTCGGCTCGCCCCGCCAGATCGGCACCGGCTGGCAGGCCACGATCGACCTGGTGGGCATGCGCGACCTGGACGGCGACGGACATCTGGACCTGGTCGCCCGCGAGGCCCGGACCGGTCGGATGCGGACGTACTTCGGCACCGGGACGGGCGACTTCGGCTCCCGGCTGACCTGGGGCGCCGGATGGCAGCACGCCACCGCCCTCACCGGCGGCGTCGACGTCGACGGCGACGGGCACACCGACGTGGTCGCGGTGATCGGCGGCCAGCTGCGGGTCTACGCCGGCACCGGCCAGCGGGAGTACAGCGCGGTGGGAACGACACCGGTCGACCTGACCGGAGCGATCAGCCCCTTCGTGCTGGGCGATCTCGACCACGACGGCACGTCCGAGGTCCTGGCCCGGACGTCCGCCGGCACCCTCATGCTCTGGGACGACGCGGGCCAGGCCGGCGCCGCGGCCGCACCGCGCAAGATCGGCGGCAGCGGCTGGGACACCATGAACCTCGTGGCCCCGGCCGGGGACATGACCATGGACGGCGTACCCGACCTCCTGGCCCGCCAGGCATCCACCGGCGACCTCTACCTCTACCCGATGACGTCGACCGGCGGATTCACAAACCGGGTCCTGCTGGCTACAGGCATGGCCGGAATGACCGACATTCTCGGGGTGGGACCCAACGATCCTGGTGCCGCGCCGGACGTGATCGCGCGCGAGGGCACCGGCGGCGAGCTGCTGGTCTTCCCCGGCGACGGCCCGGGGCGGCTGCTCAGCCCGCACGTCGTGCGCACGAGCACGTCCGCGGTGGCCCGGCTGGTCGCAGCCGGCGACGTCGACGGCGACGGGCTCACGGACGTGGTGTTCCGGCAGACCGACGGGGCCCTCGGGCTCTGGAGCGGTGTGAGCACAGGCGGGTACGCCGGGTCCCGGTCCCTCGTCGTGAACCCGAGGGTGGCTGGTCGTGAGCTGGGCTGACAGCAGGATCGACGAGGCCCGGCGCCGCTCGCGCGGCGTCTGGTGCATGGCCACCGCGACCGCCGGCCTGGTGGCCGTCCTGGTCAGCGCCTCGATCGGCGGCGCGGCGTTCGGGCCGTCCCGGATCCGGGCGGTCCCGGCGAGCGCCAAGGCGATCACGACGCTCTCTGTCTCCGGCCACGGCTTCGGCCACGGCCGCGGCATGTCCCAGTGGGGCGCCTACGGCGCGGCCACCGAGGGGCTGAGCTACTCCAGCATCCTGGCCTTCTACTACCAGGGCACCACGCTCTCGCACCTGACCGACCCCACCATGCGGGTCGAGATCGGCGCGGACGACGACGACAACGCGAAGGTCTATCCCGCCAGCGGCCTGACCATCTGCCACGACGGCACCGAGCGCAACGTGCTGTCCACCAGCTCCGACATCCACGCCTGGCGGCTGGCCCGCAGCAGCTCCCAGGTCGTCCTGCAGTACTACCGGGACGGCGGCTGGCACACCTCGGGGCTCAAGCTCGGCGGGAGCTACGCGACCTTCACCCGGTCCAGTACCTGCTCGAACTACGGGTCGTCCGCCGTCACGCTGGGTCTGCCCGGCGGCGGCACCGAGGGCATCCGCGGTGGCGTCCGCGGCGCGCTCTACTCCACCGGCCTGCGCACGGTCGGCGTCATGTCGATGACCAACTACCTCTACGGCGTGGTGGCTTCGGAGATGCCTGCGAGCTGGGCCACCCAGGCCCTCGAGGCGCAGAGCGTCGCCGCCCGGACGTACGCCGCGCACTACCGCCAGGTCATCGGCGCCACCCACCAGTGGGACATCTGCGACTCGACGAGCTGCCAGGTCTTCCACGGCACCGGCGGGGAGGCCTCGTCGACGAATGCCGCCGTGGCGGCCACGGCCGGCCGGATGCTGACCTACAAGGGCGACCTGGCCGAGACCGAGTTCAGCGCCAGCAACGGCGGCTACACCGTCTCCGGCGGCGAGCCCTACCTCGTGGCCAAGGCCGACCCGTACGACGGCGCGGCCTCGTCCTACCCGCACTCCTGGACCGACACCGTCTCGGGGTCGAGCCTGCACAAGGCCTTCCCCGGGGTCGGCACCGTGACCGGCGTCCGCGTGGTCTCCCGGGACGGGCACGGCGTCTGGGGCGGCCGGACCGAGAGCGTCGAGGTGGTCGGCACCTCCGGGAGCCAGACGGTCAGCGGCTCGACCTTCGCGCACGCCGCCGGGCTGCTGTCGATCTGGTGGACCGTTCCGACGCCTCCGAGCCACGACCTCAGCGGCGACGGGCACCCGGACCTGCTGGTGCGAGAGACCGGCACCGGCGCGCTGCGCGTCTACGACGGCAGGGGCACCGGCGGCTTCGTCGGCGTGCAGAGCCGCGGCAGCGGCTGGCAGGCGATGTCCGACCTGATGCTGGCCGGCGACCTCGACAGCGATGGCCGGGCCGACCTGGTGGCCATGAACACGGACGACGGGAACCTCTGGCTCTACCCCGGTGACGGCAACGGCTGGGTCGGCGCACCCACCCGGATCGGCCGGGGCTTCCAGATCTTCTCGATGATGGCCCCCATGGGGGACGTCACCGGCGACGGGATCCCCGACCTGGCCGGGGTCGTGGCCTCCACGGGCGACCTGCGGATCTATCCCGGCAACGGCGCCGGTGGCGTCCACAACGGCATCCGGATCGGGGGCGGCTGGTCGGTCATGAACGCGATCGTCGGGGCCGGCGACGTCAACGGCGACCACCACCCGGACCTGGTCGCCCGCAACAAGGCCACCGGCGCGCTGTGGCTCTACGCCGGCAACGGCAAGGGCGGCTTCGCCAACGGCGTGTCACTCGGCGGCCGGGACAACGCCTACTCCCTGCTCACCAGCCCGGGCGACTGGAACGGCGACGGCCACCCCGACCTGCTGGCCGTCGACAAGGCAGCGGGCACGCTGATCATGTTCGCGGGCAACGGTTCCGGCTACGGCACGCCGGGCGCCATCGGCGGTCACGGGTGGGAGATCTTCGACGCGATGGCCTAGCCGGCCACGCCATCGCCCACCGTGACCGGCGCGCCGGTCTTCTCGCGCACCTCCTCGACGGTGACACCGGGCGAGAGCTCGCGCAGGACCAGGCCGCCGTCGGTGACGTCCAGCACGCAGAGGTCCGTGATGATCCGGTGGACCACGCGCTGGCCGGTGAGTGGCAGCGTGCACTCGGAGACGACCTTGTGGGTGCCGTCACGGGCCACGTGCTCCATCAGGACGATCACGTGCCGCGCACCGTGGACCAGGTCCATGGCGCCGCCCATGCCCTTGACCATCTTGCCGGGGATCATCCAGTTGGCGATGTCACCGGTCGCGCTGACCTGCATCGCACCGAGGATGGCCGCGTCGACCTTGCCCCCGCGGATCATGCCGAAGCTCGTCGCGGAGTCGAAGAAGGACGCGCCGCGACGCAGCGTCACGGTCTCCTTGCCGGCGTTGATCAGGTCCGGATCCTCCTGTCCCGCAAGGGGATACGCGCCGACGCCGAGGATGCCGTTCTCGGACTGGAGGACGATCTCGACGTCGTCCGGCACGTAGTTCGGCACCAGCGTCGGCAGGCCGATCCCGAGGTTCACGTACGAGCCGTCGGTCAGCTCGCGGGCCGCCCGGGCGGCCATCTCCTCGCGGGTCAGTGCCATCGCTGAGCTCCTTCGCCGGTCCGGGCCATGTCATCGCTCCCGGGTCGTACGCCGCTCGATCCGCTTGTCCGCGACCTGGTCGGCCGAGAGCGGGACGACGCGCTGGACGTAGATGCCGGGCAGATGGACGGAGTCGGGATCGAGGTCGCCCGGCTCGACCAGCTCCTCGACCTCGGCGATCGTGACCCGGCCGGCCATCGCGCACAGCGGGTTGAAGTTGCGCGCGCTCTCGTGGAAGACCAGGTTGCCGTGCCGGTCCCCCCGCAGGGCCCGGACCAGCCCGAAGTCCGGGGCGATCGCCCGCTCGAGGACGTAGCTGCGGGTCTGGCCGAGGAACTCCATCTCGCGGGTCTCCTTGGCCGGCGACGCGATCGCCACGGTGCCGTCGTCGGCGTAGCGCCAGGGCAGGCCGCCGTCCGCGACCTGGGTCCCGACGCCGGTGGCGGTGAAGAAGGCCGGGATGCCGGCGCCCCCGGCCCGCAGCCGCTCGGCCAGCGTGCCCTGGGGAGTCAGCTCGACCTCCAGCTCGCCGTGGAGGTACTGCCGCTCGAACTCCTTGTTCTCCCCGACATAGCTGGAGACCATGCGGCGGATCCGCTGGGCCCGCAGCAGCAGCCCGAGCCCCCAGTCGTCGACGCCACAGTTGTTCGAGACCGCCTCGAGGTCCGTGGTGCCGGCCTCCAGCAGGGCGGCGATCAGCGCACTCGGGATGCCGCAGAGCCCGAAGCCCCCGACCGCGAGCGAGGCGCCGTCGGGGATGTCGGCCACGGCCTGGGCGGCGGAGGGGACGACCTTGTCCATGGGCCGGACCCTATCCGGCCCCCGGGGGAGTGCTGCAGCGGTGCCGCGGCGGGTCGCGGTTGCTCCGAACGGGGGACGTGGGGGGCCGGCTCCTGGGGCTCGATGAGACTGGTGGGGCCCATGGGGTGAACGGACTAGTCACAGTGTCAAGTCGACACGCCGCGGCGCCGAAGGGGGTCTATGAGCCAATCCCCGCGCGCTCTCCGAGCGAGGTACCAGCCCCGGCATCGCGAGCCCGTGACCGGACCGGGGATGGGTGCCCGCGCGCTGACCGTGGGCTCGGTGGCGCTGACCCTGCCGGCCGTCGTGGTCGGCTTCGCGCCCGGCCCGGCGGCCGAGGCGGCGACCACCGCCAAGTCGGCGACCAAGTCGCCGACGCCGCCGGCCAAGCCGGTGCTCTACCCGACCCCGAAGCCGGCCAAGCCGCTGAGCAGGATCATCGACATCGCCTCGAGCTACCAGGCCCAGGACAGCTGCGACCCCGTGGCCAAGCCGGGCGTCTCGGCGTTCATGAAGCTCATGCTCGCGACCTACCAGGTGGGTTTCAGCGACGGCATCGTCCGCGAGTGCGGGATCGGCGGCACCAGCGAGCACAAGGAGGGCCGGGCCTGGGACTGGGCCATCCCGAACACCAAGGCCGACCACGCCACCGCCCAGCACGTCGTGAACTGGCTGGTCGCGGACCACGGCGCGATGGCCCGGCGGTTCGGCATCGAGTACGTCATCTGGAACCGCCACATCTGGGGGGTCTACCGGCAGTCCGACGGCTGGCGCCCGTACAGCGGCGAGTCCGCCCACACCGATCACGTCCACTTCAGCTTCAGCTGGGACGGCGCGATGAAGCGGACCTCCTGGTGGACCGGGAGGGCCGTCACCGTCCCGGACCAGGGCCCGTGCCGCCCTTACGCCGGCCAGCCGGCCGCGCCGTACTCGAGCCGCCGCACGTCGTCCTGCGCGACGCCGCCCAAGGCGCCGCACTCGGCGTACGCGATCGTCTGGCCCGGCCAGTCGACGAGCAGCGTGAAGGTCGCCCAGAAGGCCCTGAAGATCAAGGTCGACGGCCGCTTCGGCGCCTCGATGCGTACGACGCTGATGGCCTGGCAGCGCTCGCACAAGCTGCCCGTCACCGGCGTCCTGGACAACGCGACCTGGGCCAAGCTGGTGCCCGCGCCGCCGAAGCCGCCCGTGGCCACCCCGCCGAAGACCACGCCACCCAAGACCACGCCACCCAAGAGTGGCGGCACGACGTCCGCGTCCGGCCTGCCGTCCCTGGACCAGCTGGCCCACGCGACCAGCGTCTCGGCGTACCTGAAAACCGTTCTGCACCAGGGGTCCAAGGGCAAGGCGGTCCGCGCGCTGCAGGTCGCCCTGGCCGTGAAGCCGTACGACGGGGAGTTCGGCCCGATCACCCTCAAGGCGGTCAAGGCGTTCCAGCACGCGCGGCACCTGCCGGTCAGCGGCGTCGTCGACGCCGCCACCTGGGCCCAGGTGCAGAAGGTCGCGAACCCGTTGCTGGCGACCGGACGACGGTGCTGCGGACCGGCTCCACGGGCGCGACGGTCAAGGTCCTGCAGAAGGAGCTGAAGGTCGTCGTGGACGGCGAGTTCGGCCCGAAGACGGCAGCCGCGGTCAAGGCGTTCCAGAAGAGCGTGCACCTGGCGTCGACCGGCGTCGTCGCCGTGCAGACCTGGATCGCCCTCGAGGCGAAGCACTACCCGCTGGGCCACCAGCGCTGGTAGGCCGCCGGTTCAGAGCCGATGGGTGACGTGCTCCGTCCCGGCCCGATGCTCGACGGCCGCCGCGCGATCGGCGGGCTCCGGATCGGGCCGCACCAGCACCAGCGACCCGTCCGTCACCCACGGCGCGAGCCATCGACCGACCGCGTCCTGCGGCCCGGCCGACGTCATGACCCGCGGCTCGCGGCGCAGCCCTGCAGCCTCGGCCGCCGCTCGCGCGGCCGGCACCAGCTCGCCGTACGTCCAACGGCCGCTGCCGGACCGGAGTGCGACGTCCCCCGCCGACGGCGCGGCCCAGGGCGAGAACGCGTCGCCGTACGTCGCGAGCTCCCTGGCCTCGTCGATCACCCCGCCCGGCAGCGGTTCGGCCAGCCAGGAGCGGGCCAGCGCCGCGAGGGTCACCGCCACCACGTGACCAGCAGCAACCCCGGCCGGTGGCCGGGCCGGCCGGTCGGTGACCAGCACGTCGACCCCCCGGCCGTCGAGGGCGCTGCCCTCCATCCGGGGGCCGGGACCACCACCTCGGCGCCGACCGACCAGCCGGCGAGGAGCCAGTACGCCGCGCGCCAGTGCACCGGCAGGTCCACCACCACGATGGAGCCCGGCGCGACGTCCAGGTCCTCCTGCAGGAGGTTGGCGGCCTTGGCCGCCCAGTTGCCCAGCACCCGGCCGGACAGCTCGATCCGCTCACCCCGCGTGGGACCCGGGGCGTCGTCGTACCAGGTGAGGCGGGGCCGGGTCGGGTCCGAGCCCACGAGCGCGGCGAGCAGACCGGCCGGGGTGTCGTTCGGCGAGGGCACGGGGGGAGCCTAGGTCCGCGAGATAGCGTCCGGTCGTGACGAGTGCCACGGCGCGGGCGCGGGCCACCGACGACGAGTCCGCGGACTGGGGTCCGCTGCTGCGCGGCGAGCGCCGGGCCGGCCGGTTCCTGGCCCGGCTCGCGGCCGGATCCGCCGCGGCGACGCTGCTCGGCGGGGCCGTGGCCGTCCCGCTGGCCCTGGCCCATCTCTGGCGACCCGTGGTCGCGCTCCCGGTGCTGCTGGTCGTCATCGCCATCGGCGTCCGCGTCTCCCGCTGCGTCGTGGCCCGCCCGATGCCGCCGTGGTCGCTGGCGCTGTGCCTGCTGGTCGCGGTGGGCGCCGGGATGTGGGCCGGTGCGACCCATGCCGAGCACGTCGTGCTGCGCCGGGACGCCGGGTCCTACGCGCTGTACGGCCAGCAGCTCGCGTCGGCCCACCAGCTCCCGATCGACATCCGGGCCGCATCCCTCGGCGGTGCGCGGGTGGTGGACGACCCGGACGTCGCCGTCGCGAGCCCGGGCTTCTATGCCCAGGGATCCGGTGACCACGTCTCGGTCGTCCCGCAGTTCCTGATCGGCGTCCCGGCCTGGCTGTCCGCGGGCATGTGGCTGGGCGGGTGGACCGGGCTGCTCCTGGTGCCCGCCGCGTTCCTCGCCCTCGCAGTCGCCTCGGTCGGGGCGCTGGCCGCCGCCACCGTCGGGCCGCGGTGGGCGCCGGTCGTGGCTCTCGCCACCGCCGTCTGCGCGCCCGTGGTGCACGCGGGCCGGTCGACGTACTCGGAGCCGGCGGCCCTGCTCGCGCTGTCCGCCGCGCTGACCCTGGTCGCGTCCGCGACCGAGGTGGGCGGGCGTCACCCGGACCGGCGGCTCCGGTCGGCGCTGCTCGGGGGGCTGCTGCTGGGCGGAGCCGGCCTGGTCCGGGCCGACGCCCTGCGCGAGGTCGTGCTGCTCGTGCCGGTCGTGGTGCTGCTGGCCGTCCGGCGCCATCCGGCGGCCCGTCCGCTCGCCGTCGGCGCGGTGACCGGCACCCTGGCGTCGGCCGTCGCGGCCGTGCTCCTGGCCCGGCCGTACCTCGCGCTGTTGAAGTCCTCGCTGCTGCCCCTCGTCGCGCTCGGCATCGCGGCCGGCGTCGCCGGCGCGCTGCTCGTGCGGTGGGTCCGGCGGCGCGAGGCGGGTGATCCGGCCGGCTCCGGCTCTGACCCGGCCGGCGGTTCTGGTTCCGGCTCCGGTTCCGGGTCGCAGTCGCGGTGGTCGAAGCTGCGGCCGACGGTGCTGCGGTGCGTGCCGTGGGCCCTCGCCGGGCTGGTCGTTCTGGCCGGGGTCGCGCTCGCCACCCGGCCCTGGTGGCTGGTCGGGCACCAGGCGGCGAACAACCCCAGCACCGGCAGCGTCGCCGTCATGCAGGCAGCCCAGGGCCTGACCGGGGACGGGACCGAGACGTACGCCGACCAGAGCGTGACCTGGGTCGTCTGGTGGATCGGCCCGGCGGCGGTCCTGCTCGGGCTCGCCGGTGCGGTGCTCGCGGCCTACCGGTTCGGCGTCGAGGTGGTCCACCGCTCACCGGTGTCGGCGTGGATGGGCCCGTTCGTGATCGGGCTGGGCTCGATCGTCCTGACCCTCTGGCGGCCGGGCATCACGCCCGATCACCCGTGGGCGGACCGGCGCCTCGTCGTGTCGGTGCTGCCCGGGATGCTGCTGCTGGCGGCCGGTGCGCTGGCGGTCCTGGTCCGGCTGGCCCGCCGGCACGCGCCACTGCCGGTGCTGGGCCTCGCGGTCCTCGTCGGCGCGGTCGCCCTCGCGGGACCCGCGGCCGCCGCGACCCGGCCGGTGGCCGGCCAACGGACCGAGCACGGGGAGGTCGGCGCGGTGCGGACGGTGTGCCGCGCTCTGCACCCCGGCGACGTGGCCCTCGTCGTGGGGGAGCGGGCCGCCAACGAGTGGCCACAGGTGCTGCGCGGCGTCTGCCGGGTGCCGACGGCCGTCGTGCGGGTGCGGCACACGCGCACCTCCACCGTCGAGGGGCAGCAGCAGCTGTCCGCCGCGCTGGCCCGCCTCGTGCCCCTCGTGCGCGCGGGCGGTGGGCGGGTGGTGCTGGTCAGCGACCGCGGTGACCTGCTGACCGCGCTCGGGCGCACCCCGACCCGGATCGTCCACCTGTCGACGACGGAGGACCCGCGGCTGCTGACCCGCCGGCCGGGTGCCGCCGTACCGCTCGAGGTGGAGCCTGGTCCGCCCCTGCCGGGTAGGCTCGCGCCCGCCATGGCCCCGCCCGAAGAGACCGCTGCTCCCGCCGCCCAGCCGGGTCAGCCGGCGCCGTACGTCACGGTCGTGCTGCCCTGCTTCAACGAGGCGGCGCACGTGCTGCGCGAGCTCGAGCGGATCAGCGCGGCGCTGGACGACAGCGAGCTGAGCTACGAGCTGCTGGCCATCGACGACGCGTCCAGCGACGACACGCTCGAGGTGCTCAACGGCGCCCGGGCCCGGTTCCCGCACCTGCGGGTGATGGCGTTCCGGCGCAACGGCGGGTCCGGCACGGCCCGGCGGATCGGCACCCTCGCCGCCAGGGGGCAGGTCGTGGTCTGGACCGATGCCGACATGACGTACCCGAACGAGCGGATCCCCGAGCTGGTCCGGCTGCTGCGCGACGACCCGTCGTACGACCAGGTCGTCGGCGCGCGGACCAGCGAGGAGGGCACGCACAAGATCCTGCGGGTCCCGGCCAAGTGGCTGATCCGCAAGATCGCCGAGCGGTTGACCAACCAGCGGATCCCGGACCTGAACTCGGGCCTGCGGGCCTTCCGGCGCGAGGTGTCGCTGCCGTACCTGCGGCTGCTGCCGCCCGGCTTCTCCTGCGTCACGACGATCACGCTGGCGTTCCTGGCCAACCAGCACGACATCAAGTACGTGGAGATCGGGTACGCCAAGCGGGCCGGGGCGAGCAAGTTCCACTTCCTGCGGGACGCCTACCGGTACATCCTCCAGGTGCTGCGGATGGTGATGTACTTCGACCCGCTCAAGGTGCTGATGCCCCCGGCGCTGTGGCTGGTCGCGATCGGCTTCGTCAAGGGCGTCGTCGACATGGTCCGGCACCCGTTCTACTTCCCGGCGAGCACGGTGCTGCTCGTGGTGACCGGCCTGACCATCGGTTCCCTGGCCCTGCTGTCCGACCTGGTCGTCCGCTCCCGCGACGCCTGAAGCTGCCGCCCCCCGCTTGTCTTGGCCGTCGGTTCCGGGTTTGGCCGTCGGTTCCGGGTTTTCTGGCCCGAAATGTCCGTTCCCGATCCGGAGTCGACCGCCAAAGGACCCGGGGAGGGCCAGGCTCGGGTGACCTCAGTGCGGCCGGCGGGCGACGGCGATCAGTCCCGTCCCCTTGCCGGTACGCCGGGCCTGGACGGCCAGGAACGGTGTGACCCCCAGCCGCAGCACCGACCCGCCCAAGGCGCCCGGCTGCAGCCACCGCCCGGAGCCGACCGCCCTGGTGGCGTCGCCCGCGCCCGCGCCCGCGCCGCCGGCGGGCCCACGCTCGTCGCCCGCGGCCGCGCCCGCGCCCGCGCCGCCGGCGGGCCCACGCTCGTCGCCGCGCGCCGCGCCCGCGCCCGCGCCGGCGCGCCGCCGGCGGGCCCACGCTCGTCGCCCGCGCCCAGACCGACGGCGTCGTCGCGGGTGTCTCCCTGGCCAGCGCCCGGGCCGCGGCCCGGTGCGACACGGACTCCAGCAGGTAGCCGAGCGGCCAGCCGTAGTGCCGCAGCACGCTCACCTCCAGCCCGGCGCCGGTGAGCAGCGCGGCCAGGCTCTGCTCGGTGTACCGCCGGTGATGGCCGACCTGCACGTCCGACGGGCCGAACCGGTCGGGGTCCTCCGGCACCGACACCACCAGGTGACCGCCCGGCCGCAGGTGCTTGAGCCACACCCGCAGCGCCCCGCCGTCGTCCTCGATGTGCTCCAGGACCTCGAACGCGCAGACGACGTCGTACCTCGTCCCCCACGGCAGGACACCGGCGTCGCCGTGGAGCACCGTGCCGCCGCGCGGGCCGATCCGGCCGGCCGCGATCCGGCTCGACGCCAGGTCGGGCTCGACGCCGGTGTAGCGCGCATGCCGCGCGATCCGGGCGCCGACGGAGCCGACCCCGCACCCGAGCTCGAGCACCGTCGAGGGGTGGAGCCCGGCCAGCAGCGGCTCGACGACGGCCCAGCGCAACGCCCCCCGCGCGGTCAGGGGCGGATCGCCGGCCGGCAGGTGTGGCCTCATCGACGGCTCCTCGGGGCGGGTCGGCTCGTCGCTCGCGGACGTGCTCGACGAGAGGTCTCGTGACGGCGTACGCCGTGTGCTCGGCCTGCGCGCGCTCGAACGCCGCCGCGCCCAGCCGCGCCACCGCGCCCCGGTCGCGCGCGAGCTCGGCCAGGGCCGCCGCCAGCGCGGCGGCATCCCCCGCCGGAACGAACACGGCGGCATCGGAGAGCGAAAACCGTTGCGGCGCAGTGTCGCTCGTCACCACGGCACATCCGGCGGCCGCGGCCTGGAACACCTTCGTGGGCACCACCACCCGAGCCTTCGCCGTCGTACCGAAGATGCCGAGCCCGACGTGATGACCCGCCACGAGCCCGGGCAGCTCGGCCGACGGCACCCAGTCCAGCCAGGTCACCCCAGGGGTGTCGCCGACGATCCGCCGGGCCTGCGCGTGGTCCTGACCGCTGCCGACCAGCGTGAAGGCGACAGCGCCCTCGGCGGCCTCGGACGCCAGCGCGGCCACCGCGCGGGCGATGGTGGTCGCACCTTGCAGCGGGGTGAAGAGTCCCACGAAGGCCACGCGCAACGGCCCGTCCGTGGTGCCGTCGCCCGGCCGGCGCCGGACGCCAGCACCGGCGGCGAACCACGCGCGGGTCGCGCCCACCGGTACGACGACCGCCCGCGGGCGGGCCCGGGCCGTCAGCTCGACGAGCCGCTCCGCGGTGTCGACCAGCACCACGTCGGCCGCTCGCAACGCGATCCGGTCGAGCCCCTGGAGCAGCCGGTGCTTCGGCCCTCCCGCCGACGCGAGGCCGCGGTCGCCGGCCGTCCCGGCCGCCGAGACGAGATGGTCGAGCACCAGGAGCGGCCGGGCAGCCCCCGGACGGCGCCCCCGGGCCAGGGCCAGCAGCACCCGGGCCAGCAGCACGTCGAAGTGGCCGAGATAGCCGACCAGCACGGCGTCGTACGTCACCGCCCGCCGGCCGAGCAGGAGCGGCGCGGTCCGGCCGACCAGCCGGGCCCAGCAGCCGGCGACTCGCAGTGCCACGGTCGGCAGGCGCCAGGGGCGCCGCAGCAGGTCGACCCGCGCGGCGGTGGGCAGGCCCAGCGGCTCGACGACCTCGTCGACCCGCTCGCCGTGGTCGGCCAGCCCCTCCAGCAGGACCCCGACCCGGGGGTGCGCCTGGACGTCATACGTCCCGAAGGCCAGCCAGCGCACGGGCCCACCGTAGTTGGCCTAGCCTGAGCGGGTGCTGCGCGTGGCTCGAGCCGTCGTGGCCGTCCTCGTCCTTGCCGCCGTCGCCCTCGCCGTGCTCCGGACCTGGCACTCCGTCTCGGGCGAGCTCAGCCGGCTCCCGGTCTGGTCCGTGCTCGCCGCCGTCACCCTGGTGCTGCTCGGCCTGCTCCCCACCGTCATGGCCTGGCGGATCCTGCTGGCCGACCTCGGCTCGACCGTGCCGCTGCCCGCGTCCGCCGGCGTGTTCTTCGTCGGGCAGCTCGGCAAGTACCTCCCGGGCTCGCTCTGGGTGGTCCTCGCGCAGTCCGACCTGGCCGCCCGGCACGGGGTCCCCCGGCGCCGTACGGCGGTGGTCGGCCTCGTGCAGGTGGGCATCTCGATCGTGGTCGGCCTCGCGATGGGGGTGCTCGCGGTGCCGGCCCTGGTCTCGGGCGGCGTCGACCGGCTGTGGCTGCTGACCCTCGTGGCGCTGCCGGTCGGCGCCGTCGTGCTGCACCCCCCGGTCCTCAACCGGCTGGTGGGCCTGGGACTGCGGATCCTGCGCCGCGAGCCGTTGGAGCACATCTTCACCCGGCGGGCCGTAGGGGGCGCGGCGGTGGCCAGCGCGGTGGCCTGGCTGCTGATCGGCCTGCACGTCTGGGTGCTGTCGGTGGCGCTGGGGGCGCCGGCGGGGCGGGCCCTGCTGGCGGCCGGGTTCGGCTACGCGCTGGCGGCCGCGATCGGGTTGCTGGTGGTGTTCACCCCGGCCGGTCTGGGTGCGCGCGACGTGGCGATCGTCCTGACCCTGAGCTCGATGATGCCGCGCTCGGCCGCTACCGCGGTGGCGATCGTGTCGCGGTTCGTCGTCCTGGTCTCGGACCTGGTTGCGGCCGCCGCCGGCTGGGCCTACGAGCGCCATGGCCGGGTGCGGGCATGAGCGCCGATGACGGATCGGGTACGGCGGCCGGCGAGGTGTCCGCGCTGGTGCGGGTCTGGCGCCCAGGACGGCCGGTGGCGGTCGGCGCGACGATCGGCCTCCTGCGCCGAGGCTCGGGAGACCCTGCGTACCAACGGGATTCGGACGGCACCGTATGGCGCGCGTGCCGCACGCCGACCGGCCCGGCGACCCTGCGCATCGTTGCCCGGCCAGCGGTCGCAGAGATCGAGGCGACGGCCTGGGGGCCCGGTCGGGAGTGGGCCCTCGAGGGCCTGCCGCGCCTGCTCGGCGACGAGGACGACCCGGCCGGCTTCGAGCCCCGGCACGACCTGGTGCGCGAGGCCGCCCGCAGGTTCGGCGGCTGGCGGGTGCCGCGCAGCGGGCTGGTCCTCGAGGCCCTGGCGGCCGCCGCCATCGAGCAGGTGGTGACGGGGCAGGAGGCGTTCCGCGGCTGGCGGCTGCTGCTGCGCCGGCACGGCGAGGCCGCGCCCGGGCCGGGGGCGGACCGCTCGATGCGGGTCCCTCCCACCGCCGAGCAGTGGGCCGCGATCCCGTCGTGGGACTGGCTGCAGGCCGGGGTGGACCCGCGGCGTTCCAAGGTCGTCGTGCGCGCGGCCCGGGTGGCCGGCCGGTTGGAGGCCACCGTCGGGCTGCCGGGCCCGGACGCCGAGCGAGTGCTGCGCGCCGTACCCGGCGTGGGGGTGTGGACGGCCGCGGAGGTCCGCCAGCGGGCTCACGGTGACGCCGATGCGGTGAGCTTCGGCGACTACCACGTGGCCAAGAACATCGGCTGGGCGCTGACCGGCGCCGAGATCGACGACGAGGCCCTGGCCGAGCTGCTCGAGCCCTACCGCCCGCACCGCTACCGGGTGCAGCGGCTGCTCGAGCTGGCCGGTGCTATGCGCCCCCGGCACGGCCCCCGGATGGCCCCCCGGACCCACCTCCCCACCCGCCGCTAGCCGCGGGCGCCTCGCGGCCAGCCTGCGCGCCCCTTCGCGAGTGTCAGCCCCTCCGGGCGCCAGGCCGCCCGGAGGGGCTGACAACCCAGCGCCCGGAGGGCTGCCGAAGGAGCGCGGCGTCAGTCGACGAGCTCGCGGATCGCGAACCGTGCCTGGGTACCCTCCTCGCGGTCCGGCGACGTCGCCAGGTGCTCGGACCACAGCGCGACGTGAAGCCGCGCCACGGCGGCCCCCATGGCGTACGCCGAGGCTCCGGCCAGCTCGACGATGACGCCGGCCATGCCCTCGGTCACCGCTCCGGAGACCTGTTCGGGAGCGCCGGCGATGGCCAGCGTCAATGCCCGGTTCGCCCGCGCCGCAACGGGTTCCGGCCCCATTGGTGGAGCGGCCACCGCGTCGCCGCTGACCGGCCGTCCGGCCTGCAGCGCGGCGCGGACGGCCTCCACGTGCCCGTAGCGGAACCAGTCCTGCCACCACGCGCCGCCCGCCCCGCGCAGCATCGACGCGGCCCCCGGCCCGTCGTCCTCCATGACGTACGCCGCCGCGCCGGCGACCACCGCGGCGGGGACGCGGTCGAGCTTGCCCTTCACCAGGTCGGCGGCCGCCGCGACCTCGTCCGCCACGGCTCGCACGGTGACCTCCAGCGCCGTGCCGTGGCTGTCCGGCCGGCCGCGCAGGTCGTCCAGGACCCGCAGGCCCGCCGCGCCGAGGGCGAAGTCCGTGACGCCGTCCCGCCACGGCCGCCCCGCCGTGTCGGCCACGACCAGAGCGAAGACGACGTGGTGCACCAGCGGCATCAAGGCCGCCCGCAGGGACCGCGCGACAGCGTCCGGGTCGCCCGGCAGCAGCAGCACCGCGCCGGGCGTGGCGTTGGAGGCGTCGACGCCCGCGGCGGCCATGACCGGCCCGGCCCGGCCCTCGACGACGACGGTGTCGGCGACGGCCCCGCGCCGCCGGGCCACCGGGCGCACGGTCTGCTCGGCGACGGCTTCGGCCCGGGAGCCGCCCGGCGCGGCGAGCCCCAGCGCCTTGGAGACCACCTTGCTGGACACCACCAGGATGTCGCCGTCGCGCAGCGCGAGCGCGCTGGCGGCCAGGCCGCCGACCAGCAGCCGGGCCAGGTCGTCGCCGGCCCGCACCTCCGGGAGGCCACGCACCGCCCACACCGTGAGGGGCTCGCGGGCGGCCGGGTCGCTCAGCACTCGGCGGCCGCGGGGGAGCGCAGGCCCAGCGCCAGGTCGAGAGCGTCACCGGCGATGGCCGCGGCTGCAGCGACGTCGTGCATGAGCAGCGGCCGCCCCCGAACGCCGACCCTCGGGTCGATCGCCCCCGGTGCGGGCAGGTCGTTCGAGTCCACCAGCCAGCCGTCGAGGAAGTCGGCGTAGAGTCCCGCGACCGCGGCGGTGGTGGACTCCACGCCGATGGCCGCCAGGCAGGCGTCGGCATGACCGCGGACCGGCCGTCCGCCGACCAGGGGCGACACGCCGACGACCGGGGCCCGGGTGCCGCGCAAGGCCCCTCGGACCTCGGGCACGCCGAGGATTATCCCGATCGAGACGACCGGGTTCGACGGCGGCAGGAGGACCACGTCGGCGTCCCGGATCGCTTGCAGCACACCGGGACCGGGCTTGGCCTGCTCGATGCCCACCGCCACGATCTGCCGAGCCGGCACGGCCGCGCGCAGCCGAACCCACCACTCCTGGAAGTGCACCGCCCGCACCGCCGGGCCGGCTGCGTCGCCGGGCCCGCTCGCGGCGGCGTCGGCGTGCTCCGCATCGATCACCACGTGCGTCTCGACGGGGTCGTCCGTCATCGGCAGGAGCCGGATGCCCTGCGCCGGCAGGCCCCATCGCTCGCACAGCACCTCGGTGACCCGGCTGAGCGGGTAGCCCAGCGCCAGCAGCTGGCTGCGCGCGATGTGCGTGGCGAAGTCGCGGTCGCCGAGCCCGAACCACTGGGGCTGCACGCCGTACGCCGCGAGCTCGCCCTGCACGCTGTGCGTCTCGTCCTCCCGACCCCAGCCCTGCGCCTCGTCGATGCCGCCGCCGAGGGTGTACATCACGGTGTCGAGGTCCGGGCAGACCCGCAGCCCGAAGAGCGTGATGTCGTCTCCGGTGTTGCCGATGACGGTGATCTCCGCGGACCGCAGGCCGGGGTCGTCGCTGCCGTCCAGGTGAGCTCGCAACCCGCGCAGGAAGCGGGCGCCGCCAACCCCGCCGGCGAGTGCCGTGATCTGCATGGGCCAAGTCTGTCAGGCCGAAATCGGGCGCCGATCCAGGCCGCGCACCGGCCGTCCGGTCGGCTCGACCGGGCGCGCGGGACTCCCCGGGCAAGTCCCTTGTGCCACAACGGACCCGCATGACAACCGTTGTCGTCCGGCCAGCGTTCGGATCGCCGTCCGGCTCGGTATTCAGAGACCTGTTCGACTCCCGCGAGCAATCTTGTGGAGATATCAGAGTTCGGCTTGACGCGAGGGGTATGACACGCGTGTAATTCCATCCATGTCATCCGGCTGGGGGGCTGTTCGACACCCGTCGCGTGGGTCGCGCGGTGGCCGTCAAGGGGCAAGGAGAGAGCCGTGCAGGAGCTGAAGCTGATCGTGGACGCTGGGGACGTCATCGACGAGGAGGGCGAGGGAGAGCTCGGCTGGCAGGAGCGGGCGCTGTGCGCCCAGACCGACCCCGAGGCCTTCTTCCCGGAGAAGGGCGGCTCCACCCGGGAGGCCAAGAAGGTGTGCATCGGGTGTGACGTGCGCGGCGAGTGCCTCGAGTACGCGCTGGCCAACGACGAGCGCTTCGGCATCTGGGGCGGGCTGAGCGAGCGCGAGCGCCGCAAGCTCAAGAAGCGCGCGGTCTGAGCGGCCGCCGCCCGCCGGCTGCTCACCCGACTCCCTCATGACGCTGACTGCGAACTCGTCCAACGTCTCGGTGGCGACCGCAGGCTCGGGTCCGGACCTGGACCCCGACTCCGAACCCACAGCCGACCCGGACCGGACAGGCGGCCCCGCCCACCAGGGCGTGGCGACCATCACCGCGGTGCTGGTCGCCCACGACGGTGCGGCCTGGCTGCCGAGAGCGCTCGCCGCCGTCGCGGAGCAGACCCGGCTGCCGGACCGGGTCCTGGCCGTCGACACCGGCTCCGCCGACGAGACGCCGGGCCTGCTCCGCCGGTCGCTGGGGGCCGAGCAGGTCCGCACCGTGGCCCGCACGACTGGCTTCGGCGCCGCCGTACGGTCTGGCCTCGAGGGCCTGGCTCCGCTGGGCGGCACCGAGTGGCTCTGGCTGCTGCACGACGACTGCGCACCCGAGCCGGACGCCCTGGCCCGGCTGCTCGACGTCGTCCGCCGTTCGCCGTCGATCGGGGTGGCCGGACCCAAGCTCGTCGCCTGGGACGACCGTGACCAGCTGCTCGAGGTCGGCCTCACGACGAGCCGTGGAGGCCGCCGGCTGACCGACATCGAGCCGGGCGAGCGGGACCAGGGACAGCAGGACCACCGCCATGACGTCCTGGCCGTCGGGACCGCGGGCCTGCTGGTCCGGCGCGACGTGTGGGACCGGCTGGGCGGGCTGGACCCGGCGTTCCCGCTGTTCCGCGACGACATCGACTTCGGCTGGCGGGCCCAGCTCGCCGGCCACCGGGTGGTCGTCGTGCCCGGTGCCCGCGTCGCCGACGCGCAGGCCAGCGCCCGGGGACTCCGGGCCGTGGACGCGGTTCGCGGGCCGGCCCGGCGGGTCGACCGCACCCACGGTCTGCAGGTGGCGATGGCCGGGGCGCCGGCCGTGGCCCTGCCGTTCCTGCTGCTGTGGTTCGCCGGCGGCGGCCTGCTGCGAGCGGCCGGCCTGCTCGTCGCGAAGGCGCCGCGCCGCGCGTACGACGAACTCCTCTCGGTCGGCGCCGCGGTCCTGACTCCGTGGCGGGTCGTGGCCAGCCGCTGGCGGGCCCGAGGCACCCGCGAGGTGCCCCGGCGTGACATCGCCCAGCTGCTGGCGCCGCGCCGCAGCGCGTTCCGCGGGCTGGCCGAGGCGTTCTCGGGCTCGCTCGGTCGGGACCAGGTCGAGGTGGTCGGAGGCGTCGGGGGTGTCGGAGGCGTCGCCGGCACCGCGGCCCAGCTCGAGAGCGGCCCGACGTCGGAGGAGAGCGAGAACGCCGAACGGGTCACGACCCGGCTCACCAGCCGCGTCCTGACCAACCCCGGGCTACTCGTCGTCCTGCTCACCAGCGCCGTGACCGGCGCGGTCGTCCGCCCCCTGCTCGGCCGCGGCACCTTGACCGGCGGTCAGCTGCTCTCCTACTCCGGGAGCGCGCGCCAGGTCTGGCACTCGTACGTCGACGCGTGGCACGGCACCGGCCTCGGCACCGACGCCCCACCCGCGCCTTACCGAGCGGTGCTGGCCGGGCTCGCCTGGCTGCTCCAGCCGCTGACCACGCAGCCCAGTGCCCTGGCGGTCGACGTCCTGCTGATCGGCGCGATGCCGCTGTCGGCCCTGACGGCGTACGTCGCCGCGGGCACCGTCCTGCGCAACCCCTGGGTCCGGGCCTGGGCCGCCCTCACCTGGGCGACCCTGCCGACCGTGACCGGCGCCGTGGAGTCCGGCCGCCTGGCCGGGACCGTCGTCCACGTCCTCCTGCCGCTCGTGGTGCTCGGCTTCGCCCGCACGCTGCGCCGGCCCGGCTCCAGCACGGCCGCGTTCGCCGGCGGTCTCGCGCTCGCCGTCGCCGCGTCGTTCGCGCCCGTCCTGCTCCTCCCCGCCGCCGCCGCGGCCCTCGTCGGCCTGGTTCTCGGCGGCTGGGCCCGGCGGGCCCGCGCGCTGCTGCTCGTCGCCGTCCCGGCCGTCCTGCTGGCGCCCTGGCTGGGCACCCTGTGGGACGACCCCCGACAGCTGTTCACCGGGCCGGGGCTGCTCGTGCCGTCCGGCGCCGGGCACCCGCTCGACCTCGCCCTGCTGCACCCGGGCGGCCCGGGGGTCGGCAGCGCGTGGCTCGCCGCCCCGCTCCTGCTGGTCGGCGTGGCCGGGCTCTTTCGCAGGGGCGGGTCGGCCCTGCTCGCCTCGGCCGGCCTGCTGGCCCTGGCCGGCCTTGGTCTCGCGCTGGTCCTGCCCCGGGTCGTCATCGCGACGGGTACGTCGTCCAGCGCGGGCGCCGGCCTGGTGGGCCCGCTGGGTGCGTGGTCCGGCACCGGTGTGGACCTGCTCGCCGTCGCCGTGCTGGTCGCGGCCCTGCACGGCGTCGACGGGCTGGGGGCCCGGCTGTCGCGACACAGGTTCGGCTGGCGCCAGCTCATCCTCGCGCCGCTGGCCGCCGCGGCGCTCGTCACGACGCTGGTCACTGCGGCCCTGCTCGTGGTCAGCCCGACCGCCGGGCCGGTCCAGCGGAGCGCGGCGATGGTCCTGCCCGCCGTGGCCGTCGACCAGGCCACCGGGCCGAACGCCGCCCGCACGCTGGTCCTCATGGCGGCCGGCCCGCCGGCAGCCGCTCGGCGCCGCGGGACCCGCGGACGGCGGGCCCACCCCTTCGGGCGTGGGGTACCGCCTGGTCGGGGCGGAGCTCGGCGACCCGGCGCTCACCCTGCCGCTGCCCGAGGCCCAGCCTCTGGTGGCCTCCGTGACGCAGACCCTCGTGGGTGCCAGCAACGACGTGAGCTCGAGCACCGCGGCCCGAGCCCTCCTGCGGCTGGGGATCGGGTTCGTCGTCGTGACCCGGCCGGTGCCGGCCGCCTTCGAGCAGCAGCTGGACACGACCTCCGGCCTGACCCGGTTGGGCGAGAACGCGTCGTACGCGCTGTGGCGGGTCGAGGCGGCGGCTCCGGTCGCCACCCGCGGGGTCGCAACGCAGCCGCAGCCGGCGGCGCGGGCGCGGCTGGTGGACGGGACCGGCCGGCTCCTGCAGGACGTCCCGGTCGGCGGACCGCACGGGCGGGTCGACACGACGGTCGGTGCCGGGCCGGCGGGCCGGCGGGTGGTCCTGGCCGAGCCGTTCAGCCCTGTGTGGCGGGCGAGTGCCGGCGGCGTCGCCCTGAGCCCGTCGTCGTCCGGCGGCCTGCAGGCCTTCCGGCTCCCGACGTCCGGCGGCCGGCTGCACGTGGCCGCGACCGACGACCGCCACCGCCTGTTGATGGTCCAGGGGCTCGGCCTCGTCGTGGTGCTCCTGCTCGCCCTCCCGTTCGGCCGCCGCCGCCGTGACGACCACCAGGTGCTGGCATGAGGTCGGTCCTGCGGGCTGTCCTGGTGACGGCGATCGGGGCCGGGCTCGTCGTCGGCGCGGTGCGGCTGCCGAACCTGCGCTTCCACGTGGCGGGCTACGCCGCCTCCGACGGCTCGGTGTCGTCCAGCGCCGCATCGATCGGTGGGGCGGCTGCACCGTCGGCTCGCGCGGTCACCCAGTCGTCCCTCGTCTGTCCGGGGCCGGAAACCGTTGGTGTCAAAGGCGTCGACGCCAAGGCGGCCGCCGTACCGACCCAGGTCCTCGCGGCCGCCCCGCCGACCGACCTGCTCGCCGGCGCCCTGGCCGGTCAGAGCGGCTCGGCGGCGTCGACCAGCCAGCCATCGGCGCCGGGATCGGTCAATGCCACGGCAATCGGCGGCGGCGTCGATCCGGTCGGCTTCACCTCCCTCGACGCTCCCGGCGTCTCCTCGACCGAGACCAGCGCCGCCCGCTCGATCCTGTTGGCGGGCAAGGGTTCTCTGGCTCCCGGGCTGACGGCGATGCAGAGCTCGCTCGTCACCAGCGGGGACCTCCGCGGGCTCTCGACCGCCTCCTGCCAGGTGCCCTCGGCCGAGACCTGGTTGGTCGGTGGCGGCGGCCAGGCTGGCCGGCGTGGCCGCATCGTCCTGACCAACCCGACGCCCAACGGGGTCACCGTCGACCTGATCGTCTACGGCGCCAAGGGGCAGGTCGCGGCCACGGCCGGGCGCGGCATCGTGGTCGGCGCGCACAAGCGGACCGTGGTCCTGCTCGACGCCATCGCACCGGGGGAGCCGTCGCCGGTCGTCCACGTCGTGGCGACGGGCGGGGTGATCGCCGCGACCCTGAACGACACCTGGCTCGACGGCACGACCCCGGCCGGATCCGATGACGTCGTGGGTACGGCGGCGGGACGGCACCTCGTCGTGCCGGGCGTCTCGGCCTCGGGTACGCCGGGCAGTGCGACCCTGCGGGTGGCCGCGACGAGCCGGGAGGCCATCGTGCAGGTGAGGCTGCTCAACGCCACCGGCCCGACGGCCGCACCGGTCAACAACGGCGTCGTCCGGGTCCCGGCCCACACCGTGCGGGACGTCGACCTGTCCGGCGCGCCGGCCGCGACGTACGGCGTGGAGCTCACCTCGACGGCCCCGGTGGTGGCCGGCGTACAGCTCCGGCCCGGCGTCGCGGCCCCCGGCGTGCGCCGGGACCTGGCCTGGACCACGGCCGTGCCGGCCATCACCGACCTGGCCGGCTTCCCCCTGGGCCCGTCGGCGGCGCCCTGGGCGCACTCGGTGAGCCTCACGGCCGCCAGCGCCGACTCCACCGTCGACGTCGTGTCGGTCGCGGCCGACGGTACGCAGACCCCTCAGCCGGTCGTCGTCGCGGCCGGCACCACCCAGACGCTCGCACTCCCCGGACCGGCCGACAGCGTCTGGCTCCGGGTCGAGTCGGGCGCAGTGACCGCAGCGCTGTACACCCGGTACGCCGACCTGGCCGGGCCCCTGGTCTCCGTAGCGCCGCTGACGCCGGCGCCGCTGCACGTCACGCCGGTCCCGGTCCATCCCCTCGGCGGCTGAGCGACGGTTCGGTGCGGTCCGTGGCGGCGCCGGTGGCTCGCGGTCCGGCGCCTGCTCGGTCCGTCTCGCGACCCCACAACGGTGCAACTCTGCGTCAAGCCTGACGCAGAGTTGCACCGCCGGCGAGGCCCGCCGCCGGCCAGGCCCGCCGCCGGCCAGGCCCGCCGCCGGCCAGGCCCGCCGCCGGCGAGGCCCGCCGCCCTCGCGGCCCGCCCGGCCAGACACCGGCCTTCGACCTCAGAGGGGTGGCAGGTCAGTCGCCCGTGCCGTAGCGGGGGTCGACGGCGTTCGGCTCGATCCCGATCAGGTGGGCCACCTGCTCGACGACGACGTCGTGGACCAGCCGGGCGGTCTCCCGCAGGTCCGGGGCGCGGGTCTCGACCGGGCGGCGGTAGACCACGATCCGGGCCGGGTGCCCGCCGGAGCGGGGAAAGAGCCTCCCGAGCGGGACCTCGCCGTGCTCCCACGGTGCGGGGTCGCTCGGCGGCACGTCCTCGACCGCGAACTCGACCTCGGCCAGCTGCTCGCTCCACCGCTGGTCCAGCCGCTCGGCCGCATCCAGGACCAGGCCGTCGAAGCGCTCCGCCCGGCTGCGCGACAGCGGCAACGACGCCGGCACCAGCGGCCCGCGCAGCCCGCGCCCGTGCCGCTCGCGGCGTCTCGACGGCCGCCGGCGCGCAGGGGTCGAGGACATCCGCCAACCTTAGGCCGCGTCGCAGCGGGAGGGACCGGGCGACACGGGCGCGCTCGGCCGGGCAATGCGACCCGTGGTCCGCGCCCGGAGGTAACTTCCCCTTGTGAGCCCGCTGCGTCGCTGTTCCCGGACAGCCTGTGCGCACTCCGCGGTCGCCACGTTGACGTACGTCTACTCCGACTCGACCGCCGTGCTGGGCCCGCTCGCGATGTACGCCGAGCCGCACACCTACGACCTCTGCGCGCCGCACGCCGAGCGACTGACGGCACCGCGCGGCTGGGAGGTCGTGCGGCTCGCCCCGGACCTCGAGGATCCCGGCCCGACTCCGGACGACCTGCTCGCGCTCGCCGATGCCGTCCGCGAGGCCGGCCGGCCGCGCCGGCACAGCTCGCCCGAGAGCGCGGAGCAGTCCACCGTCGAGGTCGGGCGGCGCGGACACCTGCGGGTCCTGCGCGACCCCGCGCACTGAGTGCAGCCGCACCAGCGCCGCACCTCACCAGCGGGGCTGTCGGCTGAGAGCGACCTGGCCTCCGTGTCTGATTTGCCAGGAAACGCCGGCGGCTCAAGGAAACCGGACCTGTCTGCCGATACACCCATTCGGCACAGTCGCCCGACGCCGCTGCTGCCCGTCGCACGCTCCCGCGAACTCCGTGAAAGGCCCGGCCATGTCCCGCTCGCGTCTCCCTCGCCCCTCCGGCACCGCCAACCAGGTTCCCCTGGGCTCGCTGACGCAGCGGGACAACCGCCACGGCATCGTCTGCGCCGACTGCGGCTCGGCCCGGGTCACCCGGCTGTCGATGAAGCTCACCGACGGCACCCCCGTGCAGTTCACCTCCTGCCACCAGTGCGACCACCGCACCTGGGAGGCCGACGGCGCCGAGCTGACCCGCGAGCTGGTCCTGGCCCGCACCGAGAAGCCGGCCTGACCCCACTGCCTAGGGTGGGCCCGTGCCCGCCTCCCCCGGCCCGCCGGCCCCCTCCGACCCAGCCGCCGCGCCCGACCGGCCCGACCTGTCCGGGGTCGTCAAGGCGTACGACGTCCGGGGCCTGGTCCCCGAACAGCTCGACGAACCGGCGGTCCGCGCGATCGGGGCGGCGTTCGCCGCTCTCGTCGCCGCCCAGAGCCCCGGCATCGTCGTCGGGCACGACATGCGGCCGCTCTCCCCGCCTGTCCCAGGCCTTCGCCGACGGCGTCACGACCCAGGGCCTGGACGTCACCCTGATCGGCCTCTGCTCGACCGACGGCCTCTACTACGCCAGCGGCAGCCTGGACCGCCCGGGCGCCATGTTCACGGCGAGCCACAACCCTGCGGCGTACAACGGGATCAAGCTGTGCCGCGCAGGAGCCCGACCGGTCGGGCGGGACACGGGGCTGGAGGACGTGCGCGACGCACGGCCGAACGCTTCCTGGCCGAGGGCGTGCCCGGCCACCGCCGAGCCGGGCGCGCGTCGTACAGCGCGACCTGCTCGCGGCGTACGCCGCGCACCTGCGCTCCCTCGTGGACCTGACCCCGAGCCGGCGGCTGCGGGTCGTGGTCGACGCCGGCAACGGCATGGCCGGGCTGACCGCGCCCGCGGTCCTGGGTACGGCAGCCGGCCTGCCCGAGCTGCCGATCGACGTCGTGCCGCTCTACTTCGAGCTCGACGGGACCTTCCCGAACCACGAGGCCAACCCCCTCGACCCGAAGAACCTGGTGGACCTGCAGCGGGCCGTCCCCGCGAACGGCGCGGACCTCGGGCTCGCCTTCGACGGCGACGCCGACCGGTGCTTCGTGGTCGACGAGCGGGGCGAGCCGGTCAGCCCCAGCGCCGTCACCGCCCTGATCGCCCGGCGCGAGATCGCCCGCGAGCTGTCCGCCGGCCGGCCGGCCACGGTGCTGCACAACCTGATCAGCTCGCGGGCCGTGCCGCAGGTCATCGCCGAGGCCGGCGGCCGCCCGGTCCGGACCCGCGTCGGCCACTCCTACATCAAGGCCCAGATGGCGGCCGAGGGCGCGATCTTCGGCGGCGAGCACTCGGCCCACTACTACTTCCGCGACTTCTGGAACGCCGACACCGGCATGCTCGCGGCCCTGCACGTCCTGGCCGCCCTGGGCGAGCAGCCCCGCCCGCTGAGCGAGCTGGCCGCGGCGTACGAGCGGTACGTCGCCTCCGGCGAGATCAACTCCCGGGTCGACGACGTCCCGGCGGCGGTGGCCGCGGTCCGGGCGGCCTACGGCGGGGAGGACCTCGACGACCTGGACGGGCTGACCGTCAGCCATCCCGGCACGCAGGGCGACCCGATGTGGTGGTTCAACCTGCGGGCCAGCAACACCGAGCCGCTGCTCCGGCTCAACGCCGAGGCCGCGGATGGTGCCACGATGGCTCGAGTGCGCGATGCTGTGCTCGCCCTGGTCCGGGGAGTCTGAGGAGGAACCATGACATCGATCGAGCCGTGGCTGCGTGAGATCCTCGTCTGCCCCAAGTGCCACTCGGCCCTCGCCGACGACGAGAGCCTGACCGGCTCGCCGGAGCTGCGCTGCACCTCGGGGGAGTGCGGCCTGATCTACCGGGTCGACGACGGCATCCCGGTGCTGCTCATCGACGAGGCCCGGTCCCCGAAGGCCTAGACCGTCCACGCCGTCGCCGGTCCGTCGAGACCGGCCGCGCCCGTCGCCCCACCCCCGACCAGGAGCCGCTGATGCAGCTGGACGAGCACCGCCTGGACGACCCGGACGCGCTCTCCGACGGCGACTCCCGCGAGGTGCTGCGCGCGCTGGCGACCGCCGGGGCGCAGGTCCGCGAGGCGGTGACCCTGGCCGCCGATGCGGGAGCCGACCGGTTCGGAGCGACCGACCGGCCGCGTTCGGTGCTGGTGGCCTCGCTCGGTGGCTCGGCGCTGGTGGGCGACGTGCTGGGCGTGCTCGCCGGCCCGGGCTCCCCGGTGGCGGTGTCGGTCCGTCGCAACCTGCCGCTGCCGGGCTGGGTCGGGCCGCTGGACCTGGTCGTCGCCGTCTCGCTGTCCGGCCGCGCCGCCGGCCCGCTCGCCCTGGCCGCCGAGGCGGCCCGCCGGGGCGCCACCCTGCTGACGGTGGGGGCGGACGACTCGCCGCTGGCCGCGGTCACCCGGCAGGCCCGCGGTACGCACGTCGCGGTCGGGCGGGGCCGCACCTCTTCGCGCACCTCGCTCTGGTCGCTGCTCGTGCCGGTGCTGGTGGCGGCGCACAGCCTGGGCCTGGTCGACGTACCGGCCCCCGCGTTCGCGGCCGCGGCCGACCGGCTGGACGAGATCGCCGACGCGGCCCGGCCGTCCTCGGAGTCGTTCGTCAACCCGGCGAAGGTGCTCGCCGTCGAGCTGGCCGGCTCGGTGCCCGTCGTCCTCGGCGACGGCGACCTGGCCGGCGTCGCGGCCCAGCGGGCCGCGGCCATGCTGTCGCGGACCGCCCGCACGCCGGCCGTCTGGGGCGAGCTGCCCGACGACGCGAGCCAGGTCGTCGCGGCGTTCGACGGTCCGTTCACCGTGGGGGGCGAGGGCGGGCCGCCCGGCGGCGACGTCTTCGCCGACCCGTTCCTGGACGGTCCGGCCGGGCCGCGGCTGCGGCTCCTGCTGCTGCGGGACGCGCTGCCGGAGCCGATGACGCCGGAGGCCGCGGCCGGGGCCCGGCTGGCCGACGCGGTCAAGATGACGGCCGAGGACGCCGGCGTACGGATCTCGGAGCACGTGGCCCTGGCCGGTCATCCGCTGGCCCGCCTCGCCGGGCTGGTCGCGCTCACCGACTTCGCCGCGGCGTACCTCGCCCTCGGGCAGGGCTTCGACCCGGCCCTGTCAGCCCACCTGGCCGACCTGCGCGAGGCCACTCGCTGACCCGCGCCGGGCCGCGGGTCGGTCCGGCCCGCCCCTAGGGTTGGCGCCATGTCCACCGAAGGCGGCACCACCGCGATCCTGGCCGCCCTCGCCGCCAACGTCGGCATCGCGATCACCAAGTTCGTGGCCTTCCTGCTGACCAGCTCGAGCTCGATGCTGGCCGAGTCGATCCACTCGCTGGCCGACTCCGGCAACCAGCTGCTGCTGCTCGTCGGCGGCAAGCGGGCCCGGCGCCGGGCGACGCCCGAGCACCCGTTCGGCTACGGCCGCGAGCGCTACGTCTACGCCTTCATCGTCTCGATCGTGCTGTTCAGCCTGGGCGGGCTGTTCGCGCTGTACGAGGCGTGGCACAAGTTCCACGACCCGCACGGCATCGACTCCTGGCAGTGGGTGCCGGTGGTCGTGCTGGTCGCCTCGATCGGCCTGGAGACCTTCTCCTTCCGTACGGCGATCAGGGAGTCCCGGCCGGCCAAGGGCGGGCGCTCCTGGGTCGGCTTCGTGCGGACGGCGAAGGCTCCGGAGCTGCCGATCGTTCTGCTCGAGGACTTCGGCGCGCTGCTGGGGCTGGTCTTCGCCCTGGCCGGCGTCGGGCTCACGCTGGCGACCGGCAACGGCCGCTGGGACGCCGCGGGCACGGCGATGATCGGCCTCCTGCTGGTGACGATCGCGGTCATCCTCGCCACCGAGATGAAGTCGCTGCTGCTGGGGGAGTCGGCCACCCGCGAGGACGTCGCCGCGATCGAGGCGGCGCTGCCCGGCGAGGGCGTGCGCCGGGTGATCCACCTCAAGACCCTGCACCTGGGCCCGGAGGAGCTTCTGGTCGCGGCGAAGATCGCCGTCGACGCGGGCGAGTCGGCGGCCGAGGTGGCCCGCGCGATCGACGCGGCCGAGCGGAGGGTGCGCGCCGCCGTACCCATCGCCCGGGTCATCTACCTCGAGCCGGACATCTACGACGGGGACCGTGCGGGAGCGGACGAGGCCGCCGCCTCGACGGGTTCGGCCGGCCCGGCCTCGGGCGGGTAGACTCGGGCGCGTTCCGGCGAAGGTGATGACCACGGCCCAGAGGGGCCACGCCGGGTCGACCATGGCACTGCGCAGACCCCGCCACGTCCGGAGACCGTCCGCGCCCGCCCGACCCGTCCGAGAGGAACGCTGTCCATGACACAGACCGACACCGCCACCACGACGAGCACGACCGGCGACGACCGCCCGCAGCTCGGCCGCGACGCACACGACTTCAAGGTCAAGGACCTGTCCCTGGCCGAGGCCGGCCGGCACCAGATCCGGCTGGCCGAGCACGAGATGCCGGGCCTGATGGCCCTGCGCGAGGAGTTCGCCGGTGCGCAGCCGCTCAAGGGCGCGCGGATCATGGGCTCCCTGCACATGACCGTGCAGACCGCCGTCCTGATCGAGACCCTGACCGCCCTGGGCGCGCAGGTGCGCTGGTGCTCCTGCAACATCTTCTCGACCCAGGACGAGGCCGCGGCCGCGATCGCCGTCGGCCCGACCGGGACGCCGGACAAGCCGGCCGGGACCCCCGTCTTCGCCTGGAAGGGCGAGACGCTGGAGGAGTACTGGTGGTGCACCGAGCAGGCCCTGGACTGGTCCGGCTACGGCGTCGCCGGGCCGAACATGATCCTGGACGACGGCGGCGACGCGACCCTCCTCGTCCACAAGGGCGTGGAGTTCGAGGCCGCGGGTGCCGTCCCGGCGACCGAGGACGGCGACTCGCACGAGTACCGCGTGATCCTCGACGTCCTGCGCTCCTCGCTGGCCGCGACGCCGAACCGGTTCACCGCGATGGCGGCGGACATCAAGGGCGTCACCGAGGAGACCACGACGGGTGTCCACCGGCTCTACGAGCTGGCGGCGGCGGGGCAGCTGCTCTTCCCCGCGATCAACGTCAACGACTCGGTCACCAAGTCGAAGTTCGACAACAAGTACGGCACCCGGCACAGCCTGGTCGACGGCATCAACCGGGCGACCGACACGCTGCTCGGCGGCAAGGTCGCGCTGATCTGCGGCTACGGCGACGTGGGCAAGGGCTGCGCCGAGTCGCTGCGGGGGCAGGGCGCCCGCGTCATCGTCACCGAGGTCGACCCGATCTGCGCGCTGCAGGCCGCGATGGACGGTTTCCAGGTAGCAACTGTCGAGGATGTCGTCGAGACGGCCGACGTGTTCGTCACCGCCACCGGGAACAAGGACATCCTGACGGCCGACCACATGTCGCGGATGAAGCATCAGGCGATCGTCGGCAACATCGGGCACTTCGACAACGAGATCGACATGGCTGGGCTGGAGACCTACCCCGGCATCGAGAAGGTGGAGATCAAGCCGCAGGTGCACGAGTGGCGGTTCGCCCAGGCCGGTGGCCGGGACGCGCACAGCATCATCGTGCTCTCCGAGGGCCGGCTCCTGAACCTCGGCAACGCCACGGGCCATCCGAGCTTCGTGATGAGCAACTCCTTCGCGAACCAGACCATCGCGCAGATCGAGCTCTTCACCAAGAACGACGACTACGCCAAGCAGGTCTACGTGCTGCCCAAGCACCTGGACGAGAAGGTCGCCCGGCTGCACCTGGACGCTCTCGGCGTACACCTCACCGAGCTGTCCAAGGACCAGGCCGACTACATCGGAGTCGACGTCGCCGGCCCCTACAAGCCGGAGCACTACCGCTACTGACGTCGTAGCGACGTCGTGGCGACGTCGTGGCCACGTCGTGCCGACGGACCCGAGCTGGGCGAGGCCGGGCGCGCGCTTCCCCGGTGGGAGCCGCAACGGTGCAACGGCGCGTCAACCGCGACGCAGAGTTGCACCGATGGCCGAGCAACGGGGCTCTGGGCCTCAGCGAGGGACCGAGTAGCCCGAGCCGCCGGCCGGCGGCGTACCCGAGCTCGGGTACGCCGAGGCCGGCCCCGGCCGTGAGGCGACCCACGGACCAGGGCCGCCAGGAGAGCCAGGACCGCCCAGACCGCCCCGACCGCCCGGACCGCCCGGACCGCCAGCTGCGCCACCGCGGCCGGTGAGTCGAGCGAGGAAGGCCGCATCCCGGGCCAGCCGGAGCTCGTCCCGGCGGCGGCGCTCGGCGAGCACGGCCGCCAGGTAGGCCTCCGGCGGCGTACCCACCGGCGGCAGCGGCGCGACGAACGCGGACAGGTCCCGGGCCATCGCGTACCCCATGGCCGCCCGCGCCTGCGGGTGCATGCTCGGCGCGCGCCCGAGGAACTGCCGGACGGCGATGGCCAGCCCGTCGGGGAGCCGGCCGATGTCGACGAGCTGGGCCCAGCCGGCCAGCTCGTACGGCATCAGCGGGGGCATCGACCGGGTGGCGGCACCGCGCTCGCGGACGACGTACGTGCCGGCCAGCTGGTCCCCGAGGCGCTTGCCGCGGGCCGAGGCGAGCGAGGCGATCAGCGCCGGCGAGCCCAGCAAGAGCCACACCTCGACCACCTCGACGAGCGCGCGGACCAGCGCCTGGCGGAAGCGGATGGGCCCGCCGTCGTCGCGCACGGTGCGCAGACCCATCGCCAGCTTGCCCAGCGTGCGCCCGCGGGTGAGCGTCTCCAGCACCAACGGGTAGCCGATCACGACCGCCAGGAACGACACGAGGAACACCGCGCTCGCTGCCGCCTCGTCCAGCGAACCGGTCGCGTGGCTGACGACCCACGCGACGCCGAAGAGCAGCACGCTCTGCCCGATCAGGTCCAGGCCGCCCGAGACGGCCCGCGAGGCGAACGTCGCCGGCTGCAGGTCCAGCGCGACGGCCTCGCCCGTGACGATCTCGGCCGGCCCCCCGGCCGGGCCGCTGACCGGGCCGTTCGCACTCCCGGCCGCGCCGCCGGCCGGTCCGCCCGACGCGCCGCCGTTCATCCGCCGCCTCCCCCGCCAGTCATCCGCGCAGGCTAGCCGCCCGGATAGCCTGCGGTCCGTGGACCTCGATGCGTACGTCGCGGCGCACAGCCGGGAATGGCAGCGTCTCGAGCACCTGCTCGGGATCCGCCGCCGCTCCGGAGACGAGGCCGACGAGCTGATCACGCTCTACCAACGGGTGGCCACCCACCTGTCGGTCGTCCGCTCCTCCGCGCCGGACCCGGCCCTGATCGGCCAGCTCTCCCGCCTGGTCGCCCGGGCCCGCGCCGCGGTCACCGGCACGGCCGACCCGGCCTGGCGCGACGTCGTCCGCTTCGTCACCCAGTCGCTGCCCGCCGCGATCTACCGGGCTCGGGCCTGGTGGGCCGGGGCGATGGCGGCCAGCGTGGCGGCGATGTTCGCCCTGGGTGCCTGGGTGGCGGCGAACCCGGACGTGCAGGCCAGGCTCATCCCGCGGGCCGAGCGCGAGAGCCTGGTCAACACCGACTTCAAGACCTACTACTCGACGTACGCGCACGGCAGCTTCGCTGCCCAGGTCTGGACCCACAACGCGTGGATCGCCGCCCTCTGCATCGCGCTCGGGATCCTGGGCGTCCCAGTGCTCTTCCTGTTGTGGCAGAACGTCGCCAGCGTCGCGGTGATCGGCGGGATCATGGTGAGCCACGGCCGCGCCGACCTCTTCTTCGGGCTGATCCTGCCGCACGGGATGCTCGAGCTGACCGCGGTGTTCGTGGCCGCGGGAACGGGCCTGCGGCTGTTCTGGTCCTGGGTCGCGCCCGGGCCGCGGACGCGCAGTGAGGCCCTGGCCGAGGAGGGCCGGGCTGCCGTCGCGATCGCCTTGGGTCTCGTCGGCGTGCTCGCGGTCTCGGGCTTCATCGAGGGCTTCGTCACGCCCTCCGGCCTGCCCACCGCGGTCAAGATCGGCATCGGAATCCTGGCCGAGGGCGCGTTCCTCACCTACGTGTTCGTCCTCGGCGGGCGGGCCGCCCGGGCCGGCGTCACCGGCGACGTCATGGCCACCGAGGCCGGCGACCGCGCCCCGGTCAGCGCGTGACCGACCGCGCGACCGACGGTTCGGCCCACGGAGTGACCTGCCCGGCCTGCGGTGCCGACGACTGGCGGCCGTGGCACGACGTCCGGGGCGTGGACGGTCGCGCGTACAGCTACCGGCGGTGCGCACGCTGCCGGCTCGGCCGGCTGGAGCGGCCTCCGGGCGCCGGTGACCTCACCGGCTGGTACGACGAGGGCTACTTCGTCGGGGGTGGCGAGCGCGGCGGCTACCTCGACTACGCCGGCGAGGAGGCCGCCCACCGGGCCAACGCCCGGGCCCGGATGGACCGGGTCGACGCCGCGGCGGGCCTCCCCGACCCGCCGGGCCGGTCCGGCCGGCGCGTCTTCGTCGAGATCGGCTGTGCCACCGGCGAGACCCTCGACGAGGCCCGGGCCCGGGGCTGGACGACGTACGGCGTGGAGCTGAGCGAGTGGGCGGCCGCGGTCTCCCGGGCCCGGGGCCACGTCGTGGTCGGGTCGGTGGCGGACCTTCCGGACCAGGTCCGCTCGGTCGCGGCGGTCGGGTTGTTCCAGGTGCTGGAACACCTGCCCGACCCGGCCGCCGTGGTGGCCGAGCTGGGCCGGCGGATGGCGCCCGGCGGGGTCCTCGTCTGCGAGACCTGGGACGCCGGCAGCCGGGTCGCTCGCGCGTTCGGGCGCCGGTGGCAGCAGCTGTCCGCCCCGCCTTCCTGGCCGCCGCAGCGGCGGTGGTGCTGTGCGCCGTCGGTCAGCTCGGCTGGCAGGGCCTCGCGATCGTCTCGGTCGTCCTGACCTCGCAGCTCGTCACGGCCTCGCTGTCGATGCTGCAGAGCAAGCGGTACTTCGAGGAGCTGTTCACGCAGGCGGCGCATACGCGGGGCGAGCCGGCCGCGCTCGACCATCCCCGCACGGTCTCCGACCTCAGACCCTGACGAGCGCGGCCACGGTGTCGCAGACGGTGGCCGCCGTACGGCGGACGTCGAACTCGTCCACCGCGCGCTGGCGGCCGGCAGCGCCCTCGGCCGCGGCCCGGGCCGGGTCGGCGAGCCGAGCGGCCGTCTGCCGGACGAGGTCGGCGGTGTCCCCGGTGGCCACGACGGCTCCTGCGGCCGACCCGGGACCCAGCGACTCGCGGACCCCGGCGACGTCGAACGCCACCACGCTCCGGCCGCAGGCCATGGCCTCGAGCGGGACCAGCGCCATGCCCTCCCACCGGGACGGTACGACGACAACGTCGGCGGCGGCGTACCAGGCCCGCGGGTTGACGGTGGGGCCGTGCAGAGTCACCCCCGGGACCGAAAGTGCCTGCAGCGCAGCCTGATCCGGCCCTTCGCCCACGAGGGCAAGCTCCGCGTCGGGGACGATGGCGCGCACCGCCGGCCACGCCGTCGCGAGGGCGTCCTGGCCCTTTTGGCGGGCGAGCCGGCCGACACAGACCGCCAGTGGCTGCGGGCCCAGACCGAGGGCGGCCCGGGCCGCGCTGCGGGCGGCGGGGCGGAAGTGCTCGACGTCCACGCCGTTGCGGGCCACCAGGTAGTCGGTCCGGATGCCGGCCCGCTCGCCCTCGTCACGCTCCGCCGCGCTCACTGCGACGACGAGATCGGTCCAGCGGACGGCGTACCGCTCCCACGCGAGCGAGGCCCGGGCCAGCGCGCCGTCGACCGCCTCGAAGGACCAGGCGTGCGGCTGGAACACGGTGGGGAGGCGGCCGCGCAGGGCCAGGCGGCCGGCCAGGCCGGCCTTCGCGCTGTGCAGGTGGACGACGTCGGGACGGGTACGCGCGACGAGCCGGCGCAGACGGATCGCCTCCACCGCCGTCCCGGGACCGGGCGAGCGCCGGGCCGGCCAGGCCTCGACCTCCGCTCCGACGCCCCGGGTGGCACCGTCGAGCCACCCGCCGGACGGGCAGGCGACGACGACGCGCCACCCTCGCGCGACCTGCTCGGCGGCCAGGTCGACCAGGACCCGGGGGACGCCCGCGTCGACCGGTTGGGCGACGTGCAGCACCGTCGTCACACCCGTCATCTCCCCCTGCTGGCACCGCCGTCACCGCAGCCCCCTGAAGGCGTGCGCTCGGATGATAACGATTTGCCTCAGGTTTGGCGCTAAAACGGACTTTCTGCCGCGTGGCCTCTCGGCAGAATCCGATCCTTCTGGCACTGTTCACCGACAGGTCACGTAGGCGTTTACAAAGACGCCGAGCTCGACGTGAACCTGAGCGTCGGCGGGCGTCTGCCCGGTAGACATAACGGCTGGATGGAGAACGACGTGCGCCAACGGTGGATAGCGGTCGCAGGCTTTGCCGCGATCGCGAGTTTGACGGTCGCGGGCTGCGGTAGCAGCAGCGGCGGTAGCAAGTCCGCGGGTGGGGGATCAGGCGCCAAGGACGTGAGCAAGGCCCAGTCGCTCGCTGACGCGGGCGGCATGGCGGCCCTCGTCGCGGCCGCCAAGAAGGAAGGCACGCTCAACACGATCGCCCTGCCCCGTGACTGGGCGAACTACGGCGCGATCATCGACGGCTTCAAGACCAAGTACGGCATCAATGTCAACAGCGAGAACCCGACCGGCTCCAGCGGCGACGAGATCAACGCGGTCAAGTCGACCAAGGGTCAGTCGAGTGCGCCGGACGTCGTCGACATCGGCAACAGCTACGCGCTCTCCGGCGCGCAGGACAACCTGTTCGCGCCGTACAAGGTCGCGACCTGGTCGGACATCCCCGACGGGCAGAAGGATGCCGGCGGCCTGTGGTTCAGCGACTACGGCGGCTACATCTCGATCGGCTGCAACGCCAAGAAGATCAAGGTCTGCCCGAAGACGATCAAGGACCTGGACAACCCGGCGTACAAGAACGACGTCGCGCTGAACGGTGACCCGACGAGCGCCAACGCGGCGTTCGAGGCCGTCTGGGCGGCCGCGCTGGCCAACGGCGGCTCGGCCGACGACATCCAGCCGGGCATCGACTTCTTCAAGAAGCTCAACGCCAAGGGCATCTTCAACAAGACCCAGGTCAAGCCGGCCACGGTCGCCTCGGGTGAGACGCCGATCGTCCTGGACTGGGACTACCTGAACGCGGCCCAGGTGCCGGCGCTGAAGAAGGAAGGCGTCGACTGGCAGATCAGCGACCCGACCGACGGCCTGGTCTCGGGCTTCTACGCGCAGGCCATCAGTGCCAATGCGGCTCACCCGGCCGCGGCACGGCTGTGGGAGGAGTACCTCTACAGCCAGGAGGCCGACGGCGGGCAGAACGGTTGGCTGAAGGGCTTCGCCCGGCCGATCGAGCTGCCGGCGATGCTCGCCAACGGCAAGGCTGACGCCACCGCATCGGCCGCACTGCCGAAGGTGGACGACTCCAAGCCGTTCGTGCCCACGACCGACCAGATCACGAAGGCCAAGAACACGGTCACGCAGAACTGGGCGAACGCGGTCAAGTAGTGGCGACATCGGAGACGCTGGACGGAGGCCTGCCCGCGCAGGCCTCCGTCGAGCCCGACGCGGACGGGGCCGGCACCCGCCGGTCCCGCCGGGTCGGCTTTGGCTGGACTGGGCTGCTGCCCTTCTTCGCCTTCGTGTTCGTCTTCTTCATGCTGCCGATCGGCGTGATCCTCTTCACGGCGTTCCGGAAGTCCACGAAGGTCCGCGACCCCAGCACGCAGCTGTTCGTCGCGCACCGTACGTTCACGATGTCCAACATCTCGGGCACCTTCAAGGGGGTCTACCGGACCTCGCTCGCCAACAGCATCGAGCTGTCCCTGTTCACTGCCGTGATCGGCGCCGTGGTCGGCATCCTCCTGGCCTACGCCATCGTCACCAGCCGCAGCGCGATCCTGCGTCAGGTGGTCATCGCGGGTGCAGCCGTGATGGCGAACTTCGGTGGCGTCCCGCTGGCGTTCCTCTTCATCGCCACCGTCGGCAACTCCGGAGCGCTGACCCTGCTGCTGAACGACCACTTCGGCCTGTCGCTGCAGAGCGACCTGCACTTCCAGCTCACCACCGTGACCGGCATCGCGCTGGTCTACCTCTACTTCCTGATCCCGTTGATGGTGCTGGTGATGACGCCGGCGCTGGAAGGCCTCAAACCTCAGTGGGGCGAAGCGGCCGAGAACCTCGGCGCCTCCCGCTGGCATTACTGGCGGCACATCGCCGGCCCGGTACTGCTGCCCAACTTCCTGGGCTCGGTGCTGCTGCTGTTCTGCTCGGCCTTCTCGGCCTACGCGACGGCGCGAGCGCTGGTGGGGCAGTCCTTCCCGCTGATCCCGACCCAGATCGACAGCGTGCTGTCCGGCAACGTCCTCGCCGGGCAGGAGAACCTCGGCGCCGCCCTCGCTCTCGACATGGTCGTGATCGTGCTGCCGCTGACGGTCGTCTACCAGCTGCTGCAGCGCCGTACCTCGAAGTGGCTGGCATGAACACCCCCGTCGACCGGGAGGTCCCGGAATGACCTCGACCGGCTACGGCTCGGCCGCCACCCCGGACCTGATGCCGCCCCCGCTGCCGGGCAAGAAGTCCGGCCCGCGGCGACCCAAGGGCGGCGTCAGCCGACTGGTGGTCCTCGTCGTGTGCGCCGTCTACTTCTTCGGCCCGCTGATCGCTGCCTTCGCCTTCACGATCCGCAACGGGGAGAAGGGCGGCGTGACCTTCTCGGCGTACTCGGCGATCTTCGCGAAGCCGCCTGGCGGGCAGATCGGCATCAGCACCGCGCTGCGGACGTCGTTCGAGCTGGCCGTCATCACCATCGTGCTGACCCTCGCGCTGATGCTGCCGACGATGCTGTTGCTGCACCTGCGCTATCAGCGGGTGCGGCCGATCGTGGAGATCATCACGCTGCTCCCGCTGGTGTTCCCGCCGGTCGTGCTGGTCGTCGGCGTCTCCGACACGTTCGTGTGGACCGGCAGCAACCTGCACGGCCCGGCGGCCTCGGTCATGTCGACGATCCGCTCGCAGAACCTGCCGCTGGTGCTGGCCTTCCTCTACGTCGTCCTCTCGATGCCGTTCGTCTACCGGGCGCTCGACGCGGGCATCCGCTCGATCGACGCGTCGACCTTGGTGGAAGCCTCACGAAACCTGGGGGCCGGCTGGTTCACGGTGCTCTGGCGGGTGCTGATGCCGAGCCTGCGGACCTCGATCGTGAATGCAGCGTTCCTGTGCTTCGCCCTGGTGATGGGTGAGTTCACGATCGCCAACATCCTGCTCTACACGAAGCCGTTCCCGGTGTGGCTGGTGCAGCTTCCGGCCGTGTCGGGACAGATCCAGGCGGCGGCCTCGCTGCTCAGCCTGCTGATCGTCGAGATCCTCCTGCTGATGATCGGTGCCCTCAACTGGCGCCGTGGTGCCGAAAGGAACAGCTGACCATGAGCGCCCTCGAGGTTGCCGCGGCCCGGGCCGGGACCACCGTTGAGTACCAGGGTGTCCGGCGGGTGTTCGGCCAGATGTCCGCCCTCGCCGGGCTGGACCTGAAGATCGAGCCCGGCGAGATGCTCGCCCTGCTCGGGCCCTCCGGCTGCGGCAAGACCACCGCCTTGCGCCTGCTGGCCGGCTTCGACCAGCCGACGTCGGGCCAGATCCTGATCGACGGCCAGGACGTCTCGCGGGTCCCGGCCAACAAGCGGGACATGGGCATGGTGTTCCAGTCCTACAGCCTGTTCCCGACGATGAGCGCGCAGGACAACGTCGCCTTCGGCCTGCGACTGCGAGGCGAGTCGGGCGGCACGCGTCGCAAGCGAGCCAACGAGCTGCTCGAGCTGGTCGGGCTGGCCGAGCACGTCAAGAAGTACCCGCACCAGCTGTCCGGTGGGCAGCAGCAGCGGGTCGCGCTCGCCCGGGCGCTGGCCATCTCGCCCCGCGTGCTGCTCCTGGACGAGCCGCTCTCGGCATTGGACGCCAAGGTGCGTGAACAGCTCCGCGACGAGATCCGCCGGATCCAGCAGGAGCTAGGTGTCACAACGGTTTTCGTGACGCACGACCAGGAGGAGGCCCTGTCGATGGCCGACCGGGTCGGCGTCATGCGCGCCGGCCAGCTCGAGCAGTGCGCCGCCCCCAGCGAGCTGTATGACCGCCCGGCGACGCCGTTCGTCGCCGAGTTCGTCGGCACGATGAACCGGGTCGACGCCACGGTCGTGGCGGACTCCAAGGTCCAGGTCGGCAAGCAGCTGCTCGCGGCCGACGGCGACCTGCCGGCCAGTGGCACCAAGGTCACGGTCCTCCTCCGGCCGGAGGCCGTCGTCGTGACGCCGGACGTGGACGGCGATGTCGTGGTGGCCACGGCGACCTTCCGCGGCGCGACGACGCGGCTGATCCTGCGCCGCCGCGACGACTCGACGCTGCTGGCCGACGTCCCCTCGCACCGGGCGGCCGAGCTCGCCGCGGGCGTCCGGGCCGCGACCAGCCTGCTCGACCGACCGGTGTTGCTGGCGTCCGGCTAGAACCACCGCGCGCGTGACCACCGACCGTTCGGCCCTGCGGCCGGGGGCGCCGGGACCCGGGGGCTACCGGCGGATCGAGCCTGGCTCCGGCGAGCCCCACGTCGTCCGCCCGGATCTCGGCCCGGTGGCGACGGGTGACCGGGAGCCGTTGCTCACCGTCGCGCACCTGTCCGACCTGCACGTCTGCGATCACCAGTCGCCGGCACGGGTGGAGTTCCTGGACCGCTGGGCCGACCCGGACTCACCGATCCTGGAGCACCTGGGCGAGGTCGGCGCGCACCGCAGCCAGGAGCTGCTGACCGCCCAGGTCGTCGAGGCCGGGGTCCGGGCGGTCAACAAGGTCGGCTACGGGCCGGTCCTCGGCGCCCCGGTCGAGCTGACCATCGCCACCGGCGACAACACCGACAACGCGCAGGCCAACGAGCTGGCGTGGTACCTCGCCCTGCTGGACGGCGGCCGGGTGCACCCGGACTCCGGCGACCTCGCGCGGTACGAGGGTGTCGCGGACGACGTGATCGGGGACGAGCGCTACTGGCACCCCTGCTCCTCACGGGACGACCTGCCGCGCTCGCTCTACGGGTTCCCTTCGGTGCCAGGCCTTCTGGATGCGATCCGCGAGCCGTTCGACGCGGTCGGCCTGGCGACGCCGTGGCTCGCGGTCAACGGCAACCACGACCGGCTGCTGCAGGGAACGGTGCCCGGTGAGGGCCTCATCGCCGAGGTCGCCGTCGGCGGCTCCAAGCCGATCGCGCTGCCCGCCCACTGGACCACCGAGGAGACCCTGTGGCTGATGGCCGGGCTCGAGCACTGCGACCCCAAGGCCCTGGCCGCGCTGGTCTCCGCCCGGATGCGGGAGGTCACCCCCGACGCCGGTCGCCGGATCGTGACCCGGCGCGAGTTCGTCGCCGCCCACCACTCGGCCGGAGCGCGCCCGCCCGGGCACGGCTACGGCGTCTCGGACGTCGCGTACTACCGGCACGACCAGGGGCGGGTGACGCTGCTGGTCCTGGACACGGTCGACGAGTACGGCGGCTGGGAGGGCTCGCTCGACCCGGTCCAGCTCGGCTGGCTGGCCGGCGAGCTGGCGGCCGCCCAGGCCGAGCGGCGGTACGTCGTCCTGTCCAGCCACCACCCCCTGGAGACGCTGACCAACCCGGCGGGTCCGGACCGGGTGCTGGGCGATGAGGTGCAGCGCCTGGTCACCGCCCATCGCTGCGTCGTGATGTGGCTCGCCGGCCACACCCACGCGGCCGCCGCCGTACCGCGGGGGACCTACTGGCAGGTCGTCGCGCCGTCCCTCGTCGACTGGCCGCAGCAGGCCCGGGTCGTGGAGCTCTCCCGCGGCCGGGGCCAGGTGCAGATCGCCGCCACCATGGTCGACCACGACGGGCACGCGCCCTGGGCCGGCACCATCGACACGGTCGAGGGTCTGGCCGGGCTCTCCCGCGAGCTGGCCGCGAACGACTGGCAGTGGCGCCGGTACGCCGAGCACCCGCGGGCGGGCCGGGCCGACCAGCGCAACGTGCTGCTCGCCCTCCCCGACCCCTTCGGCTGAGATCCCGCGGCTACAGCCGCCCCGCGGCCTTGAGCGCGAGGTAGCGGTCGGCGAGCGCCGGAGGCAGGGCATCCGGCTCGGCGTCGACGACGTCCACGCCGAGCCGGCCGAGGACGGCGGCCAGCCGGTTGCGGTCGGCGAGCGTCCGCTCGGCCGCGGCTGCGGAGTAGACCGCGTCGGCGTCGTGCCGGTCCCGGGTCATCGCGAGGACGGCCGGGTCCGCCACCGAGGCGACGACGACCTGGTGCCGGGCGGTGAGCAGGCCCAGCACGGGCAGCAGGCCCTCCTCGACCGAGGCGGACTCGAGCGCCGTCAGGAGGACGACGAGGCAGCGCTGGTTGGTCCGGGCCCGGATGGCGCCGACCACGGCGGTCCAGTCGGCCTCGAGCAGCTCGGGCTCCAGCGGTGCCATGGCCTCGACCAGGGCGGGCAGCAGCCGCGATCCGGTCTCGCCCTGCACGCTGACCCGGACCCGCCGGTCCGCGGCGAGAAGGTCCACCCGATCACCGGCCCTGGAGGCCAAGGCGCCCAGCAGGAGCGCCGCGTCCATGGCGGCGTCCAGGCGCGGCGCGTCGCCCACCCGGCCGGCGCTGGTCCGGGAGGTGTCCAGCACCAGGAGCACCCGCCGGTCGCGCTCGGGGCGCCAGGTGCGCACCGCCACGGAGTGGGAGCGGGCGGTCGCGCGCCAGTCGATCGAACGGACGTCGTCGCCGACGACGTACTCGCGCAGGGAGTCGAACTCGGTGCCCTGCCCGCGCACGTTCACGCTGGTGCGCCCGTCCAGCTCGCGGAGCCGGGCCAGCCGGCTCGGCAGGTGTCGTCGCGAGGAGAAGGGCGGCAGCGCCCGGAGCCGTCCGGGCACCGGGCTCGACCGTTGCCGGGCGGCCAGACCCAGCGGGCCCAGGCTGCGCACCGTCACGCGGTCGGCCAGCCGGTCGCCCCGCCGGGTCGGGGTGAGCAGCGTCGTGAGCCGGCGCCGCTCACCGGGCGGGAGGTCGATGTCGTGCCGCTCCTGGGTCGCTCCGGCCGATGGCTGCCAGGCGTCCCGCACCGTCGCCCGCAGCCGCCGGCCGCCCTGGTTGAGCACCGTCAGGGTTGACTCCGCGGCGTTGCCGAGGCGGACCGATGACGGCGACGACCGTTGCCAGACAAGGCCCTTCGGCGACCCGGCCAGGACCAGATCGACCCCGACGAGCACGGCGACGAGGGCGAACCAGCCGAGCAGGGTGGGCAGCCCGGGGACAGCCACCTGCACGGCGCCGCCCAGCAGGGCGAGCAGGGCGGTGCGTCCGGTGATGGCCATGAGGGTCGGTCAGCGGGGGACCGGCACGGAGGCGAGGACGCCGTCCAGGACCGACTCGACCGTCACGCCCTCGAGCTCGGCCTCCGGGCGCAGGCTCAGCCGGTGCCGCAGGGTCGGCCGGGCCAGGGCCTTGACGTCGTCCGGCGTCACGAAGTCGCGGCCGGCCAGCCAGGCCCAGGCCCGGCTCGTGGCGAGCAGCGCGGTGGAGCCGCGCGGGCTCACGCCCAGCGACAGCGACGGCGAGACCCTGGTCGCGCGCGCGACGTCCACGACGTAGCCGACGACCTCGGGGTGGATCTGGACGCGTCGTACGGCGGCGGTCGCGGCGGCCAGCTCAGCCGGGCCCGCCACCGCGCTGACCCCGGCCGCCGACAGGTCGCGCGGGTCGAACCCGGCCGCGTGCCGCCTCAGCACCTCCACCTCGTCCTGGCGGGGTGGCAGCGGGAGGGTGAGCTTGAGCAGGAACCGGTCCAGCTGGGCCTCCGGCAGCGGGTAGGTGCCTTCGTACTCCACCGGGTTCTGCGTCGCGGCGACGACGAACGGCTCGGGCAGCCGGCGCGGCTGGCCGTCGACCGTCACCTGGCGCTCCTCCATCGCCTCCAGGAGCGAGGCCTGCGTCTTGGGCGGCGTGCGGTTGATCTCGTCGGCCAGCAGCAGGTTGGTGAAGACCGGGCCCTCGCGGAAGGAGAACTCCGCGGTACGCGCGTCGTAGACCAGAGAGCCGGTGACGTCACCGGGCATCAGGTCGGGCGTGAACTGCACCCGGGCGGTCTCCAGCGACAGGGCGGCCGAAAGGGCCCGCACGAGAAGGGTTTTCGCCACACCGGGCACGCCTTCGAGCAGCACGTGCCCGCGGGCGATCAGCGCGATGACCAGGCCGGTAACCGCGGCGTCCTGGCCGACGACGGCTTTGGCCACCTCGCTGCGGACGGCCAGCAGCGCCGCCCGGGCCTGCTCGGAGGCCTCGCGGTGCGGGTCCGGCGGTGCCGTGGGCTGCGCCGGAGACTGCGGCGGTGCCATCTCGGGTGGCAGCGGTGCCGTCTCGATCGGCGGCGCGGGCTGGGGCGCGGGCTGGGGCGCGGGGGACGGCTCCGGCGGGGTCGTGGTCACGATCGGCGTACCTCTCTGTCCAGCTGGTCGAGGATCTGGGCCAGGTGCACGAGCCCGGCGTCGTCATGGGGCGGCGGCCCCAGGAGCATGGCAGCCACGTCCGCGCCGGGGATGCCGGTCCGGGCCGACACGACGCCGACCAGCGCCTCCGGCGGGGCCAAGCGCGGCAGCCCGACCCGCTCGCGCAGCCGGGTCATCGTCGCCTCGCGCAGGGTCGTGGCGGCCCGGGCGTGCGCGCGGGAGCGGCGGTACATCCGGGCCCGGCCCTCGGTCGTCTCGACGGCGCGCACGACGACCGGCAGTGGCTCGGTCACCAGCCGCCCGAGCCGGCGGCCCCGCCAGAGCATGCAGACGCCGATGACGGCGAACAGCTCAAGAGCCAGCCAGCCGACCCATCGCGGCAGCAGCGATGACAGCGAATGCTGCTCTCCGGCAACGACATCGATGCCTGGCGCGTACCAGATCAGCGAGCCCGTGGTGCCCAGGGCACCCACCAGCAGGGACGCGTCGCCCTGCTTGGCCAGGCGCTCGTTGGTCAGCAGCGCCGGCTGCCCGATCAGCACGGTGCGGCCCGGCTGCCGGTGCACGACGTACGACGGGTGTCCGGACACGGGGTAGCAGCCGGCCACGTCCGGCCCGGGGACGATCGTGAAGGTCTGGCCGCCTGCGTCGACGGGTCCGGCCCGGGCCGCCTCGGGAGCGTTGCACCGGGCCTCCACGACCCGGCGCCTCGTGGTGTCGGAGACACCCACGTCCGGCAGCAGCCGTTGCAGCTCGTCCGACGAGGGGGCCACCAGCACCAGCGAGCGGCCGCGCGCGGTGACGTTCTGCTGGAGCACGTCGACGTCCTGGGTGGTGAGCAGGTCGGTCCGGACCACGAGGACGGTGGCCGTGGGGTCAGCCTCCGTCGCGCGGGTGAGGTCCTCGCGGGACCGAACCACCTCGACCCGTACGCCGTGGCCGGAGAGCACCTGGGCGATGGCTCGCGACCCCTGCGGGCCGGCGCCGTCCGGGTCGAACGGTTCGCCGTTGCCGCCGTGCCCGGTGACCAGGGTCAGCAGCGCCGCCACCAGCAGCAGGCCCGCGATCGCCAACGGCCAGCCGGCCCGGCGGACGGCGGAGCGGGCCGAGGCGGTCCGTCCCGGCCCCCGGGGGCCTGACTCCGGAGGCCCGGAGGGACCGAGGGCGCCCGGGGCCGGGACGGCTGGGCTGTCGACGGTCATCGGGGCGCTCCCGCAGCCGGGACCCGCGCGGGCCCGGCCGGCAGCCCCGGCCGCGCGACCTGCACGGCCCGGTCCAGCCTTCGCAGCCGCTCGGCGTCCTGCGGCCCGGCCCGGACCGAGCCGTAGGTCACGGCATCGAAGACGACCGCCGCGGCCCGCAGCTCCTCGGCCAGCTGAGGCAGCAGCTGCGCGGCCTCGACGGCCAGCTCGTCCGCGGTTCGCCCCGGCCGCGGGTCGAGCAGGGCCCGCTCGTCCAGCTGCCGCGCCACCGCCCGCATCCACTCCCGGACGGCGTCGCCGTACCGTCCGGCCGCACGGTGCTCCTCCGCCCGGCTTCGGTGCTGCTCGGCCGTGAGGGCGCTCGCGCCGAGCAGCCCGGTGCGGGCCCCGGCCTCCGCGACGCGCAGCCGGACGCTGCGCCGGGTGGCCACGACGGCGACCAGCACGACGACACCGACCACGAGGACCAGGGCGGTCAGCCGGCCGAGCCCGATCCCCGTGCTCTGGGATGCGTCGTCCAGGCGGGCGAGCAGCCACTCCAGGGCCCGCCGGAGCAGGCCGGGCCGGGCCCGGGCGTACTCCGGCCGGGCCAGCTCCTCGCGGGCCCAGGCCTGGCCGGTCTCCCGGCCCGGGGCCGGTGGGGCGGCTCGCAGCCCGCCCAGCAGGTCGGACCGCACGGTCATCAGCGCCGTCCCGGCCGCCGTAGCCGCCGTCACGGTCCTCCCGGCGCCGCCTGCTGGGCCGCGGCCCGCTGCAGGGTGACGTCCAGGCCCTCCCGCCGCATCCGCAGGTCGATGTAGAGCAGCACGAGGATCGCGGCCGAGAAGGGCGCGATCAGGGTGCGCGCGATCAGGCCGCCCAGCGAGGTGACCAGGATGAAGAGCACCGACGATCCCGAGCCCCCGGCCAGCACCCCGACGATCAGGAACGGCGTCTGCAGCACGCCGCTCAAGAACGCGGCCAGGACCTGGGCCAGCAGCAGGATCCCGAAGCAGCGCCACCAGGATCCCTTGACCAGCCGCCAGGACCGGCCCATCGAGGCGAGCACGCCGGTGCGCTCCAGCAGCACGCTCGGCGGGGCGAACAGCCACCGGATCGCGATCCAGGGCCCGAGGCAGATCAAGGCGACGATCCCGGCGGACAGCACCAGGCCGCCGGCGAGGTCGCTCCCCGCGACGAGCAGCAGCACGCCGGGGACCACGCAGGCCGCGGCCAGGCCGGCGAGGGTCAGGAAGATCAGGGCGGTCACGCCGAGCAGGGCCCACAGCCGGCCGCGGGCCCGGTCCCAGACCTCGCGGACGCTGCGGCGGCGGCCGAGGACGGCGTCGCTCACCGCGATCACGAGCAGGCCGGTCAGCACGGTCGTCCCGACCGCCTGCAGGAGCGCGGCGCCCAGGCTCGTCACCAGCTGAGCGGCCCCGGCGGTGACCGAGTCCGAGCTCGACCCGTCGTCGGCGCCGGCGACCAGCGAGCTGACCGCCGCGAGCTGGGCCAGCACGACCACGACGGCGAGGGCCAGGTTCACGACAGCGGACAGGCCGAGCATGACCTTGGGGTTGAGCCGGATGGTCTGCACCGCGCCGTCGAGGATCTCCCCCAGGGTCAGCGGCCGGAGCGGGACGACTCCGGGCTTGGCCCAGGCCGGCAGGCCGTACGCCGCGGGATAGCCCGGCTGGTGCCCCGCGTACGGCGGCGGGACCTGGCCGTACCCCTGCTGGTAGCCCGGCTGGGGCCCCGGCGGGTAGCCCGCGCCGTAGCCGGGCTGGGGCTGCGGTGGCTGGCCGTAGCCGTACTGCGGGGGAGGCGCCGCGCCGTAGCCGGGCGGTGGTGGTTCCGGCTCGCCGGAGGACGGCGGCTCCCACCCCCGCGGCGGGTTCTGGCTCATCGGACCCCCAAGGCGCACCGGACGCAGGACCTGCGGCCGGGCCCACCATGCTGCCAGAGGGTGCGATGTGGCCGGCCCGCTCACCCGCGCGTGTCACTATCACTCGTGGGTGCGGTGGCCGGAAGAGGCCACCCGTCAGATGGAGGCAGCCCATGAAGGGTCGCGTGCTGGTGGTCGACGACGACCAGGCACTCGCGGAGATGCTCGGGATCGTGCTGCGCGGCGAGGGCTACGAGCCCGTGCACTGCGCGGACGGCGAGGCGGCGCTGGAGACGTTCCGGTCGACCCAGCCCGACCTCGTGCTGCTCGACGTGATGCTCCCCGGCGTCGACGGCATCGAGGTCTGCCGCCGGCTGCGCGCCGAGTCCGGCGTCCCCATCGTGATGCTGACGGCGAAGACCGACACCGTCGACGTGGTGGTCGGCCTGGAGTCCGGCGCCGACGACTACGTCATGAAGCCGTTCAAGCCGCAGGAGCTCGTCGCCCGGATCCGGGCCCGGCTGCGCGGCGGGGGCGAGCCCTCGCCGGAGAAGCTCGAGATCGGCGACCTCGCCATCGACGTGGCCGGCCACTCGGTCCGGCGCGACGGCTCCCAGATCAACCTGACGCCGCTCGAGTTCGACCTGCTGGTGGCGCTGGCCCGCAAGCCGTGGCAGGTGTTCTCCCGCGAGGTCCTGCTCGAGCAGGTGTGGGGCTATCGGCACGCCGGCGACACCCGCCTGGTCAACGTCCACGTGCAGCGGCTGCGCTCGAAGATCGAGCGCGACCCCGAGCACCCGGAGGTCGTGGTGACGGTCCGCGGCGTCGGCTACAAGGCGGGGCCGGCCTAGCCGCCCGACGATGATGCTGCGCCGGCTCCGAAAGCTCCGCGGGCTTCGCGGGTCCCGAGGGCTGCGCGGGCTCGGCCGGGTGACGGGAGGCGCCCTCCACCTGTGGCGGCGCTCGCTGCAGCTCCGGGTCGTGACGGCCACGATGCTGCTCGGCGTCGTCGTGGTGACCAGCCTCGGCAGCTACCTCTACTTCCGGATCGCCGACGGGCTGGTGCAGGACCGGGTGCACGCGGCCCGGGCCGAGGCGGCGCGCGGCGCGCGGGACGCGCAGAGCCTGTTCACGGCGATCGACCACACGGACGCCGGGGGGCTCAACCTCGCGGTCTACGACATCGTGCAGCAGCTCGCCAGCACCGAGGACCAGCGCGACGTGATCCTCCTGCGCGAGCGGACCAAGGGCGCGCCGATCGTCTCGGACCTGTCCACCGGCTCGGTCACCAAGGCCATCCCGGACGACCTCCGCAAGGCGGTCGTGTCCTCGCCGCGCCAGCAGCACTGGCGGTTCGTGACGCTGCGCTACGAGGGCGGGGGCAAGAGCGCCGCCGGGGTCGCGATCGGGTCGGTGGTGCAGCTGCCGGTCGGAGGGCCGTACGAGCTGTACTTCGTCTTCAGCCTCCAGCGCGAGACGGCAACGGTCGACCTGGTGCGGCGTACGTTCCTGCTGGGCGGCTTCGTCCTGGTGCTGCTGGTCGGTGCCGTGGCCTACGTCGTCACGCGCCAGGTCGTCTCGCCGGTACGCCGCGCGGTGGTGGTCGCGGAGCGGCTTTCCTCCGGGCGGCTGCAGGAACGGATGACCTCCAAGGGCGAGGACGACCTGGCCCGGCTCGGCGCGTCGTTCAACACCATGGCGGGCAACCTGCAGGACCAGATCCGCCGGCTGGAGGACCTGTCCCGGGTCCAGCAGCGGTTCGTCAGCGACGTCTCGCACGAGCTGCGGACGCCGATGACGACGATCCGGATGGCCGGCGAGGTACTGCACGACGCCCGGCACGACTTCACCCCGTCGGTCGCCCGGTCCGCCGAGCTCCTGCAGAACCAGCTGGACCGGTTCGAGTCCCTGCTGTCGGACCTGCTGGAGATCAGCCGGTTCGACGCCGGTGCGGCGGCCCTGGACCCCGAGCCGGTCGACTTGCGCGAGGTCGTGACGCGGGCGGTCGAGTCCTCCCAGCCGCTGGCCGACCGCCGCGGCAGCCGGGTCAGCGTCGAGGGCGCCGACGAGCCGTGCGTGGCGACCGTCGACCCGCGCCGGGTCGAGCGGATCCTGGTCAACCTCGTGGTCAACGCGATCGAGCACGGCGAGGGCCGGCCGGTCACGGTGCGCCTCGGGTCCTCGGCCGACGCCGTCGCCGTCGCCGTCGAGGACCGCGGTGTCGGACTGCGCGAGGGGGAGACCGAGCTCGTCTTCGACCGGTTCTGGCGGGCCGACCCGGCCCGGGCCCGGACCAGCGGCGGGACGGGACTGGGCCTCGCCATCGCGCTCGAGGACGCCCGGCTGCACGGCGGCTGGCTGCAGGCGTGGGGTCGGCGCGGCACGGGGTCGGTGTTCCGGCTGACCCTGCCGCGCGAGGTGGACAGCACGCTGACGTCGTCCCCGCTGGAGCTCGGGCCGACCTCGCCGGCCAGCCAGGTCGGCTCGGCGTACGAGCGGATCCGGCCGGCCGAGCTCCCGATGACGCCGGCCGGGCCGGCCGTGACGTCGCTGCGCGGTCCCGATGCCTGACGCCCGCCGCGGGGTCGCGCTCGCAGTCCTGGCCGGCGCGGCGGCAATGGCGCTGCTGGCCGGCTGCGGTGGCATCCCCAGCTCGGGCGCCGTGCACGCCGGGGCGAAGCTCGACGGGCCTCCGCCGGTGCGGGTGCTCGCCGCTCCACCGGTCCCGGGGGCCCAGGCGGCCGAGATCGTGCGCGGCTTCCTGCGCGCCCAGCCCGGGCTGGACGACGACCTCGCGGTGGCGCGGTCCTACCTCGGGGGCGAGCTGGCCCGGGTCTGGGCGAACCGACCGTCGGTCGTGGTCTACCCGGACGAGTCGGCGTTGCACATCGTCGCCGGAGCCGGCGGAACCTTCAGGGTGTCGGCGCCGGTCGACGCGACCGTGGACGCGAGCGGGATCTACACCGCGTCCGCCCCCGGCACCCAGGCCTCGATGAAGCTGAAGGTCACCCGGGCGTTCGGGCAGTGGCGGATCACGTCGATGGACCAGCCGCGCAAGCTCTGGCTCACGAGCTACGACCTGGACCGGGTCTACGCCAAGGTGCCGCTCTACTACGCCGCCGCGGGCACCCGGATGCTCGTGCCGGACGTCCGGTGGTTCCCCGCGACGTCGGGCCTGGCCACCGTCGTCGCCAGAGCCCAGCTGGACCCGCCCCCGGCGTACCTGCGCGGTGCGGTCGCGACCGGCATCCCGAGCGAGACCCGGCTCGCCGTCGACAGCGTCCCGACCAGCGGGGCGGTGGCCACGATCGACCTGAACTCCTTCGCCCGGCAGCCCAGCCAGGGCGACCGGCTGATGCTCTACGCGCAGCTCGCCGCCTCCGTCGCCCAGACTCCGGGTGTCGAGGAGGTCAAGGTCCTCGTCGACGGCAAGGTTCTCGACCTGCCCGGCCAGTCCCTCGCCTCCGGGACCACGGCCGACGCGCTCGGCTACACGATCGAGCCGTCGCTGAGCGCCGGCGGCGTCGTCCTCGGCGCCAAGGCCGGCCGATCGGTGCTGACCCAGCTCTCCGGCGACGAGGGGAGCGGGCCGTCGACCCAGGCCGCGCTGCCCGCCCTCGCCGTGGCACTGCGCTCGCTGGCCCGCTCCACCGACGCTCGGGAGTTCGCCGGGGTGGATCCGTCGGGACGGTCCGTCGTCCGGGTCGCCGACGGGAAGACCTTCGCGCCGATCACCGGCGACCACGACCTGACCACCCCCTCGTACGACCAGGCCCGGTGGCTGTGGACCGTCTCCTCCGGTGCCGGGGTCCCGACCCGGGTGCAGGCCCTGCTCACCGGCCCCGGCGTCGGGGCGAAGGAGCTCAGCGTGGTGACGCCGGCGGCGCCCTGGCTGTCCGGCCGCCAGGTCACGGCCCTGCGGATCTCCCGGGACGGCGCCCGTGCGCTCGTCACGTCGGTCCGGCGCGGGGTCTGGCGGATCGACGTGGCCGGTGTCGTGCGGGACGCCCACGGACGGCCGACCAGTCTCTCCACGCCGCTGCGGGTCGGCGTCGGGCTCACCGACGTCATCGACGCCGCCTGGGTGAACTCGACAACGGTCATCGTTCTGGCGAAGGGCACGGTGGACAAGCACGCCGAGCCCTACCTGGTCACGCCGGGCGCGGAGAGCGTCGAGCTGCCGGATGTGGCGGACCCGGTGCGGGTCGCGGCCGGCGACAACGAGACCGACGTGTACGTCGTCACCGGGCGGGGCGACATCGTCACCCGCGGCGGCTCGACCGGCTGGGTGTCGGCCGGTCACGGGCTGGCCGTCGCCTTCCCCGGCTGACCCCGCCGAGCCGCCGACCCCTGATCTCGCTGATCCGGCTGATCCGGCTGATCCGGCGGGCGCCGGGCGGGCGCCGGGCGCTCGGGCGGGCTGTCCACAGGCGGTGCGCCGGCAGGACTCGCTCCGGCACCGGGTCGGGCACTGTGGGCCGATGGGTCCGCTCTCCGCCGTCGCCGACCTGGTCTGGCCGATGACCTGTGGTGGCTGCGCCGTGGCCGGATCCCGTTGGTGCACCAGCTGTTCCACTCTCCTGTCGGGTCCGGCCCGGCCCACCCGGCCGAGCCCGAGCCCGCCCGGTCTGCCGCCGGCGTGGGCGGTCGCGGCGTACGACGGCGCCGTCCGCCGGGCGGTCGTGTCGTGGAAGGACGGCGGGCGGCACGACCTCGGGCGGGTGCTGGGCCGGGCCCTGAGCATCTCGGTCAGCGCGGCCCTGACCCGGCTCGCGGAGGACGGCCTCGACGGTGGTCTGCCGGACCTGTGGCTGGTGCCGATGCCCTCGCGGCGTACGGCCCGCTGGGCCCGTGGAGCCGACCCGGTCCGCGCGCTGGCGGTCCAGGCCGCCGCGACCGCTCGCCGGAGCGGGTGGCCGGTGTGGGCGGTGCCCGCGCTGCGGCACCGGCGGGCGGTGCTGGACCAGTCCCACCTGGACGCGGTCGCCCGGCGACAGAACCTCGACGGCGCACTGGAGGTGCGGCCGGGCCGGCGGGACGGCCTGCGCGCCGCTTCCTGCCTCCTGGTCGACGACGTGATCACGACCGGCGCGACCCTGGCCGAGGGCGCCGCGGCGGTCCGGCGGGCCGGGGGTCACCCGTTCGGCGTAGCGGTCGTCGCGGCCACCCAGCGAACGCACCATGCTTGACCGGGGTGGCGCCGGGTCTGGGCGGGGGGCGACTGACGAAAAGCGGCGAGGAGGACTAGCGTCGCTTCATGGCCCTCCGGCCAGGGAGGTGGTTTCGCCGTTGAGGGGGCGTCGGCAGCCCCTGTGCGAACTCACCGTGGCGCCAGGTCGGCCCCACGGTCACCGACTCCGAGGAGGACCGTCGTGGAGATCGTCGTCACTGGCCGCCACACCGAGGTGCCCGAGCGCTTCCGCCGGCACCTGGAAGAGAAGCTGGCCAAGGTCACGCAGCTGGCGCCGCGGGTGCAACGCCTGGACGTCGTGATCTCGCACGAGCCGAACCGCCGCCAGTCCAAGGCCTGCGACCGGGTGGAGATCACCTGCCTGGACCGCGGCCCGGTGGTGCGGGCCGAAGCGTGTGCCGACGATCCCTACGCAGCACTGGACATGGCGATGGGCAAGCTGTTCGAGCGCCTGCGCCGGATGCGCGACCGCAAGCGGGTCCACCGCGGCCGGCACGCGCCCGAGGGCCTGTCCGAGGTCTCGGCGCGAGTGAGCCCGGCCGGGGTCCCGGAGATCGACCTGGCCCTCGACGGCGGCGTACCAGCTGGTGGCGGCAGCACCGACACCGATGTGACTGCAGGCGAGCCGGGGGCGGACGCCGGGACCGGCGTCGACGAGGGCGAGAGCCCGGTCGTGATCCGGGAGAAGACCCACGCCGCCGTCCCGATGAGCCTGGACCAGGCGCTGTACGAGATGGAGTTGGTCGGGCACGACTTCTTCCTCTTCGTCGACGCGGGGTCGGGGGATCCGAGCGTCGTCTACCGTCGCCGTGGGTGGTCCTACGGCGTCATCCGGCTGGACCGCGAGGGGGCGCTTCCCGAGAGCGAGGAGGCGGCGACCGGGTGAGCGCCGTGGGGTGTGTCCGGCAGAACATGTCATGATGAGCCCGAGCGGGCCGGTCACCCCCGGCGCTGCTTCTCCGGTGGCGTGAGCGACGCCACGAGGACCCGCAGCTGTTGGTGCGGCCGGCCCGGGAGGACGCGGTGATAGAACGCGGAGGCAGGGAGGCCGGAGGCGACTCCGCCGACCCCATCCGCGTGCTCGTCGCCGACGATCACGCCCTCTACCGCCGCGGGCTCGAGATGGTGCTCAACCAGGAGCCCGGCATCGAGATCATCGGCGAGGCCAGTGACGGTGCCGAGGCGATCCGCCGGGCCGAGGAGCTGCTGCCGGACGTCGTCCTGATGGACATCCGGATGCCGCGCCGCTCGGGCATCGAGGCGTGTACGGCGATCAAGGACGTCGCGCCGTCGACCAAGATCGTCATCCTGACCATCTCGGACGAGGAGTCCGACCTCTACGAGGCCGTCCGCGCGGGCGCCAACGGCTATCTGCTGAAGGACGTGCCCGGCGAGGAGATCGCGGCCGGGATCCGGGCCGTGGCCGGCGGGCAGTCGCTGATCTCGCCATCGATGGCGTCCAAGCTGCTCACCGAGTTCGGCGCGATGATCAAGCGGGCCGAGGAGCGCCAGCAGCTGCCGGTGCCGCGGCTGACCGACCGCGAGATGGAGGTCCTGCGGCTGGTTGCGCGCGGGATGGCCAACCGCGACATCGCCAAGGAGCTCTTCATCTCCGAGAACACGGTCAAGAACCACGTGCGCAACATCCTGGAGAAGCTCCAGCTGCACTCGCGCATGGAGGCCGTGGTCTACGCGGTCCGCGAGAAGATCCTCGACATCTCCTGACGGGACCGTCCCCCGCACTGGCGAGTTGTCAGCCCCTCCGGTAGGTATGCCGCCCGCGCGGCCTGACACTCGCGCGCCCCGCCCGAGTTGTCAGCCCCTCCGGTAGGTATGGCGGCTGTAGGGGCTGACAGTCGCGACTGTCCACAGCGGCTCGGCCCGGTCCCACTGTCCACAGGCTGCTGGGCGGGCGTTGGCAGGGGCGGTGGGATCCGGGGACGGTCATCCCATGTACGGCGGACGGGACGTCTTCACGCAGCTGCCGGCTCTCGCAGCGAGGTCCGAGCGCCAGAGCGGCATCCTCACGCGACGCCAGCTGGCGGCGTACGGCGTTGACAACAAGGACGTGGACGCCCAGGCGAAGGCTCGGCGCTGGGGTCTGCTCGGTCCGCTCCTCGTCGTCACGCACTGCGGCCCGCTGACGTCCGCGGCTCGGCGCTGGGCGGCAGTGCTCAACGCGGGTGAGGATGCCGGCTTGTGTGCCTGGAGTGCGTTGCAGCAGTGGGGACTTCGAGGATGGGACCGCGACCGGGTGCACGTCGTGGTTACCCGCGGGCAGACGCCCGAGCCGCTGCCCTGGGTGCAGGTGCACGAGTCGAGACGCCATGGGCCGGAGGACCTGATACGTCCGGAGAGCCGGCCGCCCACCCACGACGTACCCCGGGCGACGGTCGATGCTGCCGCGTGGGAGGTGTCGGCGCGGTCGGGGTGCGGGCTGCTGGTCGCGTCGGTGCAACAGCGACTCACCACCGCGGATCATCTCTACGGCGCCCTCGACCTGGCGGGGCGGGTGAGGCATCGCAGGATCCTCGCTGCCACCCTGGGCGACGTCGTCGGCGGAGCGGACGCGCTGTCGGAGATCGACTTCACGTCTTTCTGCGCCCGGGTGGGACTGCCCACGCCGTCGCGGCAGGCGGTGCGGGTCGACGGACAGGGTCGGCGCCGCTACCGGGATGTCGAGTGGGTCCGCGCCGACGGCCGGGTTGTCGCGGGTGAGATCGACGGCATCGGCCACATGGAGGCCGCTCGCTGGTACGACGATCTCCTCCGGGACGCAGAGCTGGTGACGGTGGAGGGCGACTCGGTCCGCTTTCGCCTGCCGGCGATGGCGGTCCGCACCGAGCCCGACCGCGTCGAGGTCCTCCTGCGGCGCCTGCTGCTCCCCTGACTCCTGACTTGTCAGCCGCTCCGGGGGGTATGGCGCCCGCTGGGGCTGACACTCGACGCGGGGTACTGACTTGTCAGCCGCTCCGGGGGGTATGGCGCCCGCTGGGGCTGACACTCGACGCGGGCAGCGGGGCAGCGGGGGCGGGGCGATATCCGGGGGCGGCTGGACTGGTGTTCCCCCTAGGGTCCGGGGATGACTTCTGATGCCTGGCTCGCCCCTGCCGCCGTACGCCGCCCGGAGCCGCTGGCCTCCGGCGAGCGCGAAGCGCTGGAGGGGTGGCTCGACTATCACCGCGACACGCTGCTCACCAAGTGCGCGGGCCTGACCGGCGAGCAGCTGGCCACCCGCAGCGTCCCGCCCTCGGGCCTGTCCCTGCTGGGCCTGGTCCGGCACCTGGCCGAGTGCGAGCGCAGCTGGTTCCGGGTCCGCATCGACGGCCAGCAGCTCGAGGACCTGTTCTGCAGCGACGAGAGCCCGGACGGGGACTTCGACGACGGCGTCGCGGCCAACGCCGAGGCGGACCTCGCGATCTTCCGGGAGGAGGTCGCCCTCGCCCGGGAGGCCGTCGCGGGCCACGACCTGGACGCGACCTACGTCCGCCCGAAGGGGACCCTCGACGTGCGCTGGACCTATCTGCACATGATCGAGGAGTACGCCCGGCACAACGGCCACGCCGACCTGCTGCGCGAGCGCATCGACGGCGTCACCGGCGAGTGACGCCGGCCACGACGCCCGCCGTACGACGCCCGCCGCAGGCGTGGCGCCGCTCGTCGGTGCCGGCGCCTAGAGTCCCGGCCATGACTGCTCAGACCTGGACCGCACCGGAGGTCGAGCGGGTCCGCCCGCCGAACGTCGCCGCCGAGCGGGTGGCTCTGGAGGCCTGGCTCGACTACCACCGGGCCACCCTGCTCACCAAGTGCGCGGGCCTGACCGGCGAGCAGCTGGCCACCCGCAGCGTCCCGCCGTCCACGATGAGCCTGCTCGGCCTGGTCCGGCACATGACCGACGTCGAGCGGTCCTGGTTCCGGGTCCGTCTCCTCGGCCGGGCGCCCGACCCGCTCTACTACGACGACGACGACAACCCGGACGGCGACTTCGACGACGCGGTCGCTGACGGTGCCGAGTCCGACTACGCCGCCTTCCTGGCCGAGGTCGAGCTGGCCCGCGAGGCCGTGTCCGGCAAGGGGCTCGACGACACCTACCAGGGCCGGCGGGCCCCTCTCGACGTGCGCTGGACCTACCTGCACATGATCGAGGAGTACGCCCGGCACAACGGCCACGCCGACCTCCTGCGCGAGCGCATCGATGGCGCGACCGGCCAGTAGCAGCCGGCCGCGCGACTCCTTCTCCATCGCGCAGGCCCGACGAATCGCCCTGGCCGCACAGGGATTTCACGATCCCAGGCCCTCCACCGAGCCGACCATGCGGCACCTCCAGAGGGTCGTGGACCGGGTCGGGATCATCCAGGTCGACAGCGTCAACGTCCTGGTCCGCAGTCACTACCTCCCGGCGTACTCCCGGCTCGGCCCGTACGACGTCGGCCTGCTCGAGCGCGCCCGTGACCGCGCCCCGCGCCGGCTGGTGGAGTACTGGGCGCACGAGGCCAGCCTGGTCCCGCCGTCGACGATCCCGCTGCTGCGATGGCGGATGGACCGCTGGCGCCAGGAGGCCTGGGGCGGCATGCGCCGGGTCCCCGTCGACCACGCCGACGTCGTCAAGGCCGTGCTCGAGGAGGTCGGCGCCCACGGCCCGATGACCGCCCGCCAGGTCGAGGCCCGGCTGGCCCACGACGCCCCTCGAGCGCGCGACCAGTGGGGGTGGAACTGGAGCGTCGTCAAGCAGGCCCTGGAGCACCTGTTCTGGGCCGGGCAGGTGACCTCGGCCGGGCGCAACACGCAGTTCGAACGCCGGTACGCCGTGCCGGAGCGGGTCTTCCCCCGCGAGGTCCTGGCCACGCCGCCCCTGACCGAGCAGCAGGCCTTCCGCGAGCTGGTCGCGATCGCCGCCCGCGCGCACGGCATCGGCACCGAGCAGGACCTGCGTGACTACTTCCGCCTCGGGCCGCAGGACGCCCGCCCGGCGATCGCGGCGCTGGTCGAGGAGGGGGTCCTGCTGCCGGTCACGGTCCGGGGATGGGGCCGAGCGGCGTACCTGCATCGCGACGCCAGGCTCCCGCGCCGGGTCGATGCCCGGGCACTGCTGAGCCCGTTCGACTCCCTGGTCTGGCAGCGCGAGCGGACCGAGCACCTGTTCGGCATGCAGTTCCGCCTGGAGATCTACGTCCCAGCGCCGCTGCGGGTGCACGGCTACTACGTCCTGCCGTTCCTGCTCGGCGACCGGCTGGTCGGCCGGGTCGACCTCAAGGCCGACCGGGCGGCGAACGGCGGCGAGGGCGTGCTCCGGGTCCATGCCGCCCACGCCGAGCCGGAGGCACCGGCGGAGACGGCCGCGGAGCTGGCGGCGGAGCTGGCTCAGATGGCGGGGTGGCTCGGTCTCGGGTCGGTGGTCGTCACGCCCCGCGGCGACCTGGCGCCAGCCCTGGCCGCCGCGGTGCCCGAGGCCTCGCTCACCGCCTAGGTCGGCGCCGGGCCAGGCCAGTCAGGCCGTGACCTCGCCGGCCAGCAGGTCGTAGCGCACCAGGTCGTCGAAGCTCCCGTCCGGCGCCGGATCGACCTGCCGCTCGATGCCGATCTCGCGGAAGCCGGCCGCCTCGGCGACCCGGCGCGACGCGGAGTTCAGCGCCGCGGCCCGCAGGGTGAGCCGGCGCTGGCCGAGGCCGCCGTCGTGCACGGGGATGACCGCGTGCCGCACCGCCAGCCGCACCGCGTGGCTCATCACGCCCCGGCCGCGCTCGCCCGGGTGGGTCCAGTAGCCGATCTCGGCCTCCGCACCCGAGCGGTTCAGGCCGAAGACGTCGACCGATCCGAGACACCGGTCGTCCGCCGGGTCGGCCACGCACCACCCGAGGGCTGACGCCTCGGCCGCACGGGTGCGCTCGCCGAGCAGGAACGTGCGGGCGTCGCGGACGGTGTACGGCGCCGGGATCCGCGGCAGCCAGCGCCCGATCCGCCCGTCCTGCATCGCCTCCACGACCCGGTCCTCGTCGCCGTCCCGCCACGGGCGCAGCCGCACCCCACCACCGGTCAGCTCGACCGGCTCGAGCCAGGCCGGGCCGGCCGTCATCGGGTCGCCGCGCAGGAGCGATGCCACCCACGCGTCGCTGCGCTGGCCCCGCGCCTCCACCATGGCCCGCACCGCGCCCTCGAACCGGAAGCCGAGCGCCCAGGCCACACGGCGCGAGGCCCAGTTGCCGACATTCGCCCGCCACAGGACGACCTCGACCTCCAGCGTTTCGAACGCCCAGGTCACCGCCAGCCGGGCCGCCCGGGTCATCAGGCCGCGCCCGCGGGCCCAGGGTGCGAGTCCGAAGCCCACCTCGACGCCGGCCTGCCCGTCGCGCCGGAAGTCGATGCTGCCGGCGAACCGCGGCCGCTCGCCGTCGGACGCCTCGATCGCGAAACCTCTTGTCCCCGAAGGGTTCTGCCAGCCCTGGGGCATCAGCTCGCGGACGAAGAACTCGGCATCGGAGCGCTGGTACGGCACGGGGACGGTCGTCCAGCGCTGCATCTCCGGGTCCTGGCCCTGCCCGAGGACGTCGTCGATGTCCTCGTCACGATGGGCGCGCAGCGTGACCACGCCGTCGGTCAGCGTCGGCGTCGAGGTGGGCGGCTCGCTCATGGTCGCGACCCTCCCCGAAAGCCGCTCGGGGCGGCAACCCCATTCCGATCGGTCCGGGCCGGCGGTCGATCCTGGACGCCGTGCCCTCGGCCATGCGCGCTGGTGCCGCCTAGGGTGGGCGGATGGGCGAGGTCGCGGTCGAGGTCGTCGACGATCCGGAACGGTCCCGCTACGTCGCGTCGGTCGACGGTGAGCCGGCCGGGTTCTCGGCGTACCGGCTCCGCGGGGGCGATGTGGTCTTCACGCACACCGAGGTCGACCCGGCGTTCGAGGGCAAGGGCGTGGGCTCCACGCTGGTGCAGGCGGCGCTCGACGACGTACGCCGCCGGGGTCTGGGCGTGATCGCGATGTGCCCGTTCGTCTCGGCCTTCATCCGGCGGCACCCCGAGTACGCGGACCTGACCGGCTCCTGAGCCCGGCCGGAGCCTGGCGTCAGCCGGCCAGCCGCCCGTGCAGGCAGACGTCGTGCCGGGCCCAGCCGGCGGGGACCCCGGGGTCGACGAGCGGCAGGTAGGCACGTCGTACGCCCTCCCGGTCGAAGCCGGCGTTCGCCGCGACCCGGCAGGAGGCGGCGTTCCCGACCGCGTGGTCGAGCTGCACCCGCGGCAGCCCGGCACCGGCCACCGGGTCGAGCAGCCATCCGGCCAGCAGCCGCAGCGCGGCGCTGGCGACCCCGCGCCCGCGGGCCTCGGGCAGGACGCCGTAGCCCAGGTCGGCGATCCGCAGCAGCGGCAGGTCGACCCGGGTGCTGATCCCGCCGAGCAGCCGGCCGTCCGCGGCCGCGACGGCGTACGACGACGGCTCGCCGGCCCGGGCCCGCTCGACGTCCCGCTCCAGGTCCGGCAGCAGGGCGCTCGCGTCGAGGGGCCGCGGGATGAACCACGGCGTCCCCCAGCGGTCCTCCTCCGGGTCCCGGCTCAGGCGCAGGCGGCCCTCGGCGTCGCCGGCCGGGTCCCAGAGCCGCAGCCGGATGTCGCCCGCGCGCAGGCCGTCGGGCGGGAACGGGGGCAGGACCGGCAGTGCGGGCATAGGGCGCAGGTTACGTCCGGGGGTGCCCGGCCTGCGTACCATGGCTGAGCCTGGTGACTGCTGGGCGTGGCCCGGCGAGTGCTGGGCGTGATGAGGTCGAGAGCTGGGGAGTGCCTGCGTGCCGAAAGTGTTCGAACGGCTGTTGCGCGCCGGAGAGGGCCGCATCATCAAGAAGCTCTCGGGGCTGACCGACCAGGTCAACACCCTCGCGGAGGACTTCGAGCGGCTCTCGGACGCCGAGCTGCGCGAGGAGACCGACCGGTTCAAGGCCCGGATCGCCGACGGCGAGAGCCTGGACGACCTGCTCCCCGAGGCCTTCGCGGCCTGCCGCGAGGCGGCGACCCGAACGCTCGGCCAGCGGCACTTCGACGTGCAGATCATGGGCGGCGCGGCCCTGCACCTGGGCAACATCGCCGAGATGAAGACCGGTGAGGGCAAGACCCTCGTGGCAACGGCCCCCAGCTACCTGAACGCCCTGGCCGGCAACGGCGTGCACGTGGTCACGGTCAACGACTACCTGGCCGAGTACCAGTCCGAGCTGATGGGCCGGGTGCATCGCTTCCTCGGCCTCACCACCGGCTGCATCCTGGGCTCGATGGAGCCGCCGCAGCGCCGGCTGGAGTACGGCAAGGACATCACCTACGGCACCAACAACGAGTTCGGCTTCGACTACCTGCGCGACAACATGGCCTGGAGCGCCGAGGAGCTGGTGCAGCGCGGCCACAGCTTCGCCATCGTCGACGAGGTCGACTCCATCCTGGTCGACGAGGCCCGGACGCCGCTGATCATCAGCGGCCCGGCCGACCTGGCCACGAAGTGGTACGTCGAGTTCGCCAAGGTCGTCGACCGGCTGCACATCGAGCGCGACTACGAGGTGGACGAGAAGAAGCGGACCATCGGCGTCCTGGAGTCCGGCATCGAGCGGGTCGAGGACTACCTGGGCATCGACAACCTGTACGAGTCGGTCAACACGCCCCTCGTCGGCTTCCTGAACAACGCCGTGCGCGCCAAGGAGCTCTTCAAGCGGGACAAGGACTACGTCGTCATGGACGGCCAGGTGCTGATCGTGGACGAGCACACCGGCCGCCTGCTGGCCGGGCGCCGCTACAACGAGGGCATGCACCAGGCGATCGAGGCCAAGGAGGGGGTGGAGATCCAGAACGAGAACCAGACCCTGGCGACCATCACCCTGCAGAACTACTTCCGGCTCTACGACAAGCTGGCCGGCATGACCGGTACGGCCTCCACCGAGGCGGCCGAGTTCCACCAGATCTACAAGCTCGGCGTCGTCCCGATCCCGACCAACCGGCCGATGATCCGGATGGACCAGCCGGACCTCGTCTACCGCACCGAGGACGCGAAGTTCACCGCCGTCGTCGACGACATCGTCGAGCGGCACGAGGCCGGGCAGCCGATCCTGGTCGGCACGACGAGCGTCGAGAAGAGCGAGCATCTCGCCTCGCTGCTGAAGCGACGCGGCGTGCGGCCGAACGTGCTGAACGCCAAGGAGCACGCCCGCGAGGCGGAGATCGTCGCGCAGGCCGGCCGCAAGGGCCAGGTCACCGTGGCGACGAACATGGCCGGCCGCGGCACCGACATCATGCTCGGCGGCAACGCCGAGTTCAACGCCGTCGCCGACCTGCACGCCCGCGGGCTCGACCCGGTCGAGCAGCCGGACGAGTACGAGGCGGCGTGGGGCGATGCCCTCGAGCAGGCGACGAAGGGCGTTGCGGCCGAGCACGACGAGGTTGTCGAGGCCGGCGGCCTCTACGTCCTCGGCACCGAGCGGCACGAGTCCCGCCGGATCGACAACCAGCTCCGCGGTCGCTCCGGCCGGCAGGGCGACCCGGGTGAGAGCCGCTTCTACCTGTCGATGCAGGACGACCTGATGCGGCTCTTCAACGCCGGCATGGTCGACCGCTTCATGTCGACCGCCGGGATCGGCGACGACGTACCGCTGGAGTCCAAGATCGTCACCCGCTCGATCCAGTCGGCGCAGAGCCAGGTCGAGGCGCAGAACTTCGAGATCCGCAAGGACGTCCTGAAGTACGACGACGTGCTGAACCGCCAGCGTGAGGTCATCTACGCCGAGCGGCGTCAGGTGCTGCACGACGCCGACCTGCACGAGCAGGTCCGGCACTTCCTCGACGACACGGTCACGGCGTACGTCATGGCGGCGACCAGCGAGGGCTTCGCGGACGACTGGGACCTGGACCAGCTCTGGCGGGCCCTCGGGATGCTCTACCCGGTCGGCATCAGCGTGGCCGAGGTGGACGAGGAGGCCGGCGGCCGCTCGGCCGTCACCCAGGACATGCTGCTCACCGAGCTGCGCTCGGACATCCAGCACGCGTACGACCGCCGGGAGGAGTCGCTGGGCGAGGAGGTGACCCGGGTGCTGGAGCGCCGGGTGGTGCTGTCCGTGCTGGACCGCAAGTGGCGCGAGCACCTCTACGAGATGGACTACCTCAAGGAGGGCATCGGCCTGCGCGCCGTGGCCCAGCGCGACCCGCTGGTCGAGTACCAGCGCGAGGGCTTCCTGCTCTTCCAGGCGATGACCGAGGCGATCAAGGAGGAGTCGGTCTCCTACCTGTTCCAGCTCGAGGTGACCCCCGAGCCCGAGGTCGAGGGGGAGGCCGGCGAGACCGCGCCGGACGATGCCGCGGAGCTCCTCGCCGAGCCCGCCGCCCGCAGGCCCGGCATCGTGGCCAAGGGCCTGGACCGCGAGGCGCCGAAGGGGCGGCTGCAGTACTCCGCGCCCTCGGTGGACGGCGAGGCCGGGGTCGAGGTGCGCGAGGAGGCTGCCACGAAGGAGCCGACGGCGGGCAACCCGTTCCCCGGTGCCTCGCTGAACGCGCCCTGCCCCTGCGGCTCGGGCAAGAAGTACAAGCGCTGCCACGGCGCGACCCGCGGCGCGGCGCCGTCCGACCCGGCCTGACCTCGGCCGGACCTCGGCCTGACCTCGGCCTGTCCTCGGCCGGTCCCGCCGGGTGAACCGCGCGCGAGATCAGCCGATCTCGAGGGCGGTCACCTGCCAGCGGCCGTCCAGCCCTTCCAGCCGGAGGGCGACAGCCTGCACCCGGCCGCGGGCCACGACGACCGCAGCCGCCTCGACGACGCCGTCCGCGGGCTGGCAGATCCGCACGCTGCGGACGACCGCCCGGCGGGCCGGGACCGACCGGCCACCGGCGAGGGCGCAGCGTCGTTGCAGCGCGGCGTAGACCGGCGCGCTGGTCCACCGCACGAGCTGCGTCACCGGGCGGACGCCGGACCCGGCCTCCAGGACCGCCTGCACCATCCGGGCCGCCCAGGCCCGTGGCTCGGGCAGGTCCGAGGTGGACGTGGGTCGCGGGCCGAACGGCTCGAAGCCCAGGTCCGTCGCGTCCGCGCAGCCGGACGGTTCGCCGGATGCGGCCACCAGGGCCAGCGCCAGGGTGGCCTGGCGCGCTCCGGGCAGGGCCCGTCCGCACGTCGGGAAGGGCTCCCGGTCCGGTGCGGGCTCGGTGTCGGGGATCGGCAACGCCCGCAACGAGTTTCGCCGGTCACCGGGATCACCGCGGTCGCTGGCGTCGCTGACCTCTGGCAGCACGGCGGTCATCGGGGCTCGGGTCCGGGCATCGTCGTCGCTCCTCGGTTGGCGGTCATGGTCCTGGCCTCAGCGGGCGGGCGGGGGGAGCAGGAGCTGGCCGGGCAGCAGCCGGTCCGGGTCATGACCGATGACCGAGCGGTTCGCGGCGTACCAGCGGGGCCACTCCCGGGCGATCTCGGCCGGTCCGGCGTCGGGGCCGAGGTGGCGGGCGGCGATCGCCCACAGGGTGTCACCGCGGCGTACGACGACGTGCTCGTCGACGTGCCGCCCCGGCGCCGGAGGCGTACTCACCAGGCTGACATCGGCCGGCGGGATCGCCGGCACCGGCGGCGCGGCCGGCGGGGCTGCGGGGGTCCAGGACGGTGCTGTCGGCAGCGGTGCCGGTGGCACGGGCGTCGACGGGGTCGCCGTGATCGCCGGGCCGGGCGCCGCCCAGCCGGGAGCGGGGAGGGTGCCCGTCGCGGCGGGTCGCGCCGGTCCGGCGGCCGGAACACCCACCGGCCCGGACGCGCCGGCCGTCGCCGCCGGGGCCACGACGAGGGTGCCGCCGAGCGCGGCCGCTACGGCGGAGCGCAGGAGGAGCGGTGTGATCGTGCTGGAGACCCGCTCGGCGACCGGCCCCACCACACCGGGGGCCTGGGCCAGGGCGGCGACGGCGGTGGACAGCGCCAGCCAACCGAGCAGCAGCGCGGCCAGGCCGGCGCAGACACCCACCAGCAGCCCGTCCGGAGTCACGGTCCCGGCCGCCGGCCCGAGCCCGGCGGCGAGCCGGCGCCCGGACAGGCGCAGCAGCAGGGCCGATCCGGCGGCGCCAGCAGTGACGGCCACGGCGACGGCCCCGGTGGCGGCGACGGCCCCGGTGGCGGCGCGCACGGCCCAGCGCCGAGGACGTCCGGTCATGGTCACCCCCTGAGGCAGCCCCAGGTCACACCAGGTGGCTGCCGATGCCGTCGTTTGCCTGTGTTTGCGTGTGACGGAGTTCTATCACATCGATCTCTCCCACGCGACGCAACGGCAGGAAGCGGACAAGATCACCACTCGACCTATCCGGGACGAGTCATGCCAAGGTGGCCGGATGCGCTGGGACGATCTGTTCGCCGACCTGGAGGCGCAGCTCGACGCCGAGCAGGCCGAGGAGCTGCGCGCGGAGGTGGCCGACCGCAGCCGCCGCGAGCTGGCCGCCATCACGCTGCTCGACCGGCTGGTGGTCCATCGCGGCGGTCCGGTCCGGGTCGGCATCCTGGGCCTGGCCGGTGCGCTCCCCGGCGCCGGGACGGATGGCGGATACGCCCACCCGGCCCCGGCGGTGTCCGGGGTGCTGCTCGATGTCGCCGAGCAATGGCTGTTGGTGGAGGAGGTGCCGGGCCGGGCCGCGCTGGTGCCGGCGGCGGCGGCCGCCTGGGTCGCCGGGCTGGGCCGGGCGTCCGCGCCCCAACCCGGGGGGTCACTTGCTCGGCGGGTCGGGCTGGGCTCGGCGTTGCGCGGCCTGGCCCGCCAGCGAATCCCGGTCCGGGTCGCTCTCCGGGAGGGAGGGAGCCTCACCGGCACCTTCGACCGGGTGGGCGCCGACCACGTCGATCTGGCCGAGCACCTGCCGGACGAGGCCCGGCGGCCCGAGGCGGTGCGGGGGGTCCGGACCCTGCCGTTCACGGCGATCGGGCTGGTCCGCCCCGCCTGAGGGCGCTGAGGGTCAGCCGACGAACATGTCGTCGGCACCCAGGTAGGTCCGGGCCGCGGCTGAGACCGGGTCGGCCGCGAAGTGCCGCTGCAGGGCCCGGTCGTTCAGGGCGTTGTCCAGCGAGGCCATGATCATCGACTGGTCCAGCGCGAGGTACCGGTGGCCGACGGCTCCGGTCGTCGGGTTGACGGCGTCGAAGAAGCCACCAACGCCGTAGACGTCGGGATAGAGGCGACGCAGGTTCTGGATGTTGGCGAACGCCTGCTGCGGTGCGACGTCGAGCGCGATGAACGACGCGTGCGGGGTGACGGTGTCCTCCGGGCCACAGCTGTCGCACTGGGCCAGCCGCAGGTTGGGGCTGCTCGCCGTCGCGCCGGGCCCGTGATAGGGGAACTGCTGGCCGGACACGCCGTAGCCCTGGTACCCACCGGAGTCGTCGGGCGTGCTGGAGGGCGACATGCCCCACACCGGCAGGTGCAGCTGCCCGGTGGCGTACCTGATCTGGACCTTGGCCGTCCGGACGTCCGCCCGGCCGAGGCTTCGCGGCCCCCACGACGTCTCCGGGACGACGGTGTTGTCCATCAGGCCCTCGAACATGCCGCCGCCGTACGTCGGGATGAAGTCGAGGTTGGTCCCCGGGTAGGTGTAGTGACCCTCCCAGACCGTGAATCGTTGCTGTGACTGCGGATCGGTGACCGTCTTCCAGGCGCCGGCCATCGGCCACTGGCCCTGCCAGGAGAAGTCCGGGTCGCCCGTGCAATCGGCGAACGGCGCCCGGGGCGGCAGCTCGCGCCAGCTCTTCCACCACACGTTGCCCGGCATCTGGTGCAGCCCCATCCCGATGTACGCCGAGATCCGCGGGTCACTGTAGAGCGCACCGTTGTGGTAGTAGTGCGTCCAGTTCTCGCCCTCGGTCGGTGGCAGCCCCTCGTAGTAGCCGCCGAACATCTGGCCGGTCGGCTGGCTGCCCTCGACCGCCGGGTTGACGTTGCAGTGCGTCTCGGCCCGGGCGTCGTAGAACAGGCCGAAGTCCATCGGCCGGATCAGGGCGTCGATGGTAGGGCGCAGGGCGGGCATGGCCTGCCGGGCGACCACGAGACCCGAGGCGTAGAGCCCGTTGTCGACGTTGGACACGAACGAGCAGTTGTCGAAGGCGTGCGCGGCCTCCGGGTCACACGCGGCGTCGCCGGGATTCAGGATCGGCTGCGCCGTGGAGGTGTCGTACCACTGGTGCAGGAAGCCGTGGAAGCGGCTCATCGTCGACACCGTCCGCAGGGTCGCCCGGACGCGCTGCTCGGCCTCGTTGCGGCTGACCAGCTCGAGGTCCTCGGCCGAGACCACGGCCCACAGGTAGACGCCGATGTTCGCGGCCGACGTGTAGCGGCCGTACGCCGTCGGCGCCTTCGCACCGCCGGCGTACGTCAGGTTGTCCAGCGGCAGGGCCGTCGCCGGGTCGAGGTCCGCGCGGTAGAAGCTCCAGGTGTCCCGGGCGATGCCCATGAGCTGATGGCGCTGGGCCGCGGTGAGGCCGGAGAAGTGGGCCACGCCGCTGTTCCCGCCGCGACCGCCCGGCGCGCTCGCCCGGGAGCCGGCGCTGGCCGGCTGGCTCGAGCCGACGGGTACCGCCAGCGCCACCGCGGCCGCGACGCAGATCGCCGCCCGGGTCCGGAGCCGTCCTGCACGTGTCCGCATGGAAAGCACCCTTCGTGGGGTCACCTCGTGACCACCTACGCAACCACGCCCCGCAGCGGTGGCAACTCGAGACCCAGGGGTGACCGGGCCCGATCAGCCGTCCGATCCCGGGCCGAAGGGATGCGTCTGCACGAAGTCGCGGGTCTCGGAGTACATCCGCTGGATATAGGTCTCGAGCTCACTGGCCTCGACCCGCCACTGTCCGCGACCGCCCACCTTGATCGCCGGCAGCTCGCCGGAGCGCACCAGTGCGTACGTCTGGGCGGCCGAGATGTTCAGCACCTCGGCCACGTCCGCGAGCTGGAGGAAGCGGGGAGGCACGAGGGCATCTTGGCATCGCCCCGGCCCGGCCGCAGCGACCCTGTGGACGAGCGGGTCGTCGCGCGGCTGGCTCCGACGTCCTTCCCTTGCCTGTGGATGCGCCTGTGGATGCGGTGGCGGTGCGAAACGGCCGATAGGCCACGATAGGGACGCAACGGTGAGTGCCGTGGCCGCAGCCTGAAGGGAACCGATCCGTGAGCCAGCAGCCAGCACCTCTGGCCCGACGACTGAGGCCACCGTCCTGGCGCGACCGCCGGCTCGCCGTCGGCGTGCTTCTCGTGCTGGCCTCCGTGGTCCTCGGAGCGAGCGTCGTCGCGCGGGCTGACGACACGAGGCCGGTGTACGCCGCGAGTCACGTGCTGGAGCCGGGCCAGGCGCTGACCACCGCCGACCTGCACGTGGTGGACGTCCAGCTCGGCGGCCAGTCCGGGCACTACCTCGACGGCCGGCACCGCGTCGCGCCCGGCGCGGTGATGCTGCGGAGCGTCCAGGCGGGGGAGCTGGTGCCCACCTCGGCCATCGGCGACCAGGCCGCGGTCCGCTCCCGTCCCGTGTCGATCCCGGTCTCGGCCGGAGCGGTCGACGGTCTGCGGCCCGGCGCGCTCGTCGACGTCTGGGTCTCGGCCAAGGGGGCCGATGCCCAGACCTTCGACCCGCCGAGGTCCGTGGTCAGCGGGGCCGAAGTCGTCTCGGTGCGGGCGAGCGGCGGTGTCCTGTCCGCCGGAAGCGACACCACGGTGCGCCTCCTGCTGGCCAATGAGCTTGTGCCGCAGGTGCTTTCGGCCGTCGACAACGGTGCGCGGATCGACGTCGTCCCGGTGCCGGGGTCGGTGCCGCGAGGCGGGTCGTGAGCCTTCCGGTCCTGACCGCCGTCACCGGAGCCTGGGAGGCCGTCCTGGTCAGAGGTCTCGAACGCGCTGGCGGCGAGGTCGTCGTCGTACGCCGCTGCGTCGACCTGGCCGACCTGCTGGCCACTGCGGTCACCGGGCAGGCCCGGGCCGTGGTCCTGTCCGCCGACCTGCGCCGGCTCGACGGTGACGCGCTGTCCCGGCTGGCCGCCTCCGGCGTCGCCGTCGTCGGGCTGGTGGACCCCGGGGACGAGCCCGCCGAGCGGCGGCTGCGCCAGCTCGGTCTGGTCGAGGTGCTGCCCGCTGACGCGCCGGCGGCCGAGGTGGCCGAGGCCGTCGGCACGGCGGTCGCGCGGGTCGACCAGCAGCGCGCGTCGAGCGCCACCGAGTGGGACGGCGCGGGCGCGATCGCCGACCCGGCCCACGCCCTGACGGCCCCCCGCCCGACAGGTGTGGCGGTCGCAGGGCCGGGCCGTGGCGGTGAGGAGCCTGATGCGACCGGCCGGCTGGTGGCCGTCTGGGGGCCGACCGGCGGGCCGGGCCGGACCACCGTCGCGGTGACGCTCGCGGCGGAGCTGGCGGCACTCGGCCACACCACGGTCCTGGCCGACGCCGACACGTACGGCGGGAGCGTCGCCCAGGTCCTGGGACTCCTGGACGAGGCGCCGGGACTGGCCGCGGCAGCGCGAGCGGCCGACCTCGGGGTGCTCGACCTCGAGCAGCTGGCCCGGTCGGCACCCGTGGTCGGTCCGGGACTGCGGGTCCTGACCGGGATCGTGCGCCCGAGCCGGTGGCCGGAGCTGCGGGCACCGGCCCTGGCGCGGGTCTACGACCTGGCCCGGCTGTTGGCGGCCTGGACCGTCGTGGACGTTGGCTTCGCCCTGGAGCAGGACGAGGAGCTGACCTACGACACCGCCGCCCCGCGACGCAACGGCGCCACGCTGGTGAGCCTGGAGCAGGCCGATGTCGTCGTGGCCGTAGGGTCGGCCGACCCGATCGGGCTGCAGCGCCTGGTCCGGGGGCTGGTCGAGCTGGCGGACCTCTTCCCGGCAGTGACGCCCGTCGTCGTGGTCAACAAGGTGCGGGGCTCGGCGGTCGGCGGCTCGGCCGTCGGGGGCTGGGCGGCCGGCTCGGCGCAGTCCCGGGTCCGCGACGCCCTCGCGCGGTACGCCGGGGTGGAGGACCCGGTGCTGGTGCCGGACGACCGGGCCGCCGTCGACGCCGCCCTGCTGGCCGGCCGGACCCTGACCGAGCTGGCGCCCGGGTCGGCGGCCCGGCAGGCCCTGGCCGCCCTGGCCGCCGGGCTGGCCACGTCGCCGTCGGCCGTCGAGCCGGCCGCCCGGGCCGCCGGCCGCCGGTCACGTCGTCGCTGAGCCTGCTGGGAAGAGCCACTCGGCGGCCAGCCAGGCGTCCACCGTCGTCGGCTCGCCGGCGCTGCCGACCAGGTAGACGACCCGGGCCGACCAGGCCTGGCCGGAGCGCCGCCACTGCACCACCAGGCCGGGCCAGGGGCCGGGCTGCTCGGGCGGCCCCACCACCCAGCAGTGCCTGCGTTGGAGCGCCGGGTCGAGTGCGAGCCCGCTGGCCGCCCGGTCGAGGGCGGCGCGCTGGCCGAGCGGCATCGCCCGGCGTCTCGGGACCGCCACCATGGCTCAGCATGGCACAGACTCGTACACCCGTCTGATTGTCGACCGGACCGCGCACCATGCCACGATGGCCGGGTGCCCGAACGCCTGACGACGCTGGACGCGTCCTTCCTCTACCTGGAGGAGGAGACGACGGCCATGCACGTCGGGTCCGTCCTGGTGTTCCAGCCGCCCAAGGGCGGCTTCGACTACGACCGGCTGGTGGAGCTGGTCACCGGGCGGATCGCCTACGTGCCGCGCTACCGGCAGAAGGTCCGCACGGTGCCGGGACACCTGGCCAACCCGGTCTGGGTCGACGACGAGGACTTCGACGTCACCTACCACGTGCGGCGCTCGGCCCTGCCGAAGCCGGGCTCCGAGCAGCAGCTGCTCGACCTGGTGGCGCGGGTGCAGGCCCGGCCGTTGGAGCGCGAGCGGCCGCTGTGGGAGGTCTACCTGGTCGAGGGCCTGGAGGGCGGCCGCTTCGCCATCGTCACCAAGGCGCACCAGGCCCTGGTCGACGGCGTCAACGCGGTCGACATCGGCCAGCTGATCCTCGACCCCACGGACGCCGTGCCCGGCCTGCCGCCGGACACCTGGACCGCGGCGCCCGAGCCGAGCGACCTCGACCTCATCGTGGCGGCGATCGCCGACGCCGTACAGCGTCCCACCGACGTCATCGACACGGTCCGCAGCGGGATCGACGGCGTCCGGGCCGCCGGAGTGCGGGCCGCCGGCGAGCTGGGCCGGCTGGCATCCGTCGTGGCTCGTACGGCTGCCCGCCCGGCACCGACCAGCCCGCTGAACGCGGAGATCGGCACCGCTCGGCGGTTCGCTGTCGTGGCAACGGATCTGGAGGACTACCGGGCGGTCCGCCAGCGGCTCTCGCGCAGCGGTGAGGACGACGTCTCGGTCAACGATGTCGTCCTGGCCACGGTCGCAGGGGCGCTGCGCAACTGGCTGCTGACCCGCGGCGAGCCGGTCCGCCCGGCCACCACCGTGAACGCGCTCGTCCCGCTCAGCGTGCGGGACGACATCGGCGGCACCCGGCTCGGCAACAGCGTGCAGGCCTTCGTCGTCCGGCTCCCGGTGGGCGAGCCGAGCCCGGTCATGCGGCTGCACCAGGTCGCCTACGCGATGCGGGCGCACCAGGACACCGGCCGGGCCATCGGCGCGGAGGCGCTCGTCGGGCTGGCGGGCTTCGCGCCGCCGACCCTGCACTCGCTCGGCGCCCGGGTGGCCAGCGCGATGTCCCGGCGGATGTTCAACCTGGTCGTCACCAACGTCCCCGGGCCGCAGCACCCGCTCTACGCCGCGGGTGCCCGCCTCCTCGCGACGTACCCGGTGATGCCCCTGGCCAGGGGTCAGGCGCTGAGCATCGGCCTGACGTCGTACGACGGCGGGGTGTACTACGGCCTGAACGCCGACAGGGACGCCATGCCGGACGTCGACGTGCTGGCCCAGTGCCTCGTGGACGCGCTGGCCGAGCTCGGCCCGGACGGTCGGTGACCGTGCGGTGAGCTCGGTGAGCGCGGCGGTCCCCGTGGGCCGGGAGAGCCCGGTGGCGCGGCGCGGCCTGGTCCTCGGTGGTGGTGGCGTGCTCGGCGCGGCCTGGATGGTCGGCGCGATGAGCGTGCTCGAGGACGAGCTCGGCCTGGACCTGCGCGAGTTCGACCAGCTCGTGGGCACCTCGGCCGGCGCGGTGCTGGCCGCCCTGCTCGGGGCCGGGGTGAGCGTCGCGGACCTGCGCCGGCACCAGCTCGGCGAGCAGCTCGACCAGGGCCCGATGGCCGGCTTCCACTGGGACTACGAGCACGCGACCGGCGGTGACCTGCCGAGCCGGCCGCGGGTGCGGTTCGGCTCGGGCGGGATGATCGTCCGCAACGCCCGGCACCTGCGCCGCCTGCCACCCACGGCGGTCCTGGCGGCGCTCCTGCCGGAGGGGCGGGGCCGGCTCGACAGCGTGGGCGCGCTGGTCCGCCACGTCGTCCCGGAGGGCTGGGTCGACCGCGCCGGGGTGCGGGTCGTCGCCATGGACTACGAGTCGGGGCAACGGATCGCGTTCGGTGGTGCGGACCAGCCAGAGGCGAACCTCGCCGACGCGGTGATGGCGTCGTGTGCGATCCCGGGGTGGTACCAGCCGGTGCGGATCGACGGGCGGCGCTACATCGACGGCGGCGCCTGGTCGGCGACCAGCGTGGACCTGATGGTCGGGCTGGAGCTCACCGAGGTGTTCGTGGTCGCACCGATGGTGAGCTTCGCGATGGACGAGCCGGCCCAGCTGACCACCAAGCTGGAGCGCCGCTGGCGCGGCCGGGTCACCCGGCGCTGCCTGCACGAGGTGGCGCTGCTGCACGGCGGCGGCACCGACGTGACCGTCATCGGCCCCGGCCCGCGGGACCTCGAGGCCATGGGAGCCAACCTGATGGACGTCGGCCGCCGGGAGGCGGTGCTGCGTACCTCGCTGGAGACGACGCCGACCGCGCTGCGGGACGCCGCGCTGCTGGGTGACGGGCTGGACCTGCTCGAGGGGAGCCTCGAGGACCTGGACGCTCTCGACGACCCGATCGACGACCCGATCGACGACCCGATCGACGAGCCGACCGACCAGCGGCTGGACGCCATGGACGACCCCGACCAGCCCGAGGCCGGTTGATGCGCATCTACGTCCCGAGCACCCTCCCGGCACTGGCGACGGCCGCGAAGCAGGGCGACCTCGTGATGGCCGGCACGCTGGCCCACGCGGTCACGCCCGCTCTGCGCGAGTGGTACGCCGAGAGCGACGCGGAGGAGCTGGAGCACGCCGCGTTCCTCGACGCCGCGCGAACCTCGTTGCGGCGGCTGGCCGCCGACCCCGGTGCCGTACGGGCCCGGGTGGTGGTGTCGGCGGACGTCGCCGACCTGGACGCCGTTCCCGCGGCCGGGCCGGACGCCGGCGACGACGAGCGCTCGGTCGTCCTGCTCTCGTCCGTGGTCCCGCTGTCGGCCGTGGCCAGCATCCACATCGACGAGCAGGCGGCCATCGACGACGTGACGGCCGCCGTCCTCGCGCTCGGCGCCGCCGGGCGCGGTGACGAGGACGCGCAGTTCGTGGTGGACGGCGCCGAGGGCCACGACCTGCTCTGGTACGACGTCAGCGAGCTCGACGAGCTGCTGGCCGGCCGAGGCTGAGGGGGCTGACCGATGGGTGAGAAGGGCCGGGTCGAGGCGTTCAGCGACGGCGTCTTCGCGATCGCGATCACGTTGCTGGTGCTGGAGATCCACGTGCCGGCGACCCCGGAGGGACATTCGCTCTGGCACGCCCTCGGCCAGGAGTGGCCGTCGTACTTCGCCTACATCGTGGGCTTCCTCGGCGTCGGCGTGACCTGGCTGAACCACCACACGACGTTCGGGTTGATCCGCCACGTCGACCGCACCCTGCTCCTGCTGAACCTCCTGCTGCTGATGTCCATCGCGGCGATCCCGTGGCCCGTGGAGCTGGTCGCGCGCTACCTCGACCGGGGCTCGCAGGCGTCGGTGGCCGTCGCGGTGCTGGGCCTGGTGATGACCTCCATGTCGGTCACCTTCACGGCGTTCTGGCAGTACGCCACCCGGCACCCCGGACTGCTCCGCGACGGCCTCGACCCCGTGGCCGTCCGCGGCGGCCGCCTGCGGTTCGCCGTCGGGCTGGCGATCTACCCGGCCCTGACGCTCTTCTCCTTCGTGTCGGCGCCGGTGACCCTCGGCCTGCACGGGGTGCTCGCCCTCTACTACGCCTTCGACCAGACGCGGGCGCGCGGGGCCGTGGCCGCAGAGGCGTGAAATGCTGCCGGGATGGATGCCCGCAGCACCGTCCCGAGCCCCCGTCAACGAGACCGTCCTGGACCACGCCCCGGGCAGCCCGGAGCGCGCGCGCCTCGAGGTGCGCCTGGCTGAGCTGCAGTCGGACCGGATCGACCTGACCATGACGATCGGCGGTCAGCAGCGACTGGGCCGCGGGGCGCGGATCGCGGTCCGCCAGCCCCACGCCCACCGCCAGGTGCTCGGCACCATGAAGAACGCCACCAAGACCGACGCGACGCAGGCGATCGCCGCCGCCAAGGCCGCCGCCCCGGCCTGGCGCGACCTCGACTTCGACGAGCGCGCGGCGGTGTTCCTGAAGGCCGCGGAGCTGCTCTCCGGTCCCTGGCGCTCGACCCTGAACGCGGCGACGATGCTCGGCCAGTCCAAGACGGCGTACCAGGCCGAGATCGACGCCGCCTGCGAGCTGATCGACTTCTGGCGCTTCAACGTCCACTTCGCCGAGCAGATCCTGCGCGAGCAGCCCCCGGCCAACTCCAAGGGCATCTGGAACCGCAGCGACCACCGCCCGCTCGAGGGGTTCGTCTACGCCATCACGCCGTTCAACTTCACCGCGATCGGCGGCAACCTGCCCACGGCGCCCGGCGCTGATGGGCAACACGGTCGTGTGGAAGCCCGCGCCGACGCAGACCTTCGCGGCCTACTGGACGATGCGACTGCTCGAGGCCGCCGGGCTGCCGCCCGGTGTCATCAACCTGGTCACCGGCGACGGCATCAACGTCTCCGATGTCGCCCTGGACGACCCGGACCTGGCCGGCATCCACTTCACCGGCTCGACCGCCGGTCTTCCAGAAGCTGTGGGCCACGGTCGGCGCGAACATCGCCGACTACCGCAGCTACCCGCGGATCGTCGGCGAGACCGGCGGCAAGGACTTCATCCTGGCCCACCCCAGCGCCGACCCCGACGTCCTGCGGACGGCCATGGTCCGTGGGGCCTTCGAGTACCAGGGGCAGAAGTGCTCGGCGGCGTCGAGAGCCTATGTGCCGCAGTCGATCTGGCGCCGGATGCGCCGTGACCTGGTCGACGTCACGGAGAGCCTGACCATGGGCCCGGTCACCGACCTGTCCAACTTCATGGGCGCGGTCATCGACGACCGGGCCTTCGCCAAGCACCGGGCGGCGATCGACCGGGCCCACGCGATCCTCCGGGATCACGTCGAGGCCGGCGGCCGCTACGACGACAGCGAGGGCTACTTCGTGCGGCCCACCGTCCTGCGGTGCACGACCCGGGCGACCAGGTGTTCACGACGGAGTACTTCGGGCCGATCCTGTCGGTCTTCGTCTACCCGGACCGCAGCTACGACAAGGTGCTGGACCAGATGGAGTCGGTCGGCGAAGTACGCGCTACCGGCTCGATCATCGCCCAGGACCGGCACGCCGTGGCCGACGCGCCACCGGCTGCGGTATGCCGCCGGCAACTTCTACGTCAACGACAAGCCGACCGGTGCGGTTGTCGGGCAGCAACCGTTCGGCGGCGCCCGCGCGTCGGGCACCAACGACAAGGCCGGGCGGCGCAGAACCTGATGCGCTGGACCAGCACCCGCTCGATCAAGGAGACGTTCGTGCCGCCGGTCGACCACACCTACCCGCACATGGCGACGCTGATGGAGTGACCCAGGTCGACGGCGAGTCGTCGCGGAGCTGCGCGGCGTCCTGCCCGAGGGTGCCGTCGTCGACGACCGCGACGTGGTCGACGCCTACCGCTGCGGACCGGGCCGAGACGGTCCAGGCCGGCTGGCCGCTGGCGCTGGTCCGGGCGACCAGCACCGCTGACGTCCAGGCGGTGGTGAGAGTCGCTGCGGCGCATGGCATCCCGGTCGTGCCGCGCGGAGCCGGGTCCGGGTTGGCCGGGGGGGCCAGTGCGGTCGACGGCTGCATCCTGCTGTCCCTGGAGCGGATGCGCGCCTGGACATCGACCCGCAGGGCATGTACGCCGTGGTCGGGCCGGTGTGCTCAACGGCGAGCTCAAGGCGGCCGCCCGCGAGCACGGGCTCTGGTACCCGCCGGACCCGTCGTCGTAGGAGTTCTGCTCGATCGGCGGCAACCTGGCGACCAACGCGGGCGGGCTGTGCTGCGTCAAGTACGGCGTGACGACCGACTACGTGCTCGCGCTGGAGGTCGTGCTGGCCGACGGCCGGGCCGTGCGGCTCGGCGGTCGCACGATCAAGGACGTCGCCGGCTACGACCTCAAGCGGCTGTTCGTCGGGTCCGAGGGCACGCTCGGCGTGATCACCGAGGCCACGCTCCGGCTGCGCCCGCTGCCGCCGGCCGCCTGCACGATGGTCGCGACGTTCGCGGACGTCGGGACGCCGGCCGCACGGTCAGCGCGATCATGGCGTCGCTGCGGCCGGCGACGCTCGAGCTGATGGACCGGGCCACGCGTGCGCGCGGTCGAGCGCTACCGGCGATGGGGCTGGACACCGAGGCCGGCGCGACCCTGATCGCGCAGAGCGACAGCGGCGGTGCGCAGGCGGCCGAGGAGATCGCCGCGATGGAGCGGCTCGCCCAGGAGCACGGCGCGACCTTCGTCGCCACGACCGACGACCCGGACGAGGGCGAGATGTTCCTCGAGGCCCGGCGGCTGAGCTTCGCCTCGCTGTTCGACCTCGGCACCCCCCTGATCGAGGACGTCGGCGTGCCGATCGACCGGATCGCCGAGCTGGTCGGCGGCGTCGAGGAGATCGCCGCCGAGCACGACACGCTGATCGCGACGGTCGGGCACGCGGGCGACGGCAACTTCCACCCGTTCCTCAGCTTCGACGCGACGACCCGGACGCGACCCGGCGGGCCGACCAGGCGTTCGCCGAGGTCATCGCGCTGGCCCTGGGGCTCGGCGGCACGATCACCGGCGAGCACGGGGTCGGGCGTCGTCAAGGCGCCCTACCTGGTGGACCAGATCGGCCCGGACGTGCTGGATCTGTCCCGTCAGATCAAGGCGCTGTTCGACCCGCAGAACATCCTGAACCCCGGCAAGTTCCTCTAGCGTCAGACCAGCGGGCAAGCTCGCGGGCCAGCCACTCCCTGGCCGAGCTCCTCCTCCTTGGCGATGGCGGCCCGGATCGGACCGGCCGCCGCGTCCTCGGCCTTGCCGCCGAAGAACGGGATGTTGGCCTTCAGCACCGAGCGGACCGTCACCGTGGTGCCGTTGGCCGGTGGGTCGCATCGCCATCGTGCCGGCCAGCCGCATCGGGGTGCCGGTGATCTCGACGGTGAGCGTGGCGTCGCGCGACCCGTCCCCGCCGGCCGGCCCCCAGTCCTGGGTCTCGTGCACCTCGAGCTGGCCGCCGAGGAAGGACTTGGCGAAATCGGGCAGCGAGTCCATCGGCATCCGGCGTCGGGAGTCCAGGACGGTGCGGTCGCCCGGCGTCGTCACCGACACCTCGTACGACAGGGCCCCCGTGGCCTCGCACTTCGCGTCCTGGAACTTCGGGTCGGCCAGCACGGCCATGACCCGGTCCGGCGCG
>CAWCHK010000009.1:0-272566 GCA_963795385.1 uncultured Actinomycetota bacterium
GACGGTGGCCCGGGCCGCCGAGGCCAGGCGCCTGCTCGCGCTGCCCAGCGTGGCGGACAACCCGCACCTGCGCCTCCAGGTCACGGCACGCCTCAGTTGGGTCCAGGCGCGCCCGGCACTCGCCGCCGCGCTGCGACAACCGACCGCGGACGAACGGGCCGAGGCCTATCCGATGTACGTCGGCTGCGCAGGGGCGACGCGCGACCCGGAAGTCGTCGGCGTCATGCTGGCGAGCCTGGACCGGCTGACCAACGAGCAGGATCCGGTCCGGGCCGGCGCCCTGACCGCCATCGCGGACATCCCGGCCTGGCTCTTCGGGGAGAGCGACACCGGCCGGATCCAAGCGTAGTACCGACGCCGTACAAGCCCGGGACAGCTCGGGGCAGACCCGAGCTGCCGTGGGCCGGCTGGCCGGCGCGCTCCTGCGGGAAGCGGCGCGATCTCCGGGACGTCCGTCGCTGACGGCCACCGGGCTCAGCGGGATCGAGCTGCTGACCGAACACGAAGTAGGGGTCGGCCTGCGCGGCCTGCCGGTGGACTTGCCGCACGACACCGAACACGCGGTGTTCGCGGCGCTGCGGCCGCGGCTGGAGGCCGAGGCGAGGCGTGGTCGCTATGCCATCGCGCTGGCCATGGCGACCATGCTGGGGCGCCGGGCCTGGGCCATGGACGGTCTACAAGACCTGGTCCGCCGGGCCGTCTCGGCCAAGGCCGACCACGTGGTGCGCCAGGCGGTAGCCCTGCGGCTCGCGCCCCCCGAACATCGGGACGAGCGGATGCGGAGATCTTCGGCGCGGACCGTTCGACCATCACCATCCCCGCGGTCCAGGCGGTGATCTCCCGGCGTCGTACCGACCTGCTCGACACTGTCTTCCGCCAGCCCCGTTTACAGGCCGGTTCTGGATCGGGGCATGCGCTCATCCCTTTGTTCCGTGGGTGTTTCGACGCCTGGCTGCCCCGGCAGACCCGGGCGTACGCCGACCTGTTGGTCGGGCTTAGCCACTGCACCCGACGTATCCGTCTATCAGCGGGCGTCCGCGGTGCGACGCTTCGCCGGTTGCCCGGCACGGTCGAGCAGGTCCGGGGCTTCGTCGATGATCCGGAGGTTTCAGTCCAGGAGGCCGCCCTGGCGGCGTTGGCCTGGACTGGATCGAGGGCCGGCCGATGTGATCCCCGACCTGCTGGCGCATGCCGACGGCGATCGAGTTCCGCGTGGCCAGGTATGCGCTGGCCCGGTGCTCGCGGTTCATCTCGGCCGACGAGGTCGCCAGCCGGCTGGAGCCGCTGCTGGCATGGACCAAAGGTGACCGCACGCAAGGAGGCGGTTCGCGTGCTCGCCGAGAGCCGGGTGCCCGACGTGGCCCGTGTGCTGGCGGAGGTTTGGTCAGCGCCGGGTCAGCATCGCGACGTCCGGCGTGCGGTCGTCCCGGCCGGTCGCTTCCTACTGGACGACGAGCGCATCTGGGATCTGCTGGGGGGCTCCAGGTCGATCCGGCCTAGCCACCGCCCTGCTCGACGTCTCACCCTGGGATTGCCGGTGCGGCATCGGCCACGGTTCGCCGCCCTAGTCGGGACGGTTGCCGGCTCCGCGGACCCCGGATACGGCGCGGGGCGGGCGTCACTGTACTGCCGCAGTCGGTCCAGTGGGCGGTCCAGCGGCATGGCTATCTCCGCGGTGCGCGCGTTGATCATGGACTCCACATCCACCTGGCGCGTGGCGTGAACGCGTTGGTCCTCAGCTCGGACGTCCTTGCCGATAGCCAAGGGGTAGTCGCCGTTGCCGAGGACCTGATCGCGTCGGTCGACGAGCAGCGAGCCCACCGGGAGCCGCCGGCCCGGCAACGTCTCGGCGAGCTCGTGGCCCGGCTTCAAGTGGCACTCGTGACGTCTTCCGACCTGCGCGCTGGCGCGCTCGAGATCGCCGACCGTCTGGTCCCCGTGTCGCCTGACCTGGCAATCACGCTGTCGGCCGGGGCGATCTCCTGGGACGACCCGACGGTGTCTTGCCAGCGCTGCGGCATATCGCCGAGATATCCGACCGGCCGTTGCTGGCCGGGACCGCGTTTGTCGTCGTGTCGGCCGGAACCTGTCGCGCGTCCTCGACCGCCTCGACCCGGTCGTTGTGTGGCCGGTCGCCCGCGCCCTGCTGGACACCGGCTCGACGGCCGCTGCCTGGATAGCGCTGGCGCTCGTGCAGGTGACGGGCGGCACGGCCGGCTGGACCGAGCCCTGGCCCACCCTGATCGCCGAGCTGAGGGGCCACGAGAATCGCGATCTGAGGGGCGCGGCCATGGCCACCTTCATGGCACCTGAATAGACGGTCTGGCTGGACGGTGTGGGCCGAGCCATCGTGACCGGCACCGACAGCCGAACAGGAGGTGCCCCCGGCAGGATTCGAACCTGCGCTTCCGCCTCCGGAGGGCGGCGCTCTATCCCCTGAGCTACGGGGGCTCTGAGGCGAGTGCGAGGTTATCAGGACAGCGCGGCCCTCCCGCGCCGTAGGCTGACGAGCGTGGAGCGGGTCTATGACGCCAGGCGACGGCGACCGGTGTCGCGTCTGCGCGCCCCGCGGGTCCTGGTCTGCGACGACACCGACGCCGTACGGCACCTGATCCGGGTCAACCTCGAGCTCGAGGGCTACGACGTGATCGAGGCCCACGACGGCGAAGAAGCCCTCAACATCCTGGCCAGCATCACCGACGCCGAGGACGACCCGCTGCCCGACGTCGTCACGGTCGACGCGCTGATGCCGCGCCGCGACGGCTGGTGGACGGTCGGCATGATCCGCACCGACCCGCGGCTCGAGCACATCCCGGTCGTCATGGTCACCGCGTCGGTGCAGAGCCACCACCGGGCCCAGGCCGAGCAGGCGGCCGTCGACGGGTTCATCGCCAAGCCGTTCGAGCCGGACGAGCTGATCGCCCTGGTCGGCGTGCTCGCCTCCGGCGGTCGGGTCTAGCTCTCCCGCGGCAGCAGCGAGATCTTCTGCCAGATCTTGTTGGAGAGCTCGGTGGTCAAGGTCTCCAACGTCGAGATGGTGTCCAGCACGACGACGTCGGTGCTGTGCTCGGCGCACAGCGCCGCGGTCTTGGCGGTCAGGCTGAGCATCTCCGAGCAGTAGTCCAGGTAGTGGTGCAGCTGGTCGGCGTCCAGCCCGTGCGCCACGCTCTGCGACGTGCGGGTGTACGTCGGGCTCACCTGCTCCGGGTCCTTGGACAGCTGGTGCATGTCGATGACGTGGGCCAGCGAGCGCAGCCGATAGAGCAGGCGCGAGCAGCGTCCTTGCGCTCCAGCCGCTCGGGGAACGCCCAGAGGAACAGCACGGCGATCGAGGCGAAGACCAGGTCGTTGATGACGCTCTCCACCAACGGCACCCAGTCCGAGGGTCGTCCAGCCCGGTGCCGATCGCCCCGTGCAGGCTCAGGCCGAGCGCGATGACGCGTCGCACCCGAGATCAGGACGCTGATGGTGCGGGCGGTCCACGTCGTACGCCGCAGCCGGACCCGCGACTCACCGGCCGTCTCCTGGACCAGCAGGACCAGCTGGCGCAGGTCGCGGGCCGCCTTGGTCAGGCCGCGCTCGCCGAACCGCGCGTGGATCCGGCGTTCGAGCTGCTCGACGGTTGCGCCGACGTGGTCGGCGACCAGCTGGACCTCGTCGCCCGAGGGGCTGGTCGGCTGCCCGGTGGTCGGCACGGGGCGACTCTAGGAGCGCCGGTAGCCTTTTGGGGTGACCCCCGAGGAGCTGTCGGCCGCGATCCGCGCCTGTCTGAGCGACGCCGTCGCCGCGGGCGAGCTGTCCGTCTCGGTGCCGGACGAGGTGCGGGTCGAGCGGCCGCGGGTCCGCGAGCACGGCGACTGGTCGACCAACGTGGCCCTGCAGCTGGCCAAGCCGGCCGGGCGTGGCGCCGCGGGTGGTCGCGGACGCGCTCGCTGCGCGGCTCGGCTCGGTGCCCGGGCATCAAGAGCGTCTCGGTCGCCGGCCCGGGCTTCCTCAACATCGTGCTGGACGCGGCGGCCGCCGGAGAGCTGGCCCGGTCGATCGTGACCGAGGGCGCGGCGTACGGGCACTCGGACCTGCTGGCCGGCGAGCGGCTCAACCTGGAGTTCGTCTCGGCCAACCCGACCGGGCCGCTGCACCTCGGCGGCACCCGCTGGGCCGCGGTCGGCGACTCCCTCGCCCGGATCCTGACCGCGCAGGGCGCCTCGGTCGGCAAGGAGTACTACTTCAACGACCACGGCGCCCAGATCGACCGCTACGCCCGGTCGCTGCTCGCCGCGGCCAAGGGTGAGCCGACGCCGGAGGACGGGTACGGCGGGGCCTACATCGGTGACATCGCCCAGCGGGTGCTGGCCGACCACCCGGACACCCTCGCGCTGCCGGAGACCGAGGCCCAAGAGGTCTTCCGGTCGGCCGGCGTGCAGCTGATGTTCGACGAGATCAAGGCCGACCTGCACGACTTCGGGGTCGACTTCGACGTGTACTTCCACGAGAACGAGCTGCACGAGACCGGCGCGGTCGAGCACGCGGTCGCCCGGCTGCGCGAGCTCGGGCACATGTACGAGCTGGACGGCGCGCTGTGGCTGCGGACGACCGAGTTCGGCGACGACAAGGACCGGGTCATCGTCAAGAGCGACGGTGAGGCGTCGTACTTCTCCGGGGACCTGGCCTACTACCTCAACAAGCGCGAGCGCGGCTTCGACCGGGTCGTGATCATGCTCGGCGCCGACCATCACGGCTACATCGGCCGGTTGATGGCGATGTGCGCGGCGTTCGGCGACACCCCGGGCGTCAACCTGGAGATCCTGATCGGCCAGATGGTCAACCTGCTCAAGGACGGCGAGCCGGTCCGGATGAGCAAGCGGGCCGGCAACACCGTGACGATGCAGGACCTGGTCGAGGCGGTCGGCGTGGACGCCGCGCGGTACTCGCTGGCCCGCTCCTCGGCCGACTCGCAGATGGACATCGACCTCGACCTGCTGACCAAGCGCAGCAACGACAACCCGGTCTACTACGTGCAGTACGTGCACGCCCGCGCGGCCGGCGTCGCGCGCAACGCCGAGGCCGACGGGGTCCGCACGGCCGACGGCTTCGACCCGTCGCTGCTGACCCATGACACCGAGTCGCTGCTGCTGGCGGCGCTGGGTGAGTTCCCGCGGGTGGTCGCCAGGCGGCGACGCTGCGCGAGCCGCACCGGGTGGCCCGCTATCTCGAGGAGCTCGCCGGCACCTACCACCGCTGGTACGACGCGTGCCGGGTCCGCCCGGACAACGCCGACGACCCGGTCACCGACCTGCACCGGACCCGGCTCTGGCTCAACCAGGCGACCGGACAGGTGCATCGCGAACGGCCTTGGCCTGCTTGGGGTTTCGGCTCCGGACCGGATGTAGCGCATGCCCGCGCACATCGCCGGCGAGATGCACGCCGGCATCCGCGGGCCGGGGTGGCTGCAGGTGCCCGAGGACGTCAACGACCTGGTCCCGCGGCTGTGGGCTTCGTCGGTCCGGCGCGGTGACGACGGCGCGCTGCGGGTCGGCGGCGTGGACGTCCGCGACATCGCGCGCGAGCACGGCACCCCGGCGTACGTGCTGGACGAGGCCGACCTGCGCGGGCGGGCGGTGGCCTATCGCGATGCGTTCCGGCGGGCGTTCGGCGGCAACGCCGACGTCTACTACGCCGGCAAGGCGTTCCTGTGCACGGCGGTCGCTCGCTGGATGGCCGAGGACGGGCTGGCCGTGGACACCTGCAGTGGTGGCGAGCTCGCGGTGGCGCTGCGGGCTGGTGTGCCGCCAGAGCGAATCGGCTTGCACGGCAACAACAAGAGCGACGCGGAGATCGACCGCGCCGTGGCCGCCGGGATCGGCCGGGTGGTCATCGACGGCATCGACGAGATCGGCCGGGTGGCCGCCGCGGGGGAGCGGCACGGCCGTCGCGTGCCGGTGCTGTTGCGGGTGACGGTCGGCGTGGAGGCGCACACCCACGAGTACATCGCGACCGCGCACGAGGACCAGAAGTTCGGGCTGTCGCTGGCCGGCGGTCAGGCCCGCAAGGCGGTGGAACTCGTTCTGGCGCAAGAGAAGTGGCTTGACCTGCGCGGGCTGCACTCGCACATCGGCAGCCAGATCTTCGACACGTCCGGGCTTCGACGTCGCGGCGCACCGGATCATCGGGCTGCATGCCGAGCTGTCCCGCGACCTCGGCCGGGAGCTGCCCGAGCTCGATCTCGGCGGCGGCTTCGGGGTGGCCTACACGACCCAGCACGACCCGCTGCCGCCGGACCAGCTGGCCGACGGCCTGGCCGAGATCGTCCACCGCGAGTGCGCGGCGGCCGGCGTCGACGTGCCGCGGATCTCGGTCGAGCCGGGCCGGGCCATCGCGGGGCCGAGCACGTTCACGCTCTACTCCGTCGGCACGGTCAAGCAGGTCGAGCTGGACCGCGGGCTGGCGCGGACCTATGTCGCGGTCGACGGCGGGATGAGCGACAACGTGCGGACGGCGCTCTACGACGCCGACTACTCCTGCACGCTGGCCTCGCGCGCGTCGGCGGCGCCGCCGGTCCTGGCTCGGGTCGTCGGCAAGCACTGCGAGAGCGGCGACATCGTGGTCAAGGACGAGTTCCTGCCGGGCGACGTCGCGGCCGGTGACCTGGTGGCAGTCCCCGGGACGGGGGCCTACTGCCGCAGCATGGCCAGCCAGTACAACCACGTCCCGCGGCCGCCGGTGCTGTCCGTGCGCGACGGTGCGGTCCGGGTGCTGCTGCGCCGCGAGACCGAGGACGACATCCTCGCCCTCGACCTCGGCTGAGTGATCTGGCCGGGCTGGCCGGGCTGACCCGAGCTACCCGAGCTGACTCGGCTGACCCGCCTGATCGGGCTGACCAGCTCCGGTCGGCCGACCAACCTGGGGCCGTGACCGCGTCGATGGCTGAACGAGATCCGGGTGCTATCACCCCCGACTCAGTTCAGCCATCCGTGCAGCCACCCGGACGAGGAGTTCGAGACGGACCTCCGGACCGCTACCGAGGTCGATGCACGCATGGCTGAACGAGATGCGGGGTGATAGCCCCCGACTCAGTTCAGCCATCGGTGCGTCACGCCGACCGGGGCGTTGCCACTTGAGACCCGGTGCCGTCGACCCGGGCCTCGACCTGGGACTCGGGCTAGATCAGCTCGACGAGGTGCCAGATCCCGATGCCGGCGGTGATCCCGACCAGTCCGAGCAGGAACAGCCAGCCCGCGATGCGCACACCCCAACGGTTGTCGGCGAGCAGCGCCCGACCGAGGTTGGCCGACTGGATGGCGCGCCCCTCGAAGGAGTACGCCGAGTGGCCGCCCGTGCTGGCGAACGGCGCCAGGTCGGTCCGGTCCACGACCTGACCGAACGGCTCCGGCTCGGGATGCTCGGCGCTCCACCCGTGCCAGTCAGCGCGGGCGGGGTCGTGGGCCTGCTCGTGCCGCGGCCCGGCGCCACCCGTCGTACGGCTCATGCCGGGAGTGTGGCACTCCCGGGCGGCGCCTGTCCGGATGGCGGAATGTGGGACGCTCATCTGGCGGACGGCGGCACAATTTCCTGCGCGTCTGCCCCGCCCCGAGAGGACATCCATGCCCAGCCCCGCTGCGACCCCGAGCGGGCGACCCGTGCGGGTCGCACTGCTCGGCTGCGGTGTCGTCGGCTCGGCGGTCGCGCGGCTGCTCGGGCGAGCACGCCGCCGACCTCGGCGCCCGGGTCGGCGCGCCGCTGGAGCTGGTCGGGGTCGCCGTACGCCGGTTGGGTCGGGACCGCTCGGCCACCGGGGTGCCGGACGAGCTGTTCACGACCGACGCGGCCGAGCTGGTCACCCGGGCCGACGTGGTCGTCGAGGTCATCGGCGGCATCGAGCCGGCGCGCGCCCTGATCCTGCGCGCGATGGAGCACGGCGCGAGCGTCGTCACCGCCAACAAGGCGCTGCTCGCGGCGGACGGCCCCACGCTCTATGCCGCGGCGGCCGAGCAGGGCGTCGACCTCTACTACGAGGCCGCGGTCGCGGGGGCGATCCCGTTGCTGCGCCCCCTGCGCGAGTCGCTGGCCGGAGACTCGGTACGCCGCGTGCTCGGCATCGTCAACGGCACCACCAACTACGTGCTCGACAAGATGGACACGACCGGCGCCGGGGTTCGCCGAGGCCGTCGAGCAGGCCCAGGCGCTGGGCTACGCCGAGGCCGACCCCACGGCGGACATCGAGGGGTTCGACGCGGCGGCCAAGGCCGCGATCCTCGCCTCGCTCGCGTTCCACACCCGGGTCGCCGCGGCCGATGTGCATCGCGAGGGCATCACGGAGGTCACGGCGGCGGACGTCGCCGCCGCGCGGGCCATGGGCTGCGTCGTCAAGCTGCTGGCCATCTGCGAGCGCGCGCCGATCCCAGCCGATGGGCCGGATTCGGTTGCTACCGAAGGGGTTTCGGTGCGCGTGCATCCCGCGATGATCCCGCTGAGCCATCCGCTGGCCGGCGTGCGCGAAGCCTTCAACGCCGTCTTCGTCGAGGCCGACGCGGCCGGGCAGCTGATGTTCTACGGCAAGGGCGCCGGCGGCGACCCGACGGCGAGCGCGGTCCTCGGCGACCTCGTCGCCGTCGCTCGGCACCGGGTGGTCGGCGGCCGCGGACCGGGCGAGTCGTCGTACGCCGATCTGCGGGTGCTGCCGATGGGCGAGGCCATCACGCGCTACCACATCAGCCTCGACGTGGCCGACCGGCCGGGCGTGCTCGCGCAGGTGGCGTCGGCGTTCGCCGAGCACGAGGTGTCGATCGAGACGGTGCGCCAACAGCTGCTGCCGGCCGACGACGGGTCGCAGGGCCGGGCCGCGCTCGTCGTCGTGACCCATGCCGCGCCGGACGCCGCGCTGTCGGCGACGGTCGAGTCGCTGGCCAAGCTCGACGTCGTCGAGTCGGTGGTCAGTGTCATGCGGGTGGAAGGGGACTGACCAGGTGGCGCAGCCATGGCGGGGGGTCATCGAGGAGTACCTCGACCGGCTCCCGTTCGACGGCGGCACCGCGATCGTCACGCTCGGCGAGGGCGGCACGCCGCTGGTGCGCGCGGCGTACCTGTCCGAGCTGACCGGCTGCGAGGTGTGGCTGAAGTGCGAGGGCGTGAACCCGACCGGCTCGTTCAAGGACCGGGGCATGACGACGGCGATCACCCACGCCCGGGCGGCCGGCGCGCGCAGCGGTCATCTGCGCCTCGACCGGCAACACGTCGGCCTCGGCCGCGGCCTATGCCACGGCGGCCGGGCTCAGCTGCGCGGTGCTGGTGCCCGACGGCAAGATCGCGCTGGGCAAGCTGAGCCAGGCGATCGCCCACGGCGCGACCCTGCTGCAGGTCGACGGCAACTTCGACGACTGCCTGACGCTGGCCCGCAAGCTCGCGGAGGCCTATCCGGTCGAGCTGGTCAACTCGGTCAACCCGGTGCGCATCCAGGGTCAGAAGACCGCGGCGTTCGAGGTCGTCGACACGCTCGGCGATGCGCCGGACATCCACTGCCTGCCGGTCGGCAACGCCGGCAACATCACGGCGTACTGGCTGGGCTACCAGGAGTATCTGCCGACCGGCGAGAAGCCCGGCCCCGCGACGAGGACGCCGCGGATGTGGGGCTTCCAGGCCGCCGGCTCGGCGCCGATCGTCAAGGGGCACCCGATCGACCAGCCGGACACGATCGCCACGGCGATCCGGATCGGCAACCCGGCGTCGTGGCAGCAGGCGATCACCGCTCGCGATGACAGCGGCGGGCTGATCGACGCGGTCACCGACGAGCAGATCCTCGCCGCGCACCGGATCCTGTCGGCCGAGGAGGGTGTCTTCGTCGAGCCCGCGTCGGCGGCCAGCGCGGCCGGGCTGATCGCGATGCACGAGGCCGGCCGGCTCGACCCGGGCCAGCGCGTGGTCTGCACGGTCACCGGCCACGGCCTCAAGGACCCGGAGTGGGCGATCAAGGGCCTGCGACGGCGGCGCCGTCACGCCGGTCCGCGTGCCGGTCGACGCGATGACCGCGGCCGTCGCGCTCGGCCTCGAGGGCTGACGTGGCGGGCGGCCCGTCCGACTCGCCGTGGGTGGTCGGAAGGCGTTGCAGCGTCAGGGTTCCCGCGACCAGCGCCAACCTCGGCCCGGGGTTCGACTCGCTCGGCCTGGCCCTCGGCCTGTACGACGTGGTCGAGGCCGAGGTGCTCGCCGAAGGCCTCGAGATCACGGTCGACGGTGAGGGCGCCGGACACGTGCCGCTCGACGCCCAGCACCTCGTCGTACACGCTCTGCACGCGGCGGCCGCGGCGTTCGGTGTGGCGCCCGCCGCCCGGCCTGCGGCTGAGCGCGCACAACGCGATCCCGCACGGCCGCGGGCTCGGCTCGTCGGCCGCGGCGGTCGTGCCGGGGTCAGCCTCTTCGACCTGTTGGCCCCGGCCGTCGACGGCCCGGCCCGCGACCTGCTGCCGCTGGCGGCCGGCCTCGAGGGTCACCCGGACAACGTCGCCGCTGCACTGCTCGGCGGCCTGACCATCGCCTGGTGTGAGTCGCCGGACGGTCCGGCCCGGGCGGCGCGGCTTGCAGCCGCACTCCGTCGCTCGAGCCGGTCGTGCTGGTCCCGGACCACCGGCTGGAGACCCGGCACGCGCGGACCCTGCTGCCCAGCCAGGTGCCGCACGCCGACGCCGCCCGGACCGCCGGGCGGGCGGCTCTGCTCGTCCACGCGCTGACGGCCGACCCGGCGCTGCTGCTGCCGGCCACCGAGGACTGGCTGCACCAGAGGCCGCGGCCGGCCGCGATGCCCGAGACGCTCGCGCTGGTCGACCAGCTGCGGTCGCAGGGCCGGCCGGCGGTCGTCTCCGGCGCGGGCCGGCGTGCTCGTGCTGTGCGTCGGTGCCGCGGACGGTGGGCTCGGGCCGGAGGCCGGCCCGCTGGTCGAGCGACCGCCCAGCGGCTGGCGGCCATCGCGCCCGGGATCGCGCTTCCAGGGCACGCGCGGCGGCGTACGCCGCTCGGCCGGGCTGCAGCTCCGGCACGCGAGCTCGCCCCCGTCCGGCTGGCCGGGAACGGGGGCCGAGGGATCGCCGGGCGGATTGTGGGGTCGGGAAGCCCTGGGGCCCGGACAGTGTTAGATTGAGGCGCGCACCGCCGGACCAGGAGTCCCGGTGCACCCCCCATGTTCTGGTTAGGGCCAGTCGAGTGAGGCTGGGTCACAGCCGGTGTCACGGCCGCTTGCACGAGCGAGTCGGCCGTGAGCTCCGGAGAGCATGGAACCACCTGATGCGCCGGCCCCACGGGCCGGCTCGGCATCGATGCGGTCGGCGATGGACGCCGGTTCCGCGATGAGGGGGAAGGATCCCCGTGACAGACACCACCGAGATCACCGCAGCGCCGTCCGGCGCCGGTGACGCAGGCCGCCGTACCGGCAGCCTGTCCGCGCTGCGCCTCCCGCAGCTCCAGGCCATGGCTTCCGAGCTGGGCCTGTCCGGGACGGCCAAGATGCGCAAGAGCGACCTGGTCGAGGCCATCACGGCCCGCCAGGGGCGGCGGTTCGCCGCGCCGGGCCGGTTCGCCGGCCAAGGCGCCGGACCGCGCCAGCGCGCCGAGACCGGGGCAGGCCCCGCGACCGGCGCAGCGACCACAGACCGGGCCGACCGCCCGGAGCGCAAGGCCAGCCGGCCGCCGACCGGGCCGACCGGCCGCGAGCGCGACCCAGCCCGAGCGTGCCGCGCGGCGCGACCGGACCGACCGCAGCGAGCGTGCCGACCGCAGCGAGCCTGCCGACCGCGCCGAGTCGGCGCGAGCGTCCGGAGCGCCGAGGGCGGCGAGCGCAGCCGCGCGACGCAACCGCGCCGCGGTGGACACCGACGGTCGACCGGCGGCCAGGCCGGTCGCGACGGTGGCCAGCGGCGCGAGCCCCGCCAGCGCAACAACCGCCAGCAGGGCGGCCAGCACCAGGGCAACCAGGATCGCCAGGACCGCCAGCAGGGCGGCAACCAAGGGCCAGGGCAACCGGACCGCCAGCAGGGCGGCAACCAGGGTGGCCAGGGCGGCCAGGACCGCCAGCAGAGCGGCAACCAAGGCAACCAGGTAGCCAGGGCAACCAGAGCAACCAGGTGGCCCGCGCCGCGACGAGCGGGACGACCTGGACGACGGCAGCCGCCGCGGCCGGCGCAACCGCTACCGCGACCGCAAGCGTCGCGGTGGGTCGGCGGCCCGGGTGGTCGCGCGACTTGCCCGGCCAGTACGACGAGCCGGAGATCACCGAGGACGACGTCCTGGTGCCCGTCGCCGGCATCCTGGACCTGCTCGACAACTACGCGTTCGTCCGCACCTCGGGCTACCTGCCCGGGCCCGAACGACGTCTACGTCTCGCTCGGCCAGGTCAAGAAGAACGGCCTGCGCAAGGGCGACGCCGTCACCGGCGCGGTCAAGGCCCCGGCGCGAGGGTGAGCCGGAGAGCCAGCGGTCCAAGTTCAACGCGCTGGTCCGGCTGGACACCGTCAACGGCATGACGCCCGGAGCAGGCCAAGGCGCGGGTCGAGTTCAGCAAGCTGACCCCGCTCTACCCGCAGGAGCGGCTGCGGCTGGAGACCGAGCCGGGCATCCTGACCACCCGGATCATCGACCTGGTCGCGCCGATCGGCAAGGGCCAGCGTGGCCTGATCGTCTCCCCGGCCAAGGCCGGCAAGACGCTGGTGCTGCAGGCCATCGCCAACTCGATCTCGACGAACAACCCCGAGTGCCACCTGATGGTCGTGCTCGTGGACGAGCGTCCGGAAGAGGTCACCGACATGCAGCGGGCGATCAAGGGTGAGGTCATCGCCTCGACCTTCGACCGCCCGGCCGACGACCACACCACGGTCGCCGAGCTGGCCATCGAGCGGGCCAAGCGCCTGGTCGAGATGGGCCACGACGTCGTCGTGCTGCTCGACTCGATCACCCGCCTCGGCCGCGCCTACAACCTGGCGGCTCCGGCCAGCGGCCGGATCCTGTCCGGTGGTGTCGACTCCAGCGCGCTCTACCCGCCGAAGCGGTTCTTCGGCGCGGCCCGCAACGTCGAGAACGGCGGCTCGCTGACCATCCTGGCGACGGCCCTGATCGACACCGGCTCCAAGATGGACGAGGTCATCTTCGAGGAGTTCAAGGGCACCGGAAACATGGAGCTCCGGCTCGACCGGCGGCTCGCCGACAAGCGGCTCTTCCCGGCCGTGGACGTCAACCCGTCCGGCACCCGGCGCGAGGAGATCCTGCTCGGCCGCGAGGAGCTCGCGGTCAGCTGGAAGCTGCGCCGGGTGCTCACCGCGCTGGACTCCCAGCAGGCGCTCGAGCTGATGCTCGACCGGCTGCGCAAGACCAGCAGCAACGCCGAGTTCCTGATGCAGGTCCAGAAGACCAGCCCGTCGGTGCCCGGCCAGCAAGAGGACTGACACCCGCCGTACCCACCGATTCGAGCCTGAGATGACCCGTTCACCTGGGTCGCCTCAGGCTCGAATCGCTATGTCGAAACGCTGGCTGAGGGAATGCCCGCCGCTGGCGGGCCGTTCCCCCGACGTCCGGTGTGCAGGCTCAGATCTGGCACACTGGTCACCGGTTCCGGTTCACGTCCGGGCGTCACTCCTGACGCTTGCGGCGACCCGGCGACTGACACCCGAGGAGAAGATCGTGAAGAAGGACATCCACCCGGCGTACGTCACCACTGAGGTGACCTGCACCTGCGGGGCGACGTTCACCACCCGCAGCACTGCGACGAGCGGCACCATCCACGCCGACGTCTGCAGCCAGTGCCACCCGTTCTACACGGGCAAGCAGAAGATCCTCGACACCGGTGGCCGCGTGGCCCGGTTCGAGGCGCGGTACGGCAAGAAGGCCGCCGAGGCCGCCAAGTAGCTTCGTCAACGGTGCCGGTGCGGTGCTCCTCCGGGGGCATCCGCGCCGGCACCGTTTTCGTGTCTGGCCAGGTCCTGATGGGTCCTGAGTGGGTCGTCAGCGGGAGGTGAGTGGGCATGTTCGAGGCGGTGGAGACGCTGCTGACCGAGTACGCCGCGGTCGAGGGCCGGCTGGCCGAGCCCGGACGTCCACAGCCGACCCCGGGCGCGGCCAAGCGGCTGGGCCGTCGCTACTCCGAGCTGACCCCGGTCATCGCGGCGTACCGCGCCTGGCAGGCCGCCGACGGTGACGTGCAGGCGGCCCGTGAGCTGGCCGCCGAGGACGAGTCGTTCGCGGCCGAGCTGCCCGCGCTCGAGGCCGCGGCCGAGGCGGCCGCCGCCAGGCTGACCCTCCTGCTGGTGCCGCGCGACCCGGACGACGACCGCGACGTGATCCTCGAGGTCAAGGCGGGCGAGGGCGGCGAGGAGTCGGCGCTGTTCGCCGGCGACCTGCTGCGGATGTACCTGCGGTACGCCGAGCGCCGCGGCTGGCGGACCCAGGTCCTGCACAGCGCCCCGAGCGACCTCGGCGGCTACAAGGACGTCGCGGTGTCGATCACGCGCGCCCGGCAACCCCGGTCCGGGCGAGGGCGTCTGGGCCCGGCTGAAGTACGAGGGCGGCGTCCACCGGGTGCAGCGGGTGCCGGTCACCGAGTCGCAGGGCCGGATCCACACCTCGGCCGCCGGCGTGCTCGTGACGCCCGAGGTCGACGAGGTCGAGGTCGAGCTCAACCCGGCCGACCTGCGGATCGACGTCTTCCGGTCCTCCGGGCCGGGCGGGCAGAGCGTCAACACGACCGACTCCGCGGTCCGGATCACCCACCTGCCGACGGGCACCGTCGTCTCCTGCCAGAACGAGAAGTCGCAGCTCCAGAACAAGGAGCAGGCGATGCGCATCCTGCGGGCCCGGCTGCACGCGATCGCCAAGGAGGAGGCCGAGGCCAGCGCCGCCGCGGCCCGCCGCTCGCAGGTCCGCACGGTCGACCGCTCGGAGCGGATCCGCACCTACAACTTCCCGGAGAACCGGATCTCCGACCACCGGACCGGCTTCAAGGCCTACAAGCTGGACCAGATCCTCGAGGGCGACCTGGACGACGTCGTCCAGTCCGCGATCGACGCCGACGAGGCCGCCCAGCTCGCCGCCGTCGCCGACTGAGCGATGCCCTCCGGCTCCGACCGTGCTCCCCAGCGCCCGGTGATTCGGGTCGAAATCAGGGTCGATCACCAGGTTTCGGGGAGCATGGCGGGCTGGGGGGAGCATGAGGTCTTGGTGAGGCGGTGAGTGCCGGGGGCGGCGCGGCTGGCGGAGGCGGGGGTGGCCAGCCCGCGGGCCGATGCCGAGCTGCTCGCGGCGCACGTCCTGCGCATCTCCCGCGGTCCGAGGTGAGCCCGGCTCGCCCTGGTCGGCGGGCCGTGCCCGACGGCTTCCCGGCGGCGTACGACGACCTGGTGGCCGAGCGAGCCCGGCGGGTGCCGCTGCAGCACCTGACCGGTACGGGCGCCGTTCCGCGACCTCGAGCTGGCGGTCGGGCCCGGGCGTGTTCGTCCCGCGCCCGGAGACCGAGGACGTCGCCGGCGCGGCGATCGACCTGGCCCGGCACGGCCACGGCTCGGCCGACGACCGTGCTCGTCGTCGACCTGTGCGCCGGGCTCGGCCGCGATCGCGCTCGCGGTCGCCACCGAGGTGCCGGGCGCCCGGGTCGTCGCGGTCGAGGTGAGCGAGCAGGCCCGGGCCTGGGCGGCCGCCAACATCGCCGCGATCGCGCCCGGCCGGGTCGACCTGCGGGCGGGCGACGTCACCAGCCCGGAGGCCGCGAGGGCCTGGCCGACCTGGCCGGCCGGGTCGACGTCGTCGTGAGCAACCCGCCGTACATCCCGCCGGGGCAGGAGCCGCTCGAGGCCGAGGTGCGCGACCACGACCCCGAGGTCGCGCTGTACGGCGGCGGCCCGGACGGGCTGGCCGTGCCGCGCGCGGTCGTCGCGCTGGCGGCCGAGCCTGCTGCGCCCGGGCGGCTGGCTGGTGATGGAGCACGCCGACGTCCAGGACCACGGCGTCGCGCAGCTGCTCGCCGCCGCAGCCGGCTGGACCGACGTCGCGGACCACCGCGACCTGGCCGGCCGCCCGCGCTACGTCACCGCCCAGCGCGATCCGGGCGACCGCGTGACCGGGATACCGGGTCTATCGACGATGTCCTGCCGGCGGGCATCGAGGCCGCGGAGGCGTACGGCGACCGGGACGAGCCGCTCTACCCCGCGAGCAGGCGCACATCGCCGGCGCGGCGGCGCAGCGTCGGGCCGAGTTCGCGACCGGCCGCGCGCTGGCCCGGGCGGCCCTGGCCCGGCTCGGCCGGCCGCCGACCGAGATCGGCGTGGGCCCGCGGGGCGAGCCGACTCTGGCCGGCCGGGGTCGTCGGCAGCATCACGCACTGCGCGGGCTACCGGGCCGCGGCGGTCGCGCCGTCGACGACCGTCGCGGTCCATCGGCATCGACGCCGAGCCCGACCAGGCGCTGCCCGGACGGCGTCCTCGACGTCGTCGCGACCGGCGCGGAGCAGTCGCGCTGCTGGCCGGGCTCGCCGCCCGGCAGCCGGGCATCGCGTGGGACCGGCTGCTGTTCAGCGCCAAGGAGTCGGCCTACAAGAGCTGGTCCCGATGACGGGGAGTGGCTCGAGTTCGAGCAGGTCGAGGTGACGTTCGGCCGGCCGACGGAGAGTTCACGGCGCGGGTCAACGGGACCGACGCGCTGCGCGGACGGTGGGCCCGCCGCGCCGGGCTGCTGGTCACCGCCGTCGTCGCTGCCGACCCCGCGGCGCTAGGGTCGCCGGCATGCTCGGCGCCAGCCCGCTCTTCGCGTTCGTCCCGACGACCGACCTCGAGCGGGCCACCGAGTTCTACGACGCAGACCCTCGGGCTCGAGGTGCTCGAGCGCACGCCGTACGCCGTCGTCCTCGATGCCGGCGGCACCACCGTGCGGCTCACCCTCGTCCAGGAGCTGCAGCCGCAGCCGTTCACCGTCCTGGGCTGGCTGGTCGAGGACATCGACCAGCGTCGCGGCGGCGCTCGCGGCGGCCGGGATCGTCGCCCTGCGCTACCCGGGCATGGACCAGGACGAGGCCGGCGTGTGGACCGCGCCCGGCGGCTCGCACGTGATGTGGTTCCTGGACCCGGACGGCAACGTGCTCTCGCTGACCGCCGCCTGACCCGTCCCGCGCGGCCTGCGTGCGAGGATGCCGGGCGTGAGCCGACGCATCGATGTGCGGGACGCTCCCGGCCGTGAGGACGGCGTCATGCTGGCCTCCGACGCCGTCCGCCGCGGCGAGGTCATCGTGCTCCCGACGGACACCGTGTACGGCGTGGGCGCGGACGCGTTCGACCGCAACGCGGTGCGCGACGTGCTGGCGGCCAAGGGCCGAGGGCGCGACATGCCGCCGCCCGTGCTGGTCGCCAGCCCGCGCGTGCTGGACGGCCTGGCCTACGACCTCCCGGCCTACGCCCGGCGACCTGGTGGACGCGTTCTGGCCCGGCTCGCTGACCCTGGTCTGTCCGTCCCAGCCCTCGCTCGACTGGGACCTCGGGGCGGACGGCACCGTCGCCGTACGGATGCCCCTGCACCGGACCGCGCTCGCCCTGCTGGACCGCACCGGACCGCTCGCGGTGACCAGCGCCAACCGGACCGGCGAGCCGGCCGCCACGACCTGCGACGAGGCCGAGGAGCAGCTGGGCGACGCGGTGTCGATCTATCTCGACGGCGGGCCGTGCCCCGGCAGCCTGGCGTCGACCATCGTCGACGTGACGGGGGAGCGGCCGCGGGTGCTGCGGGTCGGCGCGCTGTCGCTGGACCGGCTGCGCACCGTCGTCCCCGACCTGGTCACGCCGGATCCGACCCGCAGCGGGCCCACCGGGTGAGGGAGTACCTCTTCGTCCTCGTGATGGCCGCGGCCGTGACCTACGTGGCCACGCCGCTCGTGCGCTGGTTCGCGTTCAAGGTCGGTGCCCTGAACCCGGTCCGCGAGCGGGACATGCACGCCGAGCCGATGCCCCGCCTCGGCGGCGTCGGGATGTTCTGCGGGTTCGCCGCCGCGGTGCTGCTGGCCTGGAAGCTGCCGTTCCTGTCCCAGGTGTTCGCCTCCGGGGAGCCGCAGGCGGTGCTGCTCGGCGCGGGCCTGGTCTGCGCGCTCGGGGTCATCGACGACCTGCGCGGCCTGGACGCCCTGACCAAGCTGGCCGGCCAGCTGCTGGCCGCCGGGCTGATGGCCTACCAGGGCATCCAGCTGCTGTCGCTGCCGCTCTTCGGCGTGACCGTGCTGCCGACGCCGGTGCTGGTCGGGCTGACCGTGCTGGTCGTGGTCGTCACGATCAACGCGGTCAACTTCGTGGACGGCCTGGACGGGCTGGCGGCCGGGCATCGTCGGGATCGCCGCGGTCGCGTTCTTCACCTACTCCTACCTGCTCGCCCGGTCCTACGACCCCAACGTCTTCAGCGCCGCCTCGTTGATCACGGCGGCGCTGATCGGCTGCTGCGCGGGCTTCCTGCCGCACAACTTCAACCCGGCCCGGATCTTCATGGGCGACTCCGGGTCGATGCTGCTCGGCCTGCTGCTGGCGGCCGCGACGATCTCGCTCACCGGCAACGTCGACCCGGCCAACGTCCCGCTGCGGCTCGCGTCGTACGTGCCGATCCTGCTGCCGGTCGCGGTGCTGCTGCTGCCGTCGCTGGACCTGGTGCTGGCGGTCATCCGGCGGACCCGGGCGGGGCAGAAGTGGAGCCAGCCGGACACCGGCCACCTGCACCACCGGCTGCTCGCCATCGGGCACAGCCACGCCCACGCGGTCCTGATCATGTACCTGTGGACGGCCGTCCTGACCTTCGGCGCGGCGTCGTTCGCGTTCGTCCCGGCGCGCACCGCGGCCGCCGTGATCGCCGGGGCGGCGGTGGTCGCGGCCGTGCTCACGGTGGGGCTGCCGCGGCTGCAGCGGCGGGCCGCCAGTCGCCGGGCGCGGAGTAAAGGTGGAGTAACGCCGCCCGAGCGCTTGTGATAGCGTTCACAAGCGAGGAGGAACGGTGGTCATAGCACCGGGAAAACCTCGGCAAACTGCCCGGATCACAGCCGATTTCGCGGGAGGCGCCATGAGCAACCAGGCGATCTGCCGTGGTGGCTCGGTGGGGCCGGGCACGCGGTTCGGGCGGGTGTCCAGGGGCCGGTACGCTCTTGACGCTTCCCAGCCTTACCGCTGGGATCGTCACGGCGTGTGGCCACTCGGTTCGGCCACTGGCTGCGGAGCACCGCACCAGCGATGGGACCAACGACGTGACCACCGAGAGGAGCGAGTCCTTGTCGGAGCTACCTGCCCAGCAGGGACCAGCGCCACAGGCGGTCGGCGACGGCGAGCTGCCACGCCCCCGGGCCGCCCGCCCACCCTGCGCGACTCGGTCGCGGGCCAGCGCCGGATCGTCCAGGTCGGCGCGCTCGTCGTGCTCGCCGCCCTGGTCGGTCGGCGCTGCGGTCTCGGCGAGCCGGCCATCGGCGCGTTCTTCGCCGCCGGCGTGGTCCTGGCCATCGTCAACGCCGTCCTCACCGAGCATTCGATGGCCCGGATGGTCGCCAGCGGGGAGCTGCTGAGCAAGAAGCAGTTCGCGGCGAGCTCCATGATGCGACTTGGCGCGGTGTCCCTCGTAGGCTTCGGGCTCGTCGTCCTGTTCTGGCCGCACGGCGTCGCGGTGCTGTTCGGCCTGGCCGTCTTCCAGTTCGCCACCCTGGTGCTGCAAGGCATCCCGTTGCTGAAGGAGCTGCACAAGGTATGAGTGCCCTCACCCTCGCAGCCTTGCCGAGCGCCGACATCGAGGTCGGGGTCCACCACACGGCCACGTTCCTCGGCATGACCTTCAACGTCGACACCATCTGGACCACGCTGATCGCCGGGACGATCGTGCTCGGCCTCGGGCTTCTTCGTCGCCAGCCGGGTCACCTCGGGGGTGCCGGGCAAGATCCAGCTGATCTGGGAGAGCATCGTCAACTGGATCAGCCAGCTGGTCCAGGACAACATCGGCAAGCCGGACCGCAACGTGATCCAGCTGGCGATCATGCTGTTCACGCTGATCCTGGTGTCCAACTGGCTCGAGCTGATCCCCAGCCAGCACTACCTGCCGGCGCCGACGTCGGACCTCAACCTCACGCTGGCCCTCGCGCTGATCGTGATCTTCGGCGTCCACGTGCGCGGCATCCGGGCCAAGGGCCTCAAGGGCTACGTCAAGCACTACTTCGAGCCGTACGCCGTGCTCTTCCCGCTGAAGCTGATCGAGGAGATCGTCAAGCCGTTCACGCTGGCGCTGCGACTCTTCGGCAACATCTTCGCCGGCGGGCTGATGCTCTCGATCATCGGACTGATCCCGGTGGCGGCCAACTGGCCGCTGCAGATCGTCTGGAAGGTCTTCGACATGGCGATCGGCGGGATCCAGGCGTTCATCTTCGCCCTGCTGACCGTCCTCTACTACGCCGAGGCCAGCGAGACCCACGCCGACCAGGACGCGCACCTCGGGGACGAGGCGCACGCCGGTGACGGCGAGGGCGAGCGGCACCGGCAAGGCCGGCCGCGCATCCGTGACGTTGCCCGACAAGCAGCCGGAACCCGCCGGCGCCCACTGAGCCGCACTGAGCCGACCGACCACTGACCGCACGACCGCAGGACCAGCTCGACCGCACCACCAGTTCAACACACCAGACGTGACCGGGCAGGTCGCCCGGCCGAACAGCCAAGGAGAGTCATGGCAGACACAACGACGATGGAAAGCGCCGTCAAGACCGCCGGTGCGCTGGTCGGCGGTGGGCTCGCCCTCGCCGGTGGTGCCGTCGGCGCCGCGATCGGTGACGGTCTCGCCGGCAGCGCGACGATCTCGGGTGTGGCCCGTCAGCCCGAGGCCCAGGGTCGCCTGATGACGCTGTTCTTCCTCACGGTCGGTCTGTGTGAGGCGGCGTACTTCATCAACCTGGCCTTCATGGCCCTGTTCGTCTTCTCGCTCGGCAAGTAAGTCCACCCCAGCCAGACGGGACTGATCCATGCACGCACTAGCCGCTGCCGACTCCGGTAACAGCAACTTCCTGGTCCCCAACGGGACGTTCATCGTCGAGATCATCGCCTTCCTGATCATGCTGGCGCTGCTCGGCAAGTACGTCCTGCCCCGGATCAACAAGGCGCTCGAGGACCGGCAGGAGCAGATCCGCGGCCAGTTCGAGGCGAGCGAGAAGGCTCAGCACGACGCCGCGGAGGCGCTCGAGGAGTACAAGCAGCAGCTGGCCGACGCGCGCGAGGAGGCCGGCCGGATGCGCGAGGAGGCTCGCGAGCAGGGCGCGGCGATCATCGCCCAGATGCGGGCCCAGGCGCAGTCCGAGGCCGAGCGGATCACGACCAGCGCGCACAACCAGATCGAGGCCGAGCGCCAGCAGGCGCTCAACTCGCTGCGCACCGAGGTGGGCAGCATGGCCACGACGCTGGCGTCCCGGATCGTGGGCGAGTCGCTCGAGGACCCGGCTCGCCAGAGCCGCGTGGTCGAGCGCTTCCTGGCCGACCTCGAGGCGTGAGGGAGCACTGATGCAGGGCAGCAGCAGGGCCTCTCTGGCCGCCGCACTCAAGCGGCTGGACGCGGCGACCGGCAAGGGCGTCGACGTGCGCGGGCGTCGGCGACGACCTGTTCGCGATCACGGCCGCCCTCGACTCCAGCGCGACCCTGCGCCGGGCGCTGACCGACCCGGGCCGCGAGCCGGACGCTCGCGGGCCTCGCTGGTCACCGGGCTGTTCGGCGGCAAGGTCGTGCGACGTCGGCGCTCGCGCTGGCCCAGGACGTCGCCCGGGCCCGCTGGTCCACCTCGGGCGACCTGGCCGACGCCGTCGAGTCGCTGGCGGTCGCGGCGGTCGGTCGTCTCGGCCGACAACGACGGGCACCTCGGCGCGCTCGAGGACGAGCTGTTCCGGTTCGAGCGGACCGTCCAGGGCAACCACGAGCTCCGCGACGCCTTCGGCGACCGCCGGGGCAACCCGGCAGGCCAAGGCCGAGCTGGTCGAGGACCTGCTGCGACGGCAAGGCCACCGACCAGACCATCCGGCTGGCCCGCCAGGCCGTCCTCGCACCGCGCGGGCGTCGGCTCGGCGCCTCGCTGGAGACCTACCTGATCGCCGCGGCCATCCGCCGGGAGCAGGCCGTGGCCCACGCGACCGTGGCTGCGCCGCTGTCGGCCGCGCACCACGACCGGCTGCAGGCCGCCCTGTCCAAGCTGTTCGGCCGGCCGATCCAGCTCAACGTCGACGTCGACCCGACGATCATCGGCGGCATCCGGGTCGAGGTCGGCGACGAGGTCGTCGACGGCTCGATCCTGGGCCGCCTCGAAGAAGCCAACCGCCGGCTCGCCGGCTGACCACGCGAACACCGCAGACCTCACAGAGAGCAGGAGACATGACCGAGCTCACCATCCGCCCGGAGGAGATCCGGGACGCGCTGGACGCGTTCGTGAAGTCCTACGAGCCCGGCACTGCGGCCCGCGAAGAGGTCGGCCGGGTCAGCGAGGCCGGCGACGGCATCGCCCAGATCGAGGGCCTGCCCTCGGTCATGGCCAGCGAGCTGCTGCGCTTCGAGGACGGCACGCTGGGCCTCGCCCTGAACCTCGACGTCCGCTCGATCGGCGCCGTCGTGCTCGGTGAGTTCACCGGCATCGACGAGGGCCAGGAGGTCCACCGCACCGGCGAGATCCTCTCGGTGCCGGTCGGCGACAACTTCCTCGGCCGGGTGGTCGACCCGCTCGGCGAGCCGATCGACGGCCTCGGCCCGATCGAGTCGAGCGAGCGCCGGCCCGCTGGAGACCCAGGCCGCGACGCGTCGTCGAGCGCAAGAGCGTGCACGAGCCGCTGCAGACCGGCATCAAGGCGATCGACGCGATGACGCCGATCGGCCGCGGCCAGCGCCAGCTGATCATCGGCGACCGGCAGACCGGCAAGACGGCGATCGCGATCGACACGATCATCAACCAGAAGGACGCCTGGGCCAGCGGCGACCCGGACAAGCAGGTCCGCTGCATCTACGTCGCGATCGGCCAGAAGGGCTCGACCATCGCGGCCGTCCGCGGCGCGCTCGAGGACGCCGGCGCGCTGGAGTACACGACGATCGTCGCGGCCCCGGCCTCCGACCCGGCCGGCTTCAAGTACCTCGCGCCGTACACCGGCTCGGCCATCGGCCAGCACTGGATGTACGCCGGCAAGCACGTCCTGATCATCTTCGACGACCTGTCCAAGCAGGCCGAGGCCTACCGCGCGGTGTCGCTGCTGCTGCGCCGCCCGCCGGGCCGCGAGGCCTACCCGGGCGACGTGTTCTACCTGCACAGCCGCCTGCTCGAGCGCTGCGCCAAGCTCTCCGACGACCTGGGCCACGGCTCGATGACCGGCCTGCCGATCATCGAGACCAAGGCCAACGACGTCTCGGCGTACATCCCGACCAACGTCATCTCGATCACCGACGGCCAGATCTTCCTGCAGTCCGACCTGTTCAACGCCAACCAGCGGCCGGCGGTCGACGTCGGCATCTCGGTCTCCCGCGTCGGCGGTGCGGCGCAGGTCAAGGCGATGAAGTCGGTCGCCGGCCGGCTCAAGATCGACCTGGCGCAGTACCGCGCTCTGGAGGCGTTCGCGATGTTCGCCTCCGACCTGGACGCGGCCTCGCGGCAGCAGCTGTCCCGCGGCCAGCGGCTGATGGAGCTGCTCAAGCAGCCGCAGTACTCGCCGTACCCGGTCGAGGAGCAGGTCGTCTCGGTCTGGCTGGGCACCACCGGCCAGCTGGACGACATCGCGGTCGAGGACGTCCGGCTGTTCGAGCAGGACTTCCTGACCAAGCTGCGCAGCAACGGCAAGGCGCTGAACACGATCCGGGAGACCGGCGCGTTCGACGACGACACCGAGGCGGCGCTGAAGACCGAGCTCGACGCGTTCAAGCGCGGCTACGCCAAGGACAGCGACACCTCGGTGCACCACGCGGGTCACGAGGAGAACGAGGCGATGGAGGACGAGGACGTCCACCAGGAGCAGATCGTCAAGCAGAAGCGCGGCTGAGGGAGCTGAGCTGACCCACCATGGGAGCCCAGCAACGGGTCTATCGCAACCGGATCAAGTCGACCCAGTCGATGAAGAAGATCTTCAGCGCGATGGAGCTGATCGCCACCTCGCGGATCGCCCGCGCGCGCGCGAAGGTGGCGGCGTCCGCGCCGTACGCCAACGCGATCACGCGCGCGCTGTCGGCGGTGGCGACCTGGTCCGACGTCGACCACCCGCTGCTGACCGGCAAGGCCGAGGTCAAGCGGGCGGCGGTGCTGCTCATCACGAGTGACCGCGGCATGGCCGGCGCCTACTCCTTCAACGTGATCAAGGCCGGCGAGAGCCTGAACGAGCTGCTGCACGAGCGCAGCGTCGAGTCGGTGCCGTACGTCGCCGGCCGCAAGGGCGTGGCGTTCTTCAAGTTCCGTCAGCGCAAGGTCGCGCACGAGTGGACCGGCTTCTCCGAGGCGCCGGAGTTCGAGCACGCCAAGGAGATCGCCGACGTCCTGGTCGACGCGTTCGTCCGCGGGCTCCGAGGACGGCGGGGTCGACGAGATCCACGTCGTCTACACCCGGTTCGTCAACATGGTCACCCAGGTGCCCGAGGTCATCCGGATGCTGCCGCTCGAGGTGGTCGAGGGCGTCGAGGAGCCCGCGCCCGGACCAGCTGATCCCGCTGTACGAGTTCGAGCCGGACGCCGAGCACGTGCTCGACACGCTGCTGCCGCAGTACGTCGGCGCGCGGATCTACAGCTGCCTGCTGCAGGCCTCGGCCAGCGAGCAGGCCGCCCGGCAGCGCGCGATGAAGTCGGCGTCGGACAACGCCGAGGAGCTCATCCGTCTCTACACCCGGCTGGCCAACCAGGCCCGCCAGTCCGAGATCACCCAGGAGATCAGCGAGATCGTCGGCGGCGCCGACGCGCTGGCCTCCGCAGGCGCCAGCAACTAACCGGATAAGAGGGAAGCCACCATGACTGCCACTGTCAACGAGACGGCCGGCGCCGCGCAAGGGCCAGGGGCACCGGCCGGGTCAGCCGGGTCATCGGCCCGGTCGTCGACATCGAGTTCGCCGCCGACGAGATGCCGGAGATCTACAACGCGCTCGAGATCGACTTCACCCTCGAGGGCGACGAGCGGACCCTGGTCCTCGAGGTCGCCCAGCACATCGGCGACAACACCGTCCGCGCGATCGCGATGAAGCCGACCGACGGCCTGGTCCGCGGCCTGCCGGTCCGCGACACCGGCGAGGGCATCAGCGTGCCGGTCGGCGACGTGACCAAGGGCCACGTCTGGAACGCGACCGGCGACGTCCTGAACGCTCAAGCAGGGCGAGAAGATCGAGATCACCGAGCGCTGGCCGATCCACCGCAAGGCGCCGGCGTTCGACCAGCTCGAGAGCAAGACCGAGATGTTCCAGACCGGCATCAAGGTCATCGACCTGCTCACGCCGTACGTCCAGGGCGGCAAGATCGGCCTGTTCGGCGGCGCCGGCGTCGGCAAGACGGTGCTGATCCAGGAGATGATCGCCCGGGTCGCGCGCGACCACAACGGCGTCTCGGTGTTCGCCGGGGTCGGCGAGCGCACCCGTGAGGGCAACGACCTGATCGAGGAGATGACCGACACCGGCGTCATCGAGCAGACCGCGCTGGTCTTCGGCCAGATGGACGAGCCGCCGGGCACCCGGCTGCGGGTCGCGCTGTCCGGCCTGACGATGGCGGAGTACTTCCGCGACGTGCAGAACCAGGACGTGCTGCTCTTCATCGACAACATCTTCCGGTTCACCCAGGCCGGGTCCGAGGTCTCGACGCTGCTCGGCCGGATGCCGTCGGCCGTGGGCTACCAGCCGACGCTGGCCGACGAGATGGGCGTGCTGCAGGAGCGGATCACCTCCACCCGCGGGCACTCGATCACCTCGATGCAGGCGATCTACGTGCCGGCCGACGACTACACCGACCCGGCACCGGCGACGACGTTCGCCCACCTGGACGCCACGACCGAGCTCTCCCGCGACATCGCCTCGCTGGGCATCTACCCGGCCGTGGACCCGCTGACCTCGACCTCGCGGATCCTGGACCCGCGGTACATCTCGGCCGACCACTACAACACCGCGATCCGGGTCAAGGCAGATCCTGCAGCGCAACAAGGAGCTCCAGGACATCATCGCCATCCTCGGCGTCGACGAGCTGTCCGAGGAGGACAAGGTCGTCGTCGCCCGGGCTCGCCGGATCCAGCGGTTCCTGTCCCAGAACACCTACGTCGCCAAGCAGTTCACCGGCATCGAGGGCTCGACCGTGCCGATCGACGAGACGATCGACGCCTTCACCAAGATCTGCGAGGGCGAGTACGACCACGTCGCGGAGCAGGCCTTCTTCATGTGCGGTGGTCTGGAGCGACGTCGACGCGCAAGTGGGCCGAGATCCAGAAGAACCTGTAGCCCTCGGCCGGGGCACCGGCCGACGACGACAGGAAGTGCTTGTATCGTGAACGTGCTCGCGAGGCCGCCGTCGGCTGCCTCGCGGCCGAGCAGGAGGTCACGCTTGAGTTCGCTGCAGGTGGAGCTGGTCGCCGCCGACCGCAAGGTCTGGGAGGGCGAGGCCTCGATGGTGGTCGCCCGCACGCTCGAGGGTGAGCTCGGGATCCTGCCCGGCCACACCCCGCTGCTCGGCGTCCTCGCCGAGGGCACGGTCCGGATCACCACGGACAGCGGCGTCGTCGCGGTCGACGTCGACGGGGGCTTCATGTCGGTCGACCACGACCGGGTCACCCTCGTCACGGAGTCGGCCGACGTCACGTCCGAGGCGCGTTAAGGCGTCATGCACGACCTCCTCATCCCCCTCGAGGCGGTCGTCGCGGTGCTCGTCGTCACCGCTCTGCTCCTGTTCGGCGTCGCGTCCCGGCGGCGGTTCCTCTCCCGCGGCGTGGGCGCGTTCGACTGCTCGCTGCGGACCGGCACCGGCCGGGTCGGCAAGGGTTGGCGGCTCGGCGTCGCCCGCTACGAGTCCGACCGGATCGACTGGTACCGCGTGTTCTCGGTCAACCCCCGCCCCGCCGAGTCGCTCGTCCGGGCCGAGCTCGACGTCCAGGACCGGCGCAAGCCGTCCGGCCAGGAGACGTTCGCGGTGCTCGCCGGCTCGATCATCGCCCGATGTCTCTACCGCGGGGAGCAGGTCGAGCTGGCCATGACCGAGCAGGCGTACACCGGCTTCGCCTCGTGGCTGGAGGCGGCTCCGCCCGGCCAGGGCGTCAACGTCGCGTAGCCGGCTGCACGGCGGCCAGCTAGCGGCCGCCGCCGGGCTGCCAGAGGACGTCGCCGCCCTGATCGTGGTTGGCGTGCCGGGCCAGGATGAAGAGCAGGTCCGAGAGCCGGTTGAGGTAGGTCGCCGTCAGCGGGTTCACCCCGCCGTCCTCACCCGTGCCGTACGCCGCGATGGCCGCCCACGCGGACCGCTCGGCCCGGCGGGCGACGGTCCGGGCCACGTGCAGGTACGCAGAGCCCGCCGTCCCGCCGGGGAGCACGAACGAGCGGAGCTTGGCCAGCGGCTCGTTGTAGGTGTCGCAGGCCGACTCGAGCTCGTCGACCCAAGGGGCCTGGACCCGCAGCGGGGTGTGGTCGTAGACCGGCGCGAGCGGCGTGCACAGGTCGGCGCCGACGTCGAACAGGTCGTTCTGCACCCGCCGTAGCAGCGTCGCGACGTCGCCGGACAGGCCGCCGAGGGTGACGGCGACCCCGACCGCGGCGTTGGTCTCGTCGACGTCGGCGTACGCCGCGAGCCGGGCGTCGGTCTTCGCCGTCCGGCTGAAGTCGCCCAGCGCGGTGGTGCCGTCGTCGCCGGTTCGGGTGTAGATCCGGGTGAGGTTGACCATGCCGGCCAGCCTAGGGGCCTAGCCTTGGCGGCCGTGGACAGCTTTCGGGTGGTCGGGGGGACCCGGCTGAGCGGCGAGGTCGTCATCGACGGCGCGAAGAACAGCGCGCTGAAGCTGATGGCCGCCTCCCTGCTGGCCGTCGGGCGGACCGAGCTGACCAACATCCCGGCGATCCGGGACGTCGAGGTCATGGCCGAGCTGCTGCGCCGGCTGGGCTGCGAGGTCCAGCACTCGATGGCCGACGCCACCGTCGTGATCGACGTACCGGAGAAGGTCGGCCACCGGGCCGACTACGACCTGGTCCGCGCGATGCGGGCCTCGATCAGCGTCCTCGGCCCCCTGGTCGCCCGGGTCGGGCTGGCCGACGTGGCCATCCCCGGTGGCGACGCGATCGGGTCGCGAGGCCTGGACCTGCACGCGAGCGGCCTGGAGCGGCTGGGCGCCCGGGTCCACGTGGACCACGGCTACCTGGTCGCGGAGGCCCCGGACGGGCTGACCGGCGCGGCCGTCGGGCTGGACTTCCCGTCGGTCGGCGCGACCGAGAACATCCTGATGGCGGCGGTCCTGGCCCGCGGCACGACGGTCATCGACAACGCGGCCCGCGAGCCGGAGATCATCGACATCACCCGGATGCTGATCGAGATGGGCGCCCAGGTGGAGGGGGTCGGCGGCTCGACCCTCGTCGTGCACGGCGTCGACGCGCTGAGCCCGGTCCGGCACCGCGTCGTGCCGGACCGGATCGCCGCCGGCACCTGGGCGTTCGCGGCCGCGACGACGCGGGGCGACATCACGATCCGGTCGGCCGAGGCGGGTCATCTCGACCTCGTGCTGGACAAGCTGACCCACGCGGGGAGTGACGTGTCGCGCACGGACGACGGCTTCCGGGTCGTCGCCACGGACCGCTCGCTGCGGGCCATCGACGCTGCGACCCTGCCCTACCCGGGCTTCCCGACCGACCTGCAGCCGTTCGTGCTGGCCTACGACGCGGTGGCCGAGGGGTCGGGCATGGTGACCGAGAACCTGTTCGAGGCCCGGTTCCGCACGGTCCAGGAGCTGGCCCGGCTCGGCGCCGACATCCGGGTGGACGGGCACCACGCGATGGTCCACGGCAAGCCCGTGCTCTCGGCCGCGCCGGTCGAGGCGAGCGACATCCGGGCCGGGGCCGCGCTGGTGATCGCCGGGCTCGTGGCCGAGGGGACGACGCGGGTCAGCGGGGTGCACCACGTCGACCGCGGGTACGCCCACTTCGACGAGCACCTGCGGGCCCTCGGAGCCGACGTACGCCGGGAGGCCGACCCGCTGGCCCCTCTGGCCGGCTAGCCGACCCGCTGCTCCCACCCGGCCGCCGTACTCCAGGATGGCCGGTGATCCGGGCGGTTCCGGGGCTGCTTCACCGGCCGGGTGGGAGCACCGCGGCCGGGTGGGAGCACAGGGGGGTCAGCCGCGCAGGAGGGCGCGGGCGGTGCGGGCCTCCTCGGGGAAGACCAGGACCCGGGGGCCGTCCACCGTGCGGGCCATCGTGGCCCGGATGCCGGCGTCGACCAGCTTGAGCCGGAGCATCTCCGCCTCGACGACGCTGCCCGGCGAGGCGACCGGCACCAGCGCGCCGTACTCGTCCTCGTGACCGGGCCGGACCGGCCGCTCGACCACCGACCCGCCGTGCGAGAAGGCCCACCGCAGCAACAGCGCCAGCACGCCGACGACGAGCAGGGCGATGCCCGGACCCCACAAGTAGCCCGCCTCGCTGCCCGGCACGACCCCAGTCTCCCGCTGGCGTAACCTCCGCGCCATGGCAGACAAACCAAACGGTCCGCTGGTCGTCGTGGGCGCGGGGCTGATGGGGTCGGGCATCGCCCAGGTCGCCGCCACCGCCGGCCACGACGTCATCCTGCGCGACGTCACCGGCGACGCCCTGGCCCGCGGCACGTCGGGCATCGCCCGCTCGCTCGACCGCTTCGTCGACAAGGCGACGCTGAGCCGCGAGGAGGCCGACGCGGCCATCGCCCGGATCACGACGACCACCGACCTGGACTGCGTCAGCGGGGCCGGCCTGGTCGTCGAGGCGGTGTTCGAGAGCCTGGACGTCAAGACCGAGCTCTTCGCCGAGCTGGACCGGCTCGCACCGGCCGGCGCGCTCCTGGCGACGAACACCTCGGCCATCCCGATCACCCGGATCGCCGCCGCGACCGATCGGCCGGAGTCGGTCGTTGGTACGCACTTCTTCTCGCCGGTGCCGATGATGGCCCTGTGCGAGCTGGTCCGCGGCTACAAGACCAGTGACGAGACCCTGGCCCGGGCTCGAGCCTTCGCGGAGTCGGTCGGCAAGACCTGCGTGGTCGTCAACCGCGATGTCGCGGGCTTCGTGACGACCCGGCTGATCGCGGCCTTGGCCATGGAGGCCGTCCGGCTGGTCGAGAGCGGGGTGGCGAGCGCCGAGGACGTCGACGTCGCCTGCAAGCTCGGCTTCGGCCACGCGATGGGCCCGCTCGCGACGACCGACCTCACCGGGGTCGACATCCTGCGCAACGCCTCCCAGAACATCTACGACGAGACCCAGGACGAGAAGTTCGCCCCGCCGGAGCTGCTCAACCGGATGGTCAGCGCCGGCGACCTGGGCCGCAAGTCCGGTCGCGGCTTCTACACCTACGACCGCTGACCCGGCGCCCTCGCCGCCGCGTGCGATAGTCCTCGGGTGCACTTTGCCCTCGGCGTCGTGGCCATCGTCGTCGTGGTGGCGGCGGTGTCCGCGGGTGCGCGCCGGGTCGGCCGGTCCGCGCCGTTGCTGCTCACCCTGGTCGGCGTGGTCGGCTCGTACCTGCCGTTCATCCCGAACTACCACCTGGACCCGGACCTCGTCCTCATCGGCCTCCTGCCACCCCTGCTGTACGCCGCGTCGATCCGTACGTCCCTGATCGACGTACGCCGCAACCGGCGCCCGATCGCGCTGCTGTCGGTCGGGCTGGTGGTGTTCACCGCCTTCGTGGTCGCGGTGGTGGTCCGCTGGCTGGTGCCGGACCTGCCGTTCGCCGCCGCGTTCGCCCTGGGGGCGGTCGTCGCCCCTCCGGACGCCGTGGCGGCCACGGCGGTCGCGCGGCGGGTCGGGCTGCCCCGGCGGATCGTGGCCATCCTCGAGGGCGAGAGCCTGGTCAACGACGCCACGGCGCTCGTCCTGCTCCGGACGGCGACCGGTGCCCTGACCGCGTCGGTGTCGGTCGTCCACGTCGGGCTGGACTTCGTCCGGGCCGCGGCCGGGGGAGTCCTGGTCGGGCTGGCGGTAGCCCTCGTCCTGGCCAAGGTCCGCCGGCGGATCGACGACCCGGTGCTGGACACGACCCTGTCCTTCGTCGCGCCGTTCCTGGCCTACCTGCCGGCCGAGGAGCTGCACGCATCTGGCGTCCTCGCCGTCGTGGTGACCGGAATCGCGTTGGGGCACAAGGCCTACACGCTGCAGTCAGCATCGTCCCGGCTGTCCGAGCGGATCAACTGGGCGACGGTTCAGTTCCTGCTGGAGAACGCCGTCTTCCTGCTGATCGGGCTCCAGGTCAAGCATGTCGTGCAGCAGGCCCGCGGCGGCTCGATGTCCGACGGCCGCCTCGTCCTGGTCTGTGCCGCAGTGCTGCTGGCCGTCGTGGTGGCCCGGCCGGTCTGGGTCTTCCCCGCGACGTACCTGCCGCGGCTCATCCCGGCCGTGAAGCGGGCCGACGCCAACCCGCCGTGGCAGGTGCCGGCGGCGATCTCCTGGGCCGGCATGCGTGGGGTGGTCACGCTGGCCGCCGTGTTCGCGCTGCCGGACTCCGTGCCGAACGTCGACGTGCTGCGGATGGCGGCGTTCGTCGTGGTGGCCGGAACGCTCTTCGTGCAGGGACCGACGCTGCCGATGCTGGTCCGGGCGCTCAAGCTGCCCCGGCCGGACCCCCTGGAGGACGCCCTGCAGGAGGCGGTGGCCCTGCAGCACGCCACCCAGGCCGGGATCGCCCGCCTGGACGAGGTGGTCGACGGGTCCGAGCCGGAGTCCACGATCAACCAGCTGCGCGGGCGCGGCATCAAGCGGGCCAACTCGGCGTGGGAGCGGCTCGGCCGGCCCGAGCGCGAGTGGGAGACGCCGAGCGAGACCTATCGGCGGCTGCGGCTGGTGATGCTGCAGGCGGAGCGGGAGAGCGTGCTGACCGGCTCCGAGGCCGGCGAGCTGCCGGACGAGGTGGCCCGCTCGCTGATGGCGATGATGGACGTCGAGGAGAGCACGCTGGACCGGATCGGGGCCCGGGACGACGCTCTGGAGCGGGTCGAGGACCTGACCGGGCACGCGCTCGCCGGCAGCTGCGAGCACCTGCGCGAGGCGCCGACGGTGGTCCAGCCGCTGACTCCGGACGGGTGCTTCGAGTGCCTCCAGGACGGGCTGAAGTGGGTGCACCTGAGGCTGTGCCTGAGCTGCGGCCACGTCGGCTGCTGCGACTCCTCGATCGGCCGGCACGCTGCGCAGCACTACCGCGGGACCGAGCACCCGGTCATGCGGAGCTTCGAGCCCGGTGAGGCCTGGCGCTGGTGCTACGTCGACGAGCTGGTGGACTGACCGGCGGTCCCGCCGGCTGCAGCGTGCCGGCCTGTGGCCGGGCTCACCCACCGGCGGCCTCCCTTCCGCGCCGACCCGCAGGTACGGTGCCAACGTGCGCGACAAGCCCTGGGTCATGCGGACCTACGCCGGGCACTCCAGCGCGGCCGAGTCCAACGCGCTCTACCGCCGCAACCTGGACAAGGGCCAGACCGGCCTGTCGGTCGCGTTCGACCTCCCGACCCAGACCGGCTACGACCCGGACCATCCACTGGCCCGCGGCGAGGTCGGCAAGGTCGGCGTCCCGGTGGCCAACCTCGGCGACCTGACCGCGCTGTTCGACGGCATCGACCTGGCCGCGATGAACACGTCGATGACGATCAACGCCACCGCGATGTGGCTGCTCGCGCTCTACCAGGTGGTCGCGGAGCAGCAGGCCGAGGCCGCCGGCGCGGATCCCGCCGACGCCGTACGCCGGCTCACCGGCACCACGCAGAACGACATCATCAAGGAGTACCTCTCCCGAGGGACCTACGTCTTCCCGCCCGGGCCGTCGTTGCGGCTCAGCACCGACATCGTGGCGTACGCCGCCGTGGCGATGCCGAAGTGGAACCCCATCAACATCTGCAGCTACCACCTGCAGGAGGCCGGCGCGACGCCGGTGCAGGAGCTGGCGTTCGCGCTCTGCACGGCCATCGCGGTGCTGGACGCGGTCCGCGCGTCCGGCCAGGTGCCGCCGGAGCGGTTCGGTGACGTCGTGGCGCGAATCTCCTTCTTCGTCAACGCCGGCGTGCGGTTCGTCGAGGAGATGTGCAAGATGCGCGCGTTCGTCGCCCTCTGGGACGACCTGACCCGGACCCGGTACGGCGTCGAGGACCCGGCCCAGCGGCGCTTCCGGTACGGCGTGCAGGTGAACTCGCTCGGCCTGACCGAGGCCCAGCCGGAGAACAACGTCCAGCGGATCGTCCTGGAGATGCTCGCGGTGACGCTGTCCAAGGACGCCCGGGCCCGCGCGGTCCAGCTACCGGCCTGGAACGAGGCGCTGGGCCTGCCGCGCCCCTGGGACCAGCAGTGGAGCCTGCGGCTGCAGCAGGTCCTGGCCTTCGAGTCCGACCTGCTGGAGCACGAGGATCTCTTCGCCGGGTCGGTCGTCGTCGAGACCCGCGTGGCCGAGCTGGTGGCGGCGGCCCGGGAGGAGATCGACCGGGTCCAGGCGATGGGCGGCGCGGTCGCCGCGGTCGAGAGCGGCTACCTCAAGTCCGAGCTGGTCGGTGCCCACGCCCGGCACCGGGCCCGCGTGGAGTCGGGCGAGACCGTCGTCGTCGGCGTCAACCGGTTCACCTCCAGCGAGCCCAGCCCTCTGACGGCCGACCTGGACCACGCCGTGCAGTCGGTCGACCCGGCAGCCGAGGAGTCCGCGGCCAAAGCCGTTGCGGCGTGGCGGATCTCGCGGGACTCGGATCCGCTCCGGGCTGCGGAGGCCGTGGCGGCACTGGAGCAGCTCCGCGCCGACGCCCACACCGAGGTCAACCTGATGACCGCGACGCTGCGCTGCGCGCGAGCGGGTGTGACGACGGGAGAGTGGGCCGGGGTCCTGCGCCGGGTGTTCGGGGAGTTCCGCGCACCCACCGGCGTGAGCGGCACGATCGTCTCCTCGCCCGTGCACGGCGAGGCCGCGGACGAGCTGGCCCGGGTGCGGGCCGCGGTGCGCGAGACGGGCGAGGAGCTGGGCGGCCGGCTGCGGCTGCTCGTCGGCAAGCCGGGGTTGGACGGGCACAGCAACGGCGCGGAGCAGGTCGCCGTCCGGGCCCGTGACGTCGGCTTCGAGGTGGTCTACCAGGGCATCCGGCTCACCCCCGAGCAGATCGTCGCGGCCGCGGTGGCCGAGGACGTGCACTGCGTCGGGCTGTCGGTCCTGTCCGGCTCACACCTGTCCCTCGTCCCGGACGTGCTGACCCGGATGCACGCCGCCGGTCTGGACGACGTGCCGCTCGTGGTCGGCGGGATCATCCCCGAGAGTGATGCCCGCGTGCTGCTCGACCACGGTGTGGCCGCGGTCTTCACGCCGAAGGACCACTCGTTGACCACGATGATGGGCAGCATCGTCGAGGAGATCCGCCGGGCCCGAGGTCTGGCGAAGGAGCCGGTCACCACGTGAGCCACAACCCCCTGGCCCTGCTCCGCAGGGTCGCCGCCGACGTGCGACCGTTGCAGTACGAGGACTTCCGACGCCTGTGGATCGGGCAGGGCGTGTCCTTCGTCGGCTTCCAACTCACCGCGGTGGCCGTCTCGGTGCAGATGTACGCCGTCACGCGATCCTCGTCCTGGGTCGGCCTGATCGGCCTGGCCGCCCTGCTGCCGCTGGTGGTCTTCGGCCTCTACGGCGGCGCGATCTCGGATGCGGTGGACCGCCGCCTGCTCTACATCGCGTCGTCCAGCCTGGTCTGGGCGGCCACCGGTGGCCTCCTGCTCCAGGCACTGTTGCACCTGGACAACCGTTGGCTGCTGCTGGCCCTCGTGGCGATCCAGACGGTCGGCTTCGCCGTCTCCTCGCCGGTGCGAGGTGCGATCGTGCCGCGCCTGCTGCCCGAGGAGCTGGTCCCGGCGGGCAACACCCTGAACTTCACGATGAGCACGGCGGGCGCGGTCGTCGGCCCGCTGCTCGCCGGTGTGGTCCTGGCGCACGGCAGCTTCGCGCTCGCGTACGGCCTGGATGCCGCGCTGTTCACGGTCGGCTTCTACGCGGCCCTGCGGCTGCCTCCCATCCCTCCGCTCGGTGAGAAGGTCCGGCCCGGGCTGCGCTCGGTGGTCGAGGGCCTGGCCTTCATCGCGACCCGGCCCGTGCTGCTGATGTCCTTCGTCGTCGACATCGCGGCGATGGTGCTGGCGATGCCCAAGGCGCTCTTCCCCCAGGTCGCCGTCGACCGCTTCCACGACGTCGGTGCGGTCGGCTGGCTCTACGCCGCCATCGCGATCGGGTCGGTGGCGGCCGGCCTCGCCTCCGGGTGGATCGGCCGGGTCCGCCGTCAGGGGGTCGCGCTGATCGGCGCGGTCGTGGTCTGGGGGACGGCCGTGGCCCTGGCCGGTCTGGCCCACAGCCTGTGGCTGGCGGTGCTGCTGCTCGCGTTCGGCGGCGCCGCGGACCTCGTCTCTGCGGTCTACCGGCAGACGATCCTGCAGACCTACGCACCCGACCAGCTGCGGGGCCGGCTGCAGGGCGTCTTCACCGTGGTCGTCGCCGGGGGGCCGCGGCTGGGCGACCTGCGGGCCGGCTTCACCGCCGGCGGGGTCGGGGTCACCGCGTCGTGGGTCGGGGGCGGCATCGCCTGTGTCGTCCTGGTCCTGGCCCTCGGAGCGGCGGTCCCGGCCCTGCGGCACTACCGGGTCCCCGACCGAGCGGGCGAGGAGCTGCGGCCGGGGGACCGGCCCGACGCGGGCCTCGGGACGGCCGAGGCCTGACCCGCCGCCGTTCCTACTCGCTGGGGTCGAACGCCTCGCCCAGCCGATGGGCCAGCTCGGAGACCCGCTCGCGGGACGTGGCGATGTTGACCCGAACGTGACCCTCGCCGCCCGGGCCGAAGTCGCGGCCGTCACGGACCATGACCCGGGTCCGCTCGAGCGCCACCGCCGCGGGGTCGTCGACGCCGTACGCACGCAGGTCCAGCCAGGTCAGGTACGTCGCCTCGAGCGGCCGCAACCGGGCCCGCGGCAGCCGCTCGGCGACCAGCTCGGCGAACAGGTCGCGGTTGCCGGCCAGGTGGTCCAGGGCGGTGTCCAGCCACGGCTCGCCCGCGTCGTACGCCGCGATGTTGGCCACGATTCCCAGCGGTGAGACGCCGTGGTTGGCGACAGTCGGCAGGCCCGCCAGCACCGCCGCGTCGGCCGGGCTGCCGCTGACCAGCTGGGCGCACTTGAGGCCGGGCAGGTTGAACGCCTTGCTCGCCGACAGCAGCGTCGTGACGTGGCCCGCGGTGCCCTCGAGCGAGGCGTACGGCGTGTGCCGCCCGCCGGGCAGGACGAGCGGTGCGTGGATCTCGTCCGAGATCACCCGCGCCCCGTGCCGGAGGACGACGTCCCGCAGGGCGGCCAGCTCCTCCGGCCGCCAGGACCGGCCCCAGGGGTTGTGGGGGTTGCAGAGCAGCAGGGTCCGGGCCCCGGCCCGCAGCGCGGCGTCGATGCCGTCGAGGTCGAGCGTGGCCGTCTCGGCGTCCGGATCCAGCCGGACCGTGACGACGGCCCGGCCGGTCAGCGGGACGGCCTCCAGGAACGGCGGGTACGCCGGCGTCGGCACCACGACCGGCGCGTCCTCGCACAGTGTCGTCAGCGCAAGCATGACGCCCGCCATGACGTCACCGATGGCGAGGACCGACGTGGGCTCGATGTCCCACCCGTAGCGGCGTGCGGCGAAACCCGTTGTGGCGGTGCGCAATCGGGCTATCGACGCGGCACTGGGATAGCCGAACCGGCCCACCCGTACGGCGTCCGTGATGGCATCGACGACAGCGGGGCACGGTGCGTAGTCGCTCTCGGCCACCCAGGCCGGCAGGACCCCCGCGGGTGCTGCGGCCCAGTTCAGGTCGCCGCGGGACCGCAGGTCCGCCTCCGTCACGTCGTCGAAGCCGGCGGCGTCGGAGACTCCGGAGGCACCGGTGGGAGGCTCGCGCTCGATCGCGGGGAGCGGCTGGTCGGCCATGGAACCGATCCTGTCAGCCCATTGCCGTGGCCGGCCTGGAGGGCGACCATGACAGGTGTCGCCAGCGCCGCGAAGGAGCCGACCATGATCTCGACCGCCCCCATCACCGCCATCCTCCCGGTCTCGGACGTCGACCGGGCCAGCGCGTTCTACTCGGACCAGCTCGGGCTGGCCGACAAGGGAACCTCGCCCGACGGCAACCGGATGTTCGCGGCCGCGGGTGGCTCGATGCTCGCGCTGATGTCCGCCGAGGAGGGCGCGCAGACGGCGCACACCGTGGTGAGCTTCGAGGTGCCGGACATCATGGCGGAGATCTCCGCGCTGCAGGAGCGGGGCGTGACGTTCGAGGACTACGACCTGCCCGGCCTGAAGACCGTCGAGCACGTGTGCGTCATCGGCGCGGACAGGGCGGCGTGGTTCAAGGACACCGAGGGCAACGTGCTCTGCCTGCACGAGCAGCGCGGCTAGACCGGCCGAGGCCCGGCTGGCGCGGCTCGGTCGGCTCGCTCACTCGCTCACTCGCTCACTCGCTCAGTCGCTCAGTCGCTCACCGCGACGGCGGCGGCGCGGCGCGGATCGGCGGCGGCCGCCAGGGAGCCGTCCGGGCGGCACAGGGCCGCGGCGACCCCGCCGAAGAACATCGACCGGGCCGGGTGCTCGTACGTCGGCAGCCCGAGGTCCGGCATGGCCAGGTCGGCCTCGTAGTCGATCCGCACGGGGCTGACGGCGCGCTCGCTCGTGCCGTCCGACCCGTCGCCCCCGTCGGTCTCGGAAACGACGCCGGACAGGTGGCGCACGTGCAGCCGGGGCGCGTCCACGGCCGCCTGGAGACCGAGACCCCCCAGGGCGTAGCCGCCCAGCACCTGCAGGAGCGCGGTGGTGATCCGGTCGGCGCCCGGGCTGCCGACCGCGAGGACGGTCCCGTCGGCGTGCCGGCCGACCGACGGCGACATGTTCGAGCCGAGCCGGGTGCCAGGGGCGAGCGCGTGGACGCCTCTGCGGTTGAGCTCGGGCTCGCCGAGGCAGTTGTTGAGCAGGATCCCCGTGCCCGGGATGGTCGCGCCCGACCCGTAGCCCGCCGACGCCGTTGCGGCACAGGCCATCCCGTGCTCGTCGACAGCAGAGACGTGGATCGTGGACGATGACGCGTGAGCCACCGGGTCCCAGCCTTGCTGGACGAGGTCGAGCAGCTCCCGGCCGGCAGCGTCGAGGTCCTCGGCCAGGTCGAGCACCTCCAGCCGGTGGTCGAGCACGGCCCGCTGGATCGCCACGAGGCGGGCGACGTCCTCCGGTCGGCCGGGGCGGTAGCCCGACCGGGCGAGCAGCGTGAGCATCGCCGCGAGCACCGGCCCGCCGATCGACGGGGGCGGGTTGGTGGACAGCGTCCAGTCGGCCAGCCGCACCCGGATCGCCGGCCGCACGACGGCGGTGTACGCCGCGAGGTCCGTGGCCGTGATCAGTCCGCCCCGCCGGGCCATGTCGGCGGCCAGCACCTCGCCGAGGCTGCCGGTGTACATCGACGAGGGGCCCTCCACCGCCACGACCTCGAGCGCGGCCGCCAGGTCGGCGGAGCGGAGGGTCTCGCCGGCTGCGGCCGGCCGGCCGTCCGGATGGGACAGCCCGGCGGCCGACTCGGCGTCCCAGCCGAAGACGATGTCCCGCACCAGGTCCAGGTAGCTCGCGGCCGCCGTACCGAGCGGGAACCCTTGCCGCGCAACGTCGATCGCCGGTCCGACGACCTCCGCCCACGGTGCCGCGCCGTAGCGCTCGTGGGCCAGGCCGAGCCCGGCCAGGGTGCCCGGCGTGGCCACCGAGCCCGGCCCGATCCAGAGTCGCAGCCCGCCGCCGTACGCCGTCTCCACCTGGGTCATGCCGCTGCCGAAGCGCTCGCGCGGGAGCCCGCGCCCGGGCATCTCCACGTTGCCGTCGACCGTGACCGGCGCCGTGCCGTCTGCGGGCTCGATGGTGACGAAGGCGCCGCCGGCCAGGCTCACGACGCCGGGCTCCGTGACACAGGCGACGAGGGTCGCGGCGACGGCGGCGTCGACCGCGTTGCCGCCGAGCGCGGCCACGTGCAACCCGGCCTCGGTGGCCTGGGTGCTGGTGGCGGCGACGGCCACCCGGGTCGGCCCGCGCCGCACCGACCGGAGGGGTGGCTGCTCGGGCATGCGCGAAGTCTGCCGCACGGCCCCACCGGCGAGGTCGGGCGCTCCCGGGACCGCTCCGGCCGGCCGCTCCCGGGACCGCCGCCGCATTCGGCCTAGAGCGGGTGGCGCGGGGGGACCGAGTGGACCGGCGACCCGCCGACCGGGCCGGTCGGGCCGGTGTGCGGGACCGACGGCCACGAGGGGCTGACCACCGAGCCGGCCCGTGGCGGGCGGGGCGGCGTGAACGGGCCGAGACCGTTCGGCGTGCCGAGCCCGGTCGGCCCGTCCCACCCGTCTGCCGCGTGGCAGACGACGGTCGAGCACGAGCCGTTGCTGCCGGCCGTGACGTCGTTGAGCTGGGCCGGCAGCCGGTAGGGCAGCGACGGCGGCTGCTCGGTGCCGGCCGGTGTCCCCGCGAGCGCGAAGACGCCCGCGATGATCGGTGCGGCCGCGCTGGTGCCGCCGTAGACGGTCCAGCCGCCGGCGCCGTAGGTCTGGTAGACGGCGACACCGGTCGAGGGATCGGCCACGGCGGAGACGTCGGTCGTGCCGCGCAGGGTGCAGGCGGTGACACCGGCCTGCCAGCCGGGGCGGGCCTCGTGGGTCGAGCAACTGCTCCCGGCACCGGACCACGCGCTCTCGGTCCAGCCGCGGGCGTTGGGTGCGGGGCTGAGCGAGGTGCCGCCGACGGCCACGACCCGGGGCGACGTCGCCGGGTAGCTCGGGCCGGCGGCGTACCCGGAGTCGCCGGAGGAGGCGGTGTAGACGACGCCGGTGGACTTGAAGTAGGCGCTGTCGTAGGCGGACGCGCTGCTGTTCTCGTCGCCGCCCCAGCTCATCGAGACGAAGGTCGCGCCCATGGTCGTCGCGCGCTTGACGGCCAGCAGCATGTCGCTGCCCGCGTCGTCGGACTCGACCAACGTGATGTGGCAGCGGGGGCAGACGGCCGAGACCATGTCGAGGTCGAGCGAGACCTCGCCGGCCCAGCCGGCGTCGGGCGCGGGCAGCGGGCTGGTAGCGCCGTTCTGGTTCACCTTGCGGAAGCAGCCGCTCGCCCTCGTGCAGGCCGGGAGGCCGAACTGGGCCCGGTACGCCGCGAGGTCGCTCTCCGCGTGCGGGTCGTCGAAGGCGTCGACGACGTACACGGTCTGGCCGGTGCCGGCGGTGGCGGAGGCGGTGGGCAGCGCGTACGCCGCGACCAGGTCGACCGGGTGCAGGCCGGCCGGGTTGACCGCGGCGCGGTAGGCCGGGGCCGAGGTGGAGCGCGCCGTGCTGCCGGCCGCCGGGGTGCGCGCGGGCAGGGCGGCGGCGTCGGTGCGGCGCAGGGCGAAGCAGGTGAAGTGCCCCCGGGCGACCCTCTGGCTGCAGGAGTGCACCGACGTGGGCCCCGGGGTCGCGGCGATCCGGTGCGCCGCGACGATCCGGTGCGCCGCGGCGCCGGCGACAGGCGCCGGCAGCGTCTGGGCGATGGCGGCGGGGGCGGCGAGCACGCCGAGTACGCCGAGGAGCAGTGAGGTGGCCAGGGTCGACCTGAGCCCTCCGGCGAGGTCGGCCGGGACGGCGCGCAGCGCTCGGGCTGCGGGGCGCATGGAGACTCCGAACTGCCGGCGGCTGCTGGCGGGGCAGGGGCGCACGGCGGCGGCGTACCGCGCGGGCCTTCTGCCTGAAGTTACGGCAGTCCGTAGCCGCTGGACTACACACTGTCACCCGATCGGCGGCAGGATGGCCGGGTTTGCGGTGACTCCGGGGGTTCAGCCGGGGGCGGTCGGGCCCGGAGCCGGGGTCAGAACAGCCGGGAGTCCGGGTCGTCGACCCCTCGCATCGCGTCGTAGTCCAGGGTCACGCAGCGGATCCCACGGTCGGTTGCCAGCACCCGGGCCTGCGGCTTGATCTCCTGGGCGGCGAAGACGCCGATGACCGGGGCGAGCAGCGGGTCGCGGTTCATCAGGTCGAGGTAGCGGGTGAGCTGCTCGACACCGTCGATCTCGCCCCGCCGCTTGATCTCGACGGCCACGCTCACGCCTGCCGGGTCGCGGGCCAGGATGTCGACCGGGCCGATCGCGGTCATGTACTCCCGGCGGACCAGTGTGTGGCCCGGCCCCAGGACCTGGATCTGCTCGGACAGCAACCGCTGCAGGTGCGCCTCGACGCCGTCCTTGACCAGGCCGGGGTCGACGCCGAGATCGTGCCGGGCGTCGTGCTGGATCTCGTGCAGCCGGACCACGAGCCGGTCGTCGGTCTTCGCGTGCTGGACGGTCCAGACCGCGGTGACGCCGAGGTCGGCGTCGGCCGGCTCGGGGTCGCTCTCGGCCAGCGTGCAGGGCGGGCTCATCCAGTTCAGCGGCTTGTAGGACCCGCCGTCACTGTGCACCAGCACGCTGCCGTCGGCCTTGACCAGGAGCAGGCGGGTCGCCAGCGGGAGGTGCGCAGTCAGCCGGCCGACGTAGTCCACGCTGCAGCGGGCGATCACCAGGCGCACCCCGGCACCCTAACCGCACCACCCGGCGGCCTGCCGCGACAGCGGTCTGGCGCGACAGGGCTGCGCAGTCGGCTGCCGGCCGGGGAGACTCTCCGTCATGGAGCGCCTGGGCGGTCGCGAGGTCTACCGCAACGACTGGATGGCCGTGCGGGAGGACCGGGTCCGCCGGCTCGACGGCAGCGAGGGCGTCTACGGGGTGGTCGACAAGCCGGACTTCGCCCTCGTGCTGCCGCGGGGCGAGGGCGGCTTCTGGCTGGTCGAGCAGTTCCGGTACGCCGTGCAGCGACGGGCCTGGGAGTTCCCGCAGGGCTCGTGGGCCCACGGCGACGGAGCCGAGGGCGGCTCGGCGGCGGAGCTGGCCCGCAACGAGCTGGCCGAGGAGACCGGGCTGCGGGCCGGCGCGCTGGAGCACCTGGGCCGGCTGCACGCGGCGTACGGCTTCTGCTCGCAGGGGTTCGACGTCTTCCTGGCCGCCGACCTCGAGCCCGGCCCGCCGCGCCGCGAGCCGACCGAGCTCGACATGGCCCAGCGGTTCGTCCGGGACGAGGAGCTCGCGGCCATGGTGCGGGACGGGTCGATCACGGACGCGCCGTCGCTCGCCGCCCTCACGCTCTACCGCCTCCGAGCCCACAACGGTGCAACTACGCGTCAGGCCTGACGCGTAGTTGCACCGTTGCGGTCGGATCCGGGCGGATCCGGGCGGGCCGGGCCCTCGGTCACCGCGGCGACCCGGGTGAGCCCGATCGCCCCGCCGACGGTCGCGACGAAGCCCGCCACGGCCACGACCGCGAACCCGGGCCGCGGCGAGTCGTCCAGCGCCACCAGCCCGATGATCGAGGGCACCACGGTCTCGACGGCGAAGGTCACACCGGTGACCGTCGTGACCTTGCCCCGGGCCAGCGCCGAGGCGTAGGCGGTCACGCCGACCGCGCCGTAGCCGACCAGGGCGTACGGCGTCGGGCCGGACAGGACGTGCCACCAGGGGTCCGGGATCGCCAGCGTCCGCTCGGCCAGGCCCATGCCGCTGAACGCCAGGCCGCAGGTGACGGCCATCGCCGCCGACGAACCGCTCCGCAGGGTCAGCCAGGCGACACCGGCGATCGCCGCGACGCCCGCGAGCAGGACCCAGGGGGCCGCTCCGGACAACGACCGCGCGGGCCCCGGGGAGGAGCTCGCGGCCAGCAGCACCAGTCCCGTCCCGACGACGACGAGCGCGCCGACCTCGCGACGGTGCAGCTGCAGGCCCAGCACCGGTACGGCGACGACCGCGGTCACCGCGATCGAGGCGGCGATGCACGACTCGACGATGAACAGCGGGAGATGTTGCAGCGCAACCGCTGTCGCCACGGCCCCGATGAAGTCCAGCACCGACCCCGCGACGTACCAGCGGTCGGCGACCAGCCGCAGCAGCCCCGAGGCCGACTCGCTCCCGGACGGCCCACCACCCTCGGCTGCGACGGCCTCCCGCCGGCGTACGCCGATCGCCTGCCAGACACTGGCGACGCCGAACAGGACGGCCGACCCCAGGGACAGCACCAGGCCGAGGATCACGGGCCGATCATGGCAGTGCCCACCTCCCGGCCGGGTCTGGGAGGATCACGAGGCACCAGCCGGCGTTCGACAGACGAGGGAGTGGCCCGCGATGAGGCGTGAGTTCCGCAAGGTCGGGGTCATCGGGCTCGGCACGATGGGCGCGGGCATCGTCGAGGTCTTCGCCCGCAACGGGCTGGACGTCATCGGGCTGGAGTCCAGCGACGCGGCCCTCGAGCACGGCCGCGGGGTCCTGCAGCACTCGACCGACCGGGCCGTCGCGCGTGGCAAGCTCACCCCCGAGGACCAGGCCGCGCTGCTCTCGCACGTGCGCTTCAGCACGGCACTGGAGGACCTGGCCGACCGTGAGCTGGTCGTCGAGGCCGTGCCCGAGCACCTGGACCTCAAGCGCGAGATCTTCGGCAAGCTCGACTCGATCGTCAGCGCGGACGCCATCCTGGCCACCAACACCTCCAGCCTGTCGGTGACCGAGATCTCGGTCGCGACGCACAACCCGCGCCGGGTCGTCGGGATGCACTTCTTCAACCCCGCGCCGGTGCTGAAGTTCGTCGAGGTCATCCGCACCGTCGTGACCGAGGACGACGTGGTCGACGACGTCCAGGCGCTCGCGCAGCGGCTCGGCAAGATGCCGGTCGTCGTCGGCGACAAGGCCGGGTTCATCGCCAACGCGCTGCTGTTCGGCTACCTCAACCACGCGGTCTCGCTGTTCGAGTCGCGGTACGCCAGCCGCGAGGACATCGATGCCGCCATGACGCTGGGCTGCGGCCTCCCGATGGGACCGTTGGCCCTGATGGACCTGATCGGCCTCGACACGGCCTACGAGATCCTGGACACGATGTACAAGCAGGGTCGCGACCGGCTGCACGCCCCCAGCCCGATCCTGCGGCAGATGTCGACGGCCGGGCTCAAGGGCCGCAAGACCGGCAAGGGCTTCTACACGTACGACGAGGCCGGGTCGAGCACCGTGGTCGACGACGCGCTGACCCCGAGCGACACAGTTGCCGCTGGACAAGGGTTGCGTCAGGTCGAGACCGTCGGGGTCGTCGGGTCGGGCACGATGGCGGCCGGCATCGCCGAGGTGTTCGCCAAGGCCGGCTTCGCGGTGACGCTGGTGGCGCGCAGCGCGGACGCGCAGGCCCGCGCGCACAGCACCATCGGCAAGAGCCTGGAGAAGGCCGTGCAGCGCGGCAAGCTGGACGACGCCGAGCGCTCGGCCGCGCTGGAGGGGCTGACCGTGAGCACCAGCCTGGACGACCTCGCCGGCGCGGACCTCGTGGTCGAGGCCGTGGTGGAGGAGCTCGACGTCAAGCAGGCGCTGTTCGAGAACCTCGACGAGATCTGCAAGCCCGGCGCCATCCTCGCGACGACCACCTCGTCGTTGCCCGTGGTCGAGTGCGCGGTGGCCACCAAGCGCCCGGCCGACGTCGTCGGCCTGCACTTCTTCAACCCCGCGCCCGTCATGCGACTGGTCGAGGTCGTGCCTACCGTCACCACCGCTCCGGACGTCGTCGCGACGGCGCGCAGCATCGTGGAGCGCCTCGGCAAGCACCCGGTGCTCTGCGGTGACCGCTCCGGCTTCATCGTCAACGCCCTGCTGTTCCCCTACCTGAACGACGCCGTCAAGATGCTGCAGGCGCACTACGCCGGCGTCGAGGACATCGACACGGCGATGAAGACCGGCTGCGGCTACCCGATGGGGCCGTTCGAGCTGCTCGACGCCGTAGGGCTGGACGTGTCACTGGCGATCCAGCGCCAGCTCTACCTGGAGTTCCGCGAGCCCGGCTTCGCGCCGGCGCCGCTGCTGGAGCAGCTCGTGACGGCGGGCTACCTGGGGCGCAAGAGCGGCCGCGGCTTCCGCGACTACACCTGAGCCGTCGACTACACCTGAGCGACCGAGCCACCGAGCCACCGAGCCACCGAGCCACTGAGTCACTGACATGCCACGGAGCAACCGGGTCCGGCGCGGCGGGCGCCGGCTGCCGACGTCCACCGGCCCGGCCTCGCCCGGCGCCGATGACCTCGACGTACGCCGCGCGCTCGCGGGCACCGAGCGGGTCGAGTCCCACGCCGACGGCGAGTGGTACGTCCGGGCCGTGAACGGCGGCGTCTCGGCCAAGGCCTACCGCTGCCCGGGCTGCAACCAGGAGATCCCCGCAGGCGTCTCGCACGTCGTCGCGTGGCCCGCCGACGGCATGCTCGACGTCACCGACCGCCGGCACTGGCACACGCCGTGCTGGCGGGCCCGGGCCAGCCGCCGCCCGCGCTGAGATCAGCCGGGCGGGCTCGGGGCGAGGTCGTACGCCGTCAGGTCGGGCAGCTCCCACGGGGGAGGCTCGGCTGAGCCACCGGATGAGCCCGGACGCCTGACCGTGATCGCCGCGACGACCGGGTTGGCCTCTCCCACAACGGTTGTCGGCACCACGCCGTAGATGTGTGGGAACGGCCCGGGAGCTCCCGGCACCTCGTCCCATCGCACCGGCGACCCTGCGGCGTCCAGCGCCTCGACGTCCAGCACCAGCAGCACCACCTCGGCCACGTCGGCGTAGAAGCCGTCGAGGACCCCGCTCAGCTGGGCCCGCGTGCTGGCGTGGATGAAGCCCTCGTCGGCGAGCGTCCGGCCGCGCGAGGAGACGGCGTAGCTGCCGGCCTCCAGCGCGGCCGCCCAGTCCGGGGCCAGTGCCGCATGCAGGATCCGGCTCACGCGCTCGGGCCGAGCAGGTCGAGCCGGTCCATCGCGATCAGGACCAGGGCGTCGGTCCAGGCCAGCGGCGCGACGTCACCGGCCGAGCCGTCCGCCCGGACCTTCTCCGGCAGGGCGCCGCCGGACGCCGCGCGGGTGGCGAACCACGCCAGCCAGTGCTCCGCCTGCTGGGTGTCGCCGATCTCGGCCGCGGCGACGAGGAACAGCGCCGTCTCCGGAGTCCAGGACACGCCGTCGTGCCGGGGCCAGGTGCTGCCCGGGGACAGTCCTCCGCCGGGCTCGCGGAGCCGGGGGACGGCCGCCCGGGCGGCCTCGACCGCGCCGGGCAGGGGCGAGTCGACGTACGGCGGCAGGGTGAAGGCCAGGGCTGCGTCCGGCCCGCTGCCGCCGGCGTACCGGGAGTAGCCGCTGGAGCCGAACCGCGACTGGATGCTCGCCCGGAGCGTCGTCGCCCGCCGGGCGGCCAGGTCGGCCTCCGCCGGTGAGTGGCCGCGGACCAGCCGGCTCCCGGAGAGCAGGCCGACCAGTGTCGGCGCGGCCACGCCGAGGGTCAGCCGGGACTCACCGAGCTCCCAGTAGTCGCTGCTGGGCGCCGGCAGAGCGCCCGGCCCGGCAGTCCGGTCCAGCAGGCGCTGCAGCGAGCGATCCACGAGTGGCCGCAACGATGTCGCGATCTGCTCCCGCCGGTCGGCCGGTGCCGCGGCGACGACCTCGTCGACGCTCCACAGGGCCCAGCCGGGATCGTCGTCCTGGACGCCCCGGGCGTCCGGCGGGCCCGAGCCGTCAACCCGGTAGCGAGCCTGGAAGCTGCCGTCGCGACCCTGCACGGCCTGCAGGAAGCCCAACGCCCGCAACGCATCCGGCAGGTGCCCGGTCCGCGCGAGCGCGACGGCCGCGAACGCCGTGTCCCGCGGCCAGACGTAGCGCCAGGAGTGCCGGACGGACGCGACGACGCCGCCGTTCTGCAGGGTGAGGGAGTGCAGGTCGGCCAGCGCGGTGGTGGCGAGGGCGGCGTAGTCCCCGGCCGGCACCTTGCCCTCGTGCAGCCAGGTCTGGAACTGCGTGCCGCCCGCCGCCTGCGCCCCGGTCCGGCCGCCGGCCAGGAGACGCGCACCGCCGGCCAGGGCCTCCACCGGCCGGTGGCCCACCCGGCCAGGACCGGTGGTGGACAGGGCGAACAGGCCGGCGCCGGCCAGCCCGAGGGCCACCACGACGGACAGCAGCACCGCGACGCCGGGGACCGAGCGCCGGGATGCGCGTTGGGCTCGACCTGCGGTCACGGCACCTCACTGTGGCTGGTGGCGCATCGTCTCACGCAGGCAGGTCCGGCCGGTCAGCCCAGGACGGCGTCGGCGCGCAGGACCAGATGGTCGGAGCCGGACGCGGCCTGGACACTGCCGGAGTAGCCGGTGAAGTCGCGGGCGGTCAGGAAGAGCAGGTCGGGCTTGCGGTAGGTCGGGTTCGTCGCGGACGGGCAGCCCGCGCCGCCCTTGCAGTTGGTCCACTGCAGGTACGCCGATGTCGCCGATCCGCCGCTGCGCTTGAGGTTGCCGCTGTCGGCCTCGACGAAGGTACCCCGGCCCGACGGGTAGTCGCTGTCGTAGACCGCGTCGAGAGCGGCGTTCGGCGGGCTCAGGTTGAAGTCGCCGCCGAGCACGACGGCGTTGTCGACGGCGTAGGCGGCGACCCGGGCCGCGACGTCCGCGACCTGGGCCGGCTGGTTGCCGACCCGGTTGTCGATGTGGGTGACGCAGGCCACCAGCGGGCGGGACGCGCCGGCGACGGAGGTCTGCAGGCAGGCGATCCTGCGCGGCTCGTTGTTGCCCGGGTTGGGCAGCCACCAGCTGCCCAGGTAGGTGTACTGCCCGGTCCGGACCATCAGGGCGATGCCGAAGTCGCTGCCGTCGGCGCAGGCCGCCGCCTTGGTCACCTCGAACCGCCCGCGGTACGCCGGCAGCGCGGCCAGCGCCGTGGTCAGGACGCTGCGGCAGACCTCCTGCAGCGTCACGACGTACGGCCGCGGAGCCTTCGCCGTGACGGCCGCCTCGAGGTCGCGAGCCGCGAGCGCGCCCTGGCCACAAGAGATCCCGCACAGGTTGAACTGCAGGAAGGACATCGGCGCGGTCGCCGCCGAGGCGGGCGAGACGGGCGAAGCCGTCGTCAGCGTCCCGGCCCCGAGCAGGCCCGCGACGAGCAGGGCGCCCAGCCGAACCCTCGAGCTCTGGCGCCGCAGCGCGCGCAGGGATGGCAACGGCATGGGCGACCTCGCGTCCACCGCAGCTGCGGGCCGGCGCAGGGGACGGACCGTACGGTCCGGCTAGGCTCCGAGCTGATGAGCCCCGAGGATATTCGGCACGACACCGTCCTGCCGGCCGATCGGCAGAACATCGAGCTGCACACCGCCGACGGCCTCACCCTGGTCGGCGAGCTGGCCCGGCCGGTGGACCGCCCGGCCGTCGCGACGCTGGTCACGCTGCATCCCCTGCCCACCCACGGCGGCTTCATGGACAGCCACGTCCTGCGCAAGGCGGCCGCCCGGCTGCCGGCCCTGGCCGGGATCGCGGTGCTCCGCTTCAACCTGCGAGGGGTCAGCAGCCCGCGCGGCCTCAGCCAGGGAACCTTCGACAACGGCGTCGCCGAGCGCTACGACGTCGGCGCGGCCATCGAGTACGCCGAGTTCCACGAGCTCCCGCACCCGTGGCTGCTGGGCTGGAGCTTCGGCACCGACCTGGTCCTGCGCTACGGCTGCGACCCGGGCATCGAGGGTGCGATCCTGCTCAGCCCGCCGCTGCGGTCCGCGACCGACGAGGACCTGGACGTCTGGACCCGGTCCGGCAAGCCGGTGCTCGCGCTGGTGCCGGAGTTCGACGACTACCTGCGACCGCCGGAGGCCCGGCGACGCTTCGCCCGGCTGAGCCAGGCCCGGGTCGTCGGCGTCCCGGGCGCCCGGCACCTGTGGGTCGGGGAGCCCTACGTCCGCCGGGCCCTGGACGAGATCGTCGGCCAGGTCATCCCCGGGCACGGGCCGCTGCCCTCCTCGTACTGACGCGGTCGTACGGCTGCGGCGTCAGTGCTGGGCCTGCCGCGGGACCAGCACCTCTTCGTAGATCAGGATCAGGCCGGCCGCGGTGGGGATCGCCATCAGCGCGCCGATCACCCCGAGCAGGGTGCCACCGGCGAGGGCCGCGATCACGGTGACCGCGCCCGGCACGGAGATCGTGCGCTTCATCACCCGCGGCGCGATGACGTAGTTCTCCAGCTGCTGGTAGACGACGTAGTAGATCGCCGCGACCACGGCCGTGGACACCGAGCTGAACAGCGCGACGACGACCACGACGACGGCGCCCAGGGTCGCGCCGACCATCGGGATCAGGCCGAGGAAGCCGACCAGGACGGCGAGCGCCTCCGGGTAGGGCAGGCCGAGGATGCGCAGCAGGATGTAGGTGCAGATCGCGTTGGTGGAGGCGACGGCGATCTGCCCGATGACGTAGCCGCCGACCCGGCGGGTGATCTCATCGCCGAGGGTCCGCACCCGGTCCCGGCGGCTGGCCGGGACGGCGCGATAGCAGACCTCCTTCACCGTGGGCAGTGACGCGGTCAGGTAGAGCGTCAGGACCAGCACCGTGAACGCGCTGAACACGCCGCTGATCGCGGCCCGCCCGGCCCCCAGCACGCCGCCGAAGACGTCGGTCCACACCCGCCCGGAGGAGAGCTTGGCCTTCAGCTGCTCCTGCAGCTTGGTCACCACGTGGTAGTGCTGGTCCAGGCTGCGCACCTGCTTGTTGCGCAACAGGCTCTGGACGTAGTCGGGCGCGTTGTCGGCCAGCTGGGCCCCCTGCTGGGCGAGCGGCGGCAGCAGCAGGCCGACGAGGGCCGCGAACAGCCCGATCACCCCGGCGAACACGACGGCCACCGACCAGCCGCGGGAGAGGCCACGCCGCTGGAGGAAGCGCACCACCGGGTCCAGGCCGAGGGCGAGGAAGACCGCGACCGCGAGCAGGGTGATGACCTGCGAGAGCCGGACCAGCGAGACCACCAGCCCGTAGGCCACCGCCAGCCCCAGGCCGCCGAAGAGGCCGAGGTAGAACGGTGAGTGCCGGTTCAGCGGCGCGCCCGGCCGGCCGAACTCACCCTCGCCGTCGGCGACGTCCTGCGGCGCGGGCTCGGTCGCCGCGGCGGCCTCGGCGACCCGCGTCGTACGGCGGCGTTCTGCCGCTGACCGGCGGCCTCGACCGAAGCGGTCGAGCCAGCCGATCAGTTGCCGCCGGGGCTCGTCGTGGCCTGCTGCGCGGCCCGCAGGTCGGCCAGCGCCTTGGCCCGGTCGACGTCACTCTGCTCGGGCTTGCCCTTGGCCTTCGACGGTGCGGGCTCAGTGGCGGCCGCGTCGTCGGCGTCATCAGCCGCCTGCGCGGTCTCGCCGGCCTCGTCCGGCACCGGCTCGGTCCCGTCGGCCGCCTCGACCGGGAGGTCGGCGTCGGCGCCCTCAGCGGTCTCCGAGCCACGGGCATCGCGGGCATCGCCGGCATCGCCGTCGTCGGCGCTGCTCTTGGGCGCTGCGAAGAGCGAGGAGACGCTGACGTCGGCGTCCTCGCCGGACGCCTCGGCGGCTCCCGGGCGGCCGGCCGCCCCCGCCTTGGCCGGCCTGTCCGAGGCGGGCTGGGTGAAGAACGCGGAGGGGTCCAGCTTGTCGTCCGGCGAGGGCTTGGCCGCGGGCTTGCTGCTGGCCGGCATCGCGATCGACGGGCTGCTGCCGCGGGCCGGGGTGGTCTCCGCGGGCTGGGCCACGGCGTTGGCCAGGGCCTCCAGGCCCGGGACCGGCATCGAGCCGAGCAGGCCGCGCAGCTGGTCCAGGTGGGAGGTGACCGAGTCGCGCTGGCGCTGCAGGTCCTCGACCTGGCGCTGGGCGGCACCGCGCTGGCGCTCGGCCTCGGCCCGGGCGTCCTGCAGGATCCGGTCGGCCTGGGCCTTGGCGTCCGCGACCGTCTGGTCGGCGTTGCGCCGCGCGGTGGCGAGCTGGTTGCGCGAGTGCTCCTCGGCCTCGGCCCGGATCGCCTCGGCCTTCTCCAGCGCCCGGGTCGCGCGGCTCTCGGCCGAGGAGGCCCGCTCCTCGGCCGACTTGGTCAGCTCCTGCAGCTTCGCGACGGCGGCGTCGTGCCGCTCGGCGTCCAGCCGCTCGGCCTCCTCGCGCTGGCTGGCGAGCAGGACCTCGTGATCGGAGGCGTCCTGCTGGGCCTTGGCCTGGGCGGCCTCGAGTACCGCGGCGGCGGCCGCCGTGTGCTCGTCGGCCTCCTTCTTCGCGCTGGAGCGGAAGTCGTCGGCCTCGCGCTTGGCCTTGGCCCGCAGCTCGGTGATCTCGCGCTCGGCGGTCGCCCGCAGCCGGCCGACCTCGCGCTCGAGGCTGAGCCGCTTCTCGGTCGCCTCGGTCTCGACGGCGGAGCGGAGCTTCTCGGCCTGGCGCTGGGCCGAGCCGAGCTCCTCCTCGGCCTTGCGGCTCGCGGTGGAGCGGACGTCCTCGGCCTCCTCGTTGGCCGAGTCCAGCCGCTCGCGGGCCTGCCGGGTCGAGGTGGCGTTGAGCTCGTTCGCGGCCGCCTCGGCGCTGGCGCGCAGGTCGTGCGCCTCGGTCCGGGCCGCGGCCAGGGTCTGGTCGGCGTCGTTCTGCGCGGCGGCGACCATCTCGATGGCCTGCTCCTCGGCCAGCCGGAGCAGCTGCTCGATCCGGGCGCCCAGCCCGGCGTACGACGGCCGGTCGACCTCCCGCAGCTGGCGCTGGGCGTCGGCCAGGTCCTGGGTGAGCTTGAGGTTGCGGCCGTCCAGCTGCTCGACGGCACCGCGGGCCTTGCTCAGGGCGTTCTGCAGCTGGCCGATCTGCTCGTCGACCTGCTCGCGGTCGTAGCCGCGCATGGCGACGGTGAAGGGCTTGGGCGTGATCGAGAACTGCTCGGTCATAACTCGTTCCTCCGTGGCGCAGGTGACGTGCGCGACGTCTCGCTAGGGGTTCTGCTGGGGCAGGCCGTGCTGGGGGCGGATTGGAGGCAACCCTACCCCCGTCCGGAGCACCCCTGTCGCGGTTCGCAGCACACTCACGACACAGGGTGATCAGACGTCACGAAAGCGGTCGATCGCGACCCGGTGGCGCTCGCGGAGCTCGAGGTTGCGCACTCCCAGGCCCTCCTCGGGCGACAGGCACAGGACGCCGACCTTGCCCTGGTGCCGGTTGTTGTGGACCTCGGCCGCGGCCTGGCCGGTCTGCTCCAGCGGGTAGGCCCGCGACAGGGTCGGGTGGATCAGGCCCCGGGCGATCAGGTCGTTCGCCGCCCAGGCCTCGCGGTAGTTCGCGAAGTGCGAGCCGACGATCCGCTTGAGGTTCATCCACAGGTACCGGTTGTCGTACTCGTGGATGAAGCCCGAGGTCGAGGCGCAGGTGACGATCGTGCCGCCGCGCCGCGCGACGTACACGCTGGCCCCGAAGGTCTCCCGGCCCGGGTGCTCGAACACGATGTCGACGTCCCGACCCCTGGTCAGCTCGCGGATCTTCGCCCCGAACCGCTTCCACTCGCTCTGGTCCTGCTCGCCCTGGGCGCCGGGCTCGGACCAGAACCGGTAGCCCTCGGCGGACCGGTCGATCACCAGCTCCGCGCCCATCTGGTGGCAGAGCTCGGCCTTGTCCGGGCTGGAGACGATGCAGACCGGCTGCGCCCCGGCGGCCAGCGCCATCTGCGTCGCGTAGGAACCGAGGCCGCCGCTCGCGCCCCAGATGAGCACCGTGTCGCCCAGCTTGACCGCGGCGCCGTGGTGGGAGACCAGCTGGCGGTACGCCGTGGAGTTGACCAGGCCGGGGACGGCGGCCTCCTCCCAGGTCAGGTGGCCGGGCTTGGGCATCAGCTGGTTGGCCTTGACCAGGGCCAGCTCGGCCAGGCCGCCGAAGTTGGTCTCGAAGCCCCAGATCCGCTGCTGGGGGTCGAGCATCGTGTCGTCGTGCCCGTCCGGGTGCTCCAGCTCGACCGACAGGCAGTGCGCGACGACCTCGTCGCCGGGCCTCCACGCGTGCACCCCCGGCCCGGTGCGCAGGACGACGCCGGACAGGTCCGACCCCACGACGTGGTAGGGCTGGTCGTGCTTGGCAGCGAGCGGCGACGAGCGGCCGTACTTGCGCAGGAAGCCGAAGGTCGACAGCGGCTCGAAGATCGAGGTCCACACGGTGTTGTAGTTGATCGCGCTGGCCATGACGGCGACCAGCGCCTCGCCCGGCCCGACCTCGGGCACCGGGACGTCGTCGACGTGCAGGCTGCGCCGGGGGTCCTTGTCCTTGCTGGCCAGGCCTTCGAACATCCCGGCCTCGTCCTCGTGCACCGTGACGCCCCGGTACGACGCGGGGAGGGCCAGCGCGGCGTACTCGGCGGGGGTCGTGTCACCGGCCAGGACCGCAGCCCGGACCAGCTCCATCTCACCCACGGGCGTGTGCTCCCGCGTCGGCCGAGGTGCCGGTGGCGGCCGGCTGGACCAGCTCGATCAGGACGCCGCCCGCGTCCTTCGGGTGGACGAAGTTGACCCGGCTCCCCGCGGTGCCCGGCCGCGGCTCGTCGTAGAGCAGCCGCAGGCCCCGGTCCCGCAGCGCCTGGCTGGTCGCGGCCACGTCCTCGACCCGGTAGGCGACCTGCTGGAGGCCCGGCCCGCTGCGGTCCAGGAACCGCGCGATGGTGGACTCCGGCGTGAGCGGCGCGAGCAGCTGGACGCACGACCCGGTGTCGCCGACGGCCATCATCGCCTCCCGGACGCCCTGCTCCTCGTTGGTCTCCTCGTGCACCAGGGCCAGACCCAGCACGTCGCGGTAGAACGCGATCGCCTCGTCCAGGTCCGGCACGGCCACGCCGACGTGGTCGATCGCGGTGAAGATCACAGCGGGAGCCTTCGACATGCCGCGAAGCGTAGGCTCGGAATGACCGGCCGTCGCCGGGACTTGTCCTACTTCACATCCCCGGATCGCGGCCACGAGCGTCAGCCGATCCCCTGATCGAGAGGTCCAGACCGTGAGTGACCAGCCCCGCTCCGTCATCGTCGCCGGAGCCCGTACGCCGATGGGCCGGCTGCTCGGCTCGCTCAAGGACTTCAGCGGTGCCGACCTCGGCGGCGTGGCCATCAAGGCCGCGCTGGAGCGTGCGGGCGTCGCCCCCGAGCAGGTGGACTACGTGATCATGGGACAGGTCCTGACCGCTGGTGCCGGCCAGATCCCGGCCCGGCAGGCGGCGGTCAACGCGGGCATCCCGATGTCCGTCCCGGCGCTCACGATCAACAAGGTGTGCCTGTCCGGCCTGGACGCGATCGCGCTCGCCGACCAGCTGATCCGGGCCGGCGAGTTCGAGATCGTCGTCGCCGGCGGCCAGGAGTCGATGAGCCAGGCCCCGCACCTGCTCGAGCGCTCCCGCGAGGGCTTCAAGTACGGCGACGTGACGATGCGCGACCACATGGCCCACGACGGCCTGTGGGACGCGTTCACCGACCAGGCGATGGGCGGCCTCACCGAGGCGGCCAACGACGGGGACGGCGCGTTCAGCCGCGCGGAGCAGGACGCGTTCTCGGCCCGCTCGCACCAGCTGGCGGCCCGGGCCTGGAAGGACGGCCTGTTCGACCAGGAGGTCGCTGCCGTGCAGATCCCGCAGCGCAAGGGCGACCCGGTCGAATTCCGCGAGGACGAGGGCATCCGCGCCGACACGACGGTCGAGACCCTGGCCCGGCTGCGCCCCGCGTTCCGTAAGGACGGCACCATCACCGCCGGTTCGGCGTCGCAGATCTCCGACGGTGCCGCGGCGGTCGTCGTGATGAGCCGGGCCAAGGCCGAGGAGCTCGGGCTCGCGTGGCTGGCCGAGATCGGAGCTCACGGAGTGGTCGCCGGGCCGGACTCCACCCTGCAGTCGCAACCGGCCGCCGCCATCCGCGCAGCGTGCGCCAAGGAGGGCCTCGAGCCGACCTCCCTCGACCTGGTCGAGATCAACGAAGCCTTTGCGGCAGTGGGCCTTTCGTCGACCCGTGAGCTCGGTCTCGATCCCGAGCGCGTCAACGTCAACGGTGGTGCCATCGCCCTGGGCCACCCGATCGGGATGTCAGGCGCGCGGCTGGCCCTGCACCTGGCGCTCGAGCTGCAGCGCCGTGGTGGCGGTGTGGGTGCGGCGGCGCTCTGCGGTGGCGGTGGCCAGGGCGACGCCCTGCTGCTCCACGTGCCGTCGGCCTGACGCCGGCTCACCCGGCGACTGACGGCGACCGCAGGAGTGGCACGCGAGGCCGACCCGGCCCGGCTGGTCGAGCAGGCCCGCGAGGGCAACGGCCGCGCGGTGGCCCGGCTCGTCTCCCTGGTCGAGAGTGACAGCCCGCAGCTACGCGAGGTCATGGGGCTGCTGGCGGCGCAACGCGGCTCGGCCCTGTCGATCGGGCTGACCGGCAGCCCGGGCGTGGGCAAGTCCACGACGACGGCGGCCCTGGTCGCGGCGTACCGGCGTCGGGGCCTGCGGGTCGGCGTGCTGGCGGTCGACCCCAGCTCGCCGTTCTCCGGAGGCGCACTGCTCGGTGACCGGGTCCGGATGCAGGACGTCGCGCTGGACCCCGGCGTCTACATCCGCTCGATGGCCACCCGGGGCCACCTCGGCGGACTGTCCCGGGCCACCCCCCAGGCCCTGCGGGTGCTGGACGCCGCCGGGTGCGACGTCGTGCTGGTCGAGACGGTCGGCGTCGGCCAGTCGGAGGTCGAGGTGGCCGGCCTGGCCGACACGACGGTCGTCCTGCTCGCGCCCGGGATGGGCGACGGCATCCAGGCGGCCAAGGCCGGCATCCTCGAGATCGGTGACGTCTTCGCGGTCAACAAGGCCGACCGCGACGGCGCCGGATCGACCGTCCGCGAGATCCAGCACATGCTGGGGCTGGGCGAGCGTCGCGAGCCGGGCGACTGGCGGCCGACCGTGGTGAAGACCGTTGCGATGCGCGGCGAGGGGATCGAGGAGCTGGTCGAGGCGATCGACAAGCACCAGGCCTGGCTGATCGGCACGGGTGAGCTGCGGGCCCGCCGGGTGAACCGCACGGCCCGCGAGATCGAGGCCATCGCGCTGGATGCGCTGCGGGCCCGGATGGGTGACCCGGGTCTGGCCGACGGAGGTCTCGACGCCCTCGCGGGCGAGGTGGTCGACGGGTCGCTCGACCCGTACGCCGCGGCCGACCGGCTGGTCCAGGGCGTCCGGACGGCCTGAGCCGCTCCGTCGTCGCCGGGCCGGGCGCGAGCCCGGTCGTTCATCCCCTGGGGGCTCATCCGATGTGGCCGCCGGTGGACATGGACAGGTAGAACCCGGCGACGATCAGGACCCAGCCCAGCGCGGCGGCGGCCAGCAGGTAGGTGACGACGCGGACCGCCACCGGCAGGCGGTGCGTGCTCGGGAGGCACATGGCGAGCAGGACCACCACGGGAGCCACGACGAACGTGATCAGGATCGGCCCGAGCGGTGCCGCCGCGAGCAGGGCGGCGCCGACGCCGACGTAGGGCCACGGGTTCGATGCGGGCCTGCGGGGGGTGCCAGGCGTGCGGGGGGTGCTGGTGGTGGTGACGGGGTGGGACATCTCTTCCTCCTGTGGGTGGATCTCGTTGGTGTTCATGGCTTCAGCTCCAGGCCCGGACCGTCGCGTCCAGCCCGGCGGCGAAGACCACCAGGCCGGCCAGGACGACGACGGGGTAGTAGCGCCGCAGCCGCCGGCCGGCCGCTCCGAGCAGAGCCAGCGCGGCGGTCACGACCAGCATCCGCAGCCCGCGGCCGCGCAGCGTGTCCACGGCGAACGGCACCGGCGCCGCGTGCGCACGACCGGCCTCGGCGGCGTACACCTTGAGCGGGACACCGGACATCGGCTGGTGGCGCACCGCCCGCGCCCCCTCGGCGGCGACCTCACGCGCGACCTGGGCCCGCATCGGCGCGGTGACCAGAGGCTGGGGGAACGACCACCCGGCGCCGGCCAGCAGCAGGGCCAGGACAGCGGCAGCGGTGCTGGTGACGAGCGCCGTCAACGCCAGCACGGGAGCCCGCCGCGGCATCGCCAGGACCAGGACGCCGACCAAGACCTCGGGCACGATCGGCCACGAGAACGCTTCTGCCGCAGCCCATCCCGCGACCGCGACCACTCCGGCGCGCGAGCTCGCCAGGCGGGCGACGCGGTGCCGGACCACCGAGTCGCGGCCGGGGGATGGCCGCGGCACGAGGGCCTGGACGGCGTCACGGGCCTGCTCGGCGGTGGGTGCGGTGAGCGGTGTGCCGATCCGGACCCTGACCGCGGAGCGGTGCAGGTCGCCGTGGGCCGGCAGCAGCTCGCGCGTCCCACCGAGGCCGATCGGGACGACGGGCACGTGGTGGTCGGCCGCCAACCGGAAGGCGCCGCAGTGGAAGTGGCCGACCTCGCCGTCCCGGCTGCGGGTGCCCTCGGGGAAGACGACGACCGCCCGGCCCTGGCGAAGCGCGGCCCCCGCGGCAGCGAGATCAGCACTGCCGCCACCACCGCGCCGTACCGGCACGATCTCCACGAGCCCGCGGCACACCAGCCGGCGCAGCCGGCCACCGCCGAGCCAGTAGTCAGAGGCCGCGACGACGACCGGGCGGCTGCGGGCGGGCAGGGCCGCCAGCAAGGCCGCGGTGTCCGCGTGCGAGGCGTGGTTGGCGACCACGACGCAGCCCCCCCGCGCCACGGACCCGTCGACCGTCAGGCCGCCGGTCGTGGACAGGGCCAGCCGCCACGCCTGCCGGCGCAGCCACGATCTCGTGACACCGCCGCTCACCGGAGCACCAGGCCTGCGGGGAGGGCCAGGCCCGCCAGGCCCGCCGGGGCCACCAGGGCGACGGCGAGGGCGAAGAGCAGGGAGTCGACCCGGTCCAGCATCCCGCCGAACCCGGGCAGCCAGCGTCCGGCGTCCTTGACCCCCGCCTCGCGCTTGAGCATCGACTCGGCCAGGTCACCGAGCGGAGCGGCCAGCGCCACGGCGACGACGAAGCCCGGGGTGGCGGCGCCCAGCAGGAGCAGCACCACGACCCCGCTGACCGCGCCGCCCGCCATCCCGCTCACTCGCTTACCGGGTGACAACGGTGACAGGTGCGGGCCGCGCAGGGCCTGCCCGGCGCACCACGCGCCGACGTCCGCGACGCTGACCGCGACCACGAGGGCCAGGGCGTGCGGGCCGAGGGACACCAGGCCGGTCAGCGCGCCGATCCAGAGCAGCCCGAACGTGAGGTACGCCGCGCGGCGGCCTCCCCGCCGGACGTCGCCCTCCAGGACGGCCGGCAGGGAGGCGATCAGGGGCAGGGCCGCGGCGAAGTGGCCGAGGGGGAACAGGTCTCCGGCCGGGGCGGGCCGGAGCGCGGCGACGACGAGCGAGAGCAGGACGCCGAGACCGAGCACCGCAGCGTCCACGCGCGGCATCCGCACCAGCCGCGCGTACTCGCGGACGCAGGGGACGGCGAGTCCGGCGGCCAGCAGCAGCCGGCCGTCCGTGCCCGCCGCCGCCGCGGCCCCCAGCAGGACCGCGGCGCAGACCCAGACCAGCCAGCGCCGGACCAGCTCCCGCCGCCGCGCGACACCGACCGCGATGCCACTGAGGGTGAGGCCACTCGCGACGTACGGCGTGGCCCCACTCGTGGCGTAGGCCCACGTGGCGTTCATCGGGCACCGGCCAGGAGGCGGGCGAGCCGCAGGGCCGCGGTCAGGGCCGAGCCGACGGCCAGGACGGCGAGCAGGGGGACGGCCCAGCCGGTGAGCGCGACGAGCACGAGGCCGGCGGCGCGCTCGGTCTTGCCGACCGGCCCACCCTGCAGCCGCGGCGCACCGGCGGCGGCACCGGCGAGCGCGACCCACGACGGCGCGCTCATGGCCAGGGCGGCGACCGCCACCAGCCAGCCCGGCGCCAGCGCGAGGACGCCGGCGAGCGCCGCGAGCTCGGCCAGCCGGTCACCGAGCTCGTTGGCCACGGCGCCGGCCCGGCTGGTGATGCCGCGGGCTCGGGCGACGCCGCCGTCCAGGTTCGCGGCGGCCAGGCGCACGGCCAGGGCGGCGCCGACGGCCACGGCCGCCGGCCCGCCGTGCGGGAGCAGCGCCAGCCCGGCGCCGGCTGCGGCGCCGGCTGCGACACCGGTCGCGGAGATGGCGTTCGGTGACACCCGCCGGGCCACGAGGAGGCCGCGAAGGCCGCCGAGGCGACGCGCGTACCAGGGCTTCAGTGCGTAGAGACCGTCCATGCCTCAACGGTCGCGAACCTGCGGCCGGCGCGGACCCGCCGAACTGCTCGACCTCGTTGAGTACTCCTACTCAGGCGGACGCCCCGGATCCGCGCCGTCCGCATCGAGACCGCGCTCGATGGCGTAGCGGGTGAGCTCGACCCGGTTGTGCAGCTGGAGCTTGCGCAGGGTGCCCTGGATGTGGTTCTGGACGGTCCGCGGCGAGAGCACCAGGCGCGTCGCGATCTGCTTCGACGACAGGCCGGTGGCGACCAGCCGCAGGACCTCGGTCTCGCGGTCGGTCAGCTTCGGGCCGTCGTCTCGCGGCCCGGGAGCCGTTGCCATCCGGCGGAACTCGCCGAGCACCAGGCCCGCGAGCCCGGCGGTGAAGACGGCCTCGCCGAGCGCGGTCCGGGCGATCGCGTCGAGCAGCTCCTCGCGGGACGCCGACTTCACCAGGTAGCCCGTCGCCCCGGCCTTGACCGCCTCGAGCACGTCGGCCTGCTCACCGCTCGCGGACAGGACCAGGACGTACGGCGGGTGGTCACCGGCCGCGAGGGCCCGGGTCACCTCGACGCCGGACAGGTCCGGCATCTGCAGGTCGAGGACGACCACCTCCGGCGAGGTCGCGGCCGCTCGCCGCAGGGCCTCGTGCCCGCCGCCGGCCGTGGCGACGACGTCGTAGCCGGCGCCCTCGAGGTCGCGGGCCACCGCCTCCCGCCACATCGGGTGGTCGTCGACGACCATGACCCGCGTCACGGTCGCCGTCCCGGGCGCGTGGGTCGGGGCAGCCGCAGCTCGATCTCGGTCCCCTCACCGGCCCGCGAGGTCACCGTCGCCGTACCGCCGTGGTCGGTCATCCGCCCGATGATCGACCCCGCGACCCCCAGCCGTCCGTCGCGACGCGCCTGGTCCAGCCGATCGGCGTCGAATCCGGCGCCGTCGTCGCGGACCAGGACCGCCACCTGGCTCCCGTCGTCGTCCACGAGCACCCACGAGCGGGCGCCCGGACCGGCGTGACGGGCCACGTTGAGCAGGGCCTCCCCGACGGCACCGACCAGCGCGCTGGCCAGGGGCGCCGGCAGCACCACCGGGTCGGCCGGCCCGGACACGGTGGTCCCGTGCTGCTCGTACGTCGCGAGCAGGGGCAGGAGGTCCACCAGGCCGGTGGGCGCCCCCAGCCCCGGCCGCTCGGTGGCGACGAGGGCTCTCAGGGCCTGCTCCTGCTCCGCGGCCAGGCCGGCCAGGGCAACGGCCTCGCCGCCGATCTCGTTGCCCCGCCGATGGATCAGGGCCAGCACCTGCAGCACACCGTCGTGGATGTCCCGGGACAGCCGCTCGCGCTCGCGGGTGGAGGCCGCGCTCGCCTCCGCCTGGGCGAGGGCCAGCTCGCCGCGCCGGGCCAGCGGGACGACGTAGCCGACCAGGGCGCCGCCGAGCACGAGCAGGACGATGTTCGTCGCCGTGGTGGTGCTGGCACCCTGCCGGTGCAGGAGGTCCGCGATGCCGACCGCGGCCGCCGCGCCGACGCCGGCCAGCCAGCCCCGTCCGACGGCCCAGGCGAGCACCGGCGCCGACGACCAGAGCACGGGCAGCGTCGGTGCGCCGGCCGCGATGTGGGCCGGGCTGTCCACCAGGCGGGACGCGAGGATGGCCGCGAGCGCGGTCGCGAGGTCCGCGGTCAGCCAGGCCGGGTCGTGGCGGGCGGATGGCCGGCGGGCGTAGGTCAGCGAGATGGCCGCGGTCCAGACGGCCATCAGCGCCAGCAGCAGCCAGGCACCGGCGTGGTGGCGGTAGTCGCCCGAGCTCACGGCGTAGAGGCCGACGGCGTAGGCGAGGGCCAGGGCGCGGAACACCGCGAGGACCCGCCAGGCCGCCGGCTCGATGCCTGCCCCCGAACTCATGCCTGCACGGTAGTTGGACCCATGCGGTCGTTGGACCCCAGCGGTGGTTGGTCGAAGCCGGCCGGAGTCGAGGTGGATCCGCGAGACGCGCCCGGCTGGGGTCCGGGGCAGCGGCCCATCAGGGGGAACCGGGTCGCTGCCACCCAGCCGGGCACGCCGTCACAGCGTGGAGGCTCGCAGCGTCCCCCGCAACGGCAGCGCAACGATTCGACCGGGTGTGAGTCCCGGTGGGTGAAATGCGCCTGACGAATGTGCCACCACACGGGTGGCTTCGTCTCACGCTAGAGGTCGCCGGCCTGCTCCACCTCGAGCAGAGAGGTCGAGTGCCGCTCGGCCTCGAACGCCGCCCGCCCTCCCCGCACGCCGAACAGCCGCTTGGTCAGGACCAGGTAGACGACCGCCGCGACGTTGACCGCGAACGCGCCGACCCGCAGGACGGTCACCCGGTCGAGCAGCTCGTGCACCTCCAGCGGCAGGAAGATCGCCGTGCCGACCGCTGCGACGTACTCGCCCCACCGCCGCATCAGCCAGAGGCCGACCGCCTCGACCAGCTCCAGCGCGGCGTACGCGGCGACACCGAGGGTCACCCACAGCAGGGTCCGGGAGGACAGGCCGAGGGCCTCGCGGATCAGCCGCACCGGCCCGGTCGTCTGCAGGTCGACGCCGAGCTTGTCGGCCAGCGGCTTGAGCAGCGGCAGGTCCTGCTCGAAGACCCTCTGCAGCGACCCCTGGGCGCCGGAGAAGCGGTGCAGGCCGTAGGCGAGCACCGCCAGCAACAGCCCCCGGATCCCGCGCTCGACGGCGAGCAGCCGCAGGATGACCGCGTCGCGCAGGGCCCGCCCGCGCAGGACCAGCGGGGCGTCGGCCGCCGGTCCACCGGCGACCGGGTCCCCGAGGGCGAAGTCGCCGCAGCGAAGGCAGCGCCAGGCCTCGCCGGCCGGCGTCTCCACCTGCAGCCGCGCGCGCAGCTCGGGCTCGTCGGGCGCGTACGTCGTGTGCCCGTGTCGGCCGCAGGCCCGCAGGTCCCAGCTGAACCTCGGGAAGGGACGCCAGGACATGCCCCGACCCTAGGCGGGTGAGGGCCGGCCGGCCCGCGACTACGGTTACGACGTGGCTCCGGACCTGGGACTCCCGTTCGACCCGATCGCGCGGGCCGAGGAGCTCTGGGACCGGCGCTGGGATGCCTCCGGCGCGATGGCCGCCGCGACGTCGATCATGCGGGTCCAGCAGCTGCTCCTGGCCCGGTTCGACGACGTGCTCAAGCCGCACGGCCTGACCTTCGCCCGGTACGAGGCCCTGGTGCTGCTGGCGTTCAGCCGTTCCGGCGAGCTGCCCATGGGCAAGATCGGCGAGCGGCTGATGGTGCACCCGACCAGCGTCACGAACATCGTGCAGCGGCTGGAGCAGCAGGGCTTCGTCCGCCGCCGGCCCAACCCGCGGGACGGCCGGGGCGCGCTGGCCTCGCTGACCGAGCCCGGGCGCACGGTGATGGAGGCCGCGACCGTCGACCTCGTCGGGACCGGCTTCGGCCTGGATGCGCTCGACGACGCGGGGCTCAAGAACCTGTTCGGGATGCTGCGCGACGTCCGCGTGGCGGCCGGCGACTTCGACGGGAATGGTAATTAGTAGGACGTCCTAGTAAATTGGCCGGGTGAGCATCCCCAGCGACGGTCGGCAACGGTGGCAGCAGCGGTACGACGCGTCGCTGGAGCGTGGTCGGGTGCGCGACGCGGACTTCACGACGCTCTCCGGCACGGAGGTCGACCCGGTCTACGGTCCGGAGCCCGGCTCGGCCGAGGCCGACGACCCGCGGATGGCCCGGATCGGCTGGCCGGGGGAGTACCCGTTCACCCGCGGGCTCTACCCGACGGGCTACCGGGGCCGGACCTGGACCATCCGCCAGTTCGCCGGCTTCGGCAACGCCGAGCAGACCAACGAGCGCTACCGGATGATCCTGGCCCGCGGCGGCGGCGGGCTCTCGGTGGCCTTCGACATGCCGACCCTGATGGGCCGCGACTCCGACGATGTCCAGAGCCTCGGCGAGGTCGGGCACTGCGGTGTCGCGATCGACTCGGCCCGTGACATGGAGGCGCTGTTCGCCGACATCCCCATCGACCAGGTGACCACGTCGATGACGATCAGCGGCCCCGCGGTGCCGGTGTTCTGCATGTATCTCGTTGCGGCCGAACGGCAAGGAGCCGACATCGGCGTCCTGAACGGCACGCTCCAGACGGACATCTTCAAGGAGTACATCGCGCAGAAGGAGTGGCTCTTCCCGCCCGAGCCGCACCTGCGGCTCATCGGCGACCTGATGGAGTACTGCGCGGCCGAGATCCCGGCGTACAAGCCGCTCTCGGTCTCCGGGTACCACATCCGCGAGGCGGGATCGACTGCGGCACAAGAGCTGGCGTTCACCCTGGCCGACGGCTTCGGCTACGTCGAGCTCGGGCTGGCCCGCGGGCTGGACATCGAGGCGTTCGCGCCCGGCCTCAGCTTCTTCTTCGACGCTCACCTCGACTTCTTCGAGGAGATCGCGAAGTTCCGGGCCGCGCGGCGGATCTGGGCCCGGTGGATGCGCGACGTCTACGGCGCCAAGACCGAGAAGGCCCAGTGGCTGCGCTTCCACACCCAGACGGCGGGCGTCTCGCTCACCGCGCAGCAGCCGTACAACAACGTCGTCCGCACGGCGGTCGAGGCGCTCGCGGCGGTGCTTGGAGGCACGAACTCGTTGCACACCAACGCACTTGACGAGACGCTGGCGCTGCCGAGCGAGCAGGCGGCCGAGATCGCCCTGCGGACCCAGCAGGTGCTGATGGAGGAGATCGGGGTCGTCAACGTCGCCGACCCGATGGGCGGCTCGTGGTACGTCGAGGCCCTGACCGACCGGCTCGAGGCCGAGGCCGAGGCGATCTTCGACCGGATCCGCGGCATGGGCCCGGACGGCACGATGACGGCCGGCATCCTGCGCGGCATCGAGGACGGCTGGTTCATGTCCGAGATCGCGGACGCGGCGTTCCAGTACCAGACCGCCCTGGAGAAGGGCGAGAAGAAGGTCGTGGGGGTCAACGTCCACACCGAGTCGATCACGCCGCGAGCTGGAGATCATGCGGGTCAGCCACGACGTCGAGCGGGACCAGGTGGCGGCACTCGGGCAGCGCCGGGCCGACCGCGACGAGGCGGCGGTCCGGTCGGCCCTGGCCCGGATGGTGGAGGCAGCCCGCGGCAGCGACAACCTGGTGCCGCGCCATGCTCGCGGCCGCGCGGGCCGAGGCGACGCTCGGGGAGATCTGCGACGCGCTGCGCGCCGAGTGGGGCGACTACCGGGAGCCGGCGCGGTTCTGACCAGCCGGCACCGCGCCCCTACCCTGGTCCGTCGTGGCCGGACGTCAGCGTGGGAAGTACCTCATCGCCGACCTGCGCGACATGCTCGAGCGACCCGGCAGCATCACGGGCGTCGTGCTGGTCGCCGGTCGGCGGTCTCGTGCTGCTGGTGGGCCTGGCGGCGGCCGTCCTGGTCGGCCCGGACAGCACCTGGACCGCGTCGCGGACGGTTCAGCCGAAGCGCCCCCGCGGTGATCCTGACCTCGGGGGCGGTCGGCGCGGTCGGCCCCGAGGTGACGGTGACCGCCCGGCGCCTGGACGACGGGCAGCTGTTCGTCGGCCGCGGGATCTCACGCGACGTCAGCGACCTGACCGGAGCCGCCCCGCGGCTGGTGATCCGCGGTGTCCGCCCGCTGCACCGGCTGGTCATGACGGCGGTCCCGGGTGCGACCAGCCTCGGCAACGTGCAGACGTGGGACATCTGGCGGGCCACCAGCATCGGCGATGGCGCGCAGGACCTGGACTGGCGGCCGGGCGCGGAGGCGCAGTCGGTGCTGGTCTCCTCGGCCGACGGGTCGGCGCTGCCCGCGGTCAAGGTCACCGTCTCGTGGCACCGCGGCGGCTGGTTCCCCGCGGCCGTGCTGCTCCTGCTGGTCGGGGCGGTGCTGCTGGCAGCCGGGCTGCACCGCTGACCGGCCGGCCGGACCCTGTCGCGGCTGGCCGACCGGTCCTGCGGACGGTCTCCCGGATCCCGATGCCGGCGCGCCGCCGCACCGGTGCGGACGCTCGAGCGGCCAGGCGCGCCGGCGTGCGTGCGGCCCGCGCGGCCGGGCTGGTCGTCGGTCGCGTGCTCTCCGGCTGCTCGGCCGCCGGCGGCCTGGTCGGGGTGCAGGCCCCACCGGCCCACCCCGTCGCCGGCCCGGCCCTGGAGCCGCAGCAGGCCCGGGGGATCGTCGGCCGGGTGCTGGCGGCGGCCGACCGGGCCGACGCGGCGCGCAACGCCCGACGGCGGCCGCCGGCGTACGACGGGCTGGCCCTGCAGATGACCACCTCGCTCTACCAGGTCGCCACCGCCCAGGGGACCAGCGTGCCGCCCCGGCCGACCTCGAGCCAGCGGCCCGCGGTGCTGCTGACCCGGGGCACGGCGTACCCGCGGTTCTTCTTCGTGGTCCTGGCCGGCAACGCCAAGCAGGCGCCGGTGGTCAGCCTGCTCACCGCGAAGGACGCGCGTCGGCGTACCGGATCGCCGGATCGGTGCTGCTGCTGCCTGGCGCGCGCCTGCCCGAGGTGGCCGACCCTCGGAGGGCTCGCCGGTCCTCGGGCCGGCCACGACCGGCCTGCGCTGCCGCGCCGGGCAGACCGCGGGCGAAGTACGCCGCGGTGCTCAACACCGGGTCGACCGCGCCGGAGGCCGCGAGCTTCGGCGAAGGACTCGTTCGTCCAGCAGGTGCAGAAGGCGGCGGCGGCCCAGCGGCCGGGTGTCGCGCGGTTCGGCACCTACGCCCAGTCCCATGAGGCCGTGCCGGGTGCCACGCTGGCGATCCGGACGAGCGACGGCGGGCGCCCTGGTCTTCACGGCCCTGCGGCGGCCGAGCACCTTCACCGCGCGGCCGCGGCAACACGGCCACGCTGCCGCCGGACGTGCGGGTGCTCACCGGCGAGGTGCAGGCCTCGAGGTTCACGACGACGGCGGCCGAGCTGCTGCTCTTCGTGGTGCCGCCCGCCGGCAAGGGCAAGGCACGAAGCTGGTCGCCGCCTCCGACGGCCTGATCGCGGCGCACTGCGCGAGCTGACGGCGCGATGCCTGAGAGGATGAGCGGCATGAGTCAGCAGCCGTTCAGCACCGCGGCCCTGCGCGGTGCCGTCGACCTCGGCGCGCTCGCCGCCGCGAGCCAGCGCAAGGCCCAGGCGGGCCGCCGGCTGGCGGGCGGTGCCGCCGCGGCCAGTGGCCGTACGTCGTCGAGGTCACCGAGGCCGACTTCCAGTCCGTCGTGATCGAGCAGTCGATGACCGTGCCGGTGGTCGTCGACCTCTTACGGCCCGCGCCGCGCAGTCGCGAGCAGATCAGCACGCTGCTGGACAAGCTCGCCGCGGACTACGCCGGGGCGTTCCTGGTCGCCCGGGTCGACGTCGACACGAGCCCGGCTCTGGTGCAGGCGTTCCAGGTGCAGACCCTGCCCTTCGTGGTCGCGGTCGTCAGGGGCCAGCCGGTGCCGCTGGTCGCCGACGTCGTGCCCGAGGCGGCGCTGCGCCAGGTCGCTGGACAAGCTGCTCGAGGTCGCGGCCCAGAACGGCGTGACCGGCCGGGTCGCCGGGCTCGGGACGCGGCGGCGCAGGGCGCGGACGCGGAGCCGGCCGGCGCCGGTCGAGCCGGAGCCCTGCCGCCGCTGCACCAGGCGGCGTACGACGCGATCGAGCGCGGACGACCTGGACGCCGCGGCCGCGGCGTACGAGCAGGCCGCTGCGGGAGAGCCCGGCCGACGACCTGGCGGCCGTCGGCCTGGTCAACGTCCAGCTGATGCAGCGGACCGACGGGCGTGGACGCTCGCTGCGGCGGTGGCCGCTGCCGACGCGGCTCCGGACGACACCGCGGCCCAGCTGCTGGCGGCGGACGCGGAGTTCCTCGCAGGGCGAGGTCGACGCGGCGTTCGACCGGCTGGTCGAGGCGGTCGCGCTCGCGCTGCGGGGACGGAGCGCGAGGAGGTCCGGCAGCGGCTGGTCGACCTCTTCTCGCTGGTCGGGTCCGACGACGCGCAGGTACGCCGGGCCCGGATCGCGCTGACCAACGCGCTGTTCTAGACGGTGCTGACGCTGGGCGTTCGCACGACCCCGACCGGACGTGTGGGCCGGCGTGCGGCTGCAGCAGCACGCCGGCCTGGACCGGGTCGCGCGCTCGGACTTCGCCCGGACGCGGCGACGACTGGGTGCTCGAGGTGCCAGCGGCCGCCGGTCGACCGGATCGAGTACCAGTTCGAGCTGCGCTGTGCGGACGGCCGGGTCGAGACGGTCACCGACCCGGCGAACCCGCTCCGGGCGGCCGGGGTGTTCGGCGACCCGTCGGTGCTGGAGCTGCCGGAGTACGCAGCCGCCCTGGTGGCTGGGCGCGCCGAGGAGCCGGGAGTGGGACCCGGGTCGACCTGAGCGCGCGCGGCCGGCGGGCTGCGCGACGTGCCGGTGCAGCTCTGCTCACCGGCCGGGGTCGACGTGGCCGCCGAGCCGCTGCCGCTGCTGGTGGCGCACGACGGCGGCGAGCTGGACGCGCTGGCCCGGCTGACGACGTACGCCGCGGCGACCGTTGCGGCCGGGGTCGGTGCCGGCGTACCGGATCGCGTTGCTGTCGCCGCTGGACCGGGACAACTGGTACTCGGGGTCGACGGCGTACGGGCGGACGCTCGCGACGTCGGTGCTGCCGCTGCTGCGCTACGAGGTCAACGTGGCCGGGCCGGTCGTCGGCTACGGCGCGAGCCTCGGTGCGCTGTCGATGCTCGCCACCCAGCTGCGCCATCCCGGGACGTTCGGCGGGCTGATGCTGGCGTCGGGAGCTTCTTCCACCCGACCGACGACGCCGCAGGAGTCCGGCTTCCGGCGGTACTGGCGGGTGGTGGACCGGGTGACGGACGTGCTGGAGGGGGCGCTCGACGGCGTGCGGACCGGGCGACGGTCCGGCGTGCCGTGGATGCGGGTCGGGATGGTCTGCGGCACGGTCGAGGAGAACCTCGCCAACAACCGGCGGATGGCCACGGCCCTGGCCGAGTCGGGCCACGGCGTGTCGTTCGCCGAGTTCCGGGACGCGCACAACTTCACCGCCTGGCGGGACGCGCTCGACCCGCATCTGACGGCGGTGCTGGCCGACCTGTGGGGCTGACCGGCAGGATGGCGCGGTGCGCCGCGACTCGGTCCAGCTGAACGTCCCCGGGACGGACCTCGACCCGACGGTGGTCGCCTACGGGCACTGGGGCCGGCCGGTGCTGGTCTTCCCCTCCGAGGGCGGCAGCGCCTGGGACTACGAGAACAACGGCATGGTGGGGGCGGTCGCGGACCTGATCGACGCCGGGCGGGTCAAGCTCTACTGCGTCGACTCGCTGGACGCCTACACCTGGTCGGACCGCTCGATCCCGTTGGAGGAGCGGGCCCGCCGGCACGCGACGTACGCCGGGTGGGTCCGCGACGTCGTGGCGCCGTGGATCTTCGCGGACTGCGGCGGGCCGGTCGAGATCGCGGTCACCGGCTGCAGCCTCGGGGCCTATCACGCGCTGCAGTCCGGGCTGACCCGGGCCGACCTCTTCCCGCTGGTGATCGGGCTGTCCGGCAACTACGACGTGTCGACCTGGCACGCGTGGGGCGAGCGGGGGGACGCGGCGTACTTCGCGAACCCGGCGGACTACGTGCCGAATCTGCACGGTGACCACCTGGACTGGCTGCGCGGGCGGCTGTCGGTCGTGCTGGTCTGCGGTCAGGGTGCCTGGGAGACGCATCCGACCGGATCGCTGCCGGCGACGCGGCCATGGGGCGGCGTTGCAGGAGAAGGGGATTCGCTGCGAGGTCGACCTGTGGGGCTTCGACGTCAGCCACGACTGGGAGTGGTGGCGCCGCCAGATCGCGCACCACCTGCCCCGGTTCTGCTGAGGCGACCAGGGTGCGGTCGTTCGGCGCACACCCCATTCCGATGCGGGGTGCGGCGTGGGCCGCGGTCACGGTCGAGACGGTGAGCGCAGTCGTGAAAAGAATAGCCAGAACGGTCTTTGGAAAAGATCGCATGAATTCCCCTTTATGAGTTCCCGGCCAAAGGATGTGTGTCGGACAGTAGGTCCCGGGCCCGGCGGCGTCAAGAGCGGAACCCGCACGGGTCTGCTAGACCTGCTTCCATGAGCGATGCAGCCGCCACCCCGGCCCCGGTCACCAAGCATCTGATCGGCCTCCTGCTGGGGACCGAGAACGACTGGCCGCGCGCGTTCGAGACGTTGACGTCTCGGCTGGGGCTGGTCGGGGACGGGCTGGGCGGGCAGCACGCGCTGGAGACCGAGCGGGTGTCGATCGAGCCGTTCGAGCTACGGGACAAGCCGCGGCACTCGCTCGTCATCGACCGGCTGGCCTACTGGTACTACCACCCGCGGGAGTGGCTGAAGAAGATCGCGCTGATGGATGACGTCTACCTGCTGAACAGCCCGTTCACGTTCCAGTCGATGGAGAAGCACGCGGCGTACTGCGCGATGATCCGGCTCGGGCTGAAGGTGCCGACCACGGTGCTCGTGCCGTACAAGAACCCGGTCGAGAACGCCCGCTACGCCTACACCGCCGCGCAGTACAACCGCGGGTTCGACCTGGACGCGGTTGCGGCGGAGGTCGGCTACCCGATGTTCATGAAGCCGTTCGACGGCGGGGGGTGGCGCGGCGTCTCGCAGATCCAGGACCAGGCGGCGCTGCACCGCGCGTACGACGAGTCGGGCGAGATGCTGATGCACCTGCAGGCGGCGGTGAAGGACTACGACGTCTTCGCCCGCGCGCTTGTCGATCGGTGCCGAGACGATGGTGATGAAGTTCCAGCCGGACGAGCCGATGCACAACCGGTACGCCGTGGAGCACGGCTTCCTGTCGCCGCAGGCCGGCGACGAGGCGGTGACGATCTCGCGGGTCGTGAACGCGTTCTTCCGCTGGGAGTTCAACTCCTGCGAGATGCTCGTCAAGGACGACGAGGTGCACCCGATCGACTACGCGAACGCCTGCCCGGACGTCGCGGTCACGTCGTTGCACTACTACTTCCCGTGGGCGATGTCGGCGCTGGTGAAGTGGTCGGCGTTCTGTCTCGTCACGGACCGGACGCCGCGGCTGCACGTCGACACCGACCCGTGGTTCGCGGTCGCGGACCGCATGGACCTGTCGTACGAGGAGAAGCTGGCCGAGTACCGCCGGCTCGCCGACGCGCACTTCGACACCGAGCGCTACAACGACTTCGTGGCGGCGCGTCTGCCGCACGTCGACGAGCTCGTCTTCGAGTGGGTCACGTCGGCCGACTTCGACTCGCTGCTCGTTGACACGGTGGTCTCGACGTACCCGGCGCACGAGCACGAGAAGTTCCTGGCGCACTTCCGTGGGCTCGTCGGTCTCTGGGTCGCCGACCAGTCCGCCGCCACCGCTTAGCTCCGCCCGGCCGCCAAGGAGCAGGGACCGTGTCCGACAACGCTGTGGGCATCGTGGATCGGCTGATCACGGCGATGAACAGTCATGATGCCGGCGCCGTCGCCGCCCTCTTCGCGGTCGACTACCGCAGCGAGCAGCCGCTGCATCCGAGCCGAGGCTTCGGCGGCCGGGAGCAGGCACTGGCGAACTGGACGTCGGTCTTCGAGGGGGTGCCGGACTTCTCGGCCGCCCGGTTGTCCTCAACCTCCGCCGACGGCACGGTCTGGATGGAGCACCACTGGACGGGTACGCATCGCGACGGCTCGCCGTTCTCGATGCGCGGCGTGATCGTCGCCGGCGTGGATGAGGACCGGATCCGGTGGGCCCGGCTGTACATGGAGCCGGTCGACGGTGATGACGCCGACATCGACCGGGCCGTGCAGGTGCTCTACCGCCCGCCGGGTGCGACCGGCGGCTGACAGCGGCCGGCGGCATCGGCAGTCGCCGTACGATGCCCGGCATGCTGATCTACTCCATGAACGTCTCGGTGGACGGCTTCATCACTGACCGCGACGGCGGGTTCGGGTGGACCGTCCCTGACGATGAGCAGTTCCAGTTCCACGTCGAACAGGTGGGCGAGCTCGGCGGCTATCTGCTCGGACGCAGGCTCTACGAGACGATGCTGCCCTGGGAGACGGACCCGTCCCTGCGGGACAGCGAGGCCGGGGCCGCGTTCGCCGACATCTGGTGCGCCCTCCCGAAGGTCGTCTTCAGCCGCACGCTCGACCGGGTGCAGGGCAACGCGCGGCTGGCCACGGCGTCCGTGGCCGAGGAGGTCGCGGCCGCGGTCGACGCGACGGACAGGGACGTCTCGATCGGGGGTGCCGCCCTGGCCGCGCAGGCGATCGGACTCGGTCTGGTGGACGAGCTGCGCCTGTTGCGCGGTCCGGTCGTCCTCGGTGGCGGTACCCCCTTCCTGCCCCCGGTGACCGAGAGCGTCCGACTGGACCTGGTCGAGACGAGGACGTTCGGCTCCCGGGTGATCTACGAGCGCTACGCGCGGAGCGGTGCTCCGACGGGACCGGGGACACGGCGATGAGCGATGAGCCCGCGGGTCCGCAGACGCGGGGCGTCGCGGTGGAGGTCCTGGCCACGGTCGACCTCGGCCCCGAGATCCCTGGCCTGACGGGGCGGCAGCTCCGGATGCGCATGGTGACGATGGAGCCGGGGGGTGTGTTCGGCCCGGTCCACGACCACGAGGGAAGGCCCGGGACCGTCTACGTCCTGCAGGGGACGATCACCGACCATCGGGATGGCGTCGCAACGGACTACGGGCCGGGTGCCGGCTGGCCCGAGGACCGGACCACCGTCCACTGGCTCGAGAACAGGGGAGCGGTTCCGGCGGTGGAGATCTCGGTCGACATCGTCGGCGAGTAGACGCCCGCGTCGAGGGTCATCCCGCTGCCAGTGCGGAGAGCGCGGCGCACCGGTCGATGCGGTCAGGAGGTCGGCCAACCCTCGGCGTTGATGTACCAGACCGCCGACGTCAGCACCACGGCGACCAGGAGCGCGAACAGCAGGCCGCCGGCGACCGGCAGGAACCACCGGGGGGCGCGCCGGGACCGGACGGCGACGACCTTGACCACCACGGCACCGAAGACCGCGCAGCCGAGTACGCCGTGCACGACCGTGCGCGTCGCTACCTTCTCGCCGTCCTTCAGGGTGCCGCTCTCCAGCCCCAATGCCCAAAGGCAGTGGTAGGCAACGAAGATCGCGAGCAGCAGGGCAGTCGTACCGCAGATGCGGTGGGCCGGCCCGACCCAGGAGGGTGCCGAGATCCCGAGCTTGCCGTACATCCACAGGGCGCCGACGAGCTGCAGCAGGACCAGGACCCCGATGACCGTCGTGACGACGACCTTCATGTCGATGACCGTGTGGAAGCCGAGCGTCGTGGTGCCGTTGAGCGTCGGGTCGTGGACCTTCCCGAACACCCCGAGGAGAAGCGCGACGACAGCGCCGCCGGCGAACGCCGCCAACGGGATGGCCATGCCCCGACGCTCCGACGGGTCCGTCATTGCTCCAGGATGCTCCGAGCAGGGCCGCTTGGGAATGGCTCACCGGCCCAGGGGCCGCCCATACTCACCCGCGGCATACTCCTCGACGTGACCGATGACGATCGCGTGCGTCCCGTCGGACCCGTCGACGCCGCCAAGATCCCGCGCTATGCCGGGCTGTCGACGTTCGCGCGGCTTCCGCGCCTCGAGGACGTCGGCCGCGCCGATGTCGCCGTGGTCGGCGTGCCGTTCGACACCAGCGTCAGCTACCGGCCGGGCGCGCGGTTCGGGCCGGCGCACATCCGGCAGAGCTCACGGCTGCTCCGGCCCTACAACCCCGCGCTGGACGTGATGCCCTTCCACACCCAGCAGGTGGCCGACGCCGGCGACATCGCCGCCAACCCGTTCGACATCCAGGACGCGATCGCCGAGATCGACCGCGCCGCAACGGAGCTCACGGCCGGCGGCACCAAGCTGCTCACCCTCGGCGGCGACCATACGATCGCACTGCCGCTGCTGCGCACCATGCACCGCCGGCACGGCCCCTTGGCCGTGCTCCACTTCGACGCACACCTCGACACGTGGGACACCTACTTCGGCGAGCCCTACACCCATGGCACGCCCTTCCGCCGAGCGTCCGAGGAGGGCCTGATCGACAAGGACCACAGTCTCCATGTCGGCATCCGCGGCCCGCTCTACGGACCGCACGACCTCCCGGAGTCCGGCGACCTCGGCTTCACGACCATCCACTGTGCCGAGCTCGAGACCCTCGGCGTCGCGGGCACCGTCGACCGGATGCGCGAGCGGCTCGGGACCGGACCGGTCTACGTCTCGGTCGACATCGATGTCCTCGACCCCGCGCACGCGCCCGGCACCGGTACTCCGGAGGCTGGCGGCATGACGTCGCGCGAGCTGCTCGGCGTCCTGCGCGGCCTGGCCGGGCTCGACGTCGTCTCGGCGGACATCGTCGAGGTGGCACCGGCGTACGACCACGCGGAGATCACCGGCATCGCTGCCTCGCATGTCGCCTATGAGCTGCTTTCGGTCCTCGCATCCACTGCTGCGTAAAGGATTCGTCAAGGCTCTCTCACCTTCCGCACCCACCCGCCAACGGACAGACTGTCGGCCATGTCTTCCACCGCGCAGCAGCCGCGCATCTCCGGTGTAGAGGTTCGGTCGATCGACTACGTCCCGCTGAGCGAGCGCCACGGCAAGCTGTGGCACCTCGGCCCCCTGTGGTTCATGTCGAACGCGCAGATCGCCACTCTCGCAGTGGGACTGATCAGCTTCTCCGAGGGCGGGAACGTCATCTGGTCGATCATCGCGATCGTCGTGGGTGTCCTGGTGGGAACGCTGTTCATGGCCTTCCACTCGGCCCAGGGTCCCCAGCTGGGGCTGCCGCAGATGATCCAGTCGCGGCCGCAGTTCGGCTATCTCGGCGCCCTGCTGGTGTGGCTCTTCGCCTACCTGCAGTACGCCGGCTTCAACGTCTTCAACACGATCCTGGCCGGCCGGGCGCTCCACTCCACCGTCCGTGGGCCGGTCAAGATGTGGGTCGTCGTCGCGACGATCGTCGCGTTCGTCATCGCCGTCGTCGGCTACGACCTGATCCACAAGGCGGAGCAGTACCTCACCTACGCCACCGTGGTGATCGTCGGCATCTTCACGGTCGTCGTCCTGACCCTCCACTACCCGGCCGGGTCGTTCGACCTCTCGGGCTTCAAGTGGACGCCCTTCCTCGGCCAGTTCGGCGTGGTCGCCGGCTACCAGATCAGCTGGGCCATCTACGTTTCCGACTACTCCCGCTACCTCCCACCGAACGTCACGGTCCGCAAGACGTTCTACTGGACGTACTTCGGCTCGGCCATCGGCGGCGGCTGGTTGATGTTGCTGGGGGCGCTCCTGGCCGGCTGGGCTGGTGACAAGTTCGACGGCACCGGCATCGCCGAGATCCTGCAGGCCGGGAACAAGGTCTTCGACGGCTTCGGTGACATCGTCCTGATCCTGTCGGCGATCGGTCTGATGTCGGTCACGGCCCTGAACATGTACGGCGGGTCACTGACCTTGATCAGTGGTCTCGACTCGTTCAGCCGGGTCCGTCCGACGCTGCAGGTCCGGTTGCTGACGATCGGGATCACGGCGCTGCTGTCGCTGGTCGGCGCCCTCGCGGCGACGGACAACTTCCTCGCCAACTTCAACAACTTCCTGCTGCTGATCCTCTACCTGTTCATCCCGTGGACGGCGGTCAACCTGGTCGACTACTACGTCGTCCGCAAGGGCCACTATGCGATCGCCGAGATCTTCAAGGCCGACGGTCTCTACGGTCGATGGGGCTGGCGCGGCATCGCAGCGTACGTCATCGGCTTCGTGGCGATGATCCCGTTCTTCTCGGTCGGGACGCTCTTCACCGGGCCGTTCGCCAAGCACGTGCTCGACGGCGCGGACATCTCGTTCTTCATCGGGCTCCCCGTCGCCGGCATCCTCTACTGGCTCTTCTGCCGCTCCATCGATGTCGAGGCCGAGCGTCGGTTGGCCGACGCCGAGGCCGAGCAGTTGGAGACGGCCGCCGCGCAGCACGAGCTTCCGTGACCGACGCCTGGGCGACCGCTCAGGCCATCGCCGACGGATCCCTGACCGCGACGGCCGCCGTCGGGCGGGCGCTCGAGGCGATCCGCAGCGCCGACCCGGCGATCAACGCGTTCACGGTCGTGCGGGAGGAGGACGCCCTCCGCTCCGCCGCAGCGGTGGACCGAGGAGAGCGCACCGGGCCGCTGGTCGGCGTGCCGATCTCGGTCAAGGACCACGTCTGGCTGGCCGGATGGCCGGCCACCAACGGGTCGAGGGCGTTGCAGGACTTCGTGCCCGCCGAGGACTGCGTCTGCGTCGAACGGCTGGTGGCGGCTGGTGCCGTGGTCGTGGGCAAGACCAACAACCCCGAGTTCTGCTACCGAGGGACCACCTTCAACGAGGTGTACGGCGTCTCCCGCAACCCGCGAGACCTGACCCGCACGACGGGAGGCTCCAGCGGAGGCGCCGCAGCGTCCGTCGCGGCCGGCCTGGTCCCGATCGCGGTGGGCACGGACGGCGGTGGGTCGATCCGGATTCCTTCGGCGTTCTGCGGCGTCTACGGCATCAAGCCGACGTTCGGGCTCGTCCCCAAGGTTCCGGGCTTCCGCGGCTGGCCGACCCTCTCGGTCACGGGCCCGATCGCCGGATCGGTCCGCGACCTCGCCCTGGCCCTGTCCGTGATGGCCGGCCCGTCGTCGCGCGACCCCCTGACCTACCCGGCGCCTGAGGCGGATCTCCTTGCGGCAGTGGCCAACCCGGGCTGGTCCGGCCTGCGGGTCGCAGCCTCCGAGGACCTGGGCTTCGCGGCGGTCGACCCCGACGTGCGGGCGGCCTTCCGGTTGGCGCTCGAGTCGATCCGGGCGGTCGGCGTGCTGGTCACGGACGCCCACCCGGAGGCGATCGACCCCGGCCCGCTGTGGGACGCGATCGCGCTGCCGGAGGGTTACGCGTCCGAGGGACCGCTGCTCGAGGCCCAGCCCGACCGGGTCGGCGCCGATGCCGCGGCGATCATCGAGGCCGGTCGCGGCGCCCGCGCCCGCGACTACCTCGACGCCCAGGACGCGCGCGGGCGCTTCACCCAGGTCTGGGCGCGGTTCTTCGATGACTACGACGTGCTGCTCACGCCGACCATGCCGGTGACGGCGTTCTCGGCCGACCGGATGGCGCCGGAGACCCTTGACGGGCAACCGGTCCCGCAGACCTTCGACGCGTGGTGCGCCCTGGCCCTGCCGGCCAACCTGGCGGGGCTGCCCGCGGTCTCGGTGCCGGTCGGTCCGGGGCGTGACGGACTGCCGGTCGGGCTCCAGCTCATCGGGCCGCGCTGGTCCGAGGCCCGGCTGCTCCAGGCGGCCGCCGCCATCCGCCCCTGACCGCATCAACTGCTGACCACGTCGGCCTCTGACCGCGTGGGTCACTGGACCGCCGAGCGTCAGCCGGGCCAGGCCCTCGGTTCGTAGCGCGCCTTCAGCGCCTCCTGGGCCCGGGTCATGCGCAGCACCACGGGCACGAACGCGGCGTAGGCGGCGATGGCCAGCGCGGCGGCGATGATCTCCAGCACCGGGTTGACCCCCCGATGACCGGTGTAGGGCCCGCTCGTCGCGTCGGACACGTCGGCGGATGCCCCGATGACGGAGAGCCGGACCCCCCAGCCGCCCAGGACCGCGAACACGAGCCAGAGGCCCCACCACAGCTGCGTCGGCTTGTACGTCGCGCCAGGTGGGTTGCCGGCTGCCCCCACGGTGATCCGCCAGCTGTCGTCGACGATCTGCTTGGGGAACCACCACGACACGATGGGGACCAGCCAGCCGAGCCAGCACCACACCGCTGACCGACGCACCAGCTGAGGGGCCAGCAGCCGGGCGTTGGAGTGCGCCGCCGCCAGCCAGAGTGACCCGACGATCCACAGCGGGACGAAGACGAGTCCCAGGATGCCGACCAGGTCGTAGGCCGATGTCACGCTGCGGGTGTCGATGCCCTGAGCGGCGGCCCGGTCGTAGGCGTGCACGGCGGCTGGTGCGGTGGCCGCGTGCAGGACGTAGTACGCCACCAGGACGCCGCCCAGGATGAGCAGGGCCGTGCTCAGGCCCTCGTTGCCCTTGATGCCGGCCGTCGTGGGGACGTAGGCGGGCTGGGCCGCCTGCGGTAGCGGGAACTGCTGCGGGGGCGGGAACTGCTGCGGCGGCGGGAACTGCTGCGGCGGCGTGGCCTCGGGCTGCTGCCACGGGTCGGTCGGATCGCTCACGTCACCCCTCACGGTCGCGCAGCCGGTCCGGCACCGGATGCTGACACCTGCGTCCACAGTCCATCGGCCGAACCGGCCCGATGCTGGAGTCGCGAGGGGAGACTATCCGGACAAAGCCGCCGAGACGACCTCACGGGCCTCGGCCTGCACCTGGGCCAGGTGCTCCGGCCCTTGGAAGGACTCGGCGTAGATCTTGTAGACGTCCTCGGTGCCGGAGGGCCGGGCCGCGAACCAGGCCGACTCCGTGCACACCTTCAGCCCGCCGATGGCGGCGCCGTTGCCCGGGGCCGAGGTGAGCCGCGCCGTGATCGGCTCACCGGCGAGCTCGGTCGCCGTCACGTCCTCCGGCGAGAGCTTGGCCAGCTGGGCCTTCTGCTCTCGCGAGGCGGGCGCGTCCACCCGGGCGTACGCCGGATCACCGTGCGCCGCAACGAGATCGCCGTAGTGCTGGCTGGGGGAGCGCCCAGTGACCGCGAGGATCTCCGACGCCAGCAGGGCCAGCAGGATGCCGTCCTTGTCGGTGGTCCAGACCGACCCGTCGCGCCGCAGGAAGGACGCACCGGCCGACTCCTCGCCGCCGAAGCCGACCGACCCGTCGAGCAGGCCGGGCACGAACCACTTGAAGCCCACCGGCACCTCGACCAGCTGCCGCCCGAGGTCGGCCGCGACCCGGTCGATCATCGACGACGACACCAGGGTCTTGCCGATGGCGGCCTCGGTCGACCACCCGGACCGGCCGCCGAAGAGGTAGCTGATCGCGACCGCCAGGAAGTGGTTGGGGTTCATCAGCCCGCCGTCCGGCGTGACGATGCCGTGCCGGTCGGAGTCCGCGTCGTTGCCGGTCGCGATCGCGTACGGCGGGTCGCCGCCCTCGGGCCCGAGCCCCATCCGGTTGATCAGCGAGGCCATGGCGTTGGGTGAGGAGCAGTCCATCCGGATCTTGCCGTCCCAGTCCAGCGTCATGAACCGCCAGGTCGGGTCGACCAGTGGGTTGACCACGGTGAGGTCCAGCCGGTGCCGCTCCGCGATGGCGCCCCAGTAGTCCACCGACGCGCCACCCAGCGGGTCGGCCCCGATCTGCACGCCGGCCGACCGGACGGCGTCGATGTCCAGCACGTTGGGCAGGTCTTCGACGTACGTCGTCATGAAGTCGTAGGACGAGGCCGCGGCCCGGGCCCGGGAGAAGGGAATCCGTTGCACCCCAGCGAGATCCGCCACCAGCAGCTCGTTGGCCCGCCGCGCGATCCAGCCGGTCGCGTCGGTGTCGGCCGGGCCACCGTGCGGAGGGTTGTACTTGAAGCCACCGTCGCTCGGCGGGTTGTGCGACGGCGTGACGACGATGCCGTCGGCCAGTCCGGACCCGGTCGTGCGGCCGGCGTTGGCCCGCAGGATCGCGTGCGACACCGCCGGCGTCGGCGTGTAGGCGTCGGCCGAGTCGACCAGCACGGTCACGTCGTTGGCCACCAGCACCTCGAGGGCGCTCACCCAGGCCGGCTCGGACAGCCCGTGGGTGTCCCGCCCGACGAAGAGCGGCCCGTCGTACCCCTGGTCCCGCCGGTACTCGCAGATGGCCTGCGTCGTGGCCAGGATGTGCGCCTCGTTGAACGAGCCGTTGAGGCTCGTCCCGCGGTGGCCGGACGTCCCGAACACCACCTGCTGCAGCGGATCGGCCGGGTCCGGCACGGTCGAGTAGTACGACGTCACGAGGTGGGGCACGTCGACCAGATCGCTGGGCTGAGCCGGCTGGCCGGCGCGCGGGTCACTCATGACCGTCATCCTGTCGGATGCCCGCGGCCCGCGCCAAAGCCATCACCTCTCGGACCGCGGCCACCGGCACGTGGTCGGTGGCACCGTAGACGGTCAACAGCCAGCCGCCGTGCTCGTCATGCGCGCCGAGCCCGACGACGTACCGCATTCCCATGCGCCGCAACAGTTCTGTCGTGAGCTCGTCCGACCGGTCGACCGGCGTCTGGTCGACGTCGTAGCCGAAGACCCAGCCGTCCCCCATCGCCGCCGCCGCGCCCGGGAAGTCCTCGACCAGCCGCATCTCGTTGGCGATGTCGGCCTCCTCCGGCGCCGGCTCGGAGCCGAGCCGCGCCCGCCGCATGCCCAGGGAGTCCAGGACGATCTCCACGCCGGCCGGGCCGTCCCGCACCGTGCTCAGGACCCAGCGGTCGAGATCGAGCGGCCCGAGCACGGTGTCGCCCATCCAGCGCAGGCTGCCCGGCACGTCCTCGGGCGCCTCGTCCAGGCCCTCCGCGAGCGCCTGGACGGCCTCCGCCACCGCCGCGGCGGCATCGGCGGCGTACGGCCGGTCGGTGGCGTCGTCCCAGCGGCGCCGCCGGGCCGCGGCCGGCTTCCGCGGCCGGGCGCGCAGCAGCTCGTGCTCGGACTCGCCGAGGTCGGAGGAGAGCAGGAGCTGCGCGCCCCGGTGCTTGGCGCCGTAGAGAGCGGCGTCAGCGGTGACCAGGAGCGTCCGCGGGAGCGTCCCGGCCGGTGCCGCCGCGACGCCGCAGCTGATGGTCGCGGCCTGCGGGCCACGCTGCAGCAGCGCGGCCGCCCGCTGCGCGACCGCGACGGCCTGGGCCCGTACGTCCCCCGGCAGCAGCAGCGCGAACTCGTCGCCGCCGATCCGGGCCGCCACGCAGCCGTCGACCCGGCTGGCGACCACCGACAGGGCGTCGGCGGCCAGGATGATCACCCGGTCGCCCGCGTCGTGACCGGCCTCGTCGTTGATCCCCTTGAGGTTGTCGAGGTCGCACAGGACCACCGTGGCGCCGGCCTGGCCCGGCTGCAGCAGCTCGGCCAGCCGGTCGTCGAACACCCTGCGGTTGGCCAGCCGGGTCAGGGGGTCCTCGAACGCCATCCTGGCGGTGCGCTCGAGCAGCTCGCCGGACGCGACGACCTCGCCGATCAGGGCGGCCACCTCGATGGCCAGCGTCAGGTCCTCCGGACCGTACGCCGCATGCTCGGCCGAGCGGGTGGCCCACATCTCGCCCCAGAGCCGGCCCTCGCTCGGGATCGGGACGGTCATGCCCGACGCCATGCCCGCGCCCTGCAGGATCGTCCGGTCCGGCTCGGGTCCCTCCGCGTCGCCGGCCTGGACCAGGAAGCCGGTCCCCTCGAGCAGCACGACCGCCTCGCGGGCCAGCTGGTACACCTCCTCCTCGGGGAAGCGCACCTCGCCGGGGGCGAGGACACCGAGGTTGACCCGGGTCACCAGCCGGCCGAGGTCGCGGTCCCAGGAGGAGATGGACAGGCTGTCGGCGCCCAGCGCGGACAGCGCCTGCTCGCCGCTGATCTCCAGGACGTCGATGAACCGGCGGCTGGAGCGCAGCGCCAGCACGAGATCGTGCAGGCCGTGCAGCGCCGCCGTCGAGGGTGGCTGCGGGTCGGGCGCGGTCATGGGCCCCCTCCCCGGGTGCGTCAGTCGCCGGAGGTGCCCGCCGCGGGCTCCGCCTTCTTCGCCGTCTCCTCGGCCGTCTCGCCGGCCGTCTCGCTGGCCGTCTCGCTGGCCGTCTCGCTGGCCTGGGCCGGGCGCAGCCAGATCGCGCCCAGCGGGGGAAGGCTAACGCTCGCGGACGCCGGCTGGGCGTGCCAGGACTCCTCGCTCGCCTGGACGAGCCCCAGGTTGCCGACGCCGGAGCCGCCGTAGCCCTCGGCGTCGGTGTTGAGCACCTCGTCCCAGGCCCCCGCCAGCGGCAGGCCGATCCGGTAGTCGAAGTGGGGGGTGCCGGCGAAGTTGATGGCGCAGGCCAGCACGTCGCGCGGGCCCCCGTCGCCCTGCCGGATGAAGGTGAACGTGTTGCCGGCCGCGTCGTTGGCGTCGATCCAGCGGAACCCCTCGGGTGTGAGGTCGCGCGTCCACATCGCCGGCGTCTCGCGGTAGACCCGGTTGAGGTCCTTCACCATCTGATGGATGCCGAGGTGCCACGGCTGGTCCAGCAGCCACCAGTCCAGGCTGCGGCTGTCGGCCCACTCCGACTCCTGGCCGAACTCCGTGCCCATGAAGAGCAGCTGCTTGCCGGGGTGCGCCCACATCAGTGCGAGGTACGCCCGCAGGGTCGCGAGCTGCTTCCACCGGTCGCCGGGGATCTTGCGCAGCAGCGACCCCTTGCCGTGGACGACCTCGTCGTGGCTGATCGGCAGGACGAAGTTCTCGCTCCAGGCGTACATCAGGGAGAAGGTCATCTCGTGGTGGTGCCACTGCCGGTGCACCGGCTCGTGCTGGATGTAGGACAGCGAGTCGTGCATCCAGCCCATGTTCCACTTGAGCCCGAATCCCAAGCCCCCCAAATGAGTGGCCCGGGTGACGCCCGGCCACGCGGTCGACTCCTCGGCGATCGTGACGACGCCGGGGACCCGCTTGTAGACCGTGGCGTTCGTCTCCTGCAGGAACTGCACGGCCTCGAGGTGCTCGCGGCCGCCGTACTGGTTCGGCGCCCACTCGCCCTCCTTGCGGGAGTAGTCGAGGTAGAGCATCGAGGCGACCGCGTCGACCCGCAGGCCGTCGGCGTGGAACTCCTCGCACCAGTAGATCGCGTTGGCCACGAGGAAGTTGCGCACCTGGGGGTTGCCGAAGTCGAAGACGTGCGTGCCCCAGTCCGGCTGGTCGCCCCGCCGCGGGTCCGGGTGCTCGTAGAGCGCCTGACCGTCGAACCGGGCCAGGGCGAACGCGTCCTTCGGGAAGTGCGCCGGCACCCAGTCCAGGATCACGCCGATGCCGCGCTGGTGGAACGCGTCGACGAGGAAGCGGTAGTCGTCCGGTGTGCCGAACCGCGCGGTCGGTGCGTAGTAGCCCGTGACCTGGTAGCCCCAGGACGGGCCGTACGGGTGCTCCATGACGGGCATCAGCTCGACGTGGGTGTAGCCGAGATCGGCGACGTAGTTGACCAGCTGGTCCGCCAGCTCGCGGTAGGAGAGGCCCTGACGCCACGAGCCGAGGTGCACCTCGTAGACGCTCATCGGGCCGTTGTGGACGTCCTTCTCGGCGCGGGCCCGCATCCACTCCTGGTCGTGCCAGGTGTACGTCGACGCGGTCACCACCGACGCGGTCGACGGCGGCACCTCGGTGGCCTGGGCCATCGGGTCGGACTTCAGCAGCCGCCGGCCGTCGCGGGCGAGGATCTCGAACTTGTAGCGCGTGCCCTCGCCGACGCCCGGCACGAAGAGCTCCCAGACCCCCGAGGAGCCGAGCGAGCGCATGGGGTGGGCGGCGGGGTCCCAGTGGTTGACGTCCGACGCCAGGCGGACTCCCACGGCGTGCGGGGCCCACACGGCGAACGACGTGCCTCGCACCGGGCCGAGCGGTCCCTGGTACTCGTGGATGTGGGCTCCGAGGACGGTCCACAGCTGTTCGTGCCGGCCCTCGCCGATCAGGTGCAGGTCGATGTCGCCGAGCGTGGGCAGGAAGCGGTACGGGTCGTCGCCGGTGACCGGGTCCAGGCCGTCGTAGCTGACCTCCAAGCGGTAGTCCCCGACCTCGGCGAACGGCAGGACCCCGACGAAGACCCCCTCGCGCTCGTGGGTGAGCGAGTGCCGCGAACCGTCGTCGAGCAGCGCCACGACGCCGGAGGCGAGGGGACGCAGCACGCGCAGGGTCACGCCGCCCTCGTACGGGTGGGGGCCGAGCACCGAGTGGGGATCGTGGTGCGCACCCGCGACGATCCGCTCCAGCTCGCCGGGATCCACCGGGCGAGGACCGGCCGGGCGCGCCGGCGAGCTCGCCCGCGACGGCTCGCCGACCTGCGGCCCGCTCACCTGCGGCCCGCTCACCTGCGGCGGGTCCTCGCGGATCGACAGGCTCGGGTCGCTGGCCTGGGCGGGCGGCTTCTGCTCCGGCATGCCCGCCATCCTTGCGGCCCCGGGCGGGTGGCACCAGCCCGGAGCGAGGCAGTCGCCTGTGGCGCTCCGGGCCGGGCCGGCTCGTCCCGCCTGGCTCAGGCGGGGACGAGCACCAGCTTCCCCCGCACGTGGCCGCCCTCGCTCAGCGCGTGGGCCTCCGCCGCCCGCTCGAACGGGAACACCTGGGCCACCGGAAGGGAGAACCTCCCCTGCTCGAACAGGGCCGTCGCCTGCTCCAGGGCGTCCCACGAGCGGGCCTCGCCGGCGCCGCCCGACGTCAGGTGCACGCCGTGGTCGGCGGCGTCGTAGCTCGCGATCGTCACGACCCGGCCCGGATCCCCGGTGATCTCGACGAGGGCGGGCAGCACGCCGTGGCCGGCCGTGTCGAAGGCCAGGTCGACGCCGTCGGGCGCCAGCTCGCGGACCCGCTCGACCAGCCCGTCGCCGTACGTCGTGGGGACGGCACCGAGCGAGCGGAGGTACTCGTGGTTGCCCTCGCTGGCCGTCCCGATCACGGTCCCCGCGCCGTCCGCGAGCGCCAGCTGGACGGCCGCGATGCCGACCCCGCCCGCCGCGCCGTTGACGAGCACCGTGGCGCCAGGCGTGAGACCGACGACGCGCAGCGCCCGCTTGGCGGTCTCGACCGCGACGGGGAGGCCGGCCGCCTCCTCGAACGAGAGCGTCGCCGGCTTGCTCGCCCAGACGGCGAGCACGTCGTACTCCGCCGCGGCGCCCCCGACCGCCTGGCCGAACACCTCGTCGCCCACCGCGACCCCGTCCACGCCCTCACCGACCTCGTCGACGACGCCGGAGGCGTCCAGGGCCGTCGTCACCGGAGACGTCACCGGCCCGCCGAACATCCCGCCGCGGATCTTGTAGTCGACCGGGTTGATGCCGACGGCCCGGACCGCGATGCGGACCTGGCCCGGACCGGCGTGCGGCTCCTCCACCTCGGCGACGTGCAGGACCTCGGGTCCGCCGTTCTGGTCGAACTGGACTGCCTTCATGACTCTCCTCGGGTCGGGTCGGGCGCATGGACGTGTGCAGCCCAACACCGCCCGGCTGCGATCTAGTCCTTGGCGTGGACGGGGGACGTCCTCGTGACGGAGCCGGGTCCGCCGGCGCGACGCCTCGACCTGACCAGCGGGCTCAGCTGCCGGTGAGGCGGGCGACGGCGCGCAACGGTACGTCGACCCAGTCCGGCCGGTTGCGCGTCTCGTAGACGACCTCGTAGAGCGCCTTGTCCAGCTCCAGGGCGACCAGCAGCGCGGCGTGCTCGCGGGGGTCATGCCCGTCGACGTCGGCGTAGCCGAGGCAGAACTGCTCGCGGCAGCGGGCCGCCCACTCCTGCGCCCAGGCCCGGGCCTCCTGCGGTCCCAGCTGGCCGGGCTCGGACTGGTGCGCCGCGTAGTCGAACGAGCGCAGCATCCCGGCCACGTCGCGGAGGGCCAGGTCGGGGTCGCTGCGCTCGCTGATCGGCCGCAGCGGCTCGCCCTCGAAGTCGAGCAGGATCCAGCCGCGGTCCGGGGCGTCGAGCACCTGCCCGAGGTGATAGTCGCCGTGGATCCGTTGCAGCACAGGGAAGTCCGCGAGGGCGTCCAGCTGGTCGTGCACCGAGCGGACCTGGTCGTGGATCGACCGCAAGGCCTCCACTTGGCCGCACGCCCACTCGGCGCGGACCCGCAGGGCCTGCACCAGCTCCGCGCGCCGGGCCGGGGAGGCGGCCTCGGTCTCGAGGGTCGAGGCCAGAGTCCTGTGCACCTCGGCCGTCGCCTGGCCGAGCGAGTACGACCGCGGGCCGAAGTCCTCGGCCCGGGCCAGCGAGGCGCACGCCTCCCGCCAGGCGTCGCGGGTCCCGACGAGGAACTCGCTGGCGAAGGCCAGGTGGCCCGTGACCGCCGTGCCGTCGGGCCGGGCCCACGAGCCCTCGACCCAGCCGGACGGGGCCGGCACCCGGGTGCTCCCGGCGGCCGCGAGCGCGGACTGGACGACCACGTCGGGGTTCGCGCCCGGGTAGAGCGTGCGGAACAGCTTCACGATCACCGGTGGAGTGCCGTCGACGATGACGCTGGTGTTCGACTGCTCGCCGGAGAGCACGGTCGCCGCGCCGTCGACGGGGACGGGTACGCCGCCGGGCTGCCGCCGGCCCCGGGCACTCGGCCCGCTGGCCGGCTCGGCCGCCCCGACCCGGGCCTCGTCGGCGATCAGCCGCAGCCAGGCCCGGACGAACGCCCGGTCGTGGGCGCCGTCGTACACGTGGACCGGCCCCCCGGAGGCGTCGATCACGCCGACCAGGGCCCCCTCCTGGCCGGGGACGGCGGCCGGGTGGAACGCGAGCGGCACCTGGTACGTCGTGACCTCCCCGCGCGTCGTCGTGGCCGAGACGACGTGCACCCGGACCGCCGGGGTCGCCGGGCCGGCCGGGCCTGCGGGCCCGCCACTCAGGTCGATCGAGCCATCGAGGGTGAGCTCGCCGCTCGTGCCCTTGCCGGCGAACCACCGCTGGGCGGGCACCCAGCGGTCCAGCAGGAGCCGCAGGTCCTCGTCGAAGGCGGGGCCCTCGGCCACCGTCACACCGTCGCCCTCGGGGTCATCGGGCGCCCTCCCCCGCGCGGACGTCGAGCCAGAAGAAGTCGCGCGAGCCCATCGTCAGGGAGAGGGGCCCGGACTCGGGGATGGTGGGGAAGGCCGCACCGCCGAACAGGTCCCGCGTGCTTCGGCCGGCCACGGACTCGGGCACGGTCAGCTGCGCGGTCTGCGGCGTGCGGGCCAGGTTGTTGACGCAGAGCACGGTCGAGGCGCCCGGCTCGTCCCCGATGTGGTCGTCGGGGTGCAGCACGCGCAGGAAGGCCAGCACCGCGTCGTTGTCGCTCGCGACCGGCACGTACGCGCCCATGCCGAACACCGGGTGCTGGCGGCGGATCTGGAGCATCGAGCGGACCCAGTGCAGCAGCGAGGAGCTGCTGGCCAGCTGGGCCTCCACGTTGGTCTGGCTGTAGTGGTAGACGAGCGACTGCACCACGGGGAGGTAGAGCTTGCCGGGGTCGGCGGTGGAGAAGCCGGCGTTGCGGTCGGGCGTCCACTGCATCGGGGTGCGGACCGCGTCCCGGTCGTCGAGCCAGATGTTGTCGCCCATGCCGATCTCGTCGCCGTAGTAGAGGCACGGGCTCCCCGGCATCGACAGCAGCAGTGCGTTGATGAGCTCGATCTCGGCCCGGGAGTTCTCCAGCAACGGCGAGAGGCGGCGCCGGATGCCGATGTTCGCGCGCATGCGCGGGTCGGCGGCGAACCAGCCGTACATCGCGGCCCGCTCCTCGGTGGTCACCATCTCCAGGGTGAGCTCGTCGTGGTTGCGCAGGAACGTGCCCCACTGGCCGCCGCGCGGGATGTCCGGCGTCTCGGCCATGATCTCGACGACCGGCGTGGCCTTCTCCTCGCGCATCGCGTAGTAGAGCCGCGGCATGACGGGGAAGTGGAAGCACATGTGGCACTCGGGCTCGTCCTCGCTGCCGAAGTAGCCGACGACCTCCTTGGGCCACTGGTTCGCCTCGGCGAGCATGATCCGGCCCGGGTACTCCTCGTCGACGATCCGCCGCAGCTTGACCAGGAAGTCGTGCGTCTCGGGGAGGTTCTCGCAGTTCGTGCCCTCCCGCTCGAACAGGTAGGGGATGGCGTCCAGCCGGAAGCCGTCGATGCCCAGGTCCATCCAGAACCGCACGACGTCCAGGACGGCGTCCACGACGGCCGGGTTGTCGAAGTTGAGGTCCGGCTGGTGGCTGAAGAAGCGGTGCCAGTAGTACTGCCGGCGTACGGCGTCGAAGGTCCAGTTGGACGTCTCGGTGTCCACGAAGATGATCCGCGCGTCGGAGAACGCCGTGTCGTCGTCGGACCAGACGTAGAAGTCGCCGTACGGCCCCTCGGGGTCGGCCCGGCTGGCCTGGAACCACGGGTGCTGGTCGCTGGTGTGGTTGATGACCAGGTCGGTCACGATCCGGATGCCGCGCTGGTGGGCCTGGCTGACCAGCTCGGTGAACTCCGGCAGCGTGCCGAACTCCGGCAGGATCGCCTGGTAGTCGCTGATGTCGTAGCCGCCGTCGCGCAACGGCGACGCGTAGAACGGCGGCAGCCAGAGGCAGTCGATGCCGAGCCACTGCAGGTAGTCGAGCTTGCCCACCAGGCCGGTGAAATCGCCTGAGCCGGAACCCTTCGAGTCCGCGAAGGCACGCACCAGCACCTCGTAGAACACCGCCTTGCGGTACCAGTTGGGGTCGTTGGTCAACCCCGGGCCGGCCAGGTCGATGCCGCGCGCCACTAAAGGCTCCGCACGTGCAGGATGTGCGCCGGCTCTCCGTCGCGGCCGAGCCGCACGAACGCGTGCTCGCCCCAGTGCCAGGACTGTCCGGTGACCAGGTCGTGCGCCAGGAAGCCCTCGCCGGGCGCCAGCCCGAGCGCGGCCAGGTCGAGGTGGACCCAGGTCTCGCGGGTGCTGTGCGGGTCGAGGTTCACCACGACCACGATGGTGTCGTCGCGGCCGTCGACGACCCGGCGCTTGGAGTAGACGATCGTCGCCGGGTCGTCGGCCGTGTGGAACGTCAGGTTGCGCAGCCGGTGCAGCGCCGGGTGGTCGCGCCGGATCTGGTTGAGCTGCGTGATGTACGGCGCGAGGGACTGCCCGGCGCGTGGCCCGCCCTCCTCGTACGCCGCCCAGTCGCGCGGGCGGTACTGGTACTTCTCGTTGTCGATGTACTCCTCGGCGCCGGGCCGGGCGACGTTCTCGTAGAGCTCGTACCCCGCGTAGACGCCCCAGCTGGGCACGAGCGTCGCCGCCAGGGCGGCCCGGAGCCGGAACGCCGTCGGCCCGCCGTACTGCAGGAACTCGGTGAGGATGTCCGGGGTGTTGACGAAGAAGTTCGGCCGGAACCACGCGGCCGCGTCGCCGGAGAGCTCGTTGAGGTACTCCTCGATCTCCCACTTGGCGTTGCGCCAGGTGAAGTACGTGTAGGACTGCTGGAAGCCGACCTTGCCGAGGGTGTTCATCATCGCAGGGCGGGTGAACGCCTCGGCCAGGAAGATCGCGTCCGGCTCCTCGGCGTTCACCTGTCCGATCAGCTTCTCCCAGAAGGCGACCGGCTTGGTGTGCGGGTTGTCGACCCGGAAGATCTTGACGCCGTGCGACATCCAGAGCCGCACGATCCGGAGCACCTCGTCGTAGAGGCCCTCGGGGTCGTTGTCGAAGTTCACCGGGTAGATGTCCTGATACTTCTTCGGCGGGTTCTCGGCGAAGGCGATCGACCCGTCGACCCTGGTCGTGAACCACTCGGGGTTCGTCGTCGCCCACGGGTGGTCCGGCGCGCACTGCAGGGCGAGGTCCAGCGCGACCTCGAGGCCGGCGGCGGCCGCGCTCGCGACGAACGCGTCGAAGTCGGCGAAGGTCCCCAGGTCGGGGTGGATGGTGTCGTGACCGCCCTCGGCCGAGCCGATCGCCCACGGCGAGCCGGGGTCCTGCGGGCCCGGGTTCAGCGTGTTGTTGGGCCCCTTGCGGTTGACCCGGCCGATCGGGTGGATCGGCGGCAGGTAGACGATGTCGAAGCCCATCGCCGCGACTGCCGGCAGCCGCCGGGCCGCGGTGCGGAACGTGCCAGAGCGCCAAGTGCCGTCGGCCTCCTGCCGGGCGCCCTCGGACCGCGGGAAGAACTCGTACCACGAGCCGTAGAGCGCGCGCTCGCGCTCGACCTTCAACGGCATGGGGTCGCTCGAGGTCACCAGGTCGCGCAGCGGCCGGGCGGTCAGCTCGCGCCGCACCTGGGCCGAGGTGCCGGCTGCCAGGCGTACCTGCGCCGGTCGTCCCGGGTCCTCCAGCGCGGTCACGGCATCGAGCAGCGGCCGGGCCTGGGCGGGGCTGCGGGGCACCTGCGCGACCGCCCGGCGCAGGAGGACCGCGCCCTCGGCGAGCATCAGGTCGGTGTCGACGTCCGCGGCGATCTTGATGCTCGCGTCGTGCTCCCACGTGGCGTAGGGGTCGCTCCAGCCCTCGACGGTCACCGTCCAGCGGCCCATGACGTCGGGGACGACGGTCCCGCCCCACCGGTCGAGCCCCGGCCCGAGCGAATGCATCGGGGCCTCGACCCGGCGGCCGTCGGGGGAGGTGAGGACTGCCGTGGCGCTCACGGCTCCGTGGCCCTCGGCGAAGACGGTGGCCGTGACCGGGATCTCCTCGCCGACCACGGCCTTTGCCGGCCAGCGACCGCCGTCCACCGACGGCCGCACCCCGATGACGGGGATCCGCCCGATGACGGAGGCCGGTCCGGCCTGATGCACAGCCCCACCCGCCGCCGCGGGAACCGCCGGCTCGACCGCCTTGACCGGCGCGACCGCCTTGACCGGCTCGACCGCCTTGACCGGCTCGACCGCCTTGACCGCCTCGACCGGCTCGCGCGTGGGTGTTGGTGTCGGCGGGGGTGCCGTCGCTGCCGTCGGCGCCGGAGGGGAGGCCGCGGCTGGTGTCCCCGTTGCCGCTGGACGCGCGCGCTTGGCGGAGCGCTTGCCGGACGGTGTCTTCACCCGCACGACGCTAGCGACTCCGGTACGGACCGGCGAGCGAGCCGGGCCGGACGCGCCGGAGCATCGGGCCCGGCTGCCATGCGGCAGACTCCGCGGCCATGGAGGAGATGGGCGGGCCACCGCCCGCGTCGCGACCGCTGCCCACCCGTTGGCCCGACGCCGGACACCGCGCCTGGCTCACCGCCGAGGGGGCGCGGCTGCTGACCTTCGGCCGGGCGTCCCTCGTCCCCGGTGACGGCTACGGCTGGCTCGACTCGGCCGGGCGGCTCGAGCTCAACCGCCCGGTCGCCACCTGGGTGACCGCCCGGATGACCCACGTCTACGCCCTGGCCACCCTGCGCGGGGACCCCGAGGGCCCGGCGTACGTCGACCACGGCCTGCAGGCCCTCGCCGGGTCCCTGGAGGACCACGAGCACGGCGGCTGGTTCGAGGGTCGCGCCGACCGTGACACCAAGGCGGCGTACACGCACGCGTTCGTCGTGCTCGCCGCCAGCTCGGCCCACCTCGCCCTGCGGCCCGGGGCGGCGGACCTGCTCGACCGGGCGCTCTCCGTCGTGCGGCAACGGTTCCTCGACGAGCGACCGGGCGTGACCTGGGAGTCCTACGACGCCACCTGGACGACGCGTGAGGACTACCGCGGTGCCAACAGCGCCATGCACCTGGTCGAGGCCCTGCTCGCCGCGGCCGACGCGACCGAGGACCCGGCCTGGCGGGACGCCGCCCTCGCGATCGCCCGGGAGTCGGTCCACGACCTGGCTCCGGCCTACGGCTGGCTGATCCCCGAGCACCGCACGGCCGCCGGTGAGGTCGTTCCCGAGTTCAACTCCGACCGCAAGGACGACCCCTTCCGGCCGTACGGCGCGACGCCCGGGCACGCGTTCGAGTGGGCCCGGCTGATGGTCTCGGTCGAGGCCTCGCTCCTGGCCGCCGAGCAGGAGGCGCCGGACTGGCTCGTGAGCGACGCCGAGCGGCTCTTCGCCACGGCCGTCCGGGTCGGTCACGTGCCGGCCGGGCCCAGCCGGGTCGAGGGCTTCGCCTACACCGTCGGCTGGGACGGACGACCGGTCGTCCCGGCCCGGTTCCACTGGGTGCTGGCCGAGGCCATCGCAGCGGCCGCCGTGCTCTACCGGCGCACCGGCGACCCGTCCTACGCAGAGCAGTACGCCCACTGGTGGGAGATCGCCCAGGAGCAGTTCATCGACCCCATCGGCGGCAGCTGGTGGCACGAGCTCGACCCGGCCGGCCAGCCGCAGGGGACCGTGTGGCCGGGCAAGCCCGACGTCTACCACGCATATCAGGCGACCCTCATCCCGCTCCAGCCCCCGTCCGGGTCCCTGGCCGGTGCGCTGGCCATCCCGCCACCGCTCTGAGCCTGCCCGCCCGCCTGGCCGGTGTGAAATTTCTTGCCGACCTTGCAGGAATCCGTCACGGGTGGGCGTGTCGACGTCCGGTTTGGCACTACCGTTCCTCCTCGTGAGAGCAATCCGTCGCTTCAGCGTGCGCACCGTCCTGCCCGAGCCCCTCGAGCCCCTCGGCCTCCTGGCCAGCAACCTCCGGTGGTCCTGGCACCCGCCGACCCGCGACCTGTTCGCGGAGCTCGACCCCAAGCGCTGGGAGAAGGTCCGGCACGACCCGGTCGCGCTGCTGGGCGCCCACTCCTCCGACGAGCTCGACGCGCTCGCGGCCGACCCCGAGTTCGTCACGCGGGTCCGCGCGGCGGCCGACGACCTGGCGCAGTACTGCGACGAGCCGCGCTGGTACCAGGAGTGGGCCAAGGACCCGGCCAACAACGCGCCCGCCTCGATCGGCTACTTCTCGCCGGAGTTCGGCATCACCGAGGTGCTGCCGCAGTACTCCGGCGGTCTGGGGATCCTCGCCGGCGACCACCTCAAGGCCGCCTCCGACCTCGGCGTGCCGATCGTGGGTGTCGGGCTGTTCTACAAGACCGGCTACTTCAAGCAGTCGCTGTCGCGGGACGGCTGGCAGCAGGAGACCTACCCGGTCCTGGACCCGGACGGCCTGCCCCTGACGCTGCTGCGCGAGGCCGACGGCACGCCGTGCGAGGTCGAGGTCGGCCTGCCGGGCGGGCGCCGCCTGGTCGCCTACATCCGCAAGGCGCAGGTCGGCCGCGTCCCGCTGCTGCTGCTCGACTCGGACGTCGAGGCCAACGACGACGCCGCGCGCGCGATCACCGACCGGTTGTACGGCGGCGGGGGCGAGCACCGCCTGCAGCAGGAGATGCTCCTCGGCATCGGTGGCGTCCGCGCACTGCGACTCTGGTCGCGGCTCACCGGCGCGCCCGCGCCGGAGGTCATGCACACCAACGAGGGTCACGCGGGTTTCCTTGGCCTGGAACGCATCCGGGAGCTCGTCGAGGGCGAGGGCATGACCTTCGAGGAGGGGTTGGAGGCGGTCCGGGCGGCAACGGTCTTCACCACCCACACCCCGGTCCCGGCCGGCATCGACCGGTTCGGCGCCGACCAGATCGAGACCTACTTCGGCGGCGACAACGCCGTGCCGGGCATCCCGGTCGACAAGATCCTCTCGCTGGGTGTCGAGGACTATCCCGGAGGCGAGGCCGGGGTCTTCAACATGGCCGTCATGGGCCTGCGGCTCTCGCAGCGCGCCAACGGCGTCTCGCAGCTGCACGGCGCGGTGAGCCGGCACATGTTCGACGGGCTGTGGCCGGGCTTCGACGACCAGGAGGTGCCGATCGCGTCCATCACCAACGGCGTGCACGCGCCGACCTGGGCCGACCGCAAGATCGTCGAGCTGGCCGAGCGGCACCTGGGTGACAACCTGGACGAGGGAGCCTTCCAGCGGATCGCCGAGATCCCGGTCGGCGACATCTGGTCCTGCCGCCGCGACCTGCGCGAGCAGCTCGTCATCGAGGCCCGCCGGCGGGTGCGCTCGTCCTGGCTCAAGCGGGGCGCCAGCAAGGCCGAGCTGGGCTGGACCAGCGACATCCTCGACCCGGACGTCCTGACGATCGGCTTCGCCCGGCGGGTGCCGACGTACAAGCGGCTGACCTTGATGCTGCGTGACCCGGACCGGCTGAAGGCGCTGCTGCTCGACCCGGTGCGCCCGGTGCAGATCATCATCGCCGGCAAGTCCCACCCCGCCGACGACACCGGCAAGAGCCTGATCCAGCAGATGGTGAAGTTCGCCGACGACCCCGAGGTCCGGCACCGCATCGCCTACCTGCCCAACTACGACATCGCCATGGCCCAGTCGCTCTACCCGGGCTGTGACGTGTGGCTGAACAACCCGCTGCGGCCGTTCGAGGCGTGCGGCACCTCGGGCATGAAGTCCGCCCTCAACGGCGGCCTCAACCTCTCCATCCTGGACGGGTGGTGGGACGAGTGGTTCGACGGTGAGAACGGCTGGGCCATCCCGACCGCCGACGGCGTCGAGGACCCCGAGGCGCGCGACGACCTCGAGGCGGCCGCGCTCTACGAGCTGATCGAGACCCAGGTGGCGCCGCGGTTCTACGCCCGCGACGACGACGGCGTGCCCACCCGCTGGATGGAGATGGTCACCCACACCCTGTCCACCCTCGGGCCGAAGGTCCTGGCCACGCGGATGGTCCGGGACTACGTCTCCACGCTCTACGCGCCGGCCACCGCGGCCGGCCGGGCCCTCAACGGCGCGAAGTACGTCGGCGCCCGGGACCTCGCGGCCTGGAAGTCCGAGGTCCGCGAGGCGTGGCCCACCGTGCGGGTCGACCACGTGGAGTCCTCGGGCGTCAGCGACTCCCCGCAGGTCGGCGACGTCCTGCACGTGCGGGCCTTCGTCAACCTCGACGGTCTCGAGCCGGAGGACGTCACGGTCCAGGTCGTGCACGGGCGGGTCAGCGAGGCCGACGAGATCGGCCCCGAGGCCACCACGGTCGCGCTCGAGCACGCCGAGGCCTACGAGGGCGGGCGGCACCGGTTCGAGGGTGACCTCAGCCTTCGGCGTACCGGCTCGTTCGGCTACACGGTGCGGGTCCTGCCCCGGCACGGCGGCATGGCCAGCAGCGCGGAGCTCGGGCTCGTGGCGAACGCCTGACTCAATCGGCCGTCCGCGCCACCATGGCGTAGAGGCGCACGCTGGGCACCGCGAGCTCGACCGCGGTGCCGGCGGGGTGCGGCTCGTCCCGAGACTCGTTGTCCCCCAACGGGTCCGGGCTGGGGTGCGCGCTGTCCCAGAGCAGGTCGTAGTCGGCGGAGAACGGCTCGCCGGGCAGGGTGACCTCCAGCTCGAGGCCACCGTGCACGACGACGAGCAGCGACTGGCCGTCCAAGCCGCTGCCGTTGCCGTTGAGGGCCATCTGGACCGTCCGCACCCCTGTGTCGTTCCAGCGGCCCGGGTCCATCCGCCGGCCCTCGGCGTCGAACCACGTGAGGTCGGTCGAGCCGTCCGAGCGCCGCGGGTGGCCCTCGAAGAACTGCCGCTGGCGCAGCACGGCATGCTCGTGGCGCAGGGCGAGCAGGCGCCTCGTCGTGGCCAGCAGCTCCTCCTGCCACGGCGCGAGATCCCAGTCGAGCCAGGAGATCTCGTTGTCCTGGCAGTAGGCGTTGTTGTTGCCCAGCTGGGTGCGGCCCATCTCGTCGCCGGCGCAGATCATCGGCACGCCGGTCGACAGCAGGAGGGTGCCGAGGAGGTTGCGCAGTGACAGGTGACGAGCCTCCTGGACGGCGATGTCGTCGGTCGGGCCCTCGACGCCGTGGTTCCACGAGCGGTTGTCGCCGTGGCCGTCCCGGCCCTGCTCGCCGTTGGCCTCGTTGTGCTTGCGGTCGTAGGCCGTCGCGTCGGCGAGGGTGAAGCCGTCGTGCGAGGCCAGGTAGTTGACCGATGCCAGCGGGCCGCGGTCGCGGGTGCCGAAGAGGTCCTGCGACCCGGCCAGGCGGGTCGCGAGCTCGCGCACGCCGTGGCCCGTCTGGCCGGCGGCCTGGCGCGCGCCGTCGGCCAGCCAGAAGGTCTTCGCGCAGTCGCGGTAGCGGTCGTTCCACTCCGCGAAGGGCGGTGGGAACTGGCCGGTCCGCCAGCCGTGCTGACCGACGTCCCAGGGCTCGGCGACCAGCCTGACCCGGGACAGGACCGGGTCGGTGCGCAGCGCCATCAGGAACGGGTGGTCGGGGTCGTAGGCGTCGTCGCGGCCGCGGGCCAGCGCCGTCGCCAGGTCGAACCGGAAGCCGTCGACGTGCAGGTCCTGCACCCAGTGGCGCAGCGAGTCCAGGACCAGCCGCAGGGGGACCGGGTGGCGCAGGTCGACGGTGTTGCCGCAGCCGGTCACGTCGACGTCGCGGCCCTGCCAGTCGAGCCGGTAGTACGCCCGGTTGTCCAGGCCCCGCAGCGACAGGGTCGCGCCGTCCGCGCCCTGCTCGCAGGTGTGGTTGTAGACCACGTCCAGGATCACTTCGATGCCGGCCTCGTGGAGCAGCCGCACCATGCCCTTGAACTCGGTCACCGCCCGCTGGGGATCGGCGTGGGTGGCGTACGCCGGGTGCGGAGCCATGAAGCTCAACGTGTTGTAGCCCCAGTAGTTGGCCGATCCGCGCCGGGCCAGGGCCGGCTCGCTGACGAACGCGTGGACCGGCAACAGCTCCAGCGTCGTCACGCCCAGGCCGACCAGGTGGTCGATCACGGCGGGGTGCGCCACTCCGGCGTACGTCCCGCGCAGCTCCTCCGGCACCCGTGGGTGGCGCGCCGTGAGGCCGCGGACGTGGGCCTCGTAGATCACCGTGTCCGCCCAGCGCACCTCCGGCCGCGCGTCATCGCCCCAGTCGAACCCGTTGTCCAGCACCACACCTCGAGGGACGTACGCCGCGGAGTCGCGGTCGTCGCGGATGCTGGGGTCGCCCCGCAGGTCGGCGCCGACGGTGTGGCCGAAGACTTGTGGGGCCCAGGTGACGGTGCCGGCGACGGCCTGGGCGTACGGGTCGAGGAGGAGCTTGGCCGGGTTGTGCCGCAGGCCGCGGGCGGGCTCCCAGGGTCCGTGCGCCCGTAGGCCGTAGTGCTGGCCCGCCCGCAGGTCCGGCACGCGCGCGAACCAGGTGCCGTGCGAACGCGCGTCCAAGGGGACCCGGCGCTCGCTCTCACCGTCCGCGTCGTCGGCATCGAACAGGCAGACCTCCACGCCGTCCGCGTGGCCGGCGTAGACCGCGACGTCCGCGCTGCCGTCGTCCCTCAAGGTCACGCCGAGCGGGGGCGGCAGATCGGGTGGTCCGGACGAGGGCATGGGCGGGATTCTGGCAAACGCCGGGCTAGGCTCGCGCAGTGGCTGACTTCCTGACCCTCGACGTCGACGGCGGCATCGGCACGATCCGGCTCGACCGGCCTCCGATGAACGCCCTCAATGCGCACGTGCAGGACGAGCTCGCCGCGCTCTGCGCCGAGATCCGGGGCCGGTCGGACATCGCCGCGGTCGTCGTCCACGGCGGGGAGAAGGTGTTCGCCGCCGGTGCGGACATCAAGGAGATGCAGACGATGTCGTACACCGACATGGTCGACCGCTCCGGTGCACTGCAGGCCGCCTTCACCGCGCTCGCCGGGCTGCCCCAGCCGACCGTCGCCGCGGTCACCGGCTATGCCCTGGGCGGTGGGTGCGAGCTGGCCCTGGCCTGCGACTTCCGGGTCTGCGCGGCCGACGCCAAGCTCGGCCAGCCCGAGATCCTGCTCGGCATCATCCCGGGAGCCGGTGGGACACAACGCCTTTCGCGGCTGGTGGGGGCGGCCAAGGCCAAGGACCTGATCTTCTCCGGGCGGTTCGTCGGGGCAGCTGAGGCCCTCGACATCGGGCTGGTCGACGAGGTGGTGGAGACGGCCGGGGAGGTGTACCCGGCTGCCCGTCGCCGGGTCGAGCGGTACGTCGGCGGTCCGGCGTACGCGCTGCGGGCTGCGAAGGAAGCCATCGACCGGGGGCTCGGGGTCGACCTCGCGACCGGGCTGGAGATCGAGCGGATGCAGTTCGCCGCCCTGTTCGCGACGCGGGACCGGGAGATCGGCATGGCGTCGTTCGTCGAGTCGGGGCCGGGCAAGGCCGTCTTCGAGGGGCGCTGACGGCGCATGGGTGCATCCGCCGAGGACGTCGAAAAGGCTTGGGGCGACACGAAGCTCGCGCAGGTGCTCTACCACGACTGGGAAGCGTCGACGTACGACGAGAAGTGGTCGATCTCGTTCGACGACCGCTGCATCAGCTACGCGCGGGACCGGTTCGCAGCGGTGGCCGGCCGGGAGGGCTGGCCCTACGGCCGCGCGCTCGAGATCGGCGCGGGCACGGGCTTCTTCTCGCTCAACCTGCGGCAGGCCGGCGTGCTGTCTGAGGTCTGCGTCAGCGACCTGTCCCCGGGGATGGTGGCCGCGGCCCAGGCGAACGCGCGGCGGCTCGGGTTCGAGGTCGAGGGCCGGGTGGGCGATGCCGAGCGGCTGCCGTACGGCGACGGCGAGTTCGACCTGGTCGTCGGGCACGCGGTGATCCACCACGTCCCGGACGTCGAGCTGGCCTTCCGGGAGATGCTGCGGGTGCTGCGCCCTGGGGGGCGGCTGGTCATCGCCGGCGAGCCGACCCGGGTCGGGGACTGGTACGCGCGGCGGCTGGGCCGGCTGACCTGGGCGGCCACGACGCGGGTGACCCGCTTGGGCCCTCTGCGCGAGCGGTGGGCCCGGCCGCAGTCGGAGCTGGACGAGTCGTCCCGCGCGGCGGCGCTCGAGGCCGTCGTGGACCTGCACACGTTCGACCCTGGGGAGCTGGCCCGGATGGCCCTGCGGGCCGGTGCGGTCGACGTCCGGACCCAGACCGAGGAGCTGACGGCGGCGTTCCTGGGCTGGCCGGTCCGGACCTTCGAGGCGGCGGTGAACCCCGACCGGCTCGGCTGGGGGTGGTCGATGTTCGCGTACCGGTCCTGGCTGCGGCTGTCGGCCGTCGACCGGCTGCTGACCCGGGCCCGCGTCGTACCGCCCGCGCTCTTCTACAACGTCGCCGTGACCGGCGTGGCCCCCTGACCCGGGCCCGGCCCCCATCCCGCGTGCTCCCATCCGGCCGCCGTACTCCACTCCGGCCGGTGATCGCGAACGTCACGAGGCCAGATCCCCGGCCGGACTGGAGTACGGCTGAGCCTCGAGGAGGAAGTCGCGCCCCCGAGCCAGATCGGTCAGGCCGACCAGGCCCGCAGCGTCCACGGGCCGGGCAGGGGGTACGGCGGTCGGCCGGGCGGTCCCGATGATGCGGCTGCGGTCCGCCCGCGCGAACGCGCGCCGCAGCCTCTCCGCCAGCTCGCGCCTGGGATGGAGGGCGTCGGCCGCGGTCCACCGGACCAGCTCGTAGCCGAGGTCACGCAGCCGGTCCTCGCGGGCCTTCTCGGCACGGAGAACGGCGGCGGACATCAGGTCCGGCACCGCTTCGAGCCGGCGATCGGCGGATCCATCGGCGCGGTACTTGTCCCAGCCGTCGGACTCTCCGATGACGCCCGCCTCGACCCAGAGGAAGTCCACCCGGCCGACGTGCGCGCCACGAGCGTCGAAGACGTCGACCTGTGGCACGGCGGCTGGGCGGCCGAGCTGGCGGTGGGCGACCGCCGAGCGTGACTCCAACCAGTTCTCCCGGCGACCGTCGACCTGCCCGACGGTCGCGACCGCGCGTGCGGCATAGGGCCAGAGGGCCTGCCAACGCAGGATGCGGTCCACCGCCTCGATGCTGACGCCGGCCCGGACCGCGGCGTCGGCGACCGGGAGGCTGTCCTCGGCCGGCAGATGGCGCAGACAGTCCGCGACGGTGCGCGCCGGCGAGGTGATGGCGAGCGACCCGACGTCGCGCGCATGGCCGGCCGGCAGCGGGGCGACCTGGCGGACCACGCCGCTGCGCCGTCTGGTGGGCACGCGCTCCTGCGGGTCGATGGTGAACCAGGGCTCGCTCGGCGGATCGATGGGCCCGGGCCAGCCATAGGCCAGCGCAGCGGTCAGGTGGCTGACCGTCTCTCGACGGTGTGGCCCGGCCATGGCGGCGAGTGCGGTCAGCAGGTGCCGTTGGTCGACGGTCGCGGCGGCCCACGTCTGCGTCGTACAGAAGCAGCCGGGCCGTAGCACGTGCCATCGGCCGCTCCGGACGCGCCAGGTCACGGCATGGCGGGTCAGGCCCAGCAGGATCGCCTGCGCCCTGGTGAAGACGAGGGGGAGGTAGGGATCGTCCATGCCGGGACCATCGCAGCAACCCGCCAGGCCGGCCCGGGTCATCCACAGGCCCGGCCCCGCGAGGTCGCCGTGCTCCAGTCCGGCCGGTGATCGAGGCCGGACTGGGGCGAGATCACCGGCCGGGATGGAGCACTGCGGCCGGATGGGAGCACGTAACGTACGGCGGGTGCTGGGGCCGAGAGCATTGGGCGACGGGGTGCTGGCCGCCTGGGCCGTCCGGCTCCGGCAGGGCCGGGACCCGCGCCAGGCCCGGTACCTCACCGCCCGGAGCCTGCGCTGGGTGCTCGCCCACCGGGCCTACACGCCGGGCTACCTCCTGCGCTACGCGCGCCTCGCGGCGTTCCGGCTGCGCAACCCGCACGTCGTCCTGGAGGGCATGGTCTTCCTCGGCCGCGGCGTCACGCTCTACGCGCGCCCGGGCTACGGGCGGCTCATCGTCGGGCCATGGGTCCATGTCGGCGACCTGACCCGGCTGCGGGCCCACGAGGGCACCCTGCGGATCGGCGACCGAGCGGTCTTCGGCCGGGACACGGCGGTCAACTGCTACCTGGACGTCGAGATCGGCGCCGCCTCGATGGTGGCCGACTGGGTCTACCTCGGCGACTTCGACCACCGCCTCGAGCCGCCCGGTGGTGGCTCGGCCGAGCCCGGCCGGCCGATCAAGGACGAGGGCCTGGTCAAGTCGCCGGTCCGGATCGGCCCGGGCTGCTGGCTCGGGGTCCGCTCCTCGGTCCTGCGGGGTACGACGATGGGCCGCGGCTGCGTGCTGGCGGCCCACTCGGTGGCGCGGGGTGAGTACGCCGACGGCTCGGTCATCGCCGGCGTGCCCGGCCGGGCCGTGCGCAACCGGCTGGAGGCCCAGGCCATCCGGGCGGCGGCGGCAGAGCAGCGCCCCAGCCGCAGTGTGGGCGAGGTCACCGTCGGCTCGGCGGGTGAGGGGCCCTGACCCGCAGGTAGCCTCGGGCCTCATGGACATCGTGGTCTGCGTCAAGTACGTGCCGGACGCCCAGGCGGCGCGCACCTTCAGCTCCAGCGACAACACCACCGACCGCGTCGGCGTCGACGGCCTGCTGAGCGAGCTGGACGAGTACGCCGTCGAGGAGGCCCTGAAGCTGGCCGAGGGCGCGGGCGGTGACCGCGCCGACAGCTCGGTGACGGTGCTGACGGTCGGGCCGGAGCAGGCCGGGACGGCGATCCGCAAGTCCCTGCAGATGGGCGCCGACAAGGCCGTCCACGTGAAGGACGACGCGCTGCACGGCTCCGACGCCGTCGCGACCTCCCTGGTACTGGCCCGGGCGATCGAGAAGATCGGCCGCCCCGACCTGGTCCTGACCGGCATGGCCTCCACCGACGGCACGATGTCCGTGGTGCCGGCGATGCTGGCCGAACGGCTCGGCCTTCCGCAGGTGACCTTCGCCTCCGAGCTGACCGTGGACGGCGGCACCGCGACGATCCGGCGCGACGGGGACACCTCGACCGAGACGATCACCGCCAGCCTGCCCGCCGTGGTGAGCGTCACCGACCAGATCAACGAGCCCCGCTACCCGTCGTTCAAGGGGATCATGGCGGCCAAGAAGAAGCCGGTCGAGGTGTGGGCGCTGGCCGACATCGACGTCCCGGCCGACCAGGTCGGGCTGGACGCGGCCTGGACCGCGGTCGCGTCGTTCGCCGCCCGCCCGCCGCGCGAGAAGGGCCAGGTCGTGACCGACGACGGCACCGGCGGGCACCAGCTCGCCGAGTACCTCACCACCCACAAGTTCGTCTGACCCACCCCAAGCTCGCCTGACCACCAGCGAGCGCAGCAGCCAGGAGCCCACCCATGGCCGAAGTCCTCGTCCTCGTCGATCACGTCGACGGCGATGTCCGCAAGACGACCCTCGAGCTGCTGACCATCGCGGCCCGGCTGGGCGAGCCCAGTGCGGTGTTCCTGGGCACCGGCCTGGACCAGGCCCGCGCGACCCTCGGCGAGTACGGCGCGGCGAGGATCTACGCCTCGGACGCGGCCGACGTCACCGACTACCTGGTCGCGCCCAAGGCCGAGGTGCTGGCCCAGCTGGTCGAGCAGTGCTCGCCTGCCGCCGTCCTGATCGCGAGCAACGCCGAGGGCAAGGAGGTCGCCGCACGCCTGGCGGTCAAGACGGGCTCGGGCCTGATCACCGACGCCATCGACGTGCAGCCCGGCCCTGCGGGCCCGGTCACGACGCAGTCCGCGTTCGCCGGCTCGTTCACGGTGCAGGCGTCAGTGACCAAGGGCACGCCGATCATCACAGTCAAGCCGAACTCCGCTGCGCCGCAGGCGAACTCGGCCACGCCGCAGGACAGCGCCATTGCGGTCACGCTCTCCGACGCGGCCAAGGCGGCCCGCATCACCGACCGCAAGCCGCGCGAGAAGAGCGGCCGTCCCGAGCTGACCGAGGCCTCCATCGTGGTGTCCGGCGGACGGGGGACCGGTGGTGACTTCGGGCCGGTCGAGACCTTCGCCGACTCCCTCGGTGCGGCCGTGGGCGCCTCCCGCGCCGCCGTCGACGCCGGCTGGTACCCGCACGCCAACCAGGTGGGTCAGACCGGCAAGACCGTCTCCCCACAGCTGTACGTCGCGTGCGGCATCTCCGGCGCGATCCAGCACCGCGCGGGCATGCAGACCTCGAAGACGATCGTGGCGGTGAACAAGGACTCCGAGGCTCCGATCTTCGAGCTCGCCGACTTCGGGGTCGTGGGCGACCTGTTCGCCGTCCTCCCCGCCGCGACCAGCGAGATCGAGTCGGCCCGGTAGCGGCTGGGCAGGATGCGCGGCGCTCAGCCGACGGGCCGTGCCTGGACCACGACGTTGTCCTCGTAGGAGTGCCGGGCGGCGTCGAAGGCGCCGCCGCAGGTGACGAGCACCAGCCGGGCCGGGCCGCCCGTGGCGAACAGGCCCAGCCGGTCCAGGGACATCTTCGGCACCCGGCGGCGTCCGGTCACCGCATAGCTCACCGAGACGCCGTCATGCCGGGTGACCGTGAGCCGGTCTCCCAGGCGCAGCCGGCCGATCTGCCCGAGGCGGCCGGGCCGGCCGTTCCACGACACGTGCCCTGCCAGCAGCACCGTTCCGCTCGTCGCGCCCGGCGTGGCGCCGTACGCCCACCAGACCACGGTCCGGGCCGACGGAGGCAGGGCGAGGGAGCGGCCGTCCGAGGCAAGCCCCGTCGGCACCGGCGCGGCCGCAATGTGCAACCGGGGGACCGAGACCCGAGCCGGCGCCGCACCATTCGAGCCCTGCGCGCCCAGTTTTGTGGAATGCGTGCTCAGTGTGTCTGGGCCGTCACTGAGCGCAGTTCTAGAAGGCGTTCCGGGCGACGGAACAGAAGGGCGGCCCGAGACGACGCCAATGTCCGGGGCCGACGGTGCGGCCGTGGCAGGGCGGCTCTCGTGGACGACCAGTCCGGTCACGCCGAGCAGGATCGCGAGCAGCGCGACGCCCGCCGCGACCGCTCGCGCCGCTGGCTCAGGACGCGTCAGCTGCACGGCGACCGGCGAGGGCCACCGAGGGGCGTATCCGCCGGCGGCCGAGCAGCAGGAGTGCGGCGAGCCCGGAGCCCAGTGCGGTCAACGAGATCCAGGCCGGTACGACGCGGGCCGAGGTCGCGGGCGGGAGCCCACCCGAGTTGACGGCAGCGGCGGCGACGGTGCTCGGCTTGACCGAGTCTGCAACCAGCGCAATGGATTTCGCCGGTTGACGTCCCACGACGTACACGACCATGGCCCGACCTGATGTCGCGTTCACCGGCTGGTTGGTGAGCAACCAGGCACCGTTGACCTTGAGGCCGACGGTGTGGCTGCCGGGCTGGACGCCGCGGATCACCTGCGAGCCGGCGGCGAGAGCCCCGCTGGCGGACCGGCCGTCGATCAGCACCTGGGGCGCGTCGCCCTGCGACACGTTGCGGACCACGATCGAGCTCGCGGAGTGGGCCGCCGAGGTGAGCCGGTTGTCGAACACGTACGCCTTCGGACCGCCCTTGGCGTCGAAACCGACTGCGGCAGTGAGGACTTGGCCGGCCTTCACGGTGAGCTTGACGTCCAGCAGCGCCTTGGTGTGGGCCTGACCCGCAGTGAAGACCTCGACACGATGAGTGCCGGCCGGGAGCTGCATGGGGGCCGACGCGCGCTCGTAGGCGAAGCCCTGGAGCACGGTCTTGCCGTCCACGACCACATCGGCCAGCAGACCGCGAACACCGTGCACGAGGGTCACGACGGCGCTGGCACCTGCTGCCCCGGACGTCGATGCCGGGAGACCGGCCGAGACGGCGGCCGGTGCAGCCGATGCGGCTCCGCCCGACAGGGCCACGGCGGCGGCCGCGAGGAGGACGATCAAGACGGAGGACGCGCGCCGGCGTTGCGGGTGGCTCATGGTCGGACGGTAGAGCCGAATTCGCGTTCTGCAAGCCTAAACGGAGCACTTTCTGAAAATTGAGGGATCTGTTGTCGGCAGAGCGTGACTGCGCATTGACGGGGAGTCGAGATTTGCTTGTTCTTAGGCATTTTCGTTGATGTCGGGTGAAGATGTACCGCGGTGGGAGAGCTGGTCGACGGGGGAGCCTGAGGAGGCGGAGCAGTGCGAGGGACGGTCCAGCGTATGAGCAGGCCGGAACGCCGGGGGCGGGCCCGAACGCCGGTCCGGACGGTCACCGCTGCCGTCGCGACGGTCGCCGCGGTGGCCGCCGTCGCCACGTTGACTCTCACCTCCTCGTCGGGGATCGCTGAGGCCGACGCCGGCACCCCGCGGCTGACCATCTCGGGTGTGGACACGCTCGGCTACCCGTTCGTCGACCTCGTCGTGGGCGGCGTCCCCGGTCTCGGCCTCGGCGAGCCGCCCCAGCTGATCGTGACCCAGTCCGGCGAGCCCCTCCAGGCGACGACCGCGTGGCAGCTCTCCGCCAACCAGCCGCTGGCCGTCGTGGTCGACGCCTCGGCCCAGTCGCTGCCGCAGGCCCAGGGCCTGGTCGCCGAGCTGGTCCAGGAGCTGCCGCCGCAGGTGCCGCTCGTCCTGTCCTCAGCCGTCCCCTCGAGCACCGCGGCGTCCCGGCCCGGCGTCAACCGCGACGCCTTCATGGGTCAGCTGGCCCACCAGCGAGCCGGTACGGCAGCCACCGTGACGTCCGGCGTCGCGGCCGCTGTCGGAGCCGGCGTACAGCACATCTTCGTCCTGACGACGTGTGACGAGGCGGCTCCCGGAACGCCACCGGCGGGCGTCGTCGTGGACACCCTGGCCGTCGGGTCGTCGTGCTCGGACGCCTGGCGGGCCGTCGGCAGTGCCGGTGCCGGCAGCTACACCGCGGCGACCGGGTTCACCACCGGGCTGGCCAGCCTGGACACGATGGTGGCGCGCTGGCGCTCGTCCGTGATGGTGGTCGCCAAGGCGCTCACCCGCGACCCGCTCGCCGTCACCGTCGGCGGCGGCCGTGCGACGGCGGCCCTGGACGGCAACGGCGCCTCCGCAGCGGCCTCCTCCGGCGCCGGCACGACCGGCGGCTCGGCCGCGGCACCGGCCCGTGCAGCTACGCCGGCGTCGTCCTCCGGCTCGGGCCGGACCGCCCTGCTGGTCGGCCTGCTCCTGCTGGTCCTGGCCGCCCTGCTCGCGATCCTCTGGTGGGTACGCCGGCGCCGGCCCGACTCCACGCGCCCCGTCCCCGCGGGCTCGCCCCAGGTGCCGGCGTCGAGCCGGCCGGTCCCGACGGTGGCGCCGACGCCCCGGCCGGTCCCCGTGCCGGTTGCCGAGGCACCCAGCCCGGCGCCGGCCAAGGCCGGTCCGAAGGCCCCGCCCGTCAGGCCGGCTCCGGCCAAGGCCACGCCAGCCAGGCCCGTCCGGACCTGGCCCGTCCCGTTGCCCGTCGTCATCGACCTGCGGGAAGGCGCCTCCGCCGTCTCGGCCTCGACCGACCGCCCGCCCGCCGGTAGCGCCGCAGCCAACGGTTCCGCCAACGGATCGAGCGTGGGCGCTAGCACCGCGACCGCCACCGGCGCCAGCAACGCCGCCACCAACCGCGCCACGAACGGCGCCACGAACGGCGCCACGAACGGCGCCACCCCGACCCGGATGGCGGTTGCCACGCCGCAGGAGGTGGGCAAGGCTGAGCCCTCCGAGCCGGCGGCCGTCGCCGAGCCCGCAGCAGCTGAGGAGCCGGTAGTCGTGGCCGACGAACACCACCGGGACGAGACGCAAGCCGTGGAGCAGGACAGGGAGCGGGTCGACGAGGTGACCCCCGAGGACTCCGGGACCGCTCAGGAGATGCCCGACGACGCCGTCGACGAGGCGCCGGGCCCGGACGTCGGTGAGCCGGCGGCAGAGGTCGACCGAGCCGGCGGCAGAGGTCACCGAGCCGGCTGCCGAAGCGGCGGCAGAGCCGGCGGCCGAGGCCGACAGCGAGCCCGACAGCCAGCCCGACAGCGAGCCCGACGACGAGCCGCCGTCGACCCCGAGCCTGCCGAGCACCGAGTTCCAGTGGTCCGCCCTGGAGTTCACCCCGCTGGTCTGGCGCTACGACGCCGAGCCTGAGCAGCCGGAGACGATCGACCTGCGGGAGCAGGCGCCCGTCGACGTCCGCGAGCAGGCCGGGGCCAAGCAGCCGCGCCGCAAGAAGGCCCGCCGCTAGCCCTAGGACTAAACTCGGCGGTCGTGATCGCCTACCTCGACCATGCGGCGACGACGCCGATGGTTCCGCAGGCTCTCGAGGCGATGACCGAGCAGCTCGCGGTGACCGGGAACGCCTCGTCCCTGCACACTTCCGGGCGGGCCGCGCGACGGGTCGTCGAGGAGTCCCGCGAGCTCCTGGCCGCGGCGGTCGCGGCCCGGCCGAGCGAGGTCGTCTTCACCAGCGGCGGCACCGAGTCGGACAACCTGGCGGTCAAGGGCACCTACTGGGCCCGCCGGGCCCAGCGGCCGGCCGCCAGCCGGGTGCTCGTCAGTGACATCGAGCACCACGCGGTCCTGGACACGGTCGACTGGCTGGAGCGGCACGAGGGCGCCGAGGTGACGTGGCTGCCGGTCGACGTCCTGGGCCGGCTGCGGGTCGACGCCCTCGCCGAGGAGCTGGAGCGAGCGCCGGACGGCGTCGCGCTGGTCACGGTGATGTGGGCCAACAACGAGGTCGGCACGCTGCAGCCGCTCGACGACGTCGTGGCCCACGCCCAGCGCCGCGGCGTACCCGTGCACTCCGACGCGGTCCAGGCCCTCGGGCAGGTCCCCGTGGACTTCGGGGCGAGCGGCCTGGACCTGGTCACCCTGTCCGCGCACAAGATCGGCGGACCGGTCGGGGTCGGTGCCCTGCTCGCCCGCCGCGACGCTCAGCTCGTCCCCCTGACCCACGGCGGCGGCCAGGAGCGCGGCGTCCGCAGCGGGACCCTGGACGTCGCCGCGATCCGCGCCTTCGCGGTGGCCGCCGACCTCGCCGTACGCCGGCTCGCGGAGGAGTCCGTGCGGATCGGCGCGCTGCGCGACGAGCTGGTCCGCCGGGTGCTGCAGGCCGTCCCCGACGCCGTCCTGCGGGGCGACCCGGACCCGTCCGGCCGACTGCCCGGCAACGCGCTGGTGACCTTCGCCGGCTGCGAGGGCGACTCGCTGCTCTACCTGCTGGACGCCGCAGACGTGCAGTGCTCGACCGGCTCGGCCTGCCAGGCCGGCGTGCCGCAGCCCAGCCACGTGCTGCTCGCCATGGGCGTCGCCCCTGACGACGCCCGCGGGGCCCTGCGGTTCAGCCTCGGGCACACCTCGACCCGGGCCGACGTGGACGCCCTGGTGGCGGCCCTGCCGGACGCCGTCGAGCGGGCCCGGCACGCCGGTCTCGCCTCGCGCCCGGCGGCCGCCGCCGAGCCGACGATCCGGACGGCGGTCGGCTGATGCGGGTGCTGGCCGCGATGAGCGGCGGGGTCGACTCGGCGGTCGCGGCGGCCCGCGCGGTCGACGCCGGCCACGACGTCGTCGGCGTGCACCTGGCGCTGTCCCGCAACCCCGCGACGTTGCGGACCGGGGCGCGAGGCTGCTGCACGGCCGAGGACGCCGGTGACGCCCGCCGGGCCGCCGACGTGCTCGGCATCCCGTTCTACGTCTGGGACATGTCCGAGCGCTTCCAGGCCGACGTCGTCGATGATTTCGTCGCCGAGTACGCCGCCGGGCGCACCCCGAACCCCTGCCTGCGCTGCAACGAGCAGATCAAGTTCAGCGCCCTCCTGGACAAGGCGAGGGCGCTCGGCTTCGACGCCGTCTGCACCGGCCACTACGCCCGGGTCGAGACCACCCTCGACGACGCCGGGCGCACCCAGCGCCAGCTGCACCGCGCGGTCGACCCGGCCAAGGACCAGTCCTACGTCCTGGCCGTCCTGACCGAGGCCCAGCTGGCCGGCGCGATGTTCCCGCTCGGCGGCACCCGCAAGAGCGACGTGCGGGCCGAGGCGGGGCGCCGCGGGCTCACCGTGGCGCAGAAGCCCGACAGCCACGACATCTGCTTCGTCTCGGACGGCGACACCGCGGGCTACCTGGCCGGCCGGCTCGGCCCGCGACCGGGCGCGTTCGTCGACGAGGCAGGCACGGTGCTCGGCCGGCACGACGGCGCCTACGCGTTCACCGTCGGCCAGCGCCACGGGCTGCGGCTCGGGACGCCCGCGGCCGACGGCAAGCCGCGCTACGTCCTGGGCATCGAGCCGGTCAGCGGCCAGGTCACGGTCGGGCCGGCCGGACGGCTCGACATCTCCCGGCTGGTGGCCGGCGCCGCCGCGTTCCCCTCCGGCGTCGCCGGCACCGGGCTCGAGCCGGGCCGCGAGTGCCTGGCCCAGGTCCGCGCGCACGCCGAGCCCGTGCCGTGCACCGCGGCGTACGACGGTGAGCAGCTGACCGCGAGCCTGCACGCCCCGGTCCGAGGCGTGGCCACCGGCCAGGGCCTGGTGCTCTACGACGGCGGCCGGGTGCTCGCCGCCGGCCGGATCGTCTCGACCGCCGCGTGAGCGACGCGCAGGTCGCGGCCGGCGCCGCCACCGGCGTCGGCTCGATGCCGGGGACCCGCATGCGCGAGGCCCTCGCCGCCGTCCGCGACCTGCTGCCCGACCTGCCGCACCTGCCGGAGCTGCCGCACCGCGGCCCGGGTGCCGACCTGATCGGTCGCGGCAGTGCCCTGCTGGTCGACCTGCCGGTGGAGCTCCAGCCGCACGGCTGGCGGCTGGTCGACCATCCCGGCCGCGACGCGCGGCAGGCGGGCTCCTACCTGCGCTCGGACCTCGACGACCTGGCCGAGACGTTCGACGGCTATGCCGGCCCGCTCAAGGTGCAGGTCACCGGCCCGTGGACCCTGGCCGCCTCGCTGTGGCTGCCCCGCGGCGAGCGGGCTCTCACCGACCCCGGCGCGCGCCGCGACCTGATCGGCTCGCTGGCCGATGGCGTTGCGCTGCATATGGATTCGGTCCGGGCCGCGGTTCCCGGTGCCCGCCTGGTGGTGCAGGTCGACGAGCCCAGCCTCCCGACCGCGCTGGCCGGACGGCTGCCGACCGCCTCCGGCTACGGCCTGGTGCGGGCCCTGGACATCGTCGAGGCGGAGCAGGGGCTGGCCGCCGTGATCGAGGCCATCCACGCCGCCGGAGGCGCCAGCGCGATCCACTCCTGCGCCGCCGAGGTGCCGATCGGGCTGCTCCGCCGGACCGGGACCCAGGCCATCGGCGTCGACCTGGCGCTGGTCACGACCGCGGCCTGGGAGGAGCTCGGCGAGGCGGTCGAGGCGGGCGTCCGGCTGTGGGCCGGCGCAGTGCCGTCCGCGCCGGCGGCCGCGAGCGCGGAGCGGCCGGACGGCCTGCCGTCGGACTCGGCGGTGGTCGACGCCGTACGCCGGCCGTGGCGAGGTCTCGGCCTGGCCTCGCCCTGGCTCGAGCAGGTCGTCGTGACTCCTACTTGCGGGCTCGCGGGGGCCTCGCCCGACGCCGTACGCGCGATCCTGCGTCGCGCCGTCGCGGCGGCCCGGGCCCTGGCCGACGTGGCGCGCGAGGACTGAGCCGGGCTGTCGGCGACACCGGGCAGGATGGTGCCGTGAGCCCCAGAAGAAGCCGGCCCCAAAGAAGCCGGCCCCGAAAGAAGCCGGCCCCGACGACCCGATCGGCCGCGCGGCAGCGCTGGGCCGACCTGGCCGAGCAGGTCGAGGCGGCCCGGTTCGCCTACTACCTGCGCGACGCACCGACGATCAGCGACGGCGTGTACGACGGGATGATCCGCGAGCTCGAGACCATCGAGGCCGCGCATCCGGACCTGCGAACCCCCGACAGCCCGACCCAGACCGTCGGCGGGACCTACTCGACCGACTTCACGCCGGTGCAGCACGTCGAGCGGATGCTCAGCCTGGACAACGCGTTCAGCGCCGACGAGATCACCGCCTGGGCCGAGCGGGTGCGGCGGGACGCGGGCGGGGCCGACGTCAGCTATCTCTGCGAGCTCAAGATCGACGGCCTCGCGATCAACCTCCTCTACGAGGACGGCCGGCTGGTGCGGGCGGCGACCCGGGGTGACGGGCGGGTCGGCGAGGACGTCACGAACAACGTGCGCACCATCGCCGAGATCCCGCGCACCCTGAAGCCCGCCGCCAGGGGCCGGCCCGGGCACGTCGTCCCCCGCCGGCTCGAGGTCCGCGGCGAGATCTTCTTCCCCGTCGAGGCCTTCGAGCAGCTCAACGCCTCCCTGGTCGAGGCCGGCAAGGCGCCGTTCGCCAACCCGCGCAACGCGGCCGCCGGGTCGCTGCGGCAGAAGGACCCCCGGGTGACCGCGACCCGCCCGCTCCACCTGCTGGTCCACGGCTTCGGCGTCCGCGACGGTCTGGAGATCGAGCGCCAGTCCCAGGCCTACGAGCTGATGAAGGCCTGGGGCCTGCCCACGAGCCGGCACTACCGGGTGGTGCCCGACCTGGCCGCGGTCCAGGAGTACATCGACCGGTACGGCGAGGAGCGCCACTCGGTCGAGCACGAGATCGACGGCGTCGTGGTCAAGGTCGACGAGGTGACCACCCAGCGCCGGCTCGGCTCGACCAGCCGGGCGCCGCGATGGGCGATCGCCTTCAAGTACCCGCCCGAGGAGGTCACGACCAGGCTGCTCGACATCCAGGTCAACGTCGGCCGCACCGGCCGGGTCACGCCGTTCGCCGTGATGGAGCCGGTCAAGGTCTCCGGCTCGACGGTCGAGATGGCCACCCTGCACAACGCCGACGAGGTCCGACGCAAGGGCGTCCTGATCGGCGACACGGTGGTGCTGCGCAAGGCCGGCGACGTCATCCCCGAGGTCGTCGGGCCCGTGGTCGACCTGCGGGACGGCAGCGAGCGCGAGTTCGTCATGCCGTCGGCCTGCCCGGCGTGCGGCACGCCGCTCAGGCCGGAGCGCGAGGGTGACAAGGACATCCGCTGCCCCAACACCAGGTCCTGCCCGGCCCAGCTGCGCGAGCGGCTGTTCCACGTCGCCGGCCGCGGCGCCTTCGACATCGAGGCCCTCGGCTACGAGGGAGCGGCCGCCCTGCTGGAGACTCGCGACGGCGGTGCGCCGGTCCTGACCGACGAGGGCGGCCTGTTCGACCTGACCGAGGAGCAGCTGCGCGGCGTGCCGCTGTTCACCCGCAAGGACGGCGAGCTCTCCGCCAACGGCCACAAGCTGCTGGACAACCTGGCCAAGGCCAAGGGTCAGCCGCTGTGGCGCGTCCTGGTCGCCCTGTCGATCCGGCACGTCGGCCCGACCGCGGCCCGGGCCCTGGCCCAGGCGCTGCCCGCGATGGAGACGATCCGGGCGGCGGGCGCCGAGCAGCTGGCCGCGGTCGAGGGTGTCGGGCCGACCATCGCCGAGGCGGTCGCGGAGTGGTTCTCGGTCGACTGGCACGCCGAGGTCGTCCGGCGCTGGGCCGCCGCGGGGGTCCGGATGGCCGACGAGGTCGACGACTCGGTGCCCCGCACGCTCGACGGGCTCACCGTCGTCGTGACCGGGAGCCTGACCGGCTACAGCCGCGACGAGGCCCGGGAGTCGATCCTGCGCCGCGGCGGCAAGGCCTCCGGGTCGGTGTCCAAGAAGACGTCGTACGTCGTGGTCGGGGACAGCCCGGGCAGCAAGGCCGAGACCGCCGCCCAGCTCGGCGTGCCCGTCCTGGACGAGCAGGAGTTCACTCTCCTGCTCGGTGGCGGGCCGGCTGCGCTGGGTGAAACGACGGCCGAAAGAGATTAAGACGAATTTGCCCAACTCTCTGTCCACGGCCGGTTGCCCGTCGTAGCCTGGCGAGCGCGCGGGACAGGGGACTACCGCGAAAGGCAGGTCAGCCATCGGGGTGGCGCTGCCCGGAAGACGCAGGTCTGCAGTTGGATCTGCTGCTGGGTCGTCTTCGGTGCCAGGCCGGGGAGCGGCGTCGCAACTGCGAGGGGAGGGGAGTTCGTGCGCGAGGACGACGGGCGGGGTGACCTGCGCACGGCACCGCACCCCTCGCTCTTCGGGGGTTATGTCGCCATCGTGACCCTCGCCGGTCTCGGGCTGCTCGGCTTCATGCTGGCCCGGGTCGACCGGGACATCCTCGGCGAGATCTCGGGCCGGACCGCGCAGGCGCTGGCGCTGGCCTGCGTGCTCGTCATCGCCGGCGAGGTGTGGCCGATCCTGACCTCGGCCGCCGACCCGCTGGGCGTCGCCTGGTCCGCGACCTTCGTCCTGCCCGTGCTGCTCCACTTCGGCCCGCTGCCGGCGATGCTGCTGCACGCCATCGCCGCACTGACCACCGGACTGATCCAGCGCCGGGCCATCTGGCGCACGGCGTTCAACATCTCGCAGTACTCGCTGACCGTCATGGCCGGCTGGGGTGTGGCGCTCCTGCTGCGCCACCACGCGTCGCTGACCGCGCCGTGGAACGAGAACAACGCGCACGGGCTGCTGGTCATCCTCCTCGTCGCGATCGCCTGCTTCGTCGCCAACACCGCGCTGGTCGGTGTCGCGGTCTCCCTCGCCGAGGGGCCGGGCAGTGGCAGCGCGATGATGGCCGACCTGCCCTTCCAGCTCTCGGTCTCGGCCGCGCAGTACGCGCTGGCGCCGCTGGTCATCCTGGTGATGGACCAGTTCCCGCTGGCCATGCTGCTGACCGTCGTCCCCCTGCTGGCGATCCAGTTCAGCGCCAACGCCTCCCGGGAGAGCCAGCGGCTCTCGCAGAGCGACGACCTGACCGGCCTGGCGAACCGCAAGCACCTGGTCGACCAGACCCGGGCCGCGATCGCCAGCGCCCACCACGGCGAGATCTCCTGCGCGCTGTTCCTGCTCGACCTGGACCGGTTCAAGGAGGTCAACGACGTCCTCGGCCATCCGGTGGGCGACGAGGTGCTGCGCCGGGTCGCCGACCGGCTGCGCGCCTCGCTGCGCTCGGACGACGTCGTGGCCCGGCTGGGTGGCGACGAGTTCGCCATCCTGCTGCGCCGGGTGCCGGACCTGGAGACGGTCTGGGAGGTCGCCGAGCAGGTCCGCGTGGCGCTGGACGAGCCGCTGGTCCTGGACGGGCAGCTGCTCGACCTCGAGGCCAGCATGGGTATCGCGCTGGTGCCCGAGCACGCGAGCGACTACGAGCAGCTCCTGTCGCGCGCCGACATCGCGATGTACGTCGCCAAGGCCGACCGGACCGGCATCGAGCTCTACGACGCGGAGCGCGACGGCGGCTCACCGTCCCGGCTGGGCGTGCTGGGGGAGCTGCGCCAGGGCATCGAGCGCGGCCAGATCGAGCTGCACTACCAGCCGCAGTGCGACGCCCGCGACGGCCACCTGCGCGGGGTCGAGGCCCTCGTCCGCTGGCGTCACCCGGTCCGCGGGCTGGTCCCGCCGGACGACTTCATCCCGCTCGCCGAGCAGTCCGGGCTGATGCAGCGGCTCACCGACGTCGTCCTGGACCTGGCGCTCGCGCAGTCGGCCCGCTGGGCCGAGATCGGCATCGAGACCCCGATCTCGGTCAACGTCTCGTTCCGCGACCTGCACGACACCCGCTTCACCGAGCGGCTGGAGCGCCGGCTGGCCATGCACGGCGTCCCGCCGTGGAAGATCACGCTCGAGATCACCGAGCGGGTCCTGACCGCCGACATGCGCCGGGCCGAGGGCACGCTGGCCCGGCTGCACACCCTGGGCGTGCGGATCGCGCTCGACGACTTCGGCACCGGCTGGTCCTCGCTGACCCTGCTGCGCCGGCTGCCCGTCGCCGAGGTCAAGATCGACCGCAGCTTCGTCAGCCGCGCGGCCGTCGTCGAGGACGACGCCAGCGTCGTCCGCTCGATCGCCCTGCTGTCCCACGACCTCGGCATGCTGGTCGTCGCGGAGGGCGTCGAGACCGAGCTCTCCTGGCAGGCGATCCGGACCCTCGGCTGCGACGTCGTCCAGGGGTGGCACGTCGCCCGCCCGCTGACGGCGCAGGACGTCACCACCTGGATCAAGACCCGCGAGGCGTCCCGGGCGCCCACCAACCTGCGCCTGCTCGGCGAGGCCCGGGGGAGCGTGGGCGCGCCGTAGCGCCACCGGGTCTCACCTAGACTCGGGCACCATGTCCGCCATCACCCGCGACGAGGTCGCGCATCTCGCCGCGCTCGCCCGCATCGACCTCGACGAGACCGAGCTGGACCGGCTGGCCGGGCAGCTGGGCGTCGTCCTCGACGCGGTCGCGCGGGTCGGCGAGGTGGCGGCCGACGACATCCCCCGACCTCGCACCCGCTGCCGCTGACCAACGTCCAGCGCGCGGACGAGCCGAAGCCCTGCCTCACCGCCGCGGAGGCGCTGGCCGGTGCTCCCGCCACCGAGCAGGGCCGGTTCCAGGTCCCGCGCATCCTCGAGGAGGACTGATGGCTGCCTCCTCCCCGCTGGTCCGGCGCAGCGCCGCCGACCAGGCCGCGGCCCTGGCCGCCGGCGAGGTCGGCTCGGTCGAGCTGACCCAGGCGCACCTGGACCGGATCGGCGCGGTCGACGGCGACCTGCACGCCTTCCTCCACGTCGACACCGAGGGGGCGCTCGCAGCGGCCGCCGAGGTCGACCGCCGGCGGGCCGCGGGCGAGTCCCTGGGTCCCCTCGCCGGCGTGCCGATCGCCGTGAAGGACGTCGTCGTGACCAGGGGCCTGCCGTCGACGGCGGGGTCGCGCATCCTCGAGGGCTGGATCCCGCCGTACGACGCGACGCTCGTCACCCGGCTGCGCGAGGCGGGCCTGGTGATCCTGGGCAAGACCAACATGGACGAGTTCGCCATGGGCTCGTCCACGGAGCACTCGGCGTACGGCCCGACGCACAACCCCTGGGACCTCTCCCGGATCCCGGGCGGCTCCGGTGGCGGCTCCGCGGCGGCGGTCGCGGGCTACGAGGCCCCGCTCGCTATCGGCACCGACACCGGCGGCTCGATCCGGCAGCCGGCCGCGGTCACCGGCACCGTCGGGGTGAAGCCGACGTACGGCGGCGTCTCGCGGTACGGCCTGATCGCGCTGGCGTCGAGCCTGGACCAGGCCGGCCCGGTGACCCGGACCGTCCTGGACGCCGCGCTGCTGCACGAGGTCATCGGCGGCCACGACCCGATGGACTCCACCAGCATCGACGCGCCCGTGCCGCCGGTCGTCGAGGCGGCCCGCCGGGCCGACATCAAGGGCCTGCGGATCGGCGTGGTCCGCGAGCTGTCGGGCCAGGGCTGGCAGCCGGGCGTCCTGGCCCGCTTCCACGAGGCGACGCAGCTGCTGGTCGATGCCGGGGCCGAGGTCGTCGAGGTCTCGTGCCCGCACTTCGACCACGCCCTGGCGGCGTACTACCTGATCCTGCCCAGCGAGGCGAGCAGCAACCTGGCCAAGTTCGACGCCATGCGGTACGGCCTGCGGGTCGCACCGGACGGGGTCCGGGACCCGAGCGCCGAGCAGGTGATGGCGGCGACGCGGGAGGCCGGCTTCGGCGACGAGGTCAAGCGGCGGATCATCCTCGGGACCTACGCCCTGTCCAGCGGCTACTACGACGCCTACTACGGTCAGGCCCAGAAGGTCCGCACGCTGGTCTCGCGGGACTTCGCCGCAGCCTTCGAGCAGGCCGACGTGCTCGTCTCGCCGACGGCGCCGACCACGGCGTTCAAGCTCGGCGACAAGCTCGACGACCCGATGGCGATGTACCTCAACGACATCGCGACCATCCCGGCCAACCTGGCCGGGGTCCCGGGCATGTCGCTGCCCTCGGGCCTGGCCGACGAGGACGGCCTCCCGGCCGGCATCCAGCTGCTGGCGCCGGCCACCTCGGACGAGCGGCTGTACGCCGTCGGCGCGGCGCTCGAGGCGATGCTGCTCGACCGCTGGGGCGGCCCCCTGCTGGACCGCGCGCCCGAGCTGGAGGTCGCCCGATGACCGAGCCCGTCCTGGCCTACGACCAGGCCGTGCAGCGGTTCGACCCCGTGCTCGGCCTCGAGGTGCACGTCGAGCTGAACACCGTGACCAAGATGTTCTGCGGCTGCACCACGGTCTTCGGCGGCGAGCCGAACACCCAGGTGTGCCCGGTGTGCCTCGGCCTGCCCGGCGCCCTGCCGGTGGTCAACGAGGCGGCGGTGGCCTCGGCGATCCGGATCGGGCTGGCCCTGCACTGCTCGATCGCGCCGTGGTGCCGGTTCGCGCGGAAGAACTACTTCTACCCGGACATGCCGAAGAACTTCCAGACCAGCCAGTACGACGAGCCGATCGCGTTCGACGGCTACCTCGACGTGGAGCTGGACGACGGCACGGCGTACCGGGTCGCGATCGAGCGGGCCCACATGGAGGAGGACACCGGCAAGTCGCTGCACGTGGGTGGTGCGACCGGCCGGATCCACGGCGCCGAGTACTCCCTCGTCGACTACAACCGGGCCGGAATCCCCCTGATCGAGATCGTCACCAAGCCGTTGGAGGGCGCGGGGGAGCGCGCGCCCGAGGTGGCGCGGGCCTATGTCGCCGCGCTGCGCGACCTGCTGCGCGCGCTGGCCGTCAGCGACGTGCGGATGGACCAGGGCTCGCTGCGCTGCGACGCCAACGTCTCGCTGCGGCCCAAGGTTGCTGAGGGACAAGAGTCGGTGCCGCTCGGCACCCGCACCGAGACCAAGAACGTCAACTCGCTGCGCAGCGTCGAGCGCGCGGTGCGCTACGAGATCACCCGGCAGGCCGCACGGCTGGTCGCCGGCGAGACGATCGTCCAGGAGACCCGGCACTTCCACGAGGACACCAGCATCACGACCTCGGGGCGGATCAAGTCCGACGCCGAGGACTACCGGTACTTCCCCGAGCCCGACCTGGTGCCGTTGGCTCCGGACGCCGCGTGGGTCGAGGAGCTGCGGGCGACCCTGCCCGAGCCTCCCGCGGAGCAGCGCCGGCGGCTGCAGTCGGACTGGGGCTTCACCGACCTCGAGATGCGGGACGTCGTGAACTCCGGTGCGCTGCAACCGATCCTGGACACCGTCGCGGCCGGCGCCGCGCCCGGCGCAGCCCGCAAGTGGTGGGGTGGAGACCTGGCCCGCCGGGCCGGAGCCGCCGGCGTCGAGCTGGCCGAGATCGGCGTGACCCCGGCCCAGATCGCCGAGCTGGCCGGGCTGGTGGACGCGGGCAAGATCAACGACAGCCTGGCCCGCCAGGTGCTCGACGGCGTGCTGGCCGGCGAGGGCGACCCGGCCGCCGTCGTGGCGGCCAGGGGGCTCGGGGTGGTGTCGGACGACGCTGCCCTGCTCGCGGCCGTCGACGCGGCCATCGCCGCCAATCCCGACGTGGCCCAGAAGGTGCGGGACGGCAAGGTCCAGGCCGCGGGGGCCCTGATCGGCGCCGTGATGAAGGACCTGCGCGGCCAGGCCGACGCGGCCCGGGTCCGCGAGCTGGTCGTCGAGCGGCTCAGCTAGGCAGCGGGACCTCGACCAGCTTGTCGTCGCCGGACCTGGGCGTCCCGCGCGCCGTGTTGTTGGTGAGGAGCCACAGGCCCCCGTCCGGGGCCGGGGTCACGCCCCGTAGCCGGCCGTAGGTCCCCACGAACAGGGCCTTCGGCGTCCCGGTTCCGTTGGCGGTCAACGGAACCCGCCACAGCCGCTCACCCCGCAGGGCGGCCAGGTAGACCGCGTGGCCGACGATCGCGATCCCGCTCGGGGACGCCTGGTCGGTGTGCCACTCGCGCAGCGGGTCGGTGTAGCCGGACCGGTGAGCGATGCCCTCCACCACGGGCCAGCCGTAGTTGTGGCCCTTGACGATCAGGTTGAGCTCGTCCCACGTGTCCTGGCCGAACTCGCTGGCGTACATGTTGCCGGCGGCGTCCCAGGCCAGGCCCTGCACGTTGCGGTGGCCGTAGGTCCACACGGGCGAGCCCGGGAACGGGTTGCCGGCCGGCACCTTGCCGTCCGGCGTGAGCCGCAGGATCTTGCCCCCCAACGACCTCCGGTCCTGCGAGCGACCGCGCTCGCCGCCCTCGCCGGTGCCGGCGTAGAGCATCCCGTCCGGCCCGAAGGCGATCCGGCCTCCGTTGTGGATCGGTCCCTTGGGGATGCCGGTGAAGATCACCGTCGGCGCGGACAGCCGGCCGCCGGCGTACCGCATCCGCGCGATCCGGTTGTCCGCCGCCGCGGTGAAGTAGGCGTAGACGAGGTGGTCCTGCGCGTACGCCGGCGACAGCGCGATCCCGAGGAGGCCGCCCTCTCCCTCCGGCACGACTCCCGGCACCGTCCCGTCGGGGCGGCTGGTAGGCACCGGCGTGACCCGTCCCGCCGCGGTGACCCGGACGATGCGGGCCTTCTCCCGCAACGAGATCAGGGCCGAGCCGTCGGGCAGGACCGCGAGCCCCCAGGGCACCGCCAGCCCGGTGGCGACGGTGTGCCTGACGACCGGCGCCCGGGCGGGCGACACGGCGGCGGAGCTGGATGCCGGGCTCGGCGACGACGGGGCCGCGGACGTGGGCGTCGGCGTCGTGTCCGCGCCGCCTCCGCTCGAGCCGCAGGCGGCCAGGAGGAGGGCGGCGGCCGCGATGCCGACAACCGTCACATAGGGGTGGGGCGCCACCGTCACAGTCTCGGTCAGCCCGGCGTGGGCGTCCCGCCGAGAAGGTTGCGATCCGCCTACGATCGCGAGGGTGCTGACCGTGAGTCTCCCGGACGAGGACTGGATCCACGACGTGGGTCCAGTCCCGGCCGCCCTGCGGCTCGTCCCCTGGGACCTCCAGCAGCCGGCGCCGGACCCCGCCATCGTCGTGGTCGTGCCTCCCTACCTCGGGGACCGCTCGGACCTGGCCCGGCTCGCCGACCTGCCGGACCTCAAGCTCGTGCAGACCCTGACCGCGGGCTACGAGGACGTGCTGCCGTACCTGCCCGACGGCGTGAGCCTGGCCAACGCCGCCGGCGTGCACGACGCCTCGACCGCCGAGCTGGCCGTCGGCCTGATGATCGCCTCGCTGCGCGGCTTCCCCGACCATGTCCTGAACAAGATGGGCGGGCGCTGGGAGCCGACGTTCGGCACGTCGCTCGCCGACCGCCGGGTGCTGCTCGTCGGGTACGGCGGCGTCGGCCAGGCGGTCGCCGCCCGGCTGCAGGGGTTCGAGGTGGAGATCACGCCGGTCGCCTCTCGGGCGCGGCCCGGCGTCCGAGGGATCGAGGAGATCGCCTCGTTGCTGCCTCGGCACGACGTGGTCGTCATCAGCGTGCCGCTGAACGACTCCACCCGAGGGCTGGTCGACGCGGAGTTCATGGCCCTGATGCCGGACGGCGGCCTGATCGTCAACGTGGCCCGCGGCGGGGTCGTGGACACCGGTGCGCTGCTCCGCGAGCTGCGCAGTGGCCGGCTGCTCGCGGCGGTCGACGTGATCGACCCCGAGCCGCTGCCGGCGACGCACCCGCTCTGGCGCGAGCCGGGGCTCCTTCTGACGCCGCACGTCGGGGGCGCGTCGACGGCGTTCCGCCCCCGGGCGCTGGCGATGCTGCGGGAGCTGTTGCAGGGCTTGGCGTCCGGCCGCAGCCCCGACCGCATCGTCGTCCCCCGGCTGTAGGCGCGTGGCCCGCTGCCTAGACTCCGGGCCATGACCGAGACCACCGCGCCGGACATCAAGCCGCGCAGCCGCGACGTCACCGACGGCCTGGAGAAGACCGCGGCCCGCGGCATGCTGCGGGCGGTCGGCATGGACGACGACGACTTCGCCAAGTCCCAGATCGGCGTGGCCAGCAGCTGGAACGAGATCACGCCGTGCAACCTGTCGCTGGACCGCCTGGCCACCTCGGTCAAGGAGGGGGTCCACGCCGCCGGCGGCTACCCGCTGGAGTTCGGCACCATCTCGGTCTCGGACGGCATCTCGATGGGGCACGAGGGCATGCACTACTCGCTGGTCTCGCGGGAGGTCATCGCCGACAGCGTCGAGACCGTGATGCAGGCGGAGCGGATGGACGGCTCGGTGCTGTTGGCCGGCTGCGACAAGTCCCTGCCGGGCATGCTCATGGCCGCGGCCCGGCTCGACCTCGCGAGCATCTTCCTCTACGCCGGCTCCATCCTGCCCGGCATCGCCAAGCTCTCGGACGGCACGGAGCGCGAGGTCACGATCATCGACGCCTTCGAGGCCGTGGGCGCCTGCGCCCGCGGGCTGATCTCGCGGGCCGACGTCGACGCGATCGAGCGCGCCATCTGCCCCGGCGAGGGCGCGTGCGGCGGGATGTACACCGCCAACACGATGGCGAGCGCGGCGGAGGCGCTCGGCATGTCGCTGCCGGGCAGCGCGGCGCCACCGGCGACCGACCGCCGGCGGGACGGCTTCGCCCGCCGGTCGGGGGAGGCCGTCGTCGGGCTGCTGCGCCAGGGCATCACCGCCCGCCAGATCATGACCAAGCCCGCGTTCGAGAACGCCATCGCCGTCGTGATGGCCCTCGGCGGCTCCACCAACGCTGTCCTGCACCTGCTGGCGATCGCCCACGAGGCCGAGGTCGACCTGACATTGGACGACTTCCGCCGGATCGGCGCGAAGGTCCCGCACCTGGCCGACGTGAAGCCGTTCGGCAGCTACGTCATGACGGACGTCGACCGCATCGGCGGCATCCCGGTCGTGATGAGGGCACTGCTGGACGCCGGCCTGCTCGACGGCAGCACCCTGACCGTCACCGGCCGGACCATGGCCGAGAACCTCGAGCACATCGACCCGCCGGACGCCGACGGCAAGGTCATCCGGGCCATGAGCGACCCGATCCACCGGACCGGGGGCCTGACGATCCTGACCGGGAGCCTGGCTCCCGAGGGCGCCGTGGTGAAGAGTGCCGGCTTCGACGAGGACGTCTTCGAAGGCACCGCAAGGGTTTTCGACGGCGAGCGGGCCGCGATGGACGCCGTCGCGGAGGGCAGCCTCGGCTCCCACGACGTCGTCGTCATCCGCTACGAGGGGCCCAAGGGCGGTCCCGGCATGCGCGAGATGCTCGCGGTCACCGGGGCCATCAAGGGTGCGGGGCTCGGCAAGGAGGTCCTGCTCCTGACCGACGGGCGGTTCTCCGGGGGCACGACCGGGCTCTGCGTGGGGCACGTCGCGCCCGAGGCCGTCGACGGCGGCCCGATCGCCTTCGTCCGGGACGGCGACCGGATCCGGCTGGACGTCGCCGGCGGCCGGCTGGACCTGCTGGTCGACGAGGCCGAGCTGGCCGAGCGTGCCGCAGGCTGGTCCGCCCCGGCGCCGAAGCACACCCGCGGCGTCCTCGCGAAGTACGCCAGGCTCGTCGGCAGCGCCGCCCAGGGCGCGGTCTGCGACTAGGCGTTCCCAGGGGTCGATCCCCGCCCAAAGCCTGCCTTTACCCAACTTTTCGGGAACTTGGGGAACACTGCGAGGCGTGACCTCGCTCATCGCCGCCCGGCCGAGACCGGCCGCCTGCACTCGGCCGGTCGCGGGGCCTTGGGCGGCCGGGTTCGTGCTGACCGGCCTGGTGCTCGGTGGCGCCCTCCTGTGCGCCCGCCCCGGCGAGACCGGCCGGTTGCTGGTGGCGGCCGGGATGTGGGGCGGCCTGGTCGCCGTTCTCTGCGCCCGGCGCGCGGCGGGTGCGGACCGGACCGCCTGGCTGCTGCTCGGCGCGGCCCAGCTGCTCAACGGGGTCGGCAACGTCGCGATCGCCCTCGACCCGACCGGCTGGTTCGCCCACGGCGAGAACGTCTCGGCGGTGGTGTTCACGGTCGCCACGGCGACGACGGGTGCCGGGCTGGCGGCGCTGGTCCTGCCGGCCCGCGACGACCGGCTCAGCGCTGCCGCCGACGGGGTCCTCGTCGTGGGCAGCGTGTTCGTCCTGGCCTGGTCCTACGGTGCGGCCGGCGTGCTCTCGCAGGGTGCGACCACCCTGCCGAAGCTGACCGGCCTGCTGAGCGTCGAGCTCGACGTGCTGATGCTGCTGCTCGGCGCGGTGATCTGGTGGTCCCGTCCCCGGGGGCAGCGCTGGCCGCCGCGGCTGGCCGTGCTCGCGCAGCTGGCGGCGACCCTGGCCGACACGGGCCTGCTCAGCGGCCCGGTACCGCACCAGCTGATCGGCCTCGGCTGGCTGGTGTCGTCCGGGCTCTTCGCCCTGGGAGCCGTCCGGCTGCCGCGCGAAGGCGGCGAGCCGCTCCAGCGGCTCGACCGCGACCGCTCGCTCGCGGTCGTGACCGCGGTCGTCGCCCTGTGCTTCCTGGCCGTCGTCATCGGGGCCCGGGCGGGCCTGGACGGGGTGTCCCTGACCGCGTGGGCCGTCGTGGTGCTGCTGCTGCTGGCGCGCCAGGCCCACGCCGTGCGCCGGGCTAGGGAGCTCGCCCTGGAGCTCACCCTGCGCGAGCGGCGGCTGCGGCTGATCGTGAGCGAGATGCGTGACGCGATCCTGCAGCTCGACCTGGCCGGGCAGGTGACCTTCGCCAGCCCCGCGCTGTGGCACGCCATCGGGCGGGACGGGGCGTCCGCCGTGGGTCGCCCGGTCTACGAGCTGATCCACGCCCAGGACGTGCCCCTGATCGAGGCGGCGGTCACCGCGGTCGGGCGGCGCGGCGTGCCGGAGCGGCGGCTGCAGCTGCGGGCGCTCACCTCGGGCGGCGACGTGGTGCACATCGAGGCGCTCATGACGACCGTCGGATCCGGGCTCCTGGTCACCGTGCGGGACATCAGCGAGCGGGTCCGGCTCGAGGCCCAGCTGCAGGCCGCGGCCTATCACGACCGGCTGACCGGCCTGCCGAACCGGGCCCGGTTCGACCTCGAGCTCGCGGCCCGCTTCGTCGGCCTCGCACCCGACCGCGTGGGCATGGTCTTCCTCGACCTGGACGGCTTCAAACGGATCAACGACACCAACGGCCACCCGGGTGGGGACACCGTACTCGTGGAGGCGGCCCGGCGGATCGAGCGCGCGCTGCGCCCAGGGGACCGGGTCTTCCGGTTCGGCGGCGACGAGTTCACCGTCCTGCTCCGCCAGGGCACCGGCGAGAGCGAGGGGGCCGCCGTCGCCGAGCGGGTGATCGCCGAGCTGTCCGCGCCGCTGAGCGTCCGGTCCAACCCGGTCGACCTGTCGGCCACCGCCGGCGTCGCCGTCGGCGTCGCCGTAGACCCGGCCGAGCTGGTCCGCAACGCCGACCTGGCGATGTACTCGGTCAAGGGGGTACGCCGCGGTGCCGTCGGCGTCTTCGAACCCAGGATGTTCCAGGAGTTCGCCCGCCGGGTCGACCTCGAGCGCCGGTTCGCCCGTGCGCACGAGGCCGGCGAGCTGTCGCTGGCCTACCAGCCGATCGTCGACCTGCGCACTCACCGGGTGGTGGCGGCGGAGGCGCTCCTGCGCTGGCAGGACCAGGACGGCATCGTCACCGGCGCCGAGGAGTTCGTGCCGCTCGCCGAGGGCTTCGGCAGCATCGTGACCATCGGTGCTTGGGCCCTGCGTGAGGCCACCCGCCAGGCGGCGCGCTGGGCCCACGCCGGCAGCCCGATCGAGGTCTCGGTCAACGTCTCGGCCCGGCAGCTGACCGACGACGGCCTGGTCCCGGTCGTGCACCGGGCCCTGCGCGAGTCCGGGCTGGCTCCGCACCGGCTCTGCCTGGAGATCACCGAGTCCGTGCTGCTCGCCGACGACGAGGTCGCGCCGCAGGTGCTCGCCCACCTGCGGCAGCTCGGCGTACGGCTGGCCATCGACGACTTCGGGACCGGCTACTCCGGGCTCTCCTACCTGCGCCGGCTGCCGGTCGATCAGATCAAGATCGACCAGAGCTTCCTGCGCGCCTCCGCCCGCCCGGGTGACCCGGCCCTGCTGGCCGGGGTCGTCGGCCTCGGGCGGGACCTCGGGCTGACCGTGACGGTCGAAGGGGTCGAGACGCGCGAGCAGGTGCTGATCCTGCGCGAGCTGAGGGCCGACCGAGGACAGGGCTACCTGTTCGCCCGGCCGCAGACGGAGGAGGACATGCTGCGGTGGGCCGAGCAGCGTTTCGGGGACCGGGACGCCGGTCCATATGCCGAGATGGGGCGAGGTGCTGGTTGACACCCGCCGGGCGCTGCTGGACCGTGGCGCTGTGCAGATCCTCCTCGTAGTTAGTGAGCGCGCCAGCTAGAGCACAGCTGGCGCGCGACCCCTCGATGAGTCCTTCCAGGACCGAGGGGTTTTTTCATCCCCTTTCGGGATCGGCGCGAAGAGGAGACTGGACCGAGAAGGCGGACGGACAGCACGGACAGCAGCGAAGACGCACGGACCGAGCAGAGGAAGTGACGACGTGAGCGCAGCCAAACCCGGCAGCCCGGCCGACCTGGCCGGCGCGCGCCGCTCGGCGCGGTCGGGCGAGCCCGAGCGCACCGCCGAGCCCGAGCGGACCGGTGAGGTGATGACCGGAGCGCAGAGCCTGGTCCGTTCGCTGGAGTCGGCCGGCGTCGAGGTCGTCTTCGGCATCCCCGGCGGCGCCATCCTGCCGGCGTACGACCCCCTCCTCGACTCGGTCTCGGTGCGGCACATCCTGGTCCGGCACGAGCAGGGCGCCGGCCACGCGGCCCAGGGCTACGCGGTCGCGACCGGCAAGGTGGGCGTCTGCATGGCGACCTCCGGGCCGGGCGCCACCAACCTCGTCACGCCGATCGCGGACGCCTACATGGACTCCGTGCCCATGGTGGCCATCACGGGGCAGGTGGCGTCGGCCGCGATCGGGACGGACGCCTTCCAGGAGGCCGACATCCGCGGCATCACCCTGCCGATCACCAAGCACAACTACCTGGTGACGAACGCCGACGAGATCCCGCGCGCCATCGCCGAGGCCTTCCACATCGCCAGCACCGGGCGGCCCGGGCCGGTCCTCGTGGACATCAGCAAGGACGCCCTGCAGAACCTCACGACGTTCCAGTGGCCGTCCCGGGTCGACCTGCCGGGCTACCGGCCGGTCAGCCGGCCGCACGGCAAGCAGATCCGCGAGGCGGCCCGGCTGATCGTCGAGGCCGACCAGCCGGTGCTCTACGTCGGCGGCGGGGTCCTGAAGGCCCGGGCGACCGAGGAGCTGCGCGCGCTGGTCGACCTGACGGGGGCCCCGGTCGTCACCACTCTGATGGCCCGCGGCGCGCTGCCCGACTCGCACCCCTCGCACCTGGGGATGCCGGGGATGCACGGCACGGTCGCGGCGGTCACGTCCCTGCAGAAGGCCGACCTGATCGTCAGCCTGGGCGCGCGGTTCGACGACCGGGTGACGGGCAAGCTGTCGAGCTTCGCCCCGCACGCCACGATCGTGCACGCGGACGTCGACCCGGCGGAGATCTCCAAGAACCGGCTGGCCGACGTGCCGATCGTGGGCGACGCCAAGGACGTGCTGAGCGAGCTGGTCGTCGCGATCCAGGAGGAGTACGACGCCGGTCACCGCCCGGACTACACCGCCTGGTGGACCCAGCTGAGCTCGTGGCGCGACACCTATCCACTGGGGTACACCGAGGCCGAGGACGGCTCTCTCGCACCGCAGTTCGTCATCCAGCGCCTGGGCGAGATCGTCGGCCCGGACGCGATCTACGTCGCTGGCGTCGGCCAGCACCAGATGTGGGCCGCGCAGTTCATCAAGTACGAGCACCCCGACACATGGCTCAACTCCGGCGGTCTCGGCACCATGGGCTATGCCGTCCCGGCGGCCATGGGCGCCAAGGTCGGCAAGCCGGACACGACGGTCTGGGCGGTCGACGGCGACGGATGCTTCCAGATGACGAACCAGGAGCTCGCGACCTGCGTGATCAACCAGATCCCGATCAAGGTCGCGATCATCAACAACTCCAGCCTCGGCATGGTCCGGCAGTGGCAGACGCTGCTCTACGGCGGTCGCTACAGCAACACCGACCTGCACACCGGCGCGGCCCGCCGGGTGCCGGACTTCGTCAAGCTGGCCGACGCCTACGGCTGCGTCGGCCTGCGCTGCGACCGACCGGAGGACGTCGACGCGACCATCGCGAAGGCGATGGAGATCAACGACGTCCCCGTGATCGTGGACTTCGTCGTGCACCCGGACGCGATGGTCTGGCCGATGGTCGCCGCAGGTGCCAGCAACGACCAGATCCAGTTCGCCCGAGGGATGAGCCCGACCTGGGACCGGGAGGACGACTGATGGCCAAGCACACGCTGTCGGTGCTCGTGGAGAACAAGCCCGGCGTGCTCGCCCGCATCGCCGGCCTGTTCTCCCGGCGCGGCTACAACATCGACTCCCTCGCGGTCGGGCCGACCGAGCATCCGGAGATCTCCCGGATGACCGTCGTCGTCGACCTCGAGGACTCGCCGCTCGAGCAGGTCACCAAGCAGCTGAACAAGCTGATCGAGGTCCTGAAGGTCGTCGAGCTCGACGCCACCGCCTCGGTGCAGCGCGAGCTCCTGCTGGTCAAGGTGCGGGCCGACCTGGCCAGCCGCTCGCACGTGCTGGAGACGGTCCAGCTGTTCCGGGCCAAGGTCGTTGACGTGTCCCCGGACGCCGTCGTCATCGAGGCGACCGGCAACTCGGACAAGCTCGACGCCCTCCTGCGGGTGCTGGAACCCTTTGGCATCAAGGAACTCGTGCAGTCGGGCATGGTCGCGGTCGGGCGCGGCCAGCGGTCAATCACCGACCGCGCGCTACGGTCGGCCTGAGCTTCCCCACCCAACCCACCAAGGAGTGAGCCCTCGTGGCTGAGATGTTCTACGACGACGACGCCGACCTCTCGATCATCGCCGACCGGCACGTCGCCGTCATCGGCTACGGCAGCCAGGGCCACGCCCACGCGCTGAACCTGCGCGACTCCGGCGTCTCGGTGCGGGTCGGCCTGCCGGAGGGCAGCAAGAGCCGGGCCAAGGCGGAGGCCGAGGGGCTGCGCGTCCTCACGCCGTACGAGGCCTGCGAGGAGGCCGACCTGATCGTCGTCCTCACCCCCGACCACATCCAGCGTCACGTCTACGCCGAGGCGATCGAGCCGAACCTGGTCGAGGGCGACGCGCTCTTCTTCGGACACGGCTTCAACATCCGCTACGGCTACATCAAGCCGCCGGCCGGCGTCGACGTCGCGATGGTCGCGCCCAAGGGCCCGGGTCACCTCGTGCGCCGCGAGTACGTCGACGGGCGCGGCGTACCCGTGCTGCTGGCCGTCGAGCAGGACGCGACCGGGAAGGCGTGGCCGCTGGCGCAGGCCTACGCGAAGGCGCTCGGCGGCCTACGGGCCGGCGGGATCCGGACGACGTTCACCGAGGAGACCGAGACCGATCTCTTCGGCGAGCAGAGCGTGCTGTGTGGCGGCATGTCCCGGCTGGTCCAGACCGGCTTCGAGGTCCTCACCGAGGCCGGCTACCAGCCCGAGGTCGCCTACTTCGAGTGCCTGCACGAGCTGAAGCTCATCGTCGACCTGATGTACGAGGGCGGCATCGCCAAGCAGCGGTGGAGCGTCTCGGACACCGCCGAGTACGGCGACTACGTCTCGGGTCCGCGGGTCATCGACGCGTCGGTCAAGGCCCGGATGCAGGACGTGCTGGCCGACATCAAGGACGGCACCTTCGCCGCCCGGTTCATCGGGGACCAGGACGCCGGCGCGCCGGAGTTCAAGCGGCTCCGGGCCGAGGGGGAGGCCCACCCGATCGAGGCGACCGGCCGGGAGCTGCGCGGGCTGATGAGCTGGATCAACGACTCCGACTCCGACTACTCCGAGGGAACCGCCGCGCGCTGACCGCTGCCCCGGGCGGCCGGGACGCCGCGCGGGCGCATCGCCAGGGCCGCCTCGGCCGGCGCGGTCAGCCAGCGGCCCCAGTGGTCGGCGGCCTCCGGGGTGAAGCACGTGCTGCAGGCCCGCTCGACGCCGCTGCGCAGGAACTGCCGCACCTGGTGCAGGGGCAGCGGCCGGCTCACGTGGTAGCCCTGGATGGCGCGGACGCCGAGCCGTCGGGCGACGTCGAGCTGCTCACAGCGCTCGACCCCTTCCGCCGTCAGCCGGATCTCGAGGCCGGCGCAGAGGTCGACCAGCAGCCGGACCACCGCGAGGTCGGACGCGCCGTTGAGCATCCGGGTCACGAACGACCGGTCGATCTTGACGCCGTCGATGTCCAGCGTCTTCAGGTAGCGCAGCCCGATCGCCTCCACCCCGACGTCGTCAAGGGTGAGGCTCACCCCGGTCGCCGTGATCGAGCGCAGGACGTCGGTCGCGTCCGCGAGGTCGTCGAACGCCGCGGTCTCGGGCACCTCGAGCCGCAGGTACTGCGGCGCGAGACCGGTCTCCTCGAGGATGTCGCCCACGGCGGTGCCCAGTGCAGGGTGGACCAGTGAGCTGGGGGTCACGTTGACGTTCAGCCCGTGCAGGCCGTCCTCGTGATGGTCGGCGAGCAGCCCGGTCATGTCGGCACAGGCCTGGCGCAGTACGAGGCGGTCGAGGGCGAACCGCTCGGCCGGCGTCCTCGCCGTGGCCAGGGCCACCGGAGCGCCCAGGATCCGGCCGCTGGGGGTCCGCCAGCGGACCAGGGCCTCGAGGCTCACGACGACGCAGTCGCGCAGGCTGTAGATGGGTTGGTAGAACACGACCGGCTCGCCGTCGAGCTGATCGCCCTGAGCGGCCGGACGCCGCTGGGACTGGGACATGCGTTCTCTCCAGGGGGCCAGTGCCCGGTCGCGTGATCCCAACGCAGGCCGGTGAGGGGAAAAACCGGCAGAGAGTGACAACCACGCCCAGGGTAGACCCGCGCCGTCCACGGCGGGTCGTGAACACGTTCACAACCGCGCGAGCGGGCCGCCTAGACTTTGCCGGCCCGCTCGCACCGCCCGATGAGGACTGCTCGTGACCAAGCCCGTCGTACTGATCGCCGAAGAGCTCTCGCCCGCCACCATCGACGCCCTGGGGCCCGACTTCGAGATCCGGCACTGCGACGGCTCCGACCGGCAGGCGCTGCTGGCCGCCATCGTCGACGTGGACGCGATCCTCGTCCGGTCCGCCACCACGGTCGACGGCGAGGCCCTCGCGGCCGCACGCTCGCTCAAGGTGGTAGCAAGGGCCGGCGTCGGGCTGGACAACGTCGACGTGCCCGCCGCCACGCAGGCCGGTGTCATGGTCGTCAACGCGCCCACCTCCAACATCGTCTCGGCCGCCGAGCTGGCCATCGGCCTGCTGCTCGCGACCGCCCGCAACATCCCCGCGGCCGGGGCCGCCCTGAAGGCGGGGCAGTGGAAGCGCAGCCAGTACACCGGTGTCGAGCTCTACGAGAAGGTCGTCGGCGTGGTCGGGCTGGGCCGGATCGGGGTGCTGGTGGCGCAGCGTCTCTCGGCGTTCGGCATGGACGTCGTGGCCTTCGACCCCTATGTCTCGCGCGCCCGTGCGGCGCAGATGGGCGTCCGGTTGGTCGGCCTGGACGAGCTGCTCGCCATCAGCGACTTCATCACCGTCCACCTGCCGAAGACACCCGAGACGGTCGGGCTGATCGGCGAGGAGGCGCTGCGCCAGGTCAAGCCGACCGTCCGCATCGTCAACGCGGCCCGGGGCGGCATCGTCGACGAGCACGCCCTCGCGGTGGCCCTCAAGGAGCGCCGCGTCGCCGGCGCCGGCATCGACGTCTTCGCCAGCGAGCCCACGACCGAGTCACCGCTCTTCGAGTTCGACTCCGTGGTCGTCACCCCGCACCTGGGGGCCTCGACCGACGAGGCGCAGGAGAAGGCCGGCGTCGCGGTCGCACGCTCGGTGCGGCTGGCCCTGGCCGGCGAGCTGGTGCCCGACGCGGTCAACGTCTCCGGCGGGGTGATCGCCGAGGAGGTGCGGCCCGGGATCCCGCTGGCCGAGAAGCTCGGCCGGATCTTCACCGCGCTGTCCGGCACACTGCCCACGGCGCTGGACGTGGAGGTGCGCGGCGACATCACCCAGCACGACGTCGGCGTGCTCGAGCTGGCGGCGCTCAAGGGTGTCTTCCGCGACGTCGTCGAGGAGTCTGTCTCCTACGTCAACGCCCCTGTCCTGGCCGCCGACCGCGGGGTCCAGGTGCGTCTGGTCACCGACCCGGTGAGCGAGGACTTCCGCAACGTCGTCGTCCTGCGCGGCGCGCTGGCGGACGGCTCGGAGGTCAGCGTCGCCGGCACGCTGACCGGGCCCAAGCAGGTCGAGAAGGTCGTCGGCATCTACGGCGTGGAGCTCGAGGTCACGATGTCGACCCACATGGCCTTCCTGCGCTACCCGGACCGGCCGGGCGTCGTGGGTGTCGTCGGGCAGGTCCTCGGCGACGCCGGGATCAACATCGCGGGCATGCAGGTCGGTCGTGACGTCCAGGGCGGCGCCGCCGTCGTGGCCCTCACGGTCGACTCGGCGATCCCCGCCGGGGTGCTGGCCGAGATCGCCGGCCAGGTCGACGCGCAGACGGCGCGGGTGGTCGACCTCAGCGACGACTGACGGACGACCGCCGACGACTGACGGACGACCGCCGACGGCTGACGGACGACCGCCGACGGCTGACGGAGGACGGATGACGGGGCCGAACGGGTGAATCTCGCCGGCCGCCGCAGGCCTGGTCTCGCATGTCGAGAAGGTGTCTCAAACTACTGGGACTTCCAACCATTTCCGCGTACCGTCGAAACGTCAGCGAGCGCGCACACCTGCGCTGCTCCGACCGGCCGATCCGATCGGCCGACCCGCTTGCGGCGATCCCGCGGCGAAGAACCCTTTGACACGTCAGCTGACCACGTCAGCATGTTCACGCCAGGGCGGGCTTACCGATGACCGAGGCACAAGAGATGGCACGGCGCGCGCTGCAGGAGTCCATGGACCTGCGCGACCAGGGCCACAGCGACGACTGATCAGCGCCGCCGCTCGAAGCACGATTCAAAGCACGATTCAAAGCACACGATTCGAAGCATCATTCGGAGCACGATTCGAAGGACCAGGCGCACGGCGCCTGGTCCTTTCGCGCGTCCGCGACCGCCTCAGGATCCGGCCGAACCGGAGATATCGGTCCGGGATTCGTTGTGCGATCGTGCTGACGTCATCCAGGTGGGCTCGTTACCATGACTGACGGTCAGGGGCGCTCTTCGCAGCGTGCCCGAGGCCAGCTGTGGGGGGAAGGCACGCGATACCGCGCCGGTGAGGCGTGGTCAGACCTGTGGGGTGGGTGAGCAGCACGTGACGTCGGCGCGCCGCTCCTCGCTGTCGCCCGGTGTCCTGCTGATCGCTGCGGTGACGGCGCTCGGTACCGTCCTGAGCCTCGTGGGCTGGCCGGCGGCCGCGCTCGCGTCGGGATCGCCCGGCGCCACGCCGCCGTCCCGCGTGACGGCCGCCCGGGCCGGCTCGGGCAGCGGGTCCGCGACGACGGGGGTCGACCCCTCGCTGCGCCGGGCCCACGGCCAGGTCTCGGTGATGCTCGAGTTGGACCAGGCGCCGGCGTCCACGGCGTACACCGACCACCTCCGGGCGCACCCCACGGGGCGGACCGCCGCCAACGACGCCTTCCGCGCGCAGGCCCATCGGGTCGAGAGCCAGCAGCGCGGCGTCGAGCGGGCGCTGGCCCGCAAGGCGACCAAGGCCAAGCTGCTCTTCGGCACCCACGCGCTCTACGCCGGCGTCGCGGTGACGACGGACGCCACCCGGCTGCCGGCCCTCGCGGCCCTGCCAGGGGTCAAGGCGATCCACTCGCTGACGCCCAAGCGGGTCACGGCCTTCGACAGCGTCTCCATGATCGGCGCGCCCAAGGTCTGGCAGTACGGCGGCACGCTCGGCACGGGCATCACCATCGGCGTGATCGACACGGGCGTCGACTACACCCACGCGGACTTCGGCGGCCCCGGCACCACGGCTGACTACACCGCGGCGAAGGGCAGTGACACCTACCCGCCTTCCTACCCCGACGCCGACAAGGTCAGCGGCGGCTACGACTTCGCCGGCGACGACTACGACGCGACGCCCGGGTCGGGGCACGAGACGCCCGTGCCGGACGAGAACCCGTTGGACTGCAACGGGCACGGCAGCCACGTCGCCGGCACGGCCGCCGGTCTGGGCGTCGACAACAACGGTGCGACCTACGCCGGACCGCTGGACACGACGATCTCCGGTGGCGCCTTCCGGATCCGCCCGGGCGTGGCGCCCGCCGCGACGATCGTGCCGCTGAAGGTCTTCGGCTGTGCGCAGAACGCCACGACCAACCTGGTGTCCGAGGCGCTCGACCGGGCCATCGACCCGGACCAGAACGACGACCCGAGCGACCACCTGGACGTCGTCAACCTCTCCATCGGCTCGAACTACACCTCGCCGCAGGACCCGGACGCCGTCGCGGCGGCGCACGCCGCGGCCATGGGCGTCGTGGTCGTCGCGGCGGCCGGCAACGGCGGCGACGTCTACGACGCGGGCGGGTCGCCGGGCAACTCGCCGGGCGTGCTCTCGGTCGCGGCCGCCGACTCCAGCGACCGGATCGCCGCGTTCTCCTCCCGGGGCATCCGGGGCGCGGGCAACGTGAAGCCGGACATCACGGCCCCCGGCGTCGGCATCACCTCCGTCGCCTTCGGCACCGGCAGCTTCGGCATCGGCGAGGAGGGCACGTCGATGGCGACGCCCCACGTCGCCGGGTCGGCGGCGCTCGTCCGCGAGCAGCATCCGGACTGGACCGTCACCCAGGTGAAGACCGCCCTGATGGACACGGCCGCGGCCGGGGTGAAGGCGACCACGTCGAGCCTCGCGGCCCCACCGATGCGCGCCGGCTCCGGCCTGGTGCAGGCGGACCAGGCCCTGTCGACGTCGGTGTTCGCCTACTCGGCGAGCGAGCCCGGCGCGGTGTCCGTGTCGTTCGGGACGGTGCCCGTCAAGACGACGACCCCGCTGACGGTGACGAAGTCGATCCGGCTGCAGAGCATGCGCAGCACGTCGACGAGCTACAGCATGACCTTCCTGCCCGCGTCGGTGCCGGCGGGCGTGACCATCACGCTGCCGGACACGGTGATCGCCCTGCCGGCGAACACCTCGGTGGACATCCCGGTGACGCTGCGGATCGACCCGGCCAAGCTCAAGCTGAGCCACGACCCCACCAAGACGATGAGCGACAGCGACCTCGACTACTGGATCTCCGAGGCGAGCGGTTGGGTCGTCCTGGCACCCAGGGACGGCCGCGGCGCGACCCTGCGGGTCTCGGTGTACGCCGCCCCCCGGCATGCGTCGACGATGGCCGCGGCCTCCAGCGCGAAGGTGACGGCCTCGACCATCGGCACGGGCACGCTGGCATTGGCCGGCACCGGGTTCGGCAGCGGAGCGAGCACCGGCTCGGGCACCTACGCCAGCCTGCTCACCGCGACCCAGCTGCAGGCGACGAGCGCCGCCCTGCCGGCCTGCACCCCGACCCTGCTCGTCGGCTGCCTGCCGTTCACCGACGAGCGGGCCGCCGACATCCGGTACGTCGGGACCTCGAGCGACGCGCCGTACTGCAACCACGGCGGGCACACGATCGAGACCTGCGTCGGCTCCCGCGGGGTGACCTACGACGCGCTGCTCAACGTCGCGGTGACGACCTACGGCGCGTGGCGGACGCCGGCCGGGTTCGCGCAGTTCTACGTGTGGTGGGACGTCGACGGCGACGGAGTCCCCGATGCGATGACGCTCAACACGCGCCTGAGCGACAGCTGCCCGGGCGATCCCAGCGACCAGTGCGACACCGACCAGCTGGTGGCCCAGACCTACCTGCCCTGCCAGAGCGGCGACCCGGAGGTCTGCCTCGACGTGCACGGCACGCTCTGGCAGGACGCCGCGCAGGACCGGCAGGCGCTCAACACGATCGGCGGGTCGCTGGACACGTCGCCGTTCGACTCCGACGCCCTGGTGCTGCCGGTCGCGCTGAGCAGCCTCGAGGACGCCGGGTGGGTCCCGACGACCTCACCGCGGCTGCACTACTGGGTGACCAGCTCGACGGTGGAGAACGGCGGCGCGGACGTCGACACCATCGCCTCGCCCCAGGCCCCGCTGGCGGTCACGGTCGGCTCGCCTGCACTCGGGGCGGTCGGCGACCTCGGGCTGCCGGAGCTCAACTCCGACAAGGCGGGGAGTGCGTACTCGCTCAAGGTCCGGATGAACACCGCGGCCCTGCTCGTCGACCTCCCGGCCGGCAGCACGCCCAGCCTGTTGCTGATCCACCACGACAACGTCACCGGGTCCAGGGCGCAGGTGGTGCCGGTCAAGCGGGCCGCGGCCGTCTCGATCAAGCTCTCGTCGACGTCGATCCGGACGACTACCCACGCGACGGTCACGGCCACGCTCTCGCCGTCCTCGGCGACCGGCACCGTCAGCTGCCGTGACGGCAGCAAGACCGTGGCCACGGCGACCGTCTCCGGCGGCAAGGCCACGTGCACCCTTCCGTTGCTGGTCAAGGGAACCCACTCGATCAGCGTGATCTACGGCGGCAGCATCGCCTTCGCCGGCGCGACGTCGGCGGCGGCGTCACTCAAGGTCAGCTGACCTTCCGCCACGTCAAGCATTCCGGCGACTGAGACACGATGTCCGGCATCCGGTCACGGGTCGTACCCTGAACGCCATGAGCACGCCCCTGCGAGTCGCCGTCATCCCCGGCGACGGGATCGGTCCCGAGGTCGTCGCCGAGGGGCTCAAGGTCCTCGACGCGGCGCTCGCGAGCGAGGACGTCTCGCTCCAGCGGACCGACTACGACCTCGGCGCGCGGCGCTGGCACGCCAGCGGCGAGACGCTGCCCGACTCCGTCCTGGAAGAGATCCGCGGCCAGGACGTCATCCTGCTCGGCGCGGTCGGCGACCCCGGGGTCCCGAGCGGCGTCCTGGAGCGCGGGCTGCTGCTGCGACTGCGCTTCGAGCTGGACCACTACGTCAACCTGCGGCCGGCCCGGCTCTACCCGGGGGTGGCGGCGCCGCTGTCCGCGGGTGTCCTGGAGCGGGGCGAGATCGACTTCGTCGTGGTGCGCGAGGGCACCGAGGGGCCGTACACCGGCAACGGGGGAGCACTGCGGGTCGGTACGCCGCACGAGGTCGCCACCGAGGTGAGCGTCAACACGGCGTACGGCGTCGAGCGGGTCGTCCGTGACGCCTTCGCGCGAGCCGAGGCCCGGCCGCGCCGCCGGCTCACCCTCGTGCACAAGCACAACGTCCTGACGTACGCCGGCCATCTGTGGCGGCGGACGGTCGAGGCCGTGGCACCGGAGTTCCCCGACGTCGCCACCGACTACCTCCACGTCGACGCGGCCACCATCGTCATGGTGACCGACCCGGCGCGCTTCGACGTGATCGTCACCGACAACCTGTTCGGCGACATCCTCACCGACCTGGCTGCTGCCGTCACCGGCGGCATCGGCCTGGCCGCCAGCGGCAACGTCAACCCCGACCGGGTGGCGCCCAGCATGTTCGAGCCGGTCCACGGCTCTGCCCCCGACATCGCCGGGCAGGGCATCGCGGACCCGACAGCGACCGTGCTGTCGGTGGCGATGCTGCTCGCCCATCTCGGCCTGGACGGCGCCGCCGCCCGGGTGGAGAAGGCCGTGGCGCAGGACCTTTCGGCTCGGGCCACCCATCCTGGAGCAACGCGCAGGACGGCCGAGATCGGTGACGCGCTGGCGACAGCCGTCTCCGGTTGAGCCCGTCCCACGCGTGCTCCCGGTGTAGCGTCGAACGTCGGCGCAGGCACCGGCACACCTTGCGGAGGTATACCCCATGGCCGAAGGCCATCTGACGTTCACCGACAACCGTCGGGGCGACCCGCTGAGCGATGCGGAGCGCCAGACCATCCTGGCCAACCCCGGGTTCGGCAACTACTTCACCGACAACCTGGTCACGGCGACGTGGACCCGTGACTCGGGCTGGCACGACGCCCGGCTCGAGGCCTACGGCCCGATCGCGCTGGACCCCTCGGCGGCGGTCCTGCACTACGCCCAGGAGATCTTCGAGGGGCTCAAGGCCTACAAGCGTCCCGACGGCAGCGTCTGGGCCTTCCGGCCGGACCAGAACGCCGCGCGGTTCCAGCGCTCGGCGGCCCGGCTGGCGCTGCCCGAGCTGCCGGCCGAGGACTTCGTCGAGTCGCTGCGCCAGCTGGTCGACGCCGATCGGGCCTGGATCCCCGAGGGCGGCGAGGCGAGCCTGTACCTGCGGCCCTTCATGTTCGCCTCCGAGGCCTTCCTCGGCGTGCGGCCCGCGGCCAAGGTGACGTACATGGTCATCGCGTCGCCGGCCGGCGCGTACTTCTCCGGGGGCGTGAACCCGGTCTCGATCTGGCTCTCCACGGACTACAACCGCTCGGGCCCGGGCGGTACGGGCGCGGCGAAGTGCGGTGGCAACTACGCCGCGAGCCTGGCGCCGATGATCGAGGCCACCAGCCATGGCTGCGACCAGGTCTGCTTCCTGGACGCCGCAGAGGGCCGGTGGGTCGAGGAGCTCGGTGGGATGAACATCTTCTTCGTGTACGCCGACGGCCGGCTGGTGACCCCGGAGCTCACCGGGACGATCCTCGAGGGCGTGACCCGCTCCTCGATCCTGCAGCTGGCCCGCGAGCTCGGGCACGAAGTCCAGGAGCGCAGGATCGGCATCGAGGAGTGGCGCGAGGGCGTGGCCGACGGCTCGCTGCGCGAGGTCTTCGCGTGCGGCACGGCGGCCGTGGTCACCCCGGTCGGGCGGCTGAAGTGGGACGACGGCGAGCTGGTGATGGGTGACGGGGGCACGGGAGCCGTCACCTCGACGATCCGGTCCACGCTGCTCGACATCCAGCACGGTGACGCTCCGGACCCCCACGGCTGGATGCACCAGCTCGCCTGAGCTCACCCGAGCACGCGAGCACGCGAGCGGCCGGCGGGTTCGCCCCGCCGGCCGCTCGCGGGTCTCACTCGGTGAAGGCGGCGACGACTTCTGGGTCGATGGTGTGCTTCGGCCCGGTGAACCAGTGCTTGACCGAGACCTCCCAGTAGACGGTCAGGGCGATCAGGGCGACCGGCACGACGATGATCGCGTAGTTGACGTACTTCCAGGCGAACCCGTCGTTCCACCAGATGCCCAAGGACGAGGTGGGCAGGATGCCGACGATCGACATGATGACGATCTCGACCACGGCGATCGGGTTCATCCAGCGGTAGCGGGCGCCGTTGTTCCAGCCGCCCAGCTCGAACCGCGAGCCGTGCCGCCAGCGCAGGAAGATCGGGATCGCGAAGGCGAGATACAGCCCGATGACGCCGATCGAGACGACCGCGAAGAAGGCGACCGGCACCGGCGCCCCGCCGATGTCGACCGTGACCAGGGCGGGCAGGGTGAGGATCGCCGCGATCACGGCCGACGCGATCACGGCGTTGACCGGCACCCGGTTGGCGCTCAACCGGGCGAAGTGCTTGGCCCCGGGCATCGCGCCGTCGCGGCTGAACGCGAAGAACATCCGGCTGGTGCTCGTCATGCAGGCCACCGTGCAGAAGAACTGGCCGGCCGCGGAGATGACCACGACGAGGCCCGCGACGTGCGGCGTCAGGGCCTGACCGAAGATGGCGAACACGCTGCCGCCACCCTTGGAGACGCCGTCCTTGTCCTGGACCGCGAACAGGAACGACAGCAGGAGGATCCAGCCGCCGATGCCGGAGTAGAAGATCGACCGCCAGATCCCTTTGGCTGCACCGCTGGAGGCCGCCTGCGTCTCCTCCGACAGGTGCGCGGAGGCGTCGTACCCGGTGATCGTGTACTGCGTCAGGATGCCGGACAGCGGGAGCAGGTAGAGGAAGAACCCCAGCCCGCTCGTGTGCCCGTTGAAGAGGCCGGTGTTGTTGACCGTCCCGCCGAACACGTCACCGATCGAGGCGTGGCTGGTGCCGTCCTTGAGGAAGAACCACAGGATGATCACGATCACGGCCGCGCCGATGACGTGCCACCAGACCGAGATGTTGTTGAGCACGGCCAGGAGGTGACTCGAGAAGATGTTCACGACGGCGGCCAGCGCGAGGATGACGGCGAACTCGATGAACACCCGGGTCAGGGAGTAGTTGCCCGCCCAGGACGAGCTGAAGTAGCCGATCCCCGCGTCCAGGAAGGTCGCGCAGCCGTAGGCGACGGAGGCGACGATGGCCACGAGGCCGATGAGGTTCAGCCAGCCCGTGTAGAAGCCGGCGCGCGGACCACCCAGCTTCGAGGCCCACCAGTAGATCCCGCCGGACGTCGGGTAGGCGGAGACCAGCTCGGACATGCACATCCCGATGATCAGGATGAAGACGGTGAGGATCGGCCAGCCCCAGGCGATCGCAGCCGGGCCGCCGTTGTTCCACCCCAGCGCGAAGCTGGTGAAACAGCCGGCCAGGATCGAGATGATCGAGAAGGAGATGGCGAAGTTCGAGAAGCCGGACCAGGATCGGTTGAGGTCCTGTGCGTATCCCAGCTTGGCCAGCTGCTTCTCGTCTTCGGTGAGCTCGATACCTTCGGGCATGGGGGTGCGCCTTTCAGACGGAACCGGTTGGCCGGAGGCTAGACCGCCCGGGATTGCCGAGTAAAGGGTTGGCCAGTAATTTCGGCTCGAGCGCCAATGGTCTGGGGTCAGACCGTTGACAGTCGCGCCGGCCCCAGGCCAGGATCGATGGACGCGCGACTGATCGACGAGATGGGGGCCCCGGCGTGACTCGCTCAGTACCGGGTGTCGAACCTCGTCTCGGCGCGGCGAAAGGCGCTCTTCCCGACGCCGTGCTGCGCCCCGTCAGGGACCGCAACGCCTTCGAGGCGACGGTCGAGCAGCTGGCCAGTGCGGTGCGGCTCGGTGCCCTGGTCGACGGGTCGCGACTGCCGCCGGAGCGCGAGCTGGCGGGCCGTCTGGGCGTGAGCCGGGCCACGCTGCGCGAGGCCATCGCGGCCCTGCGTTCGGCCGGGCTCGTCGCCACGACGGCCGGACGTGGGGGCGGCACCGTCGTCACCTACTCCGGCGAGCCGGCCGATCCGAAACGGGCGCGAGCATTGCGGGAGAAGGCACCTGAGCTGCATGACGCCCTCGCCTTCCGCCGGGTGGTCGAGCCGGGAGCGGCGCACCTGGCCGCTCAGCGCCACGCGGACCGGAGATCGGGCGGGCGGCTGGAGCGCGAGCAGCAGGACTGGCTGAAGGCGTGCCTGGCCGAGGTGACCGAGGCGCGGGAGCCGTCCGCGCACCGGCTCGCCGACTCCCGGCTGCACCTGGCCATCGCGACGCTGTCGGCCTCGCCGCGCCTGGTCGAGGCCGTGACCGAGGTCCAGGCCCAGCTGCACGAGATGCTGACCGCGATCCCGGTGTTTCCCCGCAACATCGAGCACTCGAACGAGCAGCACGCGCGGATCGTCCGCGCGGTCCTGACCGGACGGGCCAGCTCGGCCCGCTCGGTCATGGAGGAGCATTGCGACGCGACCTCGGCCCTGCTTCGGGGCCTGCTGCGATGAGCGTCACACCGAGGAGGACCCACAGATGACCCAGGCTCCACGCCGTACCCCGCCGCTCGAGGTCGACCGCCTGCGCGAGCTGATCGGCAGCGGCGAGATCGACACCGTGGTCGTGGCGTTCACGGACATGCAGGGCCGGTTGCAGGGCAAGCGGATCCATGCGCAGTTCTTCCTCGACTCCGTCTTGCCGCACGGCACCGAGGGCTGCAACTACCTGCTCGCGGTCGACGTCGACATGAACACCGTGGACGGCTACGCGATCAGCTCGTGGGAGCGCGGCTACGGCGACATGATGTTCGACCTGGACCTCGCGACGCTGCGTCTGCTGCCGTGGGTGCCGGGTGCCGCGATGGTGCAGTGCGACCTGTCCTGGATCGGTGGCGGGCCGGTCGCCCAGTCGCCGCGGCAGGTCCTGGCGGCCCAGGCCCAGCGGGCCGCGGACCACGGGTGGCAGGCGCTCGCCGGCACGGAGCTGGAGTTCATCCTCTTCGACGACACGTACGAGACGGCCTGGAGCCGCGGCTACTCCGGCCTGACGCCGAGCAACCAGTACAACGTGGACTACTCGATCCTCGGCACGACCAGGGTCGAGCCGCTGCTGCGCGACATCCGCAACGGGATGTACGCCGCGGGGCTGGTGCCGGAGAGCGCCAAGGGCGAGTGCAACCTCGGGCAGCACGAGATCGCGTTCAAGTACGACGACGTGATCACGACGGCCGACAACCACTCGCTCTACAAGAACGGCGCCAAGGAGATCGCGGCCCTGCACGGCAAGGCGCTGACGTTCATGGCCAAGTTCAACGAGCGCGAGGGCAACTCGTGCCACATCCACATGAGCCTGCGCGGACTGGGCGGCGAGACCGTCTTCGCCGACGAGGAGGGGGACGGTGGCCAGAGCGCGCTGTTCGACCACTTCGTCGCCGGCGTCCAGGCGACGCTGCCGGAGCTGACGCTGCTCTACGCGCCGAACATCAACTCCTACAAGCGGTTCCAGCCCGGCTCGTTCGCCCCGACGGCGGTGGCGTGGGGCCGGGACAACCGCACCTGTGCCCTGCGCGTGGTCGGGCACGGCGCCGGGCTGCGGGTCGAGAACCGGGTGCCGGGCGGCGACGTGAATCCCTACCTCGCCCTCGCCGGCATGCTCGCGGGCGGGCTGCACGGGATCGAGCAGGAGCTGCCGCTGGAGCCGGCGTTCACCGGCAACGCCTACGACTCCGACAAGCCGCACGTACCGGCGACGCTGCGAGCGGCGCGGGAGCTGTTCGCCGGGTCGACGGTCGCCCGGGACGCGTTCGGGCAGGACGTCGTCGACCACTACCTGAACGCCGCGGACATCGAGCTGGCGGCGTTCGACGCGGCAGTGACCGACTGGGAGCGGTTCCGGGGATTCGAGCGACTGTGAGGGTGGCTGCGTGACGACGACACACCAGGTGATCGACCCCTCGACCGAGGAGGTGGTCACCGAGATCGAGCTGGCGGGTGTCCCGGAGGCCGATGCCGCGATCGCTGCGGCCGCAGCGGCTTTCGACGGGTGGCGCCGGGTCGCCCCAGCGGACCGGGGCCGGCTGCTGCGGAGGTTCTCGGAGCTGGTGGACAGCCATCTCGAGGAGCTGGCCGCCCTCGAGGTGCGCAACGCCGGTCACACGATCGCGAACGCCCGCTGGGAGGCGGGCAACGTCCGGGACGTGCTGGGCTACTACGCCGCCGCACCGGAGCGGCTGTTCGGGCGGCAGATCCCGGTGGCCGGCGGCATCGACGTGACGTTCAAGGAGCCGCTGGGCGTCGTCGCGGTCATCGTGCCCTGGAACTTCCCGATGCCGATCGCGGGCTGGGGGTTCGCGCCCGCGCTGGCGGCGGGCAACACGGTGGTCCTGAAGCCCGCCGAGCTGACTCCGATGTCGGCGATCCGCCTGGGGGAGCTGGGGCTGGAGGCCGGGCTGCCGCCGGGGGTGTTCACGGTCATCCCGGGCAAGGGCTCGGTCGTCGGCGAGCGGTTCGTGTCGCATCCGGCGGTTCGCAAGATCTGCTTCACCGGCTCGACCGCTGTCGGCCAGCACATCATGCGCGGGGCGGCCGACCAGGTCATGCGCGTGACGCTGGAGCTGGGGGGCAAGAGCGCCAACATCGTCTTCGCGGACGCGGACGTCGAGCGGGCCGCGGCGACCGCGCCGTACGCCGTCTTCGACAACGCTGGGCAGGACTGCTGCGCGCGGAGCCGGATCCTGGTGCAGCGCCAGGTCTTCGACCGGTTCCTGGAGCTGCTCGAGCCGGCGGTCAAGGGCGTCAAGGTGATGGCGCCAGGTGACGAGGCCGCCGAGATGGGGCCACTGATCAGCGGGGCCCAGCGGGAGACCGTCTCGTCGTACGTCGAGGGGGCGGCCGAGCCGGTGGAGGTCGCGTTCCGCGGCGAGGCGCCGGCGGGCAAGGGCTACTGGTACCCGCCCACCGTCGTGCTGCCGAAGGGGCCGGGGGACCGCGTCTGGCGGGAGGAGGTCTTCGGGCCGGTCGTGTCCGTCCTGCCGTTCGAGGACGAGGCCGATGCGATCTCGATGGCCAACGACACGGAGTACGGGCTGTCCGGGTCGATCTGGACCCGGGACGTGGGCCGGGCCCTGCGGGTCGCGCGGGGGGTCGAGACGGGCGCGCTCTCGGTCAACTCGCACTCCTCGGTGCGCTACTCGACGCCCTTCGGCGGGTTCAAGCAGTCCGGCCTCGGCCGCGAGCTGGGTCCGGACGCGCTGGACGCGTTCACCGATGTGAAGAACGTCTTCATCAGCACTGAATGAGCAGCAGCAGAGCGAACGAGCAGAGGGAGTGAGCATGAGCGAGCGGTTGTCCGGCAAGGTCGCCGTCGTCACCGGGGGCTGCAGCGGCATCGGGCTGGCCGTGGTGCGCCGGTTCGCGCAGGAGGGTGCCACGGTCGTCATCGCCGACCTGGACGCCGACGCCGGCCCGAGGATCGCGGCCGAGGTGGGCGGGCTCTTCGTCGCCTGCGACGTCACCGACAAGGAGCAGGTGGACTTCCTCTTCGCCACGACGAAGGAGACGTACGACAAGGTCGACATCGCCTTCAACAACGCCGGCATCTCACCACCGGACGACGACTCCATCCTGGACACGGATCTGGCCGCCTGGCAGCGGGTCCAGACGGTGAACCTCACCAGCGTCTACCTGTGCTGCAAGGCCGCGATCCCCTACATGCTCGAGCAGGGCGGCGGCTCGATCATCAACACGGCGTCCTTCGTGGCCGTCATGGGCGCGGCGACCTCGCAGATCTCCTACACCGCGAGCAAGGGCGGCGTGCTGGCGATGTCCCGCGAGCTCGGCGTGCAGTTCGCCCGCGAGGGGGTACGGGTCAACGCCCTGTGCCCGGGCCCGGTGAACACCCCGCTGCTCCAGGAGCTCTTCGCCAAGGATCCCGAGCGGGCCCAGCGCCGGCTGGTGCACATCCCGGCCGGCCGGTTCGGGGAGCCCGAGGAGATCGCGAGCGCCGTGCTGTTCCTCGCCTCCGACGAGTCGAGCTTCATCACCGCGTCGACGTTCCTGGTCGACGGCGGCATCAGCGGCGCCTACGTCACCCCGCTGTAAGGGCGCCGGCGATGTCTCGACCGGTCATCGGGATCACGACGTACGTCGAGCCGGCCTCCTGGGCCGTCTGGCACGACGTGCCCGCCGCGCTCATCCCGCACGCCTACGTCCGGCAGGTCAACGATGCCGGCGGCCTGGCCCTGCTGGTGCCGCCCCTCCCAGAGGGCGCGACCGCGACGGACGTCAGCGAGGTGCTGGCTCGTCTGGACGGCCTGATCCTGGCGGGTGGCGCTGACGTGGAGCCCGAGCGGTACGGGGCGCAGCGGCACCCGAGCGTGCAGGCCCCACGCCGGGACCGTGACAGCAGCGAGCTCGAGCTGGCCACGGTCAGCGCCGACTCCGGGCTGCCGGTCCTGGGGGTCTGCCGCGGGATGCAGGTGATGGCGGTCGCGGCGGGCGGGGACCTCCTGCAGCACCTGCCGGACATGGTCGGCAGCACGTTCCACGCCCCGCAGCCCGGCGCGTACGGCCGGCACGACGTCCGGATCGAGCCGGGCTCCCGGCTGGGAAGGGTCCTCGGGGAGCGCGTCGGCGTCGCGACCTATCACCACCAGGGCGTCGGCCGTCATCCCGGGATGAACGCCACGGCCTGGTCCGACGACGGGATGCTCGAGGCGTTCGAGGACCCGTCGGCGCCGTTCCGGATCGGCGTGCAGTGGCACCCGGAGGTGGGTGACGACCCGCGGCTCTTCGAAGCCCTCGTCGCAGCGGCGCGGAAGGGGTAGTCACGCGGCCCGTACCTCCAACATCGGGATGCCCGCACCCGCGTCGTTGGCGGTCTCCTCGACGGTGACTGCTACGTCACCGCCGCCCCAGTAACCGCCGCCCCAGTGACCGCCCGAACCAGGCAGGACGTCGAAGGCGGCGGCCCGGTCGCGGCCGGTGATCGTCCAGGCCCGGGGGACGGTCCGGAAGGCCGGTGGGCTGACCAGGTGCCCCAGCTCGCGGGCCTGGTCGGCCACCAGGCGATGCGCCAGACCCATCAGCAGGTGGTGCGCGTCCAGGACATCCTCAGGTGCGATCGCGTGCAGCGAGAGCTCCGCCAGACCGAAGCGCTTCAGCCCGTCGGTCGTCATCCAGCAGCCGCCGTCGGCGAACGAGTGCCACGTCCAGATCCAGGTCGAGACCAGGTCGCGCCGCTGCTCGGCCAACGCGTCGCGCACTGGCTCGGCCCGCGCCGCCCGGACCACCGGTGCGCTGTCCTGGCCCGACCGGACGGACGGGGGCAGCAGCCGGTCCACCTCCACGTCGACCAGCACGCCGCCGGTCTCGCGTTGCAGAGCCCGGGCGACGGCGAGCGCGGCCCACTGGTGCACCATCCGGCGACCCGGCCGCCCCTGGCATCGGACCAGCAGGTGCCAGCGCGCTGCGCGGGCCCGCGCGATCTCATCGGCGGCGCCGCCGGCAGATGCCACCAGCCGCCACCGGATGGGTGGTGCTCGCCAGGCCTCGACCACGCAGATGCCGGATGTGGGGCCCAGCGCGAAGCGGACGTCGTCCAGGAGATCGAGCGGGGTGACAGCGGCCAGGGAGTGCTCGGCCGCACGCCAGACGTCCGCGGGCGGCTGCTCGCAGGTGACGGCGTAGCAGGCCTCGAGCGGGTCGGTCACCGGCAGCACCAGAGTGGTCCGGTCGGTGCCGAAGCGCGAGCGGTGGAGCTGTTCGAGTGGGTCCATACCGGGAGGCTACGAGGAGGCTCCGACAAACGTTCGATTTCGGATTCACATGCTGGGCAGGGTGTCCAAGGGGCGGGCGATCTGGCACGATGAAGCCATCATGAGCACCACCTGCATCATTACCTGAGCGCGACGCCCGCCCCACCTGGCCGCGGCGCCGCGCTGACCTCCCGATCCTCGGGGGGTCTTTTTCATGTGGCGGCAGGTGTCGCGGGACGTGGTGCGGGAGAGCCGTCACTGACGACGAAGGAAGAGGGTCGAGCGATGACCGCGGTACCTCAGCCCGGCGTGAGCGCGCCCTTCGACGTCTACGACACGACGCTGCGGGACGGCGCGCAGCAGGAGGGCCTGTCCCTGTCGGTTGCCGACAAGCTGGCGATCGCCCGCCACCTGGACGAGCTCGGGGTCGGGTACATCGAGGGCGGGTGGCCGGGCGCGAACCCGAAGGACACCGAGTTCTTCGCGCGGGCCCGCTCCGAGCTGAGCCTGGCCAACGCCACCCTGGCGGCGTTCGGTGCGACTCGCCGCCCGCACCGCAAGGCCGCTGACGACCCGCTGGTCCGCGCACTGCTGGACGCCGAGACCGATGTCGTGACCCTGGTCGCGAAGTCGCACCTGCGTCACGTCGAGCTGGCCCTGCGAACCACCGCCGAGGAGAACCTCGAGATGGTGCGCGACACCATTGCCTTCCTGACCGGTGAGGGGCGGCGGGTCTTCCTCGACGCCGAGCACTTCTTCGACAGCTACCAGGACTCGCCGGCGTACGCGATCGAGGTCCTGCGCGCCGCGGCGGGAGCGGGCGCCGAGGTCCTGGCCCTGTGCGACACCAACGGTGGGATGTTGCCGGCGGAGATCGCCGATGTCGTTGCGGCCGTGGGAGATGCGACGGTCGCGGGCAGCTCGGTGCGGTTGGGCATCCATTGTCACAACGACACCGGATGCGCCGTGGCGAACTCGCTCGCCGCGGTCGACGCGGGCGTCGCACACGTCCAGGGGACGCTGAACGGGTACGGCGAGCGCACCGGCAACGCCGACCTGGTGGCCGTCGTGGCCAACCTGCAGCTGAAGCGGGGGCGCGAGGTGCTGCCGGGCGCGCGGCTGCGCGAGGCGACCCGGATCGCGCACGCGGTGAGCGAGATCACCAACGTCCCCCCTTACTCCCGGCAGCCGTATGTCGGCGCAAGTGCGTTCGCCCACAAGGCAGGACTGCACGCGAGTGCGATCAGGGTCGACCCGGACCTTTATCAGCACACCGACCCGACCGAGGTCGGTAACGACATGCGGCTGCTGGTGTCGGACATGGCCGGGCGGGCCTCGATCGAGCTGAAGGGTCGCGAGCTGGGCATCGACCTCAGCGGGGATCCGGTGGTCGTGCAGCGAGTGGTGGATCGCGTGAAGGAGCTCGAGCTGCGCGGCTACACCTTCGATGCGGCTGACGCGTCGTTCGAGCTGCTGCTGCGCGAGGAGGTCGACGGGAGCCGCCTGCAGTACTTCGACGTCGAGAGCTGGCGGGTGATCACCGACTCGCGACCGGACTCCCCGGCCATGTCGGAGGCCACCGTGAAGCTGGTGGCCGCCGGTCGCCGGCTGGTCGCGACCGGCGAGGGCAACGGGCCGGTCAACGCGCTCGACCATGCACTCCGCGAGGCGCTGACCGGTGCCTACCCGGAGCTCTCGAAGCTCGAGCTGATCGACTTCCGGGTACGCATCCTGGACGCGGCGCACGGCACGGACGCCGTCACCCGGGTGCTGATCGAGACGAGCGACGGCGCGACGTCCTGGGAGACCGTCGGCGTCGCACCGAACATCGTCGAGGCCAGCTGGGAGGCGCTCGTCGACGGCATCACCTACGGCCTGTTGCGCCAGGACGTGCCGCGCCGCTAGCGGTGACCGTCGACCCGTGCCGGCGAGATCGCGCGAGGTGTCGCTAGAACGGTGGGTCCGCTGCGGGGTCGAAGTACTGATAGGGCCAGGAGCGGTGGGCCCGGCCGCTGCGGCCGCGGTAGGTCAGGACGCTGTTCGCGTCACCGGCGACGGCGATCGCTCCGTCGGTCTTGAGGTGATGCCCGAACTGACCCTCCGACGCGAGGTTGCGCGGTGTGGTCGGCCCGCCGGCGGTGGGGCGCACGCGGTCGTAGGGCAGGAGGTGGTCCAGCTCGAGATGGGTGGCGTTGCCGACCGGGAATCGAGAGCGTTGACCGTCTCTGACCTTGACGTAGTCCGCCATCCGTTTCGGCGGGCGATAGCTGGTCGACACGTCGGTGGCGATACCGGTCGCAGGGTCGCAGAGGACGCGCCGCCACGTCGCCTGCTCCGGGTCGTGGGCCAGCCGACGGGCCAGCTCGGCGGGCAGCGGGGTCGGTCCGGACGGGGAGTGCAATGTCGCCGGCACGTCGTCCAGACCGAGCAGCGTGGTCGCGGCCATCGTGATGTTGACCATGGTGCCGACCGATGCCCGAGCCAAGACCCGGCGGCGCCGGCGGCTCGGTTCGTCGAGACCGTTCGGTTCACCGGGACCGTTGGGGTCGTCACTGCGGGTGATGTGCAGCCCGTGCGCCCCTTCGGTCAGCCAGCCCAGCGCGATGTCGTGCCGGAGCTGGTCGATCGAACCCTCGCCGCCCTTGTGCCTCGCCGCATGGGCGACGAGGGTCAGATGCTGGTACGCGGCGGACATACGCTCGGACGGCCCGTGCAGGACGAGCTCGGCCATGGCGTCACGCTTCTGGTGGTACCGCACGTGACGGTCCAGCCGAGCCGCCCGCACCCGCGCGGCCGCGAGCGCCGGGTCGAGCTGATGGACCTCGCGGCGGATGATGCCTCTCAGGTCGGCCGGCGGCAGGTCCCACAGCCGCTTGCGACCAGGCCTGAGCTCGCGGACCAGCACGCATCGGGCGCTCGCCGCGGCGGGGTCGGTGATCATCGACGCCAGGACGGGCCGCCGGACGTCGGAGCAGGTCACCTGGTCCAGCTCCTCGACCATGGCGCGGGCCTGTGCGGCGTCCAGACGCCCGGCCGCGAGGGCCTGGCGGAGCGCCGGATCGCGTGCCAGGCCCAGGGCCAGGCGCACGTCCCGCTCGGCCGCCGGGATCGGCTGACCGAGCTCCATCGACAGGTTGGCGGCGATCTCGCGGGTCGTGTACGCCACGTCGTCGTAGCGATGCGAAGGGCCGGCATCGGTGTCGCGACCGCCACCGGCCGGCCCCTGGCCGCCCTGGACCAGGCTGACCAGGCCGAACCGGCGGTGCTCGGCCAGCGCTCGGGAGTAGATGGTCGCGGTCAGCTTGGCCTGCGTCGCCGTGGCCCAGGCGATGACCCGCGTCGTTGCGGTGATGAGGTCGAGGATCCGGCCGTCGCCGACGAGGCTGTCGGGAACCTCCGGCAGGGTCGACATCGCGTCGGCGACGAGCTTGGCCAGGACGGCCCCCGAGCAGTCGGCCCACGCCTCGGCCGACTGCTCAGCCAACTCGGCGGCCCGCGGCTCCGCCGACTCCGCCGACTCCCGGAGCGACTCGCCCAGGGCCCTCTCTCTATCGAACATGTGTCTCATTCTAGACATAGCCGCCGACACCGCGCAAGGGCGCCGCATGGGCCGACACCTCTCGCACCGGGCACCCGCACCGGGCACCCGCACCGGGCACCCGCACCGGGCACCCGCACGGGACATCCGCACCGACGTCGAGCCGGGTGCAACGCTCGCTAGGGTCGCGCGGTGAAGTCTTCCGAGTCGCCTGAGGACGGCCGGTGGGTCGAGCTCCTCGGCGGCAACAGCCATCGCGTGGAGCGTCGCGGTGACGTCGTCCGCCGGGGCTCCGGTCCCTGGACGCCCGCCGTGCACGCGCTCCTGCGGCACCTCCGCGCCGAGGGGCTCGACTGGGTGCCCGAGCCGATCGGGGTGGACGCCGAGGGCCGCGAACTGGTCACCTACCTCGCCGGCGACGTCCCGCGCTATCCGCTACCGAAGTGGGTGTGGACGGACGCCGTGCTGACGACCGCGGCCGGGTGGATGGCCGCCGCGCACGAGCTGACCGGCGGTCTCGACCGGGCCGGCCCGTGGCAGGCGCCCGCGCACGAGCCGGCGGAGGTCATCTGCCACAACGACTTCGCGCCGTACAACTTCGTCTTCGACGGCCGCCACCGGCTGGTCGGCGTCATCGACTGGGACCGGGCATCCCCCGGTCCGCGGGCCTGGGACCTCGCCTACCTGGCCTACCGCCTGGTGCCGCTGGCGAGCCCCGCGAACCCGGACGCGCTCGCCAGCTCGACGCCGGAACGGTCCCGGCGGCTGGCCCTCCTCGCCGGCGCGTACGGCGGGGGAGTTCCCGCAGCGTCAGGGGCGGCTGGAGGGGGCGGAGCGCCCGCACCACCCGCGCGAGTGATCGCGACGACGGCTGTGCACCGGCTGCGCGAGCTGGCCGAGTCCACATCGGCCCGAGCCGCAGCCGGAGCCGGCCACCTGGCTGCGCACGTGCGGCTCTACGTCGACGACGCGGCCTGGATAGCCGACCACGTCGACGACCTCGCGCCCTGATCGCCCTCGCGGGCGGACGACACCGGCGACACCGGCGGCACCGGCGAGACCGGCGAGACCGGCGAGACCGGCGACACCGCCTCGAGGACCGCCAGCAGCCGCTGACGCAACGCATTCGCGCGTCCGGCGAAGGCGCGCGGGGCCGCGACGTACTCGGCCTTGCCGTCGGCGGTCTCGATCCGGACCGGGTCGTAGCCGACGGCGCTGAGCCCGTAGGGCGACGCGCGCATGGACAGTGGACTCCTTGATCCACTTGCCCTCGGCGTAGAGGCCAACCCGTCGAACATCGCGAGCGCGCGGTAGACGCTGGTGACCTGCTGCTCATCGTCGTCCAGGGCCGCCGACTCTCGAGTGTCGATCCATTGGGGAGCCCGCCGACCCGCGACCACCTCCGGGTCAAGCAGTGCCTCGTGCATCCGCAGGAACAGGTCAGGCACTTTTCAGTTGCCGCGAGCGCCAAAAGCTGAAAAGGCTGAAGCCGAAGGCAAGAGCTGACAGAAGGATTCGCCCACACGGCCCGGATGCTGCCTACCCGTTTACCAATCCGGTTTTCGGCGCTGGAGGTATTGGCCTTGGGGGCGAAAAGGCCGGCTCGTCTACGCACGGTCGCACCGACTGGGCGCAGCTGCGCCGAACTGTGCTCGCGCGGCACCTCAGTCGAGCGTGGTCTAGCGTGAGTTGAGGTACGGCGCTGGGGAGGAGCGAGGGCATGGCTCATCCTGAGCTGACGGAAGTGTTTCGGACGTTTGATCTGACCGGAGTCTTTGCCAACGCCGTTTTGGGTGGCTTGATCGCCCGCCACGAGAAGCTGGACCCGATCGGGTTCGCAACCCTTGCAGTCCTGTCCGGCCTCGGGGGCGGGATCATCCGCGATGTCCTCCTCCAACATGGCCCACCCGTCGCTCTGACCGACAACGCGTACATGCTGACGGCTCTCGCCGGCGCAGCAATCGCGTTCTTCGTCCGAGTTCGCGGGCCAGTCTGGGACCGCGTTTGGCCGTTCATTGACGCTCTGGCTCTGGGGACCTGGGCCGCCGCTGGTGCAGCCAAGACGCTTGCCGTCGGCCTGGGTTGGCTACCGGCAATCCTGTTGGGCACCGTCACTGCCGTTGGCGGAGGCGCGGTCCGGGACGTCGTGCTACGCCGCGTGCCGGGCATCCTCGGCGGCAACACCTTGTATGCCACGTGCGCGATCGCTGCGAGCGGTGTCCTCGTGATCGTGTCCGATCACGGCTACCCCACCCCTGGACTCGTCGCCTCCACTGTGGTCGGCACCGGCCTGTGTCTCCTTGCTCGCTGGGGCGGCTGGTTTCTGCCGAGTGCGGACGCTTGGTCGCCGACTCGCGTCATCCGCGCTTCGTATCGCAGCCGGGTCAGGGAGCGGCGCGCGCATCGAAAGCAGGTACTCGCAAAGGCCGCATCCAAGGAGAAGACATGAGCACGGAAACCTCCGCTGTCGCGATCCTCGACGGGCTGGACCAAGTCCGTGACTGGATGGAGTCCTTCTACCGCAACCTTCATGAGCACCCCGAGCTGTCCCATCAAGAGAAGGCGACCGCCGCCGCAGTCAGCGAGCGGCTCACAGCTGATGGTTACGACGTCACCTCTGGAGTAGGAGGTACCGGCGTAGTCGGAATCCTGCGCAATGGTGACGGCCCGACGGTGCTGCTACGTGCCGACATGGACGCCCTCCCGGTGCAGGAACAGACCGGCCTCTCCTATGCAAGTACCGCGATCGCACAAGACGAACAAGGAAACACCGTCTCCGTGATGCACGCCTGCGGGCACGACGTCCATGTAACGACATTGCTGGGCGCTTCGTCGTTGATGGCAGCCGCAAAGCAGGAGTGGAGTGGCGTCCTGATCGTGCTCTTCCAACCTGCTGAAGAGGTCGGCGACGGGGCACGCGGGATGGTGGAGGACGGGCTGGCGAAGATCGTCGGCAAGGTTGACGTGGCGATGGCGCAACACGTGCTGCCAATGCCAGCGGGAGTTGTCGGCACCCGGACGGGGGCAGTGCTCTCGGCAGCCGACAGCATGCGAGTCACCCTTCACGGGCGCGGAGCGCATGGCTCAATGCCGCAGGCCGCTGTCGACCCCGTCGTGCTGGCCTCGATGATCGTCCTCCGACTTCAAACGGTGATCTCCCGCGAACTCGCCCCCACCGAACCCGCCGTCCTGACCGTCGGCAGCATCCAATCCGGGACCAAGAGCAACGTCATTGGAGATCACGCGGTGCTTCAGCTCAACGTCCGCACCTACAACGAAGCCACCCGCACCACCGTCCTCGACGCCATCCGACGAATCGTCACGGCCGAATGCGAAGCCTCAGCCACCCCGGCACCCCCCGACTTCGAGATGTTCGACCAGTTCCCGCCCACCTTGAACGACAGGGCCACCACGACGAGAGTCTCTGCAGCGTTCGCCGACTTCTTCGGTGACCGGTTGCAGGAACTGCTGTTGCAGAGCGCCAGCGAGGACTTCAGCGACCTCCCCAACGCCCTCGGTGTCCCCTACACCTACTGGGGAATCGGAGGCATCGAACCGGCCACCTACACCACCGCCCGGAACGCGGGACGGGTAGCGCAGGAGATACCCGTCAACCATTCCCCGTTGTTCGCCCCTGTCCTACAACCCACGCTCGACACAGGAACCCAAGCACTCGTCGTGGCTGCCCTCACTTACCTCGCGCGCCGTTGAGCGGCACCCTCAGCTCTGCAGCCCACGTGTCGCTCCCGGTCGCTAGGCTCTGCGTCGGCGCAAGAGCATCGAACACATCCTTCCGCAATCACGGACATGGCGGCTTTGGGGGCAGGGTCTGCGTGCTCGATGGGCACGTCGGCGTACAGCTCGGCCTCCCACTTGCCCCCGGGTCCGATCCTCGGCCACCACTTGCCCGCGGCGTCGACTGCCCCTGAGACGCACTCCAGGCAGCAGCGGTCGGAGCCCGCACCCACGTCTGGAACGATGGCCTGGTGCGCATCGCGAGATACACGACAGGTGAGGACCCGGCGTACGCCGTCGTCGAGGGCGGTCCCGGCGAGGAGGTCCTGGCGGTCGTCCAGGGTGACCCGCTCTACCAGGACATCGTCCTGACGGGCGAGCGGATCGACCTGGTCGACGCCCGGCTGCTGGCCCCGGTCATCCCGCGCAGCAAGGTCGTCGCCATCGGGAAGAACTACGCGGACCACGCCGCCGAGATGGGGGGCGAGGCCCCCACCGAGCCGCTGATCTTCCTGAAGCCCAACACCTCCGTCGTCGGCCCGGGGGACCCGGTGGTCATCCCACCGCAGTCGCAGGAGATCCACTACGAGGGCGAGCTCGCCGTCGTGATCGGCCGGCTCTGCAAGGACGTCCCCGAGGAGCGGTTCGCCGACGTGGTCTACGGCTACACGTGCGCCAACGACGTCACCGCGCGCGACCTGCAGCACCGTGACGGCCAGTGGGCCCGGGCCAAGGGCTTCGACACCTTCTGCCCCCTGGGCCCGTGGATCGAGACCGAGCTGGACACCACGGACCTGCACCTGGTGACCCGGCGCGACGGTGAGACCGTCCAGGACGGCCGCACGTCCGACCTGATCCACCCGGTCGCCAAGGTCGTCGCCTACGTGTCGGCGATGATGACCCTGCTCCCGGGCGACGTGATCCTGACCGGTACGCCGGCAGGGGTCGGCCCGGTCGAGGCCGGACAGCGGGTCGAGGTCGAGATCGACGGCATCGGCGTGCTCTCGAACCCCTTCGTCGCCCGTGGCTGACATCGGCCCGGTGCGCCTGCGGGTCGCGCCCTCCCCGACCGGGGACCCGCACGTCGGTACGGCGTACGTCTCGCTCTTCGACCTGGCCTTCGTCCGCCAGCAGGGCGGCCAGTTCGTCCTGCGGATCGAGGACACCGACCGCGCGCGGTTCCGCGAGGACAGCGAGCAGCAGATCTTCGACACGCTCCGATGGCTCGGGCTGCAGTGGGACGAGGGTCCCGACGTCGGCGGGCCGTTCGCGCCGTACCGCCAGTCCGAGCGGTTGGACACCTACGGGCCGTACGTCGAGCGGCTGCTCGCAGACGGTCACGCCTACCACTGCTGGTGCTCGCCGGAGCGCCTGACCCAGATGCGGGAGGCGCAGCAGAAGGCCAAGAAGCCGCCCGGCTATGACCGGCTCTGCCTCGGCAAGACGCGCGAGGAGCGCGAGCAGCTGCCCGGCTTCAGCCCGGACCCCGTGGTCCGGATGCGGATCCCGGCCGACGTGCAGACCCACTTCACCGACCTGATCCGCGGCGACGTCAACGCGCCGCACCCGGACGACCAGGTGATCCTCAAGGCCGACGGCTTCCCGACCTACCACCTGGCCGTCGTCGTGGACGACCACGAGATGGGCATCACGCACATCGTCCGCGGCGAGGAGTGGATCAGCTCGACCCCCAAGCACATCCTGCTCTACCAGTGGCTCGGCCTGACCCCGCCGCAGTTCGCCCACATGCCGCTGCTGCGCAACGAGGACCGCTCCAAGATCAGCAAGCGCAAGAACCCGGCCGCGCGCCTGACCTGGTTCCGCGAGCAGGGCTACCTGCCCGAGGCCCTCGTCAACTTCCTGGGCCTGATGGGCTACTCGATGCCGGACGAGCGGGAGGTCTTCTCGTTCGCCGAGATGTCGGCCGAGTTCGACTGGTCGCGGGTCAACGTCGTGGGGCCGATCTTCAACCTGGACAAGCTGAACTGGCTCAACGGCCACTACATCCGGGCCCTGCCGGTCGACGACCTGGCCGACCGGATCGTCGAGCAGCTGCGGGTCGCAGGCGTCCTCCCCGACGAGGTCGACCAGCGGGACCGCGACATCGTGCGGGCGGCGACGCCCCTCGTGCAGGAGCGGATGCAGGTCCTGTCCGAGGCGCCGGAGCTGCTGGGCTTCCTGCTCGTCCCGGACGAGCGGCTCCTCGTCACCGACGACGCCCGCGGCGCGCTGGCGGCCGATGCAGCCGCGGTCCTCGCCGCGGCCCAGGAGGCGCTCCTCGCCGTCGGCGAGTGGGTGACCGCCGACATCGAGGCCGCCCTGCGGGCCGCCCTGGTCGACGGCCTCGGCCTCAAGCCGCGGCTCGCCTTCACGCCACTTCGGGTCGCCGTCACCGGGCGCCGGATCTCGCCGCCGCTCTTCGAGTCGATGGAGCTGCTCGGCCGGGCCTCGACGGTCAGCCGGATCGCATCGCTGCTCGCGGATTTGGGTGCCCCCAGCGCACGCCGGTAGTATCCGTCGGCGGGTCACGCCGCCGTGCACCCGTGAGTGCTCGGGCGTGATACCCCCTTGGGGTATGGTGTAATTGGCAGCACGACTGATTCTGGTTCAGTTAGTCTAGGTTCGAGTCCTGGTACCCCAGCGCTTCAGCGCACGCAGCTCGAAGCACGCTCGACAGCGATCGATGGCCCCGTTGTGTAGCGGCCTAGCACGCCGCCCTCTCAAGGCGGTAGCGCGGGTTCGAATCCCGTCGGGGCTACGCGAGCCGGCCCCCGCCCAGTCGGGCGGGGGCCGTTCGCATGCCGGTGGCCGTTCGCAGGCTGCGGGCCGTTCGCACTACTGCGAGGTACGCCGCAGCACCTCGGTGAGCTTGTTCGCGCCGGCCACGACCGACGGTGCGTGCAGGCGTCCGGGCTGGCGGGAGAGCCGCTCGATGGGTCCGGAGATGGAGACGGCGGCGACGACCCGGCCCGAGGGGCCTCGGACGGGCGCCGACACCGACGCCACGCCGGCCTCGCGCTCGCCGACGCTCTGCGCCCAGCCCCGCCGGCGCACTCCGGAGAGCGTGGTCGCCGTGAAGCGCGCGCCGTGCAGGCCGCGGTGCAGCCGGTCCGGCTCCTCCCAGGCCAACAGGATCTGCGCGGCCGAGCCGGCCAGCATGGACAGGGTGCTGCCGATGGGGATCGAGTCGCGCAGCCCGATCGGCCGCTCGGCGGCGGCGACGCAGATCCGGTAGTCGCCCTGGCGGCGGAACAGCTGCGCGCTCTCGCCGGTGTGGTCGCGCAGTGCGGTCAGGACGGCGCCCGCGGCACCGAGCAGGCGGTCCTCGCCCGCCGCGGCGGCCAGCTCGCCGAGCCGCTGCCCGAGGATGAACCGGCCCTGCATGTCCCGCGAGACGAGGCGATGATGCTCGAGGGCAACCGCGAGGCGGTGCGCCGTCGGCCGGGCCAGCCCGGTGGCGGCGACGAGCTGGGCCAGGGTCGCCGGTCCGGCTTCGAGGGCGCCGAGCACGACGGCCGCCTTGTCGAGGACGCCGACTCCGCTAGAGTTGTCCATACCTCGATACTGCCGTCTCAGGACGTGAGATGCAACCCAAGTGCAGGCAGTAGCCGCGTCGAGGAGATCGTCGAGGAGGACACGATGGCCGGCACGTTGGCCGAGAAGGTATGGGACGCCCACGTCGTACGCCGCACCGAGGGCGAGCCCGACCTGCTCTACATCGACCTGCACCTGTTGCACGAGGTCACCAGCCCCCAGGCCTTCGACGGCCTCCGGCTCACCGGGCGGCCGCTGCGGCGTCCGGACCTGACCATCGCGACCGAGGACCACAACGTCCCGACCCTGCCGGGGCCGATCACCGACCTGACCAGCCGCACCCAGGTGGAGACGCTGCGGGCCAACTGCGCGCAGTTCGGCGTGCGGCTGCACCCGATGGGCGACGCCGACCAGGGGATCGTGCACGTCATCGGCCCGCAGCTCGGACTCACCCAGCCGGGGCTGACGATCGTCTGCGGCGACTCCCACACCTCGACCCACGGCGCGTTCGGTGCCCTCGCCTTCGGCATCGGAACCAGCGAGGTCGAGCACGTCATGGCGACGCAGACGCTGCCGCTCAAGCCGTTCCGCACCCTGGCCGTCACCGTCGAGGGCGAGCTCCCCGACGGTGTCAGCGCCAAGGACCTGATCCTGGCCGTGATCGCCCGGATCGGCACCGGCGGCGGTCAGGGCTATGTCATCGAGTACCGCGGCTCGGCCATCCGCTCCCTGTCGATGGAGGCCCGGATGACCGTCTGCAACATGTCGATCGAGGCCGGTGCCCGCGCGGGCATGATCGCACCGGACGACACGACCTTCGCCTACCTGCAGGGGCGCCCGCACGCGCCGTCCGGCGCGGCCTGGGACGACGCGGTGGCCTGGTGGCGCACGCTGGCCAGCGACGAGGACGCGGAGTTCGACGACGAGGTCGTCATCGACGCCACGGAGCTCTCGCCGTTCGTCACGTGGGGGACCAACCCGGGCCAGGGGGCACCATTGTCGGGATCGGTGCCGGACCCCGAGGCGATGCCGGAGGAGAACGACCGGCTCTCCGCCGAGCGCGCGCTCGCCTACATGGACCTGCACCCGGGCACCCCGCTGCGCGAGGTCGCCGTCGACACCGTCTTCCTCGGCTCGTGCACCAACGGCCGGATCGAGGATCTGCGGACCGCCGCGGCCGTCATCGCCGGCCGCCACGTCAGCGACTCGGTGCGGATGCTCGTCGTCCCCGGCTCGGCGCGGGTGCGCTTGCAGGCCGAGGCCGAGGGCCTGGACAAGGTCTTCACCGCGGCCGGCGCCGAGTGGCGGCTGGCGGGCTGCTCGATGTGCCTGGGGATGAACCCCGACCAGCTGGCACCGGGGGAGCGCAGCGCGTCGACCTCCAACCGCAACTTCGAGGGCCGTCAGGGCAAGGGCGGCCGCACCCACCTCGTCTCACCGGCCGTGGCCGCAGCGACCGCCGTACGCGGCACGCTGTCCTCACCGGCCGACCTGAGCTGACCGCGACTCACCGGAAGGTCGATCTCATGGAGCGATTCGTCAGTCACACCGGCGTCGGGGTCCCGTTGCGCCGCAGCAACGTCGACACCGACCAGATCATCCCCGCCGTCTACCTCAAGCGGGTCACCCGGACGGGCTTCGAGGACGGCCTGTTCGCGGCCTGGCGCGGTGACGAGGCGTTCGTCCTGAACCAGCCGCCGTACGCCGCCGGCAGCGTCCTCGTCGCGGGCCCGGACTTCGGCACCGGGTCCTCGCGTGAGCATGCGGTCTGGGCCCTGATGAACTACGGCTTCCGGGTCGTGATCTCCTCGCGGTTCGCGGACATCTTCCGCGGCAACTCCGGCAAGCAGGGGTTGCTTACGGCGCAGGCGGATCAAGGCGACGTCGAGCTGATCTGGAAGCTCCTGGAGAACGAGCCGGGGACCGAGATCACCGTCGATCTGGAGTCGCGAACCATCACCGCGAAGGACGTCGTGGCCCGCTTCCAGGTCGACGACTACACGCGCTGGCGTCTTTTGGAGGGTCTGGACGACATCAGTCTCACGCTTCGTCACGAGGACTCGATCACCGATTTCGAGGGTCACCGGCCAGCGTTCCTCCCGACAACAATTGCCTGACTGGTCCAACTCAGCCGGGCCAGTTACGTTGCGCGGCAGGGGTATTCGACCGGAGTGAGCTGAGCAGACTGCCGGGATTCTCGCGCGCCGGCCAGTCCCAAGGCCGGAAATGCTTCGGCTGAACGTCTGCGAAGTCGTTGCGACACATGGCATCGTTTGCCCGCAGGTGTTGGACGCATGTGCTTTAGGGGCCTAGCGTCATGTGCAGTCGAGCGAGGGCTCGACTGCACCATCTCGCCGGACGAGGGGTTCGGCGGAACTCATTCTCCTTTGGAGGGGAAGCAGTGAACAAGGGACAGCTGGTCGAGGCCCTCGAGGGCCGGCTCGGAGGCAAAAAGGCTGCGGCCGATGCCCTCGACGCCATCATCGACACCATCACTCGCGCAGTAGCGAGGGGCGAGAAGGTCGGCATCACCGGCTTCGGCACCTTCGAGAAGGCAGCCCGGGCCGCTCGGACCGGACGCAACCCGCGTACCGGCCAGGCCGTGAAGATCAAGAAGACCTCGGTGCCTCGTTTCAAGGCCGGCACTGCCTTCAAGATCGTCGTCGCTGACCCGCGTCAGCTGCCGTCCGACGCATCGGCGACCGCGCGCAAGCCCGCGGCCACGGCTGCGGCGGCGAAGAAGACGACGGCCAAGAAGGTCACCGCCAAGGTGACGGCCAAGAAGGCCACCGCGAAGAAGGCGGCCAAGAAGGCTCCGGCCAAGAAGGCCGCGCCCGCCAAGAAGGCAGCGGCCAAGAAGACCGTCGCCAAGAAGGCTCCGGCGAAGAAGGCCGCGACCAAGAAGGTCGCAGCCAAGAAGACCACCGCTCGCAAGACGGTCGCCAAGAAGGCTCCGGCCAAGAAGGCTCCCGCCAAGCGCGCAGCGGCCAAGAAGGCCCCGGCCAAGAAGGTCGTGGCGAAGAAGACCACCGCTCGCAAGACGGTCGCCAAGAAGGCTCCGGCCAAGAAGGCTCCCGCCAAGCGCGCAGCGGCCAAGAAGGCCCCGGCCAAGAAGGCTCCGGCCAAGAAGACCGCACGCGCGCGCGCTCGCTGAGCGAAGGCACCGCGTGAGACGGGCCGGCATCCCTCGGGGTGCCGGCCCGTCAGCGTGTCTGCGGTCGTCGCCCCGGTTGCAGCCCTTGCAGCCGATCCAGCCCGGCCCGCGCATCCGGCCGGATTCTGCTTCCCGGCCGGGGTTTGCGATCCTGTGACCATGCCGACCCCGCAGTCCGCCGACCTGCTCACCGTCCACGGCGGCACGCCGCTGCACGGTGAGGTCAACGTCCGCGGCGCCAAGAACCTCGTCTCGAAGGCGATGGTCGCCGCCCTGCTCGGCGAGGAGCGCTCCCGACTGCGCAACGTCCCGCAGATCTCCGATGTGGCAATCGTCTCCGGCCTGTTGGAGCTGCACGGGGTGAGCGTCCGCTCCGACGGCGCCGGCGAGCTCGTGCTGGACCCGCGCAACGTCGAGCAGGCGCACGTCGCCGACATCGACGCCCACGCCGGCTCCAGCCGCATCCCGATCCTGCTGTGCGGCCCGCTGCTGCATCGTCTCGGCGAGGCGTTCATCCCCGACCTCGGCGGTTGCCGGATCGGCGAGCGCCCGATCAACTTCCACCTCGACGTCCTGCGGGCCTTCGGCGCCGTCGTCGACAAGCGGCCGGAGGGGCTGCGGCTGACGGCCCCTCGCCGGCTGCAGGGCACCAAGCTCGAGCTGCCCTACCCGAGCGTCGGGACGACGGAGCAGGTGCTCCTCACCGCGGTCCGCGCGGAGGGGCTCACCGAGCTGCGCAACGCCGCCACCGAGCCGGAGATCCTGGACCTGATCAACGTCCTGCAGAAGATGGGCGCGATGATCAGCGTCGACACGGACCGGACCATCCGGATCGAGGGCGTGGAGCGGCTCGGGGGCTACTCCCACAGCGCGATCCCGGACCGGATCGAGGCGGCGTCCTGGGCCTGTGCCGCGCTCGCGACGCGGGGCGACATCACCGTCAGGGGCGCCCGGCAGAGCGAGCTCAGCACGTTCCTCAACGTGTTCCGCAAGATCGGCGGCGCGTTCGATATCGACGACGACGCGATCCGCTTCTTCCACCCGGGCGGTGACCTCCGCTCACTGGTCCTCGAGACCGACGTCCACCCGGGCTTCATGACCGACTGGCAGCAGCCGCTGGTGGTCGCACTCACCCAGACGACCGGCCTGTCGATCGTCCACGAGACGGTCTACGAGAAGCGGCTCGGCTTCACCCGCGCGCTGAACGACATGGGGGCGACGATCCAGCTCTACCGCGAGTGCCTGGGCGGTCTGCCCTGCCGGTTCGGTCAGCGCAACTTCCAGCACTCGGCGGTCATCTCCGGCCCGACCAAGCTGCAGGGCGCCGAGATCACGGTCCCGGACCTGCGGGCCGGCTTCAGCTACCTGATCGCGGCGCTGACGGCCGCCGGTACGTCGCGCGTCCACGGCATCGGCCTGATCGAGCGTGGCTACGAGCACTTCCAGGACAAGCTCGACGCCGTGGGCGCGTCGTACGACCGCGACTGACGCGGCGATCGCCCCCACACCCCGGTTCGGCTGCCGCTCGGTTCAGCTGCCGCTCGGTTCAGCTGCCGCTCGGTTCAGATGCCATTGAGCCGCAAGGCGATCGCCCGCGCCGGCGGCCCCGCGTCGCCGGCCGGCTCGACCTCAACGGTCAGCCGCTGACCCAGGCGCAGCAGCCGCAGGCCGCTGCGCCAGAACGCCGCGGCGTCGAAGGGCAGCTCGGTGCCGTCGTCGAGCAGCACGGACCCCGCTCCGGACGCCGGGTCGAACCGGTGGACGCTGGCCTGCACGGGCCCAGGCTAGCCAGCGCCGCCCAGGACCCGGGCGGTGCGGGGCCCGACGCCCAGGGCCACCGCGTCGCGCAGCGTGGAGTCGAGGTCGACGTCGCGGCGCAGGCGGGGCAGGTCCAGGTCCAGCCGCTCAGCCTGCGCTCCGTGCCGCCGCGCCGATCCGTCCCCGAACGCCGGGTGGAGGCGGTCGGGTCGCGACGCAGCCAGCAGCACCGTGCCGGTGCCCTCGAGATCCGGGACGTACGCCGCCGCGTACCGCTCGCAGGCCGTCAGGGCCGCGGCCAGGTCGTCGGAGCGCAGGGCCGGTACGTCGGCCAGCAGGACGGCGACCGGCCGCGACCCGCCCTCCGGTCCGAGCTCGGCGGCGCGGGCCACGCCGCGGCGCACGGCGTCGTCCAGGCCTCGGCCCGGGTCGGCCACGACGATCGCCCCCTCCGCGCTGACCCGCCCGGCGACGGAGGGGTCGGACGTGACGACCAGCGCGTCCGACACCAGGTCGCACGACAGCACCGCGGCCAGGGTGTCGAGGGCCATCGCCTCGGCCAGGTCGGCGCGCGAGATGCCCTCGGCGACGGCGAGCCTGGTCTTGGCCCGGTCGGTCCCCTTGACCGGCAGGATCACCCGCCATCGCCGGGTCAGTCCGCCGGCCGGCTCTCGCTCGCTCATCGGCTCCATCCTCACCTGCCCAGCGAGGTGCCTCGACAGGGCCCGACCCACCGGAGAGGATGTCGGGGCCGCGGCAGGCCTGCCGCGGGCGACGGCGACGCGGGCGAGGAGCGAGGATTGTCCCCACGCGGGCTCGGCACGTCGTACCGGATCGCCGTCGCCGCCCTGCGGCCGACGATGCGCCTGCTGACCTCTCACGAGTGGCGGGGGGCGGAGCACCTGCCGGCCGAGGGCGGCTTCATCGTCTGCTCGAACCACATCTCGGACAGCGACCCGGTCGCGCTGGCCCACTTCCTCTACGACAACGGCCACCCGCCGTACTTCCTGGCCAAGGCGGCGCTGTTCTCGGCGCCCGTGGTCGGCCGGGTGATCCGGGGTGCGGGCCAGATCCCGGTCTTCCGCGACGGCCCCGACGCGATCAAGGCGTTCGCGCCGGCGGTGGCCGCGGTGCGGGCCGGCAAGTGCCTGGCGATCTACCCGGAGGCGACGGTCACCAGGGACCCGGCGATGTGGCCGATGACCGGCAAGACCGGGGCCGCGCGGGTCGCGCTGGAGACCACGGCGCCGGTCATCCCGGTCGCGCAGTGGGGCGCCCAGCGCCTGCTGCCCTACCACTCGTTCGTGCCGCGGCTCCTGCCCCGCAAGCGGATGCAGGTCCTGGCCGGCCCGCCCGTGCCGCTGGACGACCTGCGCGGCCAGCCGATCGACGTCGCCGTGCTGCGCGAGGCGACGGCGCGGATCATCGCGGCCATCACCGGGCTGCTGGCCGAGCTGCGGACCGGCGAGACACCCCCGCCGACGCCATTCGACCGGCGCGACATGAAGGCCAAGGGCTCGTGACCCGGACCGCCGTTCTGGGTGCGGGCAGCTGGGGCACGGCGTTCGCCAAGGTGCTCGCCGACTCCGACTCCGGCGCCGAGGTCACCCTCTGGGGTCGCCGCGCGGAGGTCGCCGACCAGATCGAGCGCACCCGGGTCAACGAGGACTACCTCCCGGGGATCCTTCTGCCGCAGTCGATCCGAGCCACGGCCGACGCCGCCAAGGCCCTGGCCGGCGCGCACGTCGTCGTCCTCGCCCTGCCGTCGCAGAGCCTGCGCCAGATCCTGGGCCAGGTGCACGACGACCTGCCCCGCGACGCGGTCGTCGTGAGCCTGATGAAGGGCGTCGAGCTCGGGACGACCCGGAGGATGAGCGAGGTCATCCAAGAGGTCGGCGACGTCGCCTCCGAGCGGGTCGCCGTGCTGTCCGGCCCGAACCTCGCGCACGAGATCGCGCTGTGCGAGCCGGCGGCCAGCGTCGTGGCGTGCATCGACCGCTCCGTGGCCGAGGAGGTCTCGGACCTGTGTGCGACGCCGTACTTCCGGCCCTACACGAACGTCGACGTCGTCGGCACCGAGCTCGGCGGGGCGGTGAAGAACGTCATCGCGATCGCGGTCGGAATGGCCGACGGGATGGGACTGGGAGACAACGCCAAGGCCTCGATCATCACCCGGGGGCTGGCCGAGACGGCCCGGCTGGGCGCGGCCCTGGGTGCGGACCCGATGACGTTCCTCGGTCTGGCCGGCATCGGCGACCTGGTCGCGACCTGCATGTCGCCGCTGTCCCGCAACCGCACCTTCGGGGAGGGGCTGGGCAAGGGCCTGTCGGTCCAGGAGGTCATCGCCGCGACCCGGACCACGGCCGAGGGCGTCAAGTCGTGCGCGTCGATCCTGGGCCTCGCCCACCACCACGGCGTCGACGTGCCGATCATCGAGAACGTCGTCGCGGTGATCCACGAGGGAGCCTCGCCGTCCGAGATCGGGCGTCGCCTGCTCTCCCGGGCACTCAAGGCGGAGGCGGAGTGAGCGGGGCGGGCGCCGGCGGGCGGATCCGGGTCGCCGTGGTGTTCGGCGGCCGCTCCAGCGAGCACGCGGTGAGCTGCAGCACGGCGGCCAGCGTCCTGCGCGCACTCGACCGCGACCGGTACGACGTCGTGCCCATCGGCATCGCCACGGACGGCCGCTGGGTGCTCGTCGCCGACGACCCCGAGCCGCTCGAGCTGCGCCCCGGCCACCGGCCGGAGATCAGCGGCGACGGGCCGGGCGTCCTCGTGCCGACGAGCGTCTCCGACCGCAGCCTCACGGTGCTCGAGCCGGGCGCGGTCCCGCGCTCGCTCGGAGAGGTCGACGTCGTCCTCCCCTTGCTGCACGGGCCGTTCGGCGAGGACGGGACGTTGCAGGGGCTGCTCGAGCTGGCCGACGTGCCCTACGTCGGATCGGGCGTCCTGGCCTCGGCGGCGGGCATGGACAAGCAGTTCATGAAGGTCCTGCTCGCCGGGGCCGGGCTCCCGGTCGGCCCCCATGTCGTGATCACCGACGCCGAGTGGCAGCGCGACCCGGCGGCCTGCGCGGAGTCGGTGGCCGCCCTCGGCTGGCCGGTGTTCGTCAAGCCGGCCCGGGCGGGGTCGAGCATGGGCGTCAGCAAGGTGCCGGGGCCGCAGGAGCTACGGGCCGCGGTCGAGGCCGCCCGCGCTCACGACCCGAAGGTCGTCGTGGAGGCCGCCGTGGCCGGTCGCGAGATCGAGTGCGGAGTCCTGGAGTCCCTGGAGGGCGGCCGCCCCCAGACGGCACCCCTGGGTGAGATCGAGGTCCTCGGCGGCGGTCACGAGTTCTACGACTTCGAGGCCAAGTACCTCGACGAGGAGCACCTGCGGCTGACGTGTCCCGCCGATGTGCCTGCGGAGGTCGCGGAGCAGATGGCCGACCTCGCCGTGCGGTCGTTCCAGGCCCTCGGGTGCGAGGGCCTGGCCCGGGTCGACTTCTTCCTCACCGAGCGGGGGGACGTGCTGGTCAACGAGGTGAACACCATGCCGGGCTTCACGCCGGTCTCGATGTTCCCGCTGATGTGGGCCACCGCCGGGCTGGACTACCCCTCATTGGTCGACCGGCTGCTGCAGCTGGCGCTGCAGCGGCGTACCGGTCTGCGGTGAGAAGCCTTCAGCTGCAACGGTGTTCGCTCTGCGCGACGGTGTCCATCGCCGTCGAGAGCGCAGTGAGGGCGAACTCCTCCGGCGCGTAGTGCTCCGGTACGAGCACCTGGACCGCCGGCGTGCGCCCGTACGTCGTGAAGTCCTTGCCCCCCGGCAGGTCCCGCACCACCCAGTCGACGCCGTTGACCGTCTCGCAGTGGTCCGGCGTCGGGCCCGGCGGCTGCACACCGCACCGCAGGATGATCGCCGGGTCGCCCCACGCGGCCAGGGCCGGCGACGAGGGGTCGGTGTCGCGCCGGCCGGCCTTGAGCAGGTGCTTCGGCAGCTCGGCCGCGATCGCCCGGCAGCCCGGGTCGGAACCGTCCACCGGGACTCGGGCACTCACGGCGTGGGAGCAGCCCGCGGTCAGGGCGGCCACGGCCAGGGCCACCCCGGCGACCCGGCTCGCGACCCGGCGCGTCCCTCGCGGGGTGCGGCTCAGATGTGGACGACGGTGCACGTGAGGGTGCGGGTGATGCCGGGGACCTCCTGGATCCGGGCGATCACCAGCTTGCCGAGCTCGTCGACGTTGCGGGCCTCGACCCGGGCGATCACGTCGTAGGGACCCGTGACGTCCTCGGCGACGAGGACGCCCTCGAGCCCGGAGATGGCCTCGGCCACGGAGGTCGACTTGCCGACCTCGGTCTGGATGAGGATGTAGGCCTGGACCACCACAGGGACCTCCTCGCATGCGGTTGCGGACCCGGTGCCCGAACGACTCGTCACGGTACCGTGCCGCCGTGCCGGACTCCCCACCACAAGCCCGCGCCGGCGCCACGCTGGCGGACCTGGGCGAGGCGGGCGTCCTGGCCCGGATCTTCCCCCGCCTGCCCAGCGGTGCCGCTGTGCAGCTCGGCCCCGGCGACGACGCGGCCGTGCTCTCGGCACCCGACGGCCGGGTGGTCGCCACGACGGACTCGATGGTGGAGGGCCGCGACTTCAGGGACGACTGGTCGACGGCGTACGACGTCGGGTGGAAGGCCGCCGCGCAGAACCTCGCTGACGTCGCCGCCATGGGCGCCGTGCCGACGGCGCTGCTCGTCGCCCTGGTCGCACCCGGTACGACGCCGGTCTCCTGGGTCGAGGGCCTCGCCGACGGCCTGGCCGCTGCCTGTGCGGGCACGGGCGCGACCGTCGTCGGCGGCGACCTCTCCGGCGGCGGCCTGCGCCTGGTCAGCGTCACGGCCCTGGGGGACCTCGAAGGCCGCAGCCCGCTGCTGCGCTCGGGTGCCCAGGTGGGTGACGTGGTCGCCGTCGCGGGGCGCATCGGCTGGTCGGCGGCCGGGCTCGCCCTGCTGTCGGCCGGGCGACCGGAGGTGTCGGCCGAGCTCGTCGCCGCCCACCTGCGGCCCGAGCCGGTCTACGCCGCAGGGCCGGCCGCGGCACTGGCCGGCGCCACCTCGATGCTCGACGTGAGCGACGGCCTGCTGCGGGACGCAGGCCGGGTCGCGGCAGCCAGTGGCGTCACCATCGACCTCGACCGCGAGGCCCTGGAGGGACGCGCGGGCCAGCTCCGAGCCGCAGCAGAAGCGTTGGGGGACAACATGCTTGCTCTGACCTGGGTGCTGTCCGGTGGTGAGGACCACCCCCTGCTGGCGACCTTCGCGCCCGGCGAGCTGCCGCCCGGGTTCGAGGCGGTGGGTGTCGTGACACCGGCGCAGCCGGACGCGGTCCGGCTCGGCGGACAGCCTCTCGGCGCCCGCGCCGCCAGCCCCGGCTGGGACCACTTCACGCCCTGATGACTAGGCGGTCCCCGCCGACACGGTGTTGTTCTCGTTGACGGCCAGGCAGAACCGGTCCGACCCGCAGGAGACCCGGGCGGCGGCGGGAACGTCGTCGAAGAACGGTCCCGGTGCGAAGGTCCATCCGGCCTGGCCGTAGAACGCCGTGCCGCCACGGGAGTCCGCGCCCAGGCAGAACGTCGCCGTGGCGCAGGACACGGCCTGAGGGAAGCTCAGCCGGTCCTCGCTCGCGGCGCTCCAGCGGCTGCCGTCGAACGACGAGGCGCCCTGCGGCGAGACGGCCACGCAGGCGCTCGCCGAAGCGCACGACACCTGGGAGATCGCGACGTCCGCGACCGCGACGGGGGCCGACCACTGACCGGCCCGGAGCTGGACCACGCGGCCCTGCCCGTCGGACGCGACGCAGAAGCCGGTCGTCGGACAGGCGAGCGATCCGAGCCCGGAGGCGCCGGTCGCCACGGGAGCGGACCAGGTGGCCCCGTCGTAGGTCACCGCCGAGCCGGCGGCGTCGACTGCGACGCAATGACCGGCGACCGGGCAGGACACCGCCGTCAGGGCCTGCCCCGGATCGGCCGGCTGCGGGCCCGACCATCCCGTGCCGTCGAAGGCGGCCGCATGGCCGGTGCCGTCGACGACGACGCAGAAGGCCGCGGAGGCGCAGTCACCCTGGGTGCGGGAGTGGCCGGGCAGGACGGTGGTCGGCGCCGACCAGGTGTTGCCGTCGTAGGTCAGGGCCGCGCCGTCGGCGTCCGTGAGCAGGCAGAAGGACGGTGTCGGTGACGGCGAGGAGGCCGGGCAGGAGACGGACGACAGCACGTTGTCGGGCTGGGTGAGCACCGGCGTCGACCACGAGCCGCCGTCGAATCCGGTCGAGCGCCCGGAAGCGTCGACGGCCACGCAGGAGTCGGCCGCAGCACACGCGAGGGCCCGGAAGCCTTGGGCCGCAGCGGCCGGTCCCTCCACCGCCTGCAGCGCCGACCAGCCGCTGCCGTCGTACGTCGTCGACCGGCCGAGCTGGTCGAGGGCGATGCACCGTGAGGTCGAGGGGCAGGCGAGGGTGGCGAACGCGCCGTACGCCGGCAGCGTCGTCGAGGTCCAGGCCGCCCCGTCGAACGTCGCGAGCACCCGTTGCGAGCTGGCCATCGCGCAGAACGCCGGGGCGAGGCAGGTCAGCACGCCGCCCGCCGCCGGCGTGGCGGGGGCGGCCGTCCACGTCGAGCCGTCAAACGTCGCGAAGCCGCCCCTGCTGTCGCTCACGGCGCAGAAGGCCGGGGACGGGCAGGACAGGCCGCTCGCCGTCGCGTTCGCGGTGGCATCGGCGACGACCCGCGCGGACCAGGTGCTGCCGGCGTAGGTGTAGACGCCGCCCCGGCTGTCGAGGGCCAGGCAGAAGGTCATCGACGGGCACGAGACCGCACTCAGCGAGAAGCCGGTCTCGACCGCCTTGGGTGCGCTCCAGGAGCTGCCGTCGTACGACGCGGAGAAGCCGCCGGACGGGCCGCCCACCACCATGCAGAAGGTCGGCGAAGGGCACGAGATGGCGGCGGCCCGGAGCCCGGGGACCGGTGCGGGCGCGGACCACGCCGCCCCGTCGAAGGTCCGGGCGTTGCCGAACGGGTCCAGCCCGGCGCAGAAGGTCCTCGAGGGGCAGGAGAGCCGCACGCTCGGGCCGTGCCGCGGGTCCACCGACGCAGCCGGGGCCCAGCTCAGCGACGGGCCCCGGAGGTATCCCACGACATCGACGACGGCCGCGACGTCCTGGAACGAGGAGGAGCCGACGTAGACGTGCAGCCCGCCGTCCGCGTCGACCGGGGTGATGACCTGGTTGGCCCGGCTGCGGCCGGCGACGAAGTTGAGGTCGGACGTCCTGGGCGGGGTGGTGGTGCTCGTCGTGACGGCGAGGTAGCCGGAGCCGGTCGCCTGCGTCGCCGTGAGGTTCAGCACGACGGCCGCGACGTCGGTGGCCGGGACGCCGGCCCGGCCCAGGACGGTCAGCGGCGGGAAGCCGGGGTAGTACCCGCCGGTGTGCATCGTCTGGCAGTTGCCGTTCGCGACGTCGCAGCGGCTGTCGAACACCCGGGCCGGGGCGACCGGCACGAAGGCCCCGGCGACGGTCGCGGTGCCGTCGAGGTAGTAGCCCGCGACGTCGGCGAGCAGCTGCACCGACCCCGACGAGCCGACGTAGAGCTTGATCGCGCCCCCCGGGCCGAGCTTGACCGTCGCGAGGTTGGCCACTGAGCGCGCCGCAGCGAAGTTCAGGGTCGAGGCGGTCGGCCGGGTCGCCGCGCCGTACGCCGTCAGGTACCCGCCCGCCTCCTCCTGGGTCACGGTGAGGTTGAGCACGACGGCCGCGACACCCGTCGCCGGGACACCGCCCCGCCCCGCGATCGTGAGCGGCAGGGTGGCGCGGCCCGGGACGGCGCCGGCGGGAGCGCCGTTGCCGCTGCGCGTGTCCAGCAGACGGGTCGGTGCCAGCGGCGTGAAGGCGCCTGGGTCCGCAGCCGGGCCGGAGAGGTAGTAGCCGCGGACGTCGGCCAGCAGGTGGACCGTGCCGTCGGTTCCGTTGTAGAGGTCGACCGCGCCGCCGCTGCCGAGGCGGAGCGTCGCCAGGTTCGCGACGGTGTCACCCGCCGTGAAGCTCACGGTGGACGCAGTCGGCCGCGTGACCCCGGACGGGTACGCCGTGACGTAGCCCGAGGCCGCGGCCTGGGTGACCGTGAGGTTGAGGACGACGGCCGAGACGCCGCTGGCCGGGATGCCGCCCCGACCGGCGAGGGACAGGGACACGGTCCCGCGCGCCGCGACCGCGTGCTGCGCCGCACCCGTGCCTGCCCGGGTGTCCAGCACGCGTTGCGCGGTCACCGGCCGGTAGGTCCCGGGCGCGGCGTTCGGGTCGCTGCCCGGCGTGGCCTGGGCCAGGGCCGGGGCGAGACCGGGTCCGGCCAGGGCCAGACCGGTCACTGCCGCCGTCGTGAGCAGGGCCGCCGTCAAGGTCGCGAGGAGCCGCTGAGGTGTCATGGGTGCTCCCTGTCCGAGGCTCGACGCGAGCGTAGGCGGCGGAGCGGGCGGCGAACAACCAAATCCGGGCCAACGCGACCCACCTGGCCGAAGCGGATACCCCGTTCGGCGGATCTGCCGGCAGCACGAAGGGCCGGTCCCGGACGGGACCGACCCTCGAGGTGCGACGGGGCGCTGAGCCTCAGCAGTTCAGCGGCTCAGCAGTTCAGCGGGTGACCTTGCCGGCCTTCAGGCAGGAGGTGCAGACGTTCAACCGCTTGGGCGTCGAGCCGACCACCGCACGGACCCGCTGGATGTTCGGGTTCCACCGCCGCTTGGTCCGCCGGTGCGAGTACGAGATGTTGTGACCGAAGCCCGGCCCCTTGCCGCAGACGTCGCAGTGCGCAGCCACAGTGATCTCCTGGTCGGTCGTTCGTTGGGTACGTCGTGATCCGCGGGCGGGCCGGTGAGCCGGCCGTGCGGACGCCCAGGCGTGCTGGGCAACCGGCCTAGCGTAGCCGAGCACCAGCCGGGCGCCCAAACCCGCGGTCGTCCGGTGGGTGGCATTGGCTAACCTCCCACCGTGGCCACAGGACGGCGCGGTGTGCTGGACGGGCCCGCCGTCCGCCGCTGGGCCGATGCGTCCTTAGCGGGCCTGGTCGCGGCCCGGGCCGAGATCGACCGGCTCAACGTCTTCCCCGTGCCCGACTGCGACACCGGCACCAACCTGGTGCGGACCATGCAGGCCGGCGTGACGGCCCTGGCCGCGCTTCCCGAAGTCGCGGCGCTTCCCGAAGTCGCGGCGCTCCCCGCGGTCGCGGCGCTGCCGAGGGGTCCGAGCCGGTCGGTGACGTCATCGAGGTTCTGGCCACGGCCGTGCTGCGCGGCGCCTGGGGCAACTCCGGGACGATCCTCAGCCAGCTGCTGCGCGGGCTGGCCGACGCCGCCCGCGGGCAGGACTCGCTGGACGGACCGGGACTGGCGGAGGCCCTGACCGCGGCGGCCGGGCTGGCCCGGGCCGCCCTGGCCCGGCCGGTGGAGGGCACCATCCTCAGCGTCGCCGACGCCGCAGCCGCCGCGGCGACCCGGTCGGCCGCCACGGGTGCCGGCCTCGAGGACGTCGTGCGGGCGGCCGGTGAGGCGGCCCGCCGGGCCTCGTCCGCCACGCCGGACCAGCTGGCCGCCCTGCGGGGACGGGTCGACGCGGGCGGCCGGGGTCTCGTCGTACTGCTCGAGGCGCTCGCGGGCGCCGTCTCCGCAGCAAGCGCCGGGTCGCCGGTCCGCACCGGCGACCCGGCCGGCCGGGCCGACCCGCAGCTCGAGCCGCAGCCCGAGCCGCAGCCGCCGGCAGCCGACGCCGTGACGGCCGAGCCCCCGCCGGGCGGTCAGGGCGCCCCGCAGGAGGTGATGTACCTGCTCGACACGTCCGTCGGGCCCGGGGAGGCCGAGCGCGTCGCCGAGCTGCGGGACCGCCTGGACCGGCTCGGTGACTCGGTGGTCGTGGTGGGGGGCAACGGCCTGTGGCAGGTCCACGCCCACGTCGTCGACGTCGGGGCCGCGCTGGAGGCCGGGCTCGAGGCCGGCCGGCCGCACCGGGTCCGGGTCACCCAGCTCGCGCCGGCGCCGGAGCTCCCGGCACCCGCGGTCGGCGGTGCCACCGGGCTCGCGGTGGTCGCCGTGGTCGACGGCGACGGGCTCTCGGCCCTGCTCGCCGCGGCCGGAGCGGTGGTCGTCCGTCCAGGGGCCGATGCGGACCTCGCGACGGCGCTGTCCCATCTCGCCGCTCCGCATCCGGCTGCACAGCTCGCTGTGCCGAACCCGGCCGCGGGCCGCCTGGTCGCCGTCCTGCCCGGCTCGCCCGAGGCGCTGGCCGACCTCGGGGCCGCGGCCGGGTCGTTCGACGTCCGGGTCCTGCGGACCCGCTCACCGGTGCAGGTGATCGCGGCCCTGGCGGTGCACGACCCCACCCGGGACGCCGAGCGCGACCTGCTCGAGATGTCGACCGCCGCCGCCGGCTGCCGGCACGGCCTGGTGGAGATCGCCGAGGGCGAGGGCCTGACCTCGGCCGGCTGGTGCCACGCCGGCGACGTCCTCGGCCACGTCGACGGTGACGTCGCACATCATCGGCAGCGACCTGGCCGACGTCGGCCTCCAGGTCGTGCAGCTGCTCCTCGGCGGCGGCGGCGAGCTCGTCACCCTGGTCGCCGGGGCCCCGGCCGAGCCGGCCCTGGCCCGCGACGTCGCCGCCGCCGTCCGCTCGCGGCGGCCGGACGTCGACGTGACGGCGTACGACGGCGGGCAGCGGGGTCGTACCTCGTGGTCGGTGTCGAGTGACCACGCCGTACGGCACGCAGGTGCCCTTCCTCGCCCGGCCGCTGGAGCGGGCGATCGGGGTCCGCTCGGCGGCGCCGCTGCGCCAAGCACCTGGGCCTGATCACCGTGGGGGACCTCCTGCGGCACTACCCGCGCCGGTACGTCGAGCGGGGCGAGCTCACGCCGCTGCGTGACCTGCGCGAGGGCGAGCAGGTCACGGTGATGGCCAGCGTCCTGCGGCTGAGCACCGTCCCGATGCGGGCCCGCAAGGGGTCGATCGTCAAGGTGGTCATCACCGACGGCCAGGACGAGCTGGACGTGTCGTTCTTCGCGCCCAAGCGGTTCATGGAGGACCGCTACAAGCGGGAGCTGACACCTGGTACGCGGGCGATGTTCGCCGGCAAGGTCGGCAGCTTCCGCGGGCGCCGGCAGCTCACCCACCCCGAGACCGAGCTGATCGACGAGGGCTCGAGCGCCGACGCCGTCGGCGGCGTCGGGGGCCAGGGCGACGAGGACGACGCGCGCCGCAAGGCCGAGCGGTACGCCGAGGCGATCCTGCCGATCTACCCCGCCAGCGCCAAGGTCGCCGACCTGGAAGCTCGCCAAGGCCGTCGGCGCCCTGCTCGGCTCGATCGAGCTCCTGGACCTGGATGACCCCGTGCCGCAACCGATCCGGGAGCGCCGCGGTCTGATGGCCCTCGGGGCCGCCCTCGTCGAGATCCACCGCCCGACCGACCGGGAGTCGATCGGCCGGGCCCAGCAACGGCTGCGCTACGAGGAGGCGTTCATCCTCCAGGTGGCGTTGGCCGGCCGCCGGGCCGAGGTCGCGGCGCAGCCGGCCATCCCGCGCACGGGACAGGGTGACGGCCTGCTCGCGGCCTTCGACGCGAGGCTGCCGTTCACCCTGACCGACGGCCAGCTCGAGGTGAGCAAGGCGGTCACCGAGGACCTGGCCCAGTCCCACCCGATGCACCGCCTCCTGCAGGGAGAGGTCGGCTCGGGCAAGACCGTCGTCGCCCTGCGGGCGATGCTCACCGTGGTGGACGCCGGCGGTCAGGCGGCACTGCTCGCACCGACCGAAGTCCTTGCGCAGCAACATCATCGGTCGATCACCCAGATGATGGGCGACCTGGCCGAGGGAGGCATGCTCGGCGGGCACGCCGAGGGCACCCAGGTCCGGCTGCTGACCGGCAGCCAGCCGGCCGGAGCGCGCGCCCAGGCCCTCGCCGACGCCCGGTCCGGCGAGGCCGGCATCGTCATCGGGACCCATGCCCTGCTGCAGGACCGGGTGGAGTTCCGCGACCTGGGGCTGGTGGTCGTCGACGAGCAGCACCGCTTCGGGGTGGAGCAGCGAGATGCGTTGCGGGCCAAGGCCGATCGGCCGCCACACCTGCTGGTCATGACGGCCACCCCGATCCCGCGCACCGTCGCGATGACCGTCTTCGGCGACCTCGCGACCTCGACCCTGCGCGAGCTGCCGGCCGGGCGCCAGCCGATCACCACGCACGTCGTCCCGGCCGGTGACCCACGGTGGGTCGAGCGTTCCTGGCAGCGGGTCCGCGAGGAGGTCGACAAGGGCCACCAGGTCTACGTCGTGTGCCCGCGGATCGGCGGCGAGTTCGCCTCCGAGGACACGATGATCGCGGAGTTCGACCAGGACCTGGAGGAGGGGCCGTCGGCTACTGCGCCGGCCGTCCGTCGCGGCCCTGGACGTCCTGGACCAGCTGCGGGACAAGCCCGTTCTGGCCGGGACCCGGATCGAGGCCCTGCACGGGCGGATGCCGTCGGAGGACAAGGACGCGGTCATGTCCGAGTTCGCCGCCGGCCGGGTCGACATCCTGGTCGCCACCACCGTGGTCGAGGTCGGCGTCGACGTCGCCAACGCCACGACGATGGTGGTCCAGGACGCCGAGCGGTTCGGCGTCTCGCAGCTGCACCAGCTGCGCGGCCGGGTCGGGCGCGGGTCGGCGCCCGGGCTGTGCCTGCTGGTCAGCGAGGCCGACCACGCCTCGCCCGGATGGCTGCGCCTCGGTGCCGTCGCCGGCACCCTGGACGGCTTCGAGCTGGCCAAGGTCGACCTGGAGGCCCGGCGCGAGGGTGACGTGCTGGGCGCGGCGCAGTCCGGCGGCCGGTCCTCGCTGCGCTTCCTGAAGGTCCTCCGCGACGAGCAGCTGATCGCTCAGGCGCGCGACGACGCGGCCGAGCTGGTCGACGCCGACCCGGTCCTGGTCTCCCAGCCCGCGCTGCTCGACGCGCTTCGCGAGCGGCTCGACGCGAGCCAGGTCGACTTCCTCGAGCGCGGGTAGGTTCCCCGCCGTGACCCGGATCATCTCCGGCGCGTTCGGCGGCCGACGGCTGGACGTCCCGAGCGGCGCGACGACACGGCCGACGAGCGACCGGGTCCGGGAGGCGCTGTTCGGCCGGCTCGACCACCAGGACGTCCTCGGCGGCGCGCGTGTGCTCGACCTCTATGCGGGTTCCGGGGCGCTCGGGCTCGAGGCCCTGAGCCGCGGGGCGGTCGCCGCGACCTTCGTGGAGAGCGACCGGGCCACTGCCGACATCGTCCGCCGCAACGTGGCGGCCCTGGTGAGCGACTCTGCCGGGCTCATCACCCAGGTCCTCTGCGAGCCGGTCCAGCGGGTCCTGCTGCGAGGGACCGACCCGCCGTACGACGTGGTGCTGGCCGACCCGCCGTACGCGCTCGCCGAGGAGGCGCTGGCCGACGTGCTCGCCCTGCTGCCCGCGCACAGGTGGCTCGCGACCGAGGCCCTGGTCGTCGTCGAGCGCAGCGCCCGCAGCCCGCAGCCGCGCTGGCCGGCCGAGCTGGAGGCCGTCGACGAGCGACGGTACGGCGAGACCCGGGTCTGGTGGGCCCGCGCCGTGGGCGACCCGGCCGTCGCCTGAGCGCTGCTAGGTTCGACAGCCGTGAGCGAGCGCGAGGTCGGCCGGCCCCGCCGCTGCGTCTGCCCCGGCTCCTACGATCCGGTGACCAACGGGCACCTCGATGTCATCGAGCGGGCCTCGGCGCTGTTCGACGAGGTCGTCGTCGCCGTCCTGCACAACCCGGCCAAGCGCGGGACCTTCGCCGTCGACGAGCGGGTGGAGCTGGTCGAGTCCGCCCTCGCCGAGCGCGCGGCCACGGTCGGCCCGGTCTCGGTCCGCGCGTTCGCCGCCCGCCTGCTGGTGGACGTGTGCCGCGAGGTCGGGGCGGTGGCCGTGGTCAAGGGCCTGCGCGGCCCGGCGGACTTCGGCTACGAGCGGCCGATGGCCCTGATGAACCGGCACCTCACCGGTGTGGAGACGGTCTTCCTCGCCGGTGACCCGGCGCTCGAGCACGTCTCCAGCAGCCTGGTGAAGGAGGTCGCGGCGTACGGCGGTGACGTCAGCGGCCTGGTGCCGGAACGGGTCCGAGCACGACTGGTCGCCCTGCGCGCCGAGCGCGGGGCCGAGGAAGGGGGCTGACGTGGACGTCCAGGACAAGCTGTCCGAGATCATCCAGCTCGTCGAGGACGCCCGGGCGATGCCGATGTCGGCGTCCTGCCTGGTCAACCGCGAGGAGGTGCTGGGCCTGCTCGAGGAGCTGCGCTCGATGCTGCCCGAGCAGCTGCAGCAGGCCGACGTCGTGCTCTCCGACCGCGACGCCGTGGTCGAGGAGGGCCGGGACGCGGCCAAGCGGCTGTTGGACCGGGCCCGCGCCGAGCACGACCGGCTGGTCGAGGAGCAGGCCGTCGTGGTCGGCGCTCGTGAGCGGGCCGCCGCCGTCGTGGCCGAGGCCAACGCCGAGTCGACCCGGCTGCTGTCGGACGCCGACGACTACGTGGACCGCAAGCTGGCCGAGTTCGAGATCGCCCTCGACAAGCTGAACCAGCAGGTGGCCAAGGGTCGGGCCCGCCTGGGCGCGCGGCGGGCCGCGGACTACGGCCGGCTCCACCCGGGTGCCGACGGTGCCGACCGCAGCGACGGCAGCGAGGGCAGCGACGGCAGCGAGGGCGGTGACGGCAGCGACGGCAGCGACGGCAGCGTCCGCAACGACGGCAACGGCGACGGCGTCCCCGCCGGCTCCGGGCGGCACGCGGGCGGTGCGGGGGCCAGCGACGCGGCGGAGCGGGCTCCGCAGCCGCCGCACGAGCACTGAGTGGGGGCCCGGCGCCGCGTCGGAACGCTCAGGTTTGGGCCCGGCCTCCTGCTCAGGTAGCCTTGCCGGTCGGTCTCGACTTCGGGGCCGTGGTCACCCATCCACCGGAGCAACCGATCCGCCTCGACCCGCGCTCGCCGCTCGTGCTCGACACCCAAGAGCTCGGCCGACGACCTGGGTCGATGCTGCGGGTCCGGCGGACGGTGTCGGCACCGGCTGACCTCGGCACCGATGTGATCGCCGTCCCTCAGGGCAGCGAGCTCGACCTCGATCTCCGCCTGGAGTCGGTGGTCGAGGGCGTGCTGGTCTCGGGGACGGTGACGGCCACGGCTGTCGGGCAGTGCGTTCGCTGCCTCGACGACCTGCGGCGTGAGGTCGAGGTGGACGTACTCCAGCTGTACGCCTACCCCGGCCAGGTGCCCGCGGACGCCGAGGACGACGAGACCGACGAGCTCGTGGGCGACCTGGTCGACTTCGAGCCCGTGCTCCGGGACGCGGTGGTGCTCGCGCTGCCGTTCCAACCGGTGTGCCGGGACGACTGTCCGGGTCTGTGCTCCGAGTGCGGGGTGCACCTGGCGGACGATCCGGGGCATCATCACGACCAGGTCGACCCGAGGTGGGCCGCCCTGCAGAGCCTGACCGCCGACCCTGATGACGGTGCTGACACCAGCGCCGTCACAACGAAGGAAGAGAACTGACGTGGCCGTCCCGAAGCGCAAGACCTCGCGCTCGAACACCCGCTCGCGCCGGGCGAACTGGAAGACGAGCGCGGCCACGCTGACCCCGTGCCCGCAGTGCAAGCAGCCGAAGCTGCCGCACGTCGCGTGCCCGTCCTGCGGCACGTACGACGGCCGGCACTACTCCGCCGCCGAGCGCAGCGAGCACCAGGGCTGAGCTCCCCAGCGTGACTGCTCCTGCGCGACCCGAAGGGGTCGCAGCACAGCCGGACGCGAAGCCGGCGGGCGCGGGCCTCGACGACCTGTTCGCCGAGGTCGGCGTCGAGGTCGACCCCGGCCTGCTCGAGCGGGCCCTGACCCATCGCTCGTTCGCCTACGAGAACGGCGGCCTGCCGCACAACGAGCGGCTGGAGTTCCTCGGCGACGCGGTCCTCGGGCTGGTCGTCACGGACACCCTCTACCGCGAGCACCCGGACCTGCCGGAGGGCCAGCTGGCCAAGCTGCGGGCGGCGGTCGTGAACATGCGGGCGCTCGCGAGCATCGCCCGCGGCCTGGGCCTGGGCGGTCACATCAAGCTCGGTCGCGGTGAGCAGACCACTGGCGGCGAGGACAAGTCCTCGATCCTGGCCGACACGCTGGAGGCCCTGATCGGTGCGGTCTACCTGTCCGCCGGCACCGAGCCCGCGGCCCGGTTCGTGCACCGCCTGGTCGACCCGCTGCTCTCGTCCTCGGCGCGGCTGGGTGCCGGCCTGGACTGGAAGACCAGCCTGCAGGAGCTGACCGCGGCCGCCTCGCTCGGCGTACCGGAGTACGTCGTGGCCGAGGAGGGTCCGGACCACGAGAAGGTGTTCCACGCCAGCGCGATCGTCGCCGGCGCCGCCGTCGGCACCGGGACCGGCCGCAGCAAGAAGGAAGCCGAGCAGCAGGCCGCCGCCGCGGCCTGGGCCGAGCTGAGCGCGCGCCATCCCGAGCTCGCCGAGTCCGACGGCTGAGTTGCCCGAGCTCCCCGAGGTCGAGGTGGTGCGGCGCGGTCTGGCCGCGCACGTCGTCGGCCGGACCATCAGCCAGGTGCGGGTCCTGCACCCGAGAGCGGTCCGGCGGCACGTCCCGGGGGCCGACGACCTGTCGGCCCGCCTGGCCGGACGCACCCTGCAGTCGGCCCGGCGCCGTGGCAAGTACCTCTGGCTGCCGATCGGCCAGGACGAGGCCCTGGTGGCCCACCTCGGCATGAGCGGCCAGCTCCTGGTCCAGCCGGCCGGCGCGCCGCAGGAGCTGCACCTGCGAGTCAGCGTCGACTTCGTCGACCGCGGGCCGCAGCTGCGCTTCGTCGACCAGCGGACCTTCGGCGGCCTGGCCGTCGAGCCCCTCGAGGGCCCCGACGACGAGTCCGGCAAGCGGCACCGAGCCCGGCACCGGGTCCGACGCCGACCTGGTGCCCCGCAGCGTCGTCCACATCGCCCGCGACCTGCTCGATCCCCGGCTGGACCGGGAGGCCGTGGTGGTCCGGCTGCGGGCCCGCCGGACCGGGCTCAAGCGGGCCCTGCTGGACCAGACCCTGGTCTCCGGAGTGGGCAACATCTACGCCGACGAGGCCCTGTGGCGGGCCCGCCTGCACGGCGCGCGCCCGACCGAGACCCTGACCCGTCCCGAGGCCCGGCGGGTGCTCGGGTTCGCGGCCGAGGTCATGGCCGAGGCGCTCGGCGAGGGCGGCACCAGCTTCGACCGGCTGTACGTCGACGTGAACGGCGCCAGCGGCTACTTCGACCGCGCCCTCGCGGCGTACGGGCAGGGCGGCCGCCCGTGCCCACGCTGCGGTACGCCGATCCGCCGCGAGGCCTTCATGAACCGCTCGAGCTTCTCCTGCCCGCGCTGCCAGCCCAAGCCGCGCCGGGCGCGCTGGTGAGCGACCCGGCCGCCCGGGTCACGGCCTGGCTCAGCGGCACGGTCCAGGGGGTCGGGATGCGCTGGTGGGTGCGGGCGCAGGCGCTCGAGCTCGGCCTGTCGGGGCACGCCGCGAACCTGGCCGACGGCCGGGTCGAGGTCGTCGTGGAGGGCCCGGCGAGCGCCTGCGCGGCCCTGGTCCGGCTGCTGGGCGAGGAGCCCTCGACCCGGCGCCGCCCGGGGCACGTGCGCTCGGTCAGCCACCGCGACGGCGAGCCGCGCGGCATATCGCCGGGTTTCGTCGAGCGGTGAGCCGCGACCGGGGTCCGGGTTGTCCACACCACGGACGGTGGTCGACATTGACCCGGGGGCTGTGCAGTGCGACCCTGGACTGACATCAGCACCCGCCCCGGCAGCGCCGCGAGAGCCGGGACATCTGCAGCACGCATCACTCGCACCTCCCGAAGACGCACCGGAGAACACGATGGCGAAGGCCCTGCTCGGTCAGTACGTCCGGCACGACGACCGACTGGTGTGGGAGGCGGCCCGGCTGCGCGAGAGGGTGCAGGACCTGCAGGCGCTGGTGCGCTCGCTGCAGGACGACAACGAGAAGCTGCAGGCCGAGCTGGAGACCCGCCGCCTGGCTGACGAGATGGCCATCTCGCTCGACGAGGTCACGCTGGACCAGGTCAGCCTCGCCTCCACCTCCTGAGCGAGACCTCCCGGTCGCGTCCGGACCTGGGCGACCAGGAGCAGCCTGCGGCGCGACCCGCGCGGAGCCGGCCTGACGGCGGCAGGGTGCGGCCGACGGTAGGGTGATCGAGCCTTCCCCGGCACGTGCCGTCGACGGCCAGGAGAGATCGTCCCGTGTACCTCAAGAGCCTCACGCTGCGAGGCTTCAAGTCCTTCGCCTCCGCGACGACCCTTCGTCTCGAGCCGGGCATCACCTGCGTCGTCGGGCCCAACGGGTCGGGCAAGTCGAACGTCGTCGACGCCCTCGCCTGGGTCATGGGCGAGCAGGGCGCCAAGAGCCTGCGCGGCGGCAAGATGGAGGACGTCATCTTCGCCGGCACGGCCGGCAGCTCCGGCCGCCCGCCGCTGGGCCGGGCCGAGGTCAGCCTCACCATCGACAACACCGACGGCGCCCTCCCGATCGACTACACCGAGGTCACCATCTCGCGGACCATGTTCCGCGGCGGCGGCAGCGAGTACGCCATCAACGGCACGCCGAGCCGGCTGCTCGACGTGCAGGAGCTGCTCTCCGACTCCGGTATCGGCCGGGAGATGCACGTCATCGTCGGCCAGGGGCAGCTGGACGCCGTCCTGCACGCCACGCCGGAGGAGCGCCGAGGCTTCATCGAGGAGGCCGCCGGCGTCCTGAAGCACCGCAAGCGCAAGGAGAAGGCGCTGCGCAAGCTGGAGGCGATGGAGTCCAACCTCACCCGCCTCTCGGACCTGACCAGTGAGATCCGCCGCCAGCTCAAGCCGCTCGGACGGCAGGCGGAGGTGGCCAGGCGGGCCAGCGTCGTGCAGGCCGACGTCCGCGACGCCCGGCTGCGGCTGCTGGCCGACGACCTCGTCCAGCTGCGCGGCGCCCTCGAGCAGGAGGACGCCGACGAGTCCATGCTGCGCGGCAAGCAGGACGCGGTCGAGGCCGAGCTCACCACCCTGAGGGCCCGCGAGAGCGAGCTCGACGAGCACTCCCGGGCGGCCGCGCCGGCCCTCGCCAAGGCCCAGGACACGTGGTACCGCCTGTCCAGCCTGCACGAGCGGCTGCTCGCCACCCAGGGCCTGGCCCAGGAGCGCCTGCGGCTGCTCGCCGAGGAGCCCACCGGCACCGATGCCCCGCGCCGCGATCCGGAGGAGCTGGCCGCCGAGGCTGCCCAGGTCCGCCGCCAGGAGGCAGAGCTGGCCGAGGCGACCCGCGAGGCGCAGGCCACGCTGGAGGCGGCCGTCGTCGCCCGTGAGGAGGCCGAGTCGGCGTACGCCGCGGAGCAGAGCTCCCTGGCCCGGCTCCAGCGAGCGGCCGCGGACCGGCGCGAGGGCCTGGCCCGCCTGGCCGGCCAGGTCGCGGCCCGGCGGAGCCGGATCGAGGCCGCGGAGGCGGAGATCGGCCGGCTGCAGGGTGTCCTGGCCGAGGCCGAGCAGCGCGGCGAGGCGGCCGAGTCCGACTTCACCGCTCTGGAGTCCCAGGTGGCTGGGGCCGAGCAGGGCGAGCAGGGGCTCGACGCCGAGCACGAACGCGCGAGCGAGGAGCTCGAGGCTGCCGAGCGCGAGGTCGAGCGGCTCACCGACGCCGAGCGGGCCGCCGAGCGTGACCGCGCCACCTGGACGGCCCGTCACGAGGCCCTGCAGGTCGGCCTGTCCCGCAAGGACGGCGCCGGAGCGCTGCTGGCCGCCGGCGACCGGGTCAGCGGGCTGCTGGGCACCGTCGCGGCCCTGCTGCGGGTCCAGCCCGGGCACGAGGTCGCGGTGGCGGCCGCGCTGGGCAGTGCGGCCGACGCGGTGGCCGTGGACTCCCTGGACACCGCCATCGGCGCGATGCGGCTGCTGCGCTCCGACGACGCCGGCCGGGTCGGCCTGGTCGTCGCCAGCGGACCCTCGGCGGCGGCGAGCGACCCCGCCGGCTGGCCGGCCCTGCCGACCGGCGCCCGTTGGGTGCGAGAGCTGGTCGAGGCGCCGGAGCGGATCCGCCCCGCCCTCGACCGCGCGCTGGAGCGGGTCGCGGCCGTGAGCGACCTCCCGGCGGCCCGGTCGTTGGTGACCGCGCACCCCGACCTGACAGCGGTCACTGCCGACGGTGACGTCCTGTCGCTGAGCCGCGCGCATGGCGGATCCCCCTCTGCCCCAAGCCTTCTGGAGGTCCAGGCGGCTGTGGACGAGGCCGAGGAGGAAGCGCGCGCGGCCGTCCGTCGCCTCGAGCAGTCCCGCTTCGGCCTCTCCTCGGCTCGCACCCGGCTGACCGCAGCCCGGGAGAGGGTCGAGGCCGCACTCGACCGGCTGCACGACTCCGATGCCCGGCTGGCGGCCGTCGCCGAGCGGCTCGGCCAGCTCGGCGCGACCGTTCGCGCCGCGCACGGAGAGGCCGACCGGACCCGGCGCGGGCTGGGGCAGGCCCAGGAGGCGCTCGCCGCCGACGGCGCCTCGCTGGAGGAGCTCGAACAACGACTGGCCGCCGCGCAGGAAGAGCCGGGCGAGGTCGAGCCGTCCGCCGAGCTGGCCGAGCAGTACGGCGTGGCGGCGGTCGCCGCCCGCGCGGCCGAGACCGAGGCCCGGCTGGCCCTGCGGACCGGCGAGGAGCGGGTCCGCGCCGTCGGGGCACGCGCGCAGCAGCTCGAGCAGGCGGTGCGCGACGAGGTGGCGGCCCGGGAGCGGCTGGTCCGGCTGCGCGAGCGCCGGCAGCGCCAGGCCGAGACCGCCCGTGCGGTCGAGGTCGGGGCCGGCTACACCGCGGGGCTCGTCACCCGGGCGCTGGCCCGGGCCGGTGTGGAGCGGGAGCAGGCCGAGCAGCAGCGGGTGACCCGCGAGGGCGAGCTCTCGGCGGCCCGCCGCCGGGTCGGCGAGCTGGCCGAGACGCTGCGCGAGCTGACCGACAGCGTGCACCGCGACGAGATGGCCCGGACCCAGCAGCGGGTCCGGATCGAGACCCTCGAGGCCAAGGCCATCGACGAGCTGGGCATCGACCCGGGTGCGCTGGTCGAGGAGTTCGGGCCGCACCTGATGGTGCCGCCGAGCCTTCGGGCCGACGGCGACGAGGTCGCCGACGACGCGCCGGAGCCGCAGCCGACGGCGTACGTGCGCGAGCAGCAGGAGAAGCGGCTGCGCTCGGCCGAGCGTCAGCTGGCCCTGCTGGGCAAGGTCAACCCGCTGGCGCTGGAGGAGTTCACCGCGCTCGAGGAGCGGCACGCCTTCCTGACCGAGCAGGTGGAGGACCTGCGCTCCAGCCGGCGCGACCTGATGGAGGTGGTGCGCGAGGTCGACGAGCGGGTCGAGCAGGTCTTCACGGCGGCGTACCGCGACACGGCGGAGCAGTTCGAGCGCGTGTTCTCGCGGCTCTTCCCCGGTGGTGAGGGCCGGCTGGTCCTGACCGACCCGAACGACATGCTGAACACCGGCATCGAGGTCGAGGCCCGGCCTCCGGGCAAGAAGGTCAAGCGACTCTCCCTGCTCTCGGGCGGGGAGCGGTCCCTGACCGCAGTGGCCCTGCTGGTGTCGATCTTCAAGGCGCGACCGAGCCCGTTCTACGTCATGGACGAGGTCGAGGCCGCCCTGGACGACACCAACCTCGGCCGCCTGCTGATCCTGCTGGAGGAGCTGCGGGAGTCCAGCCAGCTGATCGTGATCACCCACCAGAAGCGCACCATGGAGGTGGCCGACGCCCTCTACGGCGTCACGATGCGCGGCGACGGCGTGACCACCGTGGTGAGCCAGCGGCTGCGGGAGAGCCAGCCGGCCTGACGCCCGACTCGCAGGTGAAGATCGCGTGTGAGGTTGGTGACAGCGAGGTCTCACCGCGCGTGTTCGGTTTGGCGGTGCCGCCGGGATAGGGCACGGTGGACACATGCTTGCTGTTGCCATCGGAATGCTCTTCGCCCTGATCCTCGCCGTCGCCGTCGTGGTGGCGGTCGCTCTCCCCGCCCGTCGTGAGGGCCGTGACGTCCTCAGCCCGCAGGGCGAGGAGACGCTGCGGGCCATGCGGGACAAGGTCGTCGACGTGATCCCGGGCCTGCCCTCCGGCGCTCGCTGACAGCGGCGAACCGCTTCCGGGCTCCCGGGCGACCTCCTGGAGGGGTCACCCCGCCCGCCAGATTCAGGACTGCGCCGCCGGCTGAGGCCGCTGCGTCGGCCCGGCCGCAAGAACTCTGGGAGACTTCGCTCCCGTGACCTTCGTGACCCTCGCCATCGTCATCGCGGCGCTGGCCGTGCTCGTCGGCGTCGTCTCCGGCCTGGTGATCGGCCGGCGCCGGCGGACCGCGCCACCGGCCACCCGTCCGGCCCCGGCCGCGCCCTCCGGGGCGCCCGCTGACGCCGAGCCCGCACCGCCCGCCGAGACCCAGCCGTCAGCACCCCAGACACCCACGGGTACGGCGACGCTGGAGCGCCCCGCGCCGGTCGAGGGGCGGATGCAGCGACTGCGGGCCCGGCTGGCCCGGTCGAACTCGGCCGTCGGCCGCGGCCTGCTGGACCTCCTCTCCCGGGACGCCCTGACCGACGCCGACTGGGAGGGCGTCGAGGACCTGCTCCTGGGCGCCGACCTCGGGGTCGCCCCGAGCACCGAGCTGGTCGAGCGCCTGCGCGAGCGGGTCAAGGTCGAGAAGGGCCACGACCGCGACTCGGTCCGGGCCATGCTGCACGAGGAGCTGCTCGCGCTGGTCGACCCGGCCATGGACCGCACGTTGGCCACCGCGCGGCACGAGGCCCGCCCCGCGGTCGTCCTCGTGGTCGGTGTCAACGGCACCGGCAAGACCACGACCATCGGCAAGCTGGCCCGGGTGCTCGTCGCCGAGGACGAGACCGTGATCCTCGGTGCGGCCGACACGTTCCGGGCCGCGGCCGCCGACCAGCTGCAGACCTGGGGCTCCCGGGTCGGGGTGCGCACGGTCCGCTCGGACCGGGACGGTGCCGACCCCGCGGCGGTCGCCTTCGACGCCGTCCAGGCCGGGATCGACGACGGTGCCGACGTGGTCCTGATCGACACGGCCGGCCGGTTGCAGAACAAGGCCGGGCTGATGGACGAGCTCGGCAAGGTCAAGCGGGTGGTGGAGAAGCACGGGCCGGTCGATGAGGTGCTGCTCGTCCTGGACGCGACGACGGGACAGAACGGCCTGCGCCAGGCCCGGGTCTTCGCAGAGGTCGTCGAGGTCACCGGCATCGTGCTGACCAAGCTCGACGGCACGGCCAAGGGTGGCATCGTCGTCGCGGTCCAGCGCGAGCTCGGCGTGCCGGTGAAGCTGGTCGGCCTGGGTGAGGGCCCGGACGACCTCGCGCCGTTCGACGCCGAGACCTTCGTCGAAGCCCTCCTGGCATGACCGACCTGGGGCCGCCCGAACCGTCCCTCCCGCCGCCGTCCCCGCCGCCGTCCCCGCCGGCGTACGGCGCTCCCTGGCCGCCGGCGCTCCCGCCCGGCGTGGGCTTCCCGCCCCCGCGCCAGCGGCGCCTGCCGGGCTGGGCCCTCGCGCTGATCCTCATCGGTGCGGTCTTCGGCGCGCTCCTGCTGCTCGGCGTCGCTGCTGCGATCTTCGTCGGCCACAAGGACAAGTCGGACGCCCAGAAGGCCGTGGCCGCAACGACGTTGACCCTGGCCCCGACCGTGGCGGGCCTGGAGCGGCTGAGCGGCAAGCCGGACCAGGTGGTCCAGGAGCAGGTGGCCAAGATGGTGAAGTACGGACGGCCGGTGGGCGCGGCGTACGGCCATGGCTCGACCGTCCACGCGATCGTGATCGTCGCGAAGTACCCCCTCACGCCGGCCGACCGCAAGGGCTTCCTGACCGGCGTGAACCAGAGCGAGCAGCGCCTGGCCGGGGTCCTGCAGAAGCCGGTCGCGCCGGGGCCGCTCGGCGGCAGCTTCCAGTGCGCGACCGTCCCCGGGGGCACGCGCACCGACTGCTCGTTCGTCGACGCCGGCGCGTACGGCGTCATCGACGTGGCGGGCAGCGGTGCCACTGCCCGGCAGCTGGCCCTGCGGATCCGGTCCGAGGTCGAGCACCGCACCTGAGCGGCGGCCCCGCACGCGTAACACCGGTTTCACCTGGGCCGGCCTCCCGTCACACGTCCGTAACCTGCCGGGCTCGGACCCGACACACCGGTTCGGGACTGTTGTCGCGGCCGGGCGCCTCGCTGACGCGGCGTACCGGAACCGTCCGAGCACGTGCGACGCGAACGCGACCGCAGGGGATCCCTGACTCCGACTGGAGATGCCGGTGACTGCACGAACCTTCTACGAGACCAACACGGGGGACACGGCGTGGGTGCTCGCCAGCGCCGCCCTCGTCCTGATCATGACTCCCGGGCTGGCCTTCTTCTACGGCGGCATGGTCCGCGCCAAGAACGTCCTGACCATGCTGATGCAGAACTTCATCTGCATCGGGATCGTCTCGGTGCTCTGGGTGGTCGTCCAGTTCAGCCTGGCGTTCGGCAAGGGCAACGGGCTGATCGGTGACCTGCACTACGCCGGCCTCGGCCACATGATCGCCAACACCCAGCTGCCCGGGTACACCGCGCTGACCATCCCCCCGATGGTGTTCTCGATGTTCCAGCTGATGTTCGCGGTCATCACGCCGGCGCTGTTCACCGGCGCCATCGCCGACCGGATGAAGTTCGCGCCCTTCTGCACCCTGGTCGCGCTCTGGTCCCTCGTCGTCTACGCGCCCATCGCGCACTGGGTGTTCAGCCCCGAGGGCTGGCTGTTCAAGCGCGGGGCAGAGGACTTCGCCGGTGGCACCGTGGTCCACGCCAACGCGGGTGCGGCGGGCCTGGCGCTCGCGATCTTCCTCGGCAAGCGCAAGGGCTGGCGCAAGGACCCGATGCGCCCGCACAACCTGCCCTTCGTCCTGCTCGGCGCGGCCCTCCTGTGGTTCGGCTGGTTCGGCTTCAACGCCGGATCGGCCTTGGGTGCCAACGGTCTGGCGGGCATCGCGTTCGTCAACACCAACACGGCGACCGCGGCGGCGATGCTCGGCTGGCTGGTGGCGGAGAAGATCCGCGACGGCCACCCGACGACGCTCGGGGCGGCCTCCGGTGCGGTGGCCGGCCTGGTCGCGATCACGCCGGCGGCGGGCTTCGTCTCGCCGGTGGGTTCGATCATCCTGGGCCTGATCGCCGGAGCCGTCTGCTGCTACGCGACCGGCATGAAGTTCAAGTTCGGCTTCGACGACGCGCTCGACGTGGTCGGGGTCCACCTGGTCGGCGGTGTGCTCGGCGCATTGCTGATCGGCCTGCTCGGGACGGCGACCGTCAACGCGGTCAGCGTCGACGGGCTCTTCTACGGCGGCGGCCTCACCCTGCTGGGCAAACAGGTTCTGGCCGTGGTGGCCACGGTCGTCTACTCGTTCGTGGCGACGTACGTCCTGGCCTTCATCGTGGACAAGGTCTTCGGCGGCCTCCGGGTCAGCGAGGACGTCGAGTCCGAGGGCCTGGACGTCAACCTGCACGCCGAGAGCGCCTACGATTTCACCCCGGCGGGTGGTGGCTCGGTGCGCATCGGCACCGGCCAGGCCGCATCGGCCGGCTCCAAGGAAGAGGTGACCGCATGAAGCTGGTGACAGCGATCATCAAGCCGCACAAGCTCGAGGACGTGAAGGTGGCCCTGGAGGCCTTCGGAGCGCAGGGCATGACGGTCTCCGAGGCGAGCGGCTACGGCCGGCAGCGCGGTCACACGGAGGTCTACCGGGGCGCGGAGTACACCGTCGACCTGGTGCCCAAGGTGCGGCTGGAGGTGCTGGTCGACGACTCCGACGTCAGTGACGTGGTCGACATCGTCGTCAAGAGCGCCCAGACCGGACGCATCGGCGACGGCAAGGTCTGGACCGTCCCGGTCGACCACGTGGTGCGCGTGCGCACCGGTGAGAGCGGCCTGGACGCGCTCTGACCGATCTCACCGGGCGGGACCTGCGAGCCGAGCGGCTCGCGCTGGCGGGCCGTTCCGGCACGTGGGAACACGATGCCGGGGCGGCCCGTCGCCGCGCCCTGGGCGGCCTGGTCGAGTCGTGGCTCTCCGGGCTCTGGGCGCAGGCCTGGGGAGAGCGGGCACCGGTGTCCGGGGTCGCGCTGGCGGCGGTCGGCAGCCTGGCCCGGGGCGACGCCGGTCCGGTGAGCGACCTGGACCTGGTCCTGGTGCACGACGGCCGGGCGCTCCCCGCGGCCGAGGTCTCAGGGCTCGCGGACCGGCTCTGGTACCCCGTGTGGGACGCCCAGCTGCGCCTGGACCACTCGGTCCGCACGCCCGGCCAGTGCCGGGACGTCGCCGCTGCCGACCTCTCGGCCGGGGTGGGGCTGCTCGACCTGCGGATCGTCTGCGGCGACGCCGACCTGGTGGCCGCGACCCGCGCGCGGCTGCTCGAGGACTGGCGGGGGGCGGCCCGGCGCCGGATGCCCGAGCTGCTCGACGTCCTGGCCGAGCGGGCCGAGCGGCACGGTGACGCGGCGTACCTGCTCGAGCCCGACCTCAAGGAGAGCCGCGGCGGCCTGCGCGACGTCACGGTCCTGCGGGCCCTGGCGGCCACCTGGCTGGCCGACTGGCCGCACGGACCGGTCGACGCGGCGTACGCGCGGCTGCTGGACGTCCGCGACGCCCTGCACACCGTGACCGGCCGTCCCGGCGACAAGCTGTTCCTGGCCGAGCAGGATGCGGTGGCCGGGCTGGTCCGGGTCGATGACGCGGACGCCCTGCTGACCCGGGTCAGCGACGCCGCCCGCACGGTCGCCTACGCGGTCGACACGACCGTACGGCGGGCCCGGCAGGCCGTCCCGGCCCGACGGCTGCGGCGCGGGCCGCGTCGACCGCAGCTGCGCCCGCTCGGGCACGGGCTGGTCGAGCACGACGGCGAGGTGGTGCTCGGGCCGGGCGTGCACCCGGCCGACGACCCGGTCCTGCCGCTGCGGGCCGCGGCCACCGCCGCCCACCACGGCCTGCCCCTCTCGCCCGTCACGGTGCGCAACCTGGCCGAGAACTGCCCGGACCTGCCGGTGCCGTGGCCGGCGACCGCCCGCGAGGCCCTGCTCGAGCTGCTCGCCAGTGGACCCGCGCAGGTCGGCGTCTGGGAGGCGTGCGACCAGGCCGGACTGGTGGTCGAGTGGCTCCCCGAGTGGGCCGGGGTCCGCTCCCGGCCGCAGCGCAACGCCGTGCACCGGCACACGGTCGACCGGCACCAGATCCAGGCCGTGGTGGAGGCGGAGCGCTTCCTCCGCGACGTCGAGCGGGCCGACCTGTTGCTCCTCGCGGCCCTGTGGCACGACATCGGCAAGCTGCCCGACACGGCCGACCACTCCGCGGCCGGAGCGCCGCTGGCTCGACGCCTGGCTGAGCGGATCGGCCTGTCCCGCAACGATTCCGACGTGATCGAGCTGCTGGTCCGGCAACACCTCGACCCTGGTGGACCTGGCGACCCGCCGCGACCCCGACGACCCCCGGACGGTCGAGGAGGTCGTCGCCGCGGTCGATGGACGGCGCGACGTGCTGGAGCTGCTCCGCGCGCTGACCGAGTCCGACGCCCGCGCGGCCGGCGGCCCGGCCTGGACGCCGTGGCGCGCCCGGCTGGTGGGTGACCTGACCGACCGGGCCCGGTTCGCGCTGGCCGGACGACCGGCTCCAGGCCCGGCGCCCCTGTCGCCCGACGAGGAGGACCTCGTCCGCGCCGTCCGGGCCGGTGCCGGGCCCCAGGTCAGCGTCAACCGCTTCGACGGCCTGCACGCGGTCACGGTGGTGGCGCCCGACCGCCCGGGCCTGTTCGCCGACACGGCCGGGCTGCTGGCCACCCACGCCCTCACCGTCCGCTCCGCGCTGGTCCGGACCGTGGACGGGCTGGCGGTCGACACCTGGTGGGTCGACGCGCCGTACGGCGAGCCGCCTCCCGCCCCGACCCTGCTGCTCGGCCTGCAGCGGCTTGCGGCCGGTGACGTGACGGTCCTGGACCGGCTGGTCCGCCGTGACGCGGCTGCGAGCGGCCAGACGGCCGCGCCGCGCGGTGCGGCGGCACACCTGGCCGGACGCGCCCGCGCGGTGCTGGTCACCGGCGCCTCCGACCGCTCGACCGTCGCAGAGGTGCGGGCGCCCGACCGGCCGGGGCTGCTGCACGCCCTCGGCCGCGCGCTGGCCGAGCTCGGGGTCGACGTGCGGTCGGCGCACGTGGCCACGCACGCCGGACAGGCCGTCGACACGCTCTACCTGGCCGAGCCGGGTGGGTCACCGCTCTCGCCACCGCGGGTCGGCGCGGCGCTGGGCGCGCTCCTGGAGGCGTGCGAGGCGCCGGTGGACGCGGGGCGGTCGGGGCTCGGCGCCGGTTAGGCTTGCGGTCGTGTTCGCATCCCTGTCCGACCGGCTCACCGCAACCCTCAAGAACCTGCGTGGCAAGGGCCGGCTCTCCGAGCAGGACATCGCCGCGACCGTCCGCGAGATCAGGCTCGCCCTGCTCGACGCCGACGTCGCGCTGCCGGTCGTCCGCCAGTTCACCGACGCAGTACGGGAGCGCGCGGTCGGCGCCGAGGTCAGCGGCGCGCTGAACCCGGCCCAGCAGGTCGTCAAGATCGTGCACGAGGAGCTCGTGACCGTCCTCGGCGGGCAGACCCGCCGGCTCGAGCTGGCCAAGACCCCGCCGACGGTGATCATGCTGGCCGGGCTCCAGGGGTCGGGTAAGACGACCTTGGCCGGCAAGCTGGCCCGCTGGCTGCGCTCCGAGGGTCACACGCCCCTGCTGGTCGCGGCCGACCTCCAGCGACCCAACGCCGTGAACCAGCTGCAGATCGTGGGTGAGCGGGCCGGCGCCGTGGTGTTCGCGCCCGAGCCGGGCAACGTCTCGGGCAGCGAGGACGGCGTGCGCTCGTTCGGCGACCCGGTCGCCGTGGCGCGGGCCGGCATCGCGCAGGCCCGGGCGGACCAGCACGACATCGTCATCGTCGACACCGCCGGCCGCCTCGGCGTCGACGCCGAGCTGATGCAGCAGGCGGCGGACATCCGGTCGGCGGTCTCGCCGGACGAGGTGCTCTTCGTCGTCGACGCCATGATCGGCCAGGACGCGGTCAACACCGCCCAGGCGTTCATGGAGGGCGTCGGGTTCACCGGCGTCGTCCTCACCAAGCTCGACGGCGACGCCCGCGGTGGTGCGGCGCTCTCGGTCCGTACCGTCACCGGCCAGCCGATCATGTACGCCTCCACGGGGGAGAAGCTCGAGGACTTCGAGGTCTTCCACCCCGACCGGATGGCCTCGCGGATCCTCGACATGGGTGACGTCCTCACCCTGATCGAGCAGGCCGAGAAGGCGTTCGACCGCGACCAGGCCGAGCAGATGGCCCGCAAGCTGGTCTCCGAGGAGGACTTCACCTTCGACGACTTCCTGGCCCAGATGGCCGCCGTGAAGCAGATGGGCTCGCTGAAGAAGATGCTCGGCATGATGCCCGGGATGGCCGGCATCCGGGAGCAGCTGGACAACCTCGACGAGCGCGAGTTCGACCGCACCGAGGCGATGGTGCACTCGATGACGCCGCAGGAGCGCGCCCACCCCAAGCTGATCAACGGCTCCCGCCGGGCCCGGATCGCCCGCGGGTCGGGGCGCACGGTCGCCGACGTCAACGACCTGCTCGAACGGCTCTCCGGCGCGCAGAAGATGATGAAGCAGCTCCGCCGCGGCGGGGGCATGCCAGGGATGCCGGGCATGCCCGGGATGGCTGGGCTGCCCGGCCTCGGGGGCCCTGGCCGCAAGGCGAAGGGCAAGGCCAAGGGCAAGGCCCGGACGGCCGGGCGCAGCGGCAACCCGGCCAAGCGGGCCGAGCAGGAGCGGGCCGCGTCCCAGCGCACCCAGCAGGGCATGGACAAGGCCATCGGGTCGGCCTTCGGGGCGGGAGCGGCCGGCGCCGGCGCCGGCGCGGACGAGCCAGCGCGCCTCGGGCGCCGATCCGTCCTCGGTGACGCTGCCTCCCGGCTTCGAGAAGTTCCTCGGCGGCTGACCCGGCTGATGGGTGGCCCTGTCCTGCACCTGTCCGGTCCGGTGCTCGTGGGAGCGGACGACGTCCGCGACGGCGCGTGGGTCGTGGGCGGCCGGGTCACGTTCGACCGCCCAGCCGGGGCTGATGGCGCCGAAACCGTTGCGGGCTGGGCGATCCCGGGGCTGGTCGACGCCCACTGCCACATCGGTCTCGACGCGCACGGAGCCGTGGACGACGCCACCAGCGAGGCTCAGGCCATGGCCGACCGAGCGGCCGGCGCGCTGCTGCTGCGGGACGCCGGCTCACCGGCCGACACCCGCTGGGTCGACGACAGGGACGACCTGCCGCGGCTGGTCCGGGCCGGGCGGCACATCGCCCGGCCCCGCCGCTACATCCGCAACTTCGCCCACGAGATCGAGCCCGAGGACCTCGCGGCGTACGTCGCCGTCGAGGCCCAGCGCGGTGACGGCTGGGTCAAGCTCGTCGGCGACTGGATCGATCGCGACGTCGGTGATCTCGCGCCCTGCTGGCCCCGGTGGGCCCTCGAGGAGGCCATGGCCGCTGCCCACCAGCACGGTGCGCGGGTGACGGCGCACTGCTTCGGCGAGGACTCGATCGTCGACCTGGTCGAGTCGGGCATCGACTGCATCGAGCACGGCACCGGGCTGACCGAGGAGACCATCCCGCTACTGGCCGAGCGGGGGGTCTCGATCGTCCCGACGCTGGTCAACATCGCGACGTTCCCGGGCATCGCCGACGCGGCCCAGGAGCGCTTCCCGTCGTACGCCGCGCACATGCGGGACCTCCACGAGCGCCGCTACGCCACGGTCTGTGCCGCCGTCGAGGCCGGCGTACCGGTCCGGGTCGGCACCGACGCCGGCGGGTCGCTGGCCCACGGCCTGGTCGCGGGCGAGGTGGCTGAGCTGGTCGCCTGCGGGCTCTCGCCGGTGGCCGCCCTCGATGCGGCCTGCTGGTCGGCCCGGGCCTGGCTCGGCCGTCCCGGGCTGGACGAGGGCGCGTCCGCCGACCTGGTCGTCTACGACGACGACCCGCGTACCGACCCCGCCGTCCTGGCCCACCCGAAGGTCGTGATGCTGCGTGGCGTCGTCCGCTAGGCCGCCGGACCGGCCGCCCGAGCTGTCCGCAGCCGGCGCGCGGGTCCATGTGCGCACCGTCCGCGAGGAGGACGTCGAGCCCTACCGCGCGGCCGTCTTCGCGTCGGCCGAGCGGATGCGCCGCTGGAACCCGATAAACCCGGACGACCTGCCGGCCCACATCGAGCGCCAGTCGGCCAACCACCGCACGTTCTTCGTCCTCGCCAACGAGCCCGACCCGGCCCAGCCCCTCGTCGGGCGGATCAACCTCACCGGTGCCGTCCGCGGCCGGTTCCGGTCCGTGGCGATGGGCTACGACGCCTACGACCCGTACGCCGGTCGCGGCCTCTTCGCCGAGGGCCTGCGCCTGGTCGTCACCCTCGCTCTGACCGACGCCCTGCAGGGCGGCATGGGGCTGCACCGGGTCGAAGCCACCGTGCAGCCCGGCAACACCCGGTCGGCCGGCCTGTTGCGGTCGCTGGGTTTCCGGCACGAGGGGTCCTCGCCGCGTTTGCTGTATTTGCCGGACGACAATGGTCGCGAGCTGTGGCGTGACCACGAGCGCTACGCGGTGGTCAAGGAGGAGTGGCCGCGACCGCCGTACGCCGCGGCCGACCCGCGCCGCCTGGTCGTCCTGCTGGACACCGGGCCCGCCGCCCCCGCCGGCCTGGGCCTCGCCCGGGCGGTGGCCATCGAGCTCGGCCTGCCGTTGCTGCCGGTGACGCTGCCCGGCCTGACCGCTGTGGTGGCCGACTGCCCGGCCGGCGCCGTCGTCGCCGGCGCGTTGGGCGATGCTCGGGTGCAGGCGCAGGTCGCTGAGCTGCGGTCCGGTGGCGCCGACGTGCTGCCGGCCGATGGGGCCGTCGCCAATGCCGCTGCCGCAGCCGTCGCCGCTGTCGGCGCCTCCGTCGGCGACGGCTTGGACCCGCGGGTCGTCACCCGCCTGGCTCTAGATCTCCGCGCCGCGAGGGTCACGGCCGGAGCCTGAGCCTGCGCCGGGGCTAGGGGCGGCGGTCGCGGAGCCGGACCGATAGGCAGGTGACGCAGCCCTCGAGCTTCTCGAACTCGCTGATGGCGACGACCACGGGCGTGTAGCCGAGGTCGGCGACCAGCTCGGCCGACCTCGGGGCGGAGTCGGCCATCAGCAGGCGCCCCTCGCCCAGGTCGACCACGTGGGCGCCGCCCTCCTCCGGCATCGCGCGGTAGTGCGGGAAGAATCCCGGATCGTCGACGACGGGGGAGTAGCCGATCACCGTGCCGTCCGGCAGCGCCGTCACGGCCGACTTCAGGTGCAGGGCCTTGGTGAGCGGGACCGCGGTCACCAGCGCGCCCAGCGGCTCCAGGATCGACCGCAGCTCGCCCACCCCGGCCGCGTCGGTGCGTCCTCCGCGGCCGACGTAGATCCGGTCGCCGACCTTCAGGACATCGCCGCCGTCCAGTGACCCGCGGGTCATGGTCACGACCCGGTAGCCGAGCTCGCGCAGGGTCTCGGCCGTCCCCGCCGTCTCGGGCTTGCGCTCGGTGGCCCCGGGGTTCGTCACCACCGCGGTGCTTCCGAACATCACCACCGTGTCCTCCACGAAGGCCGCGTCGGCGCAGTCCGGAGCCGGGGCGACCTCGACCGTCGCCCAGCCGTTCGCCTCCAGAGCGGCGACGTACGCCGACCACTGCTCGCCCGCGGTGTCGACATCGACCGGCACCCGCTCGATGTGCGTCACGAGGCCATCGGCCATCCGCGGGGACGGCCGGCGCACGAGCGCCCGGCCCGGCGTGGGGGTTGGGAGGGAATTGTCAGCAGTCACGAGGGAGAGTCTGCACGCTGCGTCGACGAGGGGTCGCCGCAGGGTCAACGCCTGCGTCGATCGGGTGGCGAAGGTCACGGTCTTCGGAAACCCCGTACGACGATTGGCGAGTGTGCCTAGTATTCCTACTGACCCCATAGGAATACCCGGTGACGCAGCCTTTGTGTTCGCCGCCTGCATCAGGAGCGATACCCATGAACCCTCGTCCAACTCGGCGTCGAGCCCTCACGGCCGGCGTGGCGGTCGCCGCGGCCGCAGCCCTGGGGCTGTCCGCCTGCGGCGGCTCCTCCGGAGGCTCCGCCGCCGGCAGCTCGCCCAAGGTCAACCTCTCGCTCGTCGCCTACTCCACGCCTCAGGCCGCCTACGGCAAGCTGATCAAGGCCTTCCAGGCGACGTCGGCCGGCAAGAACATCACGTTCACCCAGTCGTTCGGCGCGTCCGGTGACCAGAGCCGCGCCGTCGCGGCCGGCCTGAAGGCGGACGTCGTCAACTTCGCCCTCAGCAGCGACGTCACCCGGCTCGTCAAGGCCAACCTGGTCGCCGCCACCTGGGACCAGACGCCCACCCAGGGCATGGTCACCGACTCGGTCGTGGCGATCGGCACCCGCAAGGGCAACCCCAAGAACATCAAGACCTGGGCGGACCTCGTCAAGCCGGGCATCCAGGTCATCACCCCGAACCCGTTCACCTCGGGTGGCGCACGCTGGAACATCATGGCGGCGTACGGCTCGGTGTCGGCCAAGGGCACGAACGACGCCGCGGGCCAGGCCTACCTGAAGCAGCTGTTCCACAACGTCCCGGTGCAGGACGACAGCGCCCGCAAGGCGCTGCAGACCTTCGCCGGTGGCAAGGGTGACGCCGTGCTCGACTACGAGGACGACCTCATCTACGCGCAGAAGAACGGCGCGGCGCTGGACTACACCGTGCCGGACTCGAACATCCTGATCGAGAACCCGGTCGCCGTGACCTCCGGCAGCAAGCACCCGGCCCAGGCCAAGGCGTTCGTCGACTTCCTGATCTCGCCGGCGGGCCAGAAGATCTGGGCCGACAACGGCTACCGCCCCGTCGTCGCCGGCGTGGCCAACTCGTTCCCCAAGCCGTCGAACCTGTTCACCATCAAGGACCTCGGTGGCTGGACCGACGTCACCACGAAGTTCTTCGACCCGGACAAGGGCGCTCTCGTCTCGATCGAGAAGTCGCTCGGCGTCTCGGTCAAGAAGTAGCGCCGACGAGGGCATCTGGAACACATGACAACTCCAGTCGCGGCGCCACCCTCGGGTGACGCGCTGGACCTCTCCGAGAGCCCGCCGGTCGGCAACGACCGGCGGGCCCCGGCCGGGGCCGGGTCGCGCAAGGGACGGAACTCCGCGTTCCGTCCCGGCCCCGCCATCGGCCTCGGGACCGCGGTCATCTACCTCTCGATCGTCGTGCTCTTCCCGCTCTCCGCCGTCGTGTGGACGGGCGCCAAGGTCGGCCCCTCGCAGTTCTGGCACTACGTCACGGCGCCGGATGCCAAGGCGGCCCTGATCCTGACCCTGTCGATCGCGGCCCTGGTGACGCTCGTCAACTGCGTGATGGGCACGCTGATCGCGTGGGTCCTGGTGCGGGACAAGTTCTTCGGGCGCAGCGCGATCGACGCCATCATCGACCTGCCGCTGGTCCTGCCGACCATCGTCGCCGGCCTGGTGCTGCTGGCGCTCTACGGGCCGCAGAGCCCCGTGCACGTGAACCTCGCCTACAGCCGGATCGGCGTGGCCCTGGCCCTGCTGTTCGTGACGATGCCGTTCGTCGTCCGCACGGTGCAGCCGGTGCTCGGCGAGCTGGACCGGGACATGGAGCACGCTGCGGCCTCGCTCGGCGCCGGTCCGTGGCTGACGTTCCGGCGGGTCGTCCTGCCGAACATCGCTCCGGCGATCGCCGCGGGCGCCGCCCTCGCCTTCACCCGGGCCATCGCCGAGTTCGGGGCGACGGTGCTGATCTCGGGCAACATCCCGCTCAAGACCCAGGTCGCCGCGGTCCAGATCTACGGGCAGATCGAGGGCGACAACACCGCGGCCGCGGCCGCGGTCTCGACCGTGCTCCTGGCAGTGGCGCTCGTCGTGCTGCTGCTGATGAGCCTCGTGCAGCGCTGGGCCGGCCGTCGTGGCTAGGGCCAGCAGGTCCGGCACCGGCAGCGCGGCGCGGCCGGCAACGCCAAGGCGGCGCCGTTGCTGACGGTCGGCGCGTCGAGGAAGTCGCGGATCACCCTGCGGGTCATCGCACTGACCTATCTCGCTCTGCTGCTCGCCCTGCCCCTGGCCCTGATCATGGAGCGCACGTTCAAGCACGGCGTCTCCCCGGTCCTGACCGCGCTGACCCAGCCCGATGCGGTCCACGCCCTCAAGGTCACCCTCGAGGTCGCGGTCGCCGCCGTGGTGCTGAACACCGTCTTCGGCGTCGGCGTCTCGCTGCTCATCGTGCGCCGCCGGTTCCGTGGCCGGCGGCTGCTCGACGCCCTGATCGACCTCCCGGTCGCGGTCTCACCGGTGGTCGTCGGCCTGGCGCTGATCCTGGTCTACGGCAAGTTCAGCTCGGTCGGCGGATGGCTGGACCGCAACGGCATCCAGATCATCTTCAGCCTCCCGGGCATGGTGCTCGCGACGGTGTTCGTGTCCCTCCCGCTCGTCGTCCGGTCGATCGCGCCGGTCCTCGAGGAGCTCGGCGACGAGCAGGAGCAGGCCGCGAAGACCCTTGGTGCGACTGCGTTGCAGACGTTCAAGCGGATCACCCTCCCGTCGATCAGCGGTGCGCTCGCCTACGGCGTCGTCCTCTGCCTGGCCCGGGCGATCGGTGAGTACGGCGCGGTCGCCGTCGTGTCCGGCCGACTCGTCGGCCAGACCCAGACCCTGCCGCTCTACGTCCAGGAGCGGTTCGAGAACTTCGACGAGACGTCGGCGTTCGCGGTCGCAACCCTGCTCGCGGTCATCGCGGGCGTCGCCCTTCTCTTGTCGAAGTTCCTGCGTCCCAAGGAGTCCCGCTGATGGCTATCGAGGTCCGAAACATCTCCAAGTCGTTCGGCACCACCCCGGTGCTCGAGGACATCAGCCTCGACGTGACGTCGGGTGCCCTCACGGCGCTGCTCGGCCCCAGCGGCGGCGGGAAGTCCACCCTGCTGCGGATCATCGCCGGGCTCGAGACGCCCGACGTGGGCACGGTGAGCATCCTCGGGCAGGAGTCGACGTACCTTCCGCCGCAGCGGCGCAACGTCGGCTTCGTCTTCCAGCACTACGCCGCGTTCAAGCACCTGAGCGTCTTCCGCAACGTTGCCTTCGGGCTCGAGGTCCGCAAGAAGCCGAAGGACCAGATCCGCACCCGGGTCATGGAGCTGCTCGAGCTCGTGCACCTGGACCAGTTCGCCGAGCGCCTGCCCTCGCAGCTGTCCGGTGGCCAGCGCCAGCGGATGGCACTCGCCCGCGCTCTCGCGGTCGAGCCGGATGTCCTGCTGCTGGACGAGCCCTTCGGTGCCCTGGACGCGCAGGTCCGCAAGGAGCTGCGGGCCTGGCTGCGTCGTCTGCACGACGAGGTCCACGTGACAACGGTTTTCGTCACCCACGACCAGGAGGAGGCCATCGAGATCTCCGACGACGTCGTCGTCCTGGCCGGCGGCAAGATCGTGCAGTCGGGCGCACCGGCGGCGCTCTACGACCACCCGAAGAACGAGTTCGTCATGCGGTTCCTCGGGCCGGTCACCCAGCTCGGCGGCCACCTGGTCCGGCCGCACGACCTGGAGCTCTCGCTCGACGCCGCCCCGGACGCCACCCCCGCGGTGGTCCGGCGGATCGTCAAGCTCGGCTTCGAGGTGCGGGTCGACCTGCAGGAGCAGACCGGCCAGGAGCTCTCGGCCCAGCTGACCCGCGCGTCCTCGGCCCAGCTCGACCTGGCGCCGGGCCGCGAGGTCTACGTCCGGCTGACCGACGGCGCGAAGTCGCTGCAGCTCGCCGGCTGACCGAGCTCGCGGCGTCTGCAGGGGCGCCGCTGGAGCCGGCTGGCCCGCGCCGCTACGAGGGTGCGGCGCGGGTCAGTCGCAATGCCTGCGCGGGTGGGAGCGGCCCGCGGCCCAGGGGACAGGTGCGGGTCCGATCCCGGGTCTGGCCGGCCCGTGCGCCGGTGAGGTTCGGGTGATGTCCGGATTCTGGCGCGGGCGATGCCAGGATGGGGCCGTGGACATCCCCGCGAAGTCGGACTACGCCGTGCGCGCGATGCTGGCGCTGGCCGAGCTGACCGCGGACGACGCCGACAGCCTGGCGACGGTCGAGCAGCTCGCCGACCGCCAGGGGCTGCCCCGCAAGTTCCTCGAGGCCATCCTGCGCGACCTGCGCCGGGCCGGTCTGGTCCGCACCCGGCGGGGCGCCCACGGCGGCTACTCCCTCGCCGCCGCACCGGGCGAGATCACGGTCGGGATGATCCTGCGGGCCGTCGACGGCCCGCTGGCCGAGGTCCGGGGACTGCGCCCGCACGAGACGAGCTACGTCGGCGCCGCCCAGCACCTGCCGACCGTCTGGGTAGCCGTCCGGGCCGCGTTGCGCGACGTGCTCGACACCACGTCGCTGGAGCAGGTCCGGACCGGCAAGCTGTCCGCCCGGGTCCGCCGGCTGGCCGAGGCGCCGGACGCCTGGGAGAGCCGCTGACCTGATGACCGTTCCCTGGGTCGACGTCTTCGTCGACGTTCCGGTCGCGGTGGCCGAGGACTTCCGGGTCTTCTGGTCGGCGGTCACCGGCTGGCCGGTCTCGGCGCCGCGGGGAGACCGCGGCCAGTTCCGCAGCCTCCTGCCGCCCCAGGGTCGCGCCTACCTGCGGGTCCAGGAGCTGGACGGTCCGCCCCGCGTGCACCTGGACCTGATCTGCCCCGGGGGCGATCCGGGGCTGGATCGCGAGGCGGCCCGGCTGGGCGAGCTCGGGGCAAGCCTCGTCGCGACCCTCGAGGGTGTGCGCATCCTGTCCTCGCCGGCCGGGCAGGTGTTCTGCCTGGTGCACGACGACGAGCCGCGCCCGGAGCTCGACCGGACGCGGCTGGCCCGGACCTGGCCGGGCGGGCATCGCAGCCGGCCGACCCACCTCTGCCTCGACGTGCCGCCCGCGGCGTACGACGCCGAGCTGGCCTTCTGGGCCGCCGCCACCGGCTGGGCCGTGCGTCCCGGCACTCGCCCGGAGTACACCTTCCTGCGGCCGGTCGAGGAGGTCTTGCCCTCGCCGCTGTCGCTGCTGCTCCAGCGGCTGGACCGGCCGGGCGACGTGCGTTCGGCCCATCTCGACCTCGGCACCGACGACGTGGCCGCGGAGTCCCGGCGTCTACTGGACCTCGGGGCGATGGACGGTGGCGCCGCCGGCAGCTGGCACGTGCTGCGTGACCCGGTGGTCGGCCTGCCGTTCTGCGTCACCGCCCAACGACCGTAGGTCGGTAGATCAAGGCAAGAAGCATGATTCTCTTGTATCTAGCCTGGGTACTTGATATACATAGATCAAGCCTCCAGCCATGATCAAAGGATCCGCCGTGTTCGTCGTCACCGCAGACCAGAAGCGCAGCCGCAGCGGCCCCGACCGGGTGCCGGCGATCCTGGCCGAGCTGGCCGAGCTGGTGGCTGCGGCCGGGCAGCCGCGCGGCAGCGGGCGCCGCAAGGCTCGGGCGCTGGCGTTCGAGCGGACCGCCGGCGACGAGGTCCAGGGCCTGGTCAAGGAGCCGTCCCTGGTCGTCGACGTGCTCGTGGTCCTGCTGCGCGAGGGCTGGTGGGTCGGCATCGGCATCGGCGATGTCGAGCACCCGCTGCCGGAGTCGGCGCGGGCCGGCCGCGGTCCGGCGTACGTCGCCGCCCGGCAGGCCGTCGAGGCGGCCAAGTCCTCGCCGGCCGGCGTCTGCATCGCCGGCGGTGAGGTCGCGGACCAGGCAGAGGCGGCCGCCTGGCTGCTCGCCAGCCTGCTCGCGCGGCGTACCCCGCAGGGCTGGCAGGTGGTCGACCTGGTCGCCAGGGGCGCGAAGGGCGTCGAGGTGGCGAGCAAGCTGGCGATCAGCCCGCAGGCCGTGAGCAGTCGGCTGCGGGTGGCAGGGTGGGCCGAGGAGCAGCGCGGCCGGCGCCTGCTGACCTGGCTGCTCGCCCGCGCGCAGGATCCGAGCGCGGGACCCAGCCGAGAGGAGGCCCGGTGAGCGTTGTCATCCTGATGGGCCTCAGCGCGGTCCTGGCCCTGCTCTCGATCGCGATCCGCGGCAGCCGTGCCGCTCGCGTCGTCCCCTCGCTGCTGGTGCTGGCCCTGATGGCGGGCGCCGCCCTGGGTACGGCGCTGGGCGCCGGACTGGGCGGGCGCTGGCACGCGCTGCTCGTGGTGCTCGGCCTGGTCGCGGCGGCCGTCGGCGGCCACGGCATCACCACGGCGGTCTTCGAGGCCATCGACGAGGCCGACCAAGCCGATCCGGCCGATCGGCTGATCCGGCTGATCCGGTTGATCGGGCTGATCCGGCTGATCCGGCTCATCTGGCGGCGGGCACGGCCGTCGCGGCGGGCCAGTCGCTGCGCGCGGCCGGTGCGCTGCTGCGCGGGGGCGCCTGGATCGGGATCCTCGAGCGGCTCGCGGTCTTCGCGACCATCACGGCCCGCTGGCCGGAGGGGATCGCCGTCGTCCTGGCGGTCAAGGGCCTGGGGCGCTATCCCGAGCTGCGCACCCTGCACCGCCCGGGGCTGGCCGAGCGCTTCATCATCGGGACGATGGTCAGCGTGCTGTGGGCCGGTTTGTGCGCGTACGCCGCGACGGGTCCGGCCCTGGGCTAGAGATCTGGCACACTGTCAGGCTGTACCCGTCAGGCACGGCCCCTCTCAACCGGGCCCGGCGAGTCCACGCAGTCCCCTCGGTCCCGTGTCCCCACCCGGCCCGAGTCGGCTCAACCCCAGCAGACACAGGAGTGACCACAGACGTGGCCGTCAAGATCCGTCTCAAGCGTCTCGGCAAGATCCGGGCGCCGTACTACCGCATCGTCGTCGCGGACGGTCGCACCAAGCGCGACGGCCGGGCCATCGAGGAGATCGGCAAGTACCACCCGACCGAGGAGCCCTCGCTGATCGAGGTCAACTCCGAGCGGGCGCAGTACTGGCTGAGCGTCGGCGCCCAGCCGACCGAGCAGGTCATGGTCCTGCTCAAGATCACCGGCGACTGGCAGAAGCACAAGGGCCTGCCGGGCCAGGAGGGCACCCTGCGGGTCGCCGAGCCGAAGGCCGACAAGAAGGCCGTCTTCGAGGCCGCGGCCAAGGAGGGCGACGCCGGGGGCGAGCCCAAGTCCGGCGCCACCACGCCGCGGGCCAAGAAGACCGCCAAGGCGGAGGCCGACAGCGCTCCCGAGGCCGCGGCGCCCGCCGAGACCCCGGCCGAGACGCCCGCGGAGTCCGCGGCCGCCGAGGCCCCGGTCCCCGCTGCTGACGCCGCTGCCGACGCTCCGGCCGAGGCCTGAGCCGTGCTCGAGGAGGCCCTCGAGCACCTGGTCCGCGGGATCGTCGAGCACCCGGACGACGTCGTCGTCCGCCGCAAGACGCTCCGTCGCGGCGACCTGCTCGAGGTGCGCGTGCATCCCGAGGACCTGGGCCGGGTGATCGGTCGATCCGGCCGCACGGCGAGCGCGCTGCGCACGGTCATCGGTGCGCTCTCCGGAGGCCCGAGCATGCGGATCGACATCGTCGACACGGACCGTCAGCGCTGACGGTCCGGAGGGCGTGATGGAGCTCGTGGTGGCCCGGATCGGGCGACCGCAGGGGCTGCGGGGCGAGGTCAGCGTCGAGGTCCGCACCGACGACCCGGCCGGCCGCTTCGTCGTCGGCGCCGAGCTGCGCACCGACCCCGCGAGCGCCGGGCCACTGACGCTGGCATCCGTGCGTGACCAGTCCGGGCGCACCATCCTCGGGTTCGAGGGAGTGGGGGACCGGACCGCAGCCGAGGGCCTGCGGGGGATCCTGCTCGTCGTCGACGCCGACGACGAGCCCGGCGCCGAGGACGAGTGGTACGACCACCAGCTGGTCGGGCTGCGGGCCGAGACGCCGGACGGCCGCGAGCTCGGCACCGTGGCAGCCGTCCAGCACCTCCCGGCCCAGGACCTGCTCGTGGTCCGCTCCACGGCCGGCGAGGAGGTGCTGGTCCCCTTCGTCACGGCCATCGTCCCGGAGGTCGACGTCGCCGGCGGCCGGCTGGTGATGGACCCACCCGGAGGTCTGTTCGAGTCGGCTCCCGACGCTGCCGACGCCCCCGGCGCTGACGGCGCTGACGATGCTCCCGAGGGCGCGAGCTGATGCGGATCGACGTCGTCACGATCTTCCCCGACTACCTGGCGCCGCTCTCGCTCTCGCTGATCGGCAGGGCCCGCGAGCAGGGCCTGCTCGACATCGTCGTCCACGACCTCCGGGACGCCACCCACGACCGGCACCGGACCGTCGACGACACGCCGTACGGCGGTGGGGCGGGGCTGGTGATGCGACCCGAGCCATGGGGCGCAGCCCTGGACGCCGTTCTGGCGCAACCCGATCCGCCCGGCGAAGACGACAGCGACGCCCTTCCGGTGCTGCTCGTGCCGTCGCCGGCCGGCGTCCGGTTCGATCAGCCGATGGCCCGCGAGCTGGCCGGTGAGCCGCGGCTGGTCTTCGCCTGCGGGCGCTACGAGGGCATCGACGAGCGGGTGCTGGTCGATGCCGAGCGGCGCTTCCGGGTCGTGCCGGTCAGCCTGGGGGACTACGTACTCGGCGGGGGTGAGGTCGCCGTCCTGACCATCGTGGAGGCGGTGGCCCGGCTCCTGCCCGGCGTGATCGGCAACTGCGAGAGCCTGGTCGAGGAGAGCCACGAGGACGGCCTGCTCGAGTACCCGGTCTACACCAAGCCGGCGAGCTGGCGCGGACTCGACGTCCCCGCGGTGCTGACGTCCGGCCATCACGGCCAGGTGGCCCGGTGGCGCCGGGACGAGCGGTTGCGGCGTACCGCGGAGCGCCGTCCCGACCTGGTCGCGGCCCTCGATCCGGCCAGCCTCGACGACAGGGACCGTGAGGTCCTCGACGAGCGGTAGCGCTCGATTTCAGGGACTGCCCCCGGCTGTGGCAAACTCGACCCTTGCGTCACCGCGCCGCGCCCCTGCCACGGGGGAGGCGTCATCTCAGCGGTCCGGTGACCCCCACCAACCCACTCCCGTGGGTGACCCGTGGCACCGGCGAGAAAGCGACACCAGCATGCACACGCTTGACGGCCTCGACCAGGCCAGCCTCCGCGACGACATCCCGGCGTTCCGCCCCGGCGACACGCTGAAGGTCAACGTCAAGGTCATCGAGGGCACGCGGTCCCGGGTGCAGCTGTTCCAAGGTGTCGTGATCCGCCGCCAGGGTTCCGGGGTGCGCGAGACCTTCACGGTCCGCAAGGTCAGCTTCGGCGTCGGCGTCGAGCGGACCTTCCCGTTGCACTCGCCGGTGATCGACTCGATCGAGCTGGTCACCCGTGGCGACGTCCGCCGGGCCAAGCTCTACTACCTTCGCGATCTGCGCGGCAAGGCCGCCAAGATCAAGGAGAAGCGCGAGACCCCGGCCAGCAGCTGACCCGCCTGCCGCCCGCAGGTCGCGTCAGCGAGGCCCCGGCTCGATGAGTCCGGCCCCAACCACGGACGAGAGTGCTGACGGCGTCGACCGTGCCGGCAGCCTCGGCGGCCCAGAGCGCGATCCGGCAGCCGCCCGGCCGCATCGGCTGCGCAACGAGCTGCTGGTCCTGGTCGGCATCGCCCTGGTCGTGACGCTGCTGGTCCGGGCCTTCGCGCTCCAGGCGTTCTACATCCCCTCCGGGTCGATGGAGAACACCCTGCACGTCGGCGACCGCGTCCTGGTCTCCAAGCTGAGCTACCACCTCGGGCGGATCCACCGAGGGGATGTCGTCGTCTTCGACGGGACCGACTCCTTCGCCCCCGAGGTCGCACCACCGTCCGGCACCCTCGGGCGGATCTCCCGCGACGTCGGCGCGTTCTTCGGCATGGCGCCCTCGGAGCACGACTTCGTCAAGCGCGTCGTCGGCCTCCCGGGCGACTCGGTCGTCTGCTGCACCACGCGCGGCCAGCTGTCGGTCAACGGAGTGGCCGTGGCCGAGCCCTACCTCTACCCGGGGGAGCGGGCCAGCGCCGTAGCGTTCGACATCGCCGTTCCTCCCGGCCGGCTCTGGGTGATGGGCGACCACCGGGACGACTCGGCCGACTCCCGGTCGCACCTGGGGGACCCGGGCGGAGGTACGGTGCCGGAGAGCCGGGTCATCGGCAAGGTCGTCGCGGTCTACTGGCCGCTGGGTCGGATCGGCTCGCCAGCAGGCGCACCGAGTCTGGACAGAGTCCCCGCAGCCGGGGTGGGAGGGACGAGATGACCTCCACGCCCGACGCGCCCCGCAGCAGCACGGAGGGGTATCCCGAGCAGGGGGCCGGCGAGCCGCTGGACCGCACGGGCGCGGCCACGCCGCCGGATAGCACCGCCGGGGCGCCACCAGCCCAGCCGCCGGAGACCACGGCCGACCAGCCGCCCGGCGAGCCACCCAGGCCCAAGCGGTCAGGGGCCCTCGGGCTGCTGCGCGAGACCGTCCTCGTCGTCGGCATCGCCCTGGTGCTCTCGCTGGTGATCAAGACGTTCCTGGTCCAGGCGTTCTACATCCCCTCGGGATCGATGGAGAACACCCTGCTCAAGGGCGACAAGGTCATCGTCAGCAAGCTCACCCCCGGGCCGTTCGACCTCAAGCGCGGCGACATCGTCGTCTTCAAGGATCCCGGCGGCTGGCTGGACCCGACCGTCCAGACGCAGCGGACCAGGCTCGGCGGCGCCATCCACGACGGCCTGACCTTCATCGGCCTTCTCCCGAACGACGCGGACGACCACCTGATCAAGCGGGTCGTCGGCCTGCCGGGCGACCATGTGGTCTGCTGCAACACCCAGGGCCAGCTCACGGTCAACGGCGCGGCCCTCAGCGAGCCGTACATCTACCCGGGCAACGCACCGAGCGACAAGGACTTCGACATCACGGTGCCTCAGGGCCGGATCTGGGTGATGGGCGACCACCGGGAGATCTCGCGGGACTCGCGGTTCAACGACCCCAGCGGCAACGGCAAGGACGGGTCGGTCCCCATCAGCCTCGTCGTCGGCCGCGCCGTCGTGATCGTCTGGCCGCTGTCCAGAGCCAGCTGGCTGGGCGTGCCGAACTCGACCTTCGCCAAGGTCCCGGCGGCGGGCGCCGGACCATGACGGCGCCGACCCTGGCCCGGCACGGGCGACCGGCCGGCACGGCGCGCAAGGCATCGGGCAAGCCATCGGGCAAGCCCACGCTGCGGGTCGAGCGGGCCCTGCTGCGTGAGGGCCGCACCTGGATCGCCGCGATGGACGAGGTCGGTCGCGGGGCGCTTGCCGGCCCCGTGTCCGTGGGCGTCGTGCTGGTCGACGCGGCCGTCGGCACTGTGCCTCAAGGGGTCCGGGACTCCAAGCTGCTGGCCCCGCAGGTGCGCGAGCGGCTCGTTCCGCGGATCCGCCGCTGGGCGCCGGCCTACGCCGTCGGGCACGCCGGGCCGGACGAGGTGGACTCGATCGGCATCATGGCCGCGCTCCGTCAGGCCGGTCGTCGCGCGCTGGCCCAGCTCCCCGCCGTACCCGACCTGGTCCTGCTGGACGGCAACCACGACTGGCTGACCGACCCGCGCGGCGACGGGCTGTTCGCCCTGCTCGAGGGTGCGCCGCTCAGCCCGCCGGTCCGGACGATGATCAAGGCCGACATGTGTTGCTCGTCGGTGGCAGCCGCCAGCGTCCTGGCGAAGGTCGAGCGCGACGCGATGATGACCGCCCTGGCACCGGACTTCCCGGTCTACGCGTGGCACGACAACAAGGGCTACTCCGCGCCCGAGCACGTCGAGGCGCTGCGCCGCCACGGGCCGAGCGTGCACCACCGGCAGACCTGGCGGCTGCCGCTCGCCCTGGGCCTGGCGTCGTCGGCCGGCCCGCTCGAGTGGGACCCGACCACGGGCCCGGGAGATGATGTGTTGCTATGAGCGCCGAGGACCTCGAGAACTACGAGACCGAGATGGAGCTCCAGCTCTATCGCGAGTACCGCGACGTCGTCGGCCTCTTCTCCCACGTGGTCGAGACGGAGCGCCGGTTCTACCTGGCGAACAACGTCGACGTCCAGGTCCGCTCGGACGGCGGCGAGGTGTACTTCGAGGTCACGATGCAGGACGCCTGGGTCTGGGACGTCTACCGGCCGGCCCGCTTCGTCAAGAACGTCCGGGTCGTCACCTTCAAGGACGTCAACGTCGAGGAGCTGGCCAAGCCCGATCTCGAGCTCCCCAAGGAGGGTGGCTTCGCCGGCTGACGGCTCCGCCTCCCTCCGGAGCGGACAACGACCCTTTTGGCCGACGTGGCCCGAGGCCGATCGTGCCGATAGACGGACATGCCGTCCGCCCGCCACCGTCCCGCTGCTCCCGTCCGCCTGCTGCTGCTGGCCGTGAGCCTGCTCACCGTCGGCGGCATCGTCGGCGGGGGCGCGCTGCCGGCGGTCGCCCGCCAGGCACCGGCCGTCGTCGCCCACGCCGAGCCGAGCGGCCCGGCGGACCTCACGCCGAGCAGCTCACACCCCTACGGCGACCCGTCGTACTTCCCGCTGCGGAACCCGGTCAAGGTCTCCTGCGTCTACAGCAACTGCCCGGGGAGCTACCACGGCCACTGGGCGATCAACTTCATCGGCCACATGGACGACCCGATCTACGCAGCCGGCGCCGGGATCTTCCACATCGGCGGCATCGCCCCCAGCTGCACGGTCAGCCCGGTGACCCAGGGGACGTGGGTCTGGGTCGACCACGGTGCGGGCGGCGTGACGCGGTACATGCACCTCAGCTCGATCGTCGCCACGGAGGGCCAGCTGGTCACGCCGGGCACCGAGATCGGCACGATGGGCGCCAGCGGCAACGGCAACTGCAACACGGCGTACGTCGACATGGAGTGGCGCGCCGGCCGGCTCGGTGGCGACCGCGAGCCGATCCCGGCAATGACGGCCTGCGTCGGTGGCACGGCCGTGAGCTTTCCCTCGGCGCTGGGCTACTCCGAGTGGAACTCCATGCCGTACAACGACATCACCACTCCTGCGACGACGACGGACTGCCTCACGTCGTTCGACCAGACACCGGCCCGGCCGACGGTCACGACCACCCGAACGGCCGACGGCCAGCTCCTGGTGGTGCCCTCGGCCCGGCCCGTCGGTACGACGGCGGTGCGGGTCTGGATGGAGGAGTACCACCCGAGCCTGAAGGCCTACGACAGCATCCCGGCCCTGCGCGACATCCCGGTGACGCAGTCGGGCACGCACTACAGCGGCCTGGTCGACGGGCGCAGCTATCGCTTCAGCGTCGCGTTCGAGAACGCGCACGGATGGAGCGCCTGGGCCCCGGTCGTGACGACGTACCCGGCCTGGGTGCCCGCGGCTCCGGCGTACCGCTCGCTGTCGGCGTCCTCGAGCTCGATCTCCTACGCCTGGTACCGGACGGCTGACCGCGGCCTGTCGCCGGCGAAGTACCAGGTCGCACGGCGCTGCAAGATCAGCGGGGTGTGGCGTGCCTGGGCCTACACGACCGTGCCCGGGTCGGACATCCACTACAGCTGGAAGCCGGCCCGCCGGAACACCACGTGCGAGGTGATGGTCCGCGCTCACAACGCGCTGGGCTACGGCCCCTGGTCGACCCGCAAGTTCGTCGCGACCCACGGCTGACGCCACCCTCTGTCCACAGGTACGCCCGCTCGTCCCACTGTCCACAGGTCGCGTCCCCCGGGTGTCCGGCGACACCGCCAACCGCCACCGTTCGGGGTGGAGGTGGTCCCAGTGCGGGCAAAGGACGCAGTCGGTGCGTACGGCGAGCGGGTCGCCGAGCGCTACCTGGTCGAGTCGGGCCTTGTGGTGCTCGAGCGCAACTGGCGCTGCCCGCTCGGCGAGATCGACATCGTGGCCCGCGACGGCGACTGCCTGGTCGTCTGCGAGGTCAAGACCCGGTCCTCCGTGGCGTTCGGCCATCCGCTGGAGGCGGTCTCGGCCGGCAAGGCGGCCCGGCTGCGGCGGCTGGCCCTGGCCTGGGTCGAGGCCCGGGGCGTGCGGCCACAGGAGATCCGGATCGACCTGGTCGCCGTCCTGCGCTCGGGTCAGGGCGCGGCCGAGGTCAGCCACCTGCGGGCGGTGGCCTGATGCTGGGCCGGACCAAGTGCATCGCCCTGGTCGGGCTGGAGGGCCGGCTGATCGACGTCGAGGCCGACGCCGCCTCGGGGCTGCCCGCGTTCACGATCGTCGGCCTGCCGGACGCCTCCCTCGGTGAGGCCCGCGACCGGGTCCGGGCCGCGATCAACAACTCCGGGCTGCCGTTCACCCTGCGGCGGCTGACGGTGAACCTGCAGCCGGCCGACCTTCCCAAGGCGGGCACCACGTTCGACCTGGCCATCGCGGTGGCGGTGCTCGCCTCGTCGGACCTGCTCCCGGAGGGGAAGGTTCGCGGGGTGGTCCATCTCGGTGAGCTCGGTCTGGACGGGAGGGTCCGGCCCGTGCGCGGCGTCCTGCCGGCCGTCATGGCGGCCCAGCGGTTCGGCGTCCGCCGGGTCGTCGTGGCGCACGGCAACCTGACCGAGGCGCGCCTGGTGGAGGGCATGGACGTCCTGGCGGTGCACTCGCTCGCCGAGCTCGTCGGGCTCTATCGCGGCGAGCCGGTGCCGGAGACATTGCTGGCGGACCTGCACGACCTCGACGAGCATTCTGCCGCAACGGGTTCCGGCCCGGCGGGCGGGCGGCTCGAGGCCGTCTCGACGATCCCCGAGACCTCGCCGACGCTGGACCTGGCCGACGTCGCGGGTCAGGAGGAGGCCCGGCGTGCCGTCGAGGTCGCCGCCGCCGGCGGTCATCATCTGTTCATGGTCGGGCCGCCGGGCGCGGGCAAGACGATGCTGGCGGCGCGACTGCCCGGGCTGTTGCCGGACCTGGAGCCACACCTGGCCCGGGAGGTCACCGCCGTCCACTCGCTGGTGGGGCTGATGCCGGGAGGCGGCGGCCTGATCACCCGGCCGCCGTTCGTCGACCCGCACCACACCGCCTCCGTGGCCTCCATCGTCGGCGGGGGGTCCGGGCTGCCACGTCCCGGCGCCATCTCCCTCGCCCACGGAGGGGTGCTGTTCCTGGACGAGACGCCGGAGTGGAACCGCACCACGCTCGACGCCCTCCGCCAGCCGCTGGAGGACGGGATGCTCACGATCTACCGCTCCAAGGCTGCGGCCCGCTACCCGGCCCGCTTCCAGCTCGTGATGGCAGCCAACCCGTGCCCCTGCGGCCGGGCGGCGGGCAACGGCCGCGACTGCACCTGTACGCCGATCGCCCAGCGGCGTTACCTGCGCAAGCTCTCCGGGCCGCTGCTGGACCGGGTCGACCTGCAGATCAGGGTCCGGGCGGTGACCCGGTCGGCGATCCGCGCGGTCGGGGAGGGCGAGTCGACCGCAGTCGTCGCCGCCCGGGTCGCTGCCGCGCGGGGCGCGCAGCTCGAGCGCCTGGCCGGTACCCGCTGGAGGAGCAACGCCGAGGTTCCCGGCAGCGCGCTCACGAGCGGTGCCATGCGCCTGCCTCCGGCCGCGACCGGCGACCTGGAGCGGGCAATGGACCGGGGCACGCTGACGGTCCGGGGCTTCCACCGGGTGCTTCGGGTGGCCTGGACGCTGGCCGACCTCAGCGGTCGCGCGGCGCCGACCCGGGACGATGTGTGGCTGGCCGTCGAGCTCCGCCACCAGGGCCCGGTGGCGGCGTGAGCCCGGACCTCCCGCCCGCCGGCGGTCCGGCGCGCGCCGTCCTCCGGCTGCTGGTCGACGACGACCGGCTGGCCCGGGCGACCTGGTCCCGGCTGGCCGAGCCCGCGGACCCGCTGGCGGCCGAGCTGATCACGCGGCACGGAGCAGGTCCCGCGCTGGACGTCGTGGTCAACGGCGGCCAGGCCGCGCACGAGCGGTTCCGCAGCCGAGTGGTCGCGATCGATCCCCGTCCGGCGCTGGAGGTACTGCAGCGGCTGGGGGGACGGCTGGTCTGTCCCGGCGACCCGGAGTGGCCAGACGGCCTGGACTCCCTCGCGATGCCGCCGGCCTGCCTGTGGGTCCGCGGCCCGCTCGACCTCGCGGGCGCCTGCCGCCGTTCGGTCGCCGTCGTCGGGTCGCGCAACGCGACGCCGTACGGGCACGAGATGACGGCGGTGCTGGCCGGCGGGGTGGCCGAGCGGGGCGTCACCGTCGTCTCCGGCGCGGCCTTCGGGATCGACGGGTTCGCCCACCAGGCAGCGCTGCGAGCCGAGGCGCCCACCGTGGCGGTGCTCGCCGGCGGCGTCGACCGGCCGTATCCGCGAGCGCACGAGCAGCTGATCGACGCGATCGCCGCGACCGGGGCCGTCGTGAGCGAGCTGCCCCCCGGCTCGGCCCACATGCGCAAGCGGTTCATCCACCGGAACCGGCTGATCGCCACCATGACGTCGGGGACGGTCGTGGTGGAGGCGGCGATCCGCAGCGGCGCGCTCAACACGGCCCGGACGGCTGCGGACCATCACCGTCCGGTGGGCGTCGTGCCGGGGCCCGTGACGTCGTTCGTTTCCGCGGGCTGCCACCAGGCGCTGCGGGAGGGGTACGCGGTCGTGGTCACCGACCCGGCCGAGGTCGTCGAGCTGGTGGGCCGGATCGGCACGGACGCGGCACCCCGTCCGGTGGGCGAGACCCGGCCGGGCTGGGACGAGCTGGACCCGACGACCCGCCAGGTCCTCGACGCCCTGCCGAAGTCGAAGGGGAGCGGTGTGGACCGGATCGCGGCCGTCGCCGGCCTGAGTCCGGACACGGTCCGCTCCAGCCTGGGCCGGCTCTCGTTGCTGGCGCTCGCCGAGCGGGAGGGAGTGGGCTGGCGCCGCGCGCCGCCTCCGCGGGCCTGACCACGCGGCGGTCCAGCGGCGGGGCGGTCCAGGGGCGCGGCGGTCCAGCGGCGCGGCGGTCCAGCGGCGGAGCGGTCCAGCGGCGGGGCGGCTTGCCGCGGCGCGGGGCGTAGGTCAGCGTGAGGTCGTGAGCGTGGCCAGATGAGCGGTACGGGGCGCGACCGGCGTGCGGACCAGCCTCCGGTCGAGGGCGCGGACGCGCGCGCAGTCGGGCAACCGGTCGGGCAGCCGCTGCAGCCGGTCGAGGAGCCGGTCGGGCAGCCGCTGCAGCCGGTCGAAAGCTTGGACGCGGTGGTCGATGCGTTCGGGCGGCACCTCGACCTGGAGCGGTCCCGGTCCGCACACACCCAGCGGGCCTACCTCACCGACGTGCGCAACCTGGTGAGCTACGCCCGCCGGCACGGTGCGACCGATCTGGCCGCCGTCGATCTCGGCCTGCTCCGCTCCTGGCTGGCGTCGCTCACCAGTGCCGGTCGCGCCCGCGCCACGGTGGCCCGCCGCGCCGCCGCGGCCCGGACCTTCCTGGCCTGGGCCGCTCGTACCGGGCGGATCACGGTCGACCCCTCGGCCCGGCTGCTCGCGCCGAGGCGACTGGCCACCCTGCCGACGGTGCTGCGGGCCGACGAGGCGGCCGCGCTGCTGGAGTCCGCCGCCGATGCGGTCGAGCCTGGTCACCCGATCGGCCTACGCGATCGGGCCGCCCTCGAGCTGCTCTATGCGACCGGTGCCCGGGTGGGTGAGCTCGTCGGCCTGGACGTCGACGACGTGGACCTGCAGCGGCGTACGGTCCGGCTCTTCGGCAAGGGCGGCAAGGAGCGCGTGGTGCCCTTCGGGCTACCCGCGGCGGAGGCGATCGACGCCTGGATTGCCCAGGGCCGCCCGGCTTTGGCCGGGCCCGCGAGCGGTTCGGCGCTGTTGCTCGGCCAGCGGGGGCGGCGGGCCGACCAGCGACAGATCCGGGCCGCGGTCCACCGCCTCGTCGCGTCCGTGCCGGAGCTGGCGGACCTCGGCCCGCACGGGTTGCGGCATTCGGCTGCAACCCACCTGCTGGAGGGAGGAGCTGACCTGAGGACCGTTCAGGAACTGCTTGGTCACGCTACGCTCGCAACAACGCAGATCTACACCCACGTTTCCGTCGAGAGGCTCAAGGTCACGTATGAGCAGGCGCACCCACGAGCCTGAGCTCTCCGTGGCCCCACGCACCACCAGCCGGCCGTCCCGACGCCCCAAGCCCAGCGACGAGGAGGCGGCCGAGGCCGAGGCCGCACTCCGGACGATGTGGGAGGGCTACAAGACCCACGCGGACGCCGGGCTGCGCGAGCGGCTGATCCTGCACTACACGCCGCTCGTGAAGTACGTCGCCGGCCGGGTCGGCGTGGGCCTCCCGCAGAACATCGAGCAGGCCGACCTCGTCTCCTACGGCATCTTCGGCCTGATCGACGCGATCGAGAAGTTCGACCTCGAGCGGGCCATCAAGTTCGAGACCTACGCCATCAGCCGGATCCGCGGGGCCATCATCGACGAGCTGCGCGCCCTCGACTGGATCCCGCGCTCGGTGCGCTCCAAGGCCCGCGAGGTGGAGCGCGCGTACACGACGCTGGAGGCCGAGCTGCGGCGCACGCCGAGCGAGGCGGAGGTGGCGGACCACCTGGGCATCGCGCTGGGCGACCTGCACCACATCTTCAGCCAGGTGTCCTACGTCAACGTCGTGGCGCTCGACGAGATGCTGTCCGTCGGCGGGGAGAAGGGCGACAAGCTCACCCTCGGCGACACCCTCGAGGACCACCGCGCGGAGGACCCCGTCCTCGCCTTCGAGGGCGAGGAGACCAAGTTCCTGCTGGCGGGCGCGATCAACCAGCTGCCTGAGCGGGAGAAGATCGTCGTCACCCTCTACTACTACGAGGGCCTCACCCTGGCTGAGATCGGCAAGGTGCTCGGCGTGACCGAGTCCCGGATCTGCCAGATGCACACGAAGGCCGTCCTGCAGCTGCGCGCCAAGCTCACCGACCAGGACTGACGTCCGGTCCGCCCCCAGGGGCAGCAGCACGGGCGGGCTCAGGTCGATGCCCAGGAGCGACAGCGGGTCGAGGTAGAACGCCGCGGGGCCGGTGCCACGGAGCAGCCCCCAGTGCAGGCAGGTCACCGGCTCGCAGTGCCCGGGAGTGCCATCAACGACGCCGATCGGCTGCCCCACCGCGACCGCTGAGCCCACTGGCGCCCGCGCCCCTACCGGCTCGTACGTCGTCCGCAGGCCGCTCGGATGGGTGACCGCGACGACCCCGCGCCCCGCGATGACGCCCGAGTAGGACACCGTGCCGGCCCCGGCTGCAAGTACCGCCTGACCGGCCCGGGCCGCCAGGTCGACACCGCGGTGGCCGGCGCCCCAGGGCGTGGGGGCGAGCTGGAAGCGCCGGAGCACCGCGGGTGCCGGCTCGAGCGGCCACCGCCACGGCGCCGCCGGTGCCGTCGATGCGGCCGAGCCGGCTCGCCCGAGGGGTCCCGCCGCGGCCGGCGCGAAGCCCGGCAGCACGACGAGGAGGGCGAGCGCCAGGCCGAGCCAGCGACGGCGAGGTCGTGGCCGGCCGGGGGCGACCCGGGTGATGACGGGCGCGAGGGCGGGTGCGGGTGGTCGTCGAGCCATGCGTCGAGACTGGTGCCGGCCGGGGACGGCCGGGCGGCGCGACGGGCGGCCTGTGGACGGTGGGACGAGACGGCCGGCCTGTGGACATCGGCGGCTGCCCTGGAGCGACCGCGTCGCGCCCAGCCCTAGAGCCGCACTCCGAGCCGGCCGGGCCGGCCGGGCCGGCCGGGCCGGCCGGGCCGGCTGAGGCGGCTGAGGCGGCTGACCGCCTCGCGCAGCACGTCCTCCTGCTTGCAGAAGGCGAACCGCACCAGCGAGGCCGTCGCCTCCTTGTCGTCGCAGAAGGCGCTGACCGGTACGGCCACGACCCCGGCCAGCTCGGGCAGCGCCCGGCAGAACTCGAGGCCGTCCTCGAAGCCCAGCGGCCGCGCGTCCACCACCACGAAGTACGTCCCACCCGGCCGGGAGAGGTCGAACCCCGCAGCGGCCAGACCCTCCGAGAGCAGGTCCCGCCGCGTCTGGAGCGACCCGGCCAGACCGGCGTACACCTCGTCCGGCAGGCCGAGGCCGGCCGCGACGGCCGGCTGGAACGGCCCGGACGCCACGAAGGTCAGGAACTGCTTCACCCCTCGGACGGCGGCCACCAGCTCGGCCGGCCCGGTGACCCAGCCGACCTTCCACCCGGTGACCGAGAACGTCTTGCCCGCGGAGGAGATGGTCAGCGTCCGCTCGGCCATCCCGGGCAGCGTCGCGACGGGGATGTGCCGCAGACCGTCGAAGACCAGGTGCTCGTAGACCTCGTCGGTCACCACGAGCGCACCGTGCTCGACCGCGAGCGCGCACACCAGCTCGAGCTCGGAGCGGGTGAAGACCTTGCCGGTGGGGTTGTGCGGCGTGTTCAGCAGGACCAGCCGGGTGCGGTCGGAGAAGGCCGCGCGGAGCCGCGCCTCGTCGACCGCGAAGCCGGGCCAGCTCAGGGGGACGGTCCGGCGGGTGGCCCCGGCCAGGGCGATGCTGGCGGCGTAGGAGTCGTAGTACGGCTCGAAGGTCACGACCTCGTCGCCCGGCTCGCACAGGGCCAGCACCGTCGCCGCGATGGCCTCGGTCGCGCCGGCAGTGACCAGGACCTCGTGGTCGGCATCGACCTCGAGCCCGTAGAAGCGTTGCTGATGTGCGGCGATCGCGGCCCGCAGCTCGGGCCGGCCCGGCCCGGGCGGGTACTGGTTCTCGCCGGAGCGGATCGCCCGCACCGCCTCGTCGAGCACCACGAGCGGCCCGTCGCTGTCCGGGAAGCCCTGCCCGAGGTTCACGGCGCCGGTCGCGACGGCCAGCGCGGACATCTCGGCGAAGATCGTCGTGCCGAACTCCCTCATCCGCTCCGCGACGTACGGCGTGCGGGGCGGTCGCGGCGCTGCGGGCATGAGCGGGAGACTACGACCGATGAGTCGCGAGGCGCTGGTCCTGACCCTCTCGGCGGCGCTGCTGCACGCGACCTGGAACTTCGCCGCGAAGCGCGCCGACACGGGTGGCCCGGTCTTCGTGTGGGGGTACGCCGCGGCGTCCTGCCTCCTGTGGATCCCGGTCACCCTGGTCTGGTCGCTCTGGCACCCCCTGCACCCGCACTGGTCGTGGCTGCTGGCGAGCTTCGTCAGCGGGATGCTGCACGTCGCGTACGGCATCCTGCTGCAGACCGGCTACGCCTCCGGCGACATGAACCTCGTCTACCCGCTGGCCCGCGGCACCGGGCCGTTGCTCACGGTGCTGGTCGCCGTGCTGGTCCTGCGCGAGGCGACCACGCCGCTGGCGATCGCCGGCGTGGGGCTGGTCGTGGCCGGCGTGCTGGTCATCTCCTTCGGCCGGCCGAGCGCCGACAGCCCGCACCGCCGCCGGCTCGGCATCATCTACGGCGTCGCGACCGGTGCCAGCATCGCGGCGTACACCCTGTGGGACGCGCACGCCGTCACCACCTGGGCCGTGCCGGCCCTGCCGTACTTCACCGCGGGCCTGGCCTTCCAGACGCTCGGCCTGACGCCCGGCGCCCTGGGCCGCCGCCGGCCGACGATCGGCCCGCTGCTGCGCCGGCACCGGGTGGAGATCGTCGTCGTGGCCGCTTTGTCCCCTCTGGCGTACATCTTCGTGCTGCAGGCGCTCACTCTCGCGCCGGTCTCGGTCGTGGCTCCCGTCCGCGAGTCGAGCATCGTGGTGGGGGCCCTGCTGTCCTGGCTGGTGCTCCGCGAGCCGCACCCGGCCCGGCGCCTGGCCGGGTCGCTCGTCGTGCTCGCCGGCGTGGCCGCCCTGGCCCTCAGCTGACGGTAGACTGACCGCGCGGCCAGGCGTCTGTCTGGCTGACATCGCGCGCCCGCACACCGTCATCGCGCAGGACACCGGCAGCCGCCGGCCCTGAGCACCGACGGGGCGCGCCGCCTCGGTCCCGTTCGCGGGCGGAGGTGCGTCGCGGGCGCCAGGACGTGGCGGCCACCTGGCCGACCACCAACCGAGTGCGCCCGCCGGGCTTCCCGGCGCCAGCGCGGAAGGAGTACACCGTGGCTGTCGTCACGATGCGCCAGCTGCTCGAGAGCGGCGTCCACTTCGGGCACCAGACCCGTCGCTGGAACCCGAAGATGAAGCGGTTCATCTTCACCGAGCGCAATGGCATCTACATCATCGACCTGCAGCAGTCGCTGACCTACATCGACACTGCGTACGAGTTCGTCAAGGAGACGGTCGCCCACGGCGGCACGATCCTGTTCGTCGGGACGAAGAAGCAGGCCCAGGAGCCAGTGGCCGAGCAGGCCCGCCGGGTCGGGATGCCCTTCGTCAACCAGCGCTGGCTGGGCGGCATGCTCACCAACTTCTCGACGGTGCACAAGCGCCTGCAGCGGCTCAAGGAGCTCGAGGAGCTCGACTTCGACGACGTCGCCGGCAGCGGCATGACGAAGAAGGAGCTGCTCGTCCTGCGCCGCGAGAAGGACAAGCTGCTCAAGACCCTTGGCGGCATCCGCGACATGGCCAAGGTGCCGAGCGCGGTGTGGATCGTGGACACCAAGAAGGAGCACCTGGCCGTCGACGAGGCCCGCAAGCTCGGCATCCCGATCGTCGCGATCCTCGACACCAACTGCGACCCCGACGAGGTCGACTACAAGATCCCCGGCAACGACGACGCGATCCGCTCCGTCACGCTGCTGACCCGGGTCCTCGCCGACGCAGTGGCGGACGGCCTGATGGCCCGCGCCGGTGGCGGCGACACGGCGTCCGACGGCGAGGTCGCCGGTGACGAGCCGCTGGCCGCCTGGGAGCAGGAGCTGCTCGCGCACGACGGCGAGCAGTCCGGCGAGGGCGACGGGGGCAAGGCCCAGGACGCTGCTGCGCCGGAGGCGTCCGAGCTGACCGCGGTCGGCGGGCAGGACGCGGAGGCCGCGGCCGAGGCGGCCGACGAGGTCGACGAGCCGTCCAGCGCCGTCGAGGCCGAGACCGCGCCGGAGGCCGAGGCCGAGACCGCGCCGAGGCGCGCCGGTCGAGACCCCCGCCGAAGCGGCGGCCGATGTCGCTGCTGAGACCACTGCACCCGAGGCGCCGGCCGAGGAGCTGACCGAGACCGTCGCCGAGGCGACCGATGTGACCGCCGAGGAGGCGAAGGCCTGATGCCGAACTACACGACAGCCGACATCAAGGCGCTCCGGGAGAAGACCGGCGCCGGGATGATGGACGTCAAGAAGGCGCTCGACGAGGCCGACGGCGACCTGACCCGGGCCGAGGAGATCCTCGCCGTGAAGGGCCAGAAGGGCGTAGCCAAGCGCGAGGGCCGGACGACGTCCAACGGCCTGGTCACCCTCAAGATCTCCGACGGTGGGGCCGGCCAGGTCGGCACCCTCGTCGAGATCGACTGCGAGACGGACTTCGTGGCCAAGGGCGAGCCGTTCCAGGCCCTGGCCGAGCGGGTCCTCGCCCAGGCCGTGGCCATCGGGGCCACCGACCCCGAGACGCTGCTGGCGTCCGAGCTCGAGCCCGGTACGACGGTGCAGCAGGTCGTCGACCAGGCCAACGCCGCGATCGGCGAGAAGATCGTCGTGAGCAAGGTCGCGCGGGTCGAGGGCGCCGGTGTCACGTCGTACGTGCACCGCACCAACCCGGACCTCCCGCCGCAGATCGGCGTCCTGGTGGCGTACGAGGGCAGCGACGAGACGGTGGCCCGTGACGTCGCCATGCACATCGCGGCGATGTCCCCGACGGCCCTGACCCGCGACGAGATCGCGGCGGAGATCGTCGAGGACCAGCGCCGCGTCGCCGAGGAGAAGACCCGCGAGGAGGGCAAGCCGGAGCAGGCGATCGCCAAGATCGTCGAGGGCCGGGTCAACGCCTTCTTCAAGGAGAACGTCCTGCTGGAGCAGGAGTTCACCAAGGACCCGAAGAAGTCGGTCGCGCAGGTGCTCAAGGAAGCCGGCGCCACCGCGACCAACTTCGCACGGTTCAAGGTGGGCGTCTGACCCACGCCGCGATCGGCCAGACACAACGGGGAGTGAGCATGACCGAGGAGGCAACCGTGGGCGATGAGTTGCACGTCGACCTCAGGGCGGTCAGCGAGGTCGAACGCGCGCCCGAGCGGCGCTACAACCGAGTGCTGCTCAAGCTGTCCGGCGAGGTGTTCGGCGGCGGTCAGATCGGGCTCGACCCGGACGTCGTCCGCGGCATCGCGGCCCAGCTGGCCGAGGCGGCGCACACCGGCGTCCAGATCTCCGTGGTCATCGGTGGAGGCAACTTCTTCCGCGGCGCGGAGCTGCAGAAGAAGGGCCTCGACCGGACCCGGGCCGACTACATGGGCATGCTCGGCATCGTGATGAACTGCCTTGCGCTGCAGGACTTCCTGGAGAAGGCCGGGCAGCCGACCCGCGTGCAGACCGCGATCACGATGGGCCAGATCGCCGAGCCGTACGTGCCGCTGCGGGCCATCCGCCACCTGGAGAAGGGCCGGATCGTCATCTTCGGCGCCGGCTTCGGGGTGCCGTTCTTCTCCACCGACACGGTGGCGGCCCAGCGCGCGCTGGAGACCCACTCGGACGTCGTGCTGATCAGCAAGAACGGTGTCGACGGCGTCTACACGGCCGACCCGCGCAAGGACCCGACCGCCGAGCGGCTGGAGCACGTGACGTACTCCAAGGCGTTGCGGCAGCGGCTCCGGGTCGTCGACGCCGCTGCGTTCGCGCTGGCCCAGGAGAACAAGCTCCCGATGGTGGTCTTCGGGATGGAGGGCGAAGGCAACATCGTCCGCGCCATCCGCGGTGAGAAGATCGGCACGCTGGTCGACGCCGGATGAGGCTGCCGGTGGCCGGCCCGGCGGGTGACGCCAGCAGTTCCGTGGCACGACGGACACGAGGAGAGACGCTGTGATCGACGAGACGTTGCTCGAGGCCGACGAGAAGATGGAGAAGGCCATCGAGGTGGCCAAGGAGGACTTCGCCACCATCCGCACCGGCCGGGCCAACCCGGGCATGTTCAGCCGGCTCACCGTCGACTACTACGGCTCGCCGACGCCGCTGCAGCAGCTCGCGTCGTTCCACACGCCCGAGGCGCGCACGATCCTGATCACGCCGTACGACAAGGGCGCCACGGCCGCGATCGAGAAGTCCCTGCGGGACTCCGACCTCGGGGTGAACCCGACCAACGACGGCAACCTGATCCGGGTCTCGCTCCCGGAGCTGACCGAGGAGCGCCGCCGGGAGTACATCAAGCTGGCCCGGCACAAGGGCGAGGAGGCGCGGGTCTCGATCCGCAACATCCGCCGCAAGGCCAAGGAGGAGCTGGACCGGATCTCCAAGGACGGCGAGGCGGGCGAGGACGAGGTCGCCCGGGCCGAGAAGGAGCTCGAGGCGCGCACCAAGAAGCACGTCGACAGCGTCGACGACATCCTCAAGCACAAGGAGTCCGAGCTGCTGGAGGTCTGACCTCCAACAGGTCGCGGCTCCGGTCCCTGCCGTGGACATCGTCCCCAAGTCCCGCCGTCGCTTCGGCCTCCCCGCCGGGCGCGGGTCCAAGGCGACCGCCGAGGTCGGCGACGACCTGGACGTCGACGCCAGGGACGTCGGCGACGCGCCGGCCGAGGACGAGGCGGTCGACGAGCTGAAGATCTCCCGCGACGAGCGCGACGAGCGGCGAGCGCGACGAGCGCGACGAACGGACGGGGAGGATGCACCAGCCCGCCGCCATCGACCTCACCGAGCCGCGTCCCGAGCCGCACCCGGACCCTCGCGCCGAGACCGCTGCCCCGAGCCCTGCCCCGAACCCCGCTCCGATTTCCGCTCCCAACCCCGCCGCGCCGGCACCGACGACGCGTGCCGCCGCCCGGGCCGCCGCGACGGCCCGGGCGGGCCGCAAGCCGGGCCGTGCCGGGCGCAACCTCCCGGCGGCGGTCGGGGTCGGCGCTGTCCTGGGCGGCCTGGTCATCGCCTCCCTGTTCGTGCGCAAGGAAGCCTTCGTGGTGCTGGCCACGCTGGCCATCGTCGTCGCGGTCTGGGAGATGACCGAGGCGCTGGCCGTCCGGCAGATCGCCGTCCCGCTCGTGCCGGTCGCGGTCGGCGCCGTCGGGATGCTGGTCGCCGCCTACGCGGCGGGCGGGCAGGCGCTGGCGGTGTGCTTCGCCCTGACCTCGCTCGGCATCCTGGTCTGGCGAGTGGCCGAGGGGCACGAGGGAGCGGTCCGCGACGTGGCGGGGGGTCTGCTCGTGGCGGCGTACGTGCCGCTGCTGGCCGGCTTCACGATGCTGCTGCTCTCACCTCACGACGGGTCCTGGCGCGAGCTGACCTTCGTGGTCGTGACGATCGGCAGCGACACCGGCGGCTACGTCGCGGGCGTGCTGTTCGGCCGGCACCCGATGGCCCCGTCGGTGAGCCCGAAGAAGTCGTGGGAGGGCTTCGCGGGCTCGGTCCTCGCCTGCGTGCTGCTGGGCGTCGGAGCAGTCGTCGTCTTCCTGGACGGCAGCTGGTGGGCGGGTGCCCTGACCGGCCTGGCCGTAGTGGTCGCGGCCACTCTGGGCGATCTGGGCGAGTCGCTGATCAAGCGCGACCTCGGCATCAAGGACATGAGCTCGCTCCTGCCCGGCCACGGCGGGGTGCTGGACCGGATCGACTCCCTGCTGTTCACCGCACCCGTGGTCTGGCTCATGCTGCACGCGCTCGTCTCGGTGCGCTGATGGCGGCGACCGACCTGCCGACGCCCGCCGCCGCGAGCCCCGGCCCGCCGCCCCCGGGTCAGCTGACCTTCGCCGCCCCGCGGCGCGGCAAGCCGCCACAGCACCTGGCCGACCTGACCCTCGCCGAGCGGCGTACGGCGGTCGAAGCGTTGGGGGAGAAGGCCTTCCGGGCCACGCAGATCTCGCAACACTACTTCGAGCACCACACCGTCGACCCGGAGGCGATGACCGACCTGCCGGCTGCTGGTCGGCGCGAGCTGGTCGGGTCGTTGCTGCCGCAGCTGCTGACGCCGCTGAGCGTCCGCGCGGCCGACCACGGCTCGACCGTCAAGACCCTGTGGCGGCTGTTCGACGGCGCGCTCGTCGAGAGCGTGCTGATGCGCTACCCGGGCCGGGTCACCATGTGCGTGTCGAGCCAGGCCGGCTGCGGCATGAACTGCCCGTTCTGCGCGACCGGCCAGGCCGGCCTGACCCGCAACATGTCGGCGGCCGAGATCGTCGAGCAGGTCGTCGCCGGGGCGCGCGCCCTGGCCGCGGGCGACGTGGCCGGCGGCCGCGAGGAGGATCCGCTGCGGGTGAGCAACGTGGTGTTCATGGGCATGGGCGAGGCCCTGGCCAACTACAAGGCGGCCATCAGCGCGATCCGGACACTGGTGGCGCCGCCGCCGGAGGGCCTGGGACTGTCCGCTCGAGGCATCACGATGTCCACCGTCGGGCTCGTCCCCGCCATCGACCGCCTTGCCGGAGAAGGGATCCCGGTCACCTTGGCGCTGTCGCTGCACGCGCCGGACGACGAGCTCCGGGACGAGCTGGTGCCCATCAACACGCGCTGGAAGGTCGGTGAGGCGCTGGACGCGGCCCGGCGCTACTTCGAGGTCACCGGCCGGCGGGTCTCGATCGAGTACGCCCTGATCCGCGACATCAACGACCAGGCCTGGCGGGCTGACCGGCTCGGCACCGAGCTCAACCGGCGTGGCCGCGGCTGGGTGCACGTCAACCCGATCCCGCTCAACCCGACCCCGGGCTCGAAGTGGACCGCCAGCGACCCGAGCGTGGAGCACGAGTTCGTCCGGCGGCTGCGCGCCCACGGCGTGCCGACCACCGTGCGCGACACGCGCGGGCGGGACATCGACGGTGCCTGCGGCCAGCTGGCCGCGACGGCAGTGTAGAAAACAGTCGTGCAGGAGCAGTTTCCCCGGGCCACCGGGCTGACCAAGGGCTACGACGCCGCGCAGGTGGAGGCGTTCTTCGCGCGCGCCCTCAGTGGTGCCGTGACGTCGGCCGAGGTCCGGGCCGTCGGCTTCGACCTGGTCCGCCGCGGCTACGACGTCAAGGTGGTCGACGAGGCCCTCGACCGGGTCGAGGACGAGACCGGCCGCCGCGAGCGCGACGTCGACCAGACCCGGCTCGGCTCGCGCGGGTTCTACGACCTGGTCACCAGTCACGCGCGCACCCTGCGGGCCCGGCTCGACCGCCCGCACGGTGACCGGTTCCCTCGCGGCGCCGCCCTGGCCGCCGCCTATGACGTCGAGGCGGTCGACGAGCTGTGCGACCAGCTGGCGGAGTACTTCGACGGCCAGCTGGCGATGGCGCCGGACCAGGTCCGGACCATCTCCTTCCGCAGCCGCCGCGGCGCGCGCGGGTACGCCGAGGCCAGCGTCGACCGCTACCTCGACCAGGTCGTCGAGATCATGACCCAGGTCAGCTGAACCCTCGCCGCCCTCGCCCGGTTCGACCGTCAGGCGCGCTACGAGGCGTGGGCATCGGGCATGACGCGCTCGAACAGCGTCACGGCCGGGTGGTGGTGCACGAGGTCCGCCTCCCGGCGGCCGACCTCGCGGTAGCCCGCCTGCCGGTAGTACTTCGTCAGCCCGGCGTTCGACGCGACGCAGTCCAACCGCACGCGCGAGCGACCGCTGCGGGCGACGACGGCCTCGACGTGCCGGAGCAGCCGCCGCCCGACGCCCTGCCCCGCAACGGATCTGGCGACCGCCAGCGCCTGCACGTACCCCGCGTCCGGTGCCTGCTCGCCCCACGTCGCCGCGTCGTCCCAGGCGAGTCGCACCATCCCGGCGATCCCCGCAGGTCGCTCGGCGACGTACATCCGTCCGCTCGCGAGCCAGCCCAGGACGTCCGGCTCGACGACCTCACCCGGCTCCCACTGCTCGATCCCGCGTCCGAGCAGCCACCGGGCCGCCTCCTCGCGGAGCGCGACGATGGCGGGAGCGTCCTCGGCGACGGCCCGCCGGATCTCGATGCCGGTCATCGGAACAGCGCCGCCGCCTGGTCGACCGAGTCCACGTGGTGCAGGGTGCGAGCCATCGGGCGCCCACGCCCGAGCGAGGACAGCAGCGGCCACACCGGCAGGTCGTCGGTCCAGGCCGCGCGGCCGACCAGCACGAGCGGCGCGGCCGGCAGCTCGGCGTAGTAGTGGCCGGTGGCGGCCTGGAAGACCTCCTGCACCGTGCCCGCGGCACCGGGCAGGTAGACGACCCCGTCCGTGCACCGGGCCAGCAGCCCGTCCTCGCGGAGCGCGTTGGAGAAGAACTTCGCGACGGCGCCGCTGAAGACGTTCGGCGGCTCGTGCCCGTAGAACCACGTGGGGACGCCGACGCTGGTGACGGCCGCCGGCTCGCCGACCCGGTCGCGCACCTCCAGCCCCAGGGCGGCCCAGGCCGTGATGTCCGGGCGGAACGACGGCACGGCCGAGAGCCGTTGGATGGCGTCCCGGAGCACCGACTCCTCGCGGTGCGCGCATCTGGCACCCAGGTTGGCCGCCTCCATCGCACCCGGCCCACCCCCGGTCGCGACGACGATCCCGCGCCGGGCCAGCGTCCATCCGAGCCGGGCAGCGTCCGCGTACGCCGGTTCGCCCCGCTGCACGTCGTGCCCTCCCATCACCCCGACGACGCGCCGCCCGGAGCACAGGTCGTCCAGGGCGTCGCCGATGCTGTCGTCGTGGATGGCGCGCAGCAGCGTGACGTAGACGTCCCCGCGGACCGATGCGTCGCTCCACCAGGCGTAGGCCCGCGCGTCCGGTGTCGCGGCGTAGCCCTCGGTCGACAACCCGGCGTAGAGCTCCTCGGCGTCGTAGAGCCGTGATCGGTAGGGGTCGATCGGGGCGCCCGAGGCGGCCGGGAAGACCAGCGCGCCGCCATGGCGCAGGTGCGCCTCCAGCCGGTCGGTGAGCCTGCCGCCCAGGACGACGGCTCCGGCCGGGTCGCACTGCAGGAGCACGTCCTCGCGCGCCGCCAGGTCCACACCTTGGAGCCGCAGCCCGGCCAGCGAGCGGGTCCCGGTGAGCGCCGCGTCGAGCTGGTCCAGTGACTCGATCTCCCGGGTGCTCACGTCACGCATCATCGCCCGGATCCGGCGCCAGAGTCAGCGTCGCCCAGGGTCAGGCGTGCCGCGCCTCGCCGGCTCGGTCAGGATGGGCGGCATGACAGCGGCGAGGAGCGATGGCCCGTACGCGCGGGCCTACCGGGCCAGCCTGGCGGACCCGAGGGCGTTCTGGGGCGAGGCCGCCGCCGCGATCGACTGGATCCGCCGGCCGCGCGAGGTCCTGGACGACAGCCGGCCGCCGTTCTACCGATGGTTCCCCGACGGCGTGCTCAACACGTGCTTCAACGCGCTCGACCGCCACGTCATCGGTGGCCGGGCCGAGCAGCTGGCCCTGATCCACGACAGCCCGGTGACGGGGACGCAGACCCGGCTCAGCTATGCGCAGCTGCTGGAGCTGGTCGCGCGGTTCGGCGGTGCGTTGCGGGACCTCGGCGTCGGCAAGGGCGACCGGGTCGTCATCTACCTGCCGATGGTCCCCGAGGCGGTCGTGGCGATGCTCGCCTGCGCGCGGATCGGTGCGGTCCACTCGGTCGTGTTCGGCGGCTTCGCCCCGGCGGAGCTCGCGGCCCGGATCGACGACGCGGAGCCGGTCGTCGTCGTGACCGCCTCGTGCGGCCTCGAGGGCTCGCGGGTGGTCGAGTACAAGCCGTTGGTGGATGCGGCATTGGCCCGGGCCGCCCATCGGCCGGCGTACACCGTAGTGCTGCAACGGCCTCAGGTCGTTGCCGATATGGGAGAGCGTGATCTCGACTGGCACGACGTGATGAGGCCGGGAGGGGTGCAGCCCGCGGAATGCGTTGCGCTGCAAGCCACTGACCCGCTCTACGTCCTCTACACGAGCGGCACCACGGGCAAGCCCAAGGGCATCGTGCGCGACAACGGCGGCCACGCCGTAGCGCTGCGCTGGTCGATGGCCAACGTGTACGACGCCCGGCCGGGTGAGGTGTGGTGGACGGCCAGCGACGTCGGCTGGGTGGTCGGCCACTCCTACATCGTCTACGCGCCGCTGCTCACCGGGTGCACGACCGTGATGTACGAGGGCAAGCCGGTGGGTACGCCGGATGCGGGGGCGTTCTGGCGGGTGGCCGCCGAGCACCGGGTCTCGGGACTGTTCACCGCACCGACGGCGATCCGTGCGGTCAAGAAGGAGGACCCGGACGGCGAACTGATGGCCGGCCACGACCTGTCGGCGCTGCGCACGCTGTTCCTGGCGGGGGAGCGGCTCGACCCGGACACCTACCACTGGGCGGCCGAGCGGCTCGGCATCCCGGTCGTAGACCATTGGTGGCAGACCGAGACCGGGTGGCCGATCGTGGCGAACCTGCGCGGGCTGGAGCCGATGGCGGTCAAGGCCGGCTCGCCGACGGTGCCGGTGCCGGGCTTCGACGTGCAGGTCCTGGACGAGCAGGGCGCGCGGGTCGGGCCGGGCGACGAGGGTGCGATCTGCGTTCGCCTGCCGATGCCGCCGGGCTGCCTGCCGTCGCTGTGGCAGGACGACGATCGCTTCGTCGCGTCGTACCTGTCGGCCTTCCCCGGCTACTACCTCACCGGTGACGGCGGCTACGTCGACGAGGACGGGTACGTCTTCGTGATGGGGCGCACGGACGACGTCCTCAACGTCGCGGGTCACCGGCTCTCGACCGGGTCGTTGGAGGCCGCGCTGGCCGGGCACCCGGCGGTGGCGGAGTGCGCGGTGATCGGCGTGTTCGACGAGCTCAAGGGCCAGGTCCCGAGGGGGCTGGTGGTGCTGAAGGCCGGTGTCGGGGTGGACCCGGAGACGGTCCAGGCCGAGCTGGTGCAGCGGGTCCGTGACGAGGTGGGTGCGGTGGCGTCGCTGCGCCGGGTCGATGTCGTGCCGGCGCTGCCCAAGACGCGCTCGGGCAAGATCCTGCGCCGGACCATGCGCGATCTGGCTGACGGCAAGGACCCAGCGGTGCCGAGCACGATCGAGGACCCCGGCGTGCTGGACGCCCTGCGACCGTTGTTGGGCGGTAAGTGACGGCCGCCGGCCGCCGGTGCTCCGTCCCCTCGACACGTCCGCGCGCCTCGCAGGCTCAGCGCCCACCCGCAGGTACCCTCCGAAGGTGGCCAAGGTGACTGTGAGCGGGCGGAGCGGTGCTCCGGCGAGCCTCGCCCGTGCGGTGGAGGAGGCCTCGCTGGCCTTCGTCGACCTGACCGTCGCCGCCGTGGCCGCCGAGGGCGGGGTGTCCCTGCCCCAGCTGCGGGCCCTGCTCGCCATGGAGCGGTCCGGCCCGGTCAACCTGAGCGCGTTCGCCGCCAGCATCGACTCCTCCCTGCCCTCGGCCAGCCGGCTCGTCGGCCGGCTCGAGGAGGCGGGGCTCGTCGCCCGGGGCGTCAGCAAGCGCAGCCGCCGCGAGGTCGAGATCCGCCTCACCCAGACCGGCCGTAGCACGCTCACCGCCCTTCGGGCCGCCCGCCGCAAGGAGATCGCCAAGGTCCTGCGCCGCCTGGACGCGGCCAGCGCCGACCGCCTGGCCGCCGCACTGGACACGTTCGCCACGGCGTACGCCGCGACCGCCTGACCCGAGCCCGGGGCCCCCTGCGAGACGGCTGTCGGTGCCATCGGGTAGACAGGACGCGCTGGGCAGGGGGCCTGCACCGGCGGGTTGCAGCCGATCGTCGGAGCAGCGCGCTGCCGTGCACCGTTCACTGTCTGGAGCTGAGATGAGCCGCTGGCGTGGCAACCCCTGGGCGATCCTGGTCACCCTGTCCCTGGGGTTCTTCATGACCCTGCTCGACCTGACCATCGTCAACATCGCGATCCCGAGCATGATCACGGCCCTCGGGGCGTCGCTGGACGAGATCCTGTGGGTGGTCAACGCCTACGTCCTGGTGCTCGCGGTGCTGCTGATCACGGCCGGGCGCCTGGGCGACCTCCGCGGGCAGCGCAAGCTGTTCGTCGCCGGCGTCGTGGTCTTCACCCTGGCCAGTCTCGCCTGCGGTCTGGCGCCGAATCCGACTGCCCTGATTGCGTTCCGGGCCGTCCAGGGAGTCGGCGCCGCACTCCTGATGCCGCAGACGATGGCGATCATCATCGGCACGTTCCCGGCCGAGCGGCGCGGCACGGCGCTCGGCATCTGGGGCGCGGTGGCCGGGTTGGCGACGGTGGCCGGCCCGACCCTCGGCGGCGTGCTGGTGACCTACGCCAGCTGGCGGTGGATCTTCATCGTCAACGTGCCGATCGGGTTGCTGGTCCTGGTCATGACGTTCGCGTTCATCCCGGACACCCGGATGGAGCGCAAGCACAAGCTCGACCTGCTCGGCGTGGGCATCGCGACCGCCGGTCTGTTCTGCCTCACCTTCGCGCTGATCGAGGGTCAGCGGTTCTCCTGGAACGCCGGGATCGTCCTGCTGTTCGTCGCAGCGGCGGTCCTGACCGCAGTCTTCCTGCTGCAGCAGCGACGGCGCCAGGACGCCGAGCCGCTGGTGCCGTTCTCACTCTTCCGCAACCGCAACTTCACCGTGATCAACGCCGTCGCGACGCTCGTCTCGATCGCGATCCTCGGCTTCTTCCTGCCGGTGACGATCTACCTGCAGTCGGTCCTGGGCTACTCGGCCATCAAGGCCGGGCTGATCCTGGCGCCGATGTCGCTGATCGCGCTGCTGCTGGCCCCGATCGCCGGCCGGAAGTCGGACCAGGTCGGCGGCAAGTACATCCTGCTGACCGGCCTCGCCCTGTACGGGCTCGGCGCGGCCATCCTCGTCCTGCAGTCACGGGCGGGCTCGAACTGGCCGAGCTTCATCCCCGCGGTCGTGATCATGGGCCTGGGGATGGGCGGCATCTGGGCGCCGATGGCGACCGAGGCCATGCGCGGCGTGCCACCACAGCTCGCCGGGGCGGCCGCCGGCGTGAACAACACGCTGCGCCAGGTGGGATCGGTCGTCGGGAGCGCGGCGGTCGGCGCACTGCTGCAGAACCAGCTGGCCAGCACCCTGCGGGACGAGGCCACCAAGCGGTCCGCAGCCCTGCCGCCCGACGTCCGGGCCCGGTTCGTCGACGGCTTCGCGGCCAGTGCCAAGGGCGGGATCGAGGTCGGGCCGAGCACCGCTGCTGCACCGAGCGGCGTCCCGGCCGATGTCGCGGCCAAGATCCAGCACATCGGGGTCGAGGTGTTCCAGCACGGCTACGTCCGCGCCATGCACCCGACCCTCATCCTGCCGATCGTCGCGGCCTTCGTGGCCTCGGCGCTGTGCCTGCTCGCGACGCGCCACACCACGGGGAACCGCGCAGACACCCCCGCGGCCGAGCAGACGGCCCCCGCGGTCAGCAGCTGAGCCAGGGGTCAGGCGCCTCAGGTCCCTCGGGCTCTCAGGTCGGCCATCCCAGGTCGGCCATCCCAGGTCGGCCATCCCAGGTCGGCCATCCCAGGTCGGCCAACCCAGGTCCGCCGGCTCAGGTCCGCCCGGCGGGCCAGGACGCGACGTACGGCGGGACGGGTGGGTCGCCGCGCAGGTCCGAGGATGCGCGGGGCTCGCCCCAGACGTGGTGCAGCGGAAGGACTCCGGCCCAGTACGGCAGGTCCAGATCGTCCTCCGCGTCGTCCGGGTCGATGTGGTCGCTGACCTTGAGCGACCACTCCTGGATCGGCAGGGCGAGCACCGACGTCTGCGCCAGCTCCTTCTTCGACGGCCCGCGCGAGTCGGCGCCGCGGCCGGGCATCAGGTGCTCGGTGACGGCGCCGAGAGCGGCGAGCCGGGCCGGGCCGTGCAGCTCCTCACAGCGTCCGAGCACCATCGCGCTGCGGTAGTTCATCGACGACTCGAACTGGCTGCGAGCGAGCACCAGGCCGTCCACGATCGTGACGGTCAGGCAGGTGGGCTCGCCCTCGGCCAGGCCGCGGAAGAGCCGGGCCCCGGTCGACCCGTGGCACAGCACGCGGTCGCCGTCCCGGGCGATCCCGACGGGTACGACGAAGGGCCAGCCGTCGGTCACGACCGCGAGGTGGCCGATCAGGGCGGTGTCGAGCAGGGCGTCCAGGGCGGCCCGGTCGTCGACCTGCTTCTCCGGTATCCGCCGGACCTGCGTCCGGGGGATGTCACTTCGGGGCATCGACGGCCTGGGTCACAACAGGTTCGAGGCTTCGGTCAGTACGCCGCGCAGCATCTGCTCGATGTCGTCGAACTCCTTCTGGCCGACGATGAGCGGCGGCGCGAGCTGCACGACGGGGTCGCCGCGGTCGTCGGCCCGGCAGTAGATGCCGGCCTCGAAGAGCGCCTTGGACAGGAAGCCGCGCAGCAGGCGCTCGGCCTCGTCGTCGTTGAACGTCTCGCGGGTGTCCTTGTCCTTGACCAGCTCGATGCCGTAGAAGTAGCCCTCGCCGCGGACGTCTCCCACGATCGGGATGTCCAGCAGCTTCTCCAGCGAGGCGCGGAACTTCGGTGCGTTCTCGTGGACGTGGTCGACCAGACCCTCGCGCTCGAAGATGTCCAGGTTGGCCATCGCGACGGCCGCGGAGACCGGGTGCCCGCCGAACGTGTACCCGTGCGGGAACGACGTCTGGCCCTTCTTGAACGGCTCGAACAGCCGGTCGCTGGCGATCATCGCGCCGATCGGGGAGTACCCCGAGGTCATGCCCTTGGCGCAGGTGATGATGTCCGGCGTGTAGCCGAAGTCGTTGCAGGCGAACAGCTCTCCGATCCGGCCGAAGGCGCAGATCACCTCGTCCGAGACGAGCAGCACGTCGTACTCGTCGCAGATCTCGCGGACCCGCTCGAAGTAGCCGGGCGGGGGCGGGAAGCAGCCGCCGGAGTTCTGCACCGGCTCCAGGAACACCGCTGCGACGGAGTCGGCGCCCTCGAACTCGATCGCCTCCGCGATCCGGTCCGCGGCCCAGCGGCCGAAGGCCTTGGGGTCCTCGCGCAGGTGCTCGGGGGCCCGGTAGAGGTTCGTGTTGGGGACCTTGTGCGCGCCGGGGACCAGCGGTTCGAACGGCATCCGCGCCTCGGGGATGCCGGTGATCGACAGCGCTCCCTGGGGGGTGCCGTGGTAGGCGATGCTGCGGCTGATCACCTTGTGCTTGCCGGGCTTGCCGACCAGCTTCCAGTACTGCTTGGCCAGCTTCCACGCGGTCTCCACCGCCTCGCCGCCACCGGTGGTGAAGAAGACCCGGTTCAGGTCGCCGGGGGTGTGCTGCACGAGGCGCTCGGCCAGCTCGATCGCCGGGGGGTGCGCGTAGGACCAGAGGGGGAAGAAGGCCAGGTCGCGGGCCTGCTTCGCGGCCGCCTCGGCCAGCTCCTCGCGACCGTGCCCGACCTGCACGACGAACAGCCCGGCCAGGCCGTCGAGGTACTTGCGCCCGTTGCTGTCGAAGACGTAGGCGCCCTCGCCGCGCACGATGACGGGCACCTGCGCGCCCTCCTCGTACGTCGAGTGGCGGGTGAAGTGCATCCAGAGGTGGTCGCGCGCGGCGTCCGAGTACGACGTGCCGAGGGGGGTTCGCCCCTGACCGGCGCTCGTCGTCTGGTCCTGCGGTGTGGTGGTCATCGTGTTCCCCAGTTGTAGAGCTGTTTGCGGAGCTTGAGATAGACGAAGGTCTCGGTGCTGACGACCCCCGGGATGGTGCGGATGCGCGTGCTGACCAGGTTGAGCAGGTCGTCGTCGTCCTCGCAGACGACCTCGACCAGGACGTCGAAGCTGCCGGCCGTCACGACGACGTAGTCGACTTCTGGCATCGCGGCCAGCCGGTCGGCGACCTCGGTGAGGTCCCCAGCCGTCCGGAGCCCGATCATCGCCTGCCGGCTGAAGCCCACCTGGAGCGGGTCGGTGACCGCCACGATCTGGACGACCCCCGACTCGAGCAGGCGCTGGACCCGCTGCCGGACGGCTGCCTCCGAGAGCCCGACCGCCTTGCCGATGGCGGCGTACGGGCGGCGGCCGTCCTCCTGGAGCTGGTCGATGATCCGTTTGGAGACCTCGTCGAGGAGTGGCGCAGGGCCATGGTCGCGGGGGCTCACGTCCCCGATACTCGCGCGGCGCCCCGGGCCATTGCAAGTGAATCCGTCGTCAGAGGCGTGTCTGACGCACTGAATCCACACTTTGGCTCATCGCGGACTATCGATCCCGGCTGAATCGCAGGCTAGAGTCGGACGCGAGCTCAGTCACCGCCAGCCACGATCGTCAAGGAGTCCTTGTGAGCGCCGCGACCCGCACACTGCGCAACTTCGTCGACGGGGAGCACGTCGACCCGGCCGACGGCCGCAGGAGCGAGATCATCGACCCGTCCAGCGCGCAGGTCGTCGCCCAGGCGCCGGTCTCCGGTGCCGAGGACGTCGACCGGGCATACGCCGCTGCCGCCAAGGCGTTCGAGGTCTGGCGCGACACGACACCGAGCGACCGGCAGAAGGCGATGCTCAAGATCGCCGACGCCATCGAGGACGCCGCCGACGAGCTGGTCAAGCTCGAGTCGGAGAACACCGGCAAGCCGTGGGCGCTGACGGCCAGCGAGGAGATCCCTCCGATGGTCGACCAGATCCGGTTCTTCGCGGGCGCCGCCCGGGTGCTCGAGGGCCGCGCGTCCGCGGAGTACCTCGCGGGTCACACGAGCTGGATCCGCCGCGAGCCGGTGGGTGTCATCGGCCAGGTCGCGCCCTGGAACTACCCGATGATGATGGCGGTCTGGAAGTTCGCACCGGCAATCGCGGCGGGCAACACCGTGGTGATCAAGCCGAGCGACACCACGCCGGAGACGACGCTGCGGATGGCCGAGATCGCCGCGCAGTTCCTCCCGCCGGGTGTCCTGAACGTCGTCACCGGCGACCGTGACACCGGTCGCCTTCTGGTCGAGCACCCCACTCCCGCAATGGTTTCCATCACCGGCTCGGTACGCGCGGGCATTCAGGTCGCCGAGAGCGCGGCCCGCGACGTCAAGCGGGTTCACCTCGAGCTCGGCGGCAAGGCTCCCGTCGTGGTCTTCGACGACGCGGACATCGAGGCGGCCGCCGAGGCCATCGCCGTCGCCGGCTTCTTCAACGCCGGGCAGGACTGCACCGCGGCGACGCGGGTGCTCGCCGGGCCGCGGGTGCACGACGACTTCGTGGCCGCGCTGGCCGAGCAGGCCAAGGGCGCGCACGTCGGCAAGCCGGACGACGAGGACGCGCTGCTCGGGCCGGTCAACAACAGCGGCCAGCTGGAGCGGGTCACCGGCTTCCTGGACCGGCTGCCCGACCGGGCCACCCTGCAGGCGGGCGGGCAGCGGCTCAGCGACATGGGAGACGGCTACTACCTCTCTCCCGCAGTCGTTTCCGGTGTCCAGCAGGACGACGAGGTGATCCAGGACGAGATCTTCGGGCCGGTCATCACGGTGCAGAAGTTCAGCGACGAGGAGGAGGCCCTGCGCTGGGCCAACGGCGTGCCGTACGGCCTGGCCTCCAGCGTGTGGACCAAGGACTTCGGCCGGGCCATGCGGATGTCGCGCCGGCTGGACTTCGGCTGCGTCTGGATCAACACCCACATCCCGCTGGTCGCCGAGATGCCGCACGGTGGCTTCAAGCACAGCGGGTACGGCAAGGACCTGTCGATGTACGGCTTCGAGGACTACACGCGGATCAAGCACGTCATGGCCAACCTGGACAGCTGAGGACCGGCCGTGGGCGCGCGCGAGAGCGACGGCTGGGCCAACGGCTGGCCGCACGACGAGCACCAGCTCGTCGGCGGCACGGTCCGGTCCGGCTCATCAGGTGCGACCCACGACATCGTCGACCCGTCGAACGGCCAAGTGCTGCAGTCGGTCTCGCTCGCCGGCGTTGGGGACGTCGACGACGCGGTGGCGAGCGCACGGTCGGCGCAGAAGGAGTGGGGCGCGAGCTCACCCGCCGCACGGTCGTCGGCCATGCACCGCCTGGCTCTGCTGCTGGACGAGCGGGCGGAGTCGTTCGCGCAGACCGAGTCCTGGCAGACCGGCAAGCCGATCCGGCTGGCCCGGGAGTTCGACGTGCCCGGCACGGTCGACAACACCGCGTTCTTCGCCGGGGCGGCCCGCACCCTGGAGGGCCGGGCCGCCGGTGAGTACTCGCCGGACCACACCTCGGCCGTACGCCGCGAGCCGATCGGCGTGGTCGGGTCGATCGCCCCCTGGAACTACCCGCTCCAGATGGCCGGGTGGAAGGTGCTGCCGGCCATCGCCGCAGGCAACGCGATCGTGCTGAAGCCCAGCGAGCTCACCCCGCTGACGGCGCTGATGTTCGCCCAGGCCTGCCTCGACGCGGGCATCCCCGACGGCGTCGTCAACGTGCTGACCGGCTCCGGGCCGGTCGCGGGGGAGGCGCTCATCTCGCACCCGGGCGTCGACATGGTGTCGTTCACCGGCTCCAGCGCCGTCGGGCGCCGGGTGATGGCGCGGGCGGCCGAGTCGGCCAAGCGCGTGCACCTCGAGCTGGGCGGCAAGGCGCCGTTCGTGGTCCTGGACGACGCAGACCTGGCGGCAGCGATCCAGGGAGCGGTGGCCGGTGCCCTGATCAACTCCGGCCAGGACTGCACGGCCGCAACTCGAGCCGTCGTCCACCGCTCGCTGGTCGACGACTTCGTCGCCGGTGTGGCGGAGGCGATGCGCTCGGTCCGGCTCGGTGACCCGCGCGACCCGGCGACGGACCTCGGCCCGCTCATCTCGGCCGCGCACGCGGCCAACGTCGCCGGTTTCGTCGACCGGGCCCGGGCCGAGGGGCAGAAGGTGATCTGCGGGGGCGAGGCGCCGGGGGGCGACCTGGTCGGCGGCGCGTACTACCCGCCCACCCTGGTGGTCGTGGACGGCCCGCAGGCCCAGATCTGGCGCGAGGAGGTCTTCGGCCCGGTGCTCGCGGTGCTCGCCGTGGACGACGACGACACCGCGTTCGCGATGGCCAACGACACGCCGTACGGGCTGGCGGCCTCGGTCTGGACCCGCGACGTCTTCCGGGCCCAGCGGGGCGCCCGCGAGATCCAGGCCGGGTGCGTGTGGGTCAACGACCACATCCCGATCGTCAGCGAGATGCCGCACGGCGGCTACAAGGCATCGGGCTTCGGCAAGGACATGAGTGTCTACTCCCTGGAGGAGTACACCAACGTCAAGCATGTGATGTCGGACCTCACCGGCGTGGCCCGCAAGCCTTGGCACAGAACGGTCTTCACGGGTGACACCGACGACCGTTCGTGATGCCTCGTCGACGCCCCTGTGGCTCGACTCGCCGGACCGGCCGGCTGCGCGACCAGCCCTCGACGGTGACCTGCGTTGCGATCTGGCCGTCGTGGGCGGTGGCTTCACCGGACTGTGGGCCGCGCTGCTCGCCCTCGAGGAGCGCCCTGGTCGTGATGTCGTGGTGGTCGAGGGCTCCCGGCTCGGTTGGGCCGCCTCCGGGCGCAACGGCGGGTTCTGCGCCTCGAGCCTGACCCACGGGCTCGGCAACGGCGTGGCCCGCTGGCCGGGGGAGATGCCCCAGCTCCTGCGGCTGGGTCACGAGAACCTGGACGCCATCGAGGCGGCCGTCGCGCGGCACGGCTTCGACTGCGCGTTCGAGCGGACCGGGGCCCTCGACGTCGCCGTGGCGCCGTGGCAGCTGGCGGGTCTGCGCGAGGTCCACGAGCAGGCCGCCTCGCTGGGGGAGCCGAGTGTCCTGCTCGACGCCGGGGAGACCCGGTCGCTGGTGGACTCGCCCACCTATCTGGGAGGACTGCTGGACGAGCGGGGTACGGCGATGGTCGACCCGGCCCGGCTGGTCTGGGGCCTGGCCGCCGCGGTGGAGCGCCTGGGCGGTCGCATCGTCGAGGAGACGCCGGTCACCGGATGGCGGGACAACGGCGACACGGTGCAGCTGGAGACCGCCGCGGGCCGGGTGCGGGCCGGGCAGGTGGTGCTGGCGACGAACGTCTTCCCGTCGCTGGTACGGCGGGCGCGGCCGTACATCGTGCCGGTCTGGGACCACGTCATCGCCACCGAACCCCTGTCGGCGCAGCAGCTCTCGACCCTCGGATGGGCCGGTCGGCAGGGGGTGGGGGATGCCGGCAACCAGTTCCACTACTACCGGTTGTCCCGTGACAACCGTCTGGTGTGGGGTGGCTACGACGCGCTGTACTACTTCGGGTCGGACCTGTCCTCCGCGCGGGCCCGGAGCGCGCACACCGAGGAGCTGCTCGCGCGGCACCTGGTCGAGACGTTCCCGCAGCTCGGCGGCGTGCGCTTCACTCACACCTGGGGTGGGGCCATCGACACCTGTACGCGGTTCAGCCCGTTCTGGGGCCGGGCTCTGGGGGGTCGGGCCGCCTACGTCGCCGGGTACACCGGCCTCGGGGTGGGCTCGTCACGGTTCGGCGCGCAGGTGTGTCTGGACCTGCTGGCCCGGCGGGACAACGAGCGCACCCGGCTGTCGATGGTGCGCCGCAAGCCGCTGCCCTTCCCGCCGGAGCCGTTGCGCTGGGCCGCGATCCAGCTCACCCGGCGCAGCATCGCGCGGGCCGACGCGGCAGAGGGCAGGCGCGACGTCTGGCTGCGGACCTTGGACCGGCTGGGTCTCGGCTTCGACTCCTAAAGGATTGCCGGGGTTCGATTGCCCACGCAGCGGCCGGTCCGGTAGGCGGGAGCCGTCGGATGACGGCGGGACGGGTTGGTGCTGACCGGAATTCGTGGCTCGTCGGGATTGACGGTTGTCGGGCGGTCTGTCTAGAATCGAACACATGATCGAGGGCAGCGTCGAACTCCTCCCGGGTCTGGAGCCCGTCGGCGACCCCGTCGCCGACGCTGCGCTGGCCCAGATGGCGGAGGGGGTCGGCCACGTCAACGGCCTGGACCTGACCGGCCTGGTTCGCCTCGACGGTCCGTCGACCGGCCTGCATGCCGTGGCGCGCAACGTGGAGCTGCTGCGGCGCCGGCTCGCGGTCTTCGACGCCCACTACGTGAGCGCCGTGGAGGCGGGCGACGAGCCCGGACGCTACGCGCAGGCCACGACGGCGGTCTTCCTGCGGGAGCAGCTGCGGTTGTCCCGCGGTGAGGCGCGCCGTCGGGTCGAGCTCGCCCACGCGACCAGCCCGGCGATCGCCTTCACGGGGGAGGTGCTGCCACCCCCTCTCCCACTGCTGGCCGCAGCCGTGCGGGCAGGGGCCGTCTCGGGGGACCATGCAGGCACCATCATCGCCACGATGCACCGGCTCCCCGGCCCCGTCCGAGCGACCCACGGTGACGTGGTCGAGGCGGAGATGGTGCAGGCGGCGGAGACGGTGACGCCGGCGGACCTGGACCGGCTGGCCGGCGACGTGATGCTGCGGGCCGACCCCGACGGGATCCTGCGGGACGTCGACTACGCCAAGGCACACCGCGACCTGCGGCTGACCAAGAACAGGGGCCGGGCCGGCGGCAAGATGATCGTCGCGCTCGACGATGAGAACTACGAGCTCGCCCGGGTCGTGCTGGACGCCCGCTCCAAGCCCGTTCCCGCCACGGCCGCCGCCGCCGCCGCACGACACCAATGCCAACGCCGACACCGACACCAACGCCGACACCAACGCCGACGCACCGTCCGACAGGCTCGCGGTGCGGGATTCCCGGACCCACGGGGAGCGGATGCACGACGCGCTCAAGGACGTGTTCACATCGGTCCTCAATGCGGGCGATCTGCCGGCATCCGGCGGAACTCCTGCCTGCACGGTCTGGCACATCACCGACGACCAGCTGCGCAACCGTTACGGCTTGGCCGTGAGCGAGCACGGCTCGCTGACCCCGGTCGCGGACGCGCTCAGCCAGGCCGACCAGAGCCAGCTGTACGTCCTGATCGAGGACGCCAAACGGGTCGCGCTCTGGCTGGGTCGCACCACGCGTATCGCCACCCCGGGCCAGACCGCAGCGCTGGCGGCGCGAGACCGGGGCTGCTCCTTCCCCGGCTGCGACCGGCCACCCTCCCACTGCCAACGCCACCACATCCGCGACTGGCTGCACGGCGGCACGACCGACATCGACAACCTCACGCTGCTCTGCGGCTTCCACCACCGCGAGTTCGAGCGGAGGGGATGGGAGTGCGCCATGATCGACGGCCTGCCCTACTGGCGACCGCCCGCCTGGCTCGATCCGCGACGACGCCCGATCCGCAACAGCCGGCACGTCGCCCTGCTCGACACCGGATAGCACTCAGCACCCCGGGACTGTGCGTCAGTGACCTGCGTGCGTCACTGACCTGCGTGCGTACGGACCCGCCGCGGCCCGAGTCCCTAGGATCGCGACATGACCCGATACGGCGCGCAGTTCGGCCCGGACGTGACCTTCCTCGGAGTACCCCGGTGCGACCTGGACGACCCCGCGTCGTACGCCGAGGCGGAGGTGGTCATCCTCGGTGCACCGTTCGACGGTGGGACCTCGCACCGCCCGGGTACGCGCTTCGGGCCACAAGCGATCCGGATGACCGACTACCTCCCGCACGACGGCTCGCGGCCGAGCCTGGCGCTGCGCACCGACGGGTTGCTCGACCTCAAGGTGGTCGATGCCGGGGACGTCGAGATGTACGCGGGCGACATCGAGACCGCGCTTCCGGCGCTCGAAGCGGCGGTGCAGCAGGTCACCGAGTCGGGCGCCATCCCGGTGATCCTGGGCGGCGACCACTCGGTGACCTTCCCGGACGCCAAGGGCGTGGCCAACGTCCTCGGCCACGGCCGGATCTCGATGATCCACTTCGACGCGCACGCCGACACGGGTGACATCGAGTTCGGGTCACTGTGGGGTCACGGACAGCCGATGCGCCGCCTGATCGAGTCGGGCGCCCTGAGGGGCGACCGCTTCCTGCAGGTCGGCCTGCGCGGCTACTGGCCGGGCCCCGAGACGCTGGACTGGATGAGCCAGCAGCGGATGCGGTCGTATGAGATGACCGAGATCGTCACGCGCGGTCTGGACACTTGCCTGACCGAGGCGTTCCACATCGCGACCGACGACTGCGATGGTGTCTTCCTGTCCGTCGACATCGACGTGTGCGACCCCGGTCACGCCCCCGGCACCGGTACCCCCGAGCCCGGCGGCCTGTCCGCGCGACAGCTGCTCGACGCGGTCCGCCGGATCTGCCTCGAGCTGCCAGTGGTCGGGGTCGACGTGGTCGAGGTCAGCCCGCCGTACGACCACGCGGACATCACGGCAGCACTCGGCAATCGCGTTGTGCTGGAGGCACTCTCGGCGATCGCTCGCAAGCGGGCAGACGAGCGGGACGGGACCACCTGGGACCCGTCCCGCCCACTGCTCGACCGCTGACCGCCCGCTCGAGCATCGCCCGAGCGGGCCGGAAGGTCAGTCGTCTGCGCCGCCGTCCTTGCGCACGGTCCTTCCGGTCCGCGGGTCGATGGCGCTCTGGCCTGGGGGCAGGTTGGACAGGTCCGGTGCGATGACCGTCGGCATCTCGCCCGAGTCCGGCAACCCGAAGAGGGCGACCGAGCCATCCGCCGGAACGAGCAGCAGCTCGCCGGCGTCGCCCGTCGGCAGTGTCTCGCCCCGGAAGTACGACGGCGAGATGAACGAGTAGATGTACATGAGCACCACCCCGACGAGCAGCGAACCGATGCCGATGATGAAGACACCGCCCACCGCGCCGAGGCTGGTCTCGCCGTACTCGGGGTCGTAGTACGTGTGGCAGGCATAGAAGAACGCGCCGAGGAGCAGTAGACCGCCGGCGAGGGGAATGACGCCCTGCATCAGGATGTCGCGCGGCTTGGCCCACATGGTCTTGCGGTAGAACCACGCGCAGGCGAAGCCGGTGAGGCCGTAGTAGAAGGCGATCATCAGGCCCACTGCAGCGATCGTGTCGGCGAGGATGTCCTGGCTGACCAGTGTCAGACCCACGTAGAACACGATCGAGACCGCGCCCATCCAGATGGTCGAGTCGGACGGCGTCAGGTACTTCGGGTGGATCCGCGCGAACCGCTTCGGGATCGCACCGAAGGCGGCCATGGACAAGGAGGTCCGAGCCGTCGGCAGGATCGTGGTCTGGGTCGACGCGGACGCGGAGGTGAGCACCGTGATCTTGAGGAAGAACACCATGATCGCGCCGATCGCACCGGTGCCGAAGACGACGTTGCCCATCCCGGCGAAGACGTCGGCCGCATTGTCCGGGTTGCCGATGCCGATGCCGGTCGAGCCGACTCCCGCGATGGACACGGCTGCGATCGACACGATGGCGTAGGTCAGCAGCAGCAGGACGGTGGAGAGCACGGCGGCGCGTCCGGGTGTGGTTGCGGGATCGTCCGCCTCCTCGTTGGTGGCGACGGCCGTGTCCCAACCCCAGTAGATGAAGACGGCGATCAGCGTGGCCGTGACCATCGAGGTCAGCGAGAGGCCGGACGGCGAGAGCCAGGACAGGCTCGGCTTGATGTGCGTTGCCGGGGCCCCGCCGAAGTAGACCTTGCCCAGCGCGAAGAGCGCGAACAGCACGAGCGTGAAGACCTCGATGCCGAGCAGCGCGTACTGGATCCGCGCCGAGATCTCGATCCCGCGGTAGCAGATGTAGGTCATGACGATGATCCAGATGATCCCCGCGACCGTGCTCCAGAACGTGCTGTCGGCGAGTGAGTCGGCGCCGACCAGCCGGTAGGAGTAGGAGCCGGCGATCTGGGCCAGGTTCGCCATCACGATGACGTCCGCGGCGATGATCCCCCAGCCGCCCATCCAGCCGATCTTCTTGCCGAACGCCCGCGCGGCCCAGGTGAACGTCGTGCCGCAGTCCGGGATCGCCTTGTTGAGCTCGGAGTACGCCACAGCGATGAAGTACATCGGGATGAACGCGATGACCATGATCAGCGGGGCCTTCACGCCGACGATGCCCTTGCCGCTCGCTGTGGTCACGACGTAGCCAAGGCTGGCGGCCAGGCTGTAGGCCGGAGCCGTGGAGGCGATCCCCACCACCACACTGGACAGCAGTCCGAGCGAGCCTCCCTTGAGGCCCTTCTCGCCAGATGCGCTGCCGTGTTGGTCCGGAGCGGTTGTCGCGGTCGTCACTATCGCCTCCTGCGGGATACGGATTCCGTCGTCAGGAGGCTAGACGACTACGATCTTCGTGTACAGACCCCTGTTATTCAGATGAAATCTTCGGTGGAAGGGAATGCAGCATGCGGATCCTGCTGATCGGGTCGGGCGGTGTCGGCGACGCCTTTGCCCGGATTGCCGCCCGACGCACCTTCTTCGAGCGCCTCGTCGTGGCGGACTACGACCAGGCCCGGGCCGAGCGCACCGTCGCGGCCGTACAGCAGGCGCGGCCGGGGGAGGACCGGTTCCTCGCGGCCCGGGTCGACGCCTCGTCCGCCGACTCGGTCGCCGCCCTGGCCCGGCAGCACGCGATCACGCACGTGATGAACGCGGTCGACCCGCGGTTCGTCATGCCGGTCTTCGAGGGGGCTCTGGCCGCCGGTGCCGACTACCTGGACATGGCGATGAGCCTGTCGAAGCCGCACCCGCAGGCGCCGTACGAGCAGACCGGCGTCATGCTCGGCGACGGCCAGTTCGCCCAGGCCGGGGAGTGGGAGGCGGCCGGCCGGCTGGCCCTGTGCGGCATCGGTGTCGAGCCGGGCCTGTCCGACGTCTTCGCGCGGTACGCAGCCGACCACCTGTTCGCCGAGATCGACGAGCTCGGCACGCGGGACGGCTCCAACCTCGTCGTGGAGGGGTTCGACTTTGCGCCGTCCTTCTCGATCTGGACGACCATCGAGGAGTGCCTCAACCCGCCGGTGATCTGGGAGAAGGGCCGTGGCTGGTTCACGACGGCACCGTTCAGCGAGCCGGAGGTCTTCGACTTCCCCGAGGGCATCGGCCCGGTCGAGTGCGTCAACGTGGAGCACGAGGAGGTCCTCCTGATGCCGCGCTGGGTCGACGCCCGCCGGGTGACCTTCAAGTACGGACTCGGGTCGGAGTTCATCCAGGTGCTGCAGGCCCTGCACAAGCTCGGCCTGGACAGCACGGCCCCGCTGCGGGTGCCGTCCTCGGCCGGGCCGGTCGACGTCAGCCCCCGCGACGTCGTCGCCGCCGCGCTGCCCGACCCCGCCGGGCTCGGTGACCGGATGCACGGCAAGACCTGCGCCGGCCTGTGGGTGACCGGCCGCGGTCAGGACGGGCAGCCGCGCTCCACGTACCTCTACCACGTCGTCGACAACGCCTGGACGATGAGCGCGTACGGCGTGCAGTGCGTCGTCTGGCAGACGGCCGTCAATCCGGTTGTCGCGCTTGAGCTCCTGGCCACCGGGGCCTGGACGGGCACCGGGGTGCTCGGCCCCGAGGCCTTCGACGCGCAGCCCTTCCTCGACCTGCTGGCCGCGCCCGAGCCCGCCGGCTACGGCTCGCCGTGGGGTCAGCGCGAGCAGCCGGCCCAGTACGCCTGATCCAGCGCTACGGAGCCGGCAACCGGTAGCGCGCCGTCGCGGTGACCACGGTGGCCACGGTGTGGGCGCCGGTGGTGTTCCAGTGCACGTGCCCGGTCAGCCGATCGCCGGCGCCGTCCCGCACGGTCAGCGTCCCGTCGACGCCCAGCCCGTAGTAGTCGGTCGTCGCGGTGCCGCTGACCGCCGTGTCGATCGTCCAGCGGACCCCGCGCAGGTGCGCGACGACGTCGTCCCCGGGCGCCGAGTAGTGGATCCGCCCGCCGCGCAGCCCCAGGTCGTCGGAGTCGTCGACGTACTGGAACCGGTACGCCGCGTCCCCGGCCGCGGCGACCAGCACGCTCACGAGCCGGCGCTGGACCTGGGTCGCCGAGCCGCGGGTCACGGTCGCCGGTGCGGCTGCCGCCAAGGTCCGGGGGAACTCCCCGAGGGCGTGGACCTCGGGAACCGTTGCGGCACATGAGATGTCGAGACCCTGCAGCCGCCCGGGCTGCCGGACGAACCGCTGGTAGAGGGACGCTCCGCACCCGTACCGGTCGTAGAGCGCCACCAGGTGCACCATGTTGGGCACCACCACCGATCGAGCGGCGGGACCGATCTGCCGCGCGACATGTGCTCCGCCGTCGGCAGGGGTCAACGAGTCCAGGTCCCCATTGAGGATCAGCACCGGCACCCCGGTCGCGTCCATCGGACCGGGCCGCACCGGCGGGTCGGCCGGATGCGTCGGCGCCGGCCAGTCCAAGCAGCCCGTGTACGCCTCAGTGAACTGGTTCATCTGGATCCACTCGCGCGTCGTGAACGGCGCGAAGGTGGACGCGGGCAACGCTCTGATCGACGCCGCGAGCTGCCGGCGCCGCTCCGCCGGCGTTGCCGACGGGTCGAAGAGCTGGGGGTAGTCGGTACAGCCCACCGCGAAGAAGTCGCCGTCGGAGTAGCTCTTCGCCGGCCCGTAGTAGTCACTGTCGTCGAAGCCGAAGTCCTCGGCCCACAGGCGCAGCAGCGGCCGCGCGTCGTGGTGCTCGAGGTAGGCCCGTCCGGCCGCGTCGAGGGAGCGGTAGACGCCGAAGTCGTAGCCCGCGTCGTTGACCAGGTCGACGAGCTGCCGGACGCCCACGGTCGTCGGCACGAGCGTGGCGTCGACGCCAGGGACGCTGCCGTGCAACGGATGCGTCCGCAGAGCAGCGGCCAGCCGCCCGATCCGTTGCCAGGCACCGGAACCCGCGGCGCCGTCACAGGCGAGCGCCCGAGTGCACGCCGCCTCGAAGGCCGTCCTGGCGGTCGTCACGGTCGTCGTGTACCAGGGGTCGAGGTCGCGAGCCTCGTAGGCCGCGTCCAGGACCACCGATCGCAGCAGCTGCGGGTAGTGGGACAGGAAGGACTGGGCGAAGAACGTGCCGTAGGAGTCGCCGTACAGATCCACGCCCGTCAGCTGCAGCCGGCCGAGCACATCGGCGAGGTCACGGACGGCGTTCGCCGTCCCGAACAGGTCCGAGGCGTGCACGAACGTCCCGTCGGCCCGCCGATAGGTGTGGTTCAGGGCGTCGCCACAGGCGGCCACCAGCCGACGGAAGTGCTCGGTGGCGGTGTTGCCGGTGTACGACTGCAGCGGGCGGCAGTCGATCAGTGCCGAACGGCCGGTGCCTCTGGCATCCACGACCAGGAGGTTGCGGGAGCTCCGCAGCGGCCCGAGCAGGTCCAGGTAGTCCTGGGCGCTCCCCGTGGAGGGATAGCCGGGCCCGCCCTCCTGTGCGACGACGGTGCCCTGGGCCCGGCCGGTCGCCGGAACCCACCCGAAGCCGACGGCGATGGTGCCCGCCGTGGGGTCCGTCCGGTCCAACGGCACGCGCACCGCGCCGCACCACGCGGGCGCCTCCTCGACGTGACATCTGGTCAACGTCAGGGTGCCGACCCGGATGCCGCCGGCGAGCGTGGCCCGCGGGGTGGCAACAGGCGCGGCCACTGCCGGCGTCGCCACGACCAGCCCGGCCACCACGCCGATCACGGACGCGGCCGAGACCAGCGCGACGACGGAGCCACCAACGCCCGGGAGGGTGCGGAATCGCTTCACTGGCAACGCCTTTCGTCAGACGGGTGGCTGGCAGCTGCGGTCCGTGGCCCCTTCGGTCCCGGGTCCTGGGTCTCGGGTCCGGGCTCAGTGTGCGGCGAGCGCCTCGGCGAGGACGTCCATGCCCTCCTCGAGCAGCGCGTCCGGCATCACCAGCGGTGGGAGGAAGCGCAGCACGTTGCCGAAGGTCCCGCAGGTCAGCGTGAGCACCCCACGGGTGTGGCAGCCGGCCGAGACCCGCCCCGCCTCGGCGGCATCGGGGGTCCGCGTGCCGGGCTCGACCATCTCGATCGCCAGCATCGCGCCCCGTCCGCGCACGTCGCCGATCTGCGGGAACCGCTCGGCCAGCTCGGTCAGCCGCGGGATCATCAGGGACTCGATGTTCTTGGCCCGGCCGGGCAGGTCCTCCCTCGACATGGCGTCGATCGAGGCGAGCGCGGCCGCGCAGGCGACCGGGTTACCGCCGTACGTGCCGCCGAGACCTCCGGCGTGGACCGCGTCCATCAGCTCGGCCCGGCCGGTGAGCGCGGCGAGCGGCAGGCCGCCGGCGATGCCCTTGGCAGTGGTGATCAGGTCGGGCACGACGCCCTCGTGCTGGCAGGCGAACATCGCGCCCGTGCGGCCGAAGCCGGTCTGGATCTCGTCGGCGACGAAGACGACACCGTTCCTGGTGCACCACTCCGACAGGGCGGTGAGGAAGCCGGGCGCCGGAACGACGAAGCCGCCCTCGCCCTGGATCGGCTCGATGACGACGCAGGCGACCTGGTCGGCGCCCACCTGCTTCTCGATCACCTCGATCGCGCGGGCGGCAGCGGCCGAGCCGGAGATGACCGCCGGCTCGCGGAACGGGTAGGACAGCGGTGCGCGGTAGACCTCGCCGGCGAACGGCCCGAAGCCGTGCTTGTACGGCATCGACTTCGCGGTCATGGCCATCGTCAGGTTGGTCCGGCCGTGGTACGCGTGGTCGAAGACGACCACCGCGTCCCGGCCGGTGGCGACCCGGGCCACCTTGACCGCGTTCTCCACGGCCTCGGCGCCGGAGTTGAAGAGCGCCGACCGCTTCTCGTAGTCACCGGGCGTCAGGCGGTTCAGGGCCTCGCACACCGAGACGTACCCGTCGTACGGCGTGACCATGAAGCACGTGTGGGTGAAGGCCGCCACCTGCTCCTGCACGGCGGCGACGACGCCCGGGTGGGCGTTGCCCGCGTTGACCACCGCGATGCCCGCGCCGAGGTCGATCAGCGAGTTGCCGTCGACGTCGACCAGCACGCCGCCGCCGGCCTGGTCGATGTAGACCGGCAGGGTGCTCCCCACGCCCTTGGCCACCGCGGCCAGCCGCCGCTCGTGGATCGCCTTCGACTTCGGGCCCGGGATCTCGGTCACGAGCCGCCGTTCCTGGGCCAGGTCCGGGCCGCCGCGACGCCCCTGGGGGCTGGTGCTCTGGGAGCTGGTCTGAGGGGTCGGCTGCGGCGTGGTCTCCGTCATGCCCTCACGGTACTGTGAGACACGTCGGTCGGACGACCCCCATTCTGCGGAAACCACCGGTGATGTTGGTGGCCGAGTGCGGATGTCGTCGTCATCGGCCTGATGCACCCGCGAGATCGTCAACTCTGGAGGCCCCCGTGACCGTCCTCACCGACCGTGAAGCCACCCTCGTCGACCGCGTCCCCACCGGGCTCCTCGTCGACGGCGAGTGGCGGCCGGCGGACTCCGGCGGCACCCTGCCGGTCGACGACCCGTCCACGGGCGAGGTCATCGCCGAGGTCGCGGACGCGAGCGTGGCCGACGGGCGGGCCGCGCTCGACTCGGCCGTCGCCCACCAGGCCGACTGGGCCGCGACCCCGCCGCGGGAGCGAGGCGAGATCCTGCGCCGGGCGTTCGAGCTCGTGAGCGAGCGGGCCGAGGACCTGGCGACGGTCATGACCCTGGAGATGGGCAAGCCGCTCGCGGAGTCCCGCTCCGAGATCGCCTACGGTGCCGAGTTCTTCCGCTGGTTCTCCGAGGAGGCGGTGCGGATCTCCGGACGGTTCTCCACCGCCCCGGACGGCAAGACCCGGCTGCTGACGATGAAGGCCCCCGTCGGCCCGTGCCTGATGATCACGCCGTGGAACTTCCCCCTCGCGATGGGGACCCGCAAGATCGGCCCGGCCATCGCGGCCGGCTGCACGATGGTGGTCAAGCCGGCGAGCCAGACGCCGCTCACGATGCTCTCGCTCGCGGCGATCATGACCGAGGCCGGCCTGCCCGACGGCGTCCTGAACGTCATCACGACCAAGCGCACCGGGGCCGTCATGGAGCCCCTCATCCGGGACCCGCGCCTGCGCAAGCTCACCTTCACCGGATCGACCGAGGTCGGCCGGCGGCTGGTCGAGCAGTCCGCGGAGCAGCTCCTGCGGGTGTCGATGGAGCTGGGCGGGAATGCACCGTTCGTCGTTTTCGAGGACGCTGACCTTGATGCGGCAATTGAGGGGGCGATGCTCGCCAAGATGCGCAATGTCGGCGAAGCATGCACGGCGGCGAACCGCTTCATCGTGCACGAGTCCATTTCGGCCGAATTCTCCTCGCGGCTGGCCGAAAGAATGGGCGCCATGAAGGTCGGCCGGGGCACCGAAGAAGGCGTCCAGGTCGGCCCGCTGGTGGATGAGAAGAGCCGCGACAAGGTGGCCGAGCTGGTGCAGGACGCCGTCGACGCGGGAGGCCGGGTCGCCACCGGAGGCAAGTCGCTGGGGGACCGCGGCTGGTTCTACGCCCCGACGGTGCTGACCGACGTACCGGCCTCGGCCCGGGTGTTCGGCGAGGAGATCTTCGGCCCGGTCGCGCCCGTCACGACGTTCGCCACGGACGAGGAGGCGCTGCGGCTGGCCAACGACACGGAGTACGGCCTGGTGGCCTACGCGTTCACTCGCGACCTGTCCCGCGCCCTGGCGGTCGCGGAGGGCCTGGACACGGGAATGGTGGGCATCAACCAGGGCATCGTCTCCAACCCCGCGGCGCCGTTCGGCGGCGTCAAGGCCTCGGGCTTCGGTCGCGAGGGCGGGTCCGAGGGCATCGAGGAGTACCTCGAGACGAAGTACGTCGGCATCAAGCCGTAGAACGGTCCAAAGGGGCAGCAACGCCCCGGATCGTCTGCGCATTTGAATGTCACCCGGACTAGTCATTCTTCGGCCGCCCGAGTGACCTCGTGACTAATGTCTTTCGAATCTGCAAGAAGTCACGCTGCGTCGCGCTTCCATTGCTCTCAGCAAACCAGCTATCGGCTGGAGCTGTGACAAGGGAGGGGTTCCATGAAGAAGTCGTCTGGATCGTCCGCAGTCGCCACCGTCGTTCGGTGGTCCGCAGGCGTCGCTCCGATCGTGGCCCTCGTCTCGGTGCTGGGCGCCGGGTCGAAGTGGTACTGAGCCGGTGACGGCGCACATGACGTCCGGTGGGGTCACGGGCCAGCGGCTCGAGTCGGCCACCCCGGGCTACAAGTGGGTCTGACCTCGGGTCCGACCGCCCGAACGTCCTCTCTCCCATCCGGCGCCTGACGCCGGCTGCGAGGGGGGACGTCGTGCGTTCTGCACCTCCTCAAGTCGGCCGGACTACCCGCCGAATGGTCCATTCGGATGATGTTGTAACCGGAAGCGATCAACCGGCTGCGCCCTCACTGCGCGTTGCGCTGTCATTGCTCTCAGCAATACAAGCGGGGCTGGTCGGTTCGATGGGGAGGGGTTCCATGAAGAAGTCGTCTGCTTCGGCCACGGTTTCCACTGCAGTCAGGTGGTCCGCAGCCGTGGCGCCGATCGTCGCGGTCGTCTCGGTTCTCGGCGCCGGCTCGAAGTGGCACTGAGGCCATGATGACGATCATCGACAGCCAGGGTCGCGCGCAGACGTGCACCCCCGGCTACAAGTGGGTCTGAACACCGGCATGTCCAGTGGCACCCGCAAGGTGCTCCTGACCGTCCCCTCCCGCCTCAGCCTCTTCGTGGCCGGGGTCGGAGGGGCTGGCGTCGCAGTCGCCGCCCTGGGGCTGCACGGCCTGGACGTGCGGACGTTCGTGGACCAGGTCCCGGCCGCCGGCTGGCTCCTCGTCGTCGGCCTGATCCTGGGCGAGCTCGGGCCGATCCCCGTCTCGCGAGGCGACGACGAGGCCTCCAACGTCACCATGTCGACGACCTTCGCGGTGGCCCTGGTGGCCACCGGGCCGTTCGCCCTCCTTCTCGCCGCGCACACGGTCGCCGTGCTGATGGACGACGTCCGCACCAAGCGCAGCCCGGTCAAGATGGTCTTCAACTTCGGGCAGTACGCCCTGTCGATCGCCGCCGCGCGCCTCGTCTACTCCCAGCTGGTGCAGCAGGGCTTCCTCGCGCCGTACACGAACTACCGCGCCTCGGACCTGGTCCCGACCCTGCTGGCCGGCTTCATCTTCCTCGTGATCAACAACGGCCTCGTGGCGATCGTCGTCGCCCTGGACACCGGCCAGCCCGTCATGGAGATGCTGCGCGACGACCTCGCGTTCAAGATGGAGACCTCGGCCGTCCTCGTCGGCCTCTCCGGGGTCGCGGCGGTCCTGGCCCAGACCAGCGGGTGGATGCTGCCGCTGCTGGCGATGCCCGTCCTCGCCGTCCGCAGGTCGGCAGTGCTGGCCGCGGCCCGGCAGACCCAGGCCATGCGGGACGCGCTGACCGGCCTCGGCAACCGGGCGCTGTTCTTCAGTCGGGCCGACCGGCTGCTGGCCCGGTTCGAGCGGTCAGGCGACTCCGTCGCCGTCCTGATGATCGACCTGGACCACTTCAAGGACATCAACGACACCCTCGGCCACCAGGTCGGGGACCGGGTCATCCAGGCCGTCGCCGGCCGGATCGCCCACCTCGGCGGCGACCTCGGCTGCGTGGCACGGCTGGGCGGCGACGAGTTCGCGGTGGCCCTGACCGGCGTCGACGCGGCCGCCGCGGGCGCCGTGGCTGAGACCCTGCTGGCCGACGTGGTCCGCCCGCTGCAGATCGGCGGCACCCGGATGGCCATCCAGGCCAGCGTCGGCATCGCCATGGCCGAGAAGGGCGTCGACGTCACCGGGCTGATGCAGCGCGCCGACATCGCGCTGTACGAGGCCAAGCAGGACCGGGCCCGCTGGTGCCTGTTCGACCAGAGCGTGACGCCCACGACCCCCGAGCTCGGGCTGCTCGCCGACCTGCGGGAGGCGCTCGAGCGCGGCCATCTGTCCGTGGCCTTCCAGCCCCAGGTCGGCCTGAGCGACGGCCGGGTCACGGGTGCCGAGGCGCTGGCCCGGTGGAAGCACCCCGAGCGCGGCTACATCCCGCCGTCGGACTTCATCATCCTGGCCGAGAACACCGGCCTGATCAGCCAGGTCACCGACGTCGTGCTGGAGCACGCCCTCAGTGCGGTGGCCGAGTGGACCCAGCTCGGGCTGAGCTGCCCGGTCTCGGTCAACCTCTCCGCGCGCCAGCTGGCCGACCTCAGCCTGCCCGAGCGGGTCAGCAGCGCGCTGCGCCGCCACGGCGTCCCGGCCGGCCTGCTCACCGTCGAGGTGACCGAGAGCTCCATCCTCGGTGACCCGCGCCGGGCCGGCCAGATCCTGCACGAGCTGCGGCAGGAGGGCGTGCGGATCGCGGTCGACGACTTCGGCACCGGCTACTCCTCGCTGGCCTACCTGCAGCGGCTGGACCTCGACGAGCTGAAGATCGACCGGAGCTTCGTGCAGTCGATGTGCCTGGTGGCCCGCGACGACGTGCTGGTCCGGTCGATCATCGAGCTGGCCCACAACCTCGGCCTCTCCGTCGTCGCGGAGGGCGTCGAGGCCTCGATCCAGGTCGACCGGCTGCGGGAGCTGTCCTGCGACGCGGCCCAGGGCTACTACCTCGGCCGCCCGATGGACCGCGAGCTGATGACCGGCTGGCTGCAGCGCGACGCCCTGATGGGCGCGACGGCCGAGCCGGGCGAGGCCCTCGGGCCCCATCCGCTGCGGGCCGCGGTGGCCGAGCCGGGCGAGCGGCGCCCCTACCTGCGGGCGGTCGGGTCGTCCGGGACGGAGGGCTGAGGCCGTGCTGATCGGAGCGCTCGTCGCCCTCGCCGTGCTCACCGTGCCCCTGACCGGGGGCCGATGGTCCAACCTGACGGCGTTCCGCCCGCGCGGGAGCTGGCTCCTGTGGCTCGCGCTCGCAGTCCAGGTCGTGCAGTTCTCCTTCTTCGACCTGGGCGCGGTCGACGAGCTCGTCCACGTCGGTACCTATGTGCTGGCGGCGGCCTTCCTCGTCGCCAACCGGGCCGTGCCGGGCGCGTGGCTGGTCGCGGCCGGCGGGCTGTCCAACGGGCTGACCATCACGCTCAACCACGGCACGCTGCCGGCCAAGGCCGAGGCCCTGCGCGCCGCCGGCCTGCACGTCAAGAAGAACGACTTCGTCAACTCCGGCGTGATGGCCCACGCCAAGCTGCCGTGGCTGGGCGACATCTTCTCGGTGCCCAAGGGCGTGCCGCTGGCCAACGTGTTCAGCGTGGGCGACGTGCTGCTGGTAGCCGGGGCGTTCGTCGTGGTCCACAGCCTGGCCCGGCGTACACCGCCGCCGCAGGCAGTGGACACGGATGCGCCAGAATCGGCGCGTGCCGTCGAGCCCGCAAAGCCCTGACCCTCGCCCGAGTGCCGGCAGGCCCCGCCGGATCGTGCTGCTCGGGTCCACCGGATCGATCGGCCGGCAGGCGGTCGACGTGGCATTGAGCGCTCCCGAGCGGTTCCAGATAGTCGCCCTGGCCGCCGGCGGTTCGGACCCGGAAACCCTTGCCGCACAGGCGATTCGGCTCGGCGTGCCCATTGTCGCGGTGGCTCGGGCCGATGCGGTCGGACCGCTGCGCGCGGCGTTCGTGGCGGCTGGTGCTGCCGTGCCCGAGATCGGGACCGGACCGGACGCGGCCTCGGAGCTGGCCCGGCTGGACTGCGACGTCGTGCTCAACGGCATCACCGGGTCGATCGGACTGGCGCCGACCCTCGCGGCGCTCGCAGCGGGTCACGTGCTCGCGCTGGCCAACAAGGAGTCGCTGATCGCGGGCGGCCCGCTGGTCCGCGCTGCGGCCGCGCCGGGCCAGATCGTGCCGGTCGACTCCGAGCACTCGGCGCTGGCCCAGTGCCTGCGCGGCGGCCGGGCCGAGGAGGTACGGCGCCTCGTGCTGACCGCCAGCGGGGGGCCGTTCCGCGGGATGACCCGGGAGCAGCTCGAGCACGTGACCCCCGCCCAGGCCCTGGCCCATCCCACCTGGGACATGGGGCCGGTCATCACCACCAACTCCGCGACGCTGGTGAACAAGGGGCTGGAGGTGATCGAGGCCCACCTGCTCTTCGACATCGGCTACGACCGGATCGACGTCGTGGTGCACCCGCAGTCGATGGTCCACTCGATGGTCGAGTTCACCGACGGGTCCACGCTGGCCCAGTGCTCGCCGCCGGACATGCGGCTGCCGATCGCGCTCGCCCTCGGCTGGCCCGACCGGGTGCCTGGGGCAGCGGCGGGCTGCGACTGGACGACGGCGTCGACCTGGGAGTTCCTGCCCCTGGACGACGAGGCCTTCCCGGCGGTCGGGCTGGCCCGCGAGGTGGGGAGGGCCGGCGCGACGTACCCGGCCGTCTACAACGCCGCGAACGAGGAGTGCGTCGCGGCCTTCCACGCGGGCCGGCTGCCGTTCCCGGGCATCGTCGACACGGTGGCCCGGGTGGTGGCTGAGCACGAGCCGTCGCCGGGGGTCCTGACCCTGGACGGTGTGATGGACGCGGAGAGATGGGCCAGAGAACGCGTGACAACTCATCTGGCGGACACACCGGGGCGCACCTCCGTGTGACCATGGAGTCGTGACCGCTCTGCTCTACCTGCTCGGCATCGTCGTGTTCGCGGCTGGCATCGCCCTGTCCATCGGCCTGCACGAGGTCGGCCACCTGGTCCCGGCCAAGCGGTTCGGGGTCCGGGTGACGCAGTACATGATCGGCTTCGGCCCGACCCTGTGGTCACGCAAGCGCGGCGAGACCGAGTACGGCGTCAAGGCGATCCCGCTCGGTGGCTACATCCGGATGATCGGCATGTTCCCGCCCAAGCGTGGCGACGACCCGCGGTTCGTCCGCCGGGCCTCGACCGGCCGGATGTCGCTGCTGATGGACCAGGCGCGCACGCAGTCGATGGAGGAGCTCGGCCCGGGCGACGAGCACCGCGTGTTCTACCGGCTCTCGGTGCCCAAGAAGGTCGTCGTGATGATGGGCGGCCCGACCATGAACCTGGTCATCGCGGCCGTCCTGCTGACCATCACCACGTCCGTCATCGGCGTCCCTACGGCCTCGACCACCCTCGGCACCGTCAGCTCCTGCGTCCTGCCGGTCACGGCCGCGGCCGACGCGAAGTGCACGAGCAGCGACCCCCAGGCCCCGGCGGCCGCGGCGGGCCTCAAGCCCGGCGACCGGGTCGTCTCGTACGACGGCCGGGCGATCCGCAGCTGGGACGGCCTCACCACGGCCATCCGGGCCGGCGCCGGAACCTCCGTGCCGGTCGTGGTCCGCCGGGCGGGGAAGGACGTCACGCTGCAGATCAGCCCGATCCTGACCGAGCGGCCGGTCCTGGACGGCAAGGGCAACGAGCAGCACACCGCGTCCGGCGCCCTGCGCACCGAGCGGGTGGGCTTCCTCGGCGTGAGCGCCTCCCAGGTGCTCGAGCGGGAGTCCGTGACCAGCGTGCCCGGCGTGCTCTGGCAGGGCCTCAGCGGGACGGCGGGCGTGGTCCTGCGCATCCCCCAGAAGATGGTGGGCGTGGCCAAGGCGGCCTTCGGCTCGGGACCGCGCGACCCGAACGGCCCGGTGAGCGTCGTGGGCGTCAGCCGCTTCGCCGGTGAGGTCACCAGCGACGCACCCAAGACCGGCTACGGCTTCGCGGGGTGGCTACTGTCGATCTTCGGCATCATCGCGGCACTGAACATCGCGCTGTTCGTGTTCAACCTGATCCCTTTGCTCCCGCTCGACGGCGGTCATGTCGCCGGGGCCCTCTGGGAGGGCGGCCGGCGGACGATCGCCCGGGTCCGCCGCAAGTCCGACCCGGGGCCGACCGACGTGGCCCGCCTGCTGCCGGTGGCCTACGCCGCGAGCGCACTGCTGATCGCCATGTCCGTGCTGCTGATCTACGCCGACCTGGTCAACCCCATCAAGCTCGGCTGAGCAGCGGATACTGGAGCCATGACCTCCCCGTCGTCGACGAGTGTCCCCATCAGCCTCGGCATGCCTGAGGCCCCGCCCCCGGTGCTGGCCCCGCGGCGTACGTCGCGCAAGATCCAGGTCGGCAAGGTGGCGGTCGGCGGCGACGCTCCCGTCAGCGTGCAGTCCATGTGCACCACGCCGACCACCGACGTCAACGCGACCCTGCAGCAGATCGCCGAGCTGACCGCCTCCGGGTGCGACATCGTGCGGGTGGCCTGCCCGACCCAGGACGACGCCGACGCGCTGGCCCAGATCGCCAGCCACAGCCAGATCCCGGTGATCGCGGACATCCACTTCCAGCCGAAGTACGTCTTCGCGGCCATCGATGCCGGCTGCGCCGCGGTGCGGGTGAACCCCGGCAACATCCGGGCCTTCGACGACCAGATCAAGCAGATCGCCGCCGCGGCAACGGATGCTGGCGTCTCGATCCGGATCGGCGTCAATGCGGGGTCGCTGGACAAGCGGATCCTGGCGAAGTACGGCAAGGCGACGCCGGAGGCGCTGGTCGAGTCGGCCGTATGGGAGGCCTCGCTGTTCGAGGAGCACGGCTTCCGCGACTTCAAGATCTCGGTGAAGCACAACGACCCGGTCGTGATGGTCAAGGCCTACGAGCTGCTCGCCGCGCGCGGGGACTGGCCGCTGCACCTGGGCGTCACCGAGGCCGGGCCGGCATTCCAGGGCACCATCAAGTCGGCGACGGCCTTCGGCGCGCTGCTCTCGCAGGGCATCGGCGACACGATCCGGGTCTCGCTGTCGGCCCCTCCGGTCGAGGAGGTCAAGGTCGGCATCCAGATCCTGCAGTCGCTGAACCTGCGCCCGCGCAAGCTCGAGATCGTCTCGTGCCCGTCCTGCGGTCGGGCCCAGGTCGACGTCTACACCCTGGCCGAGCAGGTCACCGCCGGCCTCGAGGGCCTGGAGGTGCCGCTGCGGGTGGCCGTCATGGGTTGCGTCGTCAACGGCCCGGGCGAGGCGCGGGAGGCCGACCTCGGAGTGGCGTCCGGCAACGGCAAGGGTCAGATCTTCGTCAAGGGCGAGGTCATCAAGACCGTGCCGGAGTCGCAGATCGTCGAGACCCTGATCGAGGAGGCCATGCGGATCGCGGAGTCCATGGAGGCCGGCGACGGCGAAGGAGCCCCGACGGTCTCGGTGGGCTGATCGCCGTGAATCGTGCGCGGCGGGCTCGACGCGAGGTCGTCCAGGCGCCAGGCTGATCCCGTGCTCCGGACCTCCAGTGCCGTGCGGGTTCTCGGCTCCGCGGACCGGGACGCCGCCCTGGCGGTCTGCGCGCGTGACCCGGTGGCCAATGCCTTCGTGGCGTCGCGGTTGCTCGAGGACCGCGCGTTCGCGATGTCGGCTGGCGAGGTGTGGGGCTTCGTCGACCGCGGCGAGCTCGTCTCGCTGTGCTGGGCCGGCGCCAACCTGGTGCCGGTGGAGGCTACGGCCCCTGCACTCGACGGCTTCGCGGCGCGGGCCCGGCGGGCCGGGCGGCGCTGCTCCTCGATCCTCGGACCCGCGGCTGCGGTGCTCGCCCTCTGGGACCGGCTCGAGCGGCCCTGGTGGCCGGCCCGGGAGGTGCGCGCCGATCAGCCCCTGCTCGCGCTCGACGGTGACCCGCTGGTCACCCCGGACCCGCTCGTCCGGCGGGCCCGGCCGTCCGAGACGGACCTCGTCGTACCGGCGTCGGCGGCGATGTTCCAGGAGGAGATCGGCTTCTCACCGATCGGACGGGACGGCGGTGTGTCGTACCGGCTGTCGGTGGCCCACCTGGTCAGCTCGGGCCGCACGTTCGTCCGGATGGACCCGGACGTGCCGGAGGCGATCTTCAAGGCCGACCTCGCCTCCGTGACGCCGCAGGTGGCGCAGATCCAGGGCGTGTGGGTCGCGCCGCGCCTGCGTGGCCAGGGACTCGCGGCCCCGGCGATGGCCGCCGTCAGCGCGATCACCCGGCGGGAGATCGCGCCGGTCGTGTCGCTCTACGTGAACTCCTACAACGCCCCGGCGCTGGCGGCGTACCGGCGGGTCGGGCTTCCGGCAGGTCGGCACCTTCGCCACCGTCCTGTTCTGACCGGGGGTTCCACGTCACCCAGCGCGACTGCGGCCCGGAGCTGGCGGCGACCTGACACCGCAGCCAGGTCCGCCGCCGAGGCGGTGCGCCCGAGCCGGGCCAGGACCCTGGGTCGGGCGGGGCCGGGTCCGGACGCCGACCAGGCTCCTGGGTCGGGCTGCCGACGAGGCGTTCGATCCGCCGGACCGAAAAATGGGGGCCCGGGCTGCGGACCGGCTGGCCTAGGCTCGGGGCCGCACCTGGTGGTCGCGCCGGAGGTGCGCCGCCTGTCGCCGAACGCCGAGGAGAGTGCTGTGCCGCTTCGCATGTCCACGCTGTTCCTGCGCACCCTGCGTGAGGACCCGGCGGACGCCGAGCTGCCCAGCCATCGCCTGCTGGTGCGCGGCGGCTACATCCGGCGGGTCGCCCCCGGCATCTACACCTGGCTGCCGCTCGGCCTGCGGGTGCTGCGCAAGGTCGAGGCGATCGTGCGCGAGGAGATGGACGCGGCGGGCGCGCAGGAGCTGCTGTTCCCGGCCCTGCTGCCGCGCGAGCCCTACGAGGAGACCGGCCGGTGGGAGGCCTACGGCGACGGCATCTTCCGGCTCAAGGACCGCAAGGACAACGACTACCTGCTGGGGCCGACCCACGAGGAGATGTTCACCCTCACGGTCAAGGACCTGTTCTCGTCCTACAAGGACCTGCCGCTGGCGCTCTACCAGATCCAGACCAAGTACCGCGACGAGGCCCGGCCCCGCGCCGGCATCCTGCGCGGCCGCGAGTTCGTCATGAAGGACTCCTACTCCTTCGACGTCTCCGACGAGGCGTTCCTCGCGTCGTACCAGCTGCACCGGGATGCCTACATCAGGATCTTCGCGCGCCTCGGCCTGCGCTACGTCATCGTCGCGGCGATGTCCGGCGCGATGGGCGGGTCGGCGAGCGAGGAGTTCCTCGCCACGGCGGAGAACGGCGAGGACACCTACGTCCGCTGCACCAACTGCGACTACGCCGCGAACGTCGAGGCGGTGCGGGTCCCGGTGCCCCCGGTCGTGGACGCCTCCGGCACGCCGGCCGCCCACGTCGAGGACACCCCGGACACGCCGACCATCGCCACCCTTGTCGACCTGCTGAACGAGCGGTTCCCGCGTGGCGACCGGGCCTGGCAGGCGGACGACACCCTCAAGAACGTCGTCGTCATGGTGCGGCAGCCGGACGGCACCCGCGAGCCGCTGGCCATCGGCGTGCCCGGCGGTCGCGACGTCGACGAGAAGCGGCTGCAGGCCCAGCTCGAGCCCGCCGTCCTCGAGCCCTTCACCGAGGAGGACTTCGCGCGGAACCCGGCCCTGACCAAGGGCTACATCGGGCCGCGGGCCCTGGGCGAGCAGCAGGCCAGCGGCATCCGGTTCGTCGTCGACCCCAGGGTCGTGGACGGCACGGCCTGGGTGACCGGCGCCGACCAGGCCGGGCACCACGTCCTGGATCTCGTCGCCGGGCGGGACTTCACGCCCGACGGCACGATCGAGGCGGCCGAGGTCCGCGAGGGCGACCCGTGCCCGGTCGACGGCGCACCGCTGACGGCTGCCCGCGGCATCGAGATGGGCCACATCTTCCAGCTCGGCCGCAAGTACGCCGAGGCGCTGGGGCTGAAGGTCCTCGATCAGAACGGCAAGCAGGTCACCGTCACGATGGGCTCGTACGGCGTCGGCGTCTCGCGGGCCGTCGGCGCGGTGGCCGAGCAGACCCTGGACGAGATCGGTCTGTGCTGGCCGCGCTCGATCGCCCCTGCGGACGTCCACCTGGTGGCGACCGGCAAGGACGACGAGGTGTTCGCGGCCGCCGAGCGGATCGTCGCCGGGCTCGAGGCGCACGGCCTGGAGGTGCTCTACGACGACCGCCGCGGCGTGAGCCCCGGTGTGAAGTTCAAGGACGCGGAGCTGCTCGGGATGCCCACCATCGTCGTCGTGGGTCGCGGCCTGGCCGACGGCGTGGTCGAGGTGCGCGAGCGACGCACGGGGGAGCGGGCCGAGGTGCCGGTCGGCGACGCGGTCGCCCGGATCGTGGCGCAGGTCCGCCGTTGAGTGCAGGGGTCGTCCAGGCGGTCGTCTTCGACTGGGGCGGAACGCTGACGCCCTGGCACACCATCGACTTCCGCGACCAGTGGATGGCCTACGCCCGGCACCACGCCCGCGCCTCGGGCCGCACCGAGGAGGCCGCGACCGACCTCGCCGAGCAGATCATGGAGCGGGAGCGGGAGGCCTGGCTCCGGTTGCGGGGCGACGGCGGGAGCGCGCGGATCGAGGAGATCCTGGCCGGGGCCGGGATCGGCTCCGACGACCCGGCCCACCCGGCGGCGCTGGCGGCGTACGAGGAGTTCTGGGAGCCGCACACGATCACCGACCCTGAGGTGCGTCCGTTGTGGGAAGGCTTGCAGGACAGGGGGATTCGGGTCGGGGTGCTGAGCAACACGATCTGGTCCCGGGCCTACCACGAGGCGATCTTCGCCCGCGACGGCGTCCTCGACCTGCTCGACGGCGCCGTCTACACGTCGGAGATCGCGCACGCCAAGCCGCACGTCGAGGCGTTCCGCGCGGCCCTGGACGCGGTCGGGGTGAGCGACCCGGCAGCCGCGGTCTACGTCGGCGACCGGGCGTACGAGGACGTCCACGGCGCCCAGCAGGCCGGGCTGCGCGCGGTCCTGGTCCCGCACTCGGACATCCCGGCCGAGCAGCAGGTCCCCGTGGACGTGCAGCCGGACGCGGTCGCGCCCCGGCTGCTCGACCTGCTGGACATCGTGGACCGGTGGCGGGGGCCTGACTCCGGCGCTCGGCGCCGCGGCTCACGTCACGGACCTGCCGGGCGCCCGGACGGTCGCGATCCTGCTGGTCGCCGGCTTCCTGGCCGGGTATCTCGACGCGGTCGTCGGGGGCGGCGGGCTGGTGCAGCTGCCGATGCTGTTGCTGATGCTGCCGGCCGCCGCGCCGATCCAGATCCTCGCGACCAACAAGGTGGCCTCGATCTGCGGGACGACGGTGAGCGCCGCGACGTACGCGCCGCCGGGTCCGGCACCGACCTGCGGACCGCGGTGCCGCTGACCGCGCTGGCGCTGGCGGGGGCGGTCGGCGGGGCGCTCACCGCCGGGCTGGTGCCGAAGGCGCAGTTCCGCCAGGTCGTGCTGCTGGCGCTCGTCGTCGTCGCGACGGTGGTGTGGCTGCGGCCCGCCCTCGGCGCCGAGCCGGTGCCGCGCTTCCACGGCCACCGCCACCTGCTGGCCGCGGGCCTGAGCGGCCTCGCGATCGGCTGGTACGACGGCGCGGTCGGTCCTGGCACCGGCACGTTCCTGGTGTTCACCCTGGTCGGGCTGATCGGCCTGGACTTCCTGCGGGCGAGCGCCGCGGCCAAGATCGCCAACGTCGCGACGAACCTCGGCGCGCTGCTGGTGTTCATCCCCCAGGGGGCGCCGCTGTGGCGGATCGGGCTCCTGATGGGGTGCGCCAACCTGGTCGGCGGCTTCCTCGGCGCGCGGACCGCCCTGGCAAGAGGGGCCCGCTTCGTGCGGCTGGTCTTCCTGCTCGTCGTAGCGGTCCTGATGGTCCGCCTCGGCTACCAGATCGCGCAGGCCGCCTAGCCCGGGCAGTGGCGGCGGCTAGGGCTCGACCCGGGAACGCAGGAGGCAGAACTCGTTACCCTCCGGGTCGGCCAGCACGTGCCAGCTGACGTCGTCGGCCTGCCCGATGTCGACCGGCCGGGCGCCGAGGGCGAGCAGGCGCTCCAGCTCTGCGGGCTGCTCGCGGTCGGTGGCGTTGACGTCCAGGTGCAGCCGGTTCTTGCCGGACTTCGGCGGGTCCGGCACAACCAGGAGGTCGATCGCGAACCGCGCGTCCGGTCCGTCCTGGATCCGGATGCCCTCGTCGTCGCGCTCGGTGACCTGCCAGCCGAGGACCGCGGTCCAGAACCGGGCGAGGAGCTCGGCGTCCGTGCAGTCGATACACAAAGAGGTGATCCGGTTGGCCATGCGCCTTTCCTAGCAGCCGGCGCGCACCGGCCAGGCGAGGGACGTGACGGCGCCACCCACCGGCTGCGCCGCGAGCCCGACGCCGTCGGGAGTAGGCCGTCGTACACGCCACGAGGAGGACGACGGACCGTGCCTACGCCCGACCTGATGATCCGCGCCCGACGGATCGTCACGCCCAGCGGGGAGCGCGCCGGCGCCGTGCTCGTCCGCGACGGCCGCATCGTCGAGGTCCGACGCGGCCCGGGTCGGCGAGGTGCCCGGCCCCGTCCGGACGCCGGACGACCGGGACGACCGCCACGCCGGTGACTCGGCGTCAGGGAGGTCCTGGACGTCCCGGACGACTGCGTGCTGATGCCCGGGCTGGTCGACAGCCACGTGCACGTCAACGAGCCGGGGCGCACCGAGTGGGAGGGCTTCGCGACCGCGACCGCGGCCGCGGCGGCCGGGGGCGTCACCACCATCGTCGACATGCCCCTCAACAGCCTGCCGCCGACCGTGGACGTCGCCGCGCTCACCGCCAAGCAGGACGCCGCCCGGGGCCAGGTGGGAGTCGACGTCGCCTTCTGGGGCGGCGCCATCCCGGGCAATCTGGACGACCTGGAGGCCCTGCACGAGGCCGGGGTCGTCGGGTTCAAGTGCTTCCTGCTGCCCTCCGGCGTCGAGGAGTTCCCCCCGCTCGACGGCGAGCAGCTCCGGGCGGCGATGCGACGGATCGCCTCCTTCGGCGGCCTGCTCATCGCCCATGCCGAGGACGCCGCTCTCACCGACTCGGCCGTCCACGAGATCGGCCCGACGTACGGCAGCTTCCTGGCCTCCCGGCCCCAGGCGGCCGAGATCACCGCGATCGACCACCTTCTCCAGGCGACCCGCGAGACCGGCTGCCGCACCCACATCGTGCACCTGTCGGCCGCCACGGCCGTGCCCGAGGTCGTCGCGGCCAAGGCCGAGGGGCTGCCCCTGACGGTGGAGACCTGCCCGCACTACCTGACGCCTGACGGCCGAGCAGATCCCTGACGGCGCGACGCAGTTCAAGTGCTGCCCGCCGATCCGGGAGGCCACCAACCGGGACGCGCTCTGGGACGCGCTCACCGGCGGCGTCATCGACTGCGTCGTGTCGGACCACTCGCCGTGCACCGTCGCCATGAAGCGGCTGGACGTCGGTGACTTCGGCCTGGCCTGGGGTGGCATCGCCTCGGTGCAGCTGTCCCTGCCGGTGATGTGGACCGAGGCATCGCGCCGCGGCGTTGCCCTGGCCGACCTGTGTACCTGGATGTCCACCCGCCCGGCGGAGCTGACCCGGCTGCCCGGCCGGGGTGCCATCCAGGCGGGGAACCGGGCCGACCTGGTGGTGTTCGCGCCGGACGAGACGTTCGTCGTCGACCCGGCGAAGCTGCACCACCGCAACCCGGTCACCGCCTACGCCGGGCGGCAGCTGCGCGGCGTCGTCCGCAGCACCCTCTTGGGGGGTGCGCCGGTCGACACCGCGCAGCGGCGCGGCGCGGCTGCTCCGCCGGGGAGCGGTCTGAGAGCGCGTCTACCGCCGACGCGGGGATGGCTGAGGCAGGTGCGGTGCGCGTCCTCGTCCTCGTCCCGCGAGACGCCGCCGTGCTCCATGGCCTCCTGCAGGACGTTCGTGCCGGCTTCCGGCGGCGCGTTCCAGTGGTTGAAGAGCAGGTTCAGGCTGAACACCACGATCACCGTCGAGGTGATCGCCGACCCGAAGATGGTCTGGAACCAGTCCGGGAACTGGTCGTAGATGTGCGCGTTGAACGCCGGTACGAGCCCGACGGCCAGCGCGGTGGCCACGATCAGCAGGTTGTGGTTGTCCTCGAACTCGAACCTTGTGCAACGTGCGGATGCCGATCGAGGTGACCATCGCGAACATCACCGTCGCGGCCCCGCCGATGACGGGCTGCGGGAGGCCCGCGACGAGCTGTCCGATCTTGGGGATGATCCCCATGACCAGCAGCAGCACGCCGCACACGGTGACCACCCAGCGACTGCGGACCTTGGTCATCCCGATCAGGCCGACGTTCTCGGCGTACGCCGTGTCGGGGAAGGAGTTCATGAATCCCGCGAGCAGGCCCGAGAGGCCGTCGGTGGCCAGGCCGCGGGCGAGGTCACTCGGGGAGAGCTCCTTGTCGACCATCTCGGCGACGGCCAGCATGTCTGCCGTCGACTCGGTGTAGGTCACCAGCATCACGATGCACATCGAGATGATGGCGGCAGCCTTGAAGGTCGGTGCCCCGAAGTGGAAGGGCTCGGCGATCCCGAACCACTTCGCGTCGCCCACGGCCGAGCCCCAATGGATCATGCCGCCCATCGGCCACGCGATCAGGGTGCCGACGACGATCGCGATCAGGACCGCGATCTGGCTGAGGAAGCCGGTGGTGAACCGGGTGATCAGGACGATCAGCAGGATCACCAGCCCGGCCAGCGCGATGTGCGATGGAGCGCCGAAGGACTTGATCGGCGTCAGCGCGCCGGTCTTGAAGTCCTGCGAGTACTGCTGCCCGGCGATCAGGCCGATGTCCGCGCCGATCAAGGAGAGGCCGATCACCGCGATGACGGTGCCGGTCACGAGCGGCGGGAAGAAGCGCAGCACCATCGAGAACGGCTTGGCGATCAGCAGCCCGAAGACACCGGAGCAGATCAGCGCGCCGTAGACGGCTTGGATGCCGTACTTGTTGGCGATGATGATCATCGGGTTCAGGACCGTGAACGTCGCGCCCGCGACGACCGGCAGCCGGACCCCCATGATCTTGCCGATGCCGACCGACTGGATGATCGTGGCGATGCCCGAGACCAGCAGGTCGGCGCTGACCAGGATGCCGATGTCGTGTTCCTTGAGGCCGACGGCCGGCCCGACGATCAGCGGGACGGCCACCGCCCCGGCGTACATGATGAAGAGGTGTTGGAGTCCCAGGACGAACAGGCGCTGGGACGGCAGTACCTCGTCGACGGGATGCACGGGGGTCGGCCCCCCAGGTCCTCGCGGAGCGGTCTTCGTGTCAGACATTCAGTCTCCCAGGGGTGGAGTCTGCGCGACCGCGTCGCCACGGCTGCGCAGGAGCGGTCCGCGGGCCCCGGTGAACCTCTCCCGCTGCGGGATGCTAGACCTGCGACGGCCTCCGAAACAGCAGGTGCGCCACGCCAAAGATGTTTCGTTACCCACGGGCTAGGCTTCCCGTGCTCCGGGGCATCTCGTAACCAGTGGACCGTCGACCAGCCAGCGCTGGCCGGCGCGGCAGATGGGAGTGCTCGAAACCATGGCGGTTGAGGTGTCCGGACCCCCGGTCGAACGTTCCGAGGAGATCCTGACCGACGGTGCGCTCGAGCTCGTCGGCCGGCTCCACGAGGAGTACGCCGCACGTCGGGCCGAGCTGCTCGAGCGGCGACAGGCGCGACGCGAGGAGGTCGCTCGGAGCGGGCGGCTGGACTTCCTGCCCGAGACCGCCGACGTCCGCGGCGGCGACTGGCAGGTGGCGCCGGCGCCGGCGGACCTGCGCGACCGGAGGGTGGAGATCACCGGGCCGACCGAGCGCAAGATGATGATCAACGCGCTGAACTCCGGCGCCAAGGTCTGGCTCGCCGACCTGGAGGACGCCAACACACCGCACTGGCGCAACGTCGTCGGCGGCCAGGTGAACCTCTACGACGCGGTGCGCGGCACGGCGTCGTACACCTCACCGGAGGGCAAGCACTACCAGGTCCGCACCGACATCGCGCTGCCGACGGTCGTCATGCGGCCGCGAGGGTGGCACATGGACGAGCGCCATCTGACCGTCGACGGCCGGCCCGGCGTTGGTGCGCTCGTCGACTTCGGCCTGCACTTCTTCCACAACGCGAAGGCGTTGCTGGACAACGGTTCTGGACCGTACTACTACCTGCCGAAGATGGAGAGTCATCTCGAGGCGAGACTGTGGAACGACGTCTTCGTCACGGCCCAGGAGGCGCTCGGGATCCCACGAGGCACCATCCGCGCGACCGCCCTGATCGAGACCATCCCGGCGGCCTTCGAGATGGAGGAGATCCTCTACGAGCTGCGCGAGCACGCGTCGGGGCTGAACGCCGGCCGGTGGGACTACCTCTTCAGCATCATCAAGTACTTCCGGGACGCGGGGCCGGAGTTCGTCCTGCCGGACCGGGCCTCCGTGACCATGACGTCGCCCTTCATGCGGGCCTACACCGAGCTCCTCGTGCGCACCTGCCACCGGCACGGCGCCTTCGCCATGGGCGGTATGGCGGCGTTCATCCCCTCCCGGCGAGACCCGGACGTCAACGCGGTCGCGCTGGCCAAGGTCAGGGACGACAAGACCCGCGAGGTCACCGACGGGTTCGACGGCTCGTGGGTCGCCCACCCGGACCTCGTGCCCGTGGCGCAGGAGATCTTCGACCGGGCCTTCGGCGACGAGCCGAACCAGCTGGGGCGCCGGCGTGAGGACGTGCAGGTCGAGGCCCGGCAGCTGATCGACCTGTCCGGCGTCGCCGGCGCGGTCACGAGCGAGGGCCTGCGGCACAACGTCGACATCGGCGTGCGCTACGTCGCCGCCTGGCTGTCCGGCAACGGTGCCGCCGCGATCGACAACCTGATGGAAGACGCTGCGACAGCTGAGATCTCGCGGTCGCAGATCTGGCAGTGGGTGCACGGCTCGGTATCGCTCGCCGACACCGGGGAGACGGTCACGGCGGCGATGGTCCGCGGGCTGCTCGACCAGACGGCGTTCGAGGATCCGTACTACGCGGACGCTCGGCGGGTCTTCGAGCAGGTGGCCCTGGACGACGACTTCGCGGCCTTCCTGACCACTCCGGCCTACGCCCTGATCGACTGATGCTGGACGACGCCGTCGTCGAGGAGCTCGACACCGCCCTGCGCCAGGACGACGAGGAACGAGCCCGGCGCTACCCCGGCGGCTCGCTGCGCCGGCAGCCCGTGCACACCTGCTACGTCCCCGCCGACGCCTTCGACGCGACGACCCCGCGGGCGTGGGGGGCGGCTGCACTGGAGGCGATGGACCGGCACGGCCCGCTGCCCGGCGTCGACCCGGGCCTGACGGACGCCGTCCGCGCCAAGCTCGCCCGCGAACCCATCGAGGACGTCCGGATCGACCTCGAGGACGGCTACGGCGTGCGCCCTGACGACGAGGAGGACGCGGCCGTCGTCTCCAGCGCCTCTGCCCTGCGCCGGCTGCTGGAGGCCGGCGATGCCCCGCCGTTCAGCGGCCTGCGGATGAAGTGCCTGGAGGGGCCGGTGCGCCGGCGGGGGATGCGCAGCCTGCAGCTCTTCCTTGACACGCTCCTGACCGGTGACAGCAGCGGACTGCCGGCCGGCTTCCGGGTCACCCTGCCGAAGGTCACGTCGGTCGCGCAGGTCGAGGTGATGGTGCGACTGTGCGCGGCCCTCGAGTCGGCCCACGGCATCGACCGGCTGCCGTTCGAGATCCAGGTCGAGACGCCGCAGGCGATCCTCGGCGCGGACGGCACCGCGCTCATCGCGCGGATGGTGCACGCGAGCGAAGGCCGTTGTGCCGGACTGCATTACGGCACCTACGACTACAGCGCGTCGGTCGGCGTCGCAGCGGCGTTCCAGTCCATGGAGCACCCGGTCGCCGACCACGCCAAGGCCGTGATGCAGCTGGCCGCCGCGGGGACGGGCGTCCCGGTCTCCGACGGCTCCACGAACATCCTCCCGGTGGGGAGCACCGACAACGTGCGCTCGGCCTGGGCCCTGCACGCGCGCCTGGTCCGCCGCTCGCTGGAGCGGGCGTTCTACCAGGGCTGGGACCTGCACCCGGCCCAGCTGCCGACCCGCTACGCCGCGACGTTCGCGTTCTACCGCGACGGGCTGGACGCGGCTTGCCGGAGGCTGCGGGTCTACCTCGAGAAGTCGGCCAGCGAGGTGATGGACGAGCCGGCCACCGCCCTGGCCCTGGCGTCGTACCTGGTGCGCGGCCTGGACGCCGGAGCGGTCGATGAGCGGGAGGTGCGGGACGGCTCGGGGCTGGACCGGGCCGCGCTCGACGCTCTCGCCCGCAAGCCCTCGGCCTCGTACCCTCCGGCGAGGACCGACTAGGCCTCGCCGGAGCGCTCCGGCAGCCCGGGGAAGGCCACGCTGGAGCCGCGCCACTGCGCGGCCCGGACGGCACACGCCGCGAGGCCCAGTGCCGCCGTCCGCCGGTCGGTGCTGGACGCTGCGGCGACCAGATCGGCGTACGCCGCCGCGACGCTCTCCTCCAGCCGCCGGGCCAGCCGTCCGGCCCCGATCGGGCCACCCACCGCGAACGGCAGGACGTACGCCGCCTGAGGAGCGGCCACCGTCGCGCCCGCGGTGCGCAGGATGGCCGCCAGCACCGGCTGCTGCGCCTGGTGCCAGGCCAGGGCGCGGGCCGCCTGGGCCCGGGCCGCTCCCCGCGTGTGCGCAGCCACCACGCCGTACCCGTACGCAGCGGCGTACTCCGCATCGAGCACGGCCTGCGTGGCGCCGATGCTCGGGTCGGCCGCCGAGCCGGTCACGAAGCCTTCTTGGGGACGGTGGCGGGCAGCCGGGCCAGCAGGGTCAGGTGGGTCGACCCGCAGGCCGCCATCGACGCGAGCAGCCGGGCCACCTCGGCACCGGCACCAGCCAGGTCGGCCAGGCGGCCCGCGACGGCCGCCCGCTCGGCCTGGCCGAGGATGCTGACCGCGTCCAGCACTGACATGGCCTCCGGAGCGAGGGTCGGGCTCGGCGCCGGCGTGCTCGTCCTGGCAGGTGTCGTCGGGCTCGTCGTCGTGCCGGACGCCGCGGTCGTACTCCCGGCCGAGCGCTCGGCCGACGAGGCCCGGCCGGGGCGAGCGCCGAGGGCCGTCAGGGCCTGCAGGTGAGCCGCGTGGTCGGCCGCCAGCAGACGCAGCGGCGCGGCGATGTCGGGCCGAAGCGCCAGCGCCCGGGCGTAGGCGGCGCCGATGCTCTGGGCCCGGTCGGCCGCCCGGTCCAGGATCTGCAGGTCCACGGAGGGCTCGCTGGACGCCGGCGGCGTGGGTGACCGCCCGGCCGTCGACGGCTGGCCGACCCGGAGGCGGCAGCCCGCCGTCGCGAACACGGTCCCGGCGGCGGCCGCGACCACGGCGGCCCCGAGCACGGTGCGCCGCCCGGGCTGGGGAGACGGGGCCGGGGCGCTGGGCACCGCTGGATGATCGCACGCGCGGATCAGGGCGGAGTGGTGCCGCGACCGGCTCCACGCTGGATAGGCTGCCGGGAGGACGGTGGCCCCGCGCGGCCGGACCCATTCGAGAACGCGGCCGGACCCATTCGAGAACAGAGCGGCAGGGAGGCAGCGGCCATGGCAGGACGATCTGGCAGCACTTCAGCCTCGACCGAGATCGAGCATGCACTGACGGACCTGTTGCAGCCCGTGCTCGCGGGGCACGGGCTCGTGGTCGAAGAGGTCCGCCTCGTGCCCGCGGGCAAGCGCAAGGTCCTCAAGGTGCTGATCGACCGGGACCCGTACGCCGACGGCGCGGGCGCACCCGACACGCCGGTCGACGGGCTCAGCCTGGACGAGGTCGCCGACGCCTCCCGGACGGTGAGCTCGCACCTGGACGACCTGACCGGTAGTGCCGACCCGCTGGACGGTGCGGCGTACACGCTCGAGGTGTCCTCGCCCGGCGTGGACCGCCCCTTGACCCTGCCGCGGCACTTCCGCCGCAACGTGGGCCGGATGGTCGACCTGCGGACGGCCGACGGCTCGAGCCTGCGGTGCCGGATCGCGGCGGCGACGCCGGACGACGTCACCGTCCTGACCGGGCACGGCCCGCGCCAGCTCACCTGGGCGGAGGTCCAGGGGGCCAGCGTGCAGGTGGAGTTCAAGCGCCCGCCCGCCCCGGCTGCAGCTGCCGACGAGGAGGGCTGACATGGACATCGACCTGGCCGCCCTGCGGGCCCTGGTCCGGGAGAAGGACATCTCCTTCCCCGTCCTCGTCTCCGCCATCGAGCAGGCCCTCCTGGTGGCGTACCACCGCACCGACGGCGCCAACAAGCACGCCCGGGTCGAGCTGGACACCAAGACCGGGCACGTCGTCGTCTGGGCCCACGACGTCGACGAGCAGAGCGTCCCGGGGCCCGAGTTCGACGACACGCCAGAGGGTTTCGGCCGGATCGCAGCCACGACCGCCCGCCAGGTGATCGTCCAGCGCCTGCGTGACCTCGAGGACGAGCAGGTGCTCGGCGAGTTCGCCGGGCGCGAGGGCGACATCGTCGCCGGGGTGATCCAGCAGGGTCGCGACCCGCGCAACGTCCTGGTCGACCTCGGCTCGGTCGAGGGACTGCTGAGCGAGTCCGAGCAGGTGCCGGGCGAGCGCTACGAGCACGGTGAGCGGCTGCGCTGCTACGTCCTCAGCGTGCGCAAGGGCCTGCGCGGCCCCCAGATCGGGCTCTCCCGCACGCATCCAGGACTCGTCCGCAAGCTGTTCGCGCTCGAGGTCCCCGAGATCGCCGACGGGCGGGTCGAGATAGCGGCGCTCGCCCGGGAGTCCGGGCACCGGACCAAGATCGCGGTCCGGACCACCGTGTCCGGGCTGAACGCCAAGGGCTCCTGCATCGGTCCGATGGGGCAGCGCGTGCGGGCGGTCATGGCCGAGCTGCACGGCGAGAAGATCGACATCGTGGACTTCTCCGACGACCCTGCGTCGTTCGTCGGCAGCGCGCTCTCGCCGGCGAAGGTGTCCTCGGTCGAGGTGGTCGATGCCGCGGCCCGCTCCGCGCGGGTCATCGTGCCCGACTACCAGCTGTCCCTCGCCATCGGCAAGGAGGGTCAGAACGCGCGGCTCGCGGCCAAGCTGACCGGATGGCGGATCGACATCCGCCCCGACACCGCACCGGACGTCGCCACCGGAGGACCGGCGGCGGACGTCGTGCAGCTGCCCGCCGACGCCGGGCAGGACTCCCCGGTGCCCCAAGGGATCCCTGGCGCAGCGCCGGGGTGAGCCCAGCGTGAGCACTGGCGGGAAGGTTCGTCCGGCAGAAGGCGCTATGGTTGGCGAGACCGTTCGCCCTGGGCGTCGGCCCAGTCGCGTGCCTGAGCGCACGTGTGTGGGCTGCCGGGCCAAGGCGCCACGGTCGGTCCTGATGCGGATCGTCGCAACCCGGGCCGGAGACGTTTTCGTCGCCGAGCCCGACCTGCGACAGCGGCTTCCGGGGCGCGGCGCCTGGCTGCACCCCACGCCGGACTGCCTCGACCTCGCGTTGCGCCGCCGGGCGTTCGCGCGGGCCCTGCGCCTCGCGGGTCCGCTCGACACCACGGCGCTGGGCGGGTACGTCGGGCCGGTAGCCGCAGCGGGACCAGATCCAGGTCACGAGCCACCCGGCCCGTGACGACGTACGGAACCGGAAGCGGGTTACAGCGCTGATGAGCACCCGATGAGTACTCAGCAATGAGCACCCCCGAGCACTAACCGGTCCGCGCCCCACCTCCCGTTCTGCGGTAAAGGCCCGGACCACCACAACGCAGACAGGAGCAACGTGCCAAAGGTCCGGGTTTACGAGCTCGCCAAAGAGCTCGGAGTAGAGAGCAAGGTCGTCATGACCAAGCTCCAGGAGATGGGCGAGTTCGTGCGCAGCGCGTCCTCCACCGTCGAGCCCCCCGTCGTACGCCGGTTGCGTGCGGAGATGCCGGCCGTCGAGGCCGCACCCGCTGCCGCCGCGGCGCCGGCGAAGAAGGCCGCGCCCCGCAAGGCCGCAGCCGCACCCACACCGTCCGAGGCGCCCGCCGCCACGACCATCGTCGCGGAGCCAGCCGCCCCCGCGCCGCCGGCCCCTCGCGAGTCCGAGCCGCTGGCGCCCGCTGCCAGCGCCCCGGCACCGGCCGAGCCCGCGGCGCCGGCCGCGCCGGCCGCGCCGGCCGAGCCCCAGGCACCGGCCGACCCCGAGCGGGCGGCCGCCCACGCGGCACCCCCGGGCACCGACGAGGGTGACGCAGGACGTCCCGGCGCACCGCGCCCGGGCAACAACCCGTTCGCCCCGAGCCAGGGCATGCCGCGTCCCGGCGGCCCGCGCCCGGGCAACAACCCGTTCGCCCCGAGCCAGGGCATGCCCCGGCCCGGGCAGCGCCCCGGCGCGCCCAGCGGTCCGGGCGGCCCACGGCCCGGCGGGCCGCGGCCGAGCCCGGGCAGCATGCCGAGCCGAGCCACGCCGGGGATGATGCCCGGTCGTGACGCGCGTCCGGCCGGTCCTGGCCGCGGAGGCCCGGGTGGTCGTACGGGCGGTCCGGGCGGTCCCGGCGGTCGTCCGGGCGGTCCCGGCGGTGGTGGTGGCGGCTTCGGCGGGCGTCCCGGTGGCCCCGGTGGCGGTGGCGGCGGTTTCGCCGGCCGTCCCGGTGGCGGTGGGGGTGGTCGCGGTGGTCGCGGAGGCACCCAGGGTGCGTTCGGCCGCGGTGGTGGGCGGCCGGTCCGCGGGCGCAAGTCCAAGCGGCAGAAGCGGCAAGAGTTCGACAACATGCAGGCGCCCTCGCTGGGCGGCGTCACGGTCCCTCGCGGCGATGGCACGAGCGTCGTCCGGATCCGTCGCGGCTCCTCGCTGAGCGACTTCGCCGACCGGATCGGCGCCAACCCGGCCAGCCTGGTCACGGTGCTGTTCCACCTCGGCGAGATGGCGACGGCGACGCAGTCGGTCGACGAGGACACCTTCCGCCTGCTGGGCGCCGAGCTGGGCTACGAGATCCAGGTCGTCTCCCCGGAGGAGGAGGAGCGCGAGCTGCTCGACTCCTTCAACATCGACCTGGACGCCGAGCTCGCGGCCGAGGGCGACGAGGACCTGCAGCCGCGGCCGCCGGTCGTCACCGTCATGGGTCACGTCGACCACGGCAAGACGCGCCTGCTGGACGCCATCCGCAACGCGGAGGTCGCCGCCGGCGAGGCCGGTGGGATCACCCAGCACATCGGTGCCTACCAGGTCCACACCGAGCACGAGGGCGTGGACCGGGCGATCACCTTCATCGACACACCGGGTCACGAGGCGTTCACCGCCATGCGAGCCCGCGGTGCCCAGGTGACCGACATCGCCGTCCTGGTCGTCGCGGCCGACGACGGCGTCATGCCCCAGACGATCGAGGCGCTCAACCATGCGCAGGCCGCCAACGTGCCCGTCGTGGTCGCGGTCAACAAGATCGACAAGGAGGGCGCCAACCCGGCCAAGATCCGCCAGCAGCTCACCGAGTACAACCTGGTGGCTGAGGAGTACGGCGGCGACACGATGTTCGTCGATGTCTCGGCGCGCACCGGCGAGCACATCCAGGACCTGCTGGAGGCCGTCCTGCTGACGGCGGACGCGGCCCTGGACCTGCGGGCCAACCCCGACAAGGACGCTCGCGGCGTCGCGATCGAGGCGCACCTGGACAAGGGACGCGGCTCGGTCGCCACGGTCCTGGTCCAGTCCGGCACCCTGAACGTCGGCGACTCGATCGTCACCGGTCACGCCTACGGGCGCGTGCGGGCGATGCTCGACGAGCACGGCAACAACCTGGACGAGGCCACTCCGTCCCGGCCGGTACAGGTGCTCGGCCTGACCTCCGTTCCCGGTGCCGGCGACACGTTCCTGGTCGCTCCGGACGACCGTACGGCGCGCCAGATCGCCGAGAAGCGCGAGGCTGCCGACCGGCAGGCCGCGCTGGCGAAGGCCCGCAAGCGGATCAGCCTGGAGGACCTCAACGAGGCTCTCGCCGCAGGCAAGGTCGAGACGCTCAACCTGATCCTCAAGGGCGACGTGTCCGGCTCGGTCGAGGCACTCGAGGACGCCCTGCTGCAGATCGATGTCGGCGAGGAGGTCGACCTGCGGATCATCGACCGCGGCGTCGGCGCCATCACGCTGAACAACATCAACCTGGCGGTTGCCTCCGAGGCGATCATCATCGGGTTCAACGTGCGAGCTGAGGGCCAGAACGCCGACGTCGCCGACCGCGAGGGCGTGGAGATCCGGTACTACTCGGTGATCTACCAGGCGATCGACGACATCGAGGCCGCCCTCAAGGGCATGCTCAAGCCGGAGTTCGAGGAGGTGCAGCTCGGCACGGCCGAGGTGCGCGAGGTCTTCCGCTCCAGCCGGTTCGGCAGCGTCGCCGGGTCCCTGGTCCGCAGCGGGGAGATCCGCCGCAACGCCAAGGCCCGGCTCCTGCGGGACGGCACGGTCATCGCCGACAACCTCGAGATCGCCGGTCTCCGGCGGTTCAAGGACGACGCGACCGAGGTGCGCGAGGGCTTCGAGTGCGGCATCAACCTGGGGTCGTACAACGACATCAAGGTCGATGACGTCATCGAGACCTTCGAGCTGCGCGAGAAGCCGCGGGCCTGAGCGGCGGGCCCCGGCCCTCGCTCAGCTCGCGGACCCGCTCACCATGGTGGTCGGCACCTTGACCGTGGACCTGCTGCTCGGCGACGTGCACTCGCTGAAGGAGAAGCGCTCGCTGGTGCGCCCGATCGTGGCCGAGCTGCGACGGCGCTTCGAGGTGTCGGCCGCCGAGACCGGGTCGATCGACCTGCACCGGCGGTGCGAGGTCGCGGTGGCCGTGGTCTCGTCGACGCACGCGCACGCCAACGAGGTGCTGGACGGGTGCGAGCGGCTGGTGGAGGGACGCCCGGAGGTCGAGGTTCTCGGTGTCCGGCGCCGGATGCTCGACGACGACGACCTCGACTGACTGTCGGAACGCAAGATCGGGACTGAGGAGAAGTCATGGTCGACAACGCGAGGGCGTTGAAGATGGCCGACCGGGTGAAGGTCGTCGTGGCCGAGATGCTCGAGACGAGGGTCAAGGACCCCCGGCTGGGCTTCATCACCATCACCGACGTGCGGATGACCGGTGACCTCCAGCACGCGTCGATCTTCTACACCGTGCTCGGCACCGAGGACGACCGGGCGGCCACAGCGGCCGCGCTGGAGAGCGCCAAGGGTGTGGTGCGCAGCGAGGTCGGCAAGCAGACCGGCCTGCGGCTCACGCCCACCCTGGAGTTCCTGGCCGACGCGGTCCCGGAGAACGCCTCGCACATCGACGAGCTGCTCGCCGCGGCCGCGGCCCGGGACGCCGAGGTGGCCGCGCTGGCCGCCGACAAGGCCTTCGCCGGCGAGGCGGACCCGTACCGTCGGCCGTTGGCGGACGTTGACGACGACGACGATGACGACGACGACGCTGACGACGAGGCGGACGAGCGCGCGGGCGACGACGCCGATGCCCCCGGCGCGCACTGACGGACCGAGCCCACCGTCGGGGGTCCTGGTCGTCGACAAGGCCCCGGGCTGGACCAGTCACGACGTCGTGGCCCGCACCCGCCGGCTGGCCGGCACCCGCAAGGTCGGGCACGCCGGAACGCTCGACCCGATGGCGACGGGCGTGCTGGTGCTGGGGCTCGGCCACGGCACCCGGCTGCTGACCTACCTCGTCGGCACCGACAAGACCTACACCGCGACGATCAGGCTGGGCGCGGCGACCGTCACGGACGACGCCGAGGGAGAGGTCGTCCGGACCGCGGACGCCTCCGGCGTACCGGCCGACGAGCTGACCGCGGCGGTCCGGGAGCTGACCGGCGAGATCGCCCAGCGGCCCAGCGCGGTCAGCGCCATCAAGGTGGACGGCCGGCGGTCGTACGCGCGGGTCCGCGCGGGGGAGCAGGTCGAGCTGGCCAGCCGCCCGGTCACCGTGCACCGGTTCGACCTGGTCGGGCGCCGGGCCGCCGTCGTCGACGGCGTGCCGATGCTCGACCTCGACGTCGAGGTCGAGGTGAGCTCGGGCACCTACGTGCGCGCGCTGGCCCGTGACCTGGGGGAGCGGCTCGCCGTGGGCGGGCACCTGACCGCCCTGCGGCGGACCCGCGTGGGACCGTTCGGGCTGGCCGAAGCCCGGACGCTGGAGGATCTGGAGCGCGACTTCGGCTACCTGCCGCTCGCGGGGGCCGCCCGGGCGGCGCTCCCGGCGCGCGAGCTCCTGGCCGAGGACGTCGTCACCCTCCGGTACGGCCAGCGGCTGGCGGCCACCGGTGCGGGTGACCGGCCGGTCGCGGCGTTCGGTCCGGACGGTGACCTGGTCGCCGTGCTGCACGACGTCGACGGCCAGGCCCGCTCGCTGTTCGTCATCCCCGGCTGAGGCCGCTCAGGGCCGCCGGCTCGAGCCGGTCCCGCTCGGCCCGGAGCGCAGGGAATGGATCTTGACGTCGACTGGTTCCCGATATATCGTCAACGCATCAAGACAGATCGGAGATATACCATGAGCAGCATTCAGACTTCTCAGCACGAACATCACCAGCACCATCACCAGCACGACGACCAGCCGGATCGGTGGCCGCACGGCCGCCGGTGGGCCCGACCGGAGGCACGCATGGAAGAGCCAGCAGATGACCGACGCAACCCTCGCGGTTCACGCGCTCGTAGTCGCCGCGGTGGACGCGGGACGGAGGGCTTCGAGCCCGGGGGCCACGGCTTCGGACCGGGTTTCGGACCGGGCTTCGGCCCTGGTTTCGGCGCCGGGCGTGGCCCCGGCTTCGGCCGGCGAGGCGGTGGCCGCCGCGGTGGCCGCGGCGGCCGCGGCGACGTCCGGGCCGCCATCCTCCTGCTCCTGGAGTCCGAGCCGATGCACGGCTACGAGCTGATCCAGCAGATCCAGGACAAGACGGGCGGTCTGTGGGTGCCGAGCCCCGGCTCCATCTACCCCGCGCTGCAGCAGCTCGAGGACGAGGGGCTCGTCGCGTTCGAGCGGGTCGAGGGGCGCAAGACCGCGACGCTGACGGAGACCGGCACGGCCTACGTCGAGGAGCACCGGGCCGAGCTCGGCTCGCCGTGGGACGACGTCAGTGGCGGCGTCAGCGGCGAGGCTCGTGAGCTTCGGCAGCTGGTCGGCACCCTGATGGTCGCCGTCCACACCGTCTCTCACGACGGGACCCGCGAGCAGGTGTCGCAGGCCGGGGAGGTGCTGGTGCAGGCCCGCAAGAGCCTCTACCGGATCCTGGCCGAGGACGCGCCGGCCCCGGGCGACTCGGCCGGCTGACCGAGGCCGATCGCTCCGGCAGCAACCACCGAGAACGACCACACCGACGGGCACAAGTCCCCGACCCGGCCCCGCAAAGGGGCCATCGGGCCACTTGTGCCCGTCGGTGCGTACGGCTAAGCGTCCGGCTCCGGCTACGGTCCGGCTAGGACCGGCCGGTCACGGCGTTGTAGGCGTTCACGATCCCG
>CAWCHK010000010.1:0-172287 GCA_963795385.1 uncultured Actinomycetota bacterium
CCGGGCCGAGCGCCCGACCCGCGGCCGCCGGCCGGCCGCCGACGGCGCACCGACCACGGGCCCGGCGGACGCCGCACCGGCTGCGGCCGTCGAGACCGCTCCCGCCTCCCCGGCGACCGAGACCGTGACCGAGGCCACGGCCGCACCGGCGGAGGCCACGAGCACTGCGCCCAGCACGCCCAGCACTGCCGGCGCGACCACCGAGACCAGCGGAACGGAGGCCTGACATGTTGATCCCTCGTCGGGTCAAGCACCGCAAGCAGCACCACCCGGGACGTTCGGGCGCTGCCACCGGTGGCACCCGGATCGCGTTCGGCGACTACGGCATCCAGGCCATCGAGCCGGCGTACGTCACGAACCGTCAGATCGAGTCCGCGCGTATCGCGATGACCCGGTACATCAAGCGTGGCGGCAAGGTCTGGGTCAACATCTACCCGGACCGCCCGATCACGAAGAAGCCGGCCGAGACCCGGATGGGTTCCGGCAAGGGCTCGCCCGAGTGGTGGATCGCCAACGTCAAGCCCGGCCGGGTCATGTTCGAGCTGGCCGGCGTCCCGGAGCCGGTCGCTCGCGAGGCGCTGCGCCTGGCGATGCACAAGCTCCCGATGAAATGCCGCTTCGTGCAGCGTGAGGGTGGTGACTCCTGATGGCGATCGGATCCCAGGACCTGGCACCGGGCAACCTGCGGGGCTTCGACGACGAGCGTCTCGTCGAGGAGCTGCGCAAGGCCAAGGAAGAGCTGTTCAACCTGCGGTTCCAGTCGGCCACCGGCCAGCTGGAGAGCCACGGCCGGCTGCGCGCCGTACGCCGTGACATCGCGCGGATCTACACGATCATGCGTGAGCGCGAGCTGGGCATCACCGAAGCACCTGAGGACCAAGAAGGCACAGCATGAGCGAACAGACCAACGACAGCGCCACCGCGGCCGACGTCGAGGACAGCCGCAACGACCGCAAGACCCGGTTGGGCCTCGTGGTGAGCGACAAGATGGACAAGACCGTCGTCGTCGCGGTGGAGGACCGGGTCAAGCACCCGCTGTACGGCAAGGTCCTGCGGCGTACCAGCAAGGTCAAGGCGCACGACGAGGCCAACGCGGCCGGCGTCGGTGACCGGGTCCTGATCATGGAGACCCGCCCGATGTCCGCCACCAAGCACTGGCGGCTCGTCGAGATCCTCGAAAAAGCCAAGTAACAGGAGTCGGACAGTGATTCAGCAGGAGTCGCGACTGAAGGTCGCCGACAACACCGGTGCCAAGGAGATCTTGTGCATCCGGGTGCTCGGCGGCTCCGGGCGCCGGTACGCCGGCATCGGTGACGTCATCGTGGCGACCGTCAAGGACGCCATCCCCGGCGGCAACGTCAAGAAGGGCGACGTCGTCAAGGCGGTCATCGTGCGCACCGTGAAGGAGCGCCGCCGTCCGGACGGCTCGTACATCCGCTTCGACGAGAACGCCGCCGTGCTGCTGCGTCCCGACGGCGACCCGCGCGGCACGCGCATCTTCGGCCCGGTCGGCCGCGAGCTGCGCGAGAAGCGCTTCATGAAGATCATCTCGCTCGCGCCGGAGGTGCTGTGATGGCGAAGGCAACAGTCGCGAAGATGAAGATCAAGAAGGGTGACACCGTCGAGGTGATCACCGGTGCGTCGCAGAAGAACGGCGGCGACCGCGGCAAGACCGGCAAGGTCATCGCCGTCTACCCCGAGCGCTCGCGGGTGCTCGTCGAGGGCGTGAACCGGGTCAAGCGGCACACCAAGCTCGGCACCAGCGGCCGCGGCACCAAGACCGGCGGGATCGTGACCCAGGAGGCCGCGATCCACGTGAGCAACGTGATGCTGGTCGACCCCGACACCAAGAAGCGCACCCGGGTGGGCCTGCGCGAGGACACCGTCACCCGTGACGGCGTGGAGCGCACGGCCCGGGTGCGGTTCGCCAAGCGTTCCGGCAAGGACATCTGATGAGCACAGACACCACAGACACCACAGACACCACGGACAGCACAGCGACCGAGCGGGCCGCTCGCGACCTGCCCCGCCTGAAGCTGCGCTACCGCGAGGAGATCGCACCGGCGCTGCGCGAGGAGTTCGCGTTCGGCAACGTCATGCAGATCCCGACGGTCACCAAGGTGATCGTCAACATGGGTGTCGGCGAGGCGGCCCGCGACTCCAAGCTGATCGACGGCGCGATCCGCGACCTGGCGGCCATCACCGGCCAGAAGCCGCAGGTGACCAAGGCCCGCAAGTCGATCGCCCAGTTCAAGCTCCGCGAGGGCATGCCGATCGGCGCGCACACCACGCTGCGCGGCGACCGGATGTGGGAGTTCCTGGACCGGCTGCTGTCGGTGGCGCTCCCGCGGATCCGCGACTTCCGCGGCCTCTCCCCGCGCCAGTTCGACGGCCGGGGCAACTACACGTTCGGTCTCAACGAGCAGTCGATGTTCTACGAGATCGACCAGGACAAGACCGACCGGGTGCGCGGCATGGACATCACCATCGTCACGACCGCCACCTCCGACGACGAGGGTCGCGCGCTCCTGCGCCGCCTCGGCTTCCCGTTCAAGGAGAACTGACCGTGGCGAAGACTGCGCTGGTCAACAAGGCAAACGCGAAGCCGAAGTTCGCTGTCCGCGGGTACTCCCGCTGCCAGCGGTGCGGGCGGCCTCGCTCGGTCTACCGCAAGTTCGGCCTGTGCCGGATCTGCCTGCGGGAGATGGCCCACCGCGGCGAGCTCCCCGGCATCACCAAGAGCTCCTGGTAGCAACCACAACGTCGAAGGTCCGCGGCCATCACGGCCGGCGGAAACCACGGCGAGAGAGGGCCTGAAGCCCCATGATGACCGACCCGATCGCAGACATGCTGACCCGTCTGCGCAACGCCAACTCGGCGTACCACGACACCGTGTCGATGCCCTTCAGCAAGCTGAAGAGCCACGTCGCGGAGATCCTCCAGGCCGAGGGCTACATCTCGTCCTGGAAGGTCGAGGACGCCGAGGTCGGCAAGACCTTGACCCTCGAGCTGAAGTTCGGCCCGAACCGGGAGCGCTCCATCGCGGGCATCCGCCGGGTCTCCAAGCCGGGCCTGCGGGTCTACGCCAAGTCGACCAACCTGCCCAAGGTCCTCGGCGGCCTGGGCGTCGCGATCATCTCGACGTCCGGTGGCCTGCTGACCGACCGCCAGGCTTCGAAGAAGGGCGTGGGTGGGGAAGTCCTCGCCTACGTCTGGTGAGGGGCTGACATGTCGCGTATCGGTCGTCTCCCCGTTGCCGTCCCCTCGGCCGTCGACGTTGCCATCGAGGGCAGCGCCGTCACCGTGAAGGGACCCAAGGGCACCCTGTCGCACACCGTCGCCGCGCCGATCGAGGTCGCCAAGGCCGACGACGGCACGATCGCCGTCACCCGGCCGGACGACGAGCGGATGAGCCGCTCGCTGCACGGCCTGACCCGGACGCTGATCAACAACATGGTCATCGGCGTCACCGACGGCTACGAGAAGAAGCTGGAGATCGTCGGGACCGGCTACCGCGTCCTGGCGAGGGGCTCCGACCTGGAGTTCGCGCTCGGCTTCAGCCACCCGATCGTGATCTCGCCGCCGGAGGGCATCACCTTCGTCGTCGAGTCGCAGACGCGGTTCAGCGTCCAGGGCATCGACAAGCAGCAGGTCGGCGAGGTCGCCGCCAACATCCGCAAGCTCCGCAAGCCGGACCCGTACAAGGGCAAGGGCGTCCGGTACGCCGGCGAGCAGGTCCGCCGCAAGGTCGGAAAGGCTGGGAAGTAAGCCATGGCAGTCACGGTCAAGCGCGCCAAGGGCAGCGTCGCCGCACGCGGGCGTCGCCACCTCCGGGTCCGCAAGAAGGTCAACGGGACGCCGAGCCGCCCGCGGCTCGTCGTCAGCCGGTCGGCCCGCCACGTCTACGTCCAGGTGGTCGACGACCTGGCCGGCCGGACGCTGGCCTCGGCCTCGACGATGGAGTCCGATCTGCGCTCCCTGGGCGGCGACAAGACCGCCAAGGCCAAGAAGGTCGGCGAGCTGGTGGCCGAGCGGGCCAAGGCGGCCGGTGTCGACGCCGTGGTCTTCGACCGGGGCGGCAACCGCTACCACGGCCGGGTCGCCGCGATCGCCGACGGCGCCCGCGAGGGGGGCCTGTCCCTGTGACGTGCCGCCCGGACACGCGTCGTACCAACGCTTTTGCTGATGCTGTTGAAGAGATGAGGAACGTCTGATGCCAGGTCCCCAGCGTAGGGGTGGCACGGCCGGAGGTAGTGGCGGAGAGCGCCGCGGCGGCGGTCGTGACCGTGACAACCGGCGCGACGGTGGCGCGGAGAAGACCGCGTACATCGAGCGCGTCGTCACCATCAACCGAGTCGCCAAGGTCGTCAAGGGTGGCCGCCGGTTCAGCTTCACCGCACTGGTGGTCGTCGGCGACGGCGACGGCACAGTGGGCGTCGGCTACGGCAAGGCCAAGGAGGTGCCGGCGGCGATCGCCAAGGGCGTCGAGGAAGCCAAGAAGGCCTTCTTCAAGGTCCCCCGCATCCAGGGCACGATCCCGCACCCGATCCAGGGTGAGGCCGCGGCCGGCGTCGTCCTGCTGCGGCCGGCCGCGCCCGGTACCGGTGTCATCGCCGGTGGCCCCGTCCGCGCCGTCCTGGAGTGCGCCGGTGTCCACGACGTCCTGAGCAAGTCGCTCGGCTCGGACAACGCGATCAACATCGTGCACGCGACGGTCGCCGCACTGCGGGGCCTCGAGCGCCCCGAGGCCGTGGCCGCCCGTCGCGGTCTGCCCCTCGAGCACGTCGCCCCCGCCGCGCTGCTGCGCGCCCGGGCGGCCGGTCTGGGGGCGTGATGGTCCGCCTGAAGGTCACCCAGAAGAAGTCCGGTATCGGCGGCAAGGACAACCAGCGCCAGACCCTGCGCAGCCTCGGGCTGAAGCGGATCGGCGACGTGGTCGTCAAGGAGGACCGGCCCGAGATTCGCGGCATGGTCAACACGGTGCGCCACCTGGTCGCCGTCGAGGAGGTCGACTAGTCATGGCAGCCAAGAGCGCTGACACGTCCGCACCGGCTGCGAAGAGCAGCGGCTCGCTGCTCAAGGTGCACCACCTGCGCCCGGCCCCGGGGGCCAAGACGGCCAAGACCCGGGTCGGCCGCGGCGAGGGCGGCAAGCGCGGCAAGACCGCCGGCCGCGGCACCAAGGGCACGAAGGCGCGCTACCAGGTGCCCGAGTCGTTCGAGGGCGGGCAGATGCCGATGCACATGCGGCTGCCCAAGCTGCGCGGCTTCACCAACCCGTTCCGGGTCCAGTACCAGGTGGTCAACCTGGACAAGCTCGGCTCCCTGTTCCCCGACGGTGGCTCGGTCACGGTCGAGGATCTGGTGGCGAAGGGCGCCGTCCGCGGCGGGCTGCCGGTTAAGGTTCTGGGGACGGGCGAGGTGTCCGTCAAGCTCGACGTGACCGTGCACCGGTTCTCCGGCGCCGCCAAGGACAAGATCGCGGCCGCCGGTGGGAGCACCACGGAGCTGTAGGTCGACCGGCCTTTGGTCGATGCTTGTCGTGGTCCGTCAGTCGTCGGTTCGTCGCTCGGTCGGTAGGTAGAGGGAGGGCTCGTGCTCACTGCGTTCGCTCGGGCGTTCCGCACGCCGGACCTGCGCAAGAAGCTGCTGTTCACGATCGGCATCATGGCGCTGTTCCGGCTGGGGTCGTTCATCCCGGTCCCGGGCGTGGACTACACCGCCGTGCAGCAGTGCCTGCCGTCGGCGTCGGCCTCGGGTGTGCTCGGGCTGGTCAACCTGTTCAGCGGTGGCGCGCTGCTGCAGCTGTCCATCTTCGCGCTCGGGATCATGCCGTACATCACGGCCAGCATCATCGTGCAGCTGCTGACGGTGGTGATCCCGCGGTTCGAGACCCTCAAGAAGGAGGGCCAGGCGGGCACGGCCAAGCTCACGCAGTACACCCGCTACCTGACCATCGGCCTGGCCGTCCTGCAGTCGGCCACGCTGGTCACCCTGGCCCGCAACCCGCAGAACCTGTTCGGCGTCCAGTGCGCCAACCCGGTCGTGCCGAACACCGCGATCCCGACCATCCTGATGATGATCCTGACCATGACCGCCGGCACCGGCGTGATCATGTGGCTCGGCGAGCTCGTCACGGACCGCGGGATCGGCAACGGCATGTCGCTGCTGATCTTCACCCAGATCGCCGCCCGCTTCCCGACCTCGCTGTGGTCGATCAAGACCAGCAAGGACAGCTGGGCGATCTTCCTGCTGGTGATCGCGGTCGGCATCGTCGTGATGGCGCTGGTCGTCTTCGTCGAGCAGTGTCAGCGACGGGTGCCGGTCCAGTACGCGAAGCGGATGATCGGCCGCAAGATGTACGGCGGCACGACGACGTACATCCCGCTGAAGCTCAACATGGCCGGCGTCATCCCGGTCATCTTCGCCTCGTCGCTGCTCTACATCCCGGCGCTGCTGACCCAGTTCCAGAGCCAGACCCACCCGCCCGGCTGGGCCAAGTGGGTCCAGATCAACTTCGTCCGCGGCGACCACCCGGTCTACATGATCAGCTACTTCGCGCTGATCGTGTTCTTCACCTACTTCTACGTCTCGATCACGTTCAACCCGGACGAGGTCGCGGACAACATGAAGAAGTACGGCGGGTTCATCCCGGGCATCCGGGCCGGGCGGCCGACGGCGGAGTACCTCGACTACATCCTGACCCGGATCACGTTCCCGGGCTCGATCTACCTCGGGATCATCTCGCTGATCCCGATCATCGCCCTGGTCCTGGTCAATGCGAACCAGAACTTCCCGTTCGGCGGCACGTCGATCCTGATCATCGTCGGGGTCGGCCTGGAGACCGTGAAGCAGATCGAGTCCCAGCTGCAGCAGCGGCACTACGAAGGCTTCCTGCGCTGATGCGCCTGCTCATCCTGGGTCCGCCCGGTGCGGGCAAGGGGACCCAAGCAGCGCGACTGGCCGGGCACTACGGCGTCCCGGCGATCTCGACCGGGGACATCTTCCGCAGCAACATCGCCGACGAGACCCCGCTGGGGGTCAAGGTCAAGGCGATCGTCGACGCGGGCGACTACGTGCCGGACTCGGTCACCAACGACCTCGTGCGGGACCGGCTGGCCCAGCCGGACTGCGAGCCCGGGTTCCTGCTGGACGGCTACCCGCGGACCAAGGCGCAGGTCGCCGAGCTGGACGACATGCTCTCGGCCAGGGAGCACGCGCTGGACCACGTGATCGAGCTGGCCGTCGACGACGAGGTGGTCGTGCAGCGGCTTCTCGAGCGGGCGGCGACGCAGGGCCGCAGCGACGACACCGAGGACGTGATCCGCAACCGGCAGAAGATCTACGCCGACGAGACCGCGCCGCTGATCGACCTCTACGCCGGCCGGGGCCTGCTGGTCCGGGTCGACGGCCTGGGCCCGGTCGACGAGGTGGCCGACCGGATCGTGCTCGCGCTGGACGCCGCGCACGCCGGCGCCGCTGAGAGCTGACCTGATGTTGGGACGGTCCGGCCCGGACCTGAAGGCGCCGCAGGACATCCAGGCGATGCGGCGGGCCGGCGTACTGGTGGGGGAGACCCTCCGGCTCATGCAGGAGTCCGTGCGGGCCGGCCTGACCACCGGCGAGCTGGACCAGATCGCCGAGAAGCACATCCGGGACGGCGGCGGGGTGCCGTCGTTCATCGGGGTGCCGGGTGGCCCGGGCGCCATCGACTTCCCGGCCAGCCTGTGCATCTCGGTCAACGACCAGGTGGTGCACGGCATCCCGGGCTCGCGGGTCCTGGCCGACGGCGACCTGGTCTCGATCGACTGCGGGGCGATCGTCGACGGCTGGCACGGTGACGCCGCCGTCTCGGTGATCGTCGGTGCTCCCCGGTCGGCCGCGGACGTCGCGCTGGTGGAGGCCACCGAGCTGGCCATGTGGCACGGCATCGCCGCCCTGCAGGTCGGCGGCCGGCTGTACGACGTCGGTGCGGCGATCGAGGACTTCGTGACGGGCGCCGGGGCCGAGGGCGCGGCGGGGGCCCCCGCGGCGTACGGGATCGTCGAGGACTACGTCGGGCACGGCATCGGCCGCTCGATGCACGAGGACCCGCAGGTGCCGAACTACCGGGTCCGCTCCCGCGGGCCGAAGATCGCTGCCGGGCTGTGCGTGGCCGTCGAGCCGATGCTCACCGCGGGCCGCCCGCAGACCCGCACCCTGGACGACGGCTGGACCGTGCTCACCGTCGACGGCGGCCGGGCCGCCCACTGGGAGCACTCGGTCGCGGTGACCGAGGACGGCCCCTGGGTGCTGACCGCCCTGGACGGCGGCGCGGCCGGCCTGGCCCAGGTCGGCGCCACCCCCGGCCACCTGTGACCCCTGCCCACCCACCTCTGACCGCACCCACCCCACCCCCGTGCTCCCCTCCGGCCGCCTTGCTCCCCTCCGGCCGGTAGCCGGGCCCGAAATATGCCTTCCGAACCGGCCGGGATGGAGTACCGCGGCCGGATGGGAGCACGCGGGTTGGGGGGCTGGGGGCGGGTGGATTTCATCATTTCGTGCTCAGCGGGTAGTCTTGGCAGTCGGCTCACGAGCACTTTTCGTCCCTGCCAGGCCCCGCGGCTGGAGTGGCTGGATCTGGGACCCGTCTAGCGCGTGCGCTGAGGCCCATCTGCCTGCCCCTGACCGGGGGTCGGCCAAGCACGTCGAGTACGGATTGTGGAGGACATGGCGAAGAAGGACGGCGTCATCGAGATCGAGGGCACAGTTGTCGAGGCCCTGCCCAACGCGACCTTCCGGGTCGAGCTGAGCAACGGCCACAAGGTCCTCGCGCACATCTCGGGGAAGATGCGCCAGCACTACATCCGGATCCTCCCCGAGGACCGCGTAGTGGTGGAGCTCAGCCCGTACGACCTGTCCCGCGGCCGCATCGTCTTCCGCTACCGCTGAGCCACGTTCACCTCCCCACCACGTCCATCAGGCACCCGAGTAGAAGCACAGGGCGATGAAGGTCAAGCCGAGCGTCAAGAAGATCTGCGACAAGTGCAAGGTGATCCGCCGTCACGGCCGGGTCATGGTGATCTGCGAGAACCTGCGCCACAAGCAGCGCCAGGGCTGAGCCGGAGCACCACCGTGTACGCCGCAGCTCGTCGTCGTACGCACAACTGAACAAGCGCAGCACCCGACCCCAGCACCAGCTGGACGACACCCCCGGAGCGAAGCCGGGGACCTCGCGCGAGAGCGGGAGGGACGGTGTTGCACCAGGACTTCGCGACAACGGGCCCAGCCCGAGATCCAGGAGCACCAGATGGCACGCCTCGTCGGCGTCGACCTCCCGCGTGACAAGCGCGTCGAGGTCGCCCTCACCTACATCTACGGCGTCGGCCGCACCCGCGCCCGCCAGACCCTGGCCGAGACCGGGGTCAACCCGAACTCGCGCGTGAAGGACCTCGGTGACGAGGAGCTGGTCAAGCTCCGCGACTACCTCGAGGGCAGCTACAAGCTCGAGGGCGACCTCCGCCGCGAGGTCGCCGCCGACATCCGCCGCAAGGTCGAGATCGGCAGCTACGAGGGCCTGCGGCACCGTCGCGGCCTCCCGGTGCGCGGTCAGCGCACCAAGACCAACGCCCGCACCCGCAAGGGCCCCAAGCGCACCGTCGCCGGCAAGAAGAAGGCAGGCCGTAAGTAATGCCCCCCCAGAAGCGCGCCGCGGCCAAGAAGGTCCGCCGCAAGGAGAAGAAGAACGTCGCCCACGGGCATGCTCACATCAAGAGCACGTTCAACAACACCATCGTCTCGATCACCGACCCGGCCGGAGCGGTCATCGCCTGGTCCTCGGCCGGTCAGGTCGGGTTCAAGGGCTCGCGCAAGTCCACGCCGTTCGCGGCGCAGATGGCCGCCGAGTCCGCCGCGCGCCGGGCCATGGAGCACGGCATGCGCAAGGTGGACGTCTTCGTGAAGGGCCCGGGTTCGGGCCGCGAGACGGCGATCCGCTCCCTGACCGCTGCGGGGCTGGAGGTCGGCGTCATCTCTGACGTGACCCCCGTGCCGCACAACGGTTGCCGCCCGCCCAAGCGTCGCCGCGTCTGACCGGCTGTCCAGCCAGCATTAGGAGAGTAGAAAACACATGGCTCGGTACACCGGCCCAGACTGCAAGCGTTGCCGCCGCGAGAAGGTCAAGCTCTACCTCAAGGGCTCCAAGTGCGACGGCCCCAAGTGCCCCATCGAGATCCGGCCCTACCCCCCGGGTGAGCACGGCCGCGCCCGCATCAAGGAGAGCGAGTACCTCCTGCAGATGCGCGAGAAGCAGAAGGCCGCCCGGATCTACGGCGTCCTGGAGAAGCAGTTCCGCGGGTACTACGAGGAGGCGCACCGTCGCCCCGGCAAGACCGGCGAGAACCTGCTGCGCATCCTGGAGTCGCGGATCGACAACGTGGTCTTCCGGGCCGGCTTCGCCAAGTCCCGCGACATGGCCCGCCAGCTCGTCCGGCACGGCCACATCCTGGTCAACGGCCACAAGCTCGACATCCCCAGCGCCCGGGTCAGCGAGAACGACATCGTCACCGTCCGGGAGAAGTCCTGGGAGATGACGCCGTTCGTCATCGCGCGGGCCGAGGCCGGCGAGCGGACCGTCCCGGCGTGGCTCGAGGTCAACCCCAACCGGATGCGGGTCCTCGTGCACGCGCTCCCCTCGCGCCAGGTGATCGACACCCAGGTGCAGGAGCAGATGATCGTCGAGCTCTACAGCAAGTAAGGCTCACACCGCAGTACGGCGTCGCGGGCGGACAGAGATCCGCGGCGCCGGTCCCCTCCGGGGGACGTCACTGGGCATCAAATAGCGGATGCCCGTGGGAAGGAATGAAGAACAGTGCTCATCGCACAGCGCCCAGGCCTGACCGAAGACTCCGTTGACGAGTACCGCTCGCGGTTCGTCATCGAGCCCCTGGAGCCGGGCTTCGGCTACACGCTCGGCAACTCCCTGCGCCGTACCCTGCTCTCCTCGATCCCGGGTGCGGCCGTCACCAGCATCCGTGTCGACGGCGTCCTGCACGAGTTCTCGACGGTCCCCGGTGTCAAGGAAGACGTCACCGACCTGATCCTGAACATCAAGAACCTCGTGGTCTCCAGCGAGCACGACGAGCCGGTCGTGATGTACCTGCGCAAGCAGGGCCCCGGCGCCGTCACCGCCGCCGACATCGCGCCGCCGGCCGGCGTCGAGGTCCACAACCAGGAGCTGCACCTGGCCACCCTCAACGGCAAGGGCAAGCTCGAGATGGAGCTCACCGTCGAGCGCGGCCGGGGCTATGTCTCCGCGGCCCAGAACAAGGCCGGCGACGCCGAGATCGGCCGCGTGCCGGTCGACTCGATCTACTCGCCGGTCCTGAAGGTGACCTACAAGGTCGAGGCGACCCGCGTCGAGCAGCGCACCGACTTCGACCGGCTGGTCGTCGACGTCGAGACCAAGCGCTCGATGCTCCCGCGCGACGCGATGGCGTCCGCCGGCAAGACGCTGGTCGAGCTGTTCGGGCTGGCCCGCGAGCTCAACGTCGAGGCCGAGGGCATCGACATGGGCCCGTCGCCGACCGACGCCGCCCTGGCGGCCGACCTGGCGCTGCCGATCGAGGAGCTGGACCTGACCGTCCGGTCCTACAACTGCCTCAAGCGCGAGGGCATCCACACCGTGGGCGAGCTCGTGTCCCGCAGCGAGGCCGACCTCCTCGACATCCGCAACTTCGGTGCGAAGTCGATCGACGAGGTCAAGGCCAAGCTGGTCGGCATGGGTCTGGCGCTCAAGGACAGCCCGCCCGGATTCGACCCGAGCGCCGTCGTCGACAGCTTCGACGACGACGCGGCGTACGCCGAGGACGAGCAGTACTGAGTTCTGAGCCCAGCAGCGTCGGAGCGCAGGACGCGGTAGAGCGACCGGCGTACCAAAACCCATAGGAGACACCGAAAATGCCTACGCCCACCAAGGGCCCTCGCCTCGGCGGCGGTCCGGCGCACGAGCGGCTGATCCTGGGCAACCTGGCCCAGGCGCTGTTCGAGCACGACCGGATCACCACCACCCAGGCGAAGGCGAAGCGGCTGCGCCCGCTGGCCGAGCGGCTGGTCACCTTCGCCAAGCGCGGTGACCTGCACGCCCGGCGCCGGGTGCTCGCCGTCATCCACGACAAGGGTGTCGTGCACCGGCTGTTCACCGAGATCGCTCCGGACGTCGCGGAGCGGCAGGGCGGCTACACCCGGATCACCAAGATCGGGCCGCGCAAGGGCGACAACGCCCCCATGGCCGTGATCGAGCTGGTCCGGGAGCCACTGTCGCCGAAGCAGGCGACGGTGCGCGAGGCCGAGGCCGCGACCAAGCGGGCGGCCAAGAAGTCGCAGCCGGCACCGGCGAAGAAGGCCGCTGCGGCCGACGCGCCGGCCGCCCCCGCGGCGGACGCCGACGAGTCGCCGTACAGCGAGGGTTCGGCCGCGCCGCTGGCCGACGGCAGCGCGCCGGAGGGCTTCGACATCAAGGGCAACAAGGACTCGATGAAGTACCACACGCCCGAGTCGCAGTGGTACGACCAGACCGTCGCCGAGGTGTGGTTCGCGACCCAGGAGGCCGCCGAGGCCGCCGGGTTCGAGGCGCCCGCCTCGATGCCGGACGCCGAGGAGGCCGAGGCTGAGGCCGACGCCGACGGGACCCACGGCGACGCCACGGATGACGCGGCCGACAAGGCCGACAAGGCCGACGACTGAGCAACCGCTCGCAGCAACGCGCCGAGCCCGCCTCCCCTCACGAGGGGGACGGCGGGCTCGTGCGCGCCTGGACCCGGGTCAGGCTCGACCTGGCGTACGACGGCACCGACTTCAGCGGCTGGGCCATGCAGCCCGGCCTGCGCACCGTCGAGGGCGACGTCGGCGCGGCGATCGCCCGGGTGCTGCGGCTGCCCGAGCCGCCCCGGCTCGTCGTGGCCGGGCGCACCGACACGGGGGTGCACGCCCGGGGCCAGGTCGCGCACGTCGACCTGCCGGCCGACGTGCTCGCGTCGACGCCGGGGCGCAGCGACCGGGACCCGTTGGAGTCGTTGTGGCACCGGCTCTCCGGCGTCCTCGGCCCCGACCTCGTCGTCCGCCGGGTCAGCGCGGCGCCGCCGGGGTTCGACGCGCGGTTCGCGGCGCTGAGGCGGCGCTACGCCTACCGGATCGTGGACGACGCGCGGCGGCTCGACCCGCTGCGGCGCCGCGAGGTGCTGGTGGTCCGGGGGCCGCTCGACGTCGCCGCGATGGACGCGGCCTCGGCGAGCCTGTTGGGTCTGGGCGACTTCGCGGCGTTCTGCAAGCGGCGCGAGGGCGCGACGACGGTGCGGACCCTGCTGGCCTTCTCGTGGTCGCGGGTGGACGCGCTGCTGGAGGCGACTGTCGTCGCCGATGCGTTCTGCCACTCGATGGTCCGGGCCCTGGTGGGTGCCGTCCTCGAGGTCGGCCGCGGCCGGCGCCCGGCCGAGTGGCCGCTGGCGGTGATGACCGGCGGCGTGCGCGACCCGGCCGCTCCCGTCGTAGCGCCGCACGGGCTGTGCCTGGAGGAGGTCACCTACCCCGGCGACGACCTGCTGGCAGCCCGGGTGGCTGAGGCCCGCGCCCGCCGCAGCCCCCCACCCGGCTGACGCAGCGCAGGTCGAGGCCGATGGGCCCGGCCGGAGGGCTAGCCGGGCGGCCTAGGATCCAGGGGCCGTCCGGGGGTGGAGGGAGCAGGGAGCGAGATGTTGGACGAGGACCTGATGAGCACCGTCGAGACGTCGACGGACCTGTTGCTGGTGAGCGTCGACACGCTCACCGACGCCCAGGTCAAGGCGCCGACCCTGCTGCCGGGTTGGACCCGCGCGCACCTGCTGACCCACCTGGCCCGCGCGGCCGAGTCGCTGGGCCGGCTGCTGGACTGGGCCAGCACCGGGGTCGAGCAGCCGCAGTACGCCAGCATGGACGCCCGCGCGGCCGAGATCGAGGCCGGCGCCCGGCGTACCGGGCCGGAGCTGGCTGCCGACATCCGGCGTACGGCGGCCGAGTTCGAGGCCAAGGTGCGCTCGCTGCCCACCGCGGCCTGGGCCGTCGAGGTACGGCCGCGGACCGGCGAGCCGGCCACGCCGAGCCGGCTGGTCTGGATGCGGCTGCGCGAGCTCGAGGTGCACCACGCCGACCTCGACGTGGGCTACACGTTCGCCGACATCCCCGAGGCGCTGGCCACGCAGGTGATCGACGACATCCTCGGCACCCTGGCCGCACGTGACGGCGCGCCGCCCGTCCGGCTGCGGGCGACCGACACCGGCCTCGAGCGGGAGCTGGGCGAGGGCGGCCCACTGCTGACCGGCGGCCAGAGCGAGCTGCTGGCCTGGCTGAGCGGCCGCTCCCCGGGTGCGGGCCTCACGGTCGAGGGCGCCGACGAGGTGCCACCGGCGGCGTGCTGGATCTGAGGCTGGTGCCCCGGTCCGGGCGCGGCCCGGGCCGGTAGGTTCTGCGCGGGGGCCCGTTGCCCTGGAGGAGGTGCGTCGTGAGCACGAAGAAGGCGACCGCGAAGCCGGCGACGGCCAAGAAGTCCCTGACCGGGGGTGACGTCAGTGTCGGGACCGACGCGGCGTTCGCCGGCCCTGCGGTCCCGGTCGACCGGCGCCGGCCGATCCGCGGGATCTCCGAGATCCGGCACTTCTTCCGGACCAACGACACGCCGGTCTACTTCGTCGGCGCGACGCCGTTCAACCTGCTGGGCCTGGACCGGTGGGTCCGCGGCTTCACCTACGTCACGTACTACGACGCGTGGGACGGCGCCCACCCGCGGGTGATCACGCCGAAGGACAAGCCGTACGTCGACTTCCGGAGCGGCGAGGAGATCAACAACTGGCTGCTCAAGAACGCCGAGATCCGGGCCCTCATGCGCCCGACGCCCGGAGCCCCGCGGCCCAAGGTGGCCATGGTCTTCTTCGACCAGGAGACCGAGCGGATCTGCGACGAGCTCGGCTACGACCTGATCCTGCCGTCGGCCGAGCTGCGCGAGCGCCTGGACTCCAAGATCGTGACCACCCGGCTGGGCGACGAGGCCGGAGCGCCGAGCGTGCCGAACGTCCTGACCCGGGTCGAGGACTGGCCGGACGTCGTGGCGGCCGCGCAGGACGCCGGCCTGGGCACCGACCTGGTCCTGCAGACGCCGTACGGCGACTCGGGCAAGACGACGTTCTTCCTGACCAGTGAGGCGGACTGGGAGCGGAGCAAGGGCGACATCGTCGGCCAGGACGTCAAGATCATGAAGCGGATCACCAACCGGCCGGTGGCGGTCGAGGCGGTCCTGACCCGGCACGGCACGATCGTCGGGCCGTTCATGAGTGAGCTGACCGGCTTCGCCGAGCTGACGCCGTACCGGGGCGGCTGGTGCGGCAACGAGATGTTCCCCGAGGTGCTGACCGGCGAGCGCCGGGTCAAGGCGACCCAGCTGGTCCGCCGGCTGGGCGACCGGCTCGGGCAGGAGGGCTACCGCGGCTTCTTCGAGGTCGACGTGCTGGTCGACCTGGACAGCGACGAGGTCTACCTCGGCGAGCTCAACCCGCGGATCAGCGGGGCCTCCGCCATCACCAACGTCACGGCGGGCGCGTACGCCGACGTGCCGCTGTTCCTCTTCCACCTGCTCGAGTTCATGGGCGTCGAGTTCGAGCTCGACGTCGACGAGGTCAACGAGCGGTGGGCCGAGCTGGCGTCGTCCGACGTCTGGTCCCAGATGATCATCAAGGAGATCGCGCCCGGGGTGCAGCACATCGACACCGCGCCTCCGACCGGGCAGTACGCGGTGGACGGGACCGGCGCGCTGGTCTTCGCCCGGACTGCGCTGGACTGGCACCAGCTGCAGCACGAGGCCGAGTGCTTCTTCCTGCGCGTGTACGGCGTGGGCGACTACCGCTGGAAGGGCGCCGACCTGGGCGTGCTGGTCACCAAGGGCCGGCTGCAGACCGAGGGCCGTTCGGCGAACGCGCCCAGCGTCCTGACCATCCGGGCCAAGCACCTGATCGACTCCGTCCGGGCGCGCTACTCGGGCACGGCGGTCCCGCAGGAGAGCGCGCCCGACGTGACAGAATTGCCCGCGGTCGGCGTCAAGTCCGGCGCACCGGCGCCAGCAGGGGAGTACTAGGTATGGCCGCAACGTCGGCGGCGGGTCTGCAGGTCACGAACGAGAACTGGCAGACACCGCCCCAGCTGCAGTGGGCGTTCCAGCACATCGCCGAGCTCTTCCCCACCGCGGTGATCTCCCGGGGCGACGGTCCGGTCGCCGGGCTGAGGCCCCCGCCGGTCACCCTCGTCGGCGCGGGCACCACCTCCGACGTCGCCGACCTCCCCGTGACCAGCCCGTACGACGGGTCGTCGGCCACGGTCGGGTCGATCATGGCCACCACGTGGACCGACGGCTGGGCCGTCCTGCACGACGGCCGCCTGGTGGCCGAGGCGTACCCCGACGGCATGGCACCGACGACACCGCACCTGCTCATGTCCGTGTCCAAGTCACTGGTCGGTTGCGTGGCCGGAAGCCTTGCGGCAGAGGGGATCCTGGACGTCGAGGCCGGAGTCACGCAGTACGTCCCCGAGCTGATCGGGAGCGGGTACGCCGGGGCCACCGTGCGCCATCTGCTCGACATGCGCTCGGGCATCGCCTTCTCCGAGAGCTACCTCGACCAGGATGCCGAGGTGCGGATGCTCGAGCAGGCGATCGGCTGGGCCCCCCCACGCCACGAGAGCGTCCCCGCCGGGATGCACGAGTTCCTGAAGTCGTTGCGGCAGAAGGCCACCCACGGGGGACCGTTCGAGTACCGGTCCTGCGAGACCGACGTGCTGGGCTGGGTCTGCGAGGCGGCAGCCGGGGTGGCCATGCCGCGGCTGATGTCGGACCGGCTCTGGTCCCGGCTCGGCTGCGAGCAGGACGCGAACATCGGCATCGACGCGTTCGGCGACGGCATGTTCGACGGAGGCATCAGCGCCACGCTGCGCGACCTGGCCCGGTTCGGCGCCGCCCTGGCCCGGGACGGCGTCTCGCTGACCGGTGAGCAGGTCGTGCCGCAGGCCTGGGTCCGGGACAGCTTCGCCGGTGACCCGAGCTCGCGCGAGGCCTTCGCCCTCAGCCCGGACGACAACCGGATGCCCGGCGGCATGTACCGGAACCAGTTCTGGTTCCCCTTCGCGGACCGGAACATCCTGCTGTGCTTGGGGATTCACGGCCAGATGGTCTACGTCAACCCGGCCGCCGGCGTGGTGGCCGCGAAGCTCTCGAGCTGGCCGACCCCGCAGAACGCCGTCGCGCTCTTCGCCACGGTCGCGGCCTTCGACGCCGTCGCGCACAGCGTGTCCTAGTCATGGCCGACCGCAGCAGCGTGGACGCCGTGGTGGTCGGCTCCGGGCCCAACGGCCTGGCCGCCGCGGTCGTCCTCGCCGCGGCCGGCCTGCGGGTCGTGGTGGTCGAGGCAGCGGCAACGCTCGGTGGCGGCGCTCGGACAGCCGCGCTGACGCTGCCCGGCTTCCAGCACGACGTCTGCTCGGCGGTGCACCCGATGGCCGTCGCCTCGCCGTTCTTCCGCGCCTTCGACCTGGCCCGGCACGGCGTCGAGATGCTGCAGCCCGAGGTGGCCTACGCCCAGCCGCTGGACGGCGGCCGGGCCGGGCTGGCCTGGCCCGACCTGGAGCGGACGGCGGCCGGCCTCGGCCCGGACGCCGCGGCCTGGAGGTCGCTCTTCGGCCCGCTGGTCGACCGGTGGCAGTCGGTCGTCGACCTGCTCGTGTCCGACTTCCGGTCCGTGCCGCGGGACCTCACGACGACGGCCCGGCTGGCCGGACGCATCCTGGAGCAGGGCTCCCCGGCCTGGAACCGCCGGTTCACCGGGGACGTGGCCCCCGCCCTGCTCACCGGGCTCAGCGCCCACGCGATCCTGCCGCCGCGGGGCCTGGCCCCCGCCGGAGCCGGCCTGCTGCTCGGCGCGCTGGCCCATGGCGTCGGCTGGCCGATCCCGCGTGGCGGCAGCCAGGCCATCGTCGACGCACTGGCCGACGCGGTCCGGGGGCTCGGCGGGTCGATCCGGACCGGTGAGCGGGTCACGTCCCTCGACCAGCTGCCGCCGTCGCGGGCCGTCCTGCTCGACACCTCGGCCCGCGGCCTGCTGGAGATCGCCGGCGACCGGCTGCCCGCGTCGTACCGGCGGTGGCTGGAGCGGTTCCGCTACGGCAGCGGTGTGTGCAAGGTGGACTTCGCGCTGAGCGGCCCGGTGCCCTGGGCGGCCGAGGGATGCGACCGGGCCGGGACTCTGCACCTCGGTGGCACGCGGGCCGAGATGGCCGCCACCGAGGGCGAGGTCGCCGCCGGGCGGCACCCCGAGCGGCCGTACGTCCTCGCCGCGCAGCCGGGCGTGGTCGACCCCTCGCGCGCACCGGCCGGGCAGCACACGCTGTGGAGCTATGCCCACGTGCCCGCCGGGTCGACCCGCGACCTGGGCGAGGTCGTCACGGCCCAGATCGAGCGGTTCGCGCCCGGCTTCCGCGACCTGGTCCTGCACCGCTCGGTCGTGACGGCCGCGCAGGAGCAGGAGCGCAACGCCAACTACGTCGGCGGCGACATCGCCGCCGGCGCGACCACCCCGTGGCAGATGGTGATGCGCCCGGTGCCGCGCTGGGACCCCTACCGGACCCCGCTGGACGGCGTCTATCTCTGCTCGGCCTCGACACCGCCCGGGCCAGCCGTGCACGGCATGGCGGGCTTGCACGCGGCCGGACGGGCCCTGCGCCAGGTGTTCGGGGACCGGCGGGACCCGCTCGCGCTGGTCCGCGATCTGGCCGAGACGAGGAGCTGACGTGCGCGCACTGGTCTTCACCGCCCCCGGTCAGGTCGAGCTGCTGGATGTCGCCTCGCCGCAACCGGTCTCGGGCGAGTCGCTCGTCCACGTCCGGGCCAGCGGGATCTGCGGCAGCGAGCTGCACGGCTTCCGGGCGGTCGGGATGCGGGTGCCTCCCCTGGTGATGGGACACGAGTTCGCCGGTCTGACCGACGACGGCCGGCGGGTGGTCGTGAACCCGCTCGTCACCTGCGGCCGCTGCGACAGCTGTCAGCGGGGCCGGCAGGAGGTGTGCCGGGCCCGCCAGCTCCTGGGTGTGCACCGTCCGGGGGGCTTCGCCGAGCGGGTGGTGGTCCCGGACGGCTCGCTGCACGAGCTGCCGTCCGCGGTCGGGTGGAGCGCGGGCGCGCTGATCGAGCCGCTCGCGAACGCGGTCCATGCGTGGGAGCTGGTGGGTGACCCGGCCGCGAGCGGCGTCGAGCGGGCCGCGGTCATCGGCGGCGGCTCGATCGGGCTGCTGTGCGGGCTGGTCGGGCGCGAGCGCGGGATCGAGATCGTCGTGACCGAGCCGTCCCCTCACCGACGGCGGGTGGCGCAGCACCTCGGGCTCGCCGTCCTCGACGAGCTCGACTCCGAGTACGACGCGGTGATCGACGCCGTCGGCCTCGACGTCACCCGCAACCTCTCGCTGCGGCACTGCCGTCCCGCCGGGGTGTCGGTCTGGCTCGGCCTGGGCGCGGACCAGACGTCGGTCAGCGGGCACGACGTCGTCCGGTCCGAGCGGCGCATCCTCGGCTCCTTCGCCTACACCCCAACAGATTTCGCCCAGGCGGTCGACATGGCCGAGCGGCTGGACCTGACCTGGACCACCGACGTACCGCTCGAGCGGTCGGACGCGGTGTTCCGGTCGCTCGCCGACGGTGCGACCGAGATCGTGAAGGCCGTCATCGTGCCGGGTCAAGGCTGAGGTAGGGATGGGCGTGCCGCGCCCGACCAGCCTGGCCTTGGCGGCGCTAGAACTCCGTGTGGATCGCACCGACGACGGCCTGCCGGTCGTCGACGAGGAGCATGACCGGCCACCGGTCGAAGGTGGTGCAGGGGTGCGAGATGCCGAGCCGGACCAGGTCGCCGGGCCGCACGTCGAGGCCGGCCGGCAGCCGCACGAAGGCGTGCTGGTCGCTGAGGGCGTCGATGATGGCGCCCGCGGCGGCCAGGTCGACGACACCCGCCCCGGTGGCCCCCGGGCGGTGCGCCGCCAACGGCACCGGCAGGCCCGCGTCGTGCGAGAGGTCCCGCCGACCCGCGTCGAGCAGCGCGAGACCGGGCTCGGGCCGGGAGAGCACCCGGGCCCACACGCTGAGGGCGGGCCGGAAGGCCGGTGCCCCCGCGACGTCGGCCGCGGCTGGCGTGTCCGCCGCGTAGATGCCGTGGTCGTGGATCAGGTAGCAGCCGCTGCGCAGGACCAGCCGGCCACCCGCGGCAGCAGCGGCCGGTGACAGCAGCTCGACCACGCGGTCGAACCAGACACTGCCGCCGGCCGTGACCAGCGGCTCGTCGACCTCGAAAGCCCCTGCGGTCGTGAGGGTCTCGACCAGGGAGCCCACGTCGCCCAGGAAGGCGTCGACCGCCGCGGTCCCCGCCCCGTCCCGCTGTCCCGCGACCGTCCCCTCGTACGCCGCGACACCGGCCAGCCGCAGGACGGGGGAGCCGGCCACCGCCCGGGCGACCTCCGTCGCAGCGGCCTCGTCGCGGCAGCCGGTGCGGCCGCCCGGGTGGCCCAGCTCCACCAGCACGTCCAGCGGCCGCCGGGCCTGGCGACCAGGACGCGCCGTGAGGGCCGACGTGAGCAGCCGGACCCCGTCGACGGAGTCGGCGTAGAGCCAGAGCCCCTTGTCCTCGTCGGCATCGAGCCGGGCCGAGAGCCATTGCACCGCAGCCGGATCCGTGACCTCGTTGGCAACCAGGACGCGGGGGACGCCCTGCCGCCATAGCAGCGCCACCTGTCGCGGTAGCGCCGCCGTCATCGCCCAGGCGCCGTGCTCGAGCTGGAGGGCCAGCAGCTCGGGCGACAGGGTCGTCTTCGCGTGCGGTGCGAGGCTGGCCCCGGTCGAGCGGCAGTACGCCGCCATGGCCTGCGCGTTGTGCCGCAGGTCGGGCAGCGACAGGGTCGCCACGGGCGTCGCGGTGTCACCGTCCGGCAGCACCCAGCCGGCGGCGCCGACGGCCGCGCCCTCGAGACTCACGCCCAGCGGGATGCCCTTGTGCCGCAGCCCATCTGCCGTCCAGCCCATCCGGCCCGCCCCATCCCTCGGCTCGACGCGTCCTCGCCCGCGGCGAGCATGGCACGGGCCGGCGGCACCCGGCCCGGTCAGCACTGTCGCCGGCGGCGCCTAGGGTCGTGGGATGAGCGTTCCAGCCCAGCTGTCCATCGTCACCCTCGGCGTCGCGGACCTGCCCCGGTCGGCTGCGTTCTACGAGTCCCTCGGCTGGGTCCGGGCCGCGTCATCCATGGACGAGATCGTCTGGTTCGGGCTGAGCGGCGGCGCGATCTGGCTCGGGCTGTTCCCGCACGGCGACCTGGCCGAGGACGCAGGGCTGCCGCGGGAGGGTGCCGGCGACCTCCCGGCGTACAAGGGGATGACCCTGGCGATGAACCTCGCGTCCGACCAGGCCGTCCTCGACGCGTTCGCGGCCGCGGTCGAGGCCGGCGCCAGCGTCGTGAAGGCACCGGCGCCCGCGGTCTTCGACGGGCTGTCCGGCTACTTCGCGGACCCGGACGGTCACCTGTGGGAGGTCGCGCACAACGCGGGCTTCCCGCTGAACCCGGACGGGACGATCACGATCCCCTAGCCCGGTTCTGCGCGGCGGCCGCGGACCTGACAGCCTGGGCCGCATGAGCGAGAACGAGGGCTACGGCGACGGCGAGTACGCCGTCGATGGTGACGACCAGCTGCAGTCCGGCGACAGCCTGGACGATCGCGGGGTCGACGACATCCTCGACGAGGGCTACTCGCCGCCGGAGAAGTGGTCCGTGCTGGAGAAGTTCGGCAACACCGCCGAGGAGGAGCGCGAGGGCGAGACCCTCGACCAGAAGCTCGCCGAGGAGGAGCCGGACCCCAACCTCCAGGTCGACGACGACGACGAGTCGGCCCGGCCCGGCGCCCCGGTCGACGACCTGGACCTCGACGAGACGATCGACGACCAGCAGCTCGGCGACGACTTCGACGGCGACGGCGAGGTCGGCGACGAGCGGGCCGGCCGCCTGGTCAGCCCCGACGAGGGCGCGCACCAGGACCTGGAGAAGGACCTGGTGGCCGGAGACGTCGGCATCGACGGCGCCGCCGCCTCGGCCGAGGAGGCCGCCGTCCACGTCGTCGACGAGCCCTGAGCCCGGGCGGCCAAACCGTTGGCGTAGGCCGGCACCGGGCGGCCACACTGCGGGACTGTGGGCTACGTCGACCTGAACGCCATCGTCTACGACCTGCCGGACGGCCGGCGGTTGCTGGACGAGGTGACCTTCCGGGTCGGGGAGGGTGTCAAGGTCGCGCTGGTCGGCCCGAACGGCGCCGGCAAGACCACCCTGCTGCGCATCGTCGCCGGTGACGTCGCCGCCCACGAGGGAGCCGTCACCCGGGCCGGCGGCCTCGGCGTGATGCGGCAGTTCGTCGGCAAGGTCCGGGACGAGTCCACCGTCCGCGACCTGCTGCTGTCCGTCGCGCCGCCGGCGATCCGGCACGCGGCCGAGGCGGTCGACCGGGCCGAGCTGGCCATGATGGAGCGGGACGACGAGCGCGTGCAGATGCGCTACGCGCAGGCCCTCGCCGACTGGGGCGACGTCGGTGGCTACGACGCCGAGACCCTCTGGGACGTCTGCACCGTCGCGGCCATCGGCACGCCGTACGACCGCGCCCAGTGGCGCGAGGTACGCACCCTCTCCGGCGGCGAGCAGAAGCGGCTGGTGCTGGAGGCGCTGCTCCGCGGGCCGGACGAGGTGCTGATGCTCGACGAGCCGGACAACTACCTCGACGTCCCGGCCAAGCGGTGGCTGGAGGACCAGCTGCTGGAGTCGCCCAAGACCGTGCTCTTCGTCAGCCACGACCGCGAGCTGCTCGCGCGTACGGCGTCCCGCATCGTCACCCTCGAGCCGGGCGCCGCGGGATCCACGGCCTGGACCCACGGGGGCGGCTTCGCGACCTACCACCAGGCCCGGGAGGACCGGATCCTCCGGCTGGAGGAGCTGCGCCGCCGATGGGACGAGGAGCAGGCCAAGCTGAAGGCCCTCGTGCTGATGTACCGGCAGAAGGCGTCGTACAACGACGGGATGGCCTCCCGGCTCCAGGCCGCGATGACCCGCCTGGCCAAGTTCGAGGCCGCCGGGCCACCGGAGGAGCGACCCCGCGAGCAGCAGGTCAAGATGCGGCTCAAGGGCGGCCGGACCGGCAAGCGGGCGCTGGTCTGCCAGGGCCTCGAGCTGACCGGGCTGATGCGGCCGTTCGACCTCGAGGTCTGGTACGGCGAGCGGGTGGCCGTCCTCGGCTCGAACGGCTCCGGCAAGTCGCACTTCCTGCGGCTGCTGGCGCTGGGCGGCAGCGACCCCGACGTCGAGCACCGCCCGGTCGAGGCGCTGGACATCCCGCCGGTCGCGCACGCCGGCCGGGCCCGGCTGGGGGCGCGGGTGCGGCCGGGGTGGTTCGCCCAGACCCACGAGCACGCCGAGCTGTCCGGCCGGACGCTGCTGGAGATCCTGCACCGGGGCGACGAGTACCGCGACGGGATGGGCCGCGAGCAGGCCGCCCGGGCCCTGGACCGCTATGAGCTGGCGCTCGCCAGCGAGCAGACCTTCGACTCCCTGTCGGGCGGCCAGCAGGCCCGGCTGCAGATCCTGCTGCTCGAGCTCTCCGGCGCGACGATGCTGCTGCTGGACGAGCCGACCGACAACCTCGACCTCGACTCCGCGGAGGCGCTCGAGGTCGGCCTGGACGCGTTCGACGGCACGGTGCTGGCCGTCACTCACGACCGGTGGTTCGCGCGAGGGTTCGACCGCTTCCTGGTCTTCGGCTCGGACGGTGAGGTCTACGAGTCCACCGAGCCGGTCTGGGACGAGGGCCGGGTCACCCGCCCGCGCTGAGGCGGTGTCCGGCCACGCGAGCCACCGTCAGGAGGCGGAGAAGGCGCGGACGCCGGCGGCCCAGGTGGCGTCCAGGTCCGACCCCGGTGGGTAGCGCCCGTCCAGCTCCAGGATCACCATCCCGTGGGCGAAGGACCAGAACGCCTGGGCCAGCACGGCGTCACCGGTCGCGACGTACCAGGGGTTGCCGGCCCACTCCTCCAGGCCCGGCTGGAGCCCGGCCCGGTCCAGCTCGCCCTGCGTCGCGAGGCGGTAGAGGTTGGGCCGGCGCCGCGCCTCGGACCGGTACGCCGCCGCGAGTGCTCCCACGCCGCCGGCGACCGCCTCGTGGCCGGCCCACCCGATCTCCCACAGGGCCTCGCTGATCAGGGCCAGCTCGAGCGCGGCCTTGTTGCGGAAGTGCTTGTAGAGCGAGGGCGCCTGGATCCCCAGGGCGTCGGCCACGGCCCGCATCGTCACGGCGTCGGCACCCTCCCGCTCGAGCAGCGCGCGGGCCGCGGTCACGATCTGCTGGGACCGCGCGGGCAGCGCGACCCGCTCCGGCTCGGCCGCCGCCAGCTCTGGGCGCATCAGCCGTCCGAGCGAGCCGACAGGCGGAACACCGGGTGGTCCGGGGCGATCCGGACCAGCTCGGACTCGGGGGAGTCCGGGCCCACGCCGTCGAAGAAGATGCCGACCTCGGCCTTCCACCGCTTCAGGTACGCCCGCAGGATCGGCTCGCGCTCCTCGACCGGCACCTCGGTCGCGGTGAGCTCCTCCCGGCGGCGGCCGAGCAGCAGGGCGAGGCGGCCGCCGTCGGCCCGGACGTTGCGCACCCATTGGCCGGTGCCGCGGGGCGAGACCAGGTAGCGCGTGCCGTCCAGGGTGAGCAGGTTGACCGGCGTACGGCGTGGGAGGCCGCTCGTGCGGCCCTTGGTCTCCAGGACCCGGCTGCCCCAGACGCTCACACCGGCCCGGGTGAGGGCGGCGACGGCCCGGTTCATGACGTTCCGGGTGAGCCAGCCCGGTGCCCGGTAGTGGGGCTGGCTGGGCGATCCTGCGGTCATGGCGGCCTCCGGGGCGGTGGTAGTTGTGAGGTGAGTGGTGGCTAACGTTGTTAGCCCAGAATGGCTAACGAGGTTAGCCATTGTCAAGCCCGGACCGGCGTTTTGACCCTCTGACCTGGCCGCCGGTACTCTCAGAGGTCGCCGCGTGTGCTCGTTCCGGAGCACCTCTCGCGGATGCAGCTCGATCCGACGGACCCAACTCGCGAACGAAGGCTATGACCGTGCGTACGTACACCCCCAAGGCCGGCGACGTGCAGCGCCAGTGGCTCGTCATCGACGCTACCGACGTGGTGCTCGGCCGGCTGGCCAGCCAGGTGGCGGTGCTGCTGCGCGGCAAGCACAAGGCGACCTTCGCCCCGCACGTCGACACCGGCGACTTCGTCGTGATCGTCAACGCCGACAAGGTCGCCCTCACCGGCGCCAAGCTCGAGCAGAAGCGCGCCTACCGTCACTCGGGCTACCCGGGCGGCCTCAAGTCGCGCACGTACGCGGAGATGCTGGACAAGCACCCGGCCAAGGCGGTCGAGAAGGCCGTGCGCGGCATGCTGCCGAAGAACTCCATCGGCCGGGCCCAGCTCGGCAAGCTCAAGGTCTACGCCGGCCCGGAGCACCCGCACCAGGCCCAGCAGCCGCAGCCGTTCGAGATCACCCAGGTCGCCCAGTAGTCGCACGCCCGCGGCGCACGCACCCCAGCGACGCCCCGGCCCTCGCCAGCACGCATCTGAGAAGCATCTGAGAAGCAGGACATAGGAGTAACGAGTGGCCCAGCCCACCAGCACGATCGAGTCGCCCACCGGCGATGTCGCCGACGACGCGTTCGACGGCGAGGCTGCCCCGAGCAGCTACACCAGCGAGTCGACCGAGGCCGCGGCTCCGGTCCGCCGGCCCAGCGCCACGGCGCCCGGCGCCGCCACCGGCCGCCGCAAGGAGGCCATCGCCCGGGTCCGCATCGTGCCCGGCACCGGCCGCTGGACGATCAACGGGCGCGACCTCGAGTCCTACTTCCCGAACAAGGTGCACCAGCAGGCGGTCAACGAGCCGTTCAAGGTGCTCGAGCTCGACGGCGCGTACGACGTCCTCGCCCGCGTGCACGGCGGCGGCGCCTCCGGCCAGGCCGGTGCGCTGCGCCTCGGCATCGCCCGGGCGCTGAACGGCGTCGACGAGGAGGCCAACCGCCCCTCGCTCAAGCGGGCCGGCTTCCTCACCCGCGACGCGCGGATCAAGGAGCGCAAGAAGGCCGGCCTGAAGAAGGCCCGCAAGGCCCCGCAGTACTCCAAGCGCTGACCTCGACGGTCACCGGCCGGCCAGGGTGGCCCGGCCGGTCGTCGGCTCGGCTCGTGGGTTCGGAGGCACCTGTGGCAAGCATTTTCGGCACCGACGGCGTGCGTGGCCTGGCCAACGCCGACGTGACGGCGGAGCTGGCGCTCGACCTGTCGGTCGCCGCCGCGCACGTCCTCGCCGACGTGGGCGCCTTCGCCGGCCACCGGCCGACGGCCGTCGTCGGCCGCGACCCGCGGGCCTCCGGTGAGTTCCTCTCGGCGGCCGTGGTCGCCGGTCTGGCCAGTGCGGGCGTCGACGTCCTGGACGCCGGTGTCCTGCCGACGCCGGCCATCGCCTTCCTCACCGCCGACTCCGGGGCCGACCTCGGCGTGATGCTCTCGGCGTCGCACAACCCCATGCCGGACAACGGCATCAAGTTCTTCTCGCGCGGCGGCACCAAGCTGCCGGACGAGCTCGAGGACGCGATCGAGCGCCGGATGCGGGAGACCTGGCAGCGCCCCACGGGGGCCGCCGTCGGGCGCGTGCGGCCCTTCGCGGGAGCCGCCGAGTCCTACGTCGCGCACCTGCTCTCCGTCGTGCCGCACCGGCTGGACGGGCTCAAGGTCGTCGTCGACTGCGCGAACGGTGCGGCCAGCGAGGTGTCGCCGGCCGCGTTGCGGGCCGCGGGCGCCGAGGTCGTCGTGATCGGTGCGGAGCCGGACGGACTCAACATCAACGAGGGCTGCGGATCCACCCACCTGGAGTCGCTGCGGGCCGCCGTCGTCGAGCACGCCGCGGACGCCGGCATCGCGCACGACGGCGACGCCGACCGCTGCCTGGCGGTCGACGCGACGGGTGAGGTCGTGGACGGCGACCAGATCATGGCGATCCTCGCGCTGGCCCTGCGCGACCGCGGGCGGCTCGCCCACGACACCCTCGTGGCCACCGTCATGAGCAACCTCGGGCTGCTGTTGGCGATGGAGGCCGAGCGGATCACGGTGCGGCAGACCGCAGTCGGCGACCGCTACGTCCTGGAGGAGATGCGGGCCGGCGGCTTCAACCTCGGCGGCGAGCAGTCCGGCCATGTCGTCCTCGCCGACCATGCCTCGACCGGCGACGGCGTCCTCTCCGGCCTGATGCTCCTGTCCCGGATGGCCGAGACCGGTCGCTCGCTGGCCGACCTGGCGTCGGTCGTCGAGCGGCTGCCCCAGGTGCTGGTCAACGTCGCCGATGTCGACAAGGCCCGGGCCGACGACGACGAGACCGTCGCCGCGGCCGTGGCCGACGCGAAGGTCGAGCTCGGTGGCCGCGGCCGGGTGCTGCTGCGCCCGTCCGGCACCGAGGCCCTCGTCCGCGTCATGGTCGAGGCGAGGGACCCGGCCCAGGCCCAGGCCGTGGCCGACCGGCTGGCTCTCGTAGTCCGCGAGCGCCTGTCGTTGTGAGGTCCTCGCGGCGCTCTCGCGGGCCTGCCGCCGGCGTCGTCGTGGTCGTCCTGGTCGTCCTGCTCCTGCTGATCGGGCGCGCACTCACCCACGGCTCGGGCTCGTCCGGTACCTCGTCCGGTACGCCGGGTGCCGCGGCGCCCGCGTCCTCTGCCTCGCGCTCGTCGACGGGCGGCGCCGGCGGGCCGGACTGCCCGCTGGGCGGCCTGCCGGCCCAGGCCCAGGCCACCGTGCAGGAGGTCTACGCCGGCGGGCCCTTCCCCTACCGCCAGGACGGCGTCGTCTTCGACAACCGGGAGCGCCGGCTGCCCCAGGAGCCGCACGGCTACTACCACGAGTACACCGTCCCGACGCCGGGCTCCGCGGACCGTGGGGCCCGCCGGGTGATCGCCGGTGGAGGCACCCGGACGGCGCCCGAGGTCTTCTACTACACCGCGAACCACTACGCGTCGTTCTGCCTGGTCAGCTCCCTGGACTGATCCGCGGCGACGGCCGCCGGAGCAGCGGCACGAGCAGCACCAGAGCGACTGCCTGGACGGCCACCACGAACGCGGTGGCGGCTCCCGCGCCGTGGTCGTAGAGCGCGCCGATGACGACGGCGCCGGCCAGCCAGGCGAGGCCGTAGACCGCTGTGAACGTCCCGTAGCCACCGCCGCGCCGGTGGGCCGGGACGAGGTCGGCGACGGCCGCGCGCAGGGTCGACTCATGGATCCCCATCGCGGCCCCCCACACGACGGCCCCGATGACGACGGCAGTGCGGGAGCCTGAGAACGACAGCGCCGGTACGCCGGCCGCGAGCGGCGGCAGCACCATGAGGCCGCGCAGCCCGATCCGGTCGTAGACCCGGCCGAACCCCACGGCCGCCACCGCCGCTGCGCCCATGGCGGCGGCGTAGAGGACCGGCACCAGGCTCGGGGAGAGCAGGTGGCGATGGCTGACGTGGAAGGCCAGCACCGCCCAGGTGGAGAAGCCGAACATCGTCAGGGCCGAGAACGCGGCGTAGAGCCAGAATGCTTGCGGTAGATGGGTTTCCAGTCGAAGCCGCTTCGTCTCCGACACCGTGGCGGAGGGCTCGAAGTCCTCCGGGTGGGGGGCCAGGTGACGGAGCCGGAGCAGGACGAGGAGCGCGACCAGGCCCGGTACGGCCAGGAGGGCGAACGCCCTGCGGTAGCCCAGCCCGAGGGCGAGGCCGCCACCGAGCAGCAACGGCCCGGCCATCGCGCCGGTCTGGTCCAGGGCCTCGTGCAGCCCGAACGCGTAGCCGCGACCCATGCGGGCCGATGCGTGGGCCAGCATGCTGTCGCGCGCCGGAGTCCGGACGGCCTTGCCGGCACGCTCGCCGTTGTAGAGCAGGGCCGCCCCCAGGACACCGCCCGAGAGGCCGATGAGCGGGACGCAGAGCGCGGTCATGGCATAGCCGGCGACTGTCTGTGGCCACGGCCGCCCCGTACGGTCGGCGAAGCGGCCGGTGAACAGCCGCAGGACCAGCGCCGCGGCCTCGCCGAGGCCAGTGATGAGACCGATCACTGCCGCCGACGCTCCGAGGCTGCCGAGGTAGGGCCCGATGATCGACCGCGCACCCTCGTAGACGACGTCGGCGAGCCCGGACACGACCCCGAACCGCACGATGAAGCGGAGGGGTGTGACCCGGTTGCGCTGCACCGGCGTCCCGCTCACGCCGCGGACTCCGTCGGCCGGCCCGTCCTCACGGGGTCATCCTGCCGCGAAATCTCGTTGCGCCGTCGACCCCGGGCTGCGACGGTCGCCCCGTGAGCGGATCACGCTTCGAGGCGGCGGGTGGGCGGCTGACCGTCGTCGACGCCCTGGACCCGGGGCAGCACGACCGACTGCGCGAGTGGGTCGGGGTGATCGCGGCGGTCGAGCGGGCCGAGTTCGGCGACCTCGAGGCGGCGTGGACCTTCGACGACACGCTGGCCGCCGCCGCCAACCAGCAGGACCACCGCACGACCGCGCTGGCTGCAGTGCTCGCGGGCCGGGTGGTCGGGGCGGCCGAGGTCCGAATGCACCTGCGGGACAACACCCACCGGCTCGACGTCTCCCTCATGGTGCATCCCGACTCGCGCCGGCTCGGCGTGGGGTCGGCGCTGCTGACCGAGGTCGAGCGGATGGCCCGTGCCGCGGGCCGGACCGTCGTCGGCGGCGAGTCCCAGGCAGCGACCTCGGCCACGGGGGAGGCGCTCCCGTCCCAGGAGCGGACGTCCGCCTTCGCCGCCCGGCACGGGTACTCGGCCGCCAACGTCGAGCTGCGCAGCGTCCTGGACGTGGACGGGTCACCGCTGCTGGCCCGGCTGGCGGGGCTGGACCGCGAGGTCGCGCAGCACGCGACGGGCTACGTCGTGGAGACCGTCGTCGGCGAGCTGCCCGGCTCGTGGCTGGCCGACCAGGCCGACCTGGAGCGGACGTTGAGCATCGACATCCCGATGGGTGAGGTCGTCGTCGAGCCCGAGGTCTGGGACGCCGAGCGGGCGGGTCGCGCCGTCGCCTTCGACCTGGCGACCGGCCGGCTGCGGGTCCAGTCCGTCGCGCGGTACCTCGGGACCGGCCGGATCGTCGCGTACACGGTGCTGCTCGGGCCGAGCGCGGGCTCGACCACGGCCTTCCAGGAGGGGACGCTGGTCGCGCGTGGCCACCGGGGCCATCGCCTCGGCCTGGCGGTCAAGCTCGCCTGCCTGCGCCGGCTGCTCGCCGAGCGCCCCGACGTCCGCCGGGTGTCGACCTGGAACGCCGAGGACAACGCCGCGATGCTGCGGGTCAACCGGGCCCTGGGCTATCAGCTGGTGGGCCGGATGACCGAGTGGCAGCGGTCGTTGCCGTGACCGGTCACGATCCGCGGCGGTGGGCGGTCAGAGCTTGCGCAGCCGGATCCGGGTCACGGCGTGGTCAGGGCCCTTGGCCAGGATCAGGGAGGCCCGGCTGCGGGTCGGCCGGACGTTCTCGACCAGGTTGACCTCGTTGATCGAGCGCCAGATGTCCTCCGCCGTCCGGGCCGCCTCGTCGTCGCTGAGCGCGGCGTACCGGTGGAAGTAGGAGCCCGGGTCGGCGAAGGCCGTCTCGCGCAGGCGCAGGAACCGTGCGACGTACCAGCTGCGCACGTCCTCCGTCCGGGCGTCGACGTAGATCGAGAAGTCGAAGAAGTCGCTGACCGCCAGGCTGTTGCGCCCCTCGGCCCGGGTCGAGGGCGGTTGCAGGACGTTGAGCCCCTCGACGATGAGGACGTCAGGGCGCTCGATGACGACCTGCTCGCCCGGCACGATGTCGTAGGTCAGGTGGGAGTAGACCGGCGCGCCCACCTGGGCGGTCCCGGACTTGATCGCGGCCACGAACCGCAACAGGCTGCGCCGGTCGTACGACTCGGGAAAGCCCTTGCGCTGCAACAGTCCTCGGCGTTCGAGCTCGGCGTTCGGCCAGAGGAAGCCATCGGTCGTGACCAGCTCCACCCGCGGGGTGTCCGGCCAGCGGGAGAGCAGCTCGCGCAGGATCCGCGACGTCGTCGACTTGCCGACCGCGACCGACCCGCCGATGCCGATGACGAACGGCGTGCGCTCGGGCTGCTCGCCGAGGAACTGCGAGGTCACCTGGTGCAGCGAGGCCGTCTCGCGGATGTAGAGGTTGAGCAGCCGCGAGAGGGGCAGGTAGACCTCCTCGACCTCCCTCAGGTCGATCCGCTCGCCCAGCCCGCTGAGCCGGGTCAGGTCGGCCTCGGTGAGCGTGAGGGGGGTGTGGTCGCGCAACCGTGCCCACGCCGCCCGGTCCAGCTCGACGTACGGCGATGGGAGGCTCGCTGCGCTGCCGACGGCCACGGGCGGTCATTCTGGCCCATCTGGGCCTCCGGTGCGTCGACGGGGAGCGCCAGCGCCGGCCGATAGCCTGGCGGCATGTGCGGAATCGTGGGCTACGCCGGGCCGAGCGACGACGGGGTGGCCCTGGACGTGGTCCTGGAGGGGCTGCGCCGGCTGGAGTACCGGGGCTACGACTCCGCGGGCGTGGCACTGGTCACCTCCGACGGCCTCGCCACCGAGAAGCGGGCCGGCAAGCTGGTCAACCTGACCGACGCCCTCGAGGACGACGCGCTCCCGCCGAGCCGCACGGCCATCGGCCACACCCGGTGGGCCACCCACGGCGGCCCGACCGACGCCAACGCCCACCCGCACCGCGGCGGCAAGGACGGCCGGCTGGCCCTGATCCACAACGGCATCATCGAGAACTACGCCAGCCTCAAGGCCGAGCTCGCGGCCGACGGCGTGGAGTTCGAGTCCGAGACCGACACCGAGGTCGCCGCGCACCTGGTCGCCCGCGCCTACGACCAGTCCGCCGACCTGGCCGAGGCGATGCGCCAGGTCTGCCGCCGGCTCGAGGGCGCCTTCACGCTGCTCGCCGTGCACGCCGACGCCCCGGGCGTGGTCGTCGGGGCTCGCCGCAACTCACCGCTCGTCGTCGGCGTCGGTGAGGGCGAGAACTTCCTCGGCTCCGACGTCGCGGCCTTCATCAGCCGCACCCGCGAGGCCGTGGAGCTCGGTCAGGACCAGGTCGTGGAGATCACCCCGGACGCGGTCGTCATCACCGACTTCGACGGCAATCCCGCGCAGGGCAAGGACTTTCACGTCGACTGGGACGCTGCCGCGGCTGAGAAGGGCGGCTACCCGTCGTTCATGGCCAAGGAGATCAACGAGCAGCCCCAGGCCGTCGCCGACACCCTGCTCGGCCGCACGGACGCCGAGGGCCGCCTGGTCCTGGACGAGCTGCGGATCTCCGCCGAGGAGCTGCGCGAGGTCACCCGGATCGTCGTGATCGCTTGCGGCACAGCGTCGTACGCCGGTTCAGTCGCGAAGTACGCCCTGGAGCACTGGTGCCGGATCCCGACCGAGGTCGCCCTGGCCCACGAGTTCCGCTACAGCGACCCGGTGCTCGACGCGCACACGCTCGTCGTCGCGATCTCGCAGTCCGGCGAGACGATGGACACCCTGATGGCCGTGCGCCACGCGCGCGAGCTGGGCGCCCGGGTGCTGGCCATCTGCAACACCCACGGCTCGTCGATCCCGCGCGAGTCCGACGCCGTGCTCTACACCCATGCGGGCCCCGAGATCGCCGTGGCGTCGACCAAGGCGTTCCTCGCCCAGATCACCGCGTGCTACCTCCTCGGGCTCTACCTCGCCTCGCTCCGCGGGGGCTCGTACGCAGACGACGCGGCCGCGGTGCTGCGCGACCTGCACGCGATGCCGGCCAAGATCCAGCTGGTGCTCGACGGCCTGGACCAGGTGCGCCGGATCGCGCACTGGATGGCCGACACCCGCTCGGTGCTCTTCCTGGGCCGGCACGTGGGCTACCCGGTCGCGCTCGAGGGTGCGCTGAAGCTCAAGGAGCTGGCCTACATCCACGCGGAGGGCTTCGCCGCGGGCGAGCTCAAGCACGGCCCGATCGCGCTGATCGAGCCGGGGCAGCCGGTGTTCGTCATCGTTCCGAGCCCCACGATCGAGCACGGGCTGCACGCCAAGATCGTCTCCAACATCCAGGAGATCCGGGCCCGAGGCGCCCGCACGCTGGTGATCGCCGAGGAGGGCGACACCGACGTCACGGCGTACGCCGATGTCGTCATCTACGTGCCGAAGTGCCCGCCGTTGCTGGCCCCGCTGCTGACGACGGTGCCGCTGCAGGTCTTCGCGTGCGAGCTGGCCACGGCCAAGGGCCTGGACGTCGACCAGCCGCGGAACCTGGCCAAGTCGGTCACGGTCGAGTAGCGCCGTGGCCGGCCGGAGATGATGATCGCCCGATGATCGTCGGTGTGGGCATCGACGTCGTCGACGTCGCGCGGTTCGAGCAGACCCTGCGCCGCACGCCGGCCCTGATGACGCGGCTGTTCACCGACGCCGAGCGGCACCTGCCGATCAACTCACTGGCCGCCAGCTTCGCCGCCAAGGAGGCCCTGGCCAAGTCGCTCGGCGCCCCCGCCGGGCTGCACTGGACCGACGCGTGGGTCCGTCGCGACGAGGGCGGGCGCCCCCACCTGCACGTCCAGGGCACCGTGGCCGCCCGGGTCGAGGCGCTGGGGGTCGGCTCGTTGCACGTCTCGCTCTCGCACGACGCGGGCATCGCCTCGGCCGTCGTGATCGCCGAGGCCGGGCCGCGATGATCGCGGCGTACGCGGTCGACGACGTCCGGACCGCGGAGGGCCGGGCCATGGCCTCGCTCCCCGAGGGCCTGCTGATGCAGCGGGCGGCGAGTGCGCTCACCGTCGCCGTCGCGGGGCTGCTCGAGCGCGGGGTCTACGGCGCGCGGGTCGTCCTGCTGGTCGGGCCGGGCAGCAACGGCGGCGACGCCCTGTGGGCCGGCGCGCGGCTCGCGGCCCGCGGGGCCCGGGTCGACGCGGTCCTGGCCAGCGCCTCCGCGCACGCCGAGGGCCTGGCCGCCTTGCTCGCTGCGGGCGGGAGCGCCCACCGCGGAGACGGTACGGCGACGCGAGCGGCCCTGGCCCGGCCGGACGTCGTGGTCGACGGCCTGCTCGGCATCGGCGGCCGCCCCGGCCTGGACGAGCTCTCGGCCCGGCTGGTCGGCGCCATCCCCGACGAGGCGTTGGTCGTCGCGGTGGACCTGCCGAGCGGGCTCGACCCCGACACCGGGGAGGCGCCGGGGGAGCACGTGTGGGCCGACGTGACCGTGACCTTCGGGGTGGCCAAGCCCGGCCTCCTGCTGCCACCGGGGGACCGGGCCGCCGGCGACGTCCGCGTCGTCGACATCGGCCTCGGCCCGCACCTGACCCGGCTGGAGCCGGCGGTCGTGCAGTGGACCGCCGAGGACGCGGCCCGGGTCTGGCCGGTGCCCGGCCCGAGCGACGACAAGTACTCCCGGGGCGTGCTGGGCGTGGTGGCCGGCGGCTCGACGTACACGGGGGCGGCCGTGCTGTGCACGGGCGCGGCCGTGCGGGCCGGCGGCGGCATGGTGCGGTACGTCGGGCCGCAGCCCCCGACCGACCTGGTGCGGGCCCGCTGGCCCGAGGTGGTGCCCGGTGCGGGGCGGGTGCAGGCCTGGGTCGTCGGGCCGGGCATCGACGCTGACGCCGACCCGGAGCAGGGCGTCGCCGCGGAGACCGCGCTGGGCCAGGGCGTCCCGTGCGTCGTCGATGCCGGCGCGCTCGCGCTCCTGCCGGACGCCTCCCAGCTGACCGCGCCGATGCTGCTCACCCCGCACGGCGGTGAGCTGGCCCGGCTGCTCAGCGAGCGGTCCGCGGGCCCTGACGGGCAGGACGCGCAGGACGGACAGCCGGTCGAGCGGTCCGAGATCGAGGCCCGGCCGCTGCACTTCGCCCGCCGGGCCGCCGAGCTGACCGGCGCCACGGTCCTGCTCAAGGGGGCGACGACGGTCATCGCCGCCCCGGACGGCCGGGTCCGCGTCGTGGCCGACGGGCCGGACTGGCTGGCGACGGCCGGCTCGGGCGACGTCCTGGCCGGGCTGGCCGGCTCCCTGCTCGCCGCGGGCCTCGAACCGCTCGACGCCGCGGCGGCGGCCGTGGTGGTCCACGGGCTGGCCGGCGACCGGGCCAACCCGGGGGGCCCGGTCTCGGCCGAGGCGGTGCTGCACGCCGTACCCGCGACCGTCGCGGCCCTCCTCGCCTGACGTCCGCACCCCGCGTCGAGCGCTGCTGACAGACTTCGGGGTCATGAGCTCGCTGCCCGCCGTCGCCGAGGTCGACCTCGCGGCCGTGCGGGCCAACGTCCAGGAGCTGGGCCGGCGCGGCGGTGCGGCCGAGGTGATGGCCGTCGTCAAGGCCGACGCCTACGGTCACGGCCTGGTGCCCTGCGCCCGCGCCGCGCTCGACGGCGGCGCGACCTGGCTCGGCGTGGCCCAGCTGGCCGAGGGCCTCGCCCTGCGGGCGGCTGGGGTCGGCGGTCGGCTGCTGTCCTGGCTGCACGTGCCGGGTGACGACTTCGCGGCTGCCGTCGCCGCCGACATCGACCTCTCGGTGTCCTCCCTGGCGGGTCTGGCCCGCGTCCGGGCCGCCGCATCGAGCACCGGGCGGACGGCGCGGATCCAGCTCAAGGCCGACACCGGCCTCTCGCGCAACGGCTGCCAGCCCGCCGACTGGCCCGACCTCGTGGCGGCCGCGGCGGCGGCCGTCGCCGAGCGGTCGGTGGAGGTCGCCGCGGTCTGGTCCCACCTGGCCTGGGCCGACGCGCCTGCGCACCCCACGGTTCTCCGGCAGCGCGAGTGCTTCGTCGAGATGGCCGGCGCGGTCGAGCGGGCCGGGATCCCGGTGCCCCTGCGCCACCTGGCCAACTCGGCCGCCACCCTGACCGACCCGGCGGCCCACTTCGACCTGGTCCGGCCGGGCATCGCCGTCTACGGGCTGTCGCCGGTGCCCGAGCTCGGGGGCCCCGCGGCGTACGGGCTGCGGCCCGTGATGACCCTGCGCGGCCGGCTCGCGCTGGTGAAGCAGGTGCCGGCCGGCGAGGGCGTGTCCTACGGCCACGAGTACCACACCAGCGACGACACCACCCTCGCCCTCGTGCCACTGGGCTACGCCGACGGCATCCCGCGCAGCGCGAGCAACCGTGGCGAGACGCTCGTCGCCGGCCGCCGGCGCCGGGTGGCCGGGCGGGTCTGCATGGACCAGTACGTCGTCGACCTCGGGACCGGCCCGGACGCCGCGGGTGCCCGCGAGGGCGACGAGGCCGTGCTCTTCGGGCCTGGGGACGCCGGAGAGCCCACGGCCCAGGACTGGGCCGACGCGGCCGGGACGATCTCCTACGAGATCGTCAGCCGGGTCGGCGGCCGGGTGCCGCGGACCTATCTCGGCGGCGACCGATGAGCTCGACCCGCACCCTGGCCAAGGTCGGGGCCGGCCTGGCCGCCGCCGGAGTCGGCGCCGCGCTCGGCCTGGCCGCGGAGCGGTTCACCGCCGGGCGGAGCACGACGCAGGACGAGCGGCCGGGCCGCGCGCTGACGCCGTACGGCGCCCTGCGCGGCCGCCCGCGCACGGTGCTCGCCGAGGACGGCACCAAGCTCCACGTGGAGGTCGACGACCTCCCGACGTCGTCGGAGGCTGTGGCCACGGGTGACCGCTCGGCGGCGCAACGACCGACGGTCGTCTTCACCCACGGCTTCGCGCTGAACCTCGACTCCTGGCACTTCCAGCGGCTGGCCCTGCGCGGTCACTACCGGCTGGTCCTGTGGGACCAGCGGGGTCACGGCCGCTCGGCCGTCGGGCCGCGCGGCAGCTCGACCATCGAGACGATCGGCTCCGACCTGGGCCGGGTGATCGACGCCGTCGCACCGCGCGGCCCGCTGGTCCTGGTCGGGCACTCGATGGGCGGCATGACGATCATGGCGCTGGCCGGCCGCCGCCCCGACCTGGTGGCCGAGCGGGTGGTCGCGACGGCGTTCGTCGGCACGAGCGCGGGCGGTCTGGCCGACGTGCCGTGGGTCCGCAACCCCCTGGTCAGCCGGGTGGTCCACCGGATCGCCCCGGCGGCCGTCTCGACCCTGGCCCGGCGCCCGGAGCTGGTCTCCCGGACCCGGCGGCTGGGCAGCGACCTGGAGCAGATCCTGGTCCGGCGCTACTCCTTCGCCTCTCCCGTGCCGGCCTCGCTGGTGCGGTTCGCCGCCGAGATGATCTCGGCCACCTCGATCGAGGTGGTGGCCGACTTCCTGCCGGCGTTCGACCTGCACGACGAGCGGGAGGCGCTGGCGGCGCTCGCGGAGACCGAGGTGCTCATCCTCGGGGGCGCGCAGGACGCCATGACCCCGCCCGAGCACAGTGACGAGCTCGCCCTGCTGCTGCCGCAGGCCGAGCACGTGGTGGTGCAGGACGCCGGACACCTGGTGATGCTGGAGCACCCCGAGGTCGTCGACCGGGCGCTCTTCACCCTGATCGAGCGGGGTCTGCTCCGCGCGGCCTCGCAGCGCCGCTCCGGGAGCGGTCGTCGCCGCACGGTCGTGGGCCTGGCCGGTGCCCGCCGCCGGCGTCGCCGGCCGGACCCCGCGTGAGCGGCGACGCGGGTCCGCCGCTGGTGGGCGTGGGCGAGCGGGTGGTCACGAGCGCCCCGGACATGGAGCAGCTGGGCCGGGAGCTGGCCCCCGTCCTGACGGCGGGCGACCTGCTGGTGCTCAGCGGCGACCTGGGCGCGGGCAAGACCACGATGACCCGCGGCCTGGGTGAGGGACTGGGCGTCCGCGGCGCCGTGACGTCGCCGACCTTCGTCATCGCGCGGGTGCACCCGGCCGTCGGCGAACGGCCGGCCCTGGTGCACGTCGATGCCTACCGCCTGGGCTCCCTCGCCGAGCTGGACGACTTGGATCTCGATGCAGCACAGGCGGATTCGATCACCGTCGTCGAGTGGGGCCTCGGCCTCGCGGAGGAGCTCGCGGCCAGCCGGCTCGAGGTCGACATCACCCGGCCCAAGGGCACCGGGGACGAGACCGACGAGCACCGGGTCGTGCGCTGGAGGGCCTTCGGGGGCCGCTGGGCGGGCGTCCGCCTGCCGGGCCTCGCCGAGGGCCCCGGATAGCCTCGACCCGTGCTGCTGCTCGCCTTCGACACCGCGACGCCGGCCATCACTGTCGCGCTGCACGACGGCGCCCGGGTGGTGGCCGAGCGGACGACGGTCGATGCCCGGCGGCAGGGTGAGCTCCTGGCGCCGTACGTCACGCACGTCCTGGAGCAGGCCGGCGCGGCTCCCGCTGACCTGACCGACGTCGCGGTGGGCGTGGGCCCCGGGCCGTTCACCGGGCTGCGGGTGGGCGTCGTCACGGCCCGGGTCCTCGCCGAGACCCTGGGCATCCCGGCGCACGGCGTCTGCACCCTGGACGTCCTCGCCGCGGAGGCGGTCCAGTCGGGCACGGTCACCAACAGTTTCCTGGTAGCAACCGATGCGCGGCGGCGCGAGGTTCACTGGGCGGCGTACGACGTGGGTCCCGAGGGCCAGGCCGTACGGCGCGGGTCGGCCGCCGTGTCGGCACCGGCCCTGGTGCCGGTCGAGGGCCGGCCGGTCGTCGGTCGGGGCGCCGACCTGTACCCGGCCGAGCTCGGGCGTCGGGTCGGCCCGGTGGACCCGTCGGCGGGGGTGCTCGCCGCGCACGCCCTGCGCGAGCTGGAGGCCGGGCACGACCTGCTCCCCGCCGTCCCTCTCTACCTGCGGCGCCCCGACGCAGTCGCGCCCGGGCCGCCGAAGCCCGTCCGCTCGTGACGTCCGCCGGTGCGCCGGTGGGTGAGGGCGTCGACGAGACCGCCGGCCGGCTGCGGCGGTTGCGGTGGTGGGACATCGAGCGGGTCGGGGCCCTGGAGCGCGAGCTGTTCCCCGACGACCCGTGGACGACCGAGGCGTTCTGGGCCGAGCTGGCACTGGGGGCGGGCCGGGTCTACCTCGTCGCGGAGGATGCCGCCGGCGGTCTGCTCGGCTACGCCGGGCTCAGCTGCCCGGCCGAGGCGAGGGGCGGTGACGCCGAGATCATGACGATCGCCGTGGCCCGCTCGGCCCAGGGGCGGGGGACCGGGCGCGCGCTGCTGGAGGCCCTGGCCGGCACGGCCACTGTCCGAGGGGCCGGGCGCCTGCTGCTCGAGGTCCGCGCCGACAACGCGGCCGCTCGACGCCTCTACGCCGCCGCGGGTTTCGCGCAGATCGGCCTGCGGGCCGGCTACTACCGGGCCGGGCCGGACGACGGCTCGGCGGCGCCGGTGGACGCGATCATCCTGCGCCGGCCGCTCCGGCAGCCAGCCGCCCCGCTGGCTGCGGATAGCGTGGCGCCGTGACCGACGAGCCACTCGTCCTCGGGATCGAGACGTCCTGCGACGAGACGGGTGTCGGACTCGTCCGGGGCGGCCGGCTCCTCGCCGACGCCGTGGCCAGCAGCGTCGAGGAGCATGCGCGGTTCGGCGGCATCGTGCCCGAGGTCGCCTCCCGGGCTCACGTCGAGGCGATGACCCCGACCATCGAGCGGGCCGCCCAGACCGCCGGGGTGCGCCTCTCCGATGTCGACGCGATCGCCGTGACCTGCGGTCCGGGCCTGTCCGGTGCCCTGCTCGTCGGAGTAGCAGCCGCCAAGGCCCTGGCAGTTGCCTTGGGGAAACCGTTGTACGGCGTCAACCATCTTGCTGCCCATGTCGCGGTCGACGTCCTGGAGCACGGACCCTTGCCGGAGCCCGCGGTGGCCCTGCTGGTGTCCGGCGGTCACTCCTCCCTGCTGCTCGTGCCCGACGTCACCGCCGACGTCCGACCGCTCGGCGCGACGATCGACGACGCCGCGGGGGAGGCCTTCGACAAGGTCGCCCGCCTGCTCGGCCTGCCCTTCCCCGGCGGGCCGTACATCGACCGCGCGGCGGGTGAGGGCGACGCGGCGTACGTGACGTTCCCACGGGGTCTCACCTCGGGGCGCGACGTGGAGCGGCACCGCTTCGACTTCTCGTTCTCCGGCCTGAAGACGGCCGTCGCGCGCTGGGTCGAGCAGCGGGAGGCCGACGGCGAGCCGGTGCCCGTGGCCGACGTCGCCGCGAGCTTCCAGGAGGCCGTCGTCGACGTGCTGACCCGCAAGGCCGTGCTGGCCTGCCGGGAGCACGGCGTCGACCACCTGCTGATCGGCGGCGGGGTGGCGGCCAACTCCCGGCTGCGGGCCCTCGCCGAGCAGCGCTGCGCCGACGCGGGGATCCGGGTCCGGGTGCCCCGGCCGGGGCTGTGCACCGACAACGGAGCCATGGTCGCGGCGCTGGGGGCCCAGGTGGTCGCCCGGGGCCGGCCACCCTCCTCGCTCGACCTGCCGGCCGACTCCTCGCTGCCCGTCACGACCGTGCTGGTCTGACCGCGGCCTGGATGGCACACTGGCTCATATGAACAGCCGTGCAGGCATTGGTGGAGTGACCGGCCCGCGTCGGGCGCCCGGCCCGCGCCCCCCGTCCGGCTCGCGATCCGGCCGGGTGCCGGACCAGCTGACCCAGGCCGCCGACGTCTTCGACCTCCTGTCCGACCCCCGCCGGCTGGCCCTGCTGGTCGAGCTCCGCGACGCCGAGCGCAACGTCGGCGAGCTGGCCGCCGCCACAGGGGCCAGCGAGTCGGCCACCTCGCACGCGCTCCGGCTGCTGCGGGCCCACCGGGTCGTCGCCGTACGCCGCGAGGGGCGGCTGGCCTACTACGACCTCACCGACGACCACGTCCGCCAGCTGCTCGAGGTCGCCCTGGCCCACGTCGAGCACGCCACCCCGCTGCACGACACCGGCGGCGGGCACTCGTGAGGCCCGAGGCACCGCAGGTGCCGCCGGCACCGCCGGCAGCGCACGGGCCCCGGAGCTCACTGCAGCAGGCCCGGCGGCTCGCGTTCGCCACGGCCCTGAACGCGTCGATCGTCGTGGCCCAGGTCGTGGCCGGGTTCGTCGCCGGGTCGGTCGGCCTCCTGTCCGACGCCGGGCACAACGCGGCCGACACGCTCGCGGTGGGCCTGGCCCTGCTCGCCCTCCGGCTCTCCGGCCGGCGGCCCAGCGGCCGCCGGACGTTCGGCGGACTGCGCTGGCCGGTCCTGGCCGCGCAGGCCAACGCGGCGACCCTGCTCCTGGTCACCGTGGTCCTGGCCGTCGAGGCCGTCCGCCGGCTGGTGCACCCGACGACCGTCGCCGGCGGCACGGTCTTCGTCGTCGCGCTGCTGGCCGCTGCCGGCAACGGGATCGCCGCCGCAGTCGTGCACGAGCGGCACGCCGACCTGAACACCCGCGCCGCCGTCCTGCACCTGGCCTCCGATGCCGTCGTCTCGCTCGCCGTCGCCGGCGCCGGTGCGGTGATCTGGGCGGCGGGCGGGTGGTACCGACTGGACCCGGCGATCTCCCTCGTGGTGGTGCTGCTGGTGGGCTGGCAGGGTGTCCGCCTGCTACGGCAGTCGTCGGTCGTGCTGCTGGAGTCGACACCGCCGGGCGTCGACGTGGACGCGCTGCGGGACCGGATCATCGGGCTGGACGGCGTCGTCGGCGTGCACGACGTCCACGTCTGGAGCCTGTCCGACCGGATGCACGCGGCGTCGGTGCACGTGTGCGTGACCGGTGACCCCACGCTGACGGAGGCCCGCGACCGGAGCGATGCCGTGAAGCAGCTGCTGAGCCGGGAGTTCGGGATCGGCCACGCCACGGTCGAGATGGAGACCGTCGCCGGCGCCCAGTGGTGCGCACCCGATCCGGGGTCCTGCGAGCCGGTGGACCAGCACCTCGGCGATGCAGCGACCGGCCGGAGGTCCGCGACACAATCGCCGTCGTGACCCCACGGATCCCGATCGTCCTCGACGTCGACACCGGTGTCGACGACGCGTGCGCGCTGCTGATGGCCGCACTGCACCCGCGGCTCGACCTGCGGGCGGTCAGCTGCGTGACCGGCAACGCCGACGTCGACCAGGTGGTGCGCAACACCCTCACGGTCCTGGCGGCGGCGGGTGCCTCCGACGTGCCGGTCGCCCGGGGAGCCGAGCGGCCGCTGCTGGAGCCGGCCCGGGACGCCCGGCACGTCCACGGCGAGGACGGCATGGGGGACCTGGCCTGGCCGACTGCGAGCGCGTCCTCGCCGGTGGCGTCGCATGCCGTCGAGCTGCTGCGCGACGTCCTGCTGTCGGCGGCGGCTGCGGGCGAGCGGGTCACCCTGGTGCCGCTGGCGCCACTGACCAACATCGCCCTGCTGTTGCGGACCTACCCGCAGGTGGCCGCCGGCCTCGAGCGCATCGTCTTCATGGGCGGCTCGGCCGGCACTGGGAACGCCACTGCCGCAGCGGAGTTCAACGTCTGGCACGATCCGGATGCCGCGGCCGTGATGCTCAGCGCGTGTCACGAGCTGGCGGTGCCCGTGACGATGTACGGCCTGGACGTCTTCTACGAGGTCGAGGTGAGCCTGGCGCAGGCTCAGGGCCTACGGCGCGACGCGTCCCCGGGCAGCGCGGCCGATCTGGCCGGCCGGCTGGTCGAGTTCAGCTGCGAGCGTCGTGGCGGGCCGGCCGCGACGATCGGCGACGCCGGTGCTGTGTGCGCGGTCGTCGACCCGGGTGGCTTGCGCACCGCGTCCCTGCCGATGCGGGTCGAGCTGGCCGGCACCTGGACCCGCGGCCAGACCGTCGTGGATGCCCGGACCGCGAGCGGTGACCTGGACAACGACCCGCACGGCGTCGCCCCGGCCGTGGTCGACGTCGCGCTCGGCGTGGACGGAGCGAGGTACGCCGACCTCTGGCTGGAGACCGTGCGCGGGGTCCGTACGGCCGGGACCGGGGCCCGCGGATGACCGGTCGGGTCCTGGTCGTGGGGTCGGCCAACATCGACGTCGTGCTCCGGGTCGACCGGCTCCCCGGCCCGGGCGAGACCGTGGTGGCCGAGAGCTCCACGGTCCGGGGCTTCGGCGGCAAGGGCGCGAACCAGGCCGTCGCCGCAGCGCTCGCGGGGGCCCGGGTCGCGATGGTGGGACGGGTCGGGGACGAGGCGCTCGGCACGGCGTACCGGGAGCGGCTGGCCGGCTTCGGCATCGACGTCCGCCGGCTGCTGCCCACGGCAGGGTCCGAGACCGGTACCGCGTACGTGACCGTGGACGGCACCGGCGAGAACTCGATCGTCGTCTCCGCCGGGGCGAACGCCGCCATGACCGTCGACGATCTGGGACCCGTGGCGGAGCTAGCCCGCGGCGACGTGCTCCTGGTCCAGTGCGAGCTCCCGGCCCGGGTCGTGGCCGAGGCGGTCCGGCGGGCCCACGGGCGGGGAGCCCGCGTCGTCCTGAACCTGGCGCCGTTCCTGCCGTTGCCGGCCGATGTCATCGCGCTCGCCGACCCGGTGGTCGTCAACGAGGAGGAGGCGCTCCTGTTCGAGGGGGCCGGCCGCTCGGCGGCGCGGCCGGCCGACGACCGGGCGCCGGGCTCGCTCGTGGTCACCCGCGGTGGTCGCGGTGCCACCTGGGGCGAGCTCCAGCTGCCGGCGGTCGACGTGCCCGAGGACGAGGTCGTCGACACGACGGGCGCCGGCGACGCGTTCTGCGGGGCACTCGCGGCGGCGCTCGCCGCCGGTCACGACAGCCACGCGTCGCTGGGGCTGGCGCTGGCGGCGGGCGCCGACGCCGTACGCCGCCTCGGTGCCCAGCCCCAACGCCCGGAGTGACTAGGCCACGTGGCCCTTCCTGACCAGCGGGTCAAATGATCACGCCCAATTGGTGGGCGCGCCGCCGAAGTTCCTGCGGTATCAGGTGCAGCACCGGCATGCTCTTGCCGATAGCAAAACCCGAAGGGAGGTGCAGGACATGGAAGAGCTACCCGGTTGCCCAGCATGCGGAGCCCCCGCGCAGGTCAACGCGATCGACGACGCGAGCAGCGGTGACGAGATGGTCGTCGTGGCCTGCATCGCGCACCACACCCTGGTCGGGCCGCGCGACCTCCTGGCGCCCAAGCTGCGCTGGGACGTTCCCACGCAACGGGTTCCGATGCGCGAAGAGCTGATGTTCGCACCGGCCGCCGCGCGCGTCGCCGTCCACCGCGGCTGACCCAGCGCCCGAAACCCCTGTCCGGCAACACCTTCGCTCGCCCCTGCCCTGTCGCCCGCGCCGCCGGCGGCACCTGGTCAGTCGCTGGTCCCGCGGCTCGGTGCCTGCGGCAGCGGCCGCAGAACCAGCACGGTCTGCGCGCCGCCGACCCGGGTGATCGCGATCGTCGCCTCCGCGTCACCGGTCGGCCGCAGCTGTTTGCGCAGCTGCTCGGGCTCGACCGCGACCCCGCGCTTCTTGATGGCGAGACGCCCAACGCCGCGCTCCCTGAGGTAGGCGCGCAGGGTCTTGAGCTGGAACGGCATCACGTCCTCGACGGCGAAGCTGCGCGCGTACGCCGTCGTCGTCGGGTGGGCGGTGAGCAGGTACGTCGGGCCGCGGGACAGGCCCTGCGCGTCCAGGTCGGCCGCCAGCCGTGGCACCAGGCCCGCGGCCACGACGGCCGGGTCCGGCTCGTGCAGCCAGGTACCGGCCGACACCTGTCCCGGAGCGGCCGTCCGCACCGGCTCGCTCGGATCGGACCCGAGCTGACGGAGCTCGGCCGGCCCGCCGGGCCCGAGCACCAGCGCCGACCGCACGACGCCTTCGCGCGCCAGCGGTCCCCACCAGACCGTGCACTCGACCGCCTCGCCGGCGACCGAGACCCACTGAGACTCGACCGTCTCGGCGGCCGGGTCGGGCAGGTGCCGGTGGGCGATGCCGGGCGGGAGCTTGACGCCGGTGGCCGGCACCCGGGCGGCGAGCGCGCGCACGAACGACCACGGGGGCGTGAAGGCCTCGGGGTCGGTGACCCGGCGGGTCGAGCCGGTCGCGGTGCTGCGACCCGGCGTCCGGCGCGCGGGGTCCAGCCACACACCGGTCCCGGGTTCGGTCGCGCCGAGCTCGGTCAGGTCCATCGCGGTCACGTCGCCGGCGCGCACCGTCGCCTCGGGCCAGTGCCGCAGGTTGACGGTGGCGACCGCCGCCGTCAGGTCGTCCCGCTCCACGCCGACGACGGTCCGCTCGAAGCTCGCCAGCGCCATGGCGTCGGCGCCGATCCCGCAGCCCAGGTCGAGCACCCGGCCGATCCCGGCGCTGACGTAGCGCTGGGCGTGCCGGGCCGCCACCTCGAGCCGGGTCGCCTGCTCCAGCCCGTCGGGGGTGAAGAGCATCCCCGCGGCGAACGCGCCGAACTTCGCCTGCCCCCGCTGGCGGAGCCGGGACTGGGTCAGCGCCGCCGCCACGGTGACCGGGTCGTGGCCCTGGTCCCGCAGGTGCTCGCCGAGCCGGATGGCGGTCTGCTCGTCGTACGCCGGGAGGGCCTCGAGCAGGGCCCACCCCTCCGGCGTGAGGAGGGTCGCGAGCCCGGCCAGGTCCATGCGGCGATCCTCGCACCGGGGCCGTGACTGGCACTCAGGTTGACCGAGTGCTAATCGTCGACATAGATTCGGCACTGGCACTCTCCTGGTGAGTGTGCCAACTCAAACGTCCAGCTCCCCACGCAAGAAAGAGGCGACACGTGTCGGTCTCCATCAAGCCGCTCGAGGACCGGATCGTCGTCAAGGCCCTCGAGGCCGAGCAGACGACGGCCTCCGGCCTGGTCATCCCGGACACCGCGAAGGAGAAGCCCCAGGAGGGCGAGGTCCTCTCGGTCGGCCCGGGCCGGATCGACGACAACGGCCAGCGCGTGCCGCTGGACGTGTCGGTCGGCGACAAGGTCATCTACAGCAAGTACGGCGGTACCGAGGTCAAGTACGCCGGCGAGGAGTACCTCATCCTCTCCGCCCGCGACGTCCTCGCCATCGTCGAGAAGTGATCTGACGCACCGCCCCGGTGGGCCGGCCGACTGGCCGGTACGCCGGGGCGTTGCCGTCCCAGCAGCATCTGGACCCGTTACCCCCGAAGGGACCGCAGTACCTCATGGCAAAGACACTCGAGTTCGACGAGACCGCCCGCCGCTCCCTGGAGCGTGGCGTCAACGCCCTGGCGGACGCCGTGAAGGTGACGCTCGGCCCACGCGGCCGCAACGTCGTCATCGACAAGAAGTGGGGCGCCCCCACCATCACCAACGACGGCGTGACGATCGCCCGTGAGGTGGAGCTGGAGGACCCCTACGAGAACCTCGGCGCGCAGCTCGCCAAGGAGGTCGCCACCAAGACCAACGACGTCGCCGGCGACGGTACGACGACGGCGACCGTGCTGGCCCAGGCCATGGTCAAGGAGGGCCTGCGCAACGTCGCGGCGGGCGCCGGCCCGGCCAGCCTCAAGCGCGGCATCGACAAGGCCGTCCAGGCCGTCAACGACCGCCTGCTCGAGGTGGCCAAGGAGGTCGACGGCAAGGCGGAGATCGCCCAGGTCGCGACCATCTCGGCCCAGGACGCGGGGATCGGCGAGCTGATCGCCGAGGCCTTCGACAAGGTCGGCAAGGACGGCGTCATCACCGTCGAGGAGGCCTCGACGACCGCGATGGAGCTGGACTTCACCGAGGGCATGCAGTTCGACAAGGGCTACATCTCGCCGTACTTCGTGACCGACCCCGAGCGCATGGAGGCCGTCCTCGAGGACGCCTACATCCTGATCCACCAGGCCAAGATCTCCTCGGTGCAGGACCTGCTGCCGCTGCTGGAGAAGGTCGTCGGCGCGAGCAAGCCGCTGGTCATCATCGCCGAGGACGTCGACGGCGAGGCACTGTCCACGTTGGTGGTCAACAAGATCCGCGGCACCTTCAACGCCGTCGCGGTCAAGGCTCCGGGCTTCGGTGACCGCCGCAAGGCGATGCTGCAGGACCTCGCGGTCCTGACCGGTGGCCAGGTCGTCGCCGAGGAGGTCGGGCTCAAGCTCGACACCGTCGGCCTCGAGGTGCTCGGCACGGCTCGCCGCGTCGTGGTCACCAAGGACGACACCACCGTCATCGACGGCGCCGGCGACAAGGCCGAGGTCAACGGACGGGTCGCGCAGATCCGGGCCGAGATCGAGCGCACCGACTCCGACTGGGACAAGGAGAAGCTCCAGGAGCGTCTCGCCAAGCTGGCCGGCGGCGTCTGTGTGATCAAGGTCGGCGCCTACACCGAGGTCGAGCTCAAGGAGAAGAAGCACCGCATCGAGGACGCCGTGTCGGCCACACGCGCGGCCATCGAGGAGGGCATCGTCGCCGGTGGCGGCTCGGCCCTCATCCACGCGGTCTCCGTGCTGGACGGCGACCTGGGGCTGACCGGTGACGAGGCGACGGGCGTCAACATCGTCCGCCGCGCCGCCGCCGAGCCGCTGCGCTGGATCGCCGAGAACGCCGGCCAGGAGGGGTACGTCGTGACCGCCAAGGTGCGCGACCTCGAGGCCGGCCACGGCTACAACGCAGCCACCGGCGAGTACGGCGACCTGTTCGCCTCGGGTGTCATCGACCCGGTCAAGGTGACCCGCTCGGCGCTGCGCAACGCGGCCTCGATCGCGGCCATGGTCCTCACCACCGACACGCTCGTGGTGGAGAAGAAGGAGCCGGCCGAGGACGCCCCCGCGGGCGGCCACGGTCACGGCCACGGTCACTGAGCACTGAGCACTGAGCCCCGGCCTCTCACCAGGCACGAGGCAACGGAACGAGCACGCAGCACGACGGCGAAGGCCCCGTCGGACCCGGTCACCCGGGCCCGGCGGGGCCTTCGCCGTCAGTGTGGTTCGTCGACCGTGGGCCCTCAGATGGCGGTCGGGACCGGAGCGGTGCCCGCGTAGATCTGCTCGCGGTCGTCCTCGGTCATGGCGCCCCAGACGCCGTACGGCTCGCGCACCTTCAGGGCGTGGGTCCGGCACTCGTTGAGCACCGGGCAGGTCAGGCAGACGGCCTTGGCCGCCTCGTCGCGGTTGCGCCGCGCGGGGCCGCGCTCGCCCTCGGGGTGGAAGAACACATCGGGGTTGGTCCGCCGGCACGCGCCGTCGAGCTGCCAGTCCCAGAGGTCGGCGATCGGGCCCGGGAGCCGGGAGATCTCTGCCATGGCTACTCCTTCGAGTGTTGCTGAGGCGGGAGGTCGTCCGGCCTCAGCTGACGGTTGAACGATGCTGTGGTTCAGCTGCGTCTCGATGTCTTGGCCTGACCGTACAACCGCGCCAGGGGTTATTCAAGGGAATCGCGCCAGTGATTGTTCATCCGGGAAACTGGGGGTGTATATGCCGTTCTGCACCAGCTACTGACGGGTTCTTGAAGCGATTCACCTCCTTGTTCGGAGCCCGACCCGCAACGGTTCGGTGATTTTCGGTGCTGCGGGTGGCAGGGACGGGGTGCGCGGCCCACACTGTGAGCCATGCCCGGAAGCCAGGCCGAGGAGGCGCCAGGGGAGGTGGCAGGCTCGACGCACTCGGGGCCGGCGCGGACGCTGACCGTGGCCGTCGTCGCCCGCCGCCTCGGCGTCGCGCCCGCCACCCTGCGGACGTGGGCCCGGCGCTACGACCTCGGGCCCTCCCAGCACACCGCCGGCTCGCACCGTCGCTACACGAACGAGGACTTCGCCCGGTTGGTCGTGATGCGCCGGCTCACCCACGAGGGCGTCGCCCCGGGCGAGGCCGCTCAGGTCGCGCTGAGGACGTCGGCCGAGTCGCTCAGCGAGGTGGGCCTGGCCGACATCGGGGTCCTCGAACCTCGGGAGGACTCCTCCGACCTGGCCCCCGGCAGCGCCGCGTCGTACCTGTCGCTCGCCCGGGTCGTGCCCCTGCAGGACACCCGCCGGGTCGCCCGCGGCCTGCATCGCGCCGCGCTGTCGATGGATGCCCGGGGCGTGGCCGAGCTGATCCAGCGGCAGATCTCGCTGACCGGTGTCGTGGCGGCCTGGGACGGCGTCGTCGTCCCCGTCCTGGAGAGCCTGGGCAAGCGGTGGGAGACCACTGGTGAGGGGATCGAGGTCGAGCACCTCTTCGCCGAGGCGGCGATGTCCTCGCTGGCGGTGCTCGCGGCCCGGCTCGGCCAGCCCCGCAACACGGCCCAGGTCCTGCTCAGCTGCGCGAGCCACGAGCAGCACAGCCTCCCCCTGTACGCCGTGTCGGCGGCCCTGGCCGAGCGCGGCATCTCCTCGCGGCTGCTGGGGGCCCGGATGCCGACCGAGGCGCTCGCCGCCGCCGTACGCCGGACCGGGCCGGCGGTCGTCCTGCTCTACGCGTCGATGACCGTGGGCAGCGACACGGTCGAGCAGGTCCTGCACCGCACCCAGCCGACGACCCGGATCCTGCTCGGCGGGCCCGGCTGGGGGTCCCCGTCGTTGCCGCCGTACGCCGAGCAGGTCAGCTCGCTCGGCCTGGCCGTCCACCGGATCAGCGAGACCGTCGCGTCCTGAGGTCGCTGTCCGGGTTGGCCGATTTTTCGCGGGTTTTCGCGACACCCGCGGGCTAAGGCCGAGGTGCTCTCCGGCCGATAGTTCATCCAGGACGGGTGTCTGCTCTGGCACCCGAACCGACGCGAGTCAGGAGAACTGTGGCCACCGTGATCGTCTGTGACGACGCGCCTATCGCCCGGGAGACCGTGCGAAGGGTCGTCGCCACTGTGCCTGGGGTGACCCGGGTACTCGGTGCTGCCTCCGGCGAGGAACTGCTCGGGCGGTGGGGAGCCGAGCGTCCCGCGTTGGCCTTGATCGATGTCCGAATGCCCGGCCTCGGCGGGGTCGAGACGACCCGTCGCCTGTTGTCGCTGCACCCGGACGCCTGCGTCCTGATGGTCACCACCGCGGAGGACGTCGACGGCGTGGCCCGCGCGATCACCTTCGGTGCCCGCGGGTACGTCGTGAAGGACGCCGGTCGCGAGGAGATCGCGCTCGCCATCGTGCAGACCCTCACCGACTCCTACCGCCGGCAGGCGCCGTCCCCGGCCCGGCCGGTCGCGGTCAACACCCTGCCCAGCCTGACCGAGCGGGAGCTGCAGGTGCTCGGCGGGATGAGCCGCGGGCGCAGCAACTCCGAGATCGGCAAGGAGCTCTACCTGTCCGAGGACACGGTCAAGACGCACGCCCGTCGGCTGTTCCGCAAGCTCGGTGCGGCGGACCGGGCGCAGGCCGTGGCCGTGGGCTTCCGCAGCGGCCTGGTCCGCTAGGTCCCAGCCCTCCAGCCCTCCAGCCCTCCAGCCCTCCAGCCCTCCAGCCTCCAGGGGCCCGGTTCCTCGCGATTCCCTGCGAACGGTGCAACTCTGCGTCGTACGTGACGCGCCGTTGCACCGATGACCGCCAATCGCCCCGTCCCGTCCCGCCCCGTCCCGTCCCGGCCCATCCCCGCCCCGTCCCGGCCCACCGCCCCTGGCTTCGGTAACTCTTCGGAGCCAACCCTTCTCCCTCGTCCGCCTCGCGCGTAGAGTCCGCTCGGGCCGGGCGGAACGCTGGGCGAGGAGAGGTCTCGGGGACGTGAGCGACCAACGGGGTGTAACGCCTCGAGAACCTGCGCCGATCACACCTGCGGTAGCGCGGGTCGAGGGTGCCCAGGATCTTCGTGGCCTCGTGTCGCTGGCCCTGCGGGGGGATGCCGTCGCGACGGAGAGCCTCCTCAGGGCCGTGCGCCGGATGGTGCATCGCTACATCCGCGCCCGCCTGGGTGGCCCCAACGGAGACGACGGTGCTGCGGATGACGCGGCGCAGGAGGTGTGCATCGCGGTGTTGTCGGCACTGCCGCGGTATCGCGACGAGGGCGTGCCGTTCGAGGCCTTCGTCTACTCGATCGCGGCCCGCAAGCTGGCTGACGTCCACCGCGCCGCCGTACGCCGGGCCGTCCCGGTCGCCGAACTCCCCGACGGCATCGACCTGACCGACGGGCCCGAGGCCATGGCGGTCCGCTCCAGCGACGCCGACCTGGCCCACGCCCTGTTGCAGACCCTGCCCGAGCAGCAGCGCGAGATCCTCCTGCTGCGGGTGGCGGTGGGCCTCTCGGCCGAGGAGACCGGCCGCGCTCTCGGACTCACGCCGGGCGCCGTACGAGTGGCCCAGCACCGGGCCCTGCGCCGGCTGCGGGCCAACGCCCAGGACCTCCCGGCGCTGCGCGACGTGGATGTCAGTGACGGTGCGACCGGCGGAGCGGGCCCCACCAGGACCGCCGGCTCCGCGAGCACCCGGCGGGTGACCTCATGAGCCCCCGCGGACCGGTGGGGTCGGCCGCGGCGGCCGCTTCGGCGTCGTCGCTGAGCGAGCTGTTCGACACCGACGCCCTGCTGGACGCTCTCGGCCGGCGGTCCCCCGTCAGCGCTGCCGGCCCCGTCAGCGCTGCCGGCCCGGTCGGCGCTGTCGGCGCTGTCGGCGCGCGGCAGGAGGATCTGGCCGTCCGGCTGCTCCGGTCGTTGGCCATTGATGTGGACGAGCGGCTCGACGACCGGGTCGACGCCGTGGCCGGTGCCGCCCTGGCGGCGGGCTTCGAGCTCGCGGGTTCGCTGTTCGCGGCCGCCGACCTGGAGGCCGCGGAGTGGGACGAGCGACCGGCCGCCAAGGTCCGCCCCGTAGGTCGGGTCACCGGCCGGCTGCACCTGGTCGGCCGCCCGGCCATCGCCCGCGGGCCCCGCCAGGTCGTGCCTGCGGCGCTGCGCACCCTGACCGTGCCCCGCCTCCGGGGCCTGGTCGCGGCCGGCGTCGGCGCCATCCTGCTCCTGAGCGGTGGTGGGCTCGCCGCCGCCGCGACCACCGACCCGGTGCACGCGTGGGGGCCGTTCAAGCCACTGGTCCGCGTCCTGCACCCCGGCTGGCAGAACGACGTGCTCAACGCCCAGCGGGCCGAGGTCCTGCGCGAGCTCGACCGGGCGACCGCGCAGTCCGCCGCCGGGCAGAAGGTCGCGGCGGCGGCGACGTACGGCGCGGCGAAGCAGCAGGCCCACGACCTGCCCAAGGGACCTGACCCCACCCTGCGGGCCAAGCTCGACTCCGTCGCCCGCCAGCTCGGGCTGAGCACCGGATCCGACGCGGCGCCGACGGGGAGCACGCCGGTGGCCGGGCTGATCGGACCGGTGTCGACCGACCCGGCCCAGCCGGCGCCGGGCTCGGGCGTCGCGCCGGGCACGATCCCGCCCGCCCTGCCGTCGGATCCGGCCCCGGGCGGCGACCCCACCGGCGGCGTCGTAGCGGGTGGCGGGTCCGCGGTGGGCACCGACCCCGTGACGCCGGCCGATCCCGCAGCCCCGGGCGTCCCGACGGACCCGGGCGGGTCCGCCGACCCCTCGGCCCCGGGTGACCCCTCGGCCCCGGGTGACCCGGCCAACCCCGCTGCACCGGCTGACCCGGGTGCGCCGGTCGCGGTGGGCGGCGGCAGCGTGGGTTCGGTGCCCGGCGTCGGAGGCAGCAGTGCGGCTGGCGACCCGGCGGACGGCGAGGGCTCTCCAGCCCCCGACCCGTCGACACCGACGACTCCCGTGACACCGACGACACCCGTGACGCCGACGACACCCGTGACGCCGACGACACCCGTGACACCGACGACACCCGTGACGCCGACGAATCCCGTGACGCCGACGAACCCCGGCGCGAGCGTCCCGCCCGGCTCGACGACACCGCCGGCCGGCACGCTGCCCCGGCATCACCGCCACCACGGGCGTCACCCCGGCCGTCATCACGGGCCGCCGGCTGGTGCCGGCAGCGGCAGTGGCGCCGGCACGGGCGCGCCGGCCGGCTCGGCCACCCCGGAGCCGACCACGCCGACCGCCCCGGCCGGGCCGGCGAAGCCGACGGCACCGGCCGTGGCACCAGCGCCACCCGCCCCTGCGGGGGACGTGGAGGCCGCGCCCGCGGCTGTGACCTCGGCCACGCCGACGGCCTGAGCCCGCGGCGTACCCGCGCGTCCTGCTCGGGCCTGCCGTTGCGGGCGATCTCGGCAGTTACCCTGGAAGCCTCGGCCACCAGGGAAGGCATTCGATGTCGGAGTTCACCCAGGCAAGCAGCGGCGTACCAGCGATGTTCGAGGCGATCGGGCTGACCTTCGACGACGTCCTGCTGGTCCCGGTCGAGAGCGATGTCGTGCCTTCGGAGGTCGACACGTCGAGCCGGGTGTCGCGGCGGATCTCGCTCCGGCTGCCCCTGGTGTCCTCGCCGATGGACACCGTCACCGAGTCCCGGATGGCGATCGCGATGGCCCGGCAGGGCGGCCTCGGCGTCCTGCACCGCAACCTCTCGATCGAGGACCAGGCCGCGCAGGTCGACATCGTCAAGCGGTCCGAGGCCGGCATGGTGAGCCACCCGGTCGTGACGCATCCGGACGCCACGCTGGCCGAGGTCGACGCGCTGTGCGGGCGGTACAAGGTGTCGGGCCTGCCGGTCGTGGACGGTGACGGCCACCTGTTGGGCATCGTGACCAACCGCGACCTGCGCTTCGAGACCGACCACTCCAAGACCGCCGGCGAGATCATGACCCGGATGCCGCTGGTCACAGCGGCTCCCGGCATCTCCGGCGCCGACGCGATGGGCCTGCTGGCCAAGCACAAGATCGAGAAGCTCCCCCTGGTCGACGGCACCGGCCGGCTGCGCGGGCTGATCACCGTCAAGGACTTCACCAAGTCCGAGCAGTACCCGCTCGCCACCAAGGACGACGCCGGCCGCCTCCGGGTGGGTGCGGCCGTGGGCTTCCTCGACGAGGGCTGGAAGCGCGCGATGTCGCTGGTCGAGGCGGGCGTCGACCTGATCGTCGTCGACACGGCGCACGGGCACTCGCGCGGGGTTGCCGACATGGTGGCCCGGCTCAAGGCCGACCCGGCCGCCGCTCACGTCGACATCGTCGGCGGCAACGTCGCCACGGGAGCTGGCGCGCAGTCGCTCATCGACGCGGGCGCAGACGGAGTCAAGGTCGGTGTCGGGCCGGGCTCGATCTGTACGACGCGGGTCGTGGCCGGCGTCGGCGTACCGCAGGTCACTGCGATCTACGAGGCGTCCCAGGCCTGTCGCGCGGCGGGCGTCCCGGTGATCGCCGACGGCGGCCTGCAGTACTCCGGCGACATCGCGAAAGCCCTTGTCGCAGGCGGAGATACGGTAATGCTGGGGTCGCTCTTGGCCGGGTGCGAGGAGAGCCCCGGCGAGCTCGTCTTCATCAACGGCAAGCAGTTCAAGGTCTACCGCGGTATGGGCTCGCTCGGGGCCATGCAGACCCGCGGGCAGCAGAAGTCGTTCTCCAAGGACCGGTACTTCCAGAGCGACGTGCCGACCGACGACAAGCTGATCCCGGAGGGCGTCGAGGGGCAGGTGCCCTTCCGCGGGCCGTTGGCCGCCGTGGCGTACCAGCTGATCGGCGGCCTGCGGCAGTCGATGTTCTACTGCGGCGCGCGGAGCGTGTCCGAGCTGCAGGCCAACGGGCGGTTCGTCCGGATCACGCCGGCGGGGCTCAAGGAGTCGCACCCGCACGACATCATGATGACCGTCGAGGCACCTAACTACTCGTCCCGGTAGATCTCGCGGCGGAGAGAAGCCGAACGGTCAGGACGTCGACCCGCACCTCACGTCCCTCAGGCGCCTGGGCCAGAGGCGAGCACGGTGCACCGCCTCGGGGTGTGGACGACTTGACCGATGCGCAGGACTGATCGGGAACGGCGACGTGGGCCCAGGTAGGTTGGCGCGGTGACCGAGATCGAGATCGGCCGGGGCAAGCGCGGCCGGCGGGCGTACGCGTTCGACGACGTCGCCGTCGTCCCGAGCCGGCGGACCCGCGACCCCGAGGAGGTCTCGGTCGCCTGGCAGATCGACGCCTACCGGTTCGAGCTCCCCGTGATGGCCGCTCCGATGGACAGCGTCATGTCTCCGCAGACGGCCATCGCCTTCGGCGAGCTGGGCGGGCTCGGCGTCCTCGACCTCGAGGGCTTGTGGACGCGGTACGACGACCCCGAGCCGCTGCTGGCCGAGATCGCCGGCCTCGACCCGGCGACGTCGACGCCCCGGATGCAGGAGATCTACGCCGAGCCGATCAAGCCGGAGCTGGTTGCGGCCCGGCTCAAGGAGATTCGCGACGCGGGCGTCACCGTCGCCGGGGCCTTGACGCCTCAGCGGACCCAGGAGCTGTGGCGGGTCGTCGTCGACGCCGGGTGCGACCTCTTCGTCATCCGGGGGACGACGGTGTCGGCCGAGCACGTGTCCGGCCGGGCCGAGCCGCTGAACCTCAAGCGGTTCATCTACGAGCTGGACGTCCCGGTGATCGTGGGCGGTTGCGCGACGTACACGGCGGCCCTGCACCTGATGCGGACAGGCGCGGCCGGGGTGCTGGTCGGCTTCGGCGGCGGTGCGGCCCACACGACCCGGACGACCTTGGGCATCCACGTCCCGATGGCGTCGGCCGTGGCGGACGTCGCGGCAGCCCGCCGGGACTACCTGGACGAGAGCGGCGGCCGCTACGTGCACGTCATCGCGGACGGCGGCATGGGCACCTCCGGCGACCTGGTCAAGGCGATCGCGTGCGGCGCGGACGCCGTGATGCTCGGCGCCGTCCTGGCCCGCTCGGTCGAGGCTCCCGGCCGCGGCTGGCACTGGGGGCCGGAGTCGCATCACCCGCAGCTCCCGCGCGGCGACCGGGTCCGGGTCGGCACCGTCGCGCCGCTCACCGAGATCCTCGGCGGCCCGGGGCGCGCGGCCGACGGGATGACCAACCTGGTCGGTGCGCTACGACGGGCCATGGCGACGACGGGCTACTCGGACGTCAAGGAGTTCCAGCGCGTCGAGGTCGTCGTCGCGCCCTACCCGCCCGACTGATGTCTCATCGGTGTATCGAAAAGCGTTGGAGCTGAACGACTCTCATGGATCGTGGGGAGCTGTCGCCGGCGGCGCGGACTGAGGCGCTGGCCGGCCTGGTCGAGGACGAGCTCGACGTCGTCGTCATCGGCGGAGGGGTCGTCGGAGCGGGAGCCGCGCTCGACGCCACGACCCGTGGCCTGCGGGTCGGGCTGGTCGAGGCCCGTGACTGGGCGAGTGGCACCTCGAGCCGGTCCAGCAAGCTGATCCACGGCGGCCTGCGCTACCTGGAGATGCTCGACTTCGGGCTCGTGCGTGAGGCGCTGCACGAGCGAGGCCTACTCCTGCAACGACTTGCGCCGCACCTCGTCCGGCCGGTGCCGTTCCTCTACCCCCTGACCCACCGGGCCTGGGAGCGGCCCTACGTCGGTGCCGGGCTGGCCCTCTACGACACGATGGGCTCGCTCGCTCCGGGCGCCCGCGGGCTGCCGCGTCACCGGCACCTGTCCCGGCGGCACGCGCTGCGGATCGCTCCCGGCCTGCGGCCCGACTCGCTGGTAGGAGCGGTGCAGTACTACGACGCCCAGGTCGACGACGCCCGGCACACGTTGACGCTGGTGCGTACGGCGGCGGCGTACGGGGCGCTGGTGGCGAACCGGGCCCGGGTCGTGGGCTTCCTGCGGCAGGGCGAGCGGGTCACCGGCGTCCAGGTGCGAGACCTGGAGAGCGGTGCGCTGCTGGCCGTCCGGGCCAAGCAGGTGCTGAACGCCACCGGTGTCTGGACCGACGACACCCAGGCCATGGTCGGCGAGCGCGGGCAGTTCCAGGTCCGGGCCAGCAAGGGCATCCACCTGATCGTGCCGCGCGACCGGGTGCAGAGCTCGTCGGGACTGATCCTGCGGACCGTGAGCTCGGTGCTGTTCGTCATCCCGTGGGGCCGGCACTGGATCATCGGCACCACCGACACCGACTGGCACCTGGACAAGGCGCACCCGGCCGCGAGCAGCCAGGACATCGACTACCTGCTCTCGCAGGTGAACCGGGTGCTGTCGCGGCCGCTCACCCGCGAGGACGTCGAGGGCGTGTACGCCGGGCTGCGGCCACTCCTCGCGGGCGAGTCCGAGTCGACGTCCAAGCTGTCCCGCGAGCACGTCGTCGGGCATCCGGTGCCCGGGCTGGTCGTGGTGGCGGGCGGCAAGTACACGACGTACCGGGTGATGGCATCGGACGCGGTCGACGAGGTGGCGCGGGCCCTGGACGGGCGGGTCCCGCCGTCGTGCACCGAGCGGATCCCGCTGCTGGGGGCGGACGGGTACGACGCCGCGTGGAACTCGCGGCAGCGGACCGCCACCCGGTTCGGCGTGCACGTGGCGCGGGTCGAGCACCTGCTCTCGCGCTACGGCTCGCTCGCGCCGGAGGTGCTCGAGCTCGTCGAGGACGACCCCGCGCTCGCGCTGCCGATGCCCGGGGCCGACGACTACCTCGCGGCCGAGGTCGTCTACGCCTGCACCCATGAAGGGGCCCGGCACCTGGACGACGTCCTCACCCGGCGGACCCGGATCTCGATCGAGTCCTGGGATCGCGGAGTCAGCGCGGCCTCCGTGGCGGCGGACCTGATGGCCGACGTCCTGGGGTGGAGCCGCGAGCAGCGGGCCAAGGAGGTCGAGCACTACCTGGCCCGGGTCGAGGCGGAGCGTCTCTCGCAGGAGCAGCCCGACGACGAGACGGCCGACAGCGCCCGGCTCGGTGCTCCCGACATCGTCCCGCTCGCGTGAGCCTGGACGGGCGGCCGGTGGCGGGTGGACAGGCGGCGAACTTCGTTGCGGCACAGGGGCTCCTGCTCGACATGGACGGTGTCCTCGTCGACTCGACCGGGGCGGTGGAGCGGCACTGGGCGCGCTGGGCCGAGCGACGAGGCGTGTCGCTCGAGGAGGTCATGCGGTACGGGCAGGGGTCGACCAGTCGCGAGGTGGTGGCGCGGTTCGTCCCGGCCGAAGACGTTGCGGCAGAGGCGGACTGGGTCGAGGACCTGGTGCTGGAGCCGGCCGCCGAGCTCGCGCTGCCGGGGGCGCTGGCCGCGCTGACGCAGACCTGCCTGCCGGTCGCCGTGGTCACCTCGGCGACGCTGCGGTCGGCGCGGGTGCGGCTGGCCCGGGCGGGGCTACCGATGCCTGAGGTCGTGGTCAGCGCGGACGACGTCGAGCGAGGCAAGCCTGACCCGGCGCCGTACCTGCTGGGCGCGGCCCGGCTGGGCATCGACCCGGCCGCCTGCGTGGGCGTCGACGACACGGCGGCCGGCCTGGCCTCGATCGAGGGCGCGGGGGCCACCGGGTTCGGCCTGACGACGACGTACCCGGCGAGCGTGCTCACCGCGGCCGTCGCGTGCTTCCCGGACCTGACCGGCCTGCAGATCACGCCGTCCGGGGTGTCTTGGGAGCATCGCGGCCGGAGCTAGGGTGCCGAGGTGACGCCAGTCCTGTTGGCCGTCCTGGCCGTGGCTGCCATCGCCTGCACCCTCTTGATCTACGCCGTCCGTGCGGTCGGGGAGATCGCGGCGGAGTTCGGCGAAGACCCGGTGAGATGGCAGCTGATGATGCTCCCGTTCGGCATCTTCGGGCCGCTGGTCGCCCGGATGCTGCTCAGCCGGCGCAGTGGTGGAGGTCGCGGCGGCGGGTTCGCGTGAGCGCGGCCCGGTCGGCCGGGAGCATCGCGAAGGCCGGGAGCACGGGATTGGGGGGAGTCGGACCCGGCGGGCATGCTGGTGCGCGTGACCTCCTCCAGCGGGACCTCGACGGCGCCGGACCTCGGGACCTCGACGGCGCCGGCCGAGGCCGAGCCGGGTACGACGCGGGGCGAGCTGCGGGCCGAGGCCGAGCGTCACCTGCAGGCGCTCGTCGGCCGTGCGGACGCCCGGCTGCGCGAGGACCAGTGGACGGCGATCGAGGCCCTGGTCGCCGACCGCCGCCGGGCCCTGGTCGTGCAGCGCACCGGCTGGGGCAAGTCCGCCGTCTACTTCGTCGCCACCGCCCTGCTCCGGGCCCGCGGCGCCGGGCCGACGGTCATCGTCTCCCCGCTGCTGGCCCTGATGCGCAACCAGATCGCCGCCGCCGACCGGGCCGGCATCCACGCCGTCACCATCAACTCGACCAACAGCGGCGACTGGGCCACGACGTACGAGGCGATTCACCGCGGTGACGTCGACGTGCTGCTGGTCAGCCCGGAGCGGCTCAACAACCCGGAGTTCCGCGACGAGGTCCTGCCCCGCCTGGCCGCCGCCGCCGGGCTGCTGGTCGTCGACGAGGCGCACTGCATCTCGGACTGGGGCCACGATTTCCGCCCCGACTACCGACGGCTCCGCACGATGCTCGCCGACCTGCCCGACGGCATCCCGGTGCTGGCGACCACCGCGACCGCCAACGCGCGGGTCACCGGCGACGTGGCCGAGCAGCTCTCGATCACGGGTACGGCGGTGCTCGACGACGTGCTGGTCCTGCGCGGCGACCTCGACCGGACCTCGCTGCACCTGGCCGTCGTCGAGCTCCCGAGCCAGGCCGCGCGCCTGGCCTGGCTGGCCGAGCACCTCGGTGAGCTGCCCGGCTCCGGCATCGTCTACTGCCTCACCGTGGCCGCGACCCAGGAGGTGGCCGAGCACCTGCGCGGCGCGGGTTACGACGTCGCGGCGTACTCCGGGCAGACCGAGCAGTCCGAGCGGCTGGCGGCCGAGGACGACCTGCTCGGCGGACGGCTCAAGGCCCTGGTCGCGACCTCCGCCCTGGGCATGGGCTTCGACATGCCCGACCTCGGCTGGGTGGTCAACCTCGGCGCCCCGGCCTCGCCGATCGCCTACTACCAGCAGGTGGGCCGCGCCGGCCGGGCCATCGACCGGGCGGTCGCGGTGCTGCTGCCCGGCCGCGAGGACCGCGAGATCTGGGACTACTTCGGCTCGCTGGCCTTCCCGCCCGAGCCCGAGGTCCGGCAGGCGCTGGCCGTCCTGGCCGACGCCGGCAAGCCGCTGTCGACCGCCGCCCTGGAGCCGCACATCACCCTGCGCCGGACCCGGCTGGAGATGATGCTCAAGGTGCTCGACGTCGACGGTGCGGTCCGCCGGGTGCGCGGCGGCTGGGTGGCGACCGGCGAGCCCTGGACGTACGACGCGGAGCGGTACGCCCGGGTCCGCGAGACCCGGCGGGCCGAGCAGGGCGCGATGCTGGACTACGTTGCGGCACAGGGGTGCCGGATGCAGTTCCTGCGAGAGGCTCTCGACGACCCGGGAGCCGACCGGTGCGGGCGTTGCGACCGATGCGGCGGCCTCGATCTGGTCACGACCGTGTCGTCCGACGTCGTCGCGCAGGCCCAGGAGCGGCTGGACCGCCCCGGGGTCGCAGTCGCCCCGCGCAAGCTCTGGCCGACCGGGATGAGCGGCGTCGGGGTTGCTCTCACCGGCAAGATCCCCGGCGACGAGCAGGCCGAGCCCGGCTGGGCCGTCGCCCGGCTCACCGACCTCGGCTGGGGTCGTGCGCTGCACGACCTGCTCCGCGACGGCGCACCCGATGGGGAGCTGCCGGTCCCGCTGCGCCACGCCCTCGTCCAGGTGCTCGACGCCTGGTCGTTCGACGGCGGCCGCCCGGACGGCATCGTCGTCGTCGGCTCGGCCTCGCGGCCGCAGCTCGTCGGGCACCTGGGCGACGGCCTCTCGCGCTACCTCGACCTTCCCGTCCTGGCCACGTTCGACGTGCTCGACCCGGACTCTCCCTCGCCGCACGACGTCAATTCGGCCCAGCGGCTGCGCGCCGTGGCCCGTCGTCACCGGCTCTCCGCGCCGGAGGCGGTCGCCGGGCGGCGGGTCCTGCTGCTCGACGACCGCACGGACACGGGCTGGACCCTCGCCGTGTGCGCCCAGGCCCTGCGACAGGCCGGCGCCACCGCGGCGTACCCGCTGGTCCTGGCCGCGACCACCTAGACCGGGTCAGGCCGCTCGCCGGACGGCTGGCTGAACGCAGCCGGGCTTAGGCTCGGGGGATGTCGGAGACGATCGCTGACCCGCAGCACGACGTCACGGCGACCTACGCCGTCGACCCGGCCCTGGCCCGGCGGCTCGCGGCCCGCGTGGTCGCCGGCTCCGACCGCGGCGCCGAGGGCGCCACCCACACCGCGACGGCCCCCTTCACGGGGGCGCCGATCGCCGCCCTGCCCGTCTCGACGGTCGCCGACGTCGAGACCGCGCGGTGCGCCGGGCTCGCGAGGCCCAGCCCGACTGGGCCGCGGTGCCGGCGCGCGCGAAGGCCGCCATCCTTCTGCGGCTGCACGACCTGGTCCTGGACCGGCAGAGCGAGCTGCTGGACCTGATCCAGATCGAGTGCGGCAAGGCCCGGAGCCACGCGTTCGAGGAGGTCGCCGACGTCGCCCTCGTCGCGCGGCACTATGCCCGGCGCGGTGCCGGCTATCTGCGACCGCGGTGGCGCGGCGGGCTGTTCCCCCTGATCACCCAGAGCCAGGAGCTGCGTCACCCCAAGGGCGTCGTCGGCATCGTCTCGCCCTGGAACTACCCGCTCACCCTGGCCGTCTCGGACGCCCTCCCCGCGCTGATGGCCGGCAACGCCGTCGTGCTGCGGCCGGACCAGCAGACTCCGCTGACCGCGCTGCTCGCCGTGCAGCTGCTGGCCGAGGCGGGACTGCCGGAGGGCGTGCTCCAGGTCGTCCTCGGGCCCGGCGCGACGATCGGCGACGCGGTCGTCAGGACGACCGACTACGTCTGCTACACCGGCTCCACGGCCACCGGGCGGCAGGTCGCCCAGGTCGCCGCCCGTCGCCTGGTCGGGGTCTCGCTCGAGCTCGGCGGCAAGAACACGATGTACGTCGCGGCCGACGCGAACCTCGAGCGGGCGGCCGAGGGTGCGGTGCGGGCGTGCTTCTCCGGCGCCGGGCAGCTCTGCGTCTCGATGGAGCGCCTGGTCGTGCACGAGGCGGTCGCCGACCGGTTCCTCGAGTTCTTCCTCGGCCGGGTCCGCGCGATGCGGCTCGGGCGGCGGCCTGGACTGGTCCGCCGACATGGGCTCCCTGCTGTCGGCGGCCCAGCTGGCCACGGTCACCCGGCATGTCGAGGACGCGAAGGCCCAGGGCGCAACGGTTCTGGCCGGCGGGCGGCCGCGAGCGGACATCGGCCCGCTGTTCTACGAGCCGACCGTGCTCGAGCGGCGTGACGACGGCGATGGTCTGCCGGGACGAGGAGACCTTCGGGCCCGTGGTGTCCGTCTACCGGGTCGGCTCCGACGACGAGGCGATCGCACTGGCCAACGACACGGCGTACGGGCTGAACGCCAGTATCTGGACGCGGGACGTGCGCCGGGGACGCCGGTCATCGCGGCGCGGATCGAGGCCGGGACGGTCAACATCAACGAGGGGTACGCCGCTGCGTGGGGCAGCGTCGGCGCGCCGATGGGCGGCATGAAGGAGTCCGGGCCTGTCCCGACGGCACGGCGCCGAGGGCATCACGAAGTACACCGAGGTGCAGAACGTCACGGCCCAGCACGTGCTGGGCGTCGGTGCGCCGTTCGGCCTGTCGCAGGAGGCCTGGGCCGCAGCGCTGACCCTGTCGCTGAAGGCGATGAAGCGGGTCGGCCTGCGGTGACGCCCGAGGTCGCCGGCGCAACGATGCGTCCGGGGAGCCGGCCGGCGTACGACGTGGATGTCGTCGTCGTCGGGTCCGGCTTCGGCGGCTCCGTCGCGGCGCTGCGGCTGGCCGAGAAGGGTTATCGGCGTAACGGTTTTCGAGTCAGGGCGGCGGTTCGAGGACGAGGAGTTCGCGGCGACGTCGTGGGACGTGCGCCGGTACTTCTGGGCGCCGCGGCTGGGCTGCTACGGCGTGCAGCGCATCCACAAGCTGCCCGACGTCATGCTGCTGGCGGGGGCCGGCGTCGGCGGCGGCTCGCTCAACTACGCCAACACCCTCTACGTGCCGCCGAAGGCGTTCTTCGACGACCCGCAGTGGAGCGGGATCACCGACTGGGCGGCCGAGCTGGCGCCGCACTACGACCAGGCGGCCCGGATGCTCGGCGTCGTCGAGAACCCGTGCGAGGGGCCGGTCGAGGACGATCATGCGGGCGGTCGCCGACGACCTGGGCGTCGGGCACACCTTCCGCAAGACGCCGGTCGGGGTCTTCTTCGGCCGCGCCGGACGCGGCGACCGGCCAGCAGCGGCAGCGAGCCCGGCGCGTGGTCGACAGACCCGTTCTTCGGCGGTGCGGGTCCGGCGCGCACGGGCTGCACCGAGTGCGGCAACTGCATGGTCGGCTGCCGGGTCGGCGCCAAGAACACGCTGGTCGAAGAACTACCTGGCGCTCGCCGAACGGCTGGGGGCCCAGATCGAGCCGCTGCGCACCGTCGTGGACGTCCGGCCGCTGGACGCCGGCCGACCCGAGGCAGGGCTTCGCCGTGACCACCGAGCGCACCGGCGCCTGGCTCCGGCGGGACCGGCGGACGGTCCGCGCCGGCCAGGTCGTCATCGCGGCCGGCACGTGGGGCACCCAGAAGCTGCTGCACTCGCTCGTGGCCGGTGGCTCGCTGCCCGCATCTGTCCGCGCGCCTCGGTCAGCTGACCCGGACGAACTCCGAGGCGCTGCTCGGCGCGGTGACCCACCGCGTGCCGCCCGGGTGCCGACCTGGCCCGCGGCGTGGCGATCACCTCCTCGTTCCACCCCGACCCCGACACCCACGTCGAGAATGTGCGCTACGGCAAGGGTTCGAACGCCATGGGCCTGCTCGGCACGTTGCTCGTCGACGGCGGCGGGCGCGCTCGCCGCGATGGCTGCGCTGGATCGGTCAGGCGGCCCGGCGGCCGGACCAGGTGGCGCGGAGCATGTGGGTCCGCCGGTGGAGCGAGCGAGCGGTCATCGGCCTCGTCATGCAGAGCCTGGACAACTCGCTGACGGTGTCCGGGCGCGCCCCGCCGGCTCGGGCGGGGGCGTGGCGCTGACCTCGCGCCCGGGTCACGGAGTGCCCAATCCGACGTGGATCCCGGTCGGGACACAGGGCGATTCGCCGTCTGGCCGAGTTGCTCGAGGTGCGGGCCCAGGTCCCGGCCGAGCCCGGAGGGACGCTCGGCGACGTCGTGGATGTCCCGATGACCGCGCACTTCCTCGGCGGATGCGTGATCGCGCGACTCCGACCAGCGGGGAGTGGTCGACCCGTACCAGCGGGTCTACGGCTATCCGGGGCTGCACATCGTCGACGGCTCGGCGGTCTCCGCCAACCTGGGCGTGAACCCCGCGCTGACCATCACGGCCCAGGCCGAGCGGGCGATGTCGTTGTGGCCCAACCGATCTCACGCCGACCCGCGGCCCGAGCAGGGCGCGCCGTACCAGCGTCTGGAGCCGGTGGCGCCGGACCATCCCGCGGTCCCGGAGGGCGCACCGGCGGCCCTGCGTCTCGCGCGGTCCCGATGACGGCCGCGGCCGGCAGCTGGAACCCGACCGAGATCGACGACCAGACCGGCCGCACGGTCGTCGTGACCGGGGCGAACTCCGGCATCGGCCTGGAGGCCGCGCGGGTGCTGTCCGCCAAGGGAGCGCGGGTCGTCCTGGCCGTCCGGGACCCCGGTCGCGGGGCGGCCGCGCTGGACATCGTGCGCCGGGACGGGGCGGCCGAGCTGCTGCACGCTCGACCTGGCCGACCAGGCGAGCGTCCGGACGGCGGCCGAGGAGCTCGCCGACCGGGTCGACCGGATCGACCTGCTGGTGAACAACGCCGGCATCATGGCCACGCCCGGGCGCCGGACGGTCGACGGTTTCGAGTCGCAGATGGCGACGAACCATCTCGGGCACTTCGCCTTCACCGGTCGCCTGCTGACCCAGCTGCGCGCCGCGCCCGAGGCGCGGGTCGTCACCATCAGCAGCAACGCGCCACCGGCTGGGTCGGCTCAGCGTCCAGGACCCGCTCGGTGAGCGGGTCCGCTACCACTCGTGGCCGGCGTACGGCCGGAGCAAGCTGGCCAACCTGCTCTTCACCATGGAGCTCCAGCGGCGGTTCGACCGGGCGGGGTGGCCGGCGCTGGGCGTCGCTGCCCATCCCGGCGTGGCGGCGACGAACCTGGTCGGGTCCGGACCGATGCGGCACATCCCCGGGCTGGCCGCGCTCGGCGGCGCCGTGAACGGCCTGTGGGCCCAGCCGGCCCGGATGGGTGCGTGGCCGACGCTCTACGCCGCGACCCGCCCCGGGCTGCTCGGCGGCGAGTTCGTCGGGCCGGGCGGCCCCGGCGAGTGGCGCGGCGCGCCGGTCCTGGTGCGGGCGGCGCCGGCGGCCTACGACGAGGAGCTGGCCCGGGCCGTGTGGGACCGGTCGGCTCAGCTGACGGGGGTCGACTTCCGCGAGCTGGCGGCCTGAGCGGCGGCCAGGCCGATGGCGACGCACAACGGCCCGTAGTAGCGACGATCCAGCCGGGCGAAACGGGCGCTCGGCGACCACCGGACCAGCCGCCCGGTGGTCCCGGTCAGACCCGCGACCCCGCGGCCGAGGAAACCCGCTGCGACAGCGGTCCGCGCCAGGCGGGCGGCCGGCCGGTCGCCCCCGGCGCCGGCGACCAGGAGCGAGGCCACGGCCAGCCCGCCACCGACGACGACACAGGCAGCGGCGCCCGGAAGCTCGGGTCGCCCGGCGACCACCTCGGCCAGTTCGTGCCGGTCCGGCGCCGGCCACGAGGAGCCCACCGCCCAGGACAGGTGGAGCAGGGAGAGCCCGGCGAGCACGCACGCACCGGCGGTCGGGGCCGCCCGGCCGGCGTTCACGAGCGGGAGCCCGCCACGTCCGGCACGGTCGGGTCCCCGGGCGGCGGGCCGTCGGAGGGCTGGCGCTGCCACGATCGCCACAGCGCGGCGTAGGCGCCGCCGGAGGCCAGCAGCTCGTCGTGGCTGCCCAGCTCGGAGATCCGGCCGTCCTCGACCACGGCGACCCGGTCGGCGTCGTGGGCGGTGTGCAGCCGGTGGGCGATCGCGACCACCGTGCGGCCGGACAGCACGGCCGACAGGGACCGCTCGAGGTGCCGGGCGGCGCGCGGGTCGAGCAGCGAGGTCGCCTCGTCGAGCACCAGCGTGTGCGGGTCGGCCAGCACCAGCCGGGCCAGCGCGACCTGCTGCGCCTGGGCCGGGGTCAGCGCGTGACCGCCCGTGCCGACACCGTGGTCTGCAGCCCGAGCGGGAGGTCGAGCGCCCAGCCCAGCGCGTCGACCGAGCCCAGCGCCGACTCCAGGTCGGCCGGTCGTCGCCTCGGTGCGGGCCAGCCGCAGGTTCTCCTCCAGGGTGCCGACGAAGACGTGGTGCTCCTGGGTGACCAGGGCGACCTGGCCGCGCAGCTGGTCGAGCGTGAGGTCGACCAGCGGCACGCCGCCCACCGTGACCGAACCGCGCGTGCGGCGGGTGGATCGCCGGCGAGCAGCCGCCCGAGCGTGGACTTGCCCGCACCGGACGGCCCGACGACGGCGAGCCGCTCGCCGGGGGTGAGCGACAGCGAGACCCCGTGCAGGACGTCGTGGCCCTCGCGGTAGGCGTACGACGCGTCGCCGTCGCCCGGACGTGGTCGTCGACCGGCTCCTCGCCACTCGGTGTGCGGTCCGGCGGGACGGTCGCCACGCCGATGATCCGGCCGAGCGACGCGGCGCCGACCTGGACCTCGTCGAGCCACGACAGCAGCTCGTCCACCGGGTCGACCAGCTGCACGACGTACAGCGTCACGGCGGTGACGGCGGCGACGCTCGCGTGCCCGTGCATCACCAGGAAGCCGCCCCACAGCAGGCACAGCGCGACCGGCAGCAGGTAGGTCAGCTCGACGGTCGGGAACCAGACCATCCGCAGCCGCAGCGTGTACCGCTCGATCCCGTACGCCGCGCGCCAGGTCGTCGAGCGTGCGCTGCACCCGGCGCCCGCGCAGGCCCAGCGCGTCGACCGTCCGCGCCCCGTCGACGGTCTCGGTGATGGTGCCGTTGAGCTCGGCGTACGCCGCTCGCTCGGCGAGGTAGCCCTCCGGGGCGCGCCGGAGGTACCAGCGGGTCGAGAGCCACAGCAGCGGTACGCCGACGAGGACCGGAAGGGCGACCAGCCAGCCGGCCAGGAAGGTCGCGGCGAGGGTCAGAGCCGTTGTGACACAGGCGACCAGCACCGACGGCACCGCGAACCGCACGGTCTCGGACAGCGCGTCGATGTCGTTCGTGGTCCGCGAGATCAGGTCGCCGGTGCCGGCCCGCTCGACCGTCGACAGGGGCAGCGCCAGCACCCGGTCGATGAACTGCTCGCGCAGCTGCGCGAACACCTTCTCGCCCAGCACGAACGACGCGTAGCGCGCGTAGCGGGTCAGCACCGACTGCAGGACCACCGCCGCCGCCAGCAGCAGCGCGTAGCGGTTCGCGCATCGACACGGTCAGCTGGTGGTCGCTGAGCTCCTGCACCAGCCGGCCGAGGACCGGTGGCGCGACCAGCCCGGCCAGCGCGGCCAGGGCGTGCAGGGCCAGCACGAGCGTCATCGGCCGGCGGTGCTGGCGGAACAGCCGCCGGGCCTCGGCGCGCACCTCGCGCCGAGGTGGCGACCGGCAGCCGGCCGCCGGGCCCGAGGCTCAGCTGGCGTTCGGGGTCCGCATCAGCCCTCCTCTCCGCGCAGGCACGACCGACCGGTACGCCGGGGTCGTGCGCCAGCAGCTCGTCGTGCGTGCCGCTGGCCCGGACCCGCCCGCCGGCCAGGAAGACGACGCGGTCGGCGTGGTCGAGCAGCAGCGGGCTGGAGGTGATCACGACCGTCGACCGGCCGGAGCGCGCGTCGCGCAGCCGCTGGCCGATCCGGGCCTCGGTGTGCGCGTCGACGGCACTGGTCGGCTCGACGAGCACGAGCGTCTCGGCGTCGCGCAGCAGGGCGCGGGCCAGCGCGAGGCGCTGCCGCTGGCCACCCGACAGCGAGCGGCCGCGCTCCTCCAGCCGGCTGTCCAGCCCGTCCGGCAGGGCGTCGACCGCGTCGGCCGCGCTGGCCACCTCGACGGCGGACCAGAGGTCCTCGTCGGTGAGCGCCGCGCCCGCCGGGCCGACCAGCTCGTCGCGCAGGACGCCGGTGAACAGGCGCGGCTCGGTCTCGCTCACGACGATCCGCCGGCGCACGTCCGCCAGGGGCAGCGCGGACAGCGGGACGCCGCCGAGCTGCGCGCCGCCGGACGCTCTGGTTGCCGGCGTCCGCCATCGCGAGTTCCGAAGCGCCCCAACCGATCGGCCAGCTCCGCCGACTCCTCGGGATGGGCCGAAACCACGCGCGGTGAGCGGCCCGGGACCGACCTCGAAGCCGGACTGCGGGTCCCGCACCGCCGCACCGGCAGGCGGCGAGACCGCGGTGACCAGCGGGTCGTGGACCGAGGGCTGCACGGACAGGACCCGGATGATCCGGCGGGCCCCGACGTACCCGCGGGTGGCCCGGTCGGCCATCTCGATGGTGGTGCCCGAGCGGGGCCGACCAGGAACGCGGCGTAGCCGTAGCCGCGACCAGCTCGCCGGCGGTGATCCGGCCCTCGATCGCGAACCGGGCGCCGAGCCAGGTGATCAGCACGACGAAGACGCCGGGAAGGAACACGTGCGCGGCGTCGAGGACGCGACTGGACCCCGGCCACCCGGACGCCCTCGCGGCGCACCCGGTCGGACTGCTGCGCGTAGCGGCGGGCGAAGGTCTCCTCGCCGCCGATGCCCCGCAGCACCCGCAGCCCGGCGACGGTGTCCGCGCCCAGCGTGGTCAGCCGGCCGACCTGCTCGCGCTGGGCCGGCCTGCCGGTGGTGCAAGCGGCGCGATCAGGCCGCCGAGCGCGGCGGTGACGATCGGGACGCCGATCAGCACGAGCAGGCCGAGCGGCACCGAGATCTCGCAGCAGGATGACGGCGACGACGACGTACGCGACGACGCCCCGGCGAAGCGGGCCAGGACGTCGTACATACCCCCGACCCGCTGCGCGTCGCTCGCGACCGTCGCGACCACCTCGCCGGTCGGGACCTGTTGCGGCGGAGCGGCTCCCGTGCCGGCGGCGTGGTCGCCGAGCAGCTGGATCATCCGGAACGCCGCCTGCAGCCAGTTCGCCACGGCGGCCCGGTGCCGCATCACGCCGCAGAACGAGATGGTGACCGCGAGCCCGAGGACCGACCGCGGCCCAGGCCAGCAGCGCCCGGCCGTCCTGCGCGACGACGCCGCTGGTCGATGGCCGCGCCGATGGTCGACGGGCAGCAGCGCCTGCGCGACGAACCACAGGATGCCCCAGGTCATGCCGTTCAGCAGCGAGGGCCACTGGCATCCGGGCGATCCACAGCAGGAGCCGCCCCGGCGACCTCAGGTCGGGGCGGCCCGGGTCCGGGTAGGGCAGGGAGCGCACAAGGCTCCACGCTATTGAACGTTCGGATCCCTGGAAAAAGGGGTTATCCGCCGTCTGACCTGGCATCCAGCCCGGGCGGTTACCGTTCTCGGGCGTGACCCAGTGAGAGCGGCGGCGCCCAGCCGCGTGTGCGCACGGCGCTGCGGCCGCATGGCTGGGGCTGCTCGCCGTCGTGATCGTGCTCTGCGTCGCCTTCGGCTGGCTCGGGCACTGGCAGCTGGACGTCGCCACGGTCCAAGGAGAAGCCGAAGCACCGCCACGCGACTCCGGCCGCCGTCCCGCTCGACCAGGTGGTCCGCCCGCAGCAGGTCTTCCGGGGCAACATGGTCGGCCGGCCGGTGACCGTCGCCGGCGAGTACGACGCCGGCCGGCAGGTGCTGGTGTCCGGCAAGCGGCAGGGTGGCGCGGCCGGCTTCTGGGTGCTGACCGCGCTGCGGACGCCGGCCGGCGCCCTGGTGCCGGTGGTCCGGGGATTCGCACCGCAGGCGGCCTCGACGCCGCCGTCCGTCCCCGCGCCGCCCCCCGGCCCGGTCTCGCTGTCGCGGGGCACTCGAGCCGCCGGAGACGACACCCTCCGGCGCCGCCGCTGCGCCGGCCGGGCAGCTCGCCGCGGCGGACACGGCCGACGTGGTCAACCTCTGGGGCGGGCCGATCTACAACGTCCTGCTCTACGCCGCCGGCCCGAGCGGCGACCGGCGGGTCGTCCCTCGCGGCGGTGCCGGTCCCGCCGCTGGACACCGGTGGTGGGCTGCAGCTGCGGAACGCGGCGTACGCCGTGCAGTGGTGGCTCTTCGCGGCATTCGCCCTGCTGCTCTGGTGGAGGATGGTGCGCCAGGACGCCATCGACACCGCGATGGCCGCCTCGACGACCGACCCGGCGGACGACCGGACCGACCGCAACAGGGAGCTCAGCGCCTCGTGACCGCACCGACCCGACCGGCCCGACCGGCCGCGCACCGGCCCGACCGGCCCGACCGGCCCGACCGGCCCGACCCGGCCGCAGCCGCGACCGCGCGCGATCGGCGGTGCGCTCACGCGCTACCGGGTGATGGCGATCGTCACCGGGATCGGGCTGGTCGTCCTGACCTTCGTCGGCATCCCGCTGCAGATCTGGGCCGACAACGACAAGGTGGTGGCCGTCGTCGGCACGGCCCACGGCTACCTCTACCTGGTCTACCTCGTCGTCACGGCCGACCTCGGGCTGCGGCTGCGGTGGCCGCTGCTGAGGATGCTGCTGATCGCGGTGGCCGGGACGGTGCCGTTCTGCTCGTTCGTCGCCGAGCACCTGGTCACCAAGCGGGTGCGCGCGGAGCAGGCGGAGCCGGTCGCTCCGGATACCTGGGCCGGTGACCGACCCGCTCCCCGAGAGCCCCGCCGGACCAGCCACACCCGCCGGACCCACCGGACCCGCCGGACCCGCCGACGCCGCCGGACCTCCTGGACCCGTGCTGGTCGTCGACTTCGGCGCGCAGTACGCCCAGCTCATCGCCCGCCGGGTCCGCGAGGCCAACGTCTACAGCGAGATCGTCCCGCACACCATGCCGGTGGCGGAGATGCTCGCCCGCCGGCCTGCCGCCGTGATCCTCTCCGGTGGCCCCAGCAGCGTGTACGCCGAGGGCGCACCGTCGGTCGACGGCTCGCTCTTCGCAGCCGGCGTCCCGGTGCTCGGCATCTGCTACGGCTTCCAGGCCATGGCCCTGTCGCTCGGCGGGGACGTCGCCCGAACCGGACTGCGCGAGTACGGCGGCACGGTGGCGTCGGTGCAGCCCGAGGGGTCGACGCTGTTCGACGGGCAGGCCACCGAGCAGTCGGTCTGGATGAGCCACGGCGACTCGGTGCACCGGGCTCCCGAGGGCTTCCGGGTCACCGGGGAGTCGGCCGGGTCGCCGGTCGCCGCCTTCGAGGACGACGAGCGACGCCTCTACGGCGTGCAGTGGCACCCGGAGGTCGTGCACATCGGCGTACGGGCAGCGGGTGCTGGAGAACTTCCTGACCCGCGGCGCGCGGATCGCGCCCGAACTGGACCACGGCGGGCGTCGTCGAGGACCTGGTCGCGTCGGTGCGCGCGCAGGTCGGCGACGCCCGGGTGATCTGCGGGCTCTCCGGCGGGGTCGACTCCTCGGTGGCGGCGGCGCTGGTGCAGCGGGCTGTGGGCGACCAGCTGACCTGTGTCTTCGTCGACCACGGGCTGCTGCGGGCCGGCGAGGCCGAGCAGGTCGAGAAGGACTTCGTCGCCGCGACCGGGGTCGACCTGGTCGTCGTGGACGCGAGCCGGCAGTTCCTGGACGCGCTCGCCGGGGTGACCGAGCCGGAGGCCAAGCGCAAGGCGATCGGGCGCGAGTTCATCCGGGCGTTCGAGCGGGCGGCGCGCGACATCGTGGCGAACGAGGGCGAGGTGAGGTTCCTCGTCCAGGGGACGCTCTACCCGGACGTCGTCGAGTCCGGCGGGGGCGAGGGGGCCGCGACGATCAAGTCGCACCACAACGTGGGCGGGCTGCCCGACGACCTGCAGTTCGAGCTGGTCGAGCCGCTGCGCCGGCTGTTCAAGGACGAGGTGCGAGCGGTCGGGCTCGAGCTGGACGTGCCGGAGGCCATCGTCTGGCGGCAGCCCTTCCCCGGGCCGGGGCTCGGGATCCGCATCGTCGGTGAGGTCACGGCGTCCCGGCTGGCGATCCTACGGGCGGCGGATCTCGTTGCGCGCGAGGAGCTTTCGGCCGCCGGGCTGGACCGGGACATCTGGCAGTGCCCGGTGGTGCTGCTCGCCGACGTGCGGTCGGTCGGCGTCCAGGGCGACGGCCGGACCTACGGTCACCCGATCGTCCTGCGGCCGGTGTCGTCCGAGGACGCGATGACGGCCGACTGGACGCGGGTGCCGTACGACGTGCTGGCCCGGATCTCGACCCGGATCACCAACGAGGTGCCCGAGGTCAACCGGGTCGTCGTCGACATCACGAGCAAGCCCCCCGGCACCATCGAGTGGGAGTAGACCTCAGACGGTCAGGCCCCGATCCGGCGCCAACGGTGCAACCGCGTGTCACGCCTGACGTGCCGTTGCACCGTTGCGGGTGGAACCCGGCCAAGAGCGGTGCCGCTGCGCAGAGCACTGCTGCTGCCGAACCGGGCCGAGCGGGTCAGCCCTGCTCGAGCACCGACAGGATGTTGCCCGCCGGGTCGGTGAACCACGCGATCAAGGGGCCGCCGTGGCGGTTGATCCCACGCTCGTCCAGGCCGTCGTACTTCTCGAACGCCACTCCCCGCGACACCAGCTCGTCCACCGCGGCCTCGATGTCGTCGACCGGGAAGTTCAGGATCGTGTACGTCGCGGGCTGATGGTTCGCCTTGGGATAGATCAGCGTCGGGCGGTCACCCTCGATCTCCAGGGTCAGCATCCCGTTGGCCTCGGAGACCTGCAGGCCCAGCGTCTCGCCGTAGAACCGCTTGGCGGCCGCGATGTCGTCGACCGAGAACCCGCTGAACGCCTTCGTGTGCTCGAACATTCGTTCACCCCTCCTCGTGGCCCCCGCTCCGGAGGGCCGCATGGTTTCCCCCCGACCCTACGGCCGGAGGTCGATGGCCGCGCCGAACGGCGACGCCCCGTCTCAATAGGGCAGTCCCCCTTGCTCGTCGTGGTTGCCTGTCATCGAGGATGTAGAAGCTGATCGCGCTGTTTCGACATGAGGGGTGTGAGAGTTCTTCCGTCGTTCCGCACCCCGAGGAGACAGCTGTGAAGTACGTGATCCTGATCCAGCACAACCCCACGATGCGCGACCGGTTCATGTCGCTCCCGATCGAGGAGCGGCGGGCCGGGCTCGCGGCGTACACCTCGCTCCACGAGGACCTGACCGAGTCCGGCGAGCTGATCGCGTCGGAGGCGCTCGCCGATCCGGCGCTGGGGACCCGGATCCCGGCGCAGGCGGGCCACGAGCAGGAGGCGTCGTTGACGGACGGGCCGTACGCCGAGGTCAAGGAGCACCTGGCCGGCTTCTACCTGGTCGACTGCGACAGCCCGGAGCGGGCGTTCGACATCGGTTCCCGGATCCCCGAGGCCGCGTTGGGCATGGTCGAGGTGCGCCCGGTCCTGGACCTCAGCGCCTTCGAGATGTGAGGACCCGCCAGGACGTCGAGGACCTGCTGCGCGACCTCGCGCCGCGGATCCTCGGCGCGCTGGTCCGGCGGTACGGCGGCTTCGACACCTGCGAGGACGCGGTGCAGGAGGCCCTGCTGGCCGCGGCCGTGCAGTGGCCGAGGGACGGAGTGCCGGACAACCCGCACGGCTGGCTGATCACGGTGGCCTCCCGGCGGCGGACCGAGATGTGGCGCAGCGAGACCGCGCGCCGCCGGCGCGAGGAGGCGGTGGTCGCGATGGCCGCGACCGGCCCGGAGCCGAGCCTGGACGCCGGTCAGCGCGCCGACGAGGACGACACGTTGACCCTGCTGATGCTCTGCTGCCACCCGTCCCTCAGCCCCTCCTCGCAGGTCGCGCTGACGCTGCGGGCGGTCGGCGGCCTGAGTACGGCGGAGATCGCCCGGGCCTTGCTGATGCCGGAAAAGACTGTGGGACAACGGATCAGCCGGGCCAAGCAGCGGATCAGGGAGAGTGGTGCGACGTTCCGGCTGCCGGAGCCCGAGGAGCGGGCCGAGCGTGTGGCGGCCGTGCTGCGGGTGCTCTACCTGATCTTCAACGAGGGCTACACCGCGAGCTCCGGCGCGAGGCTCCACCGGGTCGAGCTGTCCGGCGAGGCGATCCGGTTGACCCGCCAGCTGCACTCGCTGCTCCCGGACGAGGGCGAGGTCGCCGGGCTGCTGGCCCTGATGCTGCTGACCGATGCGCGGCGGCCGGCCCGGACCGACCGGGACGGCGCCCTCGTGCCGCTGGAGGAGCAGGACCGCGGTCGGTGGGACGCCGCCGCGATCGCCGAGGGCGTGGCGCTGGTCACACGAGCGGTCGCGACGTCCGTCCTGGGCGCCTATCAGCTGCAGGCCGCGATCGCGGCGGTGCACGACGAGGCGCCGCGCGCGCAGGACACCGACTGGCTGCAGATCCTCGCGCTCTACCAGCTGCTCGAGGCGCTCGCGCCGGGGCCGATGGTCGCGCTGAACCGGATCGTCGCGGTCGCCATGGTCCGAGGACCGCGAGCCGGCCTGCAGCAGCTCGCGGCAGCCGAGGGCGATCCGGCGCTCGCCGGTCATCACCGGGTCGAGGCGGTGCGCGCCCACCTGCTCGAGCGGGCCGGCGAGCGGGACGCGGCGCGGACGGCGTACCGACTGGCCGCGCGTAGCACCCTGAGCCGGCCCGAGCAGCGCTACCTCGAGGCCCGCGCCGCCGCCCTCGCGGAGTCCAGGCCGTAGCCGGCCCCCTGGCCGGGCGGACCGCCGGGTCAGGCCTGGATCGATGAACCCTCCGGTCCCGCCTTCGCGCGGGCGCGGTCCATCGATCGCCACTCGGGCCGCAACGCGGGGAGGGTGGTGGCCACGGTGTACGCGATCCCGCAGACCAGCAACGTGGTGCTGATGCCGAGGCGGTCGCTGAGTACGCCGCCGACCAGGCCCCCGAAGGGGATCAGGGCCCAGCAGACACTGTTCATCAGGGACATCACGCGCCCGCGCAGGTGCTCCGGGATCCGCTCCAGCTCGACCGCCGCGAGGATCGGGTTGATCGTCCCGGCGCCGATGCCGCCGACGAAGATCACGGCCAGCACGACCCACAGGGGGGCGCCGAGCGCGAGGACCAGGAACCGCGGGCCGCCGATCAGGAAGAAGCCCCAGCCGAAGGTCGCCCGTCGCGGCAGCCGGTGCCCGAAGGTCGCGGCGGCGACGGCGCCGATCACGGCCCCGGCGCCGAGCGCCGCCGAGACGGCACCCATCAGGCCGGCACCGCCGCCCTGGGCGCGGGCCCACACCACGATCAGGACCGTGGCGAGCGCAGCGTCCAGCAGGTTCGTCGCGGCGACCATGCCCATGATCGAGCGCAGCAGGCCGTCGCCGCGCAGGAACCGGGCGCCGCTGCGCAGCCGGTCGACGTAGCTGAGGCCCTCGTCCTCGGCGTGATGGGCCCCCACCCCGATGCCGCGCGGCACGGCGACCGCCACGATCAGGGCGCAGATCGCGAACGACGCGGAGTCGACGGCGATCGCCGCCGGCGCACCGATGGCCACGACCAGGGCGGCGGCTCCCAGCGGGCCGATGATCGCGGAGGCCCGGCTGATGCCGTCGCTGAGGCCCAGCACGCGCTCGCGGGGCTGACCGGTCGCGGTCGCGATCGCGGGTGCCATGACGTACTTGGAGATGTCACCCGGGCCGCGCACGAGACCGGCGACCGCCACCAGCCCGAGCAGGACGCCGAAGTGCAGCCGCCCCATGGCGTGCAGGACGGGGATGAACGCCACGACGGCGGTGCTCACCAGGTCGCTCAGGATGCTGATCCGGCGGGGGCCGACCCGGTCGGTCAGCGGACCCGCGAGCGCCTGCATCACGACGTACGGCGCCATCTCGGCGAAGGCGACCAGGCCGGTCCGGGTGGCCGAGCCGGTGGTGATCAGGACGAAGAGCGGCAGGGCGATGGCCGAGAGCCGGGTGCCCACGAGCGAGATGCCCGAGGCGACCAGCATGGCGACCAGCGGCCGCTGCGACGGGCGGCCCGCCGGTTCGGACGAGGCCAGCATCAGGCGTCCTCGGCGCGCGGGTAGATCTGCAGCTGGACGTTGACCCGCCGGGCCCCCTCGGGGACCTCCGCGTCCGGGGCCTTGGGCAGCCCGTCGACCAGGGCCCACATGGCCCGGGCGAGCTCGTCCGCCTGCTCGGCGGTGAGCAGGACGGTCTCGTCGCTCAGGGTGCCGGCGCCCTGCCACTCCTTCGGCAGCGTCGGGCGCTCCTCCAGGTAGCGGTTGACGCTGCCGGCCGAGATCTCGACGACGCTGTGCAGGTAGGCCTCGCCCTCGGCGGCCGAGTCCGGGTCAGACGACGGGGTGAGGTCGAAGCTGGTGACGCGGTGCGCCGCCCTCCACCAGCGCTCGCGTCCGGCACTGAGCTCCTCGGCGTCGGCGATGAAGCCGTAGGAGGCCAGCTGGCGCAGGTGATAGCTGGTCGCCGCGCTGGACAGACCGAGACGTTCGCCGAGCTTGGTCGCCGTCGACGGCCCGTCGATCCGCAGCAGGCCCAGCAGCCGGATCCGCACCGGGTGGGCCAGCCCGCGCAGGGTGTGGGAGTCGACCCGGACGACGGCCGGGTTCGGTTGGGGCTGGGGCTGCGGCCGGCGGCGGGGTTGGGGCTGGGGTTGGGGCTGGCGGCGGGGCCGGGGCGTGCTCATGGTTCAGGACTCTACTCATGCAAAGACTTCTTTGCAAAGGGTTCTTGGCAATGAGGTCCTCGGCTCACCCGCTCAGTCGCGCGGCATCACGATCCAGCAGGCGATGTAGAGCAGGAAGCCGACGCCGCTGACCAGGGTGGCGGCTGCGAAGCCCACCCGGACCACGACCGGGTCGACGTTGAAGTAGCGAGCCAGGCCGGTGCTGACGCCGGCGATCATCTTGCCGTCGTCGACCCGGGTGAGGCGGCGCGGTGCGGCCGCGGGCTGGGGCTGGGGTGGGGGCTGGGGGGCGGTGTATTCGCTCATGGGACAAGGGTCGCTCGCGCCGGGCGCCCCGCACATCCGGTGACCCCCCGAGCCCACCCTGGGGTGACCCCGAGCCCACCCCTGGACCCGACCCCTGGACCCGAGGGTCAGCCCCTCCGGGTGGTGGAGCCCCCGGAGGCCCTGACAAGTCCCGGGACCGCACCGAGTGTCAGCCCGTCCGGGTGGTGGAGCCCCCGGAGGGGCTGACAAGTCCCGGGACCGCGCCGAGTGTCAGCCCCTCCGGGTGCTGGAGCCCCCGGAGAGGCTGACAGGTCGCAGGTCAGGGGGTCGGCACGGTGACGGGCTGGTCGCGGGTCCCCGCCCGGATCGTCCTCACGAGCCGCTCGTCCGGCCCCACCCACGCGCCCGGCCACACCACCGAGCGGTCGATCACGCCCTCGACGACGGCTCCGGCCCCGACCACCGACCGGCCGTGGCTCGCATGCAGGTTGGCGGCCAGGTAGTCGACCGGCCGTCCGCAGTCGATCGCCATCTGAGCGGTCTCGACCAGGTCGAGCCGCCCCGCCTCGTACTCCCGCCGCCAGAGCACCTCGTAGAGACCGCTGGGCTCGGGGGACAGCGGCTCGACGGCGGCCCAGGGCATCAGGCACGCGCCGACGTACTGCAACGTCCCGAAGTCGGCCGGCGCGCCGACGTCCTTGCACAGCAAGCGGATTCGCCGCCCGTCCCACTCCCGCACGAGGCTCCCCAGACCCTCGGGCAGGTAGGCGTCGGAGTTGGTGAGCAGGACGTCTCGGCCGTCCAGCCAGGGTCGCAGCGCGCCGAGCGCCCCGGCCGTGCCCAGCGCCTCGGGCTGCTCGTCGCTGAGGTGGGCCCGCCCGCCCACGTGCTCGGCGACCGCTGCGGCGCGGTAGTGGGCGTTGACGGCCAGCCGGGCCGGCCCCGTGCCGACCCGGGCGGAGAGGCGCTCCAGGGCCAGGTCGACCAGTGGACGGTTCGCGATGGGACACAACGGTTTTGGCCGCAGGTCGGTCAGCGGCCGCAACCGCTCGCCGCGCCCGGCGGCGAGCACCACGCCCGCGAGATCCGGGTCCGGCGTCATTGCCGCAGGGCGCGACGGACGAGTCTGAGCACCTCGCGCGTGACGGCGTCCTCGTCGTCGCGGACCAGGTCGTCGATCGGCCGCCAGTCGACCCGGAACGCCTCACCGCGCGGACGCACGTTTGGTCGGGCGTCCACCCGCCGGTAGAAGATCACGTCGACCCGCTGCGAGTGCGGCTCCACCAGGGTGGCGATCGGGAGGTCGGCCTCGGGGTCGATGTCGACGGTCAGGCCGAGCTCCTCGCCGGCCTCCCGGACGACCCCCTCGGCCGGAGACTCGCCCTGGTCCAGCAGCCCGCCGGGCAGGGTCCAGCCCTCGCGGTGCAACTGGCGCAGCACCAGCACCGATCCGTCGTGGTCGAGGACCAGCAGCGCGCCGACCGTGTACGTCGGCGTGGCCAGCCGGACGGCCCAGCGCTGCATCCGGTGCGGCATCCGCCCGAAGCCGATCAGGCCGGTGCGGTACGCCTTGCGGACCACCCGCCGCCAGAGCCGGATGACTGCTCCGCGCAGGCCGGCCGGCTCAGCCATGCCCGCCTCCGGGCGCCGCGCCGAACCCTCGGACCGTCGCGAACACGTCCCGGTACGGCACCCCGGCCCGCTGCTCCGCCCTGAGGTCGGACTGGATGAACCACTCGTGGCCGAACACCCGGCGGTAGAGCCGGCGCGGCAGCCGCAGGAAGCCGGCGAGCGTCCGGTCGCCACCACCCCCCGTGGCCTGGCTGGCGTGCGCGGCCATCGAGGCCCGCTTGGCGTCGGTGAACCGGCGTACGTCGATCCGGTGGGTGATCGCGGCCTTCGGGCTGAACGCGCGCTCGAACGTCGCCGGGTCGAAGTCCGGCGGGAAGCGATAGACCCTGCGGGCCAACCGGATCCCGAGCAGCAGCAGGTCGCGGGGCACGGTCGCCTCGAGGACAACCGGCGTCCCGGCCAGCTCGGCCGCCCGGCGCCCGACGTGGTGCACCTGGACGTGGTCCGGATGCCCGTAGCCGCCGTTGACGTCGTACGTCGTGAGGACGTCGGCCCGCTCCTCGCGCAGGATGGCCGCGAGCCGCTCCGCGGCCTCCTCGACGTCGGCCCGGACGAAGCAGACCTGGCCGGGTGGGTCGATCTGGACGTCGTCCGGTGGCAGCCCGGAGTCGGCGTAGCCGAGCCACTCGACCCGGGCGACTCCGAGCACGTCGGCGCTGCGCTGCAGCTCGGCCATCCGGCGCGCGCCGAGCCGGCCGTCGGCGGCGTGCTCCTCGTCGGTGAGCCCGGCCTCGCCCTCGGTGGCGACGACCACGACGACCCGATGACCCCCGGCGGCCGCGAGCGCCAAGGTCCCTGACACGAGGAGGGCCTCGTCGTCGGGGTGCGCGTGGAAGCTGACGAGCGTGCCGGACATGGGCGCCATCCTTACCCATCCGCCGCCGGTCGGCGTTCCGCCGGCCCGCAGTGCGAGGATCGCTCGATGCGGATCGCCCACCTGTCGGACTGCTACCTGCCCCGGCTGGGCGGTATCGAGTCGCAGGTGCACGGCCTGGCCCGGAGGCAGATCGACGCCGGCCACGACGTCACCGTCCTGACCGCCACCCCTGGACCGCGCGGTGAGCGGCACGGCACGGTCGACGTGGTCGACGGAGTGCCGGTGCACCGGCTGGCGATCCGGCTGCCGTTCGGCCTGCCGGTCAACCCCCTCGCGCCGCGCGAGGTCCGGGCGGTCCTGCTCTCCGGGCGGTACGACGTCGCCCACGTGCACGCCGGCGTCGTCTCGCCGTTCGCGTACGACGCCATGAAGGTCGTGCTCGACCTGGGCCTCCCCCTCGTGGTCACCTGGCACTGCATGCTCGGTCACAGCGAGGTCCTCGGTCGCTGGTGGGAGCACCTGCGCTCGTGGTCGGAGCGCCCGGCGGCCTTCACCGCGGTCAGTGATCTCGCGGCCCAGCCGTTGCGCCGGCTGCTCGGCGACGGCAACCCGGTGCAGGTACTCCCCAACGGGGTGGACGTCGAGGCCTGGCGGACCGATCCGGCTCCGGGGGACCCGGACGACGTCCACCTGGTATCGGCGATGAGACTGGCCCGACGCAAGCGACCGATCCCGTTGCTGCGCATGGCTTCTGCCGTACGGAAGCGGACGCCGGACCGGGTCCGGCTGCGGCTCACGGTGCTGGGCGACGGGCCCTCGCGCCCGGTCCTGCGCGCGGCCATCGGGAGGCACGGCCTGCGCTCCTGGGTCGACCTTCCGGGCCGGGTGGACCGGGCCGGGCTGCTGGAGACCTACCGGAGCGCCGACGTCTACGTCGCGCCGGCCCGGCTGGAGTCGTTCGGCATCGCGGCGATCGAGGCTCGGGCGGCCGGCCTGCCCGTCGTCGCCCGGGCCGACAGTGGCGTGCGCGAGTTCGTCCGGGACGGCGTCGACGGGCTGCTCGCCGACAGCGACGAGGCCATGGTGGACGCGCTGGTCCGCCTGGTCTGCGATCCCGTTCTGCGGCAACGGTTTGCCGACCACAACCGGGCCGTGCCGCCGGTGCAGGACTGGTCCTTCGTGCTCGGCCGGGCCGACGAGGAGTACGCCCGCGCGGCCCGGATCCTGGCGGCCGCGGCATGACCGACGACGCGCCTCGGGGGGTCCGGCGGCAGCGGCTCGCGGCGTACGCGATCGTGTCCTGCGACGGCCGGATCCTGTTGACCCAGCTGTCGCACCGGACCGGCTGGCCGGGTGGGTGGACCCTGCCGGGCGGTGGGGTCGACCACGGCGAGGACCCCAAGGACGCGGTCGTCCGCGAGACCTTCGAGGAGACCGGGCAGCGGCTGGTCGACCCGGTGCTGGTCGATGTCGAGTCGGAACACTTCGAGGGGACGTCGCCGCGCGGGGTGTGGGAGGACTTCCATGCCGTACGGCTGCTGTTCCGCGGGGCGGTGCCCGAGCCTGGCGAGCCGGTCGTGCACGACGTCGGCGGCACGACGTCGCAGGCGCGGTGGGTGCCGCTCGACGAGACCGACGGCATGGAGCTGGTCCCGCTGGCCCGGGGCGCGGTGGAGCGGTTGCGGGCCCAGAGCCCGTGAGTGAGCCATCGCCCCCCGGGTGGAGGCGATGGCTCACCCGCTGCGAGACGTCCCTCGCTGGACCGGCCGACTCCGGGCGGTGACTCAGCGGCGCCGGGTGCGGCCGATCCCCGCGACGCCCCAGACGAGCAGGACCGCTCCGGCGGCCAGCAGGACGATCGGGCCGGTGAGGCCGATGTTCACATCGACGTCGGAGACCTGGTTGCCGATGACGGCCGCCGCGATCAGGGCGAAGATCAGGCCCCAGACGATGGTCGGCACGGACGGGCCCAGGCGCTGGCTCGGCTCGGGCCGGTCGACCACGGTCAGCAGCTCGGTCGGCTCGCTGCGCTCGGTCGGCTCGCCGCGCTCGACGGGCTCGGTCGGCTCGGGTCGGTCGACGGGCTCGGTCGGCTCGCCGCGCTCGACGGGCTCGGGCGGCTCGCCGCGCTCGATCTGCTCGGTCGGCTCGGGTCGGTCGGTCTGCTCCGTCATGGCGATCTCCTCGCGCTGCTCGTCGGTCATCGGGACACCCCGTCGCTGCGCACCCGGACCTCGCCCAGGCCGACCTTGGCGTCCACGACGATCTGGACCGGGCCCGTGGCCGAGGACTGGACCACGTCGACCCGTTGCACGCCGAACCCCTGGGTGTCGCCGCCGAGGTCGCTCGACCCGACCACGCTGCTGCTGGAGAGGTTCTGGCCGGTCGTGCCGTCGACCAGATGCACCTGGCCGGCGCCGGCGGACGACGAGACCCGGACCTGGACATCGGAGGGTACGTCGATCGTCAGGGAGCCGATGCCGACCGCGACCGGGATGTGGGCGGGCGACGTACGGCCCGCCAGCTGGGCCGGGTCCAGCTCGCGGAGGTCGAGCCGGGCTTCACCGATGCCGAGGCCGTAGCCGTCGGTGGCCCGGGAGAGGCTGTCCGGCGTCCAGGTCCGGTCGCCGACGGCCTGCATGTGGTGCATCTTCGGCGTGACCGCGGTCAGCAGGGTGCCGACCACCGCGACCACGGCGAAGAGTCCGACTATCCCGGCCCGCCGCCCGGCCGCGCCGCCCACGACGAGCGCGACGGCCAGGACGGACAACGCGACCGCCCAGGACATCACCGCGGTGCTCGCGTCGTAGGAGTGGTGGTGCATGAACAGTGCGGTCACCCCGGCCCCCAGGACCGCGAGGCCGCCGACCGCGAGGGCCCCGAAGCCGCCGAACGAGGGCCGCCGCGGGCGGGGTGGCCTGGGCGGGGGGACCGGCACGGGCGGGGTCATGGTCGAGGTGCGGCCGCCGAGCCGCCGCGTACGGCTGCCCGGCGTACGGCTGCCCGGCGTACGGCTGCCCGGCGTACGGCGTGCTCGGGACGTCCGGGACGCCGGCGGCGGGAGCCGTCGATGCCCACGGGGGCGATGCTCGGCGCGGCGTACGGTGCGGTCGGACCCGACTGCCGGGTCCGACGGCCCGGCTGAGCGGCGGCGGCGCGGCGCGGGCCCTGCGGCGGCTGCGTCTGGCGGCGGTTGACGATCAGGTAGATGACGAACCCGACCGCAGCGACGGTGACCACGCTGGAGGTCAGGCCCCAGAAGAAGCTGCCCCCGCCCCGCCCCACCCGAAGCTGCCCGGCCAGTGCCGGATCCAGGCACCGGAGCCGAGCGAGCTGGCCGTGACGATGATGGCGCCAACCGCGCCTGCGGTGACGTCACCGTGCAGGGCCTGCTCGGCGTGGATCCGGCCGTCCGGCTCGGGCAGGAGCAGCCAGGCCAACCCGTAGGCCACGACCCCGATGCCGCCGAAGAAGACCAGGATGATCGCGAGCACCCGGACCACCGTGACGTCGATGCCGGTGCGCTCCGCGAGGCCGCCGCAGACGCCGCCGACGAACCGGTGGCGGTCCGAGCGGTAGAGCCCGATGCCGCGAATGCCGTCGAAGAACCGGCGCAGGGCGTGGTTGTCCTGCGGCGGGGTCGGGCCGGTCGGGCCGGTCGGGCCGGTGGGGCCCGTCGCGCCGGTGGGACCGGCGGCGCCGGTGGGGCCGGGGGGCGGACCCGGCGGTGGAGGCGGGGGTGTCGGCGCGCTGGGGCCGGGAGCTGTCTCGTTCATGGCAGCAAATCTGCCCGCCGGGCGGCGCCCGCACCATCGGGCGTCGCCCTGAGCCGACCCTGGCTCGGGGCCCGGGAGCCCCTGGCCGATCTGGGGGGTCGAGGGTCCCCTGTCCCTGAGGCGCTCGCGGAGCGGCACGCGGGAGGATGTCCTGGTGAGCGAACCGCCAGGCCCCGTGCTCCCACCCGGCCGCCTTGCTCCGCCTGAGCCGGTGGATCAGCCCGATCCGGGCCCAGATCACCGGCCGAACCGGAGTACGGCGAGCTGGGGGGGCGATGCGCCCGCGCCGCCACCGTCATCCTCGACGCGGCCACCGCTGCCGCCACCGCCCTCAGCCCCACTCGCGCGGAGCTGGACGGGGAGCTGGACGGGGAGCGGGCGGGAGCCAGCCCGGAGGGCCGGCCCGCCCGAGGCTGAGACGGCCTGCGCAGGGCCGGTACGTCGCGGGCGTCGCGCTCGGGCTGGCCGACCACCTGGGCCTGCCGGTCAAGCTGGTGCGGATCGCCTTCGTCGTCGCGACCGTGGCGACGAGCGGTGCCGGCCTGCTGGCGTACGTCCTGCTCTGGGCCCTCACGCCGCAGGAGACCGCCGACCCCGCGGCGCCCCGGCGCCCCGGTCGCGTCGTCCGCGACCCCTCTGTGTCGCCGTCGACGAGCCCGGGCCCGGCGGCCGGGCTGAGCCGCGAGCGGGCCGGCGCGCTGATCGCGGGCCTCGGGCTCGTGGTGGCCGGCGTCGCCCTCCTGCTCTCCCGGGCCGGGCTGGACCTGCACGCGGAGATCTGGGTGCCGCTGCTCGTCCTGCTGGTCGGCGCCAACCTGGCCCTGCGGCAGCTGGACATCAGCGAGCGGGCCCGCTGGCTCGCCCCGGCAGGCGGCTCGCAGCGGATCGGCCTGCTGCGCCTCGGGGGCGGTGTGGTACTGGCCGTCGTCGGCATCCTGCTGCTGGTCGCGCGGGGGACCCGGGCCAGCGACTTCCTGCCGATCGCGGTCGCGTCCCTGGCGGTGCTGCTGGGCGTCGCACTGGTCCTCGCCCCGTGGGGCGTCCGGCTCTGGCGGGACCTCGAGCGCGAGCGCGCGCTGCGGGCCCGCGAGGTCGAGCGGGCCGAGATCGCGGCGCACCTGCACGACTCCGTGCTGCAGACCCTCGCCCTGATCCAGCGCAAGCCGGGCGACGCCGCCGAGGTCGCCAAGCTGGCCCGGGCGCAGGAGCGTGAGCTGCGCGACTGGCTGTACGCCGGGTCGACGGCGGGCGCCGAGAGCCTCCAGCTCGCCGTTCGGGAGGTCGTGGCCGAGGTGGAGGACGGGTTCGGCGTGCCGGTCGACCTGGTCATCGTGGGCGACCGCCCGGCCGACGAGGGCTCGCGCGCCCTGGTGCAAGCCTTGCGCGAGGCGCTGCTCAACGCCGTACGACACGGCCGGCCGCCGGTCTCGGCCTACGTCGAGTCGAGCCCGGAGGGCATCAGTGCGTTCGTCCGTGACCGGGGCGACGGCTTCGACCCGGCGGCTGTCCCGACCGACCGGCTCGGCGTGCGGGAGTCGATCGTGGGCCGGATGCAGCGCCACGGAGGGCACGCCGACGTACGCCGGGTCGAGGCCGGCGGCACGGAGGTCAGGCTGGAGCTGCCGGCCGAAACACGCGGCGTACCAACGGAATCGGCTGACCAGCCGGTACCTACGGACTCGAGAGGCGAGTGAGCGGGATGCGCGTTGTGCTGGTGGACGACCACCGGATGTTCCGCACGGGGGTGCGGGCCGAGCTGGCGCGCGACCTCGACGTCGTGGGCGAGGCGGACAGCGTCGACGCCGCGATCGCCGTGGTGGCCCGCGAGCGGCCGGACGTCGTGCTGCTCGACGTCCACCTCCCCGGCGGTGACGGCGGGGGAGGGGCCGAGGTACTCACCAGGTCGGCCGGCCTGACGACCGCGGCTGGTGAGCCCGTGCGCTTCCTGGCGTTGAGCGTCTCCGACGCGGCCGAGGACGTCATCGCGGTGATCCGGGCCGGGGCGCGGGGCTATGTCACGAAGACGGTGGACGGTGACGAGCTGTCCAACGCCGTACGCCGCGTGGCCGGTGGCGACGCGGTGTTCAGCCCGCGGCTGGCCGGCTTCGTCCTGGACGCGTTCGGCACCGGGGCCGGCGATCTGGCCGTCGTGGACGAGGAGCTCGATCGGCTCAGCGCCCGGGAGCGCGAGGTGATGCGGCTCATCGCCCGCGGGTACGCCTACAAGGAGGTGGCCAAGGAGCTGTTCATCTCGGTGAAGACCGTGGAGACCCACGTCTCGTCGGTGCTGCGCAAGCTGCAGCTCTCCAGCCGGCACGAGCTGACCCGCTGGGCCGCCGACCGCCGCCTCCTCTGACCCCTCTGGTCTTGGCTGCCGACCCTCTGGTCTTGGCCGTCGACTCCGGGTTTGGCGGTGGGCTCCGGGTTGCGATCGGACATATCGGGCGGCAAAACCCGGAACCGACGGCCAAACCCGGAACCGACGGCCAAGAGGGGGCTAGGCGATGGCCACGACGCGGAAGGACTCGGCGAGCCGGCCCTCGGGCAGACCCAGGCGCTCGGCGGTCAGGCCGGACCACTGCCGGAGCATGTCCTCCAGGTCCGCGCGGTGCCCCGTCTGGCTGACGTGGGCCCGCAGCGCGGCGACCTTGCGCGGGAACGTCGCCGTGATGTCCACCGGATGGTCCGATTGCGGGTCCGCCATCATCCACAGCTCGGGCACGGTCCAGGCCTCGAGCCCCTCCTCGGCCAGCAGCTCGGGGAACGCGAACGGGTTGCGCGCCGCCGGGTAGACCGCCCGCACCGTCGCCTCGCCCGCCGCCAGGTGGTCCGGGTGCGAGGCACCGAGCCGGTCCCACCAGCGTTCCGGGCTCTGGGTCAGCACCCGCCGCGGCCGGACGTCCCGGATCACCCGGGAGATGTCACGCACGAGCCCCTGCGACACCTCGAGCCCGCCGTCCGGGTAGCCGTCGAGGAACCGCACGTCGGTGACCCCGAGCTCGGCGGCCGCCGCCCGCTGCTCGCGCTCGCGCAGGACCGGCATCTCGGACCGCGGGGTGTCGTCGAAGCCGCCGGCGTCCCCGCGGGTGCACAGCAGGTACGTCACCGAGATGCCCGCGTCCACCCAGCCCGCGACCGTGCCGCCCGACCCGAAGTCCACATCGTCCGGATGTGCGACGACGACGAGGGCCCGCTCGATCTCAGTGTCCGGAATCGTGGTCGCCACGCCGGGCAGCGTAGTGACGAGCGCGACCGGCGTCGTACCCGGCACGTAACCTTGGTCGGGAGATGAGCACCCTCTTCGACGATCTCCTGGCCTGCCCGGAGTCCTGACCTCTCCGCCTCCCGCCCGACCTGCCCCGACCTGCCGCCCGACCTGAGGGCCCGGACTTCCTGAGCCCGGCGGAGATCCGGGACCGGGTCGAGCCCCCGCCCCCGCCCGACCCGTCCCGCGACCCGGCCGCGCTGCTGGAGGGGCTGAACCCGCAACAGCGCGAGGCCGTCGTCCACGAGGGCAGCCCGCTCCTGATCATCGCCGGAGCCGGGTCGGGCAAGACCCGGGTGCTGACCCACCGGATCGCCTACCTGCTGGCGGCCCGAGGCGTGCACCCGGGAGAGGTCCTGGCCATCACCTTCACCAACAAGGCGGCCGGCGAGATGCGCGAGCGCGTCGTCGGCCTGGTCGGCCCGCGGGCCAACCGGATGTGGGTCTCGACGTTCCACTCGGCCTGCGTGCGGATCCTGCGGCGCGAGGCCGGCAGCGTCGGGCTCAGGTCGTCGTTCTCGATCTACGACGCGGCCGACTCGCAGCGGATGATGGCGCTGGTCATGCGCGAGCTCGATCTCGACCCGAAGCGTACCCGCCAAGGGGTTTCGCCGCCCAGATCTCCAACCTCAAGAACGAGCTGATCGACGAGGACGACCTTCGCCGCGCGGGTCACGGCGACGACGGCGAGGGCAACCACACCGAGCGGATGGTGGCCGAGGCCTACCGGATGTACCAGCAGCGGCTGCGCCAGGCCAACGCGCTCGACTTCGACGACCTGATCATGACGACGGTCAACATCCTGCAGGCCTTCCCGGAGGTCGCCGAGCACTACCGGCGCCGGTTCCGGCACGTGCTGGTCGACGAGTACCAGGACACCAACCACGCGCAGTACGTCGCTGGTCCGCGAGCTGGTCGGAGCCGGTACGCCGGAGGTGCCGCCCGCCGAGCTGGTCGTCGTCGGCGACGCGGACCAGTCGATCTACGCCTTCCGCGGTGCGACGATCCGCAACATCGCGGAGTTCGAGGACGACTACCCGAACGCGAAGACCATTCTGCTGGAGCAGAACTACCGCTCGACGCAGACGATCCTCGGTGCGGCCAACGCGGTCATCGCCAAGAACCCCGGCCGCAAGCCGAAGAACCTCTGGACCGCCAGCGGCGACGGCGAGCCGATCGTCGGGTACGTCGCGGACAACGAGCACGACGAGGCGTCCTTCGTCGCCGAGGAGGTCCAGCGGCTGACCGAGTCGGCGGGGGTGCGGCCGGGCGACGTCGCCGTGTTCTACCGGACCAACGCGCAGTCCCGCGTCCTGGAGGAGGTGTTCGTCCGGGTCGGCCTGCCGTACAAGCTGATCGGCGGCACCCGCTTCTACGAGCGGCGCGAGATCAAGGACGTCCTGGCCTACCTGCGGGTGCTGGCCAACCCGAGCGACACCGTCAACCTGCGGCGCATCCTCAACGTCCCGAAGCGAGGGATCGGCGACCGGGCCGAGGCCGCCCTGGTGGCCCTGTCCGAGCGCGAGCGGATCGGCTTCGTCGAGGCCCTGGCCCGGGCCGACGAGGCACCCGGCCTGGCGACCCGCAGCCTGACCTGCATCACCCAGTTCACCCAGCTGCTCGAGGCGCTGGCTACCGTCGTCGAGGGCGGCGCCGGCCCGGCCACCGCCCTGGAGGCGATCCTGGAGCAGACCGGCTATCTCGCGGAGCTGATGGCCAGCCAGGACCCGCAGGACGAGACCCGGGTGGAGAACCTCGCCGAGCTCGTCGCCGTCGCGCGCGAGTTCGAGGAGGCGTCGCCGGAGGGCACGCTGACGGACTTCCTCGAGGGGGTCTCGCTGGTGGCCGACGCCGACCAGGTGCCGGACGAGGCCGTCGCCGACGGCGCCGACGAGCAGGCGCCGCACGAGGACCCGGGCGTCGTCGCGCTGATGACGCTGCACACCGCCAAGGGCCTGGAGTTCCCCGTGGTCTTCCTCACCGGCCTCGAGGACGGCGTCTTCCCGCACCTGCGGGCGATGACCGACACCCGCGAGCTGGAGGAGGAGCGTCGGCTCGCGTACGTCGGCGTGACCCGGGCCCGCGAGCGGCTCTACCTCAGCCGGGCCGGCGTCCGCAGCGCTTGGGGTGCGCCGTCGTACAACCCGCCGTCCCGGTTCCTGGACGAGATCCCGGACGCCCTGGTCGACTGGCGGCGGACCGAGACCAGCGGCCAGCGGGTGCAGCGGCAACACGCCGGCGATCGCCCGGCTGGCCCAGCGGGCCGGCGTCCGCTCGCCGGGCAACCGGGCGGTCATCCACCTGGAGCCGGGCGACCGGGTCACCCACGACAGCTTCGGGCTCGGCACGGTCGTGCGGGTCGAGGGCAGTGGCGACGGCGCGATGGCCCACGTCGACTTCGGCGACCAGGGGGTCAAGCGGCTGCTGCTGCGCTACGCCCCGGTCGAGAAACTCTGAGGCGCCGCAACCCTTTTCGCCTCTACCGTGGCAGCGTGACCGACACACCCTGCGACCGGCTCGGCCGCGTCGACATCACCTCGATCCGCGAGGACGACTGGCAGCGGCTGCGCGAGCTCCGGCTGGAGATGCTCGCCGACAGCCCCTCGGCCTTCGTCGAGACGCTGGAGTCGGCGCTGGCGGCGGACGAGGCCGAGTGGCGGTTCCGGGCCGCCCGCGCCGGTGGGCCGGGCAACGTCGGAGTGGTCGCCGTCGACCGGGGCACGGGCCGGTTCGTCGGCACGATGAGCGGCTACACCGACGCCGGGCGCGGCTCCGGGCGTGGCTGGTCGCGGTGTACGTCGCGCCCGGACTATACGGCGGGGGACGCCGGCGTGGCGGATGCGCTGCTGGACCGGGTCGAGGCCTGGGCCCGGGAGCGCGGTCAGGCCGCGTTGTTCCTCGAGGTGCACGAGTCGAACTCACGGGCGCAGGCGTTCTACCTGCGGCGGGGGTATGAGTTCACCGGTGCCCAGCGGCCGTACGACCTGGACCACCGCCAGCTCGAGCTGGAGATGAGCCGCCGGCTCTGAGCTCCGGGCTACGGCTCGGGCTACGGCTCGGGCTACGGCTTGAGGTGGTGCGCCCGCAACCAGGGCAGCGGGTTCACCGGGCCGCCGCCGTGCGGGTGGATCTCCAGGTGCAGGTGCGGCCCGGTCGAGTGGCCGGTCGAGCCGACCAGCCCGATCAGCTCGGCGGGGTCGACCTTCTGACCGACCTTGACGTCGATCTTGGACAGGTGGCCGTACCAGCTGCAGGTGCCGTCCCAGTGCCGGATCTCGATCTTGTTGCCGTAGCCGCTCTGCACGCCGGCGAAGACGACGACGCCGCTGGAGATCGCGTGGACCGGCGTGCCGATCGGTGCCGCGAAGTCCTCGCCGGCGTGCAGCTTGCCCCAGCGCATGCCGAAGCCCGAGGTCTTGACGTAGTGCACGACGGGAAGCACCCACCGGTGCGCGGCGGCGGCCTTGCAGCCGCGGCCTGCGCCAGCTCGGCCCGCTGGGCTGCCCGGCTGGTCTTCAGGTCGAGCTCGGTCTGCCGCTCGGCGACCGCGCTGAGGACGCTGGAGGGCGCGGCGCTCACGTCGCGCAGCGAGGCCACCCGCGCGGACGCGGTCGGCTCCTGCTCGGTGCGCTGGGCCGAGGCGACGGCGGCACCGTCCACGCCGGCGGCGACGCCGACACCCGTCGCGACGATGCTCAGGGCGGCGGCCGCCGTGGCCGGGATGGTGGCCCCGGCCAGGCTCACCTGTCGACTGGGCTTCGCGGCGACGGCCCGGCGGCGGCCGACGTACGAGGCGTCGGCGGGCGGGTCGGACGGCACGTCTGGTCCTCCGGGCAGGTCTGGGAGAGGGGCGCAGGGGGGATACGCCGCCTGGCGACCCTAACCGAGGACCCGCCGCAAGGTCGACTCCGGCTGTCCGCCTTTGTGGATTGCCGTCCGGGTTTGGGGGGCCTGCGGCCTCAGCCGCTGCGGTCGCCGAGCACCGTCACGCCGGCGTCCAGCGTGCTGCCGTCGGTGTCCAGCTGGGCCAGCTCCACGCCGATCTCGTGCACGACCCGGCGGTCGATGGCGAAGGAGAGATGACCCACGCCGCGGACCCGGACGTTGCGCGCGGTCAGGTCCGGGTGGGTCAGCATCGCCGCGCTCTTGGGGATCATCATCTGGTCCAGGTCGGACCAGTAGGCCAGGAAGCGGGTGCGGCAGCCGGGCGCGGGCCCCGCCAGCTCGCGCATCAGGTCGCTGCCCGGGCGCAACTGACGGCCGAGCCGGACGGGCAGGAGGTACGCCGGGACCGTGCCGCTGTGCGGCGTACCCAGCGTCACCAGGGTGTGGACCCGGGCGTCGCCGCCGAGGCGCTGGACGTAGTAGCGGGCCACCAGGCCGCCGAGGCTGTGCCCGATCACGTGGACCCGGCGGTAGCCGCTGCTCGCGACGAGCTCCTCGACGGTCTCGGCCAGGCGGCGGGCGGCGACCCGGACGTCCATCGTCAGCGGGGAGTAGTTCACCGTCTCGACCCGGCCGAAGCCGCGCCGGACCAGGCCGCGCCGCAGGACGGTGAAGATGGACCCGTTGTCGACCATGCCGTGCAGCAGCAGGATCGGCGTACCGGCGGCCTCGACGTCGCCGACCACGAGGCCGCGCCGCGCCGGCGGGAGGGCGCCGACGGCGTACCCGGGGTCGCGTACGCCGCGGCGGGCGTTGATCAGGCCGAGGGGGTACATCGTCAGGTGGGCGCCCACCCAGGCCGCCTCGCGCGCCGCGCCGCGGACGCCGCTCGGGGTCAGCCAGGCGCTGGCGGGGAACCGTCGTGGGTCCCGTGGTCGCTCGGCCGGCACCTGGTGAAACTAGCCCGGTCCGGGGCCCGTCGCCCGGCGGACGCGCTGCGGACCAGCCGAACGGCCCGTCGCGAGCGGCGTACCCTGCGGGCATGGCCCAGAGCACCCGGAGCGCCGAGAGCGCCCAGAGCGCCGAGAGCGCCCAGAGCGCCGAGAGCGCCGAGAGCGCCGAGAGCGCCCAGAGGGCCCAGAGCGGACCCCCGGTCCGGGTCGTGGTGGCCAAGCCCGGGCTGGACGGGCACGACCGGGGAGCCAAGGTCGTGGCCCGCGCGCTGCGCGACGCTGGCATGGAGGTCATCTACACCGGCCTGCACCAGACCCCCGAGCAGATCGTCGAGGCGGCCATCCAGGAGGACGCCGACGCCGTAGGACTGTCTGTCCTGTCGGGGGCGCACATGACGCTCTTCGCCAAGGTCATCGACCTGCTGCGCGAGCGGGACGCCTCGGACATCGTGGTGTTCGGCGGCGGGATCATCCCCGAGGCCGACCTGCCCGAGCTGCAGCGGATGGGCGTGGCCCGGGTGTTCACCCCCGGCGCACCCACCCAGGACATCGTCGACTGGGTCCGGGCCAACGTCCGCACCGCCTGACCCCGCGCCCAGGGGCCCCACCGACCCCGCGCCCTGTCTTCCCCCCGCCCTCGTCTCAACCCCCGCCCTCGTCCTGGCCCGCACGTGCCTTGGCCGTCAACTCCGGGTTTGGCCGTCGACTCCGGGTATTGGCGCCCGAAATGTCCGCTACTGACCCGGACTCGACCGCCAAAGGGGGGAAGTGGCGGGTGACCAGGGCCATAGCCCGGCGGCTCGGACTGGCGGCTAGGCTCGCCACGGCCGATCGGCAGCGCAGTCACATCGCGGTCAGGTCCCGGTCGCGTTCGTAGCACTTGCGTTCGTAGCACTTGCGTTCGTAGCACTTGCGTTCGTAGCACTTGCGTTCGTAGCACTTGCGTTCGTAGCACTCACGTCGTCGCAGACATGTCGCAGGGACGGATGGTTCGTGGACCTCTTCGAGTACCAAGCCAAACAGCTGTTCGAGCGGTACGACGTGCCGGTCTCGCTCGGCCAGGTCGCCACGACGCCGGCGCAGGCGCAGGCGGCGGCCGAGCAGATCGGCGGTGTCACCGTCGTCAAGGCCCAGGTCAAGGTCGGCGGCCGTGGCAAGGCGGGCGGCGTCAAGGTCGCCACGAGCGCGAGCCAGGCCGGTGAGCTCGCGGGCCAGATCCTCGGCATGGACATCAAGGGCCACACCGTGCACCGGGTCCTGGTCGACCCCGGAGCGGACATCCAGGAGGAGTACTACGTGTCCTTCCTCCTCGACCGGGCCGGCCGCACGTTCCTGGCGATGGCGTCGTACGAGGGCGGCATGGAGATCGAGCAGCTGGCGGTCGAGCGCCCGGACGCGCTGGCCAGGGTCCCGGTCGACGCGCTGACGGGGGTCGACGACGCCAAGGCGCGCGAGATCGTGGCCGCCGCGATCTTCCCGGACGAGGTCGCGGGTGACGTGGCGGCCGTGCTGGTCAGGCTCTGGCAGGCCTTCGTCGGGGCCGACGCGACGCTGGTCGAGGTGAACCCGCTGGCCAAGGTCAGGAACGCCGATGGCACCTTCGAGGTCAAGGCGCTGGACGGCAAGGTCACCCTCGATGAGAACGCCAACTTCCGGCAGCCCGGTAACGCCGACCTCGCCGACGCCGAGGCCGGCGACCCGCTCGAGGCGCGCGCCAAGGAGAAGCACCTCAACTACGTGAAGCTCGACGGCGAGGTCGGCATCATCGGCAACGGCGCCGGCCTCGTGATGTCGACCCTCGACGTCGTCGCGTACGCCGGCGAGCGGCACGGCGGGGTGCGACCGGCGAACTTCCTGGACATCGGAGGCGGTGCCTCCGCCGAGGTCATGGCCAACGGCCTGGACATCATCCTCTCCGACGAGGCGGTGCGCTCGGTGTTCGTCAACGTCTTCGGCGGCATCACGTCATGCGACGCGGTGGCCAATGGAATCGTTGCAGCACTAGGCATCCTGGGTGATGCAGCCACCAAGCCGCTCGTCGTACGGCTCGATGGCAACAACGTCGACGAGGGGCGGCGGATCCTCGCCGACGCGGCCCACCCGCTGGTGACCCTCGCCGACACCATGGACGACGGGGCCGACCAGGCCGCGCAGCTCGCGAACGCGGGGGTCTGACACCGATGGCGATCTTCCTCACCAAGGCCTCCAAGGTCATCGTCCAGGGCATGACCGGCTCCGAGGGCACCAAGCACACCGGGCGGATGCTCGCCTCCGGCACCAACGTCGTCGGTGGCGTGAACGCCCGGAAGGCAGGCACGACAGTCGATTTCGACGGCACGACCCTCCCGGTCTACGGCACCGTGGCCGAGGCCATGGCCGAGACCGGCGCCGATGTGTCGGTGCTCTTCGTGCCGCCGCCGTTCGCCAAAGACGCTGTGGTGGAAGCGATCGATGCATCGATGCCGCTGGCGGTGGTCATCACCGAGGGCATCCCGGTCCACGACTCGACGACGTTCTGGGCGTACGCCCAGGGCAGGTCGACCCGGATCATCGGCCCGAACTGCCCCGGCCTGATCAGCCCCGGCCAGTCGAACGCCGGCATCATCCCCGCCAACATCACCGGCCCGGGCCGGATCGGGCTGGTCTCCAAGTCCGGCACGCTGACCTACCAGATGATGTTCGAGCTGCGGGACTTCGGCTTCTCCACCGCCATCGGCATCGGCGGCGACCCTGTCATCGGTACGACGCACATCGACGCGCTCGAGGCGTTCGAGGCCGACCCGGACACCGACGCCATCGTGATGATCGGCGAGATCGGGGGCGACGCGGAGGAGCGGGCCGCGGCGTACATCAAGGAGCACGTCAGCAAGCCCGTGGTCGGGTACGTCGCCGGCTTCACCGCGCCGGAGGGCAAGACCATGGGCCACGCGGGCGCGATCGTCTCCGGATCCTCGGGTACGGCGGCCGCGAAGGCCGAGGCGCTCGAGGCCGCCGGCGTCCGGGTCGGCAAGACGCCCAGCGCCACGGCGTCCCTGATGCGGGAGCTCATGCAGTCGCGCTAGCCAGCGCGAGTCCACCGCTGACCTGGCGCCGACGACCGGCGCTGACCACCGGCACGGAGCGGCAGGTCAGGGGCGGTACTGCTCCTCGAGCTGGATCACGTCGCCGGTCAGGCCGCCGTACTGGTGGTAGATCCAGCAGGTGACGCCGATCTTGCCCATCGCCTCGATCTTGGCGACGAAGTCCGCGGCGCTGATCGCTGCCGGCGCGACGTCACCGCTCAGCAGGATCGAGCCGAAGATCTTGGCCTTCGGCCGCAGCACGAACGTCCGCAGCCTGGTCGAGACGTTGCCGATCGCGTAGTCGTCGGCGGCCTCGACCTGGTGCCCCGGGTTCGCCTTGTTCCAGGCCGGGATCTGGTCCGGCAGCAGCCAGGTGGCCCGGTCGAAGCTGAACTCCACCCGGCCGCCCACGTCGCGCGCCCTGGTCACGAACCCGAAGTCGGCGTTCTTGTCGGTCCAGGGCGTCGCGTGCGCGCTGGACGTCGTGTGCAGCGGCTTCGGAGTGACCGTCGCACTCGCCGTCGCACTGCTGCCGGCCGACGCGCTCTCGCTCTCGCTCGGTGCGGGCGTCGTGCTCGCCGTACCGCCCGCTCCGACGCCGGCGGGGTCCGACGCCGCCGACGACGGGCCGCTGCCGCCACCGCAGCCCGCGGTCACGGCGAGCACCGCGAGCACGAGCACCAGCAGGGACGACCCGACGAGGACTCGGCGCACCCGCCCACGCTATGCCGCCGACACCCCGAACGTCGCGTGGTTGCCCGGCCGAGCGGCTCGGGCCAGCGACGATGAGGGCACCATGAGCCTGCTCGAACGCGTCCGACCGGCCTGGTCGGCGCCGACCCTGGCCGAGCAGCGCACCTCGGCCTACCTGCCGGGCGCGCTCGCGGGTCTGCGCGCCGCCGGCATCTCCCTCGCGATCATCACCGTCCCGCTGCTCGCCGCGTGGGCCACCGCCGCCCACGTCACCGCCGGCTGGACCCAGGCCCTGCGCCTGTCGGCGAGCGGATGGCTGCTCCTGCATCACGTCGCGATCGCCTACCCGGGCGGCCAGCTGGGCCTCGTTCCCCTGGGCCTCACCCTCGTCCCGGCCCTGGCCATCTACCGCTCCGCGCGCCGGATCGCCCCCGAACCTCTTCTCTCCCAGGGGTTCTCGCCAGGACGGGTGAACGTCAGACCGGTCGCTCAGGCGACGGCCGGACTGGCCGGCGGGTACGCCGCGGTCGCCACCCTCGTCGCACTGCTGGTGGGCTCGCACGCTGCCCGGCCCGTCCTGTGGCAGGCGCCGATCGGCCCGGCCGTCCTGGCGGCGGTCGCCGGTGCCGCCGGGCTGTTGCGCGGCCATCCCCGCGGGGCCGAGCTGCGGGCAGCGCTGGCGGCCTGGCTGCCGGTCCGGATCCGCGCCGCGCTCCGGCCGGCCTCCGTCGCGGCCACGGTCGTGCTGGTCGCCTCGCTGCTGCTGGTCGGCGTGGCCCTGGTGACGAGCGCGGACCGGGTCTCAGCCCTGCACCGGGCACTGGCGCCCGGCGCGTTCGGCGGCGCGCTGCTCGTGGTCGGGCAGGTCGGCTACCTCCCCGACCTCGTGGCGTGGAGCACGTCGTGGCTGGCCGGGCCCGGCTTCGCGGTCGGCTCCGGCACCGTGGTCTCGGCCGGGCAGGTGCACCTCGGGGTGCTCCCGGTGGTCCCGGTCCTCGGTGCGCTGCCCGCCGCACCCGTGCCGGCGGGGTGGGTCGGTGCGGCCCTGGCCGTGCCGGTCGTCGCGGGAGGCGTCGGTGGCTGGCTGAGCGCGCGGCGGGCCCCGGCCACGGACCTCGCCCTGACCAGCCGGCTGCTCGACGCCCTGGTCGTGGCCATCGTGGCCGCCCTCGGCCTGGCCCTCGTCGTGGCCCTGGCCGCCGGACCGATGGGGCCCGGACGCCTGGCCGACGTCGGCGCCGACGCCCTGGTCGTCGCGCCGTTCCTGGCCCTGGAGCTGGCTCTCGGCGCGCTCCCGGTGGCCGCCGTCGTCAGGTGGCGCCGGTCCCGTTCGGCCCCGCCTGTGCCGCCCGTCCTGCCGGATCCGCCGGCCGGGTCAGCGGCGTCAACAGCTCCACCAATGACGGCCGGCTGAAGAACCGGGCCCAGTCGAGCGGCGTGCCGTCGTAGCGGCGGTCGCGCAGGTCAGGGTCGGCGCCGAGCTCGAGCAGCCGCCGCGCCATCGCCAGGTCGCCCTCACCCGCCGCGGTGTGCAGGGCCGTCTGCCAGCGCTGCTCGATCGGCGTGTCGCCGCGGCCGAGGGCGTTGACGTCGAAGCCGGCCCCGACCAGCAGGTCCACCGCCGCGACCCGGCCGAGGCTCGCGGCCCACACCACCAGGCCGGGGCGGGCCCTCTTCGCGGCCGCCACGACCCCGGCCGGCGTACGGCTCACGCCTTCGGCATCCCCGCTCAGGGCCGCCGACACGAACGCCTGCACGGCGTTCAGCCGCGGCTCGACGGCACCGAGGTCCCGCAGCTCGGCGGTCAGCGCCAGGTGCCCGTTGAGCAGGGCGACCTCGATCGGCGTGAGCTTGGCGCGCGAGGAGCGGCGACGGACCGTGATGGGGGTGACGACGTCCACGCCGTGCCGCGCCAGGAGGGCCACCCGCTCGCGCTGGTCGTGCGTCACGGCCCAGTCGAGCAGGCTGCGCAGCATCGTCTGCGGCGACTCCAGCTGGTCCCCGAGCAGGCCTCGCCAGTAGCCGTCGTCGCGAGCGCCGAGGCCGAACTCGAAGAGCAGCTCGAGGTGGCTGTCGTCCCGGCCGAACATCCGGTTGTAGAGCGCCTGCCCGTCGTTCGGGTCGGCCCCGGCCTCGAGCAGGAGCCGGGCGAGGCCGCCGGCCTGCGGATGGGGCGGCTGGTCGACCGGATCACCGCCGAAGACCCCCGTCAGCACGGTGAACGGTGTGGGCAGCCCGAGGAAGAACCGCCCGTCGTCCGGATCGGCGCCGTGGTCGATCAGCAGCCGCGCCGCGGCGAGGGTCGCCTCGCCGGTCAGGTCCCCGTCGTGCCGCGCGTAGGCCAGGTAGAGCAGAGGAGACCAGCCGAACGGTCCACCGGTCCGGGTCGCGGCCGCGGGGTCGGCGGCGAGCAGCCGGCCCAGCCGTACGGCGTCGGCGCAGGCCGCGGCCACCGGGACGCTGGTCGACGGGAGTTCCGGGTGCGCGCCGAGCAGCCGCGCCGCCCGCAACCACCGGCCCGGGTCGTCCTGCTCGAAGGTCAGGCAGGCCAGCCGCAGGAACTCGTCCGCGGGGCCCTCACCCGTCGGCGGGTCCGTCAGCACCCAGGTCCGTGCCGCGATCAGCTCGACGTGGCGGCGCAGCCGGGCCCAGTCGGCGAAGCCGTAGCGCCGGGCCACCGTCGTCTGGGCCGCCGTCAGGGACAGGGTCGATGCGACGGGCGGCCGGGGATGGTGCTCGGCCACGAGCTCGAGGGCGGCCGGGATGCCGGCCCGCGCGGCTCGCTGCAGCTCGCGGGCCTGGCCGCGCAGGTGCTCGAGGTTCGGTCGGTCGGGCAGGGGGATGGTCGGCACAGCGACCTCCTTCCACGTCCCGCGGTCCGCGTCACGGGGCGAAAGGAGGTGGAGGAACTGGACGTCACACGACCTCGTCGACCAGATGGGCTGAGCCCTTCCCGCGGACCGGGGGCGCCCTGGACGCCTCGGCCCAGGCTAACCCATCCGCGGCGGCCGCCCTCAGCCGCCGAACGTGTCCTGCAGCCGGCTGATCCGCCGGTCGAACTGGTGCTGGCAGGCGGCCCTGGCCACCCCGGTGTTGGCCCCCTCCAGGCACTCCTGGCGCTGGTAGGTGATCGGGTAGAGCGCGAGCGTCCCGGCCGCCCCCAGGCCGAGCAGGGTGATCAGGGCGACGCCGCAGATGCACCAGTAGAGGAGCCCGCGGCGCAGCCGCTCCCGGGCGATCGCCCGGGCTGCGCGCACCCCCTCGACGTCGGCGGCAACGACGAGGACGACGGCCGCGCCCATCCACGGCAGGGGGAGGCGTACGGCGAACAGCGCCGCGAGGGCCAGCAGGGCGAACCGGCCGCCGTGCCGCCGGGCCGCGCCGACCGGAACCCGGTCCGGGCTGCTCCCGCTGCCCTCGCGGCTCTCCCGCCCCGCCCTCGGCTGCGTCACCCCGCTATGGTCTCCGAACGTGACGGGTCCGGGCGCCGTGGGGGCAGGTCGACGCCTCGTCGTCCTCGTCTCGGGCGGGGGCTCCAACCTGCAGGCGCTGCTCGAGGCCTGCTCCGACCCGGCGTACGGCGCGCAGGTCGTGGCCGTCGGTGCGGACCGGGCCGGTACCGGTGGTGTGGCCCGCGCCGAGGGCCTCCGGCTGCCGACGTTCGTCGAGCCGGTCGGGGCGCATGCGTCCCGCGAGGACTGGGACGCCGCCCTCACCGCGCAGGTGGCCGCGTACGAGCCGGACCTGGTGATCTCGGCCGGCTTCCTGCGGCTGGCGGGGCCGGCGTTCCTCGCGGCGTTCGGCGGGCGCTACGTCAACACCCACAATGCGCTGCTCCCGGCGTTTCCGGGCATACACGGTCCCCGCGATGCCCTGAGCTACGGCGTAAAGGTCACGGGCGCAACGCTGTTCATCGTCGACGAGGGAGTGGACACCGGCGTGATCATCGCGCAGGTCGCGGTGCCCGTCCACGACGACGACACCGAGGACAGCCTGACCGAGCGGATCAAGGTCGCCGAGCGGGCCCAGCTGGTCGAGTACGTCGGAGCGATGGTCCGCGACGGGTGGACCATCACAGGCAGGAAGGTCACCATCCCGTGAGCGAGCAGTCTGCGAGCACCGATACCGAGGGGCGGCGGCCGGTCCGCCGGGCTCTGGTGTCGGTCTACGACAAGTCCGGCCTGGAGGAGCTGGCGACGGCCCTGCACGCGGCCGGAGTCGCCATCGTCTCGACCGGCTCGACCGCCGCGCGGATCGCCGCCGCCGGGGTGCCGGTCACGCCGGTCGAGGAGCTGACCGGCTTCCCCGAGTGCCTCGACGGCCGGGTCAAGACGTTGCACCCACGGGTGCACGCCGGCCTGCTCGCCGACGTCGGCAACCCCGACCACGTGGCCCAGCTGACCGACCTGGACATCGAGCCGTTCGAGCTCGTCGTCTCCAACCTCTATCCCTTCCGCGACACCGTTCGGTCGGGTGCGAGCCCGGCCGAGTGCATCGAGCAGATCGACATCGGCGGCCCGTCGATGGTCCGCGGGTCGGCCAAGAACCACGCCAACGTCGCGGTCGTCGTCTCGCCGGACCGGTACGCCGAGGTGCTGGAAGCCGTTGCGGCAGGGGGCTTCACCCGGGTCCAGCGCCAGCGGCTCGCCGCCGAGGCGTTCGCCCACACCGCGTCGTACGACGTCGCCGTGGCGTCCTGGATGGGCAGCGTGCTGGCGCCCCCGGCCGACGGCTCGTGGTTCCCGGACTGGACCGGTGCGACGTGGGAGAAGCGGGCCGTCCTGCGCTACGGCGAGAACCCGCACCAGCGGGCCGCGCTCTACGCGCACTGGCGCCCGGGGGTCGCGCAGGCCGAGGTTCTGCACGGCAAGGCGATGTCCTACAACAACTACGTCGACACCGACGCCGCGGTCCGGGCGGCGTTCGGGTTCGAGCTCCCGGCGGTCGCGATCATCAAGCACGCCAACCCGTGCGGCATCGCCGTGGCCAGTGGGCCTGACGCCGAGCACGCGGACATCGCGCAGGCGCACGCGAAGGCCCATGCATGCGACCCGGTCTCGGCGTACGGCGGCGTCGTTGCGGCGAACCGGTCGGTGACCCTGGCCATGGCCGAGCAGCTCGCGGACGTCTTCACCGAGGTGGTCGCGGCGCCCGGCTTCGACGACGACGCCTACCGGCTCCTGTCGGCGAAGAAGAACATCCGCCTGCTCGAGCTGCCGGAGGACGCGGCGCCGGATCCCGTTGAGTTCCGCGGGATCTCGGGCGGCGTGCTGTGCCAGACCGTCGACCGGGTCGACGCCGTGGTCGAGCCCGGCGAGGGGTCCGAGGCCGGTGGCGACGACCCGTCGCGCTGGCGCCTGGTGAGCGGCCCAGCCGCGGACGAGGCGACGCTGGCCGACCTGGCGTTCGCCTGGCGGGCCATCCGCGCGGTCCGGTCGAACGCCATCCTGCTGGCCCGGGACGGCGCGAGCGTCGGCGTCGGCATGGGTCAGGTCAACCGGGTCGACTCGTGCCGGCTCGCCGTCGGCCGGGCGGGCGAGGACCGGGCCCGGGGGAGCGTGGCGGCATCGGACGCGTTCTTCCCGTTCGCCGACGGGCTGCAGGTGCTGCTCGACGCAGGCGTGCGCGCGGTCGTACAGCCAGGTGGGTCGATCCGCGACGACGACGTGATCGCGGCGGCGCAGGCAGCCGGCGTGACGATGTACCTCACCGGCACCCGGCACTTCACCCACTGAGAGGCGGCCGTGCCGGCCGAGCGGGTGGGTGCTCGCGTCAGACTCCGGCGCGGGACCGGGCCTGGTCGTAGATCCGCTGCAGGACGGGGTCGGGGCTGCGGCCGTAGCTCAGGCCCTTGCGGTAGGTGTGCGCCTCGTCGGCCTTGCGGGCCAGCGAGCGCTCGACCTCGGCGCTGCGGTCCGGGTGGTCGGCCAGCACGAACCGCGGGAACGTCTTGACCAGCAGCAGCGCTGCGAGCGCCGCTCGCTGGACCCGGCCCATGTCGGCCTGCGTCCGCTCGTCGTACGGCCACCAGATCTGCAGCGCGTCGCCGCACATGCTGACCGCCGCGCCGCGGGGTACGGCGTCCAGGAGCACCGCCATGACCGACGGGCTCAGCAGGGCCGCAGTGACCTGCTCGTCCTCGCCGTGCACGACGTACCGCTCGTCGAACTCGACGGACTCGGTGGCCCAGTCGGTGCGCGGTGCGGGTACGCCGTTGACGCCTCTCGGCAGCAGGGCGGCCGAGGGCAGCCAGGTGCCGGGCATCCGGACCAGGGCCCCGGCCCAGCGCTGCTCGCGCCCGGCGCCGAGGCGCTGGACGACGTCGGCCAGGCCGGCGGCGGTCGAGCCGCCCGCACCCGGACCGACCGGCTGGCCCAGTGCGGCCAGCCCGCCGAGCGCGCCGAGTCCGCCGAGGGCCGGGGCGTCGACGCCGGCCGAGAGGTTGGGGTCCTTGGCGGTGACGCTGAGGACGCACAGGACGCCCTCCGGCACGGTCGCCGGCCGGCCGGTCCACTGGACCTGGCGCACGGAGCCGCTGGTGCCGCCGAGGCGCCACGGGTGGGTCGCGGGCAGGGCCCCGACGGTGCGGATGACCGCGGCCTGGCCCCACACCTGCGTGCGTACGTCGACGCGGGCCCAGTCACCGGCCCAGCAGGGTGCGTTGTCCGGAGCCACCGCGGTGTCGGTCGGGCTGACTCCCGAGTCAGTCCGGCGGTTGGCGCCGGTGCCCCCCCGTGCGAGATAGGTCTCGTCCATGGGGCGTGTCTTCGGCAGGAGCGTGCCTGGCCTTTAGGCCATTCGTGGCAGGATGCCGACCGTGACGGCCACCCTTCTGGACGGTTCGGCGACGGCAGCAGCGATTCGCGAGGAGCTCAAAGGCCGGGTGGCGCGGCTGCGCGAGGCGGGGGTCGTGCCCGGGCTGGGCACCCTCATCGTGGGCGACGATCCCGGCAGCCATGCCTACGTCGCAGGCAAGCATCGCGACTGCGCGGCCGTCGGGCTCGCCTCGATCCAGCGCGAGCTGCCCGCCGACGCCACCCAGGCCGACGTGGAGGGCGTCGTCGACGAGCTCAACGCCGACCCGACCTGCACCGGCTTCATCGTCCAGCTGCCGCTCCCCAAGGGTTTGGACGAGCAGGCGGTGCTGGCCCGGATCGATCCGGCCAAGGACGCCGACGGCCTGCACCCGACCAACCTCGGCCGGCTCGTGCTCGACGTCGCCGCCACCGGCAACGCGCCGCTGCCCTGCACGCCGCGGGGGATCGTCGAGCTGCTCCGCCGGTACGACGTGGAGCTCTCGGGCGCCCACGTCGTCGTCGTCGGCCGGGGCACGACCAGCGGCCGGCCGCTCGGCCTGCTGCTGACCCGGCGTCCCGAGAATGCAACGGTGACCTTGTGCCACACCGGGACCCGCGACCTCGGGTCGTTCGTCCGGACCGCCGACATCGTGGTCGCCGCAGCCGGCAGCGCGGGCCTGATCTCGGCCGACATGGTCCGCCCGGGTGCCGTGGTCCTCGACGTCGGCACGACCCGGGTGGTCGGGGACGACGGCAAGGCCCGCATCGTGGGCGACGTCGCGGACGACGTGCGCGAGGTCGCGTCGTACCTGGCGCCCATGCCCGGCGGCGTCGGGCCGATGACCCGCGCGATGCTCCTGGCGAACGTCGTCGACGCCGCCGAGGCAGCCCGTGCGGCCAGCGGCTCCGAGACCGGAGCGCCGGACGCCCCGGCGGTCCCTGTGGGCGTCGCCGCAGACGCTCACTGAGCCGGGCCTGATGCCGGCCGTTCGCGGGCTCGGTCCCTGGTGGGCCGTCCTCGTGGGCATGGCTCTCGCGCTGGGACTGGTCGCGCTCGACCACGTGGTGGCGGGTGGGGTCGTGATGGCGCTGACCCTGGGCGCCGGGGCCCTGCTCCGCGCGCTCGTGCCGTCCCGCCGGGTCGGCGGGCTGGTGGTCCGCTCCCGGGCCTTCGACACCGTCGCCATGCTCGCGCTCGCGGTCGCCTGCCTGATCCTGGCTGCCGTCCTCAAGCCCAGCTGAGCCCGATCCGGTTCAGGGCCGGGCAGGGCCGGAGGAGGGCCGGAGCAGGGCCGGAGCAGCGGAGGAGGGCCGGAGGAGGGCCGAGCAGGGCCGAGAGGGCCGGAGCAGGGCCGGAGCAGGGCCGGAGCTGGGCCCGAGTGGGGGATGGCCCGAGTGGGGGATGGCCCGAGTGGGGGAACCCGCTGTGATGGCCGCAACGGGGCAACTCTGCGTCGCGGCTGACGCGCCGTTGCACCGTTGCGAGCCAAACGCGGCGCGGGGCCCTCGCAGCCGAGCGCCCGTTCGCCGCCGAACGCCGAACGCCGAACGCCGAACGCCGAACGCCGAACGCCGAACGCCGAACGCCGAACCAGCGACGGCCCTAGATCAGGCCCATCTCCTTGACGGCGTCGCGCTCCTCGGCCAGCTCGGCCACGGAGGCGTCGATCCGCCCACGGGAGAAGTCGTCGATGTCCAGCCCCGGCACGATCGTGTAGCCGCCGTCCGACGTGGTGCACGGGAACGACGACATCAGCCCCTCGGCCACGCCGTACGAGCCGTCGGACGGCACCGCCATGGACACCCAGTCGCCCGGGGCGGACCCGTGCACCCAGTCCCGCACGTGGTCGATCGCCGCTGACGCCGCGGAGGCCGCCGACGACGAGCCGCGCGCCTCGATGATGGCCGCTCCGCGCTTCTGCACGGTCGGGATGAAGTCGGTCTCGATCCAGGCCTGGTCGTCGATGACGCCGGCCGCGATCTGCCCGCCGACCTCGGCGTGGAACAGGTCCGGGTACTGCGTCGCCGAGTGGTTGCCCCAGATCGTCATGTGGGTGATCGCCGAGACGGGCTGCTCGGTCTTGTTGGCCAGCTGCGCGATCGCCCGGTTGTGGTCGAGCCGGGTCATCGCCGTGAACCGCTCGCGCGGGATGTCCGGCGCGTTGTTCATCGCGATGAGCGCGTTGGTGTTGGCCGGGTTCCCGACGACCAGGATGCGTACGTCGTCAGCAGCGTTCTCCGACAGGGCCTTTCCCTGCACCGTGAAGATCGCGCCATTGGCCGAGAGCAGGTCCCCGCGCTCCATGCCGGCGGTCCGCGGCCGCGACCCCACCAGCAGCGCGATGTTCACGCCGTCGAACGCGGTGCCGGGATCGTCACTGATCGAGATCCGGTGCAGCAGAGGGAAGGCGCAGTCGTCGAGCTCCATGGCGACACCCTCGGCCGTGCCCACGGCGGCCGGGATCTCGAGGAGGCTCAGCTCCACGGGCGTGTCCGGACCGAGCATGGCGCCGCTGGCGATCCGGAAGAGCAGGCTGTAGCCGATCTGGCCGGCCGCGCCGGTGACGGCGACTTTCACGGGGGAGTTGGTCACCCCAGCGACGCTAGCAAAGCCGTCCGGGCCCAGCCCGCCTCAGGCCGGGCAGCGGGTCAGGCCGGGCTGCTGCCCGTCGAGGGCGAGGCGCCCTCGACGCCACTGAGATCGGCCGAGCGCCGCTCACCGGTCACCGCGGCGTACGACGCGCCCGCGACCGCGCCGCCGATGATCGGTGCGACCCAGAAGGCCCAGAGCTGACCGAGAGCCCAGCCCCCGCCGAAGAGTGCGGTGGCCGTGGAGCGAGCCGGGTTGAGCGAGGAGTTGGAGACCTGCGCACCGATCATGACCAGGGCGGCGAGGCCGAAGCCGATGGCGATCGGCGCGAAGCCGACGGGCGCCCGGCCGTCCGTCGCACCGAGGATGACGAAGAGGAACAGCGCCGTGATCACGATCTCCACGATCAGCACCGACAGCAGGTTGAACCCGCCGGGGGAGTGCGAGCCGTAGCCGTTCGAGGCGAAGCCGGTCCGGTGGGCCGAGAAGCCCTGCTGACCGTGGGCGACCACGAAGAGCAGCGCGGCGGCGACGGCACCGCCGACGACCTGGGTGACGACATACGGCAGGACGTCCCTCCAGGCGAACCTGCGGCCGACCGCCAGCCCGATGGTCACGGCGGGGTTGAAGTGCCCTCCCGAGACGTGCCCCACGGCGTACGCCATCGTCATGACCGAGAGACCGACGGCGAGCGCGACGCCGAGGATGCCGACCCCGACGTCGGCAACGCCGGCCGTCAGGATGGCCGTCCCGATGCCACAGAAGACCAGCATGAACGTGCCGATGAACTCGGCTCCGAGGCGGTGGGTCAAGATCGGTGTGGTCGCCATGACCCGAGGCTTCCAGAACGCCCGGAAACGCCCGGTGACCGGACGCGGCGTGTTGAGATATCTTGACGTCGAACTACTTCCCGCACCCGAACCCCGAAGGACGGCCGATGTCGAAGATCAAGGTCCAGAACCCGGTCGTCGAGGTGGACGGCGACGAGATGACCCGGATCATCTGGCAGTTCATCAAGGACCGCCTGATCCACCCATACCTCGACGTCGACCTGAAGTACTACGACCTCGGCATCGAGCACCGGGACGCCACTGACGACCAGGTGACCGTCGACGCGGCCAACGCCATCAAGGAGTACGGCGTCGGCGTGAAGTGCGCGACGATCACGCCGGACGAGGCCCGGGTGAAGGAGTTCGGCCTGAAGCAGATGTGGCTCTCGCCGAACGGCACGATCCGCAACATCCTCGGCGGCGTGATCTTCCGCGAGCCGATCATCATCAGCAACATCCCGCGACTCGTGCCGGGCTGGACCAAGCCGATCATCATCGGCCGCCACGCCCACGCCGACCAGTACAAGGCGACCAACTTCAAGGTCCCCGGCGCCGGCGAGCTCACGATCACCTTCACGCCCGAGGACGGCTCCGCCCCGATCGAGCACGTGGTCGCCAACTACGGCCCGGACGGCGGCGTGGCGATGGGGATGTACAACTTCACGAAGTCGATCCAGGACTTCGCGCGGGCCTCGCTGAACTACGGCCTGAACCGGAACTACCCGGTCTACCTGTCGACCAAGAACACGATCCTCAAGGCGTACGACGGGGCCTTCAAGGACATCTTCCAGGAGATCTACGAGACCGAGTTCAAGGCCGACTTCGACGCGGCCGGGCTGACCTACGAGCACCGGCTGATCGACGACATGGTCGCCGCGGCGCTGAAGTGGGAGGGCGGCTACGTCTGGGCCTGCAAGAACTACGACGGGGACGTGCAGTCCGACACCGTGGCCCAGGGCTTCGGCTCGCTCGGGCTGATGACCTCCGTCCTGATGACGCCGGACGGCCAGACCGTGGAGGCCGAGGCCGCGCACGGCACCGTGACCCGGCACTTCCGCCAGCACCAGGCCGGCCAGCCGACCTCGACCAACCCGATCGCGTCGATCTTCGCGTGGACCGGCGGCCTGAAGCACCGGGGCAAGCTCGACGGCACCCCCGAGGTGACCGAGTTCGCCGAGACGCTGGAGCGGGTGTGCGTGCAGACGGTGGAGGGCGGCGCGATGACCAAGGACCTCGCGCTGCTGGTCGGGCCGGATCAGGGGTGGCTGACCACGGAGGCGTTCCTGGCCGCGCTCGACGACAACCTGGCCGCGGCCGTCGGCTGACCCACCGATCCCTCCAGGTTCGGCGTCGTCTGAATGCTGAGACGGAGCAGCTGACGCCGGTCACGCAGCGTCAACTCTGGAAGGTGCTTGTCGGGAGATCCTGCGGATAACCGACATCCGGGCCGAAGATCTGGTCACCAGCCGTGACAGATCGCGTCGAGTCAGGCGAGCGGGCCCCGAATTCCGCTACGGTGAGTAGGAATCGCCGTCATGTCACGGGCTCGGGGAGCAGATCAATGGTGTTGTCGACCGTCAAAGTACTGCCGCGTCGCGCGGCCATCGTCGGGGCGGTCCTGCTGTTGGGGCTGGCCTGGGTCCTCGGGGCGTCACGGCTGGCGCCCGCCTCGGCGGCGACGATCGACAACGCGATCACCAGCGTCAACATCAAGCAGGCCTCGGCGGGACCGAACACGCCGATGGAGCTCGACATGACGTGGGCGGTGCCCGACTCGGCCAACTCCGGTGACACGTTCACCCTGGATCTCCCGGGCGAGCTGAAGGCCAACACCACGTCGTTCGTCCTCAAGGCGCCGGACGGCTCGATCGTGGCCAACGCGGTCGTCGTCAACGGCGTCGTCACGTTCACGCTGACCGACTACGTCGACTCGCACAACGACGTCAACGGCTCGGCGTTCTTCTCGGTCCGGTGGGACAACGCACAGACTCCCACCAACGGGCCCTACGACCTGGACTTCAAGGCCGGCAGCAAGGTCTTCCACGACACCGTGAACAAGACCGGCGTGACGCCCGTCAACCGCACCGGCCCGGTCAAGACCGGCTTCTGGACCACCCAGGGCACCGTCACGGGAGACGACGCCCTCACCTGGAACCTGGACAGCCCGAACGGGCCGTTCAACCAGGTCACGTTCAAGGACACCGTCGGCGCGGGCCAGGAGATCGACTGCGGCTCGGTCAAGTTCGTGGTGGGGAGTGCCCTTGACGCCAACGGGATCCCGACGAAGTTCAACCCGCTCGCGGCGAACAAGATCAAGTCCCGGAGCTGCAGCGCGGGGTCGTTGATCGCCACGCTCGGGCCGGCCACGGCGGACCAGATCATCCGGATCCACTACCAGACCAACGTGACGGACGACAGCCTGGCGTCGTACACCAACGCGGCCGACGTGTCGGTGGACGGCAACAGCGCCGGTCACGTCTCGACCCGGGTCCGGGTGCAGGGCGCCGGCGGGAACGGCAGCGGCACCAACTCGCCGACCACCTCGCCGTCGACGTCGCCGAGCACGTCGCCCAGCACGTCGCCGACCTCGATCTCGACCTCGCCGACCACGTCGCCCAGCGTGTCCCCGACGTCGATCTCCACGTCGCCGACGTCGATCTCGACCAGCCCGAACACCCTGCCGTCCGTGCTGCCGACCAAGATCAGCAACACCTCCGGCACCTCGACCAGCGGCATCGCGGGTCTGGCCTTCACCGGTGCCAACGTGGCCCCGACCGTGGCCCTGGCCGCGCTGCTGCTCGGTGGCGGCCTGCTGCTCAGCTTCGGTGCCCGCCGTCCGCGCAAGGACCGCAAGCACTGACCTCTGCACCGACCTGCACTGACCTCTGCGTCGAGCGGCTGTGACGCTCTGTTGACGAGCTAGTCCCGGGGGCCGGGGTGCGATCACCCGAAGTGATCATTTCTTGTGCGTAACTGGGCTTCTCGGTCGAATCCGGGCTACCTTTCAGTCGTCAGGGGTCGCAGGGGCGACGTGGGGTTACGACCAGGGGATTCATCGTGGTTATCGACATCAGGCGTGCCGTTGTGCGCCGGTCCATCGTGGGAGCCGTCGTCGCGGCCCTCGCACTCTTCTGGGTCCTCGGGGGCCTGCAGTCGTCTCGGGCCTCGGCCGCGGAGATCGACGGCGCGATCACCAGCGTGACGGTGGCGCCGGCCTCGGCCGGGCCGTTCGACCCGCTGAAGGTGACCGTGGGCTGGGCGGTGCCCGACTCGGCCGGAGCCGGCGACACCTTCACCCTGACGCTGCCGCCACAGCTGGAGCCGCTCACCAGGAGCTTCGACCTGAGGTCGGCGAGCGGCCAGGTCGTGGCCAAGGCCGTCGTGTCCGGCGGCCTCGTCACGTTCACCCTCACGGGGTACGCCGACACTCACACGAACGTCCACGGCACGGCGTACTTCGACGTCGACTTCGACCTGACCGAGATCTCCGGGCCGGGGCCGGTGCACCTGGACTTCACGACCACCACCAAGGTCTTCCCCGGCACGGTCGTCGTGACCGGCAACGGGATCCAGGACCGCGACCAGCCGGCCAAGTGGGGCAGCTGGACCGACCCGACCGACCAGGGCAGCTCGGACCCGAAGGACGCGATGACCTGGGGCCTTGAGTCTCCGCAGGGTCCGTTCGACCAGGTGACGCTGACCGACAACGGCGGTGCCGGCATGGCCTTCGACTGCTCGACCGTGCACTACTACCACGCGTTCGGTCACGACGCGTTCGGCCGGCTGACCAACGTGAGCGCCCTCCCGGCATCGCACCTGATCAGCAGCAGCTGCACGCCCGGCCGGCTCGCCGCGGTCATCGGGCCGCTCGCGGCCCACGAGGTCGTCGGCGTCGGGTACCAGACCACGATCACCGATCCGGGCCGGGCCAGCTACAGCAACACCGCACGCGTCACCGCCGACGGCAAGGACGTCCCGGTCCAGGCCGAGGTCGCCCGGTACGACGCGGGAGGCAGCGGTCACGGCAGCACGCCGACGTCCAGCCCGTCCAGCTCCAGCACGTCGCCGACGACCTCGCCGACGGTGTCTCCGACCTCGACCAGCACGAGCTCGACGAGTACGACGAGCACGACGAGTACGACGTCGAGCAGCACGAGCAGGACGTCGACCAGCAGTACGTCTCCGGCGACCGTGCTGCCGACCAAGATCTCGCACAGCCCCACCTCGAGCGCCGGCTCGCTGCCGTTCACCGGCAGCAACGTGCTGCCGACCCTCAGCCTGGCCGCCCTGCTGCTCGGCGGTGGCCTGCTGCTCGTGCTGGGTGCCCGGCGACCGCGCCGGACCCGGCGGCACTGACGCCGAAGCGGGGGCCGGTCCGCTCACGGGCCGGGAGGCAGCTCGCTCTCCCGGCCCGTGCGCCGTCCCCGCCGGCCGCGGCCGGACAGGTCCCAGAGCCCGAGCACCAGGGCGGCGGCGACGAAGAGCAACGTCACCAGGACGGCCCGGGAGAGCGCGCCGGCGTACGCGCTCTCCTTGGCCGTGCGGCTGGCGCTGCCGACCGTCGCCGGCAGCGCGGCGAAGAAGGCGGCGCCGATGACGGCCTGGCCGACGGCCGAGCCGATCCGCTGTGAGGTCTGCAGCACGCCGCCGGCGGTGCTGCCCATCCGCGCGTCGACGTCCATCAGCGAGAGCGTCTGGTTGGGCGTGATCACCGCACCGGCACCGAGGCCCACCAGGAGCAGCGGCAGCGCCAACAACAGGGCGGCATGCTGCCCCGGCTCGTGCCGGGCGGTGACGTCCACGGCCAGGGCGCCGAGACCGAAGGCCAGCACCCCGCCGACGACCAGGGGCCGGCCGAGCCGGGTCACGGCCCGGCCGGCCAGCGGCGCAGCGATCACGGACCCGAGAGCGAAGGCCGTGATGCCGAGCCCGGACTGCAGGGCGGAGTAGCCGAGCCCGCGCTGGTAGTACAGCGCCAGGACCAGCGGGAGCCCGGTGGCCCCGGCGAAGTAGAACAGCGCCAGGGCGACACCGACCGAGTACGACGGCCGGCTGAACAGGCGCAGGTCGACCAGGGGGTCCTGCCGGGCCTTGGTCAGGCGCCACTCGCGGCGGGTGAAGGCGGCGAGCAGGACGGCGGCCGGCAGGGCGAGGTAGGCCAGCCGGGCGTCGTGCAGGGCGTCGTACTCCACAGCGGCACCGAGGACGCAGAGCGTCGCCGTTCCCAGCAGCAGGGCACCGGGCAGGTCGAGCCGGTGCCGCCGCCCGTCGGTCATCGGCGGCGGTAGCCAGCGGCGGGCCAGCACGATGATCACGACCCCGATCGGGATGTTGACGAAGAAGACCAGGCGCCAGCCGAAGTGCGGCCCGCCGAGGGCGATCAGGCCGCCGCCGACCAGCGGGCCGATGGCCTGCCCGACGCCGACCACGGTGCCGATCGCGCCGAACGCCCGGCCGCGCTCGGCCCCTTGGAACATCTGCTGCACCAGCCCCGAGACCTGCGGGTTGATCAGGCCGCCGGCCAGTCCCTGCAGGAGCCGGGCCGCGATCAGCAGCGTCGGTCCGACCGCGAGACCGGCCAGCCCGCTGGTCACGACGAAGCCGGCGACGCCGATGAGGAACATCCGGCGGCGGCCGTGGTCGTCGCCCAGCCGGCCGGCGATGATCGGGACGAGCCCGAACGCGAGGGCGTAGCCGGACACGACCCACTGGAGCTCGGCGGGGGCGGCATGCGTGGCGTCGCCGATGGCGGGGAGGGCCACGTTGGTGACGCTGACGTCGAGCAGGGTCATGAAGAGCGCTCCGACGCAGACGCCCAGCGCGCGCCAGCGGGGCGTCGTGGAGGGGGGCATCGCGACCCAGTCTGCCGCTGCGCCCGGCCCGGAAGGTCGGCGGCGTACTCCCGCGGGGGTACGCCGGGTGGCGTCGTCCGGGTGATGCCCGGCGGGTGCTCGCCGGGCTAGGTTCGAGCCGTGACATCGGGGTGGAAGGGCCGGCCCGACGGTGGCCCCTGGGAGCGCATCGACTGGGCCGGTGGGCGGGACGGCGGCTGGGGCGGCGGCTGGGGACCGGGCATCCGGCTCGGGCGCGGGATCCGCTGGACCGGTCCGCTGGCGCCCCAGCCCTGGAGCTACCGGCGTTTGGTGGCGAGCCCGGCCTCGCCGCGCGTGCTGCTGCCGTTGGCCCTGGCGGCGATCCAGGTGATCGGCTCGACCTTCGCCGGGCGGCACCAGCCGCAGGCGCGGGCCCTGGACGTGGTGGGCTACCTGCTGTTGCTGGTCGGCCCGGTCGGGTGGCTGGTCCTGCGCCGCCGGCGAGTGGTGGTGTGCGCCCTGGCGGTCGGCGCCGCTGCGGTGTACCTCGGCGTGAACTACCCGGTCGGGCCGGTGCTGGCCAGCGCCGGGCTGTCACTGCTGGTCGCCGTCGCGAGCGGGCGGCGGACCGGCGCGTGGATCGTGGGTGTGGCCGGGCTCGTGGCGGCGATCGGCCTGGGCGCTCTGGCGGGGCACCCGGTGGCGTTGGGCCGCGCGGTCGCCGGCGCCGCCTGGCTCGTCGTCGTGCTGGTCGTCGGAGAGGCACCTCGCTACCGGGCCGAGCAGTTCGCCGCGGCCCGGCGCGCGCGGGCGGCCGAGTCCAAGGTCGCCGAGAGTGCACTGCGGCTGGAGCTGGCCCGAGACCTGCACGACACCATCGGCCACAGCCTGTCGATGATCGCCGTCCAGGCCGGAGTGGCGCTGCACCTGCTGGACGAGCACCCGGAGCAGGCGCGGCCGGCCCTGGCCGCGATCCGGAACGCGAGCCGGGAGGCCCTCGACGAGGTGCGCTCGACCCTGTCGATCCTGAGGGACGAGAACGTCGAGGCCAACGGGCCGCCGCCGGGTCTGGACCGCGTCGACGAGCTGGTCGAGGCCGCCCGGGTCGGCGGCATGACGATCCGTCTGAAGCCGGATCCGTTGGGGGACAGCGTCTCTGATCTCCCGCCGGCGGTCGACACGGCGGCGTACCGGTTCGTCCAGGAGGCCCTGACCAACGTCGCGCGGCACTCGGCCGCGGAGACGGCGATCATCTCCGTGCGCCGCTCGCTGGCCCATCTGGAGGTCAGCGTCGTCGACGACGGCCTGGGGGCGGACGCGGCCTCGGTCGTGGAGGGCAACGGTCTGCGCGGGATGCGCGAGCGGGCCGAGGCCCTCGGTGGTGCGGTCGAGGCCGGGTCCAGGTCCGGTCGCGGCTTCCGCGTCGCCGTACGGTTTCCTCTCGGCAAGGATTCGGCGCCCTCGTGATCCGCGTGGTGGTCGCGGACGACCAGGCGTTGGTCCGCGCCGGGTTCCGGGCCCTGCTGGACGCGGAGCCGGACATGGAGGTCGTCGGGGAGGTGGCCGACGGCGCGGCGGCATTGGAGCTGGTGCGCGCGACCGGCCCCGACGTGGTGCTGATGGACATCCGGATGCCCGGGGTCGACGGGCTCACTGCGACCCGGATGATCGGCCAGGACCCGGACCTGGCGGCGACCCGGGTGCTCGTGCTGACGACATTCGAGCTGGACGAGTACGTGTTCGAGGCCCTGCGGGTGGGGGCGAGCGGGTTCCTGGTCAAGGACACCGAGCCGGCCGACCTGGTCAAGGCCGTGCGGGCGGTGGCGGCCGGGGACGCCCTGCTGTCACCGTCGGTGACCCGGCGGCTGATCGAGCACGTGGCCGTCGCGGCCAAGCCCCTGCCGCACGAGCGGCCGGACGTCGCCCGGCTGACCGAGCGCGAGCGGGAGATCGTGACGCTGGTCGGTGAGGGTCTCTCGAACGAGGAGATCGCCCGGCGGCTCGTCGTCAGCCCAGCGACGGCCAAGACGCACGTGAGCCGGTCCATGGTGAAGCTGGGCGTGCGGGACCGGGCCCAGCTGGTCGTGCTGGCCTACGAGACGGGCCTGGTCCGTCCGGGCTGGCTCGGCTGACGCTGCCGGGCGTACGGCCGAAGGAGCAGGGCAGGAGCCCCCCGCGGGCTGACGACGCCGGGACGGGTCTCGACCAGGCTCGGTGTCACCGGTCGGAGCTGGCCGGGGCGACCGGATCACCGGCGCCTGACATCAAGGAGGTCGGTCCCGATGGTGGCCGGTTTGGCAAGCGACACGGTCTGCTACCCAGGGCATGACGGGTTCGGGTGGTTCCCGCTGATCCCGTTGCTGTTCTTCGGTTTCTGGATCTTCCTGCTGTTCTTCGTACGGCCGTGGGCCTGGCGCCGGCGCGGCTGGGGCGGCCCTGGCCGCGGGTGGTCGCCGAGCGGCTCCGCGGAGGCGGTCCTCGCCGAGCGGTTCGCGCGGGGTGAGGTCACCGAGGAGGAGTACCGAGCCCGGCTCGAGGTCCTCCGGGCCCGCCGCTAGGGGAGCCCCTGGAGGTGGAACGCGGCGGGCGGGAGGGCGGCTAGAGGTCGCGGTGGGCGGGGCCGGCGGCGAAGGCCGGGATCAGCCCGGGCGCCGTCAGCCCGTCCGCGGCGAAGGCCGCCAGGACGGCCTCGCCGATCCGGTCCCGCTCGAGCCGCGGGACCAGCGAGACGGCCGAGCCGCCGAAGCCGCCGCCGGTCATCCGGGCCCCGAGTGCCCCCGCGGCGCGGGCGCTCTCGCAGGCCAGGTCGAGCTCGTGGCAGGAGATCTCGTAGTCGTCCCGCATCGAGGCGTGCGAGGTGTCGAACACCGGCCCCAACCCGGCAACATCGTTGCGCTGCAACAGGCCCACGCACTCGCGCACCCGCTCGATCTCGGTCACGATGTGCCGCACCCGGCGACGCATCACGTCGTCCGGGAGCTGGGCCAGTGCGTCGTCCAGGTCGGCCACCGCGACCTCCCGCAGGCTCCGGACGCCCAGCGCCCGGACCGCCGCCTCGCAGGTCTCCCGGCGTGCGCCGTACTCGCTGTCGACCAGGCGGTGCGGCGCCCGGGTGTCGATGACCAGCAGCGCGAGGTCGGTCGCGGCCAGGTCCAACGGCTCCTGCGCCACGCTGAAGTCCTGGCAGTCGATCAGCAGAGCGTTTCCCTGCTCGCTGCGCAGGGCTGCGGCCTGGTCCATGCCACCGGTCGGCGCGCCGGCCACGTCGTTCTCGGCGCGCACGCAGGCCGCTGCGAGCCGCGCGCGACCCTGGTCGCTGCCGCCCAGACCAAGCCCGGCCACCTCGTCGACGGCGACCGCGACCGCCGCTTCGAGCGCGGCCGACGACGAGAGCCCGGCCCCCAGCGGCACGTGACCGTCGACCCAGATGTCCAGACCCGGCACGTCGAACCCCTCGCCGGCCAGTGCCCACAGGACCCCGGCCGCGTACGACGCCCAGCCCTCGGGGTGCCCGGCGCGGATGTCGGTGAGCTGCCCGTCCCAGCCGCCCGGCTCCTGCTCGGACCGGATCCGCACCCGCCCGTCGTCCCGGACCGCCACGGCGACGAAGGTCCGGTGCGGCAGCGCGATCGGCAGGCACAGACCCGAGTTGTAGTCGGTGTGCTCGCCCATCAGGTTGACCCGGCCGGGCGCCGACCAGACACCGTCCGGCGGCGCGGCGTAGGCATGGACGAACCCCTGGGCGACCGTCGGCGCCTGGTACGACGTCACTCCCCGGCCACCTCGCGCAGGCGCGCCGCGATCCGCTCCGGTGTCGTGTCGTTGACCCAGGCACCCATGCCGGACTCCGACCCCGCGAGGTACTTCAGCTTGCCCGGTGCGCGCAGCACCGACGTCACCTGCAGGTGCAGCCGGGCCAGGTCGCGACCCTCCCGCGCCGGGGCCTGGTGCCAGCCGGCGATGTACGGCAGCCGCACCGGTCCACCGTCGGCGTCGAGGTAGTAGCGGTCCAGCCGCCGCAGCAGGTCGAGGTAGACGTGCGACAGCTCCTCGCGCTCGTCGTCGTCGAGGGCCGGCAGGTCAGGCACGTCGCGGTGGGGCGCGAGGTGCACCTCGACCGGCCAGCGCGCGGCATAGGGGACGTACGCCGTCCAGTGCCGTCCCTCGAGCACGACGCGGGTGCCGTCGGCCTGCTCCGCGTCGAGCACGTCGCGCAGCAGCAGGCGACCGGTCCGCGCGCGGTGCTCGGCCGCCCGGGCCAGCATCGTCGCCGTGCGCGGGGTGACGAGGGGGTACCCGTAGATCTGCCCGTGCGGGTGCTGCAGTGTGACCCCGATCTCCTTGCCGCGGTTCTCGAACGGGAAGACCTGCGCCACCTCGGGCATCCGCCCGAGCTCGGCGGTCCGGTCGGCCCAGGCGTCGATGACCGTGCGCACCCGGCAGGGGTCGAGGTCGGCGAAGGTCGCGTTGTGGTCGCTCGTGAAGCAGACCACCTCGCAGCGGCCGGTGGCGGGCGCGTGGGCCCAGACGTCGTCGATCCCGGACGTGCCGCGCGAGTCGTCGACCACTCGGGTCGCATAGCTGGGGAAGCGGTTCTCGAACACGACGACGTCGTAGTCGTCGGCCGGGACCTCGCTGGGCTCGCTGCCACGGCCGGTGGGGCACAGGGGGCACTCGTCGGCGGGCGGCAGGTAGGTCCGGTCCAGGCGGTGGGTGGCCATCGCGATCCAGGCCCCGCTGAGCGGGTCGCGGCGCATCTGCCCGGCCTTGGCCGCCTCGCCGAGATCCCGCGTGTCGTGCAGCTCGCGGGTCCGCTCGCCGGAGACGTACGGCTCGGTGTCGTCGTAGTAGATGATCTCGCGGCCGTCGGCCAGCCGCCCCGGCGTCCGCCGCACGCGGTGCGTCGACCGCGCGTCCGAGCTCGGCTCGATACTCACCTCAGACCTCACTTCGCAGGTCCGGCCACGACGCGCCCTGCTCGTCGGCGGTGGCGATGATGAGACGTCCGATCCGTTGGGAGAGAGCACGTTCGGCGAGCGGGTCGATCTCGTCGTCGGTCACCAGGATGTCGACCTGGGAGAGGTCGGCGATGGTGGACAGTCCTACGACGGACCACTTGCTGTGGTCCGCGACCACCACCACTCGCCGGGCGCAGGCAACGAGGGCCCGGTCGGTCTCGGCCTCCACCAGGTTCGGTGTCGTGAGCCCCGCCCGCTCATCGATGCCGTGCACGCCGAGGAACAGCGTGTCGACGTGCAGGCTGCGCAGCGCGCCCACCGCGACCGGCCCGACGAGGGCGTTGGACGGCGTCCGCACGCCCCCGGTCAGGATGACCGTGAGGTCGTCGGCTCCGCGGTCGTGCAGCAGGTCGGCGACCGGCGGCGAGTTGGTGACGACGGTCAGGTCCGGCACCGACACGAGGCGCTGCGCGACGGCGAACGTCGTCGTCCCCGCGGAGATCGCGATCGACGCACCCGGCTCCACGAGGGCGGCCGCCTCGCGCGCGATCGCCGACTTGGGCAGGGTGTGCAGCGTCGACTTCACGATGAACCCCGGCTCGTCCGCACTGCGGCCGGTGATCGACGTCGCACCACCGTGGACGCGCAGCACCAGGCCCCGGCGAGCGAGCGACTCGATGTCGCGCCGCACGGTCATGTCGGAGACGCCGAGCTCGTTCACCAGCTCGGAGACCCGCGCCCCGCCGTGCCGCTCGACCTCGTCCAGGATGCGCTCCTGGCGCTGTCGCGCCAGCACGTCAGCCCCTCTCCCGAACCACCGCGACACCCCCGGCTGCCACCTGCAGCGACCCGTCGGTCGCTCGATCCTCCCGCAGGTCCCAGCCGTCCACGGCGACCCGCACCTGGTCGCCCGTGTGGTTCAGCAGGAACACGAAGGATCTCCCCTCGCCGGTCCGGCGGACGACCTCGACCCCGGGCGGCGCCTCGAGCACCGGCCCGATGCCGGCCACCGAGGTGATGTCGGCGATCAGGCGGTCCACCCGCTCCTGGTCCAGCCGCGTCGCGACGTACCACGCCACGCCGTCGCCGACCTCGTGACGGGTGACCGCTGGCGTGCCGGCGAGCGGCCCGTTGCTGTACGCCGCAACGGGTTCGGCCCCCTGCAGGTGCAACATCTCGGTCCAGATCGAGGCGGTCGAGCCGTCGTCAAGCTCGACCGTCTGGCCCGGCCCCAGGGGGAAGAACTCCTCGACGCTGACGCCGAGGAGCTCGCGGAAGGCTCCCGGATAGCCGCCGAGCCGGACGTGCTCCTGCTCGTCGACGATGCCGGAGAAGTACGTCACGACGACCTGGGCCCCGGCCCGGGCCGCGCCGGCGATGCTGTCCGCGGCCGCTTGGCTGCACAGGTAGAGGCAGGGCACGACGACGACCGCGTACGACGAGAGGTCGCCCTCCGGCGGCACGACGTCCACCGTGATGCCGGCGTCCCAGAAGGCGGCGTACCAGGCCCGCACCTCGTCGTCGTAGTCGACGAGCGTGGACGGGTGGCCGTTGAGCTCGGTCGCCCACTGTGCCTGCCAGTCGAAGACGAGCGCCACCCGCGCCTGGACCGAGGTCCCGCGCACCTCCTCGAGCCGCCCGAGCAGGTCCCCGAGCTCGACCGCCTCGCGCCAGATCTTGCTGTCCGTGCCCGCGTGCGGCACGAGGGCCGAGTGGAACTTCTCCGACCCGGCGACCGAGGCCCGCCACTGGAAGAAGGCGATGCCGTCCGCACCCCGCGCCAGGTGGGTCACGGAGTTGCGGACCATCTCCCCGGGCGCCTTGGCGTAGTTGACCGGCTGCCAGTTCACGGCCGAGGTCGAGTGCTCCATCAGCAGCCAGGGTGACCCCGGGCCGGCGGCCGTGCGGGCGGCCAGGTTGCGGGTCACGTCGGCGGACCAGGAGAGCTCCAGCATCGGTCGGTCCAGGGCGCTGCCGCGCAGGTAGTGGTCGTTGGAGACGATGTCCATCTCGGGGGCCCAGGCCCAGTAGTCCATCCCGCGCACGTTTGCCATCGCCATGAAGTTGGTGGTGACGGGAATGCCCGGCGTGAGGCGGTGCAGGAGGTCCCGCTCGCGCGTGTAGGTCGCGAGCAGCGCGTCGGAGGAGAACCGCCAGAAGTCGAGTTGCTGGGTCGGGTTGCCTTGTGCCGTAGTCACTCTCGGCGGCAGGACGTCCGCCCAGTCGGCGTAGTGCTGGCTCCAGAAGGCGGTGCCCCACGCCGTGTTGAGGCCGTCCAGGTCGGCGTACCGCGTCTTGAGCCACTCCCGGAACGCGGCCGCGCTGACGTCGCAGTAGCAGTGCGCGTTGTGGCAGCCGAGCTCGTTCGCCACGTGCCACATCGCCAGCGCCTGGGTGGCCGGCGTAGTGGTGCGCCAGCCGGTCCACCAGGCGCAGGGACAGCTCGGCGTACACGGGGGAGGACGGGCAGTACGCCTGCCGGCTGCCGTGCCAGAGCCGGTGGCCGGCCCGGTCAACGGGCAGCGCCTCGGGGTGCAGCCGGGACATCCACGGCGGGGGGGACGCCGTCGCGGTGGCGAGGTCGACCCGCACGCCGCCCTCGTGCAGCCGGTCCATCGCCCGGTCCAGCCAGCCGAGATCGAACTCGCCCGGCCGGGGCTCGAGCAGCGCCCACGAGAAGATCCCGAGCGAGACGAAGTTGACCCCCGCCTCGCGCATCAGCTCCACGTCCCGCACCTGGACGTCGTCGGGCCACTGCTCCGGGTTGTAGTCGCCGCCGAAGCCGATGCCGGTGGTGGGCCAGGTGCTCACGGCGCAAAGCCTGGCCGAGCGACTCCCGGCAAGTCAACACAATCGGACAGCGATCTTCAATCGTGACCGTTTTCGTTGCGTCAACCCTTGACACGAGCACGGGTCGGCGGCTTAGGTGATGTCACTTCTGTTGGAATCTGTTCGGATTGGTTGGCCGGTCCGACATCGACCCCCGGAGATCCAAGATGCCCCGTCCCGAGTCGCAAGCCGAGTACCTGGCTCGTCTCGTCCCTCCGTCGGCCGCCGCAACCGGCTTCAGCCGACGCTCGATGATCAAAGGCAGCATGGCCGCGGGGGCAGCCCTGTCCATCCCGACCCTGCTCGCGGCCTGCGGGCACTCCAGCGGCGGTGGCGGCTCGACCTCCAGCGGCGGCGCGAGCGGCACGCTGACCTTCGGGTCCAACCAGTCCGACCCGGTGCCGAAGAAGGCGTACGCCGAGATGGTCGCGGCGTTCCAGACGGCGTCGTCGAAGGTGAAGGTCAGCGTCAACACGGTCGACCACAACACCTTCCAGGAGCACATCAACAGCTACCTGCAGGGCAAGCCGGACGACGTGTTCACCTGGTTCGCGGGCTACCGGATGCGCTTCTTCGCCAGCAAGGGGCTCGCCGGCGACGTGAGCGACGTGTGGAGCAAGCTGCAGGGCTTCTCGCCCGCCCTGAAGACCGCCTCGACCGGGGACGACGGCAAGCAGTACTTCGTGCCGCTCGACAACTACCCGTGGGCCATCTTCTACCGGCCGAGCGTGTTCAAGTCCAAGGGCTACACCCCGCCCAAGACGCTGGACGAGCTGGTGGCGCTGTCCAAGCAGATGAAGAAGGACAACCTCGTGCCGATCGCCTTCGGCGACAAGGACGGCTGGCCCGCCATGGGCACCTTCGACCAGCTGAACATGCGGATCAACGGCTACCAGTTCCACGTGGACCTGATGGCCGGCAAGAAGGAGTGGAACTCGGCCGAGGTCAAGAAGGTCTTCGACACCTGGCGCGGCCTGCTGCCCTACCACCAGGACGCCTCGCTGGGCCGCACCTGGCAGGAGGCGGCGCAGAGCCTGCAGCAGAAGAAGTCCGGCATGTACGTCCTCGGGATGTTCGTGGGCCAGCAGTTCCCCAAGGAGCAGCAGGACGACCTCGACTTCTTCACCTTCCCGGAGGTGGACTCGACCATCGGGTCGGACGCCATCGAGGCGCCGATCGACGGCTTCATGATGGCCAAGCGCCCGCGCAACGAGAAGGCCGCCAAGGCGTTCCTGTCCTTCCTGGGCACGCCGACGGCCGAGGGCACCTACGTCAAGAGCGACCCGACGGTCATCGGCGTCAACTCGGCCGCGGACGCCAGCGGCTACACGGCGCTACAGAAGAAGGCCGTGGAGTTCGTCGGCAACGCCAAGAACATCTCGCAGTTCATGGACCGGGACACCCGCCCGGACTTCGCGAGCAACGTGATGATCCCCGCCATCCAGACCTTCATCAAGAACCCCAGCGACATCGACGGTCTGACCAACAGCATCCAGAAGCAGAAGCAGTCGATCTTCGCCACCGAAGGCTGACCCGTGTCGGCGACCACGTCGGCCGACCCGCCTGCGCCGGCGCCGGAGAGGGCCTCACCTCCCCGGCGCCGGCACAAGGCCAAGCGCCTGTCGACGTTCGACAAGGTCGTCCTGACCTTGATGGCCGGCGTACCGGCGCTGGTCGTCACCGGCCTGGTCTGGCTGCCGGCGCTCGCGACCGTCGCGCTGTCGTTCACCAACTGGGACGGCTTCGGGCCGCTCTCCAGCGCCAAGAGCGTCGGCACGAAGAACTACCACGACGTCATCACGATCTACCCGCCGTTCAAGCCGGCCCTCGAGCACAACCTGATCTGGCTGGGGGTCACCTTCGCCATCCCGACCATCCTCGGGATGTTCCTGGCCGTCCTGCTCGACCGGGAGCTCAAGTTCGGCCGGCTCTACCAGAGCGCGTTCTTCCTCCCCGTCGTCCTGTCGCTGGCCCTGGTGGGCTTCATCTGGCAGCTGATCTACTCGCGCGACCAGGGCCTGCTGAACGCCGTGCTCGGGCTCAAGGGCAACCACGCGATCGACTGGTACGGCGACTCGAGCGTCAACCTGTGGGCCGTGCTCGTGGCGGCGAGCTGGCGGCATACCGGCTACATCATGCTGCTCTACCTGGCCGGCCTGAAGAGCGTCGACCCGACGCTGCGGGAGGCGGCGGCGGTGGACGGCGCGTCCGAGCGCCAGGCGTTCTTCCGGGTGATCTTCCCGGTCCTGCGGCCGATCAACATCATCGTGCTGGTCGTGACCGTGATCGAGTCGCTGCGGGCGTTCGACCTGGTCTACGTGATCAACCAGGGCCGCAACGGCCTGGAGCTGATCGGTGTCCTGGTCTTCAGCAACATCGTCGGCGAGGGCCAGCGGATCGGCTTCGGCTCGGCCCTGGCCACGATCATGCTGCTGATCTCCGTGGTCTTCATCGGGATCTACCTGACCGCAGTCATGCGGGAGGAGAAGCAATGACCGCCACCACGTCGACGAGCGCGGGGTCGGGCTCGGCCCGGGCCGACCGACCCCGGCCGGACCGCCGCAAGAAGAAGCGCCGTCCCGTCCTCTACACGTTCCTCACGGTGATGGCGCTCGCCTGGCTCTTCCCGATCCTGTGGGCCGTGCTGAACTCGTTCCGCAACTACGACTACACATCACAGCACGGCTATGTCTCGTTCGGCGGCTTCACCGTGCAGAACTACGTGCACGCCTGGCAGGCCGGCGACTTCGAGCGGCACTTCCTGAACTCCGTCATCATCACGGTCCCCGCGGTCATCGTCACGTTGTTCCTCGCGTCCTGCATCGCGTTCGTGGTGGCGCGCTTCTCGTTCTGGTTCAACCTGCCGCTGCTGATGCTCCTGACGGCGGCGAACCTGCTGCCGCAGCAAGCTCTGCTCGTGCCGCTGTTCAAGTTCTACAACTGGGTCCAGGTGCCGTTCTGGTTCAGCGACTCGGGGGTGCTCTACGACAGCTACTGGGCGGTGATCATCACCCACATCGCCTTCCAGACCGGCTTCTGCGCGTTCGTCCTCAGCAACTACATGAAGACGCTCCCGAAGGAGCTGACCGAGGCCTCGCTGGTCGACGGCGCGGGTGTGCTGCGCCAGTTCTTCCTGATCATCCTGCCCCTGTGCCGGCCGCCGCTCGCGGCGCTGGCGACGCTGGAGGTCACCTGGATCTACAACGACTTCTTCTGGGCGGTCGCCTTCATGAGCGAGGGCGACAAGTACCCGATCACGTCGTCGCTGCAGAACCTGCGCGGCCAGTTCTTCACCGACTACAACCTGCTCTCCGCCGGGTCGGTGATGGCCGCGATCCCGACGCTCGTCATCTTCTTCCTGCTCCAGAAGCAGTTCGTCTCAGGCCTGACGCTGGGTGCCACCAAGGGATGACCGGACCCGATCTCGTCGTCCTCAGAGCCGGCGGCAGCGCGCTCCTGCTCGACGTGTCCGGCCCGCAGCTGCCGCGGGTCCTGCACTGGGGACGGGATCTCGGGGCGGTCGCACCGGACGGCCTGGCCGACCTGCGCGCGGCCTGGACCCAGCCGCTGTCGCGCAGCGGGCTGGACCAGCCCGGGGTCCTCACCCTGGTGCCGGCCGAGACCGACGGCTGGTCCGGCGCTCCCGGCCTGGCCGGCCACCGCGCGGGCGGCGACACCGCGGCGTACTGGACGGGGGTCGAGGTGGACGTCGCCCCCGACCTCAGCCCCGGCCGGGCGCACCCCGCCGACGGCACAGACGTCCGGGGCGACGGCGGCCGGGTCGTGGTCCGGGCCACGGACCCGGCCGCCGGTCTCGGCCTGCACATCAGCCTGGAGCTGGGCCCCGAGGGCGTCCTGACCGTGCGGACGTCGGTCACGAACCTCGGCGACGCGGCGTACGACGTGGGGGTGCTGCGGGCCCTGCTGCCGCTGCCGGCCCGGGCGCGCGAGGTGTTCGACCTCACCGGCCGCTGGTGTCGCGAGCGCTCGCCGCAGCGGCGGCTCCTCGGTCACGGCACCCATCAGCGGGCCTCCCGGCGCGGACGCACCGGCCATGACGCGACGCTGGTCCTGATCGCCGGCACGCCCGGCTTCGCGATGCGGTCGGGCGAGGTCTGGGGCGCGCACGTCGCGTGGAGCGGGGACCACGAGCACCTGGTCGAGCGGCTGCCAGAGGGCGCCGGACTGCACGCCGGCGTGATCGGCGGCGGCGAGCTGCTGCGACCGGGGGAGCTCCGGCTCGGCTCGGGGGAGACCTACGACGCGCCGCCGGTCCTGTTCACCTGGTCCGGGACGGGGCTGGACGGGCTGGCGGAGCGGATGCACCGCCACGTGCGGGCCCGGCCGAGCCACCCGGCGTCCCCGCGTCCGCTGGTCCTGAACACCTGGGAGGCGGTCTACTTCGACCACGACCTCGACCAGATGAAGGCCCTGGCCGATGTGGCGAGCTCGGTTGGTGTCGAACGCTTCGTGATCGACGACGGGTGGTTCCGGCATCGCCGGGACGACACCGCGGGGCTGGGTGACTGGTACGTCGACGAACAGGTCTGGCCGGACGGTCTGCACCCGATCGTGGACCACGTCCGCGGGCTCGGCCTGCAGGTGGGCCTCTGGGTCGAGCCGGAGATGGTCAACCTCGACTCCGACCTCGCGCGGGCGCACCCCGACTGGCTGCTCGACGTCGCGGACGGCCAGGCCGCGCCGGAGTGGCGCGACCAGCACGTGCTCGATCTGGCCGAGCCGGCGGCCCGCGGGTACGTCCTGGAGCGGCTCGACGCGCTCGTGACGGAGTACGCCCTGGACTACCTCAAGTGGGACCACAACCGCGACCTGCACGCCGCCCGGCACCGGCACGACGGCCGGCTCGGGCCCGGCGTCCACGCCCAGACGCTCGCGACGTACGCCGTCCTCGACGAGCTGCGGCAACGCCACCCGGCCCTGGAGATCGAGTCCTGCGCGAGTGGGGGCGCCCGGATCGACCTCGGGATCCTGGCCCGCACCGACCGGGTCTGGGCCTCCGACACCAACGACGCGATCGAGCGCCAGGCGATCCAGCTCTGGACCGCCAACCTGCTCCCGCCGGAGCTGGTCGGCTCGCACGTCGGGCCGCCGCGCTCGCACACGACCGGGCGGGTGCTGGACCTGCGCTTCCGGTTGGCCACGGCGCTCTTCGGGCACGCCGGCATCGAGTGGGACCTCACATCGTGCTCGGCCGAGGAGCTGGCGGCGGTCCGGGACTGGACCGCGCTCTACCGCCGGCTGCGGCCGTTGCTGCACAGCGGCACGGTCGTGCGCGGTGACGACATCGACGACGGCACGGTGCTGCACGGTGTGGTGGCCGCGGACGGCACCGAGGCGGCGTACTGCTTCGCCCGGATGGCTACCTCGCCGTCGGTCGCACCGGGCCGGCTGGCCCTGCCCGGCCTGGCTCCCGAAGTGAGGTATCTCGTGACGGTTTGTCCCGAGGTGAGCGTCCGGGCCGAGCACCTGTCGGCCGGCCCCGGCGGGCGGCCCGGCTGGCTCGCCGCGGGAGGGGTGCAGCTGAGCGGGTCGCTGCTCACCGGAGCCGGGCTCGCGATGCCGATCCTGGATCCCGGCCAGGCGGTCGTCGTGCACCTGAGGCCGGTCTAGTCGGCCCCTGCCACAATGGCGCCCATGTCCGAAGTACCCGGGCGGCCACGCCTGTTCTCAGGCATGCAGCCGACCTACGACTCCCTGCATCTCGGCAACTACCTCGGGGCGCTGGTCCAGTGGGTCGCGATGCAGGAGACCCACGACGCGGTCTACTGCGTCGTCGACCTGCACGCGATCACCATCGAGGTTGCGCCGGACCTGCTGCGCGAGCGCACGCGCCGTACGGCGGCGCAGTACCTCGCGGGCGGCATCGACCCGACCCGCTCCGTGCTCTTCGTGCAGAGCCAGGCGCCCGAGCACGCCCAGCTGGCGTGGGTCCTCGGCTGCATCACCGGCTTCGGCGAGGCCTCGCGGATGACGCAGTTCAAGGACAAGTCGCTGAAGCAGGGGTCGGACCGGACCTCGGTGGGCCTGTTCACCTACCCCGTCCTGCAGGCGGCCGACATCCTGCTCTACGACGCGGACCAGGTGCCGGTCGGGGAGGACCAGCGACAGCACCTCGAGCTGACCCGCGACCTGGCCCAGCGGTTCAACTCGCGCTACGGCCCGACCCTGCGCGTCCCGGAGCCGTACATCGTCGCGTCGACCGCGAAGATCGCCGACCTGCAGGACCCGACGGCCAAGATGAGCAAGAGCTCGGCCTCGCAGGCGGGGGTCGTCGAGCTGCTGGACGACCCGCGCTCGATCGCCAAGAAGGTCCGGTCGGCCGTGACCGACAACGAGCGCTCCATCCGCTACGACCCGGCCGAGAAGCCGGGTGTCTCCAACCTGCTGACGATCCACTCGTCGTTGAGCGGCCAGACCCTGCAGGAGCTCGAGGACGCCTACTCCGGCAAGGGTTATGGGGACCTGAAGGGCGATGTCGCCGACCTGGTCGTGAGTGTCGCGACGCCCTTCCGCGAGCGAACGCAGGCCTTGCTCGACGACCCCGAGTCGCTGGACGCCCTGCTCGCCGAGGGCGCCGAGCGGGCCCGCGACCTCGCGTCGGTCACCCTGGCGCGGGTCTACGAGCGGGTCGGCTTCCTGGCCGGGAAGCACTGACCGCGGTGACCGGCTCGACGGGTGACTCGACCAGCGACGCGAGCGATGCTGCGGCGTACGACTCGGGGTACGACGCCCCGGACGACGGGCCGCCGACCCTCACCGGGTCGGTGGTCATGCCGGGGTCGATCGGTGTCGCGATCGCGATCCCGGAGCCGTACGGGTCGCAGCTGCAGGAGATGCGCTCGTCGTTCGGCGACCCGCTCGCGGGCTACATCCCCACTCACGTGACGCTGCTGCCACCGACCGCGCTCGAGCCCGGTGGCCTCGACGTCGTCGTCGACCACCTGGCCAAGGTCGCCGGCCGGCACCAGCCCTTCGACATGCGGCTGCGCGGCTCCGCGACCTTCCGGCCGGTCTCGCCCGTGGTGTTCGTCCAGCTCTCCACCGGCATCGGCGAGTGCGAGACGTTGGAGCGGGACGTGCGGGACGGACCGCTCATCGGCCGGACCCTGGACTTCCCCTACCACCCCCACGTGACGGTGGCCCACCACCTGCCCGAGGCGGTGCTGGACGAGGCGCAGGATCGGCTGGCCGACTACGACTGCCGGTTCACGGTCGACGGCTTCCAGCTCTACCTCCACGGCGTGGACGGCGTGTGGCGGGTCGCTCGCGACTTCTGGTTCGGGACGGTATGAAGGCGGTGCTGGCCCGGCTCAAGGGCAGCGCCGTGTACGCCGCCTGGCAGCACTACAACGCAGCGCGGGGCGGCCTGCTCGCGGGAGGCATCGCGTACTTCGCGTTCTTCTCGGTCTTCCCGGCGCTCACGCTCGGGTTCGCGATCTTCGGCTTCGTCCTGCGCGGGCAGCCCCACCTGTTCCACCAGGTCGTGTCGTCGGTGTCCGACACGCTGCCGGGGATCGTCAAGGACGGCACCCACCCGGACGGCATCATCGACGCGTCGAAACCGCCGGCCCCCAACGCTTTGACGATCACCGGCGCGGTCTCTCTCGTGGTGCTGGTGCTGTCCGGGCTGGGCTGGCTGGGTGCCCTGCGCGAGGGCATCCGCGCGATGTTCGAGCAGGAGACGTTCCAGGCCAACCCGGTGGTCGGCCGGCTGCGCGACCTCGGAATCCTGTCGGTGCTCGGGGTGTCGGTGCTGATCTCCGCAGTGCTGTCGGGGGTGTCCAACGCCGCCACGACGCGCGTGCTCGGCTGGGTGGGCCTGGACTCGGGCAGCGTGGCCGGTCAGGTCGGGCTGCCGGTCGTCACCTTCGTCGTCCTGCTGGCCGTGGACTTCGGGATCATGCTGCTGATCTTCCGCGTCCTCAGCGGCGTGCACGTCGGCTGGCGCTCGCTGCGGTCCGGCGCCCTGATCGGGGCCGTGGGCATCGGCATCCTCAAGGTCGCCGTCGCCTACGGCATCGTCGGCGTCACCAACAACCCGGTGCTCGCGTCGTTCGCCGTCGTCGTCGGCCTGCTCCTGGTGATGAACCTGCTGAGCCGCGTCGTCCTGCTCTCCGCGGCCTACGCCTCGACCACGTCGACCGTCCGGGCGAAGTCCGATGCGACCGCTGACGCCTCCCTCGCCGCTCCGGCCATGGCGCGGGGAGCGGGTGCCGGCGGCGCCCCGGGGGTCGGCCGTACGCCGCGGCTGCCACACCCGCGAGAGATGGAGCCGACGTTCGGCCAGCGCTCGGCCGACCGGACCGCCATCGCGGCCGGAGCCGTCATGGGTGCGGTCGGGACGGTCGGGCTCGGCGCCCTGCGGCGGGCCGTCCGGGCGCTGGTGGCGCTCGTGCGGCACCGGGAGGCGTCGGACTGACGGCTCAGGTCCTCCCGCGGCGGGCGGCGCCGAGTCCGAGGCCCCCGACGATCAGCCCCGCGCACACCAGCCCGGCGATCCCCGCCAGGCGCGCCGTCCTCGACGTAGCCCCGGCGGCCGAAGTGGCGGCCACCGTGCCGGCCGCCGGCTGACCGGGGACGGCGCGGGCCGCGGTCGAGCCGGCCGCCGCCAGCTCACCCGGCGCGACCAGGTGCCCCACCGGCGTCGCCGCCGCCCCGTGGGCGAAGGCCCAGTCGAGAAGCTTCTCCGCGGGAACGAAGCCCTTCCGGCTCAGGCCCATCTCGGTGACCAGGTAGGTGTGGGTACCGCGGCGGGCGGCGCCGATGTAGGTCCACTTGGCGTGCTCGGTGTAGCCCGTCTTGACCCCGATGGCCCCGCGGTAGCCGGTCAGCAGCTCGTTGTGGTTCTGGATCTGGAATCCCTTGCCCCGCTTGCCCTTCACGACCTTCCCCGGGAACTCCGCGGTCCGGGTCGTCACCAGGGTGCGGAAGTCCGCCCGCTGCATCGCGGCCCGCGCGATCACGGCCAGGTCGTAGGCGCTGCTGCGCTGCCCCGGCGCGTCCAGGCCGCTCGGGTCGCGCACCGTCGTGTCCAGGGCGCCGAGGGAGATGGCCTCCTGCTGCATCAGCGCGACGGTCGCGGGCACGCCGCCCGCGGCATTCGCCAGCGCGTTGGCCGCATCATTGCCGGACGACAACATCATGCCCAGGAAGAGCTGGTGGACGGTGTACGTCGAGCCGGCGGCGATGCCGACCTTGCTGCCGTCGACGTCCTGGTCGGCGGCCCTCGCCCGGTAGACCTGCGTGGGTGACAGCCGGGGGAGCAGGGTGAGGGCGGTCAGGACCTTCATCGTGCTGGCCGTCAGCAGCCGGGCGTGGACGTTGCGCGCCACCAGGATCTGGCCGCTGGTCAGGTCGGCCACGAGGTAGGCCCTGGCGGGTGCGACCGGTGGCTCGGGCACTCCGGCGGGCACGTGCCAGACGGCCCGGGCGGAGCCGAGCTCCGGGCCGCCGACGGGGCTGCCCCCGGCCGCCGCTGCCGGGCCCGCCGCGCTGCCGAGCAGGAGCGTGACCAGGGCGATGGCGACGGCGGCACCGAGGGTGAGCGGGCGGCTGCGGGCAGGCATGACCAGGCGAGGGTAATCCAGCCGGCGCGGATCTCGGCGTACGCCGTGGGTTAGCGTCTCGCGGCATGACCAGCATCGCCGGGCTCACGGCCGTCGTACCCGCTGGTGGAGCCGGCACCCGGTTGTGGCCGTTGTCCCGCGAGGGATCGCCGAAGTTCCTGCTGGACCTCACCGGCTCGGGGCGGAGCCTGCTGCAGGCGACGTGGGACCGGTTGGCCCCGCTGGCCGGAGCTGGGGTGGTCGTGGTCACCGGGGAGCGGCACGCCGAGGCGGTCCGGGCCCAGCTGCCCGACCTACCGGCCGACGGTGTGCTGGTCGAACCGGCACCGCGGGACTCGATGCCGGCCATCGGGCTGGCGGCGGCGGTCGTGGCGCGGCGCGACCCGGATGCGGTCGTCGGCTCGTTCGCGGCCGACCACGTGATCCGGGACGCTGTCGCGTTCGCCGCGGCCGTGGGCGAGGCGGTCGCCGCGGCGCGCGAGGGATGGCTGGTCACGGTCGGGATCGCCCCGTCGTACGCCGCCACCGGCTTCGGCTACCTCGAGCTGGGGGCTGACCTGGCCCTGGCGGCTGCGCCGTCCGTACGGCGGGTCGAACGGTTCGTGGAGAAGCCCTCGGCCGAGACCGCTGCGGCCTACCTGCGGCAGGGTGGGTTCCGTTGGAACGCCGGGATGTTCGTCGTCCGGGCCACCGTGCTCCTGGAGCTGCTGGAGGCCAGCAAGCCGGACCTGGCCGCGGCGCTGCGCGAGATCGCGGCCGCCTGGGACGGGCCGGACCGCGACGCCGTACTCGCCCGGGTCTGGCGCGACGTCGAGGCGATCGCGATCGACCACGCGGTGGGCGAGCCCGCAGCCGCCGCCGGGCGGGTCGCGTGCGTGCCGGCCGACCTGGGCTGGGACGACGTGGGCGACTGGGCGTCGCTGGCGGGCCTGCTGCCCGAGGCGGACGGCGGCGGTCCGCGGCTGCTGGGGGCCGCCGATGGCGTGCTGGCCCTGGACAGCTCGGGGCTGGTCGTGGCGGCCGGCGGTCGCGAGGTCGTCGTGGTCGGGTTGAGCGACGTGGTCGTGGTGGACACGCCGGACGCGGTGCTGGTCCTGCCGGCCGACCAGTCCCAGCGGGTCAAGGACGTGGTCGCGCAGCTGCGCGCCCGGAACCGTCCCGACCTCCTCTGAGCCCGGTGCCGTTGGGCGGCACTAGCCTGCGGGCATGGGTGAGAGCACCGGCCACACCGAGTCGGGGCGGGAGTTCAAGCCGCTCTACCGGCCGGACGACCTGGCCGGCTTCGACCCGCAGCAGCAGCTCGGCGAGCCCGGGCGCTACCCGTTCACCCGCGGGCCCTACCCCTCGATGTACACCGGCCGCCCGTGGACCATGCGCCAGTACGCCGGGTTCGGCACCGCCGCGGAGTCCAACGCCCGCTACCACCAGCTGGTCAAGGCCGGGACCGGCGGCCTCTCCGTCGCGTTCGACCTGCCGACCCAGATGGGCTTCGACTCCGACGACCCGATCGCGCACGGCGAGGTCGGCAAGGTCGGTGTGGCCATCGACTCGATCGACGACATGCGGACGCTGTTCGACGGCATCCCGCTCGACCAGGTCTCCACCTCGATGACGATCAACGCGCCGGCCAGCTCGCTGCTGCTCCTCTACCAGCTCGTCGCCGCCGAGCAGGGCATCGAGGGCGGCCGGCTCACCGGCACCATCCAGAACGACGTGCTGAAGGAGTACATCGCCCGCGGGACCTACATCTTCCCCCCGGCCGAGTCGCTCCGATTGATCAGTGACATCTTCGCCTACTGCCACAAGGAGATCCCGCGCTGGAACACGATCTCCATCTCCGGCTACCACATGGCCGAGGCCGGGGCCACGCCCGCGCAGGAGACCGCCTTCACCCTCGCCAACGCGATCGAGTACATCCGCGCCGCGCAGGCCGCCGGGCTGGCCGTCGACGACATCGCGCCCCGCCTGTCGTTCTTCTTCGTCGCGCGCACGACCCTGCTCGAGGAGGTCGCGAAGTTCCGCGCCGCACGGCGGATCTGGGCCCGGGTCATGCGCGACGACTTCGGCGCTCGGGACCCCAAGAGCCAGGCCCTGCGCTTCCACACCCAGACCGCCGGCGTGCAGCTCACCGCCCAGCAGCCCGAGGTCAACCTGGTCCGGGTGGCGTTGCAGGGCCTGGGCGCTGTCCTCGGCGGCACGCAGAGCCTGCACACCAACGCCTTCGACGAGGCGATCGCCCTCCCGACGGCCAAGGCCGCGCGGCTCGCGCTGCGGACCCAACAGGTCATCGCCTACGAGACCGACGTCACCCGGACGGTCGACCCGTTCGCCGGCTCCTACGTCATGGAGTCGCTCACGGACGACCTCGAGGCGGCCGTCGTGGACCTGATGGACACGATCGAGGCCAAGGGCGGCGCCGTGGCGGCGATCGAGGAGGGCTTCCAGAAGAGCGAGATCGAGCGGTCGGCGTACGCGGTCAACCAGCAGATCGACAGCGGCGAGCGAACCGTGGTGGGGCTCAACCGGTTCCGGCTCGACGAGGAGGACGCCTACGAGCCACTGCGGGTCGACCCGCAGATCGAGGCCGACCAGCGCGAGCGTCTTGCCACCCTGCGCCGGCAGCGGGACGGCGGTGCGGTCGAGCGCGCGCTCGACGCGTTGCGGAACGCCGCGAAGGGAGCCGACAACGCCCTGCCACCGATGCGCGAGGCGCTCGCGGCCCGGGCCACCGTCGGCGAGGTCTGCCACGCGCTGCGCGACGTCTGGGGCACCTACGTCCCGCGCGACACCTTCTGACCCTGAGGCTCCCCGTGAGGCTCCCCGTATCGTGACGCCCATGCTCCAGGGGCCCCGCACTGTCGCCGCCGGCCTGCTCGCGGGCCTCACGCTCGCCCTCTGCGGCTGCTCGGGCAACTCGGACGCCGGCCTCCCTGCAGCCACCGCGCCCACCGCCGGCGCGACGACGACGACCACGTCCGCGCCCACCTCGGCCAGCCCCACGTCGAGCAGCCCGAACGGCCTGCCGGCGACCGCGATCAGCAAGCCGGGCAAGGTCACGGTCAGCGGGCCGCAGGGGCAGGCGGTCAACGCCGCCTGGCAGCTCTACTGGCAGACCCGGATGACCGGCTACGGCGCGGCGAAGTTCGACGCCACGGCGATGTCGAGGGTCAGCAGCGGGCGCGCGTACAGCCTGGTCGCGGCCTACATCGGCGGCCTGCGGGCCAAGAAGACGCACACCGTCGGCACGCTGACGGTCAATGTCTCGGGGGCCCACGTCAGCGGCACCGCCGCCACGATCACGAGCTGCATCCTCGACCTGTCGGTGAACGTCGACAGCAAGGGTCGCCCGACCGAAACCCCTGCGGGGCATGTCGGATTCGTCGGGACCCTCCGAAAGACCGACGCGAGCTGGAAGGTCACAGCGCTGAAGCTGACGGCCGGCGCCTGCGCCTGAGGGCACGCGACGCGGCTGCTCTCGAGGTCCGCACCCGAGGTGTGCGCACGCACTCCGCGCCCGAGGTCCTGGTCCGGGGGACAGGCTCACCAGAGGCCGCTAGGCTGGCCTGCGAATCTGTAGGCGATGTGGCAAGGGGCGATCCACCGGTGCGTGCTGCTCTCCGCAAGGTGCTGTTGCTGCTCGCCGTCCCGGCTGTGCTGGTGGTCTCGGTCCTGACCTCTTCCGGCTCCGCGTTCGCAGGCGGCACAGGGGGTTCGACGTCGGGTGGGGGCTACACCGTCAGCGCCTCCGCGACGGTGACCTCCGGTGGGGGCGGTTCGATCCCGCTGCACCTCTCGGTCTCGGTCCCGGCGAGCTGCTGGTGGTCGGTCGACGACGAGGTGCCCGACCCGAACGACCCGGTCGCGGTGAAGAAGTGGTGGGAGGAGACGATGCCCACCATCAACGGCACCTTCGAGCCCGGCCAGCTGATGTACGGCACCGTCGAGATGTACGACGCCGCGATCGCCGCCGCCAAGGCCGGCCAGAAGATCACCTTCTACGTCGCCCACTGCCGTGACACGGCCGACGTGTGCGCACTCAACAAGTACGCCGGCGCGGTGAACGCGCCTCCTGGCTGGAACGTCCCCGGCTGCCCCGGGATCGCCCAGTCCGTGCGGTTCTTCCCGACCGGCAACCCGCCGGTGCCGGCGGTGGACCCGCACGACCTGGCCATCGCGGCCTGGGACCAGCTCAAACCTCCGTCTCCACAGATCGACCGCAACCCCAAGGTCGGCTCGGTGGGCGGCGGCACCCTGGTCGGGCTGGACACGTGGTTCTGGGTGACCAACCCGGACTCCGTCGGCGGGACGACGGGCGAGCGCCGGATCCGGGTCACCGCGGGCACGGCATGGGCCGAGCTCACCGCCACGACGGGCGGCCTGACGATCGACGCCCCCAACGCGGACGGCGGTGACTGCACCCCGGCCCAGGCCCTCAAGCAGTACACGCCCGGCGCCAGCCCGAGCAGCGGCTGCACGGTGACGTTCACCCGGGCCTCCGTCGGCTACGGCGCCGGCTACCCGGTGAGCGCGTCGGCCTCGTGGACGGCGACCTGGAGGGGCAGCGACGGCAACGGTGGTGCGCTCGACGCGGTGACGCCGGCAGCGGCGGCGGTCAACGTGCCGGTGGCCGAGTCCCAGGCCATCGTGTCCTCGGCGAAGTAGCCGCCGCACTACGCTGGTCGCACCGTGACCTCCCCTGCGCCCGTACCCGACATCTCCGGCACGTCCGCCGTCCCCTCGACCGCACCCGCCGCCACCCTGCGCGACGTCGTCGGTGCGCTGACCGAGGACCTCACCACCCTCCGCCGGGACCTGCACGCCCACCCCGAGCTGGCCTGGCAGGAGCACCGGACCACCCAGGTCCTCGCCGAGCGGCTGGACGCAGCGGGCCTGCACGTCCAGACCCTCCCCACGACCGGCCTGGTCGCCGAGGTCGGCCGCGGACGCCGGCGCCGGTCACACCGACCAGCCCACCGTGGCGCTGCGCGCCGACCTCGACGCCCTCCCGCTCGACGACCGCACCGACGACCCCTGGCGGGCCCGGGTCGACGGCCTGGCCCACGCCTGCGGGCATGACGTGCACGCCACCTGCCTGCTCGGCGCGGGTCTCGCGCTCCACCGGCTGCACCAGCAGTCCGGGCTCCCGGGCCGGGTCCGGCTGATCTTCCAGCCGGCGGAGGAGGTCATGCCGGGGGGCGCGCACGACCTGGTCGAGGCCGGCATCCTCGACGACGTCCGGGCGATCTACGCCCTGCACTGCGACCCGTCCCGGCTGGTCGGCTCGGTGGGCCTGCGCGAGGGCCCGCTGACCTCGGCCGCCGACGCGATCTCGGTGCGGCTGACCGGCCGCGGCGGTCACACCAGCCGCCCGCACCTGACCGAGGACCTCACCTTCGCCCTCGGCAAGGTCCTGACCGACGTCCCGGCCGCGCTGTCCCGCCGCCTGGACCCCCGGGCCGGTGGCCTGCTGGTCTGGGGCTACGTGCGCTCCGGCGTCGCGCAGAACGTCATCCCGAGCGTCGGCGAGGCCGGCGGCACGGTCCGGGTGCTCGACGAGCAGGCCTGGGCCCAGATGCGCGACCTGGTCACCACCCTGATCCACGAGGTCGTGGCGCCGTACGGCGTGCATGCCGACGTCGACTACGTCCGCGGCGTACCACCGGTGGTCAACGACCCAGAGGCCGCGCACGAGCTGGCCGCCGCCGCCACGTCGTACGGCGGGCCTCAGGCGGTCGGGAGCACGGAGCAGAGCCTGGGCGGCGAGGACTTCTCCTGGTACCTCCAGTCGGTCCCGGGGGCGATGGCCCGGCTGGGCACCCGCAGCCCGGGAGGGCCGGTCTTCGACCTGCACCAGGGCGACCTGCGGGTCGACGACGCCTGCCTGCCGGTCGGCACGGCGCTGCTCGCCCAGACGGCGATGACCAAGCTCGGGCGCCTCGCGGCCACCGCTCCGGCCTGAGCGGCCGGCACAACGGACGGGTCACGGTTCGGTAAGTAGGGGCCGCCGTACCTGCCCACGGGCTGAGACGGGCGGGTAGAGTCCCCGGCGGCTGGCCATCCACGCGGTCCGGCCGCGCTCAGCATCACCAGCGCAGCACCACCAGCCCGAACCACCCAGCAGAACCACGAAGAAGGAGACCCTCTTGCGTAGGGCACTGACCGTCACGATCGCCGTAGTCGCGGTCGCATCCCTCGCTGCCGGCTGTGGCAGCAAGCCCAAGTCCAGCTCGGGAGGCTCCACCCCTGCCGCCGGCAAGGCGTTCAACGCCTGCATGGTGCTCGACACCGGCGGTATCGACGACCGGTCGTTCAACCAGACGTCGTACGCCGGCATGAAGTCCGCCAACCAGGCGAACCCGAACATCAAGATCTCCTACGTGCCCTCGAACACCGGCAACGACTACGAGCCCAACCTGCAGGCCGAGGTGGCCAAGGGCTGCGGCACGATCATCGCCGTCGGTGGCCTGATGGGAGACGCGCTGAAGAAGGTCGCCGCGGCGCACCCGACGCAGAAGTTCGCCGAGGTCGACAACGGCAACCAGGGCCTGAGCAACATCTACGGCCTGCAGTACAACACCGCACAGGGCGCCTTCCTCGGCGGCTACCTCGCCGCGGGCATGTCCAAGAGCGGCAAGGTCGCGACGTTCGGCGGCGCCCCGATCCCGCCGGTCACCATCTACATGGATGGCTTCTGGGAGGGCGTGCAGTACTACAACAAGCAGAAGAGCAAGAACGTCCAGGTGCTCGGCTGGGACGAGAAGAACCAGAAGGGCGGCACGTTCAGCGGGTTCAACGGGACCAACAAGGCCCAGTCGATCACGCAGGCGTTCTACCAGCAGGGCGCCGACGTCGTGCTCCCCGTCGCCGGTGGCGCCGGTCTGGGCGCGGCGGCCGCGGCCAAGGCGTCCGGCGGCAAGCTGAACGTCATCTGGGTCGACACGGACGGCTGCGAGAGCGCCGCCCAGTACTGCCCGTACTTCATCTCCAGCGTCCTGAAGGACCTGGGCGGCTCGGTCAACAAGTACGTCACCGGCGCAGCCGGCGGTACCTTCCCCACCGGCAGCTACGTCGGCACCCTCTCCGATGGCGGGACCGGCCTGGCGCCGTTCCACGACTTCCAGAGCAAGGTGCCCTCGGACCTGCAGGCGGAGCTGACCAAGCTGAAGGCTGACATCATCTCCGGCGCGGTGACGATCTCGTCGCCGAGCCAGCCGAAGGCCTGAGGTCTGATCGAAGGCCTCCGGGCCGGGTAACGTCTGCACCGATGCCGAGGGGGAGTGGCCCGTCGCCACTCCTCCTCGGCCGGTACGTCGGGTCGAACTTCCGGGATCGAGGAGGAGCCGCCGGTGAAGCTGGAGCTGCGGGGCATCACCAAGCGGTTCGGCAGCTTCACCGCGAACGACTCCATCGACCTCGTCGTCGAGCCGGGCGAGATCCACGCCCTGCTGGGCGAGAACGGCGCCGGCAAGAGCACCTTGATGAACGTGCTCTACGGGCTCTACCAGCCCGACGGCGGCGAGATCCTGGTCGACGGGCAGCCGAAGGCCTTCCGCGGGCCCGCCGACGCGATGGCCGCGGGCATCGGGATGGTCCACCAGCACTTCATGCTCATCCCCGTCTTCACCGTCGCCGAGAATGTCGCGCTCGGGCACGAGGACACCAAGCCGCTGGGCTTCCTGGACCGGCGACGCACCCGCCGCGAGGTCGCCGAGGTCTCCAAGCGCTACGGCCTGGAGGTGCCGGCCGACGCGCTGGTGGCCGACCTGCCGGTCGGGATCCAGCAGCGGGTCGAGATCGTCAAGGCCCTGATGCACGACGCCCGGCTGCTGATCCTGGACGAGCCGACAGCCGTCCTCACGCCCCAGGAGACGGACGACCTGATGGACGTCATGCGCGCGCTGCGCGAGGGCGGTACGTCGATCGTCTTCATCACCCACAAGCTGCGCGAGGTCCGGGCCGTCGCCGACCGGATCACGATCATCCGGCGGGGCCGGGTCGTCGGCGAGGCCAAGCCCGACTCCACGTCCGAGGAGCTCGCGTCCCTGATGGTCGGCCGCCCGGTCCAGCTGACCGTCGACAAGGCACGCCGCCCAGCCTGGCGACCCGGTGCTCGAGATCAGCGACCTGCGGATGCTCGACCACAAGGCGCAGGTCGTCGTCGACGGCGTGACGATCACCGTGCGCTCGGGCGAGATCTACGCCATCGCCGGTGTGCAGGGCAACGGCCAGACCGAGCTGACCCAGGCCATCGTCGGCCTCGACCTCCCGGCTGAGGGGCGGATCCGCTTGCGGGGCAAGGACATCACCCACGACAGCGTCAACGACATCCTCGACATGGGCGTCGGCTACGTCCCCGAGGACCGGCTGCACGACGGCCTGGTCGGCAGCTTCTCGATCGCGGAGAACCTCATCCTCGACACGTACGACACGGCGCCGTTCGCCAAGGGCATCTCGATGGACCTCGCCGCAGTCGCCGCCAACGCGGACCAGCGGGTGGGTGAGTTCGACGTGCGGACCCAGTCGGCCGAGTCCGCCGCGACGACGCTGTCCGGGGGCAACCAGCAGAAGGTCGTCCTGGCCCGCGAGCTGTCCCGGCCGCTGGACCTGCTGGTCGTCGCGCAGCCCACCCGCGGCCTCGACGTCGGGTCGATGGAGTTCGTCCACCGGCGCATCGTGGCCGAGCGCGATCGGGGTGCGGCGGTCGTCCTGGTCTCCACGGAGCTGGACGAGGTGCTCGGCCTGGCCGACCGGATCGGCGTGATGTACCGCGGCAAGATCATCGGCGAGGTCCCCGGCGGCACGGCGGCCGACGAGATCGGGCTGCTGATGGCCGGCTCGGTCACCGAGCACGCGGTGGACCCCAGCGCGGGCCAGATCGCCGACGTGGCACCGGCCGCCGCACTCAACCCGGCGCTCGGGATCACCCAGGCCGAGGGCGAGGGGCAGAGGTGAAGCGGCTCTGGGCGGCCGTCCGCAACGGCAACACGGGCGTGGTCACCACCCTGGCGTTCCTCGTGGCGCTGGTCCTCGGCGCCGTCCTGATCGCCATCTCCGACCAGACGACCCGCGACTCGGCGCAGTACTTCTTCACCGCTCCCTTCGACACCCTCAGCAACGCCTTCCACGCCATCGGCGCGGGCTACTCGGCGCTGTTCCGCGGAGCGATCTTCAACCCGACGCTGGCCAAGGACGGCACGGCGTACGGCTATCTGAACCCGATCTCCGAGACGCTGACCAACGCGACGCCGCTGATCCTGGCCGGCCTGTCGGTGGCGCTCGCCTTCCAGACCGGCCTGTTCAACATCGGCGCACAGGGCCAGATCATCCTGGGCGCGATCTTCGCGGGCTACGTCGGCTTCGCCTGGGACCTGCCGATCGGGCTGCACCTCCTCGTGGCGGTGGTCGGGGGGATCCTGGGCGGTGCGATCTGGGGTGGGATCGCCGGCTTCCTCAAGGCGCGCACCGGTGCCCACGAGGTCATCACGACGATCATGCTCAACTACGTCGCGGTCAACCTGCTCGGCTACCTCCTGTCGATCCACGGCTTCCAGCGGCCGCCGTACGGCCAGGCGCAGTCGCTGCAGATCAAGTCCTCGGCCAACTACCCGGCGCTGTTCGGCTCCTCGATGCGAGTCAGCGCAGGGCTTTTCGTCGCCCTGGCCGCTGCTGTCGGCGTCTGGTGGCTGCTGAGCCGGAGCACCATCGGCTTCGAGCTCCGCGCGGTGGGCGCGAACCAGAACGCCGCGCGTACGGCGGGCATGAGCATCACCCGGGCGACCATCCTGGTGATGGTCCTCGCGGGCGGGCTGGCCGGCCTCGCGGGCTCGACCCAGATCCTCGGCACGAACCCGGCACTGACTCCCGACATCGACGCCGGCCTCGGCTTCGACGGCATCACGGTGGCGCTGCTGGGCCGCGGCAAGCCGCTGGGGACGGTGCTGGCCGGGCTGTTCTTCGGTGCGCTGCGGGCCGGCTCGATCCAGATGCAGTCCAGCACCGGCGTGCCGCAGGAGCTGATCCCGACGTTGCAGGCCGTCATCGTGCTCTTCATCGCCGCGCCGGCCCTGGTGCGCGGGCTGTTCCGGCTCAAGGGCACCCAGGGCGGGATCGGGGCCGACCTGGCGAAGGGGTGGAACGGATGAGCGCCTCGACCGTGCCATCCGGTGCCCCCGCGGGCGGGCCCGGCCCGGCCCTCGACGCGCCGGACATCATCGTCCTGGACGTCGTCGACCTCCCGGTCAGCCGTCGCCGCCGGCTGGTGACCGGCGCGCTGCTGGTGCTGGTCGGCGTGCTCGTCGTCGTGGCCTTCGGGCTCGGCTCGAAGTCCGGATCCCATGCGGGCTATGGGCTCTCGCAGGCCGGCGACGCGGTCTCGCTGCCGACCATCACGGTGCCGGCCCGGCTGACCTGCACGCTGCTCGGCATCCTGGTGGCTGCGGCCGGCGTCTGGCAGATCGCCCGCGGCTTCAGCCGCAAGGCCATGGTCTGGGTGGCCTCCGGTGCGCTCGTCGCGATCGTCATCTCGCTGCTGGGCTGGGCCACGACCGGCAAGTCCGGCACCACTGTGGACGTGCTGGGCCTGCTGCAGCAGTCCCTGTTCTACGCCACGCCGCTGATCCTCGGCGCACTCGCCGGCCTGCTCTGCGAGCGCTCCGGCGTCATCAACGTCGCGATCGAGGGGCAGATGCTCTCCGGCGCCTGGGCCGGCGCGCTCTTCGGCACCATCGCGCACAGCGCCGGCGCGGGCGCGGTCGGTGCGGCGCTCGCCGGTGGCCTGCTCGGCCTCATGCTGGCGTTCTTCGCGATCCGCTACCAGGTCAACCAGATCGTGCTCGGCGTCGTCCTCAACCTGCTGGCCGCGGGCATCACCGGCTTCATCTACCACGCGATCATGCAGAACAACGCGAACAGCTACAACGACCCACCGCTCTTCAGCCCGGTGAAGATCCCCCTGCTGGGAGACATCCCGTTCGTCGGACCCCTGCTGTTCCACCAGAAGGTCCTGGTCTACGTCGCGTACGTCATCTTCATCGCGGTCGACATCGGCCTGGCCCGGACCCGGTGGGGTCTGCGCACGCGCGCCGTCGGCGAGCACCCCCTGGCGGCGGACACCGTGGGGATCAACGTGCTGCGCGTGCGCTACCGCAACGTGGTGCTGGGCGGCTTCGTGGCCGGCCTGGCCGGTGCATCGCTCACGGTCGGCGGCAGCGGGCCGTTCACCGGGTCGGCGATGTCCAACGGCCTCGGCTTCATCGCCCTGGCGGCACTCATCTTCGGCAAGTGGACCGCGCGGGGAGCGGTGCTGGCGGCGCTGTTCTTCGGCTTCGCCACGGAGCTGCAGGTCGTGCTGTCCTTCCTGCCCGCACCGGTGACCATCCCGTCGTACTTCCTGCTGATGCTGCCCTACCTCGCGACCATCGTCGCGGTCGCCGGCCTGGTCGGGCGGGTGCGCGCCCCGGCCGCCGATGGCGAGCCCTACGTCAAGGGCGGCTGAGCCCGGCGTGGTCGAGGTCGACTGGGATGCGTTGCGCCGCAAGGCAGTCGAGGCCATGCAGCTCGCCTATGCGCCGTACTCGTCCTACCCGGTGGGCGTCGCCGGCCTGGTCGACGACGGCCGGGTCGTGTCGGGCTGCAACGTCGAGAACGCGTCGTACGGCGTCACGCTGTGCGCGGAGTGCGGCCTCGTGTCGGAGCTGGTCCGCAGCGGTGGCGGCCGCCTGGTCGCCGTGGCGTGCGTCAACGGCGACGGCGAGCTGATCTCGCCGTGCGGGCGGTGCCGGCAGCTGCTCTGGGAGCACGGCGGCCCGGACTGCGTGGTCGACCTGGCCGGTGGGCGGCGGCCGATGCGCGAGCTGCTGCCCGAGGCGTTCGGCCCCGACGACCTGGACTGACGACCTGGTCTGACGACCTGGACTGAGGACGGCTTGCCGGCATCGATCCGCCCCGATCGGCGGGTACGCCGGGCGCGAACGCCGCTGCCCCGGGGCCCGGTCGTCGGGCAGGATCGCTGAGGTGAGCGAATCCTTCGACGCGGTCGACGTCATCCGCACCAAGCGCGACGGCGGCGAGCTGTCCGACGAGCAGATCGACTGGGTGGTCGGCGCCTACACCCGAGGCGCAGTCGCCGAGGAGCAGATGGCCTCGCTCGCGATGGCGATCCTGTTGCGCGGCATGGGCCGGCGCGAGATCGCGCGGTGGACGGCGGCCATGATCGCTTCCGGCGAGCGGATGGACTTCTCGTCCCTGTCCCGGCCGACGTCGGACAAGCACTCGACGGGCGGCGTCGGCGACAAGATCACCCTGCCGCTCGCCCCGCTCGTCGCGGCCTGCGGCGTCGCCGTGCCGCAGCTGTCCGGCCGCGGGCTCGGCCACACCGGTGGCACCCTGGACAAGCTGGAGGCCATCCCGGGCTGGCGGGCGTCCCTGACCAACGAGGAGATGCTGGCCCAGCTCGAAGACGTCGGCGCCGTGATCTGTGCCGCGGGCGCGGGGCTGGCGCCCGCGGACAAGAAGCTCTACGCCCTGCGCGACGTGACGGGGACGGTCGAGGCGATCCCACTGATCGCCAGCTCGATCATGAGCAAGAAGATCGCCGAGGGCACCGGCTCGCTCGTGCTCGACGTCAAGGTGGGCTCCGGCGCGTTCATGAAGGACGTTGCGACTGCTCAGGAGCTGGCCGGGACGATGGTCGCGCTGGGGACCGATGCCGGGGTCCGGACGGTGGCCCTGCTGACCAACATGCAGACCCCTCTCGGCCTGACCGCGGGCAACGCCCTGGAGGTGCGCGAGTCGGTCGAGGTGCTGGCCGGTGGTGGGCCGCCCGATGTCGTCGAGCTCACCCTGGCCCTGGCCCGCGAGATGCTGGCCGGCGCGGGACGCGGCGACGTCGACCCGGCCGACAAGCTGGCCGACGGCACGGCGATGGACGTCTGGCGCGCGATGATCCGGGCCCAGGGCGGCGACCCGGACGCGGACCTGCCGTGGGCGACCGAGACGCACGTGGTGACGGCATCCGGCGAGGGTGTGCTGACGTCGCTGGACGCCTACGCCGTGGGCGTCGCGGCCTGGCGGCTCGGCGCGGGCCGGGCCCGCAAGGAGGACCCGGTGCAGGCCGGGGCCGGCGTACAGATCCACGTGAAGCCGGGCGCCTCGGTGCGCGGCGGCGAGCCCCTGCTGACCCTGCACACCGACACGCCGGAACGGTTCGAGCGGGCCCTGGCGGCGCTGGAGGACGCGGTCTACATCGCCCCGGCGGGCTCGCGCCCGGACCTGTTGCCCCTGGTGATCGACCGGATCGCCTGACCGGGGCCCCAGAGGCGCCCCGGGCAGGGTCGCCGGCGCGACCCGGCCGGTGTCGCTGGTTAGGATCGCTGGCCATGGGGCAACGGCGAGGTCTGGCGCGTGCCCTCGCCCCGATCGTCGCCGTGGCCGCCCTCCTGCTGGCCGGGTGCCACGGCTCCGGCAGCGCGAGCAGCGGTTCCCCGCCGGCCGGGCTGACCCTGACCGGCTTCCACGGCACGCGCTACGCCGCGGTCGACGGCGGCGGCCGGGTGGCCGTGGCCGACGCCCGCAACGTCTACCGGTTCGCCGCCACCGCCACCGGCACCCAGGCGCCCGTCGGCACGGCGGCGGCCCCGGGCGTGGTCGCCGCGCTCACGACCGACCTGGCCGGACAGGGCTGGTGGGCGAGCGGCGGCACCCCAGCCGCCGGTCTGCGGCTGGTCGGGCTGGCCTCCGGGACCGCGTTCGCCGGCCAGGCCCGCCTCTCCGGCCTGCTGGGCCTGCGGACGGCGACGCCGGCGCTCGCGGCCGGCCGGACCAACCGCTCCGTCAGTGCCGTCGGGCTGGCGGACAGCGCCACGGCGTACGTCGCGACGTACTCGAGCGGCTTCTCGGTCAACGGCGACAGCGCCGACTGCGTGCTGTGGAAGGTCGACGCCCAGGGCGCCACGCTCGTCGCCGGCCGGGTGAGCGCGCTCGCCCCGGCGCCCAGCGGCAGCCCGGTGCAACGGCACGCGACGAAGCCCGCGCCGGCGTCAGCCCTGAAGCCGCTCGCCTCCGGACCGGCGACAGGCCTCGACCTCGAGCGGGTCGTCGGCGTCCTGCCGATGTCCGGTCAGCAGACGCTGCTCGTCGTCCAGGGCCCGGCGGCGCCGGATGCCGACGCGCGCTCGGCGACCTTCGGCCTGTTCCGCCTCGACGGCGGCACGATCGAGCGGCTGGCGACACCGGCCCTGGCCGACGACGGGCTGCCGCCCCTGCTCAGCCGGATCGACGCCACCCATGCACTGCTGACGGTCGGGGCGCCGGACTCGGCTGTGGGACAACGGGAGTGGCTCGACGTCGACCTCACCACCCACTCGGCCCGGCTGCTGGGCCACGGCCCCGAGCAGGCTGTCGCCGGAGCCGGCGCGATGTGGCTGCTGCAGGATCACGGCACCAGCGACAGCGCGCTGGCCGTGCGTCGCCAGGCCCTGCCGCACTGAGCCTCACTGAGCCTCGACGTCAGAGGACGATGTCGCTGGAGTACGTCGCGTCCACGCCGGTGAGGTCCACCACGGTCTTGCCGATGCTGTTGCCCACGACCGACGAGCCGTCCGACATGGTGTCGAAGGCCGTCCGCCACGCGAGCAGGAACTCGGCCGCGCCGCTACTGCAGGTACGACGCGAACTCGCCTGCGCCGGAGAGGATCTGGTCGTAGCTCTGGCCGAGCGGACGGTCGGTGTTGTCCAGCGCGATGCCCAGGTCGAGCAGCTGCGACTTGAGCGAGTCCAGGGTCGAGAAGTTGACCTGGATCGGGTCCTGGCTCATTGGTTCGCCCTCCCGCGTCCGGTGCTGACCGCGTCGTCGTTCTTGTCCAAATAGGCCTGCACGGCCGGGTCCTCCAGCCAGTTGAGATACGCGTTGCGCTGCATGGTGTTCATGTCGCCGGGGTTCATCACGCCGGTGACGTTGTGCTGCGCGTCGTAGGTCAGGAAGTCGTCGGTCTGCACGTGACCCCACTCGTCCGACGTGCTCGTGTGGCCGACGTACTGCGTCGGGTCGCCGGTGTGGGTGGTCGAGTGGGCCGGGTCGGTGGGGCCGTAGCCCGGCTGCGGAGTGTTGACCGTGTTGGCGCCCGTCCCACTCTTCTCGTCGACGGCGAGCTGGGTGGCGGTGGACTGGATGTCGTCCCAGGCCGAGGGCTTGACGACCGGGTCGTTCGCCAGCTTGTTCAGAGCGTCGATCGTCGGCTGGTACTTGTCGGCGATGCTCTTCGGGTCCTCGCTGAACGCGTCGACGAGCTGGCCGATGACGAAGTCGCCGGCCTTGCCGATCAGGTCGTCCTTGATCGAGCTCGGGTCCGTCGCGTAGCCGAAGAGCGTCGTCATGACCGCGGTCGCCTGGTCCTTGCCGTCCTGGTTGTCCTTGAGCGCGTCGTTCAGGGCGTCCTGGATCGCCTTGGCGTCGGCGGACAGGTTGCCGGCGAGGAAGGTCCGCATCGACTCGGCCCGGAAGAAGTCCATCGACGACACGGTGGGCGACTGCACCAGGTTGCCGCTGGCGTCGTAGGTGTAGCCCATGTGCTGGGCCCCGTGCTCGGTGTCCCGGATCCAGCTGCCGAGCTGGGTCGTGATCGCGGCCGCGTTGGCCGGGTCGCGCATGGCCTCGCGGTGCAGGGCCTGCCAGATCTCCATCGGCATCAGCGGGCCGAGCTTGGGGTCGTCGATCGCGCCGGTCAGCGGGTCGTAGTCGCCGATGCCCGGGGCGAACGGCGTACCGACCGAGTTCTCCAGGCCCTTGAGGTAGCGCGGGTCGAGCAGGACGTCGGTCAGCGACTTGTTGACCGAGCCGAGCAGGTGCTGGTCGCCGTTGTCCTTGAGGTAGGCGCCGAGCTGGGAGACCACGCTGTCGGCCAGGAAGTCCTCGTCCGGGTGCTCCTTGACGAAGCCCGAGGTGCCCTGCTTGAGGATGTCGGCGAGCGGGCCGCTGATCCAGTCCTTCTGGTCGCCCAGATAGGTGTCGCCGCCGGTCCAGAACGGGTCCTGGCCCGTCATCAGGGCGGCGAGGGTCTTGAAGTGCGCCATCAGCACCGAGTTCGAGACGTCGGTGTAGTCGCTCGCCCGGGCCAGCGCGACGCCGAAGACCGGTCCGAACGGGTCCTTCGGGTCGCTGTTCGCCAGCGTTGCCCACGGGTTGCCGGAGTACGACGCCGGGTCGCCGAGGTACCACTGGATGTGCGCGAAGGCGTTCATGTCGTCGCCCTCGCGGCCCTTCTGCCACGCCTCGTAGTCGGTCAGGGCCCGGTCGGCCACGATCCCGGCGAAGTTGTCGCTGACCGAGTTCTTGTCGCGCAGGAAGGGCAGGAGCAGGTCGGGGCGGTAGACGTCCTTCGGCTCGGTCTGCTGGTACGTCTTCGGGTCGGCCTTCACCGGGGAGAACTGGTTCAGCCAGTCCGCGTCCATCAGGTACTTCGTGCCCCCGAGGCCGTTGTCGACCTGGAGGTAGCTGCCGGTGCCGAAGATCTGGCTCATCGCCTTGAAGAACGACCCGTCCTTGTCCTTGCCGTTCTTCACCCAGTCCTTGACCTCGCCGGCGATCCGGGCCATCCCGGACGGGCCCATCGTCACCATCAGGGCCTGCACGAACGCCTTGTTGGTGGAGTTGGCCTTCAGCGCGTCCGCGATGGCCTGCGGCATGGGGTCGTACGGGTGGTCCTTGAGCCAGCCCTGTGCCGCCTCGGCGGCCTTCTTCCCCGCGGCGTAGTCGTCGGCCTGCCCGGCCAGGGAGTCGTCGCCGGTCAGGGCCTGCCGGGTGCTGACGGTCAGAGCGTCGAGGTCCCAGTTCTTCGGCATGACGGTGCCGGTGCCGCCGCCCTTGAGGAACGAGTCCACGACGTCGGCGGGTACGGCGGCGAGCACCGCTGCGGCCAGCGAGGAGCCGCAGGTGCGGGCGGCGGTCTGCAGGTGGCTGACCATCGTGTCGTAGTCGCTGTTGATGCCCCTCTGGGCTGCGGCGAGCGCCGTACCCGCGCTGCTGATCGCGGAGTCCCGCGTGGTCGCGGCGGCCTGGCGCATCGAGTAGCTGTCGCTGTCCGGCATGTGCTGGTAGGGCTTGACCTCGGTCGCGTAGCCGTTGGTCGCCTTGGTGACCGCGTCGTCGTGGGCGCCCTGGGCGGCGGTCCAGCGCTTGTTGAGCGCGGGGAGGGTGACGTTCTGGGCCTCCTCGACCGCCTGGCGGAAGGTCGAGACGGCCGACTTGGCGTCCCCGAACAGCGGCGAGGCCTGCTGCATCTGCCTGCCGATGCGGGACATCTCGCCCTTGAGGACGTCGGCGGTGCCACCCGTCCAGCTGGTGGCCTTGCCGGGCAGGCCTGCGAGCCGGCCGCCCTGGCCGTCGAGCTCGGTGCCGATGGTGCCGAGCTGGCTCACGGCGGCGTCGAGGTCGCCGAGCGCCACGGTCAGGCTGAAGTGGTCCGTCATCTGTTCCCCTGCGGAAAGGTTCGGGTTTCCTGGGCACTATTCCACGACCAGGGGCCTGGCCGCGCGCTCGATGACCCCGATCGCCGCACCCTCGGGATACTGTCCGCAGGCCGCCGCGGCCGTACGGATGGCGCGACGGGACCACTGGACGGGAGGGTCGGCGGTGCGCTTCAGCGTCACGGTGGTCGACGGGCGCGACCACCGGCGTATCGACACCCTCCTCGACGCCGACCCGGACCAGCCCCTGGCCGAGGTCCTGCCCGCGGTGCTCGAGGTGGCCGGCGAGCACGTGCACCCGTCGTTCGCGAGCCGGGTGCCGGTGTGGGTGGACGGCCGGCCGGCCGACGCCGGCCGCAGCCTGCGCGAGGGAGGCCTGCGGCCGGGCAGCACGCTGGCCCTGCACGCTCCGGTCTCCCGCGACGGCGACCCCCGCGGCGTGGCGGAGATCCGGGTCGTCGGCGGGCCGGGCGCCGGGCGGGTGCACCGGATCGGCCTGGGCGAGACCCTCGTCGGCTGCGGCGCGGCCGGGCTGTCCCTGCCCGACGTGCTGCTGCCGCCCGACGCGCTGCGGGTCGTTGCCCGCCCGGGCGGCGAGGTCGAGGTCCAGGTCGTCACGGGACTGGAGGTGCGGCTGGACGGCGAGCCGGTGACCGGTTCCGTCACCTGGGCGGTCGGCGGGTACCTGGACGCCGGCGACACCGTGCTCGAGCTCGCCGACCCGGGGGTCGAGCCGGCGCAGGCCGAGCCCGCGGCCGACCACCCGGGCATCGACGTCAACCGGCCGCCGCGGCTGCTGCCGCCGGACCGCGAGCGCGGCTTCACCCTGCCCGTGCCGCCCGGCCGCCGGCCCAAGCAGGCGATCCCCTGGATCATGGTGCTGGCCCCCATGGTGATGGCCGCGCCGACCGCTCTGTTCTACCCGCGGGCCCTGATCTTCGCCTTCATGTCGCCGATCATGGCCCTGGGCAACGTGGTGCAGATGCGCCGCGGCAGCCGCAAGCAGTTCACCGAGGACTCCAAGCGGTACGCCGAGGAGCTGGCCGACGTCGAGGCCCGGATCGAGACGGCCCTCGTCCGCGAGCGGGACGCGCGGCGCTCGCTCGGGCCGGACCCGGCGACCGTCCTGCTCACGGCGATGGGTCCGGGCCGCCGGCTCTGGGAGCGCCGCCGGGCCGACCCGGACTCCCTGGTCCTTCGGCTGGGCCTGGCCGACCTGCCGGCCGGGCTGAGCGTCAGCGAGCCGGGCCTGGCCAAGAGCACCGAGCCGCCCGAGCCGCGCGGCCTGCTCGACGTGCCGGCCGGGCTGGCGCTGCGCGAGCTCGGCGTCGTCGGACTGGCGGGCGCGGCCGAGCCCCGGGACGCGCTGGCCCGCTGGCTGGTGGCCCAGAGCGCGGTGCTGCACAGCCCCCGTGACCTGCGGATCGTGCTGGTCACCGACGCGCAGGCCGAGGACCGGTGGGGCTGGGTGCGCTGGCTGCCGCACGCCCGGGTCGACGACGAGCGGGTGCCCGCGACGGTCGGCACCGAGCAGATGTCGGTCGGGCGCCGGCTGGCCGAGCTGACCCAGCTGGTGACCGAGCGGACCGCGGCTGCCGTGGACGCCGCCGGTGGCCCGCGCCGCGGCCTGCCGCCCGGGCCGGACCTGCTGGTGGTCCTGGACGGTGCGCGGCGGTTGCGGGCCCTCCCCGGCGTGGTCCAGCTCCTGCGCGACGGGCCGGCCGCCGGCGTACACCTGCTCTGCCTGGACGACCAGGTGCGCGAGCTTCCCGAGGAGTGCCGCGGGGTCGTCGACTGTCCCGAGCACGGGCGGATCAGCCTGCACCGCACCATGGCCGCCGACGTCACGGGGATCCTGCCGGACCTGGTCGAGGTCGCCTGGGCCGACCGGGTGGCCCGGGCGCTGGCGCCGCTACGGGACACGACCCCGGACGTCGAGGACGCTGGGATCCCCACGTCCGCAAGGCTCTTGGAGGTCAGCCACCTCGACCCGCCGACGGCCGACGGCATCCTGCAGCGGTGGAGGACCGGACCGAACACCGACGTGGTGCTCGGTGCGGGCTACGACGGCGCCTTCCACCTCGACCTGCGGGGCGACGGCCCGCACGCCCTCGTCGCCGGGACCACGGGCTCGGGCAAGTCCGAGCTGCTGCAGACGCTGGTGGCGGCGCTGGCCATCGCCAACCGGCCGGACCAGCTGACCTTCGTGCTGGTGGACTACAAGGGCGGCTCGGCGTTCAAGGACTGCGCGCGCCTCCCGCACACCGTGGGGATGGTGACCGACCTGGACAACCACCTCGTGTCCCGGGCGCTGACCTCCCTCGGCGCGGAGCTGCGGCGTCGCGAGCACATGCTCACCGTCCCGGGGGCCAAGGACCTCGAGGACTACTGGGCGCTGCAGGTCGCGGACCCGGTCGCTCCCCGCGATGCCGCGGCTGGTGCTGGTGATCGACGAGTTCGCCTCGCTGGTGGCGGAGCTGCCGGACTTCGTCAAGGGGCTGGTGAGCATCGCGCAGCGGGGCCGCTCGCTGGGCATCCACCTGGTGCTCGCGACCCAGCGGCCGACCGGCGTCGTGACGGCCGACATCCGGGCGAACACGAACCTGCGGATCTCGCTGCGCGTCACCGACGAGGCCGAGAGCCGCGACGTCATCGACGCCCCGGACGCCGGGCGGATCGCACGCTCGACGCCCGGTCGGGGCTACGCGCGGACGGGGCACTCGACGCTGCTGCCGTTCCAGGCCGGGCGGGTCGGTGGTCGCCGGCCGGACGCAGCGGCCGGGCCGGCCGAGGCCGAAATGCCGCTGGCCTGGGCCATCCCGTGGTCGCAGGCGGGCCTGCCCGCCCCGACCCGGCCGCGGGAGGAGGGGGCCACGACGGACGAGGGCGACACCGACCTGTCGGTGCTGGTGGAGGCGATCGGGGCGGCCGAGCGGGCCGCCGGAGTTCCCGCGCAGCCGAGCCCGTGGCTGCCCGCCCTGGGCCAGCTCGTGACCCTCGACTCTCTCGCCGTGACGTCGCGAATCCGCCTCTCCTGCAGCGGATCCCGGCATCGAGCCGGCCCCTTGGGCGCTGGAGGACCACCCGGACGACCAGGCCCAGCGGGCGCGGACCTTCACGCCCGGGGTCGACGGTCACCTCTACGTCATCGGGGGCCCACGGTCGGGGCGGTCGACGGTGCTGCGGACCCTCGTCGCGTCGGTGGCCGAGCAGGTGGCGGCCCGGGACCTGCACGTCTACGCACTGGACTGCGGCAACGGCGCCCTCCTGCCGCTGGACGCGCTCGCGCACTGCGGCGCCGTCGTCCAGCGCACCCAGGCCGAGCGGGCCGGACGGCTGATCCGCCGGCTCGGCGAGGAGGTCAGCCGGCGCCAGGAGCTGTTGGGCGCGTCGGGCTTCGCGGACCTGGCCGAGCAGCGGGCCGCGGTGCCGCCGGGGGAGCGGCTGCCGTACCTGGTGTTCGTGCTGGACCGCTGGGAGGGCTTCATGGGCTCGCTCGGCGAGGCCGACGGCGGGCCAGCTGACCGAGGAGATCATGCGGCTGCTGCGCGAGGGGGCGTCGGTGGGGCTGCACCTGCTGATGTCGGGTGACCGAACCCTGCTCAGTGGGCGGATGGCGTCGTTGGTCGAGGCGAAGTTCGTGCTGCGGCTGCCCGAGCGCGGTGACTACTCCCTGGCCAACATCTCGCCCAAGTCCGTGCCGGACACGATGCCGGACGGCCGGGGCATCTGGGGCGAGACGCTGGTCGAGGCCCAGGTGGCCGTGCTCGGCGAGGACCTGTCAGGGGCGGGGCAGGCCCAGGCGGTGCGAGCGCTCGCCGTACGGCTGGCGGAGCGGGACGACGCGACCCCCGCCGGGCTGCAGCCCTTCCGGGTCGAGGGGCTGCCCGCGCTGGTCGAGGCCGAGGCGCTGATCGGGGCCGGGGTGGCCGGGCGTCCGGCGATGTGGCTGCCGTTCGGCGTGGGTGGCGACGACCTCGAGCTGCTCGGGCTCGACCTCGGTGCGACGCCGGTGGCGATGGTGGCCGGGCTGCCGGGCTCGGGGCGGACCAGCGTGCTGCGGCTGGCGCTGGCCGTCGCTCGGGAGCGCGGGCAGCAGGTGCTGGGGATCTGCCCGCGGCGCAGCCCGCTGTCGGAGGCGCTCGGCGACGCGGCCGTGGTCGGGACGGCCGGGCCGGTGGACCGCCTGGTGGACCGGCTGCGGGCCCTGCCGGCCGGGTCGCTGGTGCTGGTGGACGACGCGGAGATCCTGCGCGAGGGGGATCTGGTCCCGGGGCTGCAGGCGCTGGTGCGGCAGGCCCGCGAGAAGGACTGGGGCGTGGTGGTGGCCGGTACGTCGACCGACCTCTCCGCCGGGCTGTCGGGCTGGCTGTACGAGGCGCGGCGAGGGCGGCAGGGCCTGCTGCTGTCGCCGACCAGCCTGGTCGACGCCGAGGTGGTCTCGACCCGGCTGGCCCGCAGCCAGCTGGTCAACCGGGTGCAGCCGGGGCGCGGGCTGCTGGTGACGCCGGGCGGCGAGCCGGTGCCGGTCCAGGTCCCCCTGGTCCCGCTGGTCACCCCCCTCGCTCCCAGTTGACCCCCCTCGCTCCCAGTTGACGGCGTACCCCCTGGCTCAGGCCTCGAGCGCCGTGCTCCCATCTGGCCGCGGTACTCCCATCCGGCCGGTGATGTCGGCTCCAAGGCCCCAAGATCACCGGCCGGATGGGAGCAAGGCGGCTGGATGGGAGCACGGGATCTTGGGGGGCCACGGGTACGCGGGCATGGCCGCGGCCCCGGACCAACCCGTCGTAGCGGGGTCGGTCCGGGGCCGCAGCAGGCCCAGCAGAGGTCGGCCGGTGAGCGTGCCGGACCCGAGGGGGACCGGTCAGCGGTTGGGCCGAACGGGTGACGCGGTCAGAGCTTGACGGTGAACTGCTGGTCGACGCTGCCGAAGGCCTCGGAGGCCTTGAACAGGTACTTGGACATGTTCTCCAGCTCGCCGACGCAGTTCTTGGCCGCCGTCGTCCAGCGGTCGTGCGCCTCGCCGAAGCTCTTCGACGCGTCCTTGGTCACGAAGCCGTCGGAGACCAGCTGCTGGATCTTGTTCTGCAGCGTGGTCAGGTCCTGCTCCAGGGAGTTCTTGGTGTTGGCGAGGTTGGTGGCCTCGGCCTCCATCCGCTCATGGCTAATGGCGATGTCGCTCATGGACATGCCCTCTCGTCGGTGCCGAATGTCGTCGACCCCCTGCACACCGATCACACCGACTGCGCGGTGCCCGCTGCGCAAGTGACGCCAAGCGTCACCCTGCCAGCGGACCGGAGGGGTGGTCAACCGGAACGCCGAACCGGCATCGCACCCGGCCGATCCGTAGACTGCCCCGGCGGCCGACACAGAGCACTGCAGACATAAACCGAGCAGAGCCAGCAGGGGCAACGGAATGACCGACGACCGCACCGGGACCCGATCGTGGCGGCGACTCGGTCAGCCGAGCGGCAGCGCGACCGGCGATCCGGCCAGGGACACGATCGGGGCGCGACCCGGCCGGCCGCCTGGGCCGCGGCGGCCGCAGGCGGGCCACAGCGGACCGGCGCGCCGACCCGGCAGCCCGGACAACGCCGGCCAGCGGCTCCCCTCGCCGCCGCGGCAACGACGCCCGGCCCTCGCGGCCCTGGCGGTACTGCTGATCGTCGGCGGCGCCGCGATCGCCGGCCTGCTGGCGCTGCGGGCCGACAGCCGGGTGCCCGTCCTGGTGGCCCGCCACGACATCGCCGTCGGCGCCAGGATCACCCGCGACGACCTGGCAGTGGCCCGGATCGCCGGCGAGAACGTCAAGTACGTGCGTACGTCGCGGGTCGGCAGCGGTCGAGGGCCGGTACGCCAGCCAGAGCATCTGCCGCCGGCCAGCTGATCGACCCGAGCATGCTGGGCGGATCGGGCTTCCTGACCACCGGCAAGGCAGCGGTCGGCGTGGTGCTCGGCGGCGGCAAGGTCCCGGCCAGTGGCCTGGAGAGCGGCGACGTCGTCGAGGTCCTGCACGTCAAGGACGGCAAGGTCCTCTCGGTCCTGGCCGCGACCGGCGACCGTCTCCAGCGTGGCGGCCTCGACCGGGTCCGGCAGCGGCTCCAACGGCAGCGGCGGCGGGGTCAGCGCGACCTTGATCGTCGACCAGACCCAGGCCGACGACACGGTGGCGGCGGCGGCCGCCGGCGAGGTGGCCGTCGCCCTGCTGCAGCGCGGCGCCGAGCATCGGGACCGGCGGATGACGCTGGTCTCGGTCTGCTCGGCCAAGGGCTCGCCGGGGGTCTCGACCTTCGCGGCCGCCCTCGCCGCCCTCTGGCCGCAGGAGAGCCTGCTCGCCGACCTCGACCCGGCGGGCAGCGACCTGATCTGGCGCTACCGCGCCGCGACCGGCGAGCCCCTGGACCCCGACCGCGGCCTGCTCTCCCTCGGCGTCGCCGTGCGGCCGGGTGGCACGGCGGCCGGCGGAGTGGCCGACCTCGCCGCGACCACGTCCAGCTGCTTCAGGGCGGCCTGTGGGGCCTGGCCGGCGTGCGCTCCCCGGAGCAGGTCACCGGCCTCGGGCCGGTCTGGCCGCAGATCGCCGCCGCACTGGTCGCCGCTCCGACCGACGTGATCGCCGACGTCGGCCGGGTCGTGCCGGGCTCGCCGACCATGCCGGTCATCGAGCGCTCGCGGCTGGTCCTCGTGCTGACCCGGGCGGGTGTCGAGTCCTACGCCCACCTGCGCGAGCGGCTGTCGTCCTTCGTCGAGCCGCTGGGCCTGCGCGGCCAGGCGACCCGGCGGGTCGGGGTCCTCGTCCTGACCGGCGACCGCGACGCCGGTGCGGTCCGCGACCTGCAGCGCATCCTCGACATCGACGGCCTCGGCGTCCAGGTCCTCGGCCGGATCGCCTACGACCCCAAGGGCGCTGACGCGCTCAACGGTCTGCGGACCGGGGGAGCCGGGCGCAGCCTGCTCGTGCGGTCGGTACGCGGCGTACTCCCCGCTCTGGCCGAGCGGCTCGGCGCCGAGACGGCGGCCTGACGTGGACCAGATGCTGGTACGCCGCTTCCGCGAGGACGTCGCCGACGCCCTGGCCCGGCAGCGGCGCGACGACGCGACGAGCGGCCTGGCCCCGATGACCGCCGAGGACGAGCGGCAGTTCGCCCGCGCCGTCATCGGCCGGGTGATCGAGGGGTACGCCCGCGAGGAGATCAGCGCCGGACGCAGCCCGCTGTCTCCCGAGGAGGAGGCCGAGGTCACCGACGGCGTCCACGCCGCGCTGTTCGGCGTCGGTCGGCTGCAGCCGCTGCTCGACGACCCCGACGTCGAGAACATCGACATCAACGGCTGCGACAAGGTGTTCGTGAGCTACGCCGACGGCCGTGAGGACCTGCTGCCGCCCGTGGCCGAGACCGACGACGAGCTGGTCGAGCTGGTGCAGATCCTCGGCTCCTACTCCGGGCTGACCAGCCGGCCGTTCGACACCGCGAACCCACAGCTCGACATCCGGCTTCCCGACGGCAGCCGGCTCTCCGCCGTGATGGGGGTGTGCGCGCGGCCGGCGCTGTCGATCCGGCGGGCCCGGCTCGGCAAGGTCTTCCTGGACGACCTGGTGCGCAACGGATCGCTGCTGCCGGACCTCGCGGCGTTCCTGTCCGCGGCCATCGCGGCCCGCAAGAACGTCATGATCGCCGGGGCCACCAACGCGGGGAAGACCACGCTGCTGCGGGCCCTGGCCAACGAGATCGTCCCTCGGGAGCGGATCGTCACCGTCGAGCGGGCGCTGGAGCTGGGTCTGGGCGAGTTCGAGGACCTGCACCCCAACGTCGTCGCCTTCGAGGAGCGGCTGCCCAACTCCGAGGGGCAGGGCGCGATCACGATGGCCGAGCTGGTCCGGCGCTCGCTGCGGATGAACCCCAGCCGGGTCATCGTCGGCGAGGTGCTCGGCGACGAGATCGTGACGATGCTCAACGCGATGAGCCAGGGCAACGACGGGTCGCTGTCGACGATCCACGCCAACAGCTCGCTCGAGGTGTTCAACCGGATCTCGACGTACGCCATCCAGTCGGTCGAGCGGCTGCCGGTCGAGGCCACGATGATGCTGATCGCGGGGGCCATCGACTTCGTGGTGTTCGCCGAGAAGCACAACGACTACGCCGAGGGCGGCGGCCTGCGGCGGTTCGTCTCCAGCGTCCGGGAGATCAACGGCGTCGACGGCCGGGTGCTGTCCAGCGAGGTGTTCGCGCCCGGGCCGGACGGGCGGGCCGTGCCGGCGGCTCCGATCGCCTGCATGGACGATCTGGCCGCGGTGGGCTACCGGGTCGGCGTCCGCGACGGGTGGGCGTCGTGACCGTCGTACCTGCCCTGAGCACGGTCCTCATCGTCGCGCTCGGTGCCGTCGTGGGCGGCGGCGTGGTCCTGCTGATCGCCGCCCTGACCGCGCGGGTCCCGGAGAGCACCGAGCCCAGCGGGCCGCCGTTCGCGGCGCTGGCCGCCCGGGTCGGTCGCCGCGGGCTGGTCGCCGGCGGGGTGGGCGTGGTCGTCCTGCTGCTGACCCGCTGGCCGGTGTTCGCGATCGCCAGCGGGGCCCTCGCCCTGGCCTGGCCGCTGCTCTTCGGCGGCGCGCGGTCCGAGCGGCTGGCGATGGCCCGGCTCGAGGGGCTGGCTGCGTGGACCGAGTCGCTGCGCGACACCATCGCGGGCGCGGTCGGCCTCGAGCAGGCGATCCCGGCCACGGCCTACGCCGCCGCGCCCGCGGTGTCCGGGCCGCTGCTCGCGCTGTCCGACCGGCTCCGGGTGAGGACCCCGCTTCCCGTTGCGCTGCAACGGTTTGCCGACGACATCGCCGATCCGACCGCCGACCTGATCGTGGCCGCCCTGGTGCTCAACTCCAGGCTGCGTGGTCCGGGCCTGCGTCAGGTGCTCAGCTCGCTGGCCGAGTCGACCCGCGAGGACCTGGACATGCGCCGGCGGATCGCAGCCAGCCGGGCCAGCACCCGTCGCAGCGTGCAGATCGTCGTCGGCATCACCGTCGCGTTCGTCGGCGGCATGTGCCTGTTCAACCGCTCGTACGTCGCGCCCTACGACTCCGTCACCGGCCAGCTCGTGCTGGTCGTCGTGGTGCTGTTCTTCGGCGCCGGATTCGCGTGGATGCGCCGGTTGTCGACCTTCGACGTACCCGCCCGGTTCCTGCAGCTCGAGGCGACCGCGCCCCGGACCCGGTCATGACCGGCGTCCTGCTGGGCGGCGCCATCGCGCGGCGCCGGTGTGCTGCTCCTCATCAGCCTGCTGGTGCCGGCCCGGCGGTCCCCGGCCGCGGTCCTGGCCGCCCTGGACGCCGGGCGTCGTCGGGCCGACCGGCAGCACTCGCTCGTCCAGGACCGGCGGCATCAGGCCGAGTCGATGTCGTTGCGGCGGCTCGGGTCGCCGCTGCGGACCAGCCTGGAGGCCCGCGGCATCCAGCTGCCCCGGCTGCGCGCCGACCTGGGCCTGGTCGGCCGTTCCCTGGAGACGCATCTCGCGATCTCCGTCATCGCGGCCGTCGGTGGGTTCCTCGGGGTCGTCGTGCTGGGCAGCATCCTGGCCGTCGTCGGTGGTGGGCTCAGCGGCCTTCCGGTGCTGGTCGCGGTGGTGGTCGCCGTCGTCGCCGCGATCGTGCCGACCCTGCTCGTCCGGTCGGCGGCGGAGGAGCGGCGGCGGGACTTCCGGCATGTCGTGGGGTCGTTCCTCGACCTGGTCTCGATGAACCTCTCGGGGGGCCGGGGCATCCCCGAGGCGCTGGACTCCGCGTCGAGCATCAGCCGCGGCTGGGCGATGGTCCGCCTGCGGGACACCCTGGACAACGCCCGGCTGCAGGGGATCACGCCGTGGGCGGCCCTCGGCGAGCTCGGCTCCGAGCTCGACATCGACGAGCTGCGGGACCTCTCGGCGGCGCTGGCCCTGGTTGCCGAGGACGGCGCCAAGGTGCGGGAGTCGCTGGCGGCGCGGGCCGCCTCGATGCGCACCCGGGAGCTCTCCGACCTCGAAGCGCGAGCGCAGGAGCGCTCTCAGTCAATGCTGGTCGCCCAGTTGCTCCTGTGTGTCGGGTTCCTGGTCTTCCTGACCTATCCTGCAATCGCCGGAGTGGTGGGCTCGTGACAGAGTGGCCGCGTCGTCGTGAGCGCGTCTCATGGCTGGACCTGATCGAAACGCAAGGGGAGAAGCGATGAACACCGTGTTGAGCCCGGCCCATCCGGTCGGCTTCGCGATGATGCTGCTGAGGCGGCGCGTCGACCATGCCAGGCAGACTCCGGAGCGCGGCGCGTCCGCGATCGAGTGGGTCATCATCACGGCGGTCGTCGTGGCCATGGTCGTGGTGGTCGCGGCCGTGATCTGGAACAAGGTCAACACCTCCAGCAACGAGATCAGCAACAGCACCGACCCGACCCAAGGCGGGGGCGGCGGGGCGCCGTGACCCCGGGCGCTCGGGGCGCTCAACGCCTCGCGCGCCGGCCGCGTCGCCGCCTGCGAGGTCGACTGCCACGTCGACTGCCACGTCGACTGCGAGGTCGTGGTGACGAGGGTGTGTCGGCCATCGAGCTGGTGCTCTACGCCCCGATCCTGATGGCCGTGACGTTCATGGTCGTCCAGTTCGCCCTGTCCTACCTGGCCAACGAGGCCGCGTCGTCTGCGGCTCGCGAGGCGGCCCGCGTCGCGCGGTCCGAGGGCGGCACCGCGCAGGCCCTGTCCGACGGCCGGGCCAAGGGCTACCAGATCATCGACACCGTCTCGAAGAGTCTCCTGGTCAATCCCGACGTGTCGGTGACGCGAACCCCGGGCGGGGACGTGCGCGCAGTCGTGACCGGCACCGCGAAGAACTCGCTCCCCTTCCCGTTCATCACCTTCCACATCCAGCAGACCGTCGTCGGGCCGGTGGAGCAGTTCACGCCCGACACGCCCGGATGACCCGCGGGGGGCGCCCCCGGCAGGAGGGGGACGACGCCGGCTCGATGTCGATCGAGATGCTCTTCCTCGTGCCCATCCTGCTGGCCTTCACCATGCTGGTGGTGGCCGCCGGGCGCTACGCCGACCTGCACGGTCGGGTCGACGCGGTCAGCCGCGACGCGGCGCGCGCGGCCAGCATGGCCAGGTCCTACCCCGACGCGGTGGCGGCCGCGCAGCAGACCGCCGACCAGAGCGTGCAGTCCCTCAAGGGCGCCAAGTGCTCCCCGGTCGACCTCAAGGGCGACTTCGTCGCCGGCGGCACCATCACCGTGACCGTCTCCTGCACCATCAGCCTGCAGAGCCTGGCCCTGCGTGGACTACCCGGCTCGGTGACCATCAGGGGTGAGAGCTCGGCACCCCTCGACATCTATCGGCGGGCCTGATGGGCCCCGACGCATCTCGCCTCTCGGCGCGGGCCTGGCTGCACGGTCTCGGGCCGGCGCCGGAGGCCCGCGAGGAGGGCGTCGCCAGCGTCTGGGTGATCATGCTGGCCTTCGTGCTGATCATGCTGGCCGGGCTGATCTACGACGGGGGCAGCGCGCTGAACCAGCGGGCCAAGGCGGCCGACGACGTCGAGCAGGCCGCGCGCGCAGGTGCCGCGCAGCTGGACATCGCGACGCTGCGCGGTTCGGGTGTGGTCGCGATCGACCCGGGAGCCGCCGATCAGGCCGCTCGTGCCTACCTGACCGCTCCTCAGCTCGGCTACCCGGCCGGCACGATCAAGGATGTGCAGGTGACCCCCACGACGGTCACGGTCGAGGTCGACACGACGTACTCGACGAAGTTGTTGAAGATGATGGGTATCACCACCTTCCCGATCACGGCTCGGGCGACCGCCCGGGCCGCGACGGGGATCGACGCGGAGACACCGCCATGACCGCACAGCAGACGACACCCGCACCGCCCCCAGCCCCGGACGGCCAGCGCGGGCCCGAGCGCTTCCAGCAGCGGGAGCTGGTGCAGACCCAGCGGTCCGTGCCGCGCCTGATCGGTGCGGTCGCCGCGCTGCTCGCAGTCGTCGTCGGCGTACCCGCTCTGCTGGTCGCCCTGCACGGCGTGCCGTCGCTGCCGACGTCCCTGCCCGACCGCGACACCCTGTCCAACGCCCTCTCGGCCGACCAGCTGGTCGGCGTCCTGGTCGTCATCGCGTGGCTGGCCTGGCTCCAGTTCACCGTCTGTCTCGTCGTCGAGCTGGTCAGCGCCGTCCGCGGTCGCGGCCTGCCCGCCGTCGTGCCGCTCTCGGGGCCCTCCCAGCGGCTCGCCCGGGCCCTCGTCGCGTCGATCATCATCGCCGCCGTCTCGGCCGGACCGGCAGCTGCCGCAACGGGTTCCGGCTCCGGACCGGCCTCCGGCGGCCCGGTGGCCAGCCAGTCGGTGACCGGCGGGACGGGCGCGTCCGGTGCGGCGAGCGCCGTCGACGCCCAGGCCGCAATCGACGCGCAGGCGCCGACCGGGCCGGCGGCGACCGCACCGACCGCGCACTACCCCGACGAGGTCCGCGAGCTGGTCGGCCAGAAGGTCTACCTCGTCAAGACGCCCGAGGGCCGCTACCACGACAACCTCTGGGACATCGCCGAGAAGCACCTGGGTGACGGCCGGCGGTACAAGGAGATCTACGCCCTCAACGCCCATCGCGAGCAGCCGGACGGCCGCACCCTCGAGCTGGCCCGGCTGATCCAGCCCGGCTGGCAGCTCGTGATGCCCGACGACGCCACGGGCGTGCCCCGCTTCGACGCCGGCGCCCACGCAGCGACCGCGACGGCCGCTACGACGCGCACGCTCGGCGAGCGGTCCGCGGCCAAGGCGGCCGAGCGCGCCGCCGCGAGCGCCGACGCGGGCGGAGCAGCGGTGACCGCCGACCGGGGTGGCTCCGCGGTCACGACCACCCAGGCGGCGGGGCTCGCCGGTGCGGGCCTGCTCGCGGCCGGGCTGCTCGGCACGCTGCTCGCGGTCCGCCGCCGGCGCGGGGACGACCTCGTCCTCGACCCGGAGGCGCAGGAGGCCGAGGTGGCCCTGCGGGTCGGGGCGGACCTGGAGCGCTCCCGCTCGGTCGACCGGGCCCTGCGGGTCCTGTCGGCGGCCTGCACCTCGCGCGGCCTGGCCCTGCCCGCGGCGTACGCGGCGGTCGTGGACGGCCGCACCCTGCAGCTGCTGCTCGCCCCGGCCAGCCACCAGGCCCCGCCGGGGTGGAACGTCGACGACGAGGGCCGCTCGTGGTCCGTCGACCTCGACGCGGCCGAGGGCCTGGCCGACGCCGCGGGCACGTCCGCGCCGTACCCGGCCCTGGTCGGTGTCGGGCGCGACCCCGACGGCCGGGACGTCCTGATCGACCTGGACGCGGCCGACGGGCCGATCGTGCTGGCCGGCGACCCCGGCATGTGCGGTGAGGTGGCCGTCGCCCTGGGCGTCTCCCTGGCCACCAGTCCCTGGGCCGAGGCGGTGCGGGTCGGTGTCACGGGGCTGAGCGGCGAGGTGCGGGCCATCGCACCCGACCGGCTGCACCTGGTCGAGGACGCGGCCGCCGCGATCCGGACGGCCGTCGGCAACGAGTCCGGCCCGGGTGGGCCGGAGGTGCTCACCGGCCACCGATCGGCCGGTGCCGACCTGGAGCTGCTGGTGCTCGCGGCCGATCCCGGGCCCGAGGCCCTGGCGCCGCTGGAGACGCGGGCCGGTCGCGAGGTGGGCGGCCTGGTCGTCGCCGCCGAGGTGCCCGGAGCGACCTGGCGGCTGCTCGTCGACGAGGCCGGCACGGTCGAGATCTCACCGCTCGGGCTGAGCGTGACCGGCTACCGGCTCGACCCGGCGACGGTCCGGGCGCTGACGGCGCTGCTCGGGCAGGCGCGGGCCGAGCGGGCCGAGGCCGCGCTCCCCGGTGACGGCCCCGGGGGCATCGGCGCGCCCGTCCCGGCCCAGCCCAGCGACGACGCGGCGTACTCCGCGGCGCAGGCCCGGATCGGTGTCCTCGGCGTGCCGGACGTTCGGGCCAGCGGAGCCATGGACGCCTCACGCATCCCGCTGGCCACGGAGGTCCTGGCCTACCTGGCGCTGCACCGCGACGGGGTCCACCCGACCGTGCTCGGCGGAGCGGTCTGGCCGCGCGGGGTGGGCTCGGACGTCCTCGACGCGACCGTGGCCCGGGTCCGCGACTGGCTCGGCACCGACGCCCAGGGCCACCACCTGCTGCGGACGCTGCCCGACGGCCGGCTCTCCCTGTCGCCGGACGTCCCGAGCGACTGGGACGTCGTGTGCACCCTGGCCGGCCGCGCCGACGCTGCCCAGGAGGGCCGCGAGGAGGCCGAGCTGCTGCGCCGCGCACTGCGGGTCGTGCGCGGACCCCTGCTGGCCGGCGTTCCGCAGGGGCGCTACTCCTGGGTGGTGCGCACCCGGCTCGAGCGCACCGTGCCGCGCGTCGTGGCCGCCGCGGCCCACCGGCTGGCCACGCTGCACCTGGACGGTGGCCCGGACAACGCGGGCGCCGCGATGGAGGCGGCCCGCAGCGGGCTGCGGCTCGACCCCGGCGCCCAGGTGCTCTGGCGGGACCAGCTGCGCGCTGCGTACGCCGCGGACGGTCCGCCCGGAGCGGTCGCCGCCCTGGCCGAGATGCGGTCGGTGCTCGCCGACCTGGGTGAGCCGATGGAGGCCGAGACCGAGGCCCTGGTCGAGGAGCTCTCGCCCGGCGCCCTGGCCGACCACGCCTGACCGGCCAGCGGCGGATACGAGGCCTACGACGCGCGGCGTACGGCGGGTGTCCTCCCTCGGGGGACGTGCCCGGGCGCCCCGCGGTTGCATCGTCGAGGGATGAGCAGAGCCTTCAGGTTCGGGATCGTGGCCGCGCAGGCCGGGGACGGCCGGCAGTGGGCGGCTACCGCGCGACGGGTCGAGGAGCTGGGCTACGACTCGTTGCTGATCCCCGACAACCTCGGCGGCCTCGCGCCGTTCCCCGCGCTCGCCGCCGCCGCCGCCGCGACCAGCACCCTGACGGTGGGGACGTACGTCCTCGCGGCGCCGTACCGCCCCCCGGTCGAGGTCGCCTGGGAGGCGGCGACGCTGGACCTGTTGTCCGGCAACAGGTTCCAGCTCGGGCTGGGCGCGGGTCGTCCGGCCGCCGCGGCCGAGGCCGAGCAGCTCGGCCGCTCGTTCGGCTCCTTCCCGGACCGCGTGGACGAGGTCGTCGCGGCCATCGACGCAGCGCGGGAGCGGACCCCCGGGCTGCGGGTCCTGGTCGCCGGGAGCGGGCGACGGCTGCTGGAGCGCGTGGCGTCGCTCGCCGACGTGGTCGCGCTCGGCCTGCCGCCCGACGCCGACGAGGCCGCGCTCGCGGCCAAGGTCGCGCTGGTCCGCGAAGTCGCGGGGGGCCGGGCCGGCCGGATCGAGCTCAACGTCAACCTGCTGGCGGTCGGCACCGAGACGCCTCCGTGGCTGCGCCCTCATGACCGCGCTGGCCCCCGTGGTCGAGCGACTGGCCGGTACGTGACCGGCCGGCCGGCAACTGATGGATAGCCTGCGGCACGTGAGCGCCCCTACTCCCCGTCCTCCCTCCGGACCCACGCCCGATGCCATCGCGCGCGCCCCGAAGGCGCTGCTGCACGACCACCTCGACGGCGGCCTGCGCCCCGCGACCGTGATCGAGCTGGCCGAGCAGGACGGCTACCCCGACCTCCCCACGCACGACGTGGAGGAGCTCGGCGGGTGGTTCCGCGAGGCCGCCGACTCGGGGTCGCTCGAGCGCTACCTCGAGACCTTCGCGCACACCGTCGGCGTGATGCAGACCCGCGAGGCACTGGTCCGGGTGGCCAGCGAGTGCGCCCAGGACCTGGCCGCGGACGGCGTCGTCTACGCCGAGATCCGCTACGCACCCGAGCAGCACCTGACCCGCGGGCTGGAACTGCCCGATGTCGTCGAGGCGGTGCACGAGGGCCTGGCCGAGGGCGTGAAACTCGCTGCAGCACAAGGCAACTCGATCCGGGTCGGCACCCTCCTGACCGCCATGCGCCACGCCGCTCGCAGCACCGAGATCGCCCGGCTCGCCGTCCGCTACCGCGACGAGGGGGCCGTCGGCTTCGACATCGCCGGGGCCGAGGCGGGCTTCCCGCCCACCCGCCATCTGGACGCGTTCGAGTACCTCCAGCGGGAGAACGCCCACTTCACCATCCACGCCGGCGAGGCCTTCGGGCTGCCCAGCATCTGGGAGGCGATCCAGTGGTGCGGGGCCGACCGGCTCGGGCACGGCGTCCGCATCGTCGACGACCTGCGGGTCGGCTCGCGACCCTGGGGCGACGATGTCGCGGCCGACAGCGCCGCAGCCGTCGAGGACGTCCGGCTGGGCCGGCTCGCGGCGTACGTCCGGGACAAGCGGATCCCGCTGGAGATGTGTCCCAGCAGCAACGTCCAGACCGGCGCGGCCGACTCGATCGCCCACCACCCGATCGGACTGCTCACCCGCCTGCGCTTCCGCGTGACCGTCAACACCGACAACCGGCTGATGAGCGGCACCTCGATGTCGCGCGAGATGGGCCTGCTGGTCAGCGAGCTCGGCTGGACCCTGGACGACCTGCGCTGGGCCACCATCAACGCGATGAAGAGCGCGTTCATCCCCTTCGACGAGCGGCTCGCGCTGATCGACGAGGTCATCAAGCCCGGGTACGCCGCGCTGGGCTGACCCGCGCGCGAGCCGAGCCCGTGGCCACCGGCGGCCACCGGCGGCCGTCGCGCGGCGGCCCGCGACGGGCCGGTGAGTCCCGGCGTTGGGCCGGCATTGGGCCGATCGTTCGACGCCGTTCAAGCCGAGGGGCCCGGGCTCCGAAGCCACAGAGCATGGCGGCGTTGTGGTTTGCGGGGGTGGCCCTGAGCGACACCCGGATCAGCTTCGAGGGGCAGAGCGTGCCGGTGCGTGGTGCGCGCGCGTACGTCGAGGAGGACGGCGACGTCGTCCGGCGGGGCTCGATGGCGCGAACGGTCCTGCACGTGCTGCGCGGGCCGGTGCCGCCGCGCGAGGTCTTCCTCTTCGTGGAGGGGCCGGGCTTCCAGTTCGTCGTCCCGTGCGACCCGGCCCAGGTCTCCCGGGCCCGGTCGTTCGCCGCCACGATCAGCGCGGCCGGGTCGCGACCGGCCGACGCCCCGATCCGCCGCGGAGCCGGTCCCGGGTTCCCGCGCGGGGCCATCCGCCGGCCCGAGAGCGCCGATGTCGATGCCGCTGTCGATGTCGTGGTCGATGTCGTGGTCGACGGCCCGGCGAAAACGTCCTTGCGCCCGCTGGGCAAGCCGTAGGGTGTCCGCTGACCCGAGGGGGCGAGCATGACCGACGACACCACGCCGGCACCCGGACCGACCGGAGCCACCGGACCGACCGAGCCGACCGAGCCGGCCGGAGCCACCGGACCGAGCGACCCGACCGGACCGAGCGACCCGACCGGACCGAGCGACCCGACGGCGCCGATCGCCCCGCCGGCGCCGACCGCCGCGACCGCGGGCAGCGCCGACGGCCCGGCCGCGCCGCCACCGCCGCCTCCCGCGCCTCCCGCGCCTCCCGCCGCACTCACCCCGCCGTCCGCTCCGGCCGCCGCCGTCCCGCCGGCCGCGAACGTCCCCACCGCAACGGAGGCGCCGCCGCTGCCCCCGGCCGGCTACGGAGCACCACCTCCCGGCGAGCCCGCGCCGCCCGCCAAGCGCGGTCTCACTGGTGCCCTCGCCAACCGGGCCGTCCGGATCGTCGTCGGCATCGTCGTGGTCATCGCGGTCAGCGGCGTCTACGGCGCCCTGCGCAACCGCCACGACGTCGCGGCCGCCCCCGAGAAGGGCTCCTGCATCTGGGCCGAGGGCGAGTCGAGCGCCAACCCGAAGATCCACAAGGTCGACTGCACGGACGCCAAGGCCGAGTTCACCGTGCTCAGCAAGGTCAAGGGTGGGTCCGACGCGGCCTGCGACACGGTGACGGGCTCCGTCGCGTCGTACACCGCGACGCAGAAGAACAAGCCGCTCTACGTGCTCTGTCTCGGGAAGAAGTAGCGCAAACCCGGCCGTCCACCGCAGAGCCGGTTGCACAACGACTCGGTAACCCGCTTCCGCAACGCGAGATCCGGGGGCATCCTGGACGGGTGAGCCTGACGGGCTGGCTCGGGCGACGACGCCGGGCAAGGCCTCCGGAGGCTGAGCACCCGCGCGCGAGGTGGTCAACTGCCGGAGAGCTCGCGGGCGCCTTCGCGTGTGCGGCCGGCGTCACCAAGGTCCCGACCACCACGGCCGGTCCGCCGATCGAGCAGATCTGCAAGGACCTGCACCGGATCAACGACGAGATCGTCAAGGTGCTGAGCGACCCGCGGATCCCCGCGCGTTACCACCGCCTGCTGGCCGCGAGCTGGGCCTATGACGCGGCGCTGCGCGACGCCTGCCGGGCCGTCGGCCTGGAGCCACCGGAGCCGAAGCGGCTGGGCGAGTTCCAGCGGCTGGAGACCGAGGCCGTTCTCACCGCCCACGGCTTGAACTGGTAGGCCGCTCCACCGGCCGGCGTCCGCTCTCGTGACCGCTGACCCGCAGGGTTCGCCCCGTTGGTGGAGGATGGCCGCATGCACCTGGGCATCCACCTCGCCGACTTCACCTACCCCGCGGGACCGAGCGCGCTCCCGGCCGACCTGACCCGGATCGCGCAGGACGCCGACGGCGGCGGCGTGACCAGCCTGACCGTCATGGACCACTACTTCCAGATCGGCGTCGTGGGGCCGCCGGAGATGGACATGCTCGAGGCCTACACGACGCTGGGCTACCTCGCGGCGCAGACCGAGCGGCTGCAGCTCGGCGTCCTGGTGACCGGCGTGAGCTACCGCCACCCCGGGCTGCTGGCCAAGATCGTCACGACCCTCGACGTGCTCTCCGAGGGGCGGGCGTTCCTCGGCATCGGCGCGGCCTGGAACGAGGAGGAGCACCTCGGCCTCGGCGTCCCGTACCCGTCGCTCAAGGAGCGGTTCGAGCGCCTGGAGGAGACGCTGCAGATCGTCCTGCAGATGTGGGCGACCGACGAGACGCCGTACGACGGGCAGCACTACCAGCTGCAGCGCCCGCTGAACTCGCCGCAGAGCGTGCAGCGCCCGCACCCTCCGATCCTGATCGGTGGCACGGGCGAGCGGAAGACGCTGCGGATGGTGGCGCAGTACGCCGACGCCTGCAACATCTTCGAGATGGAGCTGGGCGAGATCGAGCGCAAGCTGGACGTCCTGCGCGGCCACTGCTCCGACCTCGGCCGTGACTTCGACGAGATCGAGCGTACGACGACCGGCCCGCTCGTCCTGCGCGGTGCTCCCGGCGTGGCGGATGGTTCCGGGCAGAGCGTCGACCAGGCGGTCGAGCGGTTCGGCCGGCTCGCCGGAATCGGCATCGAGCACGCGCACGTCATCGTCGCCGGGGTCAGCGACCAGGGGGTCCGGGACCAGGTCAACGACATCGCCGGGCAGATCGCGGGCATCACCCCGGCCGGTCGCTGAGCCGGGTCCGGCCTGAGCCCGACCTGAGTCCGACCCCTCACCGACCCGAGGACGACCCTGGTGCGAAGCCCGACCTGCGGCGTGGCATCGACGGCCGCACTGACGGCGCTGGTCCTGCTGGCGGGGACCGGCCTGACCGGTTGCGGCCGAAGCCGTCCCGGCCCCGCCCCGGATGGCGTCGACGCGGCCCGGCTGGCCGCCGTCCGGGCCGACCGGGGGACCACCGGTGGGACCTTCGCCGGAGCCAGCAACCAGGTCGGGAGCGGCACCGCACAGTGGCGCCGGGCCCGGGTCACCACGGACACGCCGCTGGCGACCGAGGCCGCGGCGAGCGCTCAGGTCGATGCGACGGAGGCCGTGGCGCAGTCGTATCTCACCCAGGCGCAGCGCCGGGTCGCGGCCCGGATGGCCGGGCTGGCCCGGGACGGATGGCAGACGACGTACGCCGCCTGTACGCCGGGCGCCACCGACCCGGGTGCGCCGTCGGCGGCGCGGGTGGCCACGTGGGACGGGCAGCTGGTCAAGCACTTCCGCGCCGGGTCGGGCACCGGGACGTTCTGGGTCCTGGCCCGGGTGCGCGGCCGGATCGACCCCTACCGGCCGAGCCCGCAGGACCAGCTGGCGGTGGTCGCCCTGGTGCCCTACCACGCCGACAGCCCGGACCTGATGAGGCCGGCCGGGCCCGTGGTCGCCGCCGAGGACAGCTGCCTGTCCGCGCCGACCTTCCCGGCCGCCCAGGTCACGTCCGGTCAGGCCAGCAGCATCACCGAGGGCGGCCCGCCGGCCTGACCGGGATCGTGGAACATCCTCCGCGCCCTGGCCCGGGCGATGTTCCAGAATCTGCCGGGCTGGCCGGGCCGAAACTCCGTGGCTGGCTGTCGGAGGGCCGCCCTAGCCTGGCCCGATGGCCGAGGACCCTCTCGACGTGCTGCCGGAGGTGCTCCCGGACGCTGCGCCGCACCTGCCGCCGACCGCGGCCGTCGGCGAGCCGGCGGCACGGCGGAGGCGACTGCGGTGGGGCGCCGCGTCCGGGCTGCCGCGACCGTTCTGGGTCATCTTCGCCGGGACCATCGTCAACCGGCTGGGGCAGTTCGTCGAGCCGTTCCTGGCGCTCTACCTGGTCCGCGGACGCTCCCTGTCGCTGACCCAGGCGGGTGTCATCGTCACGTGCTTCGGCGCGGGCGCGTTCGCCTCGCAGCCTGTCGGTGGCTGGCTGGCCGACCGGTTCGGGCGGCGCTCGACCATGGTGGGCGGCCTGCTGGCGACGGCGGTGTCGATGGGGTTGCTCGCCGTGGCGCGGCCGCCCTGGCTGATCGGGGCCACGGCCCTGCTGGTCGGGCTGGCGATCGACGTCTACCGCCCGGCGTCCAGCGCGGCGGTCGCCGACCTGGTCGACCCGGCGGACCGTCCGCGCGCCTTCTCGCTCGTCTACTGGGCGGTCAACCTCGGCGTGTCCGTGTCCGGAGTTCTCGGCGGCGTCCTGGCGGTGCACGGCTGGTGGATCCTCTTCGTCCTGGACGCCGCGACCTCGGTCGCGTTCGCCGTCCTGATCGCCCGTGGCGTGCCCGAGACCAGGCCCGAGCGGGACGCGTCCGAGCCCGGCGGCTACGGGCCCGTGCTGCGGGACCGGGTGGCCGTCGCGCTCGCGGCACTGACGCTCGTCGGGGGCGTGGTCTACCTGCAGTCCTACATCGCGCTGCCCCTCGCGATGACCCGCGACGGACTGAGCCCGGCGTCGTACGGCGTGGCCTATGCCGTCAACCCCGTCACCGTCCTGCTGGTGCAGCCGTTCACCCTGCGCTGGCTGACCGGCAAGCCGCCGGCTCTCGTGTACGCCGGGTCGACCCTGGTGCTGGGGATCGGGTTCGGCCTGACGGCGTTCGCCCATGACACGTTGACGTACGGCGCCACGGTCTTCGTCTGGACGCTGGGCGAGGTTGCGTTCAACGCGGTCGCGCCGACGGTCATCAACACGATCGCGCCCGAGGCGCTGCGGGGGCGCTACAACGGGTTGATCGGGCTGGCCTTCGGCGGGGCGAACATGCTGGCGCCGCTGGCCGGTACCTGGGCTCTGGGGCAGGGGCGGGCCGTGATCTGGGGTGGCTGCTTCGTCGTGGACCTGGTCGTCGCTGCCGGCGTACTGGCCCTGTGGCCGGCCCTGCACCGGCGGATGGCCACCGCCTGAGCTCCGGAAAAGGTAGGTGCGTGCTGGGGTCCTCCGGGCTACGGTCGGTAGTCCCCGGACGAGGAGCCGCCATCATGTGAGATCCCGCTTCCCCAGCAGCAGACCCGACCGCTCAGGAGGAGGACTCATGTCGAAGGACAAGCAGCGCCGCGAGACCAAGAAGCCGAAGAAGAAGGCCCCCAAGGCCGACCCGGCGGCCCGCCGGGAGAGCACTCCGGTGCCCGGCCAGAAGGCGCAGTAGGCCCGCTCGCTCCCGAGCTGTCAGCCCGTGCGGCTGCTCTACCTACCGGAGCGGCTGACAGCTCGGGGGCAGTGCGCGAGTGTCAGCCCGTGCGGGTGCTCTACCTACCGGAGCGGCTGACAGCTCGGGGGCAGTGCGCGAGTGTCAGCCCGTGCGGGTGCTCTACCTACCGGAGCGGCTGACAGCTCGCGCGAACCTCCGGGGCGACGCGGGCCGGGCGGCGTGATGCCGGGCGGCTAGCTGCCTTTGGGGTGCCAGACGGTCTTGGTCTCGAGCCAGGCCCGCATCCGCGAGGGGTCCGGGGTCGCTGCCCAGTCCGGCTCGACCGCGTCAGGACCGTCGCCCGAGGGCCGCAGCACCCGCTTGACGTTGTCGGCGGCCGCCCGCTCCAGGTCGCCCCAGACCACTCCTGCCGCATCCGCCGCACCGGAGAGGTCGATGCCGTTGACGTCCGCGTGCGAGGCCAGCCACGGGGACACCTCCGCGGTCCGGCCGGTCAGGACGTTGATCACGCCGCCCGGCACGTCGGAGGTGGCGAGCACCTCGGCCAGCGTCACCGACGGGAGCGGCCGCAGCTCACTGGCCAGCACGACGCAGGTGTTGCCCGTGGCGACCGCCGGAGCCACCACCGACACGAGCCCCAGCAGCGAGGACCGTTGCGGGGCCAGGACCGCCACGACTCCGGTCGGCTCCGGGGCCGAGATGTCGAAGTACGGCCCTGCGACCGGGTTGAGCCCGCCGTAGACCTGCGCGACCTTGTCGGTCCATCCGGCGTACCAGACCCACCGGTCGATGGCCGCGTCCACGACCCGCTCGGCCCGCGCGGCGGTCAGCCCCTCGCAGCGGGCCACCTCGTCGGCGAACTGCGCATGCCGCCCCTCCATCAGCTCGGCCACGCGGTAGAGCACCTGACCGCGGTTGTACGCCGTCGCGCCGGCCCACCCGGCGAAGGCCGCCCGCGCGGCCACGACCGCGTCCCGCGCGTCCTTGCGCGAGGACCGGGCCGCGTTGGCCAGGAACCTGCCCTTGGCGTCGACCACGTCGTACGAGCGGCCGGACTCGCTGCGGGGGAAGGCGCCGCCGACGTACAGCTTGTAGGTCTTGCGTACGTCGAGGCGGGTGTCGGCCGGGCGGCTGGATCTAGTGGGCACAGTAGGCCTCCAGCCCGTGCCGGCCGCCCTCGCGACCGTAGCCCGACTCCTTGTACCCGCCGAACGGCGACGTCGGGTCGAACCGGTTGAACGTGTTGGCCCACACCACGCCGGCCCGCAGCCGGTCGGCCATCCACAGGATGCGCGACCCCTTGTCGGTCCAGATCCCGGCCGAGAGACCGTACGGCGTGTTGTTGGCCTTGGCCACCGCCTCGTCCGGCGTGCGGAAGGTCAGCACCGACAGGACCGGGCCGAAGATCTCCTCCCGGGCGATCCGGTGCGTCTGCGAGACATCGGTGAAAACCGTTGGGGCGAACCAGAACCCGTGATCCGGTAGGACGCACGGAGCGCTCCAGCGGACCGCACCCTCGTCCTCGCCGACCTGGGTCAGCTCACGGATCCGGGCCAGCTGCTCCGCCGAGTTGATCGCACCGACGTCGGTGTTCTTGTCCAGCGGGTCACCCACCCGCAACGTCGTGAGCCGCTGCTTGAGCCGCTCGACCACCTCGTCCGCGACCGACTCCTGCACCAGCAGCCGGGACCCGGCGCAGCAGACGTGGCCCTGGTTGAAGAAGATCCCGTTGACGATGCCCTCGACCGCCTGGTCGAGCGGGGCGTCGTCGAAGACGATGTTGGCCGCCTTGCCGCCCAGCTCGAGCGTGGCCCGCTTGCGGGTGCCGGCGATCGAGCGCGCGATGGCCTTGCCGACCTCGGTCGACCCGGTGAACGCGACCTTGTCCACGCCGTCGTGCTCCACCAGTGCCCGCCCGGTCGGGCCGGCGCCGGTGAGGATGTTGACGACGCCTGGCGGCAGCTCGGCCTGCTGGCAGATCTCGGCGAACAGCAGTGCCGTGAGGGGCGTCGTCTCGGCCGGCTTGAGGACCACGGTGTTGCCGCAGGCCAGGGCCGGAGCGATCTTCCAGGAGAGCATCAGCAGCGGGAAGTTCCACGGGATCACTTGTCCCGCAACGCCGATCGGTCGTGGGTCGGGCCCGATGCCTGCGTGCTCGAGCTTGTCGGCCCAGCCCGCGTGGTAGAAGAAGTGCGCCGCCGCCAGGGGGACGTCGACGTCCCGGCTCTCCTTGATCGGCTTGCCGTTGTCCAGGCTCTCCAGGACGGCCAGCTCGCGGGAGCGCTCCTGGATCAGCCGGGCGATCCGGAACAGGTACTTGCCTCGCTCCCGCCCGGGGAGTCGGGACCAGACCCGCTCGTACGCCGCGCGCGCGGCCTGCACCGCGCGGTCGACGTCCGCTTCACCTGCCTCGGAGACTTCGGCCAGGACCTCCTCGGTCGCCGGGTTGACCGTCTTGAAGGTGCCGTTGGCCGCCGGCTCGACGAACTCACCGTTGATGAAGAGGCCGTAGCTGCTGCGGAGGTCGACGATGTCGCGGGACTCCGGAGCGGGGGCGTAGTCGAAGGTCGGCATTCAGTCCACCGTGACGTAGTCGGGGCCCGAGTAGTGGCCGGAGGAGAGCTTCTGTCGTTGCAGGAGTAGGTCGTTCAGCAGACTGGACGCCCCGAAGCGGAACCACGCCGGGTCGAGCCAGTCCGGCCCCGCGGTCTCGCTGACCGTCACCAGGTAGCGCAGGGCGTCCTTGCTCGAGCGGATGCCGCCGGCCGGCTTGACGCCGATCTGGTGGCCGGTCTGGGCCCGGAAGTCCCGCACCGCCTGCAGCATCAGAAGGGTCACCGGGAGCGTGGCCGCCGGCGAGACCTTGCCCGTGCTGGTCTTGATGAAGTCGGCGCCGGCCAGCATCGCCAGCCACGAGGCCCGGCGCACGTTGTCGTACGTCGCGAGCTCGCCGGTCTCCAGGATCACCTTGAGATGTGCGTCGGCGCCGTCGACGTGGCAGGCGGCCCGCGTCGCCGCGATGTCCTCGAACACCTGCAGGTACCGCCCGGACAGGAACGCGCCCCGGTCGATCACCATGTCGACCTCGTCGGCTCCGGCCAGCACCGCGTCCCGCGTGTCGGCCAGCTTCACGGCCTGGCTGGCCCGGCCGGAGGGGAAGGCCGTCGCGACCGCCGCCACGTTGACCCACGAGTCACCGGCCACCCGGCCGCCGTACTCGGTCAGCGCGTCGATGGCCGGACCGACCAGGTCGTTGTAGACGCACACGGCGGCGACGCGGGGGCACGACATGTCGCCCGGGTCGGGTGTCGTCGCCTTGGCGCACAGGGAGCGGACCTTGCCGTGGGTGTCGGCGCCCTCGAGGGTGGTCAGGTCGATCATCGAGATGGCCAGGTCGATCGCCCAGGCCTTCGACGTCGTCTTGATCGAACGGGTCGACAGGTCCGCGGCCCGGGCCTGCGCACCCACCTGGTCGACGCCCGGCAGGCCGTGCAGGAAGCGTCGTAGCGAGACGTCGCTCAACTCGCTCACGCCGACGACCTCGTGGGCGCGATCGAAGGGATTCGCCCCATCCGCCGGGTTCGTGGCCTGCGTGGTCGGAGAGCTCACCCGCGTGAGTCTATGTCGGTTCCGGCCGGCTCAGATCAGTCGAGACCCACGGCGCCGGCGACGTCCGCGCGCAGGCGGGCGAGGGCCTGCGCCGCTGCCTCCCTGGCGACGGGGACGCCGTCGGTCACAGGGACGACGACCTCGAGGTAGCACTTGAGCTTGGGCTCGGTGCCGCTGGGCCGGGCGACCACCCGCGCGCCGTCGGCCGTCAGGTAGCGCAGGCCGTCGGTGGGCGGAAGGCCGCCGGTCGGGTGCCTCGAGGTCGTCGATCTGGACGACCGGGCTGCCGCCAAGGACATCCGGAGGGTTGTCCCGCAGGCGTTGCATGGCTGCAGCGATCCGGGCCAGGTCGTCGACCCGGAAGGAGAGCTGATCGGTCTGGTAGAGGCCGTGCGCGCGGGCCAGGTCGTCCAGCCGGTCCAGCAGGGAGCGCCCCTCGGCCTTGAGCATCGCGGCGAGCTCGGCCATCAGGAGCGCCGCCGAGACCCCGTCCTTGTCCCGCACCGACGCCGGGTCGACGCAGTAGCCGAGCGCCTCCTCGTAGCCGTAGCGCAGCCCCGGCACCCGGGAGATCCACTTGAACCCGGTGAGCGTCTCCTCGTGCCGGATGCCGGCCGCCGAGGAGATCGCCGCCAGCAGCGGGAGGACACGATCGAGTTGGCGAACACCGCGTCGGCCGCGACGCCCCGGTCGATCAGGTGCGCGCCGAGCAGGACGCCGACCTCGTCACCGCGCAGCATCCGCCACCCGCCGTCGGCCGCCGCGTCCGGCACGGCGACCGCGCAGCGATCGGCGTCCGGGTCGTTGGCCAGCACGATGTCGGCCTCCTGCTCGCGGGCCGCGTCCAGCGCCGCGTCGATCGCCCCCGGCTCCTCCGGGTTGGGGAAGGCGACGGTGGGGAAGTCCGGGTCCGGATCCCCTTGCGAGGCAACGACGTACGGCGCGGTGAATCCCGCGCGGACCAGCGCCGCGACGAGGACGTCCCGCCCGACTTAGTGCAGCGGCGTGTGCACGATCGACAGGTTCGGTGCCGTGCCCGGATGGGCACCGCCGCCACCCGTCGAGGTAGGCATCGAGTGGCTCGTCGTCGATGCAGCAATACGGTACCGGTCCAGGTAGGCCACAG